>NZ_JAENHV010000035.1:0-536 GCF_016620375.1 Pseudomonas sp. LAM2023 | reverse complement strand
GCCCAGTCCGAGCGCTCCTCTTTGACTTCACCCCACGCCTTGTACTGCCCCGCCCAAGCAACATTGCCCTGCTCATCGGTCAGCTCCATCGGCGTACCGAGATGGTCGCATTGGTACCAGGCAATTGCGTCAAACGCCTGCGGTTTCACCTCCGTATGCCACAGCGGATCCTGGTCAAAATCGTATTCTCGCTGACTCCAGTCCGGTTGCTTGTGCAAACGGATCGGGCTCTTGCGCAGCGCCTGAGCGACCGGCACGAAGCTGCCCGGCTCGTACAGGTAATGCACGGTACGGCCAGTATCGCCATCGTCCCTTGGCGGTGAGCTCTCCCAGGCCAGGGTGTCGCCATCCCAGCCAAACAGGGTAAAGCCGCAGCCAAGTTCACGCTGGCGCTTGGCCCGTTGCAGCTGGTTCCACCCGGTGCCCGCTTCCGGCCTGTCCCAGAAGTGCGCCACCGAGTGCTTGTGCAGACGTCGGCCCAGGGCGTCGTAGCTGTAGTCCACCTTGAGCTTGTCGTCGTTGTACCCCGTTAGCCG
>NZ_JAENHV010000040.1:0-551 GCF_016620375.1 Pseudomonas sp. LAM2023 | reverse complement strand
ATAACCCCAAGCAATCTGGTTATACTGTGAAGACGACATTCGCCGAAAATTCGCATGTTGCTCTTTCGAGCAGAACTCACAAATTTTACCTTAGCCTGATTAACCAGCAGTGAAACTGGCCATCAGTCTATATCTATCACATATCCGAATTTTTAAAGAACGATCTGACAAAAGCCAGAAATCAACATTCGAGGCGAATGCTCATTTCTGAGTTTGATCAAGTGCAACACTTCACAACAGCAGAAAGTGGTGGAGCCAAGCGGGATCGAACCGCTGACCTCCTGCGTGCAAGGCAGGCGCTCTCCCAGCTGAGCTATGGCCCCGCATATTGGTAGGTCTGGGCAGATTTGAACTGCCGACCTCACCCTTATCAGGGGTGCGCTCTAACCAACTGAGCTACAGACCTATATAGGGTCTTGATCGTCTTCAACCATGAATCAAGCAATTCGTGTGGGAGCTCATCAGCAGGCTGATGTCGTCGATTAAGGAGGTGATCCAGCCGCAGGTTCCCCTACGGCTACCTTGTTACGACTTCACCCCAGTCATGAATC
>NZ_JAENHV010000011.1:0-563 GCF_016620375.1 Pseudomonas sp. LAM2023 | reverse complement strand
ACATTCAGCATCCAGCCGATGCTCATCTGCGTGCCCGGGTCCGCCAGCTTGTTCAACTGCCGCGCCATCTCCGGCCCCAGCGCGCGCAGTTGCCCGGTGTTGGCCAGCACCTTGGTCTTGATCTGGTCCGGCAGCAGTTTGCTCGTGGCGCTGTTGGCCAGCCCCTTGCCAGCGGCCTTGTAGGCGTTGTGCACGGCACCGAAGATGTTGCTGAACGCCGCCTTCGGGTCGTTGAGCAGTTTGTCGGCGGCGGCGGACACCTGTTTGCCCGCCTTCGACAGGTCACCCTTGGCGTCCAGCTGGCCCAGGGCGACCTTCTCCAGCCCGGTGGCGATCTCGCTGGTGATCTTTATGCCCAACGCGCCGGCGTCGGCCAGGATGCCGGCGATCTTCGGCTGCGCCTTGGCCACGAAGTCGTCGATGGTGCCGGCGATGGTCGCGTTGAGGTGGCCGATCAGTACCTGGATCAGCGCATCGCCCAGCAGCATCTTGGCGCTGTTGCGCAGCTCCTGGCGCACCAGGAACAGGGTCGGGCGCAGGCTCATGCGCGCCGCGGCCATGGT
>NZ_JAENHV010000008.1:0-631 GCF_016620375.1 Pseudomonas sp. LAM2023 | reverse complement strand
GCGGCGCTCGATCTCATGGGCGATGCAACGCTGGCGTCGATCACCCAGAGACCCCGAGCCTTAGCCGGCGACCGGTGCGCGCCAGTCGTCAGAACCGGAAGTACCGGACACTTCGTGGGTCCAGGTGATCTTGCGGTAGGTGAAATACACGTCTTCCAGGTGGGTGAAGTGGGCGTTGGCCGGGTCCTGGCAGTTGTGCATGTAGTCCTTGATGTCGACGATGATCGCGTCTTCCAGGACGGTGGTGTAGTAGTGCTCCTGGGTGCCCTGGGCCGAGGTGCGGTACCACTTGATCTCGACCTTGGTCATGCGCTCGCCCGAGGTCAGGGCGGCCAGCAGCAGCGGCGAAGCCTTGTCGAAGACCTTGGTGATCTTCACCGGCTTGTGCACGCGCTGACCCGTCGGCTGGCCGGACTGTGGATCACGCGGGATGATCACTTCGTGTTCGAAGCCCTGGACCATGACCTGGTCTTCGTGACCTTCCTGGTAGGTGTTGCCTACCGAGTCGGCGGTGAACGCGCCAGCGGTGATCAGGCCTTGTTTTTCGCCGGTGACGGCCATGTAGGCGGGAGTTGCCATGAGTGATGCTCTCCATGCTTGAGAAAGTCGCCCGGTGGCAGGAAATTGCCAG
>NZ_JAENHV010000005.1:0-671 GCF_016620375.1 Pseudomonas sp. LAM2023 | reverse complement strand
ACTCAACGTCATGGCCCATGCGGTTTTGGGTGCCGTTGTCGCCCAGGCGCAGGGCAACTCGGCGGCGGCCGGTGCAGCGGGTGCGGCCGGCGGCGAGCTGGTTGCCCGCCTGATCACTCAGCAGTTGTATGGCACCAGCGACAGCAACTCGCTCAGCGAAGAACAGAAACAGACCGTTTCTGCGCTGTCGACGCTGGCAGCCGGGCTTTCGGGTGGCCTGGTGGAAGGTAATAGCGCTGGGGCGGTCGCAGGTGCTGGTGCGGGGCGTAACGCGGTTGAAAACAACCTGCTGGCGAACAAGTACGGCGTTGAGCGGCTGGATGCAGCCAGCCGGGCGTTGTACGAGAAGCTCAAGGCTGCTGGTATTGGCAGCATTGATGAGTTGCACGAGCGGTATAAAGCCTGTGGAGGAAATGGCAACTGCGAGGTTGGTATTCGTGCTGAATACCGGCAGCAGGAGAAACAGGCTGGGGAAAAGCTTGTTGAGCTGTACCAGAGCGGCAGGCTGAGCAAAGCGGAATACGACCTTCTGGTGACGGATTACGCCCTTGCGATGATGAGTGGGGTAGTGGACGCGCAGAAGAGCCACGCCGACGCGAGCTTCCTTGATGTCTATGCGCTGTCGGGCAGCGACTGGTCGCCTATGGGCGTTGTTGCCAATCGGTATGTGA
>NZ_JAENHV010000007.1:0-878 GCF_016620375.1 Pseudomonas sp. LAM2023 | reverse complement strand
ATCAGTTTCTCGCTGGGCTCCGAATTCATCCTGCATACCGATTTCAGTCTGCCCGGCCCGTTCCCCATCGAATGGGAACGGACCTATCACTCGCGCTTGAGCGAATACGATCAAGGCACGCTCGGCGCACGCTGGGTCACCGAGTTCACTACGCGTATCGACGTGGTGGGCAAGGGGCTGGTGTTCCATGACCACGACGGTCGTAGCCACGCGTTCGAACTGCCGAAAGTGGAGCAGTCGCAGTTCAAAGCCATCGAGGATCTACTGCTGGTTCGCAGCCGCGAAAACGAACTGGTGGTCTGCCGCGGCTTCGAGCGCAAGGAGTATTACCTGCGCGTGGGTGATCGGTATTACCTGCAGAAGATCACGCTCGCCAGTGGCGCCGGCTGCATGCTGCATTATGAGCACCGCCACAATGGCCGGCCGGTGCTCTCGGACGTCGTCACCTATCAGGATGACCCGAGCCAGATCCACCGCCACCTCGGCACCTTGATCGATGACCACGGCCAGATCACCGGCCTGTGGGAGATGCGCGACGGCCAGCCGCTGCGTCAGCTGTGCGCCTACCACTACGACAGTCAGGGCGACCTCGTTGCGGCCCAGGATGAGCACGGCGCTGCCTGGCACTACCAGTACCAGAATCACCTGGTTACCCGTTACACCGACCGCACCGGTCGCGGCATGAACCTGCAGTGGGATGGTAGCGCCTCCGACGCCAAGGCCATTCGCGAATGGGCCGATGACGGTAGTTACGACACCCGCCTGGAATGGGACGAGAACATTCGCCTGACCTACGTCACCGACGCCCACGGCCAGGAGACCTGGTACTACTACGACATCCTCGGCCACCTGTACCGCGTGCGCTATCCGGATGAGCG
>NZ_JAENHV010000041.1:0-950 GCF_016620375.1 Pseudomonas sp. LAM2023 | reverse complement strand
ACGCTGAGCTTGTCATCGTCGAAGCGCACCAAACGGTCGAACAGGTCCCAGCTGAGGCGCGCCTTTTCGCCGTTGTGCAGGCGATGGATCAGGTTGCCGCGTTCGTCGTACTGGTAGTGAGTCCCGGCGTATTCACGCAGCAGGTTGTCCATCAGCTTGTTGCGCCGCGGGTCGCTTTCCAGCGGGCGATTGAGTTCCTGGGTCTTGTCGTCCAGCACGTTGCCGGCCGGGTCGAAGGCGAAGGTCTCGACACCCAGGCGACTGGTGGCTTGCAGCAGGCGGCCGACCGGATCGTACCGATAGGCCAGGTGGCCACGGCGGGTGTCGTGGATATCGGTCAGCTGGCCCACGGCATCGTATTGATACTGGCGCTTGAGCAACGTGGACTTGCCGTCATGGCTACCCAACAACTGCTCCTGCAGACGCCCCACTGGATCCCACGCCTGGGTCTGCATCAGTTGGTTGCCCTGATGCCGGACCACTTCGCGGTGCAGGTCATCACGCTCGTAGGCCAGCAGTTCATGCTGGTCGAGGGTCATGCCCAGCACGTGACCGCTGCCGTAGGTGAGCACGCTGACCTTGTGCCCGTCCGGGCGGATGGTCGCGACGCGGTTGTTGAGCACGTCGTACTCGTGCTGCCACACCGCGACCATCGGTACCTCGGTACCGAGGTAATACTGGTGCTCGCGGGTCAGGTTGCCCGCCTGGTCATGGAACCACTGCAGCTTGCTGGCGGCGTTGATGGCCTGGATCAGGTTGCCGTTGCCATCGTAGGCAAAGGTCTCTTCCTGACGCTGGTCTCCCTGGCTGGCAACCCGTGAAACCAGGCGCCCCACCGGGTCGAAGGTGATGTCGATGCGGCGCTGGCCGACCTGGGTACTTGCCAGCCGGCCCGTATCAGCATCGTACTGGTAACGCGTCACCAACCCGTCGAAGCCTTGCTCCTGCAG
>NZ_JAENHV010000033.1:0-965 GCF_016620375.1 Pseudomonas sp. LAM2023 | reverse complement strand
CGCCTGGAATGGGACGAGAACATTCGCCTGACCTACGTCACCGACGCCCACGGCCAGGAGACCTGGTACTACTACGACATCCTCGGCCACCTGTACCGCGTGCGCTATCCGGATGAGCGCTCGGAGTGGATCTTCCGCGACGAGCGCAAGAATGTGGTGCGCCATGTGCACGCCGACGGCAGCGAAGACCGTTACGACTACGACGAGCAAGGCAGCGTCATCCGTCATATCCGGGCTGACCACAGTCAGGTCCACATCGCCTATGATGACCGTCGTCACCCGATCAAGATCCGCGATGCCGAAGGTGGCCTGTGGCTGCGTGACTACGACAAGAAAGGCAACCTGGTCGAGACCACCGACCCGCTGGGCAACAAGACCGAATTCGCCTACACGCCTTCCGGGCTGGTCAAGGCGATCAAGGATGCCAACGGCAACGAGAAGAAGCTGGCCTACAACGCAGCGGATCAACTGGTCGCATACACCGACTGTTCGGGCAAGACCAGTCATTGGGAATACGACGACTTCGGCCAGCTGGTGCAGTTCACCGATGCGGCGGGCAACAAGACGGTCTACCAATACAAGGCTGGCCAGCTCGCAAAAGTCATCCACCCGGACAATACCGAAGAGCGCTTCGAGCGCGATGCCGAAGGCCGCCTGCTGGCCCATGCCGATGCGCTGGACCGCTGCACCACCTGGGCCTACAACAGCGCGGGCCTGCTTGCCGAGCGGGTCGATGCCAACGAGCACACCTTGCGCTATCGCTGGGACAAGCTGGGCCGCCTGATCGGCCTGGAGAACGAGAACGAGAGCAAGGCCGACTTCCTCTACGACCCGGTCGGGCGGTTGCTGCAGGAGCAAGGCTTCGACGGGTTGGTGACGCGTTACCAGTACGATGCTGATACGGGCCGGCTGGCAAGTACCCAGGTCGGCCAGCGCCGCATCGACATCACCTTCGACCCGGTGGG
>NZ_JAENHV010000016.1:0-1166 GCF_016620375.1 Pseudomonas sp. LAM2023 | reverse complement strand
GCCAGGGTCTTCAGGTCGGGCAGCTTGTAGTGCGGCATGTTCACGCCGTGGTACAGGCAGCCGGTCACCAGCGGCTGGTCGGGGTCGCCTTCGAGGAAGCTGACCAGCACTTCCATGCCCACTCGGGGCAGCTGCAGGCCGGCGATGCCCTGCCCGGCCCAGCTCGAAGCCACGCGCATCCACACGCTGGATTTGTCATCGGCCTGGCCTTCGCGGTCCCAGAAGAACTGCACCTTGATCCGGCCATATTCGTCGCAGTAGATCTCTTCGCCCTCGGGGCCGCTGACCACCGCGCGCTGCTCGCCCAGCACCTTGGGCTTGGGGTGGTTCAGCGGCGGGCGATAGGGTTGCTCCCAGGGCGTGACCACGAAGACGTTGCGGTAGCCCTGCTGGAACCCGTCGAAACGCGGGTCGACGTCGCTGGTGATGGCTTCTTCCAGCACCTGCGGCTGGCGGCCCTGGTGGCGCACCTCGGTGAGCAGCCACAGATCGTTCCACTGGGCGTTGGGGTGGCTGGCCAGGGTCAGGAAGTGCCCGCTGGCCAGCAGCGGCTGGTCACTCTGGCCCTCGGCCTGGCGGTAGTCGCTGCGGTGGCGCTCCAGGGCGCGGGTGGCCAAGTGCTTGCCGCGCGAGCGGTCGAGGAAGCGACCGGGATAGTCGTAGTCTTCCAGGGCCGGCTCGTCGAGGCTGTCGGCGGCACCTTCAAGCTGGATCAGCGGTTTCTTGAAGTCGTAGTCGCGGCGGGTGACGCTGCTGGTGCGGGTCTCCACGCGCAGGCCGAAACGTTTGATCATCGGCGTGTCGGCGACCAGCCCGGAGTCGTGCTGGAACTGTACGGGGGCCAGTTTCGGGAACACCGTCTGGTCGTCACCGAACACCAGCTGGTGGCCTTCGGCGCTGTGGCGGAAGTGGTAGTGGATGCCCTCTTCTTCACACAACCGCTGGATGAATTGCAGGTTGGACTCGTCGTACTGCACGCAGTACTCGCGGTCCGGGTAAACGGCGCCCAGCTGGAACTGGTAGGCGTTGGCGAGGATGCCATGCTCTTCCAGCACCTGGGCGATGATCTTCGGCACGTTCAGGTGCTGGAACATGCGCTGGTTGATACGGTGGGCCAGGTAGGCCAGCTGCGGGCGCAGGGTCACCTGGTAGCGGGTCAGGCGCTT
>NZ_JAENHV010000018.1:0-1211 GCF_016620375.1 Pseudomonas sp. LAM2023 | reverse complement strand
AAGACCAAGGTGCTGGCCAACACCGGGCAACTGCGCGCGCTGGGGCCGGAGATGGCGCGGCAGTTGAACAAGCTGGCGGACCCGGGCACGCAGATGAGCATCGGCTGGATGCTGAATGTACTGAGCGGGGCGGTGAAGGGCTTTCGCAAGCGCAACAGGAACGGGCAGCCGGGGGTGAGCAAGCCGGGGACCGTGACGCAGGTGCAGCGGGAGAAGGGCAAGGGCGAGTTGGCGGTCAGCAGTGCCCAGGCCAAGGCCACTCAAACACCAAGCCCTGTAGAGCCTGGCTGCCCGATCCCCAGGCCGACGCCGAAGTCCACCACCGGGCGCAGCATCAGTTTTGCCCTGGGTTCCGAATTCATCATCCATACGGATTTCAGCCTGCCCGGCGCATTCCCGATCGATTGGCAGCGCATCTATCACTCCCGCCTGGCCGAGTATGACCAGGGTTGCCTGGGGGCTCGTTGGGTCACCGAATTCACCACCCGCATCGACGTGGTGGGCAACGGCCTGCTGTTCCATGACTTCGATGGCCGCAGCCATGAATTCGAGTTGCCCAAGGTCGGCAAGTCGCAGTTCAACGCCATCGAGGACCTGCTGCTGGTACGCAGCAGCGACGATGAGCTGGTGATCTGCCGTGGTTTCGTGCGCAAGGAGTATTACCTGCGCGTGGGCGACCGCTATTACCTGCGCAAGGTCCTGCTGCAGAACGATGCCGGTTGCATGCTGCACTACGAGCATCATCACGAGGGGCATCCGGTGCTGTCGGACATCATCACCTTCCAGGGCGATGTGAAGGACGTATTGCGCCACCTGGGCACCTTGATCGATGACCACGGCCAGATCACTGGCCTGTGGGAAATGCGCGACGGCCAGCCGCTGCGTCAGCTGTGCGCCTACCACTACGACAGTCAGGGCGACCTCGTTGCGGCCCAGGATGAGCACGGTGCTGCCTGGCACTACCAGTACCAGAATCACCTGGTTACCCGTTACACCGACCGCACCGGTCGCGGCATGAACCTGCAGTGGGATGGTAGCGCCTTCGACGCCAAGGCCACTCGTGAATGGGCCGATGACGGCAGTTACGACACGCGCCTGGAATGGGACGAGAACATTCGCCTGACCTACGTCACCGACGCCCACGGCCAGGAGACCTGGTACTACTACGACATCCTCGGCCACCTGTACCGCGTGCGCTATCCGGATGAGCG
>NZ_JAENHV010000003.1:0-1388 GCF_016620375.1 Pseudomonas sp. LAM2023 | reverse complement strand
TAGGCGACGAAGTGGTTGATACCATGCTTCCAAGAAAAGCTCCTAAGCTTCAGATAACTGGGAACCGTACCCCAAACCGACACAGGTGGTTAGGTAGAGAATACCAAGGCGCTTGAGAGAACTCGGGTGAAGGAACTAGGCAAAATGGCACCGTAACTTCGGGAGAAGGTGCGCCGGCGAGGGTGAAGGACTTGCTCCGTAAGCCCATGCCGGTCGAAGATACCAGGCCGCTGCGACTGTTTATTAAAAACACAGCACTCTGCAAACACGAAAGTGGACGTATAGGGTGTGACGCCTGCCCGGTGCCGGAAGGTTAATTGATGGGGTTAGCGCAAGCGAAGCTCTTGATCGAAGCCCCGGTAAACGGCGGCCGTAACTATAACGGTCCTAAGGTAGCGAAATTCCTTGTCGGGTAAGTTCCGACCTGCACGAATGGCGTAACGATGGCGGCGCTGTCTCCACCCGAGACTCAGTGAAATTGAAATCGCTGTGAAGATGCAGTGTATCCGCGGCTAGACGGAAAGACCCCGTGAACCTTTACTATAGCTTTGCACTGGACTTTGAATTTGCTTGTGTAGGATAGGTGGGAGGCTTTGAAGTGGGGACGCCAGTTCTCATGGAGCCATCCTTGAAATACCACCCTGGCAACTTTGAGGTTCTAACTCAGGTCCGTTATCCGGATCGAGGACAGTGTATGGTGGGTAGTTTGACTGGGGCGGTCTCCTCCCAAAGAGTAACGGAGGAGTACGAAGGTGCGCTCAGACCGGTCGGAAATCGGTCGTAGAGTATAAAGGCAAAAGCGCGCTTGACTGCGAGACAAACACGTCGAGCAGGTACGAAAGTAGGTCTTAGTGATCCGGTGGTTCTGTATGGAAGGGCCATCGCTCAACGGATAAAAGGTACTCCGGGGATAACAGGCTGATACCGCCCAAGAGTTCATATCGACGGCGGTGTTTGGCACCTCGATGTCGGCTCATCACATCCTGGGGCTGAAGCCGGTCCCAAGGGTATGGCTGTTCGCCATTTAAAGTGGTACGCGAGCTGGGTTTAGAACGTCGTGAGACAGTTCGGTCCCTATCTGCCGTGGACGTTTGAGATTTGAGAGGGGCTGCTCCTAGTACGAGAGGACCGGAGTGGACGAACCTCTGGTGTTCCGGTTGTCACGCCAGTGGCATTGCCGGGTAGCTATGTTCGGAAGAGATAACCGCTGAAAGCATCTAAGCGGGAAACTTGCCTCAAGATGAGATCTCACTGGAACCTTGAGTTCCCTGAAGGGCCGTCGAAGACTACGACGTTGATAGGTTGGGTGTGTAAGCGCTGTGAGGCGTTGAGCTAACCAATACTAATTGCCCGTGAGGCTTGACCATATAACACCCAAGCAATTTGCT
>NZ_JAENHV010000030.1:0-1442 GCF_016620375.1 Pseudomonas sp. LAM2023 | reverse complement strand
CCGGTTGCTGGGTTGTCTAAAGTAGAAAGGAGGCTGTAATGATTAATGATTATCCGGTTTGGGATATTGATGTATTAGTGGCTTCGTATGAAAGTGCTCCGGATTGGCAGGAGAGTATTCAAATTGCAATGGAAAACCTATTTGTCTTCCTTGAGAGTAATGAGCTTTTAAAGTGTCGTGTTACTGACGGAAATGGGCATGTGGTGAAGCGCGTCATAATGAAAAGTGAGCTTACCGAAGAAGGAAATAAGCTTGTCGAAGGGCCTAAGAGTGCAGTGCATAGATGGGCTAGGTCGAAAAAAATTATTAATGATCCTACCAATCTAAGTTTGCTAGAAAAAGGATTAGCTGAGATAAGAAAAGTGTAATGATTGAGAGTGGCGCGCAGCTAGGTACGACACCCGTCTTGGTCACTTGGCTGATCGGTTCGGCCCGGTTGGCCGCTTGCTGCAAGCCAACAGTCGCCTGGGTGTCGAGACCTTTGCCTTCGACCCGGCCGGCAACCTGCTGGACTACAAGGCCCAAGAGCTGAATCGCCCGCTGGAAAGCGACCCGCGGCGCAACAAGCTGATGGACAACCTGCTGCGTGAATATGCCGGGACCCACTACCAGTACGACGAACGCGGCAACCTGATCCATCGCCTGCACAACGGAGAAAAAGCGCGCCTCAGCTGGGACCTGTTCGACCGTTTGGTGCGCTTCGACGATGACAAGCTCAGCGTGGTGTACAGCTACGACGCCTTGGGCCGCCGTCTGCACAAACACTCCAGCGCGCACCACCAAGATGACCCGCGAGCGGGCAGCGGCTGGAACCAGATGCAGCGGGCCAAGCGCCAGCGCGAACTGGGTTGTGGTTACACCTTGTATGGCTGGGATGGCGATAACCTGGCTTGGGAAAGCTCACCGCCGCAGGGTGAGGGCGAGACCGGGCGCACCGTGCATTACCTGTATGAGCCGGGCAGCTTTGTGCCGGTGGTCCAGGCACAACGAAACAGCCCGATCCGCCTGCTGCGCCAGCCGGACTGGAGCGATCGGGAATACGATTTTGATCAGGACCCGCTGTGGCACACCGAGATCAAGCCGCAGCCAATCGACGCCATTGCCTGGTACCGAATGCTATTTGAGAGATGCAACTGGTCAATCTGTAAAAGATCCACTGACTGGCGAGCGTCGAAGAGTGGATACGGCTGTTATTGAGAATGGCACAGCAACAACATTGAAGTTACTAGCATGACCGCAGATAAGACTGAGCAGCAAGCTAAGGAAGCTAGGATTTTGGCAGCAGGCGGTGGTTATATCAGAGACCGTGAAACTCGAGAGATAATTCCGGTGTCAGGGAAGTCAAAGGTTCATAGGAGGGCGTGATGTCTGAAGATTTTGTGGTATGGGATATCGATAGTATCCTTGAGTCTTATACGGATATCCCAGAGTGGGAAGTCAGT
>NZ_JAENHV010000002.1:0-1491 GCF_016620375.1 Pseudomonas sp. LAM2023 | reverse complement strand
GGCGCCAGTGCCCTGAACCTCGGCTACCTGACCCACCCACGGCCGAGCGGCGGTGCGCCACGGGGTGAAGGCTTCGAGCTGCGCACCGATCGCCACGGCGCCGTGCGCGCCGCCGGCGGCCTGCTGCTCACCACCGAACCGCGCCCGAACGAATCCAAGCACCACAAGGACTTGCCCGAAACCGCCGAACGCCTGGCCACCGCCAGCGAGCAGCAGGACAGCCTGGCGGAACTTGCCAAGCAGATGCAGGCCCAGGAACCGGGCGACCAGGACGCCGTGGCCAAGGACCTGCACAAGCAGCACATGGGCATCCTCGGCAGCGGCCCAGGCGACCTCACGAAAAACGAGTTCGCCGAATTCACCCAGCCGCACCTTGTGGTGTCCAGCCCGGCCGGCATCGCCCTGACCACCCCCGGCCCGAACCACCTCACCAGCGGCAGCCACCTGGCACTGAGCAGCACCGGGCACACCAGCCTGTCGATCGGCAAACGCCTGCTGGCCAGTGCCAGCCAGGGCATGCGCTTCTTCGTGCAGAGCCTGGGCTGGAAGCTGGTGTCGGCCTCCGGCGACATCGACATCCGCGCCCTGAAGGACAGCATCAACTTGCTGGCCAAGCTGGACATCACCGCCAACGCCGAGCGCATCATCCTCAAGGCCAAGACCGAACTGGTGGTGCAGGGCGGCGGCAGTGCCACCACCTACAACGCCAGCGGCATCACCCACGTCACCAGCGCCAACTACACCGCCCACGCCGCGCAGTTCGCCCATATCGGTGCGGCGAGCAAGGCCGGCGCCTTCCCCGAACCGCCCAAGCCCGGCAAGGGCGCGCTGGAACTGTTCAACCTGTACGCCAACAGCAAGGGCATCCAGGCCGGCGACTACGAAGTCACCGATGCCCTGGGCACGCTGCTCAAGGGCACGCTGGACGGGCAGGGCTTCAATGCCGTGTCCGGCGCGGCGCCGGGGCCGGCCACGGCGAAATTCGGCCTCGACACCGTGGACACCTGGAGCCTCGGCAGCTTCGTCAAGGGCCTGCCTTGGCCGAAGCTGGTGGCGACCGAAGCGGGCACGCCATCCATGCTCGATTCGATGATCGACACGCTCACGCCTGATGGCAGCGGCGCGGCGATGGCCAAGGTCAAGCAACTGGCCAGCAGCGGCATGGCCGCGGCCAAGACCGGCCTCAGCCTGCTCAAGACCGGGCAGGCTGCAATGCAGACCGTGCAGCAGGTGCAAGGTGCGCTCCAAGGCGGCGTCGCCGGCCTGCCGCAGCTGGCCAGCGTCGCCAATTCGGCACTGCCCGCCGCCTCCAGCACCCTGGGCGCTGCGAGCAGGGCCGGTGCCGCCGTGCAGGGGGCCATGGCCAGCCTGGCAAAACTGCCGGCGCTACCCGAACGCCCTGCCTTCAAGGCACCGAACCTCAACACCCTGACTGACCTGATGCCAGGCGAGCTGATTTCATGACCACACAGACTTCCCAACCCGGTGGCC
>NZ_JAENHV010000019.1:0-1533 GCF_016620375.1 Pseudomonas sp. LAM2023 | reverse complement strand
ATGAATCAGGTTGCCGCGTTCGTCGTACTTGTAATGGGTCCCGGCGTACTCGCGCAGCAGGTTATCCATCAGCTTGTTGCGCCGTGGGTCAGCTTCCAGCGGGCGGTTCAGTTCCTGGCTCTTCTGGTCGAGCAAGTTGCCGGCCGGGTCGAAGGCGAAGGTTTTTGCGCCCAGGTGTTTTGATGGCTTGGAAAAATACCGCCAGGCTCGCAAAATCCCACCACTTCAGGAGAACTGAAATGTCAATACTCCTTGCACGGTTGGTCTGGAACCTAGCTGAAAATTATCCTTTAAGAAAACATAGACCACCCCATCGGAAAACATACCTGACTCTTCAGCAAAACCAATATCAATATCATCACCATTAATCATTATCCGGCAACTGCTTCCTTGCAAATACTCCACGTCTTGCACCCAAGCGATCGCCCCGCCTATTCGTGAAGTAAAATCTTTACCGGTTTCAGCCGCACTCGAAACCTCAAGCTCGACCTTCCGAGCCGGAGAAAGATCGCCATACTCATTACGAACATGACCACAATTATCATGATATATAACTACAGACTCATTTTCACCATCAATGGTTAGCTCCACCCAATGAAGATAAGTATCTTCTTGATCGTAAGGTGTAAACAACGACAGCCAGCCCTCCGCGCCTTCTTCGACCCAGCCTGCCGGAACAGTCATTAGATGTAGAAGCGCCTTGCCTTTGGAGTCCTTGGGCCACGCAAAATCAGTTGGTAAATGGCAACCGCCTCCCACATGGGGAACCTGAGCACTTACAGCCTCCGGCTTGAATATTAGCTTCTTCAAAACTCCATCCTCCTATCAGCTGCAGCAACACATATTCTTCAAAAAAGCATTTGACTGTTTTCGCATTCGTTTCGCTTGAGCCGAGCTCATACCTGACTTCCTGACGGCTCCTTGCCATACATCCATCTGCCTCTTGCTAGGCTTACCATCGGCACCAAATTCGAATTCATTTTTTCCGTTAGTCCCCAGATGTTCCCTCGACAAGGCGGTTTCAAGTCTATGCACATTGACGTGTTGAGACCTCGTGAGTGCAATTGATGGATTGCTGTCCATCCGTGAACCGTCTGAACACCCCATCTGCTCAAGCGCCTTGTTTCTAACGAGTTCATGGGCATCAAGCTTGTCGCCCGTGTGCTTTTGGCCAGTCAACTCACCATAAGAGCCTAATTGACCCGCCGCTGCCAAACCAAGTGGGTCGATCCACTCGACAGGGCTTGGTGCATAGATAAGCAGGTTGATCCCGCCTGCATAGCTAATCGGATCCAAGCTAACAAATCGCCCAGCCTTTGGATCATAGTATCGATAGCGGTTGTAGTGCAGCCCCGTCTCATGGTCATGGTATTGGCCTTGGAAGCGAATCGGGTTACCCAGTCCGTGCTGTCTGGCCCAGTCCGAGCGCTCCTCTTTGACTTCACCCCACGCCTTGTACTGCCCCGCCCAAGCAACATTGCCCTGCTCATCGGTCAGCTCCATCGGCGTACCGAGATGGTCGCACTGATACCA
>NZ_JAENHV010000027.1:0-1598 GCF_016620375.1 Pseudomonas sp. LAM2023 | reverse complement strand
TGGTACCAATGCGACCATCTCGGTACGCCGATGGAGCTGACCGATGAGCAGGGCAATGTTGCTTGGGCGGGGCAGTACAAGGCGTGGGGTGAAGTCAAAGAGGAGCGCTCGGACTGGGCGAAACAGCATGGCCTAAGTAACCCGATTCGGTTCCAAGGCCAGTACCACGATCCTGAGACAGGACTCCAATATAACCGTTACCGCTACTACGACTCGAAGACGGGACGTTTTATCAGCGAGGATCCGATAGGCTACGCTGGAGGTTTGAATCTTTTCGCGTATGCTCCTAACCCGATAGAGTGGATAGACCCTCTTGGGCTTTCAACTGTTCTAGCGGCAAAGGGTCGTAAAGAGGCAATGAAGATTGCCCAAAAACATGCGCAAGTACCTAGGGTAGGGCGTGGTGGAAAAAATTTAGCGTCAGACCAGATTAATGATGGTAGTCGTGGAAAGAACTGCTACTGCCTACTTGCAAATGGCGTTGAGAATTTTGGGCGCCGAGGTTGGGACGGGTCGATAGTATTTGATCATCCAGATGGACACCCTCACATGGTCGGTGATGGACACCCAGACCACCATCGCAGCCCACATGTGCATGCCACAAACCGAAAAGGCGAAACAATCATAGTGACTTATCCGGGGTGAGAGATGTTTGAAGTGATATGCTATCGGGCAAAATTTGAACTCTTTAGCAAGGCGAGTAGCAGTTGGGTGGCGGGGCTGCCGGCTGACCACGATGACGACTTTGCGTTGATTTGCGCGATCAATCAGGACGGAACTCTTGGCTTTGACAGAACGCCATCGGCAAAAGAGTTTGTGAGTGCGTTAATTGCAGGTTGTTACTGTGTCGACATTTCAGGAGCACTTCTTGCGCCTGGGGACTTTCGTGGTCAATATATGCCAAGTATCTTTTTCAAAGATAGGAATGGTTGCTTTGATCGCATGGCTATGGAGCATGAGCGCTATTTGTTGGAATTAAAAAAACATGCATTTTTATCCAGGTATAAATCATTGCAATCGCCATGCTCGAGCCCGCTATCAGATTTTCTCCTGGGTGGTGGTCGCAGTGTTAGCAAATCGCTCTATGTTGCGCTGATGGAATCATGTGAATTTTTCTGTATGTCAAAATTATCTGGTGAATATGGGTGGGGAGCCTTCGATGTGACTTCAAGTAATATGGCTGGTTTTCTGCTTGATCTTGAGAATAATATTCCAGCCGAGGGTCATATCACGTTAAAGGCTAATATCCAAGAGGTACCATGCTGGTAAAATGGATTCGCGTAAGCTTGTGGGCCTAATGCAACATCCGAGAAAAATTCAGGGTGGCGTGCACTTTCCTAGGTTTACTCTCGTGCTTGAGCTTTCGGCAGTCGACCCGCTGGGCAACAAGACCGAGTTTACCTACACCCCGGCCGGCTTGGTCAAGGCGATCAAGGCTGCATCGGCAACGAGAAGAAACTCACCTACAACGATACCGGACAGTTGCTCGAGTACACCGACTGCTCCGGCAAGACCAGTCACTGGGCCTACAACGCCTTCGGCCAACTGAGCGAGTTCACCGATGCGGCGGGCAACAAGACCGCCTATGAATACCAGGC
>NZ_JAENHV010000025.1:0-1900 GCF_016620375.1 Pseudomonas sp. LAM2023 | reverse complement strand
AGCCATGACGGGCAGTCCACATTGCTCAAGCGCCAGTACCGCTACGATGCCGCTGGCCAGCTGACCAACATCCACGACAGCCGCCGTGGCCCGCTGGAGTACCAGTACGACCCGGTGGGGCGCCTGCTCAAGGCCACCAGCCGCCTGGGCGTGGAAACCTTCGCCTTCGACCCGGCCGGCAACTTGCTCGACCAGAAGAGCCAGGAACTGAACCGCCCGCTGGAAGCCGATCCACGGCGCAACAAACTGATGGACAACCTGCTGCGTGAGTACGCCGGGACCCATTACAAGTACGACGAACGCGGCAACCTGATTCATCGGCTGCACAACGGCTCCCATGCCCATTTCAGCTGGGACCTGTTCGACCGGCTAACGGGGTACAACGACGACAAGCTCAAGGTGGACTACAGCTACGACGCCCTGGGTCGACGGTTGCACAAGCACTCGGTGGCGCATTTCTGGGACAGGCCGGAAGCGGGCACCGGTTGGAACCAGCTGCAACGGGCCAAACGCCAGCGTGAACTTGGCTGCGGCTTTACCCTGTTTGGCTGGGATGGCGACACCCTGGCCTGGGAGAGCTCACCGCCAAGGGACGATGGCGATACTGGCCGTACCGTGCATTACCTGTACGAGCCGGGCAGCTTTGTGCCGGTTGCTCAGGCGCTGCGTAAAAGCCCGATCCGTTTGCATAAACAACCGGACTGGAGCCAGCGCGAATACGATTTTGACCAGGATCCGCTGTGGCATACGGAGGTGAAACCGCAGGCGTTTGACGCGATTGCCTGGTATCAGTGCGACCATCTCGGTACGCCGATGGAGCTGACCGATGAGCAGGGCAATGTTGCTTGGGCGGGGCAGTACAAGGCGTGGGGTGAAGTCAAAGAGGAGCGCTCGGACTGGGCGAAACAGCATGGCCTAAGTAACCCGATTCGCTTCCAGGGGCAGTATCACGACCATGAGACGGGGCTGCATTACAATCGGCATAGATATTATGATCCGGAAGCTGGTAAGTTCCTTAGTCAAGACCCAATTAGCTATGCTGGAGGCGTTAATCTACATCTCTATGCTTCTAATCCTGTAAGCTGGGTCGATCCGTTAGGTCTCACATGTGGTCTGTGGAGACGAGCAAGCTTGAGGGAAATCCGTCGGCGCTTGGGTATTCCACTAACCCAGCAGCCGATAAATCAAAAAATGGTGAGATTAACCAATCGTGATGGTGAGTCAATCCTTGATGAGAATCGAAGGCCAATAAGAAGTCGAGAGTTAACTTATCGAGTTAACGGCAGGGATATTATTGTGCAAGATCACTCCGCTGGTCATTACTATGGCGAGGGGGGAGTGGGAGATCAGCCTCCGCATCATAACGTCAGGCCTATAGATAACCCTCGGACAGGTTCTGTTGATGGGATGGAAGATCACTACTACTTTAACTGTCGGAATAAAAAGTAATGAATATCACAAGATTTATGAACCCGCAGGCATTAACAGCCATGTATGGCGATATTCCTTCTTTTGTCGGTGCTGAAGCCTTGTCGGTTGTATTCAGTCAAGATGGTCCATCTGTTTTTGTTAAATTTATGATGAAGGGGAAGCCTTTAAAAAAGCCTGCAAGATGGCCGAGTGTCTTTGATGTTGTATATGTGGAAATTTCATTTGGTGCGGCAGAAATTGTTGGTTTTTCTAAATGGGGGAGAAGTAATGTTGTTTCGGAGATCTTGGCTTGTCTTATGGATGGTAGAGAGTTGGTGAAGTTTATTTTTGAAAATGAATGTTGCCTAGAGTTTTCGTATGACTGGGCTTGTGTTGAAGGTATTAATTATGGCCTAATTGGTAGCCCTTAAATTAGCGGAAAGTGGCGGCCGATGGATGTGTCGACTACCGTTTTTAAGTTGTTGCCAAC
>NZ_JAENHV010000024.1:0-2078 GCF_016620375.1 Pseudomonas sp. LAM2023 | reverse complement strand
CTGCAGGAGCAAGGCTTCGACGGGTTGGTGACGCGTTACCAGTACGATGCTGATACGGGCCGGCTGGCAAGTACCCAGGTCGGCCAGCGCCGCATCGACATCACCTTCGACCCGGTGGGCCGGCTCGCTTCTCGCGTGGCCAGACTGGGGGAGCAACGCCAGGAAGAAACCTTCGCCTACGACGGCAACGGCAACCTGATCCAGGCGATCAACGCGGCCAGCAAGTTGCAATGGTTCCATGACCAGGCGGGCAACCTGACCCGCGAGCACCAGTATTACCTTGGTACCGAGGTGCCGATGGTTGCGGTGTGGCAACACGAGTACGACGTGCTCAACAACCGTATCGCGACCGTACGCCCCGATGGCCATAAGGTCAGCGTGCTCACCTACGGCAGCGGCCACGTGCTGGGCATGACCCTCGACCAGCATGAACTGCTGGCCTATGAGCGTGATGACCTGCACCGTGAAGTGGTCCGGCATCAGGGCAACCAGCTGATGCAGGCCCAGAGCTGGGACCCGGCTGGCCGCCTGCAAGAGCAGTTGCTGGGTAGCCACGACGGCAAGTCCACGTTGCTCAAGCGCCAGTACCAGTACGATGCCGTGGGCCAGCTGACCGATATCCACGACACCCGCCGTGGCCACCTGGCCTATCGGTACGATCCGGTTGGCCGCCTGCTGCAAGCCACCAGTCGCCTGGGTGTCGAGACCTTCGCCTTCGACCCTGCCGGTAACCTGCTGGACGACAAGGCCCAAGAGCTGAATCGCCCGCTGGAAAGCGACCCGCGGCGCAACAAGCTGATGGACAACCTGCTGCGTGAATACGCCGGGACCCACTACCAGTACGACGAACGCGGCAACCTGATCCATCGCCTGCACAACGGCGAAAAGGCGCGCCTCAGCTGGGACCTGTTCGACCGTTTGGTGCGCTTCGACGATGACAAGCTCAGCGTGGTGTACAGCTACGACGCTCTGGGCCGCCGTCTGCACAAACACTCCACCGCGCACCACCAGGATGATCCGCGAGCGGGCAGTGGCTGGAACCAGATGCAGCGGGCCAAGCGCCAGCGCGAACTGGGTTGTGGTTACACCTTGTATGGCTGGGATGGCGATAACCTGGCTTGGGAAAGCTCACCGCCGCAGGGTGAGGGCGAGACCGGGCGCACCGTGCATTACCTGTATGAGCCGGGCAGCTTCGTGCCGGTGGTCCAGGCGCAACGAAACAACCCGATCCGCCTGCTGCGCCAGCCGGACTGGAGCGATCGGGAATACGATTTCGATCAGGACCCGCTGTGGCACACCGAGGTCAAGCCGCAGGCATTCGATGCGATTCTCTGGTATCAGTGTGACCACCTCGGCACGCCAATGGAACTCACCGACCACAATGGTGAGGTGGCGTGGACGGCGCAGTACAAGGCGTGGGGTGAGGTCAAGGAAGCACGGTCGGAGTGGGCCAAGCAAGTCGGCCTGACCAACCCGATTCGCTTCCAAGGCCAGTACCACGACCATGAGACGGGGCTGCACTACAACCGGTATCGGTACTATGATCCGAGGCTTGGGCGGTTTGTCAGCCAGGATCCGATCAGCTATCTGGGGGGCTTCAACCTCTATCAGTATGTTCCGAACCCGATCGGTTGGATTGATCCGTGGGGGCTGAAGCGGATCAAGAATGCGGTTGAAGGAGATCGTCGTCACCGGGAATTTAATGCTGAGATTAAAGCAGCTCATCCGAACGCTTCGATTCAGAGTGAATGCTATCTGAGAGATGCAACTGGTCAATCTGTAAAAGATCCACTGACTGGCGAGCGTCGAAGAGTGGATACGGCTGTTATTGAGAATGGCACAGCAACAACATATGAAGTTACTAGCATGACCGCAGATAAGACTGAGCAGCAAGCTAAGGAAGCTAGGATTTTGGCAGCAGGCGGTGGTTATATCAGAGACCGTGAAACTCGAGAGATTATTCCGGTGTCAGGGAAGTCAAAGGTTCATAGGAGGGCGTGATGTCTGAAGATTTTGTGGTATGGGATATCGATAGTATCCTTGAGTCTTATACGGATATCCCAGAGTGGGAAGTCAGT
>NZ_JAENHV010000001.1:0-2256 GCF_016620375.1 Pseudomonas sp. LAM2023 | reverse complement strand
CGACAGCGTTATAGGACCAGGTGGTGCAGCGGTCGAGGGCGTCCACATGGGCCAGCAGACGGCCTTCTGCGTCGTAGTTGAAACGCTCCTCGGTCTTGTCCGGGTGGGTGACCTTGGCCAGTTGGCCAGCCTGGTATTCATAGGCGGTCTTGTTGCCCGCCGCATCGGTGAACTCGACCAACTGGTCGTTTTAGCACACGTTGGCAACAACTTAAAAACGGTAGTCGACACATCCATCGGCCGCCACTTTCCGCTAATTTAAGGGCTACCAATTAGGCCATAATTAATACCTTCAACACAAGCCCAGTCATACGAAAACTCTAGGCAACATCCATTTTCAAAAATAAACTTCACCAAGTCCCTACCACCCATAAGACAAGCCAAGACCTCCGACACAACATTCTCCCCCATTTAGAAAAACCAACAATTTCTGCCGCACCAAATGAAACTTCCACATACACAACATCAAAGACACCCGGCCATCTTGCAGGCTTTTTTAAAGGTTTCCCCTTCATCATAAATTTAACAGAAACAGATGGACCATCTCGACCGAATACAACCGACAAGGCTTCAGCACCGACAAACGAAGGAGTATCGCCATACATGGCTGCTAATGCCTGCGGATTCATGAACCGACTGATATTCACCACTCTCCACCACCACAGTTAAAGCAACAACGATCGTCCATTTTATGAGACCTGAAGTGGCTCGCAATTAACACCATTGCACTTAAACAATTAAAATCAATACAACAAAGCCTACCTCAATTAATGATAACGCCCCTCATCGCAACCCATTTACGAGACCCACCATACACTTGATAAAGCCCTTCGCCCTCCACTACATACTCACCCAATATTCATAATTCCAAAATAACCACAGAAAAAAGCAAAAAAATCATCGGCCACACTTGGGATTACACGCTCCAAGTGATAGAGATAGTAGAAAAGCGGAGTATCGTCCCCATCATTATTTTGTTGCCAATCAAGTTCGCCGTACAAACAATCCCCAGCGCATCTCGCTACGGCTGACGTGACCGGATCCACACGCCTTAGACTTATTTCAATTTCCGCCATCTTTAGCCTATAAGACTTCTTCTTTTCATTACTAGCATTAACAATTCCAATATTTGCCGAAAAGCCCAAGGACTCACGAATTGCATCGGCATATTTTCCATCTATTTTCACCCGCCCTCCGTCAAGGCAGCTCAATAAATACATAGAGAAGGCTGCTGACATTTCGTTAATACTCACCCCATCCGAAATGAGTTGACCTTCAAGGCGATCGATCTTATCCGAGTTCAAGTCATTCATTTTTTGCGCACCCATCATCTACCCCCAACACAGCCATTACATGAGCACATGAAGAACAATAAGGCATCGGCTTCCCATCATTTCGCACGGTGGTTGATGTACCCCCGCTTACAATGCGCCTCAGGTGACGTACAGTTTGTACATCATTATCATGTGCGATTCGACTAAGTCCATCAGCCTCGCCACAATGCCCATTGAAAGGAGATCCGACCCCTGCTCTTTCAGCGTCATCATAAAGTTCTTTTACAACTGGATGATGCGCGCCCAGCCCGCCAGCTTTCACACTATAGCCCTCTACTGCTCCTTCGAGATTATCTGCTTCGATTGTGGTTCTGGTTCCCTTATTATTGGGTGTGATCCCCTTAATTCGCGCTAAGCCCAGGGGATCTATCCAAGTTACAGGATTCGCAGCATATAGGTAGAGGTTTAGGCCACCAGCGTAGTTGATTGGATCGTGATTAACAAAACGGCCAGTCTGAGGACTGTAATATCGGTAGCGATTGTAGTTTAGTCCCGTTTCCTGATCATGGTACTGCCCCTGGAAGCGAATCGGGTTGCCCAGGCCGTGTTGTTTGGCCCACGCCGAACGTTCCTCACGGACTTCACCCCACGCCTTGTACTGCCCCGCCCAAGCAACATTGCCCTGCTCATCGGTCAGCTCCATCGGCGTACCGAGATGGTCGCACTGATACCAGGCAATCGCATCGAACGCCTGCGGCTTCACCTCCGTATGCCACAGCGGATCCTGGTCAAAGTCGTATTCGCGCTGGCTCCAGTCCGGTTGTTTATGCAAACGGATCGGGCTCTTGCGCAGCGCCTGAGCGACCGGCACAAAGCTGCCCGGCTCGTACAGGTAATGCACGGTACGGCCAGTATCGCCATCGTCCCTTGGCGGTGAGCTCTCCCAGGCCAGGGTGTCGCCATCCCAGCCAAACAGGGTAAA
>NZ_JAENHV010000012.1:0-2339 GCF_016620375.1 Pseudomonas sp. LAM2023 | reverse complement strand
CGACAGCGTTATAGGACCAGGTGGTGCAGCGGTCGAGGGCGTCCACATGGGCCAGCAGACGGCCTTCTGCGTCGTAGTTGAAACGCTCCTCGGTCTTGTCCGGGTGGGTGACCTTGGCCGGTTGCAAGCCCCCCGATCCATGAACGCAGCACCATCTTACAAGTGGATCGGTCTACTCAGCGCATGACCGAGCCCATACTGAAGACTCCCTCCCTGTATCTCACCTTTGGAAATAGTCCTAAACTCATCCAAGCTGTAAAAAGAATCCATGTGCAGCCGCTGAATTTCCTGCTACAAACTCATCACTTAGCAGTAGATACCCCATGCCGTCCGAAAGTACGCCCTTATTCTTTGGAATGGACATATCAAGATCGCCACCATAAATGGAAATCCTTCTTCTCCCCCCTGGCAACTCTAGCGGCCTCTGCAACCAAGCATCAATACCATCAACTTTTGACGCGAGATTTTCATCATCATCATCCTCACCATTTTCTGAAATTATAATTTTTCCACAACCCACAATTTCCCCATCACTTTCATTACGAATAACAGTGTGCTTTTCATAAATCAAAACAGCTGCTTGAGAGCTGCCATTCTCCATGCGAAGCTTACTAAAGTGGCTAACATTACCGGCCTCGTATGGAATAAAGACAGAAATCCAGTAGGGTGATGAGGCATCACTCAACCAACTAGCCGGAAACGCCATCAAATGCACCAACGGCCCCCCGCTTTCTGATCGTGGCCAAGGCATATCTTCAGGTAAACATGCGCCACCTCCTGCATAAGCATCATTTTCTAAAGGAATATCCGCCGAAAAAACTAGCTCTTTAAACATCTCAACTTACCTCGCAGCAGCAGTTCAATTTTTTAAGATATTGCACAGATTGTTTTCTCAGCCGTTTTGCTTGCGCAGCAGATATACCTGCTTTTCGAATAGCGCCTTGCCACACATCCACTTGACGCTTTGTCGGTTTACCTGTCTGCTCTGAGAACTGAAACTCATTAAGACCTACATTAAGATACTTTCGCGCCAGTGCATTCTCGTTCACATGCACTTGGTCATGATCTTTTGGTGTCAAGGCAATTGATGGGTTGTCTTTATTTCTCCGTCGCTTGTTAGCACATCCCATCTGCACCAACGCTTCATGCCTGACCAACTCATGTACATCAAGCTCATCACGAACATTCCCTTTCCCGTTCATGCATCCATAAGTGCCCAACTGGTTTCGTGCAGCAAGCCCTAATGCATCAGTCCACTCAACAGGACTCGGAGCGTATGCAAAAAGATTCAGTCCGCCTGCATAGCTAATCGGATCCAAGCTAACAAATCGCCCAGCCTTTGGATCATAGTATCGGTAGCGGTTGTAGTGCAGCCTGGTTTCGTGATCATGGTACTGCCCCTGTAACCGAATCGGGTTACTTAGGCCATGCTGTTTCGCCCAGTCCGAGCGCTCCTCTTTGACTTCACCCCACGCCTTGTACTGCCCGGCCCAAGCAACATCGCCCTGCTCATCGGTCAGCTCCATCGGCGTGCCGAGATGGTCGCACTGGTACCAGGCAATGGCGTCAAACGCCTGCGGCTTCACCTCCGTATGCCACAGCGGATCCTGGTCAAAGTCATACTCGCGTTGACTCCAGTCCGGTTGCTTGTGCAAGCGGATCGGGCTTTTCCGCAGCGCCTGAGCGACCGGCACGAAGCTGCCCGGCTCGTACAGGTAATGCACGGTACGGCCAGTATCGCCATCGTCCCTTGGCGGTGAGCTCTCCCAGGCCAGGGTGTCGCCATCCCAGCCGAACAGGGTAAAGCCGCAGCCAAGTTCACGCTGGCGTTTGGCCCGTTGCAGCTGGTTCCAACCGGTGCCCGCTTCCGGCCTGTCCCAGAAATGCGCCACCGAGTGCTTGTGCAACCGTCGGCCCAGGGCGTCGTAGCTGTAGTCGACCTTGAGCTTGTCGTCGTTGTACCCCGTTAGCCGATCGAACAGGTCCCAGGTGAAATGGGCATGGACCCCGTTGTGCAGCCGATGAATCAGGTTGCCGCGTTCGTCGTACTTGTAATGGGTCCCGGCGTATTCGCGCAGCAGGTTGTCCATCAGCTTGTTGCGCCGTGGGTCGGCTTCCAGCGGGCGGTTCAGTTCCTGGCTCTTCTGGTCGAGCAAGTTGCCGGCCGGGTCGAAGGCGAAGGTTTCCACGCCCAGGCGGCTGGTGGCCTTGAGCAGGCGTCCCACCGGGTCGTACTGGTACTCCAGCGGGCCACGGCGGCTGTCGTGGATGTTGGTCAGCTGGCCAGCGGCGTCGTAGCGGTACTGGCGCTTGAGCAATGTGGACTGCCCGTCATGGCT
>NZ_JAENHV010000013.1:0-2438 GCF_016620375.1 Pseudomonas sp. LAM2023 | reverse complement strand
CTGCGGCTTTACCCTGTTCGGCTGGGATGGCGACACCTTGGCCTGGGAAAGCTCACCGCCAAGGGACGATGGCGATACTGGCCGTACCGTGCATTACCTGTACGAGCCGGGCAGCTTTGCGCCGGTCGCTCAGGCGCTGCGCAAGAGCCCGATCCGTTTGCACAAGCAACCGGACTGGAGCCAGCGCGAATACGATTTTGACCAGAATCCGCTGTGGCATACGGGTGAAGCCGCAGGCGTTTGACGCGATTGCCTGGTATCAGTGCGACCATCTCGGTACGCCGATGGAGCTGACCGATGAGCAGGGCAATGTTGCTTGGGCGGGGCAGTACAAGGCGTGGGGTGAAGTCAAAGAGGAGCGCTCGGACTGGGCGAAACAGCATGGCCTGGGCAACCCGATTCGGTTCCAAGGCCAGTACCATGACCATGAGACGGGGCTGCACTACAACCGCAATCGGTACTATGACCCTGAAACGGGACGGTTTATCGGTCAGGACCCAATTCGTTACTCTGGTGGGTTGAATCTCTTTGCGTATGCAGCTAACCCTGTCGAATGGATCGATCCGCTTGGATTGAGCAAGTACATTCCCGCGCCATCGAGTTTGCCCGGCTTCTCGGATGCCGTGCGCGTAAAACCGAAGACGCCGGTACTAGGAGGGGGCGAATTACGGAAGCGTTGGAAGCGAGCAAACGGATGCATTTGCGAGTGGGACTCTCAGCATGGTGAAGTTGAAATGTACAACAAGCGAGGGAAGCACATGGGCGCATTTGATCCCGAGACGGGCGAAGCTATATCTGGCAAGGGAGCTGACCCAACGAGAACGATTGAACCATGAGTGAAGAAAACGTATATCGCTACATTTCGGTTTTTGAAAAGAATGGCGAGGTGCATGTGAGGGATATTTTATTTTCAAGCGCACCTAGTCTTGACTTGCTTCAGAAGATATTCTTGGGTGGTGCCGATGATCCAATGTACGATGAGTATGCTATAGACGCTAATAAGGCGTTTCAACTCGCACCATTTGTGAAAGAGGCGTTTGATCTGAAGAGATTTGAATATTTTCTTTCTTGCGATAGTTGAGCGTAGAAGTAGAGGGAGATCGATTCTATCGCTTCGGATGTTTATGAGGAAAGGATCTCTGCTGAGCAGGCGCGAGCAAAAATTTCTGCACTTCAGATTCGGAATAGAGCGATGCTAAAGTCGCCGGCCATCCCAGGTGTTTCGCCAATCAGACTGAGCTAATACTAATGAAATACTATATGATGTCGTGTAGAAAAGAGCCTGGCTGCCCAGTAGGTTTGTTAGACGTGGTTCTCTTTGATAAGAGCTATGATGACTGGGATAGCGTTGAATATGGATATTTTCCTTGGTATGCAAATTCGGTAAGGCGCCGGCCACATGAAAAGCTACCCGAAGGACTGATAATGGTTGGGCGTTCAAAAAAGTATATTTTTGGAGTGCGCCAGATAACACGTGATTTTTACGCAATGAGTAGTGATTTCTACAAGGCATGCTTAAGCAGTGGAGTTGATTTTTCTGACATTGAGAAAGTGGATTTTAAAGTGTCAGGTGGGGGTGAGGTCAATCCTGTGAGCTATTATGTTGGTATGTTTGATAGTTACGATATCGATAGCATTGTCTCTTCTGATGCGAGCTTGAGTTTTGATGAGTTTGGTAAGGTGGTGGCTTTCTCGCAATTGGATTTTAATGATGGGCCCTTTGCGCCAGTTTTCAAGATCAAGGGGCTCCGTGCGCAAGTTGATACGCTTTTTTGCAATGAAGATTTTGTAAGGGCTGCGCTCGATAATAATGTTAGAGGGGTTGATTTTTTGGCGTTGGATGAATTTGGTTCTGCTGCCCTTGAGTCTATCTAATGAAGAGGTTTTTTTGCTACTTTCTATATTGGATCGTGAATTTGTAGGTCGGCTTAGATTATACAGGCTTGAAATGGATGTGTGACAAGGTGGCATTCGAATGGCAGATTTATCTGCTGCTCAAAGGCGCTCCTGTTCAGTTGTTTTGTTCCTGGCACCAGCTGCGCGCGGCAGGTGCCTGCTGATCACCATTGCACCGCGTCTGAACGAAGCCAAGTACTACAAGGGTTTGCCTTAGACCTACCGCCTGGCCACCACCAGCGATCAACAGGAAAGCTCGGAGGAATTGGCCAACTAGATAAGGGTCCATCACCCCGGCACATTGGACACAATTTCCACCCCGTCGACAGCCCGGATTGCTTCGCCTACACCCCGGCCGGCTTGGTCAAGGCGATCAAGGATGCCATCGGCAACGAGAAGAAACTCGCCTACAACGACGCCGGGCAGTTGCTCGAGTACACCGACTGCTCCGGCAAGACCAGTCACTGGGCCTACAACGCCTTCGGCCAACTGAGCGAGTTCACCGATGCGGCGGGCAACAAGACCGCCTATGAATACCAGGC
>NZ_JAENHV010000038.1:0-2916 GCF_016620375.1 Pseudomonas sp. LAM2023 | reverse complement strand
CATTCTTGAGCCGCTTCAGCCCCCACGGGTCAATCCACTCGATCGGGTTCGGCACATACTGATAGAGGTTGAAGCCGCCCAGATAGCTGATAGGATCTTGGCTGACAAACCGCCCAGCCGCCGGATCATAGTACCGATAACGGTTGTAATGCAGCCCGGCCTCATGATCATGGTACTGCCCTTGGAACTGTATCGGATTGCTCAGACCGACTTGCTTGGCCCACTCCGAGCGGGCTTCCTTGACCTCCCCCCACGCTTTGTACTGCGCCGTCCAGGCCACTTCGCCATTGTGGTCGGTGAGTTCCATCGGCGTACCGAGGTGGTCACACTGGTACCAAAGGATCGCATCGAATGCCTGCGGCTTGACCTCGGTGTGCCACAGTGGGTCCTGATCGAAATCGCATTCCCGGTCGCTCCAGTCCGGCTGGCGCAGCAGGCGGATCGGGTTGTTTCGTTGCGCCTGGGCAACCGGAACGAAACTGCTCGGCTCGTACAGGTAATGCACGGTGCGCCCGGTCTCACCTTCGTCCTGCGGCCGCGAGCTTTCCCAGGCGAGGTTATCGCCATCTCAACCATTATAATTGGCGAAGTCCGACTCCGCCGCTTAAATAAAAGTCAGACCATACATGACGCCAGTAAATGGCCATCGGCAAGTTTGCTTCTAGCTCTTTCACGATCAGCATCAGACAAAACCCAGAGCTTAAATCCAGACTTATCAAGAGCCTCACCAAGTTCTGACATCACAAGACTTAGCATTTCGAGCTTCTCGGGAGGAAGCGCTTGCAGCTTACGTGTAGAAAATAGATTTACTGGATACACATCCCTAATATACTCATCAGTTTTACCAGACCACTGCATCTTGAGCCACATGATGGTCTCGCTACGCCTAGGCCACATTAGCGGGTGGTTTTCATCTGGGACATATCGCCCAAACGCATAACCAAAACCAAACGCATGGCTTTCTGTATATGCATATGCATAGTCAAAATCGGCATACCAATCTGGACAGACTAGAAAAGACTCAACCAGCGATTCCAAATTCAGCTTTTCCGAAAATGCAGTAAGCACGAGCCCCTCATCCGCAGATACAACTGATGAAAAATTGCAATTCAGCGTCTCACTCCCCTCACCTTTCTCCCATATCCTCTCGGAGTATAGCTCAATTACATCAATCTTACCCTCACTAATTTCCTTCAGGTATTTCTCGCGACTAAACTTAATTACACGCCCATTTTTACCGCCACAACGTTCAATTTTTCCGCCCACCCGTTGCATCCATTGCTCGAACGCAGAGTAGTTCTTAACGAAATCCAGCCTCTCTCCGGCCACCGAATGGGCCACCAGAAAATTATAGTAATCTGCCATCTAAATTCTCCGACGAGTTCTCTCTTTCTCAGTGTATCCCCCGGCACGACCCACGAAAGCCCAAAACGCTGAACCGACCCAATAAAGCCGCGAACCTTCTCATTAAAAGAACCCGCGACCGTACTAAACGCCTTCATAAACTCACTCATACCTTACCCACATACCCCCACAGCAACTCTTTAAGCAATCCCTCATATGCATCCCGTGCCATCGCGAATTGGATACACTGTTGAGTGCCCAGGAGACATATGCCTGACTGGCATATCACGCTCATCATGCTAACCGCCAAACCCTTGGACATTTTTACCTCTTCAGGTTAAGCATGCGAGCAGTTCGGCCTTGGCCGTCGCATTAAGGACGGAGTTAAGGTTGGTGCTGTAGGTGCCGGCCATGCAGTTGTCGATGCTGGCCTGGGGGGCGTAGGCCAGCAGGTTGTCTGCGGCGGCTGGCGGGTTGGCAGGCACCTAGCCTGGGCCCGCCAGCGCGGCCGCGACCAGGCACAAATCCGCTAAAACTAAAACATCCCTATTTCAATACCGAAATGAATTTTCCGAAAATCTCAATGAATCCCTGCAGGTCTTTTATCTCGTAACGCTCATTAATTATATAGTCACCAGACTCGACATCGATAGCTTCAATGACACAGCTATCATCATCCCACAATGTCAGCCTCGCCAGATTACACTCATCATCAACATTTATAACGGCACTTGTGCTTAACTCATTCTCATTCAGATCCAGCATTCTGCTTGAGTTAACCTCAAGCCAAGCCAATATCTCTATGAACATTTGATTATTCCATCTTCCGTTTTATGTGCTTTGACTTGAATGTCTTCTGCCACTGGCATTTCCGGTACAGGATTACCCTTCCTATTGGCAAGCCTTCCCTCTAATGAGGCGGGACCCACAATTTTTGCCCACCCCTCATTGGTTTTAATGAGAGACCCCTCTGGAACATTAAACTCAACATACTTAGTTCCGGGATTAGCCTGTTTTCCAAAAGCATCAATACTGGCTGGAGATGCAACATGTGTTGTTCCTGTAGAACTTCGCGCACCGTGCATTACCTGTACGAGCCGGGCAGCTTCGTGCCTGTGGTCCAGGCACAACGAAACAGCCCGTTCGCGCTGGCGCTTGGCCCGCTGCATCTGGCCCTTGCACTTCATCGAGAAGTTCGAAAAACATCCTACAGTCTACCTCAGACTCATAAGGATCAAGTGACTGTAGTTTCTGCTTCCACCTAGAAAGCTCTTGGTCATTCATTATCTTTTTTACCAAATACCCTTGACACTTGGAGTAAGCCAGCATTTCTTGCATAGCCACATTGTATTTTCTAGGCTGTCCTATTCCGAAGCCACTCGGCGAGCATCTCGGATTTCCATTGCCATAGCTCCTCGCATGTTTTCAGAATTAATCATCTGCTGTACTCCGATCAGCCTTCAACAAAACGCTTAAATCTGCTTCGCTCGCTTTAAGGCTTTCTACTTCTCGCTAACGGCAACATCGACCAGACATAGAAACTTCATATACGACCCTTAATAAACGCTTTCA
>NZ_JAENHV010000034.1:0-3038 GCF_016620375.1 Pseudomonas sp. LAM2023 | reverse complement strand
AAGACCAAGGTGCTGGCCAACACCGGGCAACTGCGCGCGCTGGGGCCGGAGATGGCGCGGCAGTTGAACAAGCTGGCGGACCCGGGCACGCAGATGAGCATCGGCTGGATGCTGAATGTGCTGAGCGGGGCGGTGAAGGGCTTTCGCAAGCGCAACAGGAATGGGCAGCCGGGGGTGAGCAAGCCGGGGACCGTGACGCAGGTGCAGCGGGAGAAGGGCAAGGGCGAGTTGGCGGTTAGTGGCTCGCAGGCCAAGGCGGAAGGCACGGCCAGCCCCAAGCGCAAGCCTTGCCCTCCCGAACCCAAAGCGCGTACAGGCCACAGCATCAGTTTCTCGCTGGGCTCCGAATTCATCCTGCATACCGATTTCAGTCTGCCCGGCCCGTTCCCCATCGAATGGGAACGGACCTATCACTCGCGCTTGAGCGAATACGATCAAGGCACGCTCGGCGCACGCTGGGTCACCGAGTTCACTACGCGTATCGACGTGGTGGGCAAGGGGCTGGTGTTCCATGACCACGACGGTCGTAGCCACGCGTTCGAACTGCCGAAAGTGGAGCAGTCGCAGTTCAAAGCCATCGAGGATCTACTGCTGGTTCGCAGCCGCGAAAACGAACTGGTGGTCTGCCGCGGCTTCGAGCGCAAGGAGTATTACCTGCGCGTGGGTGATCGGTATTACCTGCAGAAGATCACGCTCGCCAGTGGCGCCGGCTGCATGCTGCATTACGAGCACCGCCACAATGGCCGGCCGGTGCTCTCGGACGTCGTCACCTATCAGGATGACCCGAGCCAGATCCACCGCCACCTCGGCACCTTGATCGATGACCACGGCCAAATCACCGGCCTGTGGGAAATGCGTGACGGTCAACCACTGCGCCAGCTGTGTGCCTACCACTACGATGATCAGGGTGACCTGGTCGCCGCCCAGGACGAGCATGGCGCGGCTTGGCATTATCAATACCAGAACCACTTGGTGACCCGTTACACCGACCGTACCGGTAGGGGCATGAACCTGCAGTGGGACGGCAGCGCCTTTGACGCCAAGGCCATTCGCGAATGGGCCGATGACGGCAGTTACGACACGCGCCTGGAATGGGACGAGAACATTCGCCTGACCTACGTCACCGATGCCCACGGCCAGGAGACCTGGTACTACTACGACATCCAGGGCCATCTCTATCGCGTCCGCTACCCCGACGAGCGTTCGGAATGGCTGTTCCGCGATGAGCGCAAGAAAGTGCTGCGCCACGTTCACCCGGATGGCAGCGAAGACCGCTATGACTACGACGAGCAGGGCAGTGTCATTCGCCATATCCGTGCGGACCATACCCAGACCCACTTTGCCTACGATGACCGTCGTCACCTGATCAAGATCCGCGACGCCGAGGGCGGCCTGTGGCTGCGTGACTACGACAAGAAAGGCAACCTGGTCGAGACCACCGACCCGCTGGGCAACAAGACCGAGTTCACCTACACGCCTTCCGGGCTGGTCAAGGCGATCAAGGATGCCAACGGCAACGAGAAGAAGCTGGCCTACAACGCAGCGGATCAACTGGTCGCATACACCGACTGTTCGGGCAAGACCAGTCAATGGGAATACGACGACTTCGGCCAGCTGGTGCAGTTCACCGATGCGGCGGGCAACAAGACGGTCTACCAATACAAGGCCGGCCAGCTGGCAAAAGTCATTCATCCGGACGCCAGCGAAGAGCACTTCGAGCGCGATGCCGAAGGCCGCCTGCTGGCCCATGCCGATGCACTGGGCCGTTGCACCACCTGGGCCTATAACGCCGTGGGCCTACTCGCTGAACGCGTGGATGCGGCTGAGCACTCTTTGCGTTACCGCTGGGACAAACTGGGTCGCCTGATTGGGCTGGAGAACGAGAACGAGAGCAAGGCTGACTTCCTTTACGACCCAGTGGGGCGCCTGCTGGAAGAAAAGGGCTTTGATGGCCTGGTCACGCGGTACGAGTACGATGCTGAAAGCGGCCGTTTGAGCAGTACCTATGTCGGACAGCGTCGAACCCAGGTTTCCTTCGATGCCGTGGGGCGAATCGTTTCCCAGGTGGCCAGCCTGGGTGATCAACGCGAAGAAGAAACCTTCGCCTACGACGGCAACGGCAAGCTGATCCAGGCGATCAACGCGGCCAGCAAACTGCAGTGGTTCCATGACCAGGCCGGCAACCTGACCCGCGAGCACCAGTACTACCTCGGCACCGAGGTGCCGATGGTCGCGGTGTGGCAGCACGAGTACGACGCCCTCAACAACCGTATCGCGACCGTTCGCCCCGATGGCCACAAGGTCAGCGTGCTCACCTACGGCAGCGGTCACGTGCTGGGCATGACCCTCGACCAGCATGAACTGCTGGCCTACGAGCGTGATGACCTGCACCGCGAAGTGGTCCGGCATCAGGGCAACCAGCTGATGCAGGCCCAGAGCTGGGACCCGGCTGGCCGCCTGCAAGAGCAGTTGCTGGGTAGCCACGACGGCAAGTCCACGTTGCTCAAGCGCCAGTATCAGTACGACGCCGTGGGTCAGCTGACCGATATCCACGACACCCGTCGTGGCCACCTGGCCTATCGGTACGATCCGGTTGGCCGCCTGCTGCAAGCTACCAGTCGCCTGGGTGTCGAGACCTTCGCCTTCGACCCTGCCGGTAACCTGCTGGACGACAAGGCCCAGGCGCTGAATCGCCCGCTGGAAAGCGACCCGCGGCGCAACAAGCTGATGGACAACCTGCTGCGTGAATACGCTGGGACCCACTACCAGTACGACGAACGCGGCAACCTGATCCATCGCCTGCACAACGGCGGAAAAGCACGCCTCAGCTGGGACCTGTTCGACCGCTTGGTGCGCTTCGATGATGACAAGCTCAGCGTGGTGTACAGCTACGACGCCTTGGGCCGCCGTCTGCACAAACACTCCACCGCGCACCACCAGGATGATCCGCGAGCGGGCAGTGGTTGGAACCAGATGCAGCGGGCCAAGCGCCAGCGCGAACTGGGCTGCGGTTACACCTTGTATGGCTGGGATGGCGA
>NZ_JAENHV010000031.1:0-1597 GCF_016620375.1 Pseudomonas sp. LAM2023 | reverse complement strand
CAGCCTACCACCTTAAACCTGGACAACCAACGCCAGGCTGGCCTAACCTTCTCCGTCCCTCCATCGCAATAACTGGAAGTACAGGAATATTAACCTGTTTTCCATCGACTACGCTTTTCAGCCTCGCCTTAGGGACCGACTAACCCTGCGTCGATTAACGTTGCGCAGGAAACCTTGGTCTTTCGGCGTGCGAGTTTTTCACTCGCATTGTCGTTACTCATGTCAGCATTCGCACTTCTGATACCTCCAGCAAGCTTCTCAACTCACCTTCACAGGCTTACAGAACGCTCCTCTACCGCGTCATCAAAGATGACACCCGTAGCTTCGGTGCATGGTTTGAGCCCCGTTACATCTTCCGCGCAGGCCGACTCGACTAGTGAGCTATTACGCTTTCTTTAAAGGGTGGCTGCTTCTAAGCCAACCTCCTAGCTGTCTAAGCCTTCCCACATCGTTTCCCACTTAACCATGACTTTGGGACCTTAGCTGACGGTCTGGGTTGTTTCCCTTTTCACGACGGACGTTAGCACCCGCCGTGTGTCTCCCATGCTCGGCACTTCCAGGTATTCGGAGTTTGCATCGGTTTGGTAAGTCGGGATGACCCCCTAGCCGAAACAGTGCTCTACCCCCTGGAGTGATACATGAGGCGCTACCTAAATAGCTTTCGAGGAGAACCAGCTATCTCCGAGCTTGATTAGCCTTTCACTCCGATCCACAGGTCATCCGCTAACTTTTCAACGGTAGTCGGTTCGGTCCTCCAGTCAGTGTTACCTAACCTTCAACCTGCCCATGGATAGATCGCCCGGTTTCGGGTCTATACCCAGCGACTAAACGCCCTATTAAGACTCGCTTTCGCTACGCCTCCCCTATTCGGTTAAGCTCGCCACTGAATATAAGTCGCTGACCCATTATACAAAAGGTACGCAGTCACCTAACAAAGTAGGCTCCCACTGCTTGTACGCATACGGTTTCAGGTTCTATTTCACTCCCCTCTCCGGGGTTCTTTTCGCCTTTCCCTCACGGTACTGGTTCACTATCGGTCAGTCAGTAGTATTTAGCCTTGGAGGATGGTCCCCCCATGTTCAGACAAAGTTTCTCGTGCTCCGTCCTACTCGATTTCATTGACAAGAGATTTTCGTGTACGGGGCTATCACCCACTATGGCCGCACTTTCCAGAGCGTTCCACTAATCTCAAATCAACTTAAGGGCTGGTCCCCGTTCGCTCGCCACTACTAAGGGAATCTCGGTTGATTTCTTTTCCTCAGGGTACTTAGATGTTTCAGTTCCCCTGGTTCGCCTCTTGCACCTATGTATTCAGTACAAGATACTCAGCTTGTGCTGAGTGGGTTCCCCCATTCAGAGATCTCTGGATCACAGTCTGTTTGCCGACTCCCCAAAGCTTATCGCAGGCTACCACGTCTTTCATCGCCTCTGACTGCCAAGGCATCCACCGTATGCGCTTCTTCACTTGACCATATAACCCCAAGCAATCTGGTTATACTGTGAAGACGACATTCGCCGAAAATTCGCATGTTGCTCTTTCGAGCAGAACTCACAAATTTTACCTTAGCCTGATTAACCAGCAGTGAAACTGGTCATC
>NZ_JAENHV010000004.1:0-3765 GCF_016620375.1 Pseudomonas sp. LAM2023 | reverse complement strand
CCCACGAAGTGTCCGGTACTTCCGGTTCTGACGACTGGCGCGCACCGGTCGCCGGCTAAGGCTCGGGGTCTCTGGGTGATCGACGCCAGCGTTGCATCGCCCATGAGATCGAGCGCCGCCCACGCGGCGCATCGCGGATGAATCCGCTCCTGCATCGGTTGCAAAGTGCCGCACCTGTGAGGCCCTGGTTGCCTGCCTGATCGGCCCGACGCGATGTTTCGGCTGGCGCCGCTGCCCGCCTGCCTGCAGGAGTGGATTCATCCGCGATGCGCCGCGTGAGCGGCGCGCTACCCCGAGGTCGTTTCACTCCCCAGGAAAGAGGGACAAGGATGTTTGCCGCCGCAAACCAGACCCATTTCAGCCTGCACATCGACGGCCTGGAGCACGACTTCCAGGTCCTCGCCTTCGACGGCAAGGAAGCCATCAGCCAGCCCTACGCCATCGACCTGGAGCTGGTCAGCGAACGTCCCTCGCTGGACCTGGAGAGCCTGCTGCACAAGCCCGCGTTCCTTCAGTTGGGCGACGCCGGACGCGGCCTGCATGGCCTGATCTACCGCGCCGCGCAAGGCGAGGCGGGCAAGCGCCTGACCCGCTACCAGGTGACCCTGCGCCCGCAGCTGGCCTACCTGGCCCACCGTATCAACCAGCGCATGTTCCAGCACATGAACGTGCCGAAGATCATCGCCCAGGTGCTGGAGGAGCATGGCATCCTCGCCAACGCCTACCAGTTCCAGCTGGGCGCCGTTTACCCGGACCGCGAGTATTGCGTGCAATACGACGAGTCCAATTTGCAGTTCATCCAGCGGTTGTGTGAAGAAGAGGGCATCCACTACCACTTCCGCCACAGCGCCGCTGGCCATCAACTGGTGTTTGGCGACGACCAGACGGTGTTCCCCAAGCTGGCGCCGGTGGCCTACCAGCAGGATGCCGGGCTGGTGGCCGACACGCCGATGATCAAGCGCTTCGGCCTGCGCGTGGAAACCCGCACCAGCAGCGTCACCCGCCGCGACTACGATTTCAAGAAGCCGCTGATCCAGCTCGAGGGCGAGTCGGTCAGCCACGCCGAGCCCGAGCTCGAAGACTATGACTATCCTGGGCGCTTCCTTGACCGTGCCCGGGGCAAGCACCTGGCCACCCGCGCCCTCGAGCGCCATCGCAGCGACTTTCGCCTGGCCGAGGGCCGCAGCGACCAGCCGCTGCTGGCCAGTGGGCACTTCCTGCCGCTGACCGCGCACCTGAATGCAGCCTGGAACGACCTGTGGCTGCTCACCGAAGTGCGCCACCAGGGCCGCCAGCCGCAGGTGCTGGAAGAAGCCATCACCAGCGACGTCGACCCGCGCGTCGACGGGTTCCAGCAGGGCTACCGCAACTTCTTCAGCGCCACCCCCTGGGAAGCGGTCTACCGTCCGCCGCTGAACCACCCCAAGCCGCGCATCCTCGGTACCCAGCGCGCCGTGGTCAGCGGCCCCGAGGGTGAGGAGATCTATTGCGATGAGTTCGGCCGGGTCAAGGTGCAGTTCTTCTGGGACCGCGAAGGCCAGGCCGACGACAAATCCAGCGTGTGGATGCGCGTGGCCTCCGGCTGGGCCGGGCAGGGCATCGCCGGCCTGCAACTGCCGCGGGTGGGCATGGAAGTGCTGGTCAGCTTCCTCGAAGGCGACCCCGACCAGCCGCTGGTGACCGGCTGCCTGTACCACGGCGTGAACATGCCGCACTACAAGCTGCCCGAGCTGAAGACCCTGGCGACGATCAAGAGCAAGGAATACAAGGGCAGCCGCAACAACGAACTGCGCATCGACGACACCACCAGCGAGATCAGCATCGCCCTGCGCAGCGACCACGGCGCCAGTGCCCTGAACCTCGGCTACCTGACCCACCCACGGCCGAGCGGCGGCGCGCCACGGGGTGAGGGCTTCGAGCTGCGCACCGATCGCCACGGCGCCGTGCGCGCCGCCGGCGGCCTGCTGCTCACCACCGAACCGCGCCCGAACGAAGCCAAGCACCACAAGGACCTGCCCGAAACCGCCGAACGCCTGGCCACTGCCAGCGAGCAGCAGGACAGCCTGGCGCAGCTGGCCAAGCAGATGCAGGCCCAGGAACCGGGCGACCAGGATCAGGTCGCCAAGGACCTGCATGCCCAGCACCTGGGCATCCTCGGCAGTGGTCCGGTCAACCAGAGCGCCAACGAGTTCCCCGAGTTCGCCCAGCCTCACCTGGTGCTGTCGAGCCCGGCCGGCATCGCCCTGACCACACCTGGCCCGAACCACATCACCAGCGGCAGCCACCTGGCGCTGAGCAGCACCGGGCATACCAGCCTGTCGATCGGCAAGCGCCTGTTGGCCAGTGCCAGCCAGGGCATGCGCCTGTTCGTGCAGAGCCTGGGCTGGAAACTGGTGTCGGCCTCCGGCGACATCGACATCCGCGCCCTGAAGGACAACATCAACCTGCTGGCCAAGCTCGACATCACCGCCAACGCCGAGCGCATCGTGCTCACCGCCAAGACCGAGCTGGTAATCCAGGGCGGCGGCAGCGCCACCACCTACAACGCCGGCGGCATCACCCACGTCACCAGCGGCAACTACACCGCCCATGCCGCGAAGTTTGCGCACATCGGTGCGGCGAGCAAGGCCGGCACCTTCCCCGAGCCGCCGAAACCCGGCAAGGGCGACCTGGAGCTGCTGTACCAGTACGCCAACAGCAAGGGTGTGAAGACCGGCGACTACGACGTGCTCGACGCGCTGGGCAAGTCGATCAAGGGCACGCTCGACGGCAACGGTTTCAACCAGGCCAGCGGCGCTGCCGCCGGCCCGCTGTGGGTCGACTTCGGTCTCGACCCGGCCGACACCTGGGCCGAGGGCAGCCACTTCGGCCCCGGTAGCTGGCCGCTGAAGACCGATTTCAACGATATCGCCCCGGGCCAGCAGGCCGTGGTGGGTGAGGTGCTGAGCGCCGGCAAAGGCGAGGACGGGCTGCTGGGCAAGGGCCTGGCACTGGCACAGCAAGGCATGGACAAGGGCAAGGGACTGATGCAGAACGCGATGGCACAAGGTAAATCGATGGCCCACGGCCTGATGGGCCCGGGCGGCAACAGCCTGCTGGAACAGGGCAAGGCCCTGGCCGGCACCGGCATGCAACTGGCGAAAAGCGGCCAGGCCGCACTGCACAAGGCGCAACAGGTCAAGGCCGCAGCCGGCGGCGACACCGGCGCCATGGCCCAGCTGGCCAGCAACGTGGTGCCCGGCGCTGCGCCCACGCTCAAGGCCGCCAGCGCCCTCAAGCAACTGCCGAGCCTGCCCAAGCTCAGCGCCCCGGCTCACCCGGCCAAGCTGAACCATGAGGTGCTGGCATGACCGACGCCAAACAACGCGAACCCCAGGTCGCCGTCGCCCCGCTCAACACCATCGACGCCAAGGACGTCGGCCGTGGCGCCGCCGCCTTCGACGCCTGGCTGCAGTCGGTCAGCGGCGGCTACGTCACCCTCGAACGGATCAAGACCGTGGCCGGCGCCTTGCCGGTGGTGGGCAACATCATGGCCCTGGTCGATGCCCTGGGCGACGTGGTGACGCTGGTCAAGAGCAAGAACCGCCAGTTGCTCGACTGGGTCAGCCTGGGCATCAACCTGATCGGCGTGCTGCCGGCACCGCCAACCATGGCCGCGGCGCGCATGAGCCTGCGCCCGACCCTGTTCCTGGTGCGCCAGGAGCTGCGCAACAGCGCCAAGATGCTGCTGGGCGATGCGCTGATCCAGGTACTGATCGGCCACCT
>NZ_JAENHV010000032.1:0-4072 GCF_016620375.1 Pseudomonas sp. LAM2023 | reverse complement strand
GGCATGGAAGTGCTGGTCAGCTTCCTCGAAGGCGACCCCGACCAGCCGCTGGTGACCGGCTGCCTGTACCACGGCGTGAACATGCCGCACTACAAGCTGCCCGAGCTGAAGACCCTGGCCACCATCAAGAGCAAGGAATACAAGGGCAGCCGCAACAACGAACTGCGCATCGACGACACCACCAGCGAGATCAGCATCGCCCTGCGCAGCGACCACGGCGCCAGTGCCCTGAACCTTGGCTACCTGACCCACCCACGGCCGAGCGGCGGCGCGCCACGGGGTGAGGGCTTCGAGCTGCGCACTGATCGCCACGGCGCCGTGCGCGCCGCCGGCGGCCTGCTGCTCACCACCGAACCGCGCCCGAACGAAGCCAGGCACCACAAGGACTTGCCCGAAACCGCCGAACGCCTCGCCACCGCCAGCGAGCAGCAGGACCGCCTGGCGCAGCTGGCCAAGCAGATGCAGGCCCAGGAACCGGGCGACCAGGATCAGGTCGCCAAGGACCTGCACGCCCAGCACCAAGGTATCCTCGGCAGTGGCCCAGGCGACCTGACCAAGAACGAGTTCGCCGAATTCACCCAGCCGCACCTTGTGGTGTCCAGCCCGGCCGGCATCGCCCTGACCACGCCTGGCCCGAACCACCTCACCAGCGGCAGCCACCTGGCCTTGAGCAGTACCGGCCACACCAGTATGTCGATCGGCAAACGCCTGCTGGCCAGTGCCAGCCAGGGCATGCGCCTGTTCGTGCAGAGTCTCGGTTTCCGTCTGGTGGCGGCTGCAGGCGACATCGACTTCCGTGCGCTGAAGGACAGCATCAACCTGCTGGCCAAGCTGGACATCACCGCCAACGCCGACCGCATCATCCTCAAGGCCAAGACCGAACTGGTGGTGCAGGGCGGCGGCAGTGCCACCACCTACAACGCCAGCGGCATCACCCACGTCACCAGCGGCAACTACACCGCCCATGCCGCGAAGTTTGCGCACATCGGTGCGGCGAGCAAGGCCGGCACCTTCCCCGAGCCGCCCAAGCCCGGCAAAGGCGCGCTGGAGCTGTTCAACCTGTACGCCAACACCAAGGGCATCCAGGCCGGCGACTACGAGGTTACCGACGCCCTGGGCACAGTGCTCAAGGGTTCGCTGGACGGGCAGGGCTTCAACGCCGTGTCTGGCGCCGCGCCCGGGCCAGCCACGGCGGCGTTCGGCCTTGACACGGCTGACACCTGGAGTCTCGGCAGCTTCGCCAAGGGCCTGCCCTGGCCGAAGCTGGCGGCGACCGAAGAAGGTGCGCCCTCAATGCTTGATTCGATGATCGACACGCTCACGCCTGATGGCAGCGGTGCAGCAATGGGCACGATCAAGCAACTGGCCAGCAGTGGCATGGACGTGGCCAAGAGCGGCATGAGCCTGCTCAAGACCGGGCAGAGCGCACTGCAGAGTGCACAGCAGGTGCAAGGCGCGCTGAAAGGCGGCGTTGCTGGCCTGCCGCAGCTGGCCAGCGTCGCCAGTTCGGCACTGCCCGCCGCCTCCAGCACCCTGGGCGCTGCGAGCAGGGCCGGTGTCGCCGTGCAGGGGGCCATGGCCAGCCTGCCAAAACTGCCGGCGCTACCCGAACGCCCTGCCTTCAAGGCACCGAACCTCAACACCCTGACTGACCTGATGCCAGGCGAGCTGATTTCATGACCACACAGACTTCCCAACCCGGTGGCCGCGAAGTCGCCATCGTCCCCCTGAACGAAATCCATATCGAAGACGTCGGCCGTGGCGCGGCGGTGTTCGATGCCTGGCTGCGCGATATCAGCGACGGTTATGTCACCCTCGAGCGCATCAAGAACGTCGCAGGTGCCTTGCCGGTGGTGGGTAACATCATCGCCCTGATCGACGCTTTGGGCGACATCGTCACCCTGGCGGAGAGCGACAAGCCGGACCCGTGGGACTGGGTCAGCCTGGGCATCAACCTGATCGGCGTAGTGCCGGTGCCACCGAACATGGCCGCCGCACGCATGAGCCTGCGGCCGATGTTGTTCATGGTGCGCCAGGAGGGCAAGCAGATCCTCGGCGACGCGCTGATCGAGATCATTGCCGGGCACCTGAACGCCGACATCATCGGTAGCCTGGATGATTTCGTCAGCCAGGCCGAGGGCAAGCTCAAGGAAACCCTGGCGGCAGCGGGTGGCAAGGGCGAGGAAATTCTCAACGAGATCTGCAAAGGCCTGGATGCCCTGATCGATGGCGACCTCGACAGCGGCAAGGACCTCGGCGAGGCAGGCAAGAAGGCGAGCAAGGCGGCTGAGCAACTGCTGCACGATCCGCTGGCCAGTATCGACAACATCTTCGACGCGGCCTGGAGTGCCTACAAGGCCGCTGGCAAGGGCATGGCCAACATGGCCGCCAGCGCGACGATCAGTGCCGAGGCCAAGCTCTACGGCCACCAGCAAGTCGCCAGGTTGCGCGTGCTGGCGCCTCGCATCAAGAGCGAGATCCTCAAGCTGGGTTCGGCCAGCAACCCACATTCGATCGAGGCGTTGCGCCTGATCCTGGCCGGTAGCGTCGCGCTGTGGCGCAAGCGCAATCCGCAGCTTGTGAACGCCAACATCAAACCCAACGCCACCAGCACCGCGCGGCACCAGGCCACGCAAGGCAAGCTCGAAACCCAGCGCGAGGAAGCACCACCCAGGAACGCGGCCAATCGCTGCAAGAACGGCCCCTGCCCAGGAACCACCCGCGACATCAACTTCGCCCTGGGCAGCGAAACCCTGCAGCACGTCGACTTCAGCCTGCCCGGGCCATTCCCGGTCACCTGGGCGCGGACCTACAACTCACGGCTGGCCGAGCTGGACGACAGCAGCCTGGGCGCCCGTTGGCTGACCGAGTTCAGCACTTGCATCGACGTGATCGACGACGGCCTGGTATTCCACGACGTCGACGGCCGCAGCCACCCGTATCCGCTGCCCAGGCAGGGCAAGCCGCACTACGATCCGATCGAGTACCGGAGCCTGGTGCGTACCAGTGACACTCAGATCATCCTCCTGCGTGGGCTGGAGCGCCGTGAGACCTACGAGCGGGTCGGTGATCGGTTCTATCTGGTTCATATCGTCCTGCGCAGCGGTGCCGGCGCGATGCTGCATTACGAGCATCACTACAACGGCCGCCCGGTGTTGTCCGACATCAACACCTATGAGGACAACGACCCGAGCAAGGTGCACTTGCAACTGGGCACGCTGCTCGATGACCACGGGCATATCCAGGGCGTGTGGCAGGTGGTCGACGGCAAGCCGCTGCGCCAGCTGTGCGCCTACCATTACGACGACCAGGGCGACCTGATCGCCGCCCAGGACGAGCACGGCGCCGCCTGGCACTACCAGTACCAGCACCACTTGGTGACGCGCTACACCGACCGCACCCAGCGCGGCTTCAACCTCGAATGGGACGGCTCGGGGGCGCATGCCAAGGCCATCCGCGAGTGGGCCGACGACGGCAGCTTCGAAACGCGCCTGCAATGGGACAAGCACATCCGCCTGACCACCGTGACCGACGCCCACGGCCAGCAGACCAGGCACTATTACGACATTCTCGGCTACACCTACCGCATCCAGCATCCGGACGGTAACTCCGAATGGCTGTTCCGCGATGAGCGCAAGAACATCATCCGCCACGTTCACCCCGACGGCAGCCAGGACCGCTTCACCTACGACGAGCGCAGCAACCTGCTCGAGCACATCCGCGCCGACCACAGCGTGGTGCACTACGCCTATGACGAGCACGACCAGCTGATCAAGATCCGCGATGCCGAAGGCGGGCAATGGCTGCGCGATTACGACGAGCGCGGCAACCTGGTCGAGACCGTCGACCCGCTGGGCAACAAGACCGAGTTCGCCTACACCCCGGCCGGCTTGGTCAAGGCGATCAAGGATGCCATCGGCAACGAGAAGAAACTCGCCTACAACGACGCCGGGCAGTTGCTCGAGTACACCGACTGCTCCGGCAAGACCAGTCACTGGGCCTACAACGCCTTTGGCCAACTGAGCGAGTTCACCGATGCGGCGGGCAACAAGACCGCCTATGAATACCAGGC
>NZ_JAENHV010000010.1:0-5219 GCF_016620375.1 Pseudomonas sp. LAM2023 | reverse complement strand
CTGCGGCTTTACCCTGTTCGGCTGGGATGGCGACACCTTGGCCTGGGAAAGCTCACCGCCAAGGGACGATGGCGATACTGGCCGTACCGTGCATTACCTGTACGAGCCGGGCAGCTTTGTGCCGGTCGCTCAGGCGCTGCGGAAAAGCCCGATCCGCTTGCACAAGCAACCGGACTGGAGTCAACGCGAGTATGACTTTGACCAGGATCCGCTGTGGCATACGGAGGTGAAGCCGCAGGCGTTTGACGCCATTGCCTGGTACCAGTGCGACCATCTCGGCACGCCGATGGAGCTGACCGATGAGCACGGCCATATCGCCTGGGCCGGGCAGTACAAGGCGTGGGGTGAAGTCAAAGAGGAGCGCTCGGACTGGGCGAAACAGCATGGCCTAAGTAACCCGATTCGCTTCCAAGGCCAGTACCATGACCATGAGACGGGGCTGCACTACAACCGCTATCGTTATTATGATCCGATGGTGGGAAGGTTTATTGGAGAGGACCCCGTCAGTTATGCTGGCGGCCTTAACCTCTTTGCCTACGCACCTAACCCCATTGAGTGGTATGACCCTCTCGGATTAGCTAGGATTCCAAAACGCGAGAAAACGAAAGTCTCCATTGAGAACCGACAATACCACGGGACCGAAAAGTGCGAGCATTGCTTAATTGATGTAGTCCCTGGCCAGAAAAGTCAAAAAGGGGTGACGCCTCCTAGCAATGAGAGGCAATACGATCATATTGAGCCGGACTCGAAAGGTGGAAGTAACATGGAAGAAAATGTCCAGATTTTATGTAGGAAATGCAATCGTGGATTCTCTGACAAAGCGAAAGATAACTTCAAATTGTTGAATAGAATGGGCGTTAGGTAATGATTGTGCGAGGTCTATATGGATGTTTATGAGAAAATAATTTTCAATCTTGTTCCTGATGAGGATGGTTACCCTTCTGTATCTACAGAAGCTATATGGGGGATAAGAGTAGGGTTGGGGGAATATCGAATTGATAACGTTCCAGGCTATATATATGGCGTAAGCAAGGGGGACGTGGTCAAGACTGAGAAGATAGATGGTGAATCTGTAGCCACTAGCGTCCTGAGGCAGGGGGGGCATACAACGCTAAGAGTCTTCGCAGAAGACAAAGAGCTTAAAGCAAAAGTAGTTAAAGAAATTGAAGCCCTCGGTGGACGTTGCTCGGTAAGTTCAGCCTTCTCACTTTTTTCTGTAGATCTGCCGCCAGAGGTAAATTTCCAAGCAGTTGATGCCTATCTAGAAGGCCTTGTAGAAAGCGGAGCCATTGCCTATGAAGATGCTTGCTTGCAGCATCCGGGCATTGACTCACAGCGACTTCTGGAAGTGATGAGCCTGGCGACGCTCGGCACGCGCCACTGACCAGGTCAGTTTGATAGCTATGCAGGCGGACTGAGCTCTTTGCCACTTGGGACCTGGACCGGCTGACGGGTTACAACGACGACGAGCTCAAGGTGTACTACAGCTACGACGCCCTGGGCCCGCGGTTGCATAAGCACTCGGTGGCTCTCTTCTGGGACAAGCCGGGAGCAGGTACCGGGTGGAACCAGCTGCAACGGGCCAAACGCCAGCGTGAGCTTGGCTGCGGCTTTACCCTGTTTGGCTGGGATGGCAACACCTTGGCCTGGGAAAGCTCACCGCCAAGGGACGATGGCGATACTGGCCGTACCGTGCATTACCTGTACGAGCCGGGCAGCTTTGTGCCGGTCGCTCAGGCGCTGCGCAAGAGCCCGATCCGTTTGCACAAGCAACCGGACTGGAGCCAGCGCGAATACGATTTTGACCAGGATCCGCTGTGGCATACGGAGGTGAAACCGCAGGCGTTTGACGCGATTGCCTGGTACCAGTGCGACCATCTCGGTACGCCGATGGAGCTGACCGATGAGCAGGGCAACATTGCCTGGGCGGGGCAGTACAAGGCGTGGGGTGAAGTCAAAGAGGAGCGCTCGGACTGGGCGAAACAGCATGGCCTAAGTAACCCGATTCGGTTCCAGGGGCAGTACCACGACCAAGAGACGGGGCTGTACTACAATCGTTATCGATACTATGACATGGTTGCAGGGCGTTTCATTACGCATGATCCTATTGGATATGACGGGGGATTGAATCTGTTCGTTTATGCACCCAACCCTGTTGAATGGATTGACCCATTCGGTCTAACGAGGATAGGTGCCGCTGGAAGGAAACAGACGTCGGATAAACCAAATCAAAACGCAAAATGTGCCTGCCGAAAAAATGGGAAGTTAATAGGTCGGACAGAACATGTTCAGGGATGGTCAAAGGCGTAGGTTTTGTTACGTATCACTATGATAATATAACAAGAACTTGGTGGTCCAAGGATGCTACTGGGCATGGTGAAAGTGCTTGGAAGGTTCATGAAAAAAATGGTGATTGGCGAGCTGATGCAGATGTATATGGTGATTACATGATCGGTAAGCATAAAGGCGAAACCGGAAAGAAGATCGATTTTAAATCGCTTAAATGTGGCAGTTGATATGATTGATTCGGCAGAAGAATTCATTAGGTTGCGCGATAGTCACGAAAAGTCAGAATATGATCGGTCTGCCTTGGAAGAAGCGTCGTCAGATGTATGGCATGAGGTACTGGATAAATACCCTGAATACGGTAAATGGGTGGCCTATAATAAAACCGTGCCTCTGGAAATCCTTGATAGGCTTTGCGGGTTTGATGTGGGGGCGCGAAGATCTGGCGCATTGAAAAGAAAGTTGTCGGTCGAAATTTTTGAAAGGCTTTGCATGGATGAAGATGAGATCGTTAGGTGTAACTTGGCTGTAAATAAAAAAGTGCCGGTTCATGTTTTGAATATCTTGAAGCTGGATGAGGATAAGGATGTGCGTGATGCTGCAGAACATAATTTGGCACAAAGAAGTAAGGAGTAGGTTGTCGTTGTGTGTGAACGGCTGCTCGGCAGCCATGATGGCCAGTTCATACTGCTCAAGAGCCAGTACCGCTACGACGCCGCTGGCCAGCTGACCAACATCCACGACAGCCGCCGTGGCCCGCTGGAGTACCAGTACGACCCGGTGGGACGCCTGCTCAAGGCCACCAGCCGCCTGGGCGTGGAAACCTTCGCCTTCGACCCGGCCGGCAACCTGCTGGACCAGAAGCGCCAGGAACTGAACCGCCCGCTGGAAGCCGATCCACGGCGCAACAAGCTGATGGACAACCTGCTGCGCGAGTACGCCGGGACCCATTACAAGTACGACGAACGCGGCAACCTGATTCATCGGCTGCACAACGGGGTCCATGCCCATTTCACCTGGGACCTGTTCGATCGGCTAACGGGGTACAACGACGACAAGCTCAAGGTGGACTACAGCTACGACGCCCTGGGCCGACGGTTGCACAAACATTCGGTGGCGCATTTCTGGGACAGGCCGGAAGCGGGCACCGGGTGGAACCAGCTGCAACGGGCCAAGCGCCAACGTGAGCTTGGCTGCGGCTTTACCCTGTTTGGCTGGGATGGCGACACCCTGGCCTGGGAGAGCTCACCGCCAAGGGACGATGGCGATACTGGCCGTACCGTGCATTACCTGTACGAGCCGGGCAGCTTTGTGCCGGTTGCTCAGGCGCTGCGTAAAAGCCCGATCCGCTTGCACAAGCAACCGGACTGGAGTCAACGCGAGTATGACTTTGACCAGGATCCGCTGTGGCATACGGAGGTGAAGCCGCAGGCGTTTGACGCCATTGCCTGGTACCAGTGCGACCATCTCGGCACGCCGATGGAGCTGACCGATGAGCAGGGCAATGTTGCTTGGGCGGGGCAGTACAAGGCGTGGGGTGAAGTCAAAGAGGAGCGCTCGGACTGGGCGAAACAGCATGCCCTAAGTAACCCGATTCGGTTCCAAGGGCAGTACCATGACCATGAGACGGGGCTGCACTACAACCGCTATCGTTACTATGACCCCATACTGGGTAGGTTTATCAGCCAAGATCCTATAAGTTACTTGGGCGGGAACAATCTATGGGCTTACGCTCCAAACCCTGTTGATTGGCTTGATCCACTAGGCTTAGCGAAAGGATCAAATAAGAGAGGTGATGTGACATACCGAGCTCGGTGGCGGAAGGGGTCAGTACAGAAGGCTTGGAACGAAGCGGTAGAGGGCCCGACAGGAGGGCGTGTATGTCCGGCTTGTGAAAAAGAGGTGAAGGTTGCCCCTGGTGCAGGCTATCGCGATTGGGACATGGATCACCATCCAGAACCATGGTCTCTCCGAGACTTTCCGGATGATGTAACGCGCAAAGAAGTGATTGACAACTACCAAGAAGGTGTGATTTTGAAATGTCAGACATGTAATCGCCGGGAAGGTAATAGAAAATGACTCTAATCTCTCAAGTGGAAACCATTTTCGGAAAAATTGAGCGGGGTTGGTCGTTTCAGTGTGGGGCCCACCCCTATAAGGTCGTGGAATGTTTGGGAGGGCGGCTGGAAGGAATTGCTACCTATTGTACTGTTGGGGTATCTCGTGCAGTTTTAAAATTTGAAAGAAGGCGAGAAATTTCCCATGAGATTTTGATTTCGTTGGATGCTGGTTTTATACCCACTAACGTCGTTGCATTAGTGCGGCAGGTTTCTGATCAGGTCTTGGATAGCCATTTACCGTTAAAAAACAATGAAATTATTCGAAGAAGTGGGCCTATTTTTTTGGGCAAAAACTTCACGGCCTTTTGGGTGAAATCGCCAATTTTTTTTGGAGATGACGCGGAGGCTTATGAAAGCGACGGGGTTGGAGGTGGGTTGTGCATTTTTGTATGGCTAGTTCCGATTTTTGAGTCTGAGGCTAAGTTTATAGAACTCTATGGGGGGGAGGCGTTTGAGGACCTTCTTGTGGAGCGGGATGTGGATTATTTTTCTCTTGAACGGCCTGCCGTAGTATAGGCGACTATTTTCAGTAGTTCTGTTCTGATCTGCGCTACTTTGTGCCGAAAGTAGATCTGGTGTATCTGTCAGGTGTGCTATTTGGTGCACGCGGTGGGCGTCTGCTCAAGGCCAACCAGCCGCCTGAGTGTGGAAACCTTCGCCTTCGACCCGGCCGGCAACCTGCTGGACCAGAAGAGCCAGGAACTGAACCGCCCGCTGGAAGCCGACCCACGGCGCAACAAGCTGATGGACAACCTGCTGCGCGAGTACGCCGGGACCCATTACAAGTACGACGAACGCGGCAACCTGATTCAT
>NZ_JAENHV010000006.1:0-7084 GCF_016620375.1 Pseudomonas sp. LAM2023 | reverse complement strand
ACGCTGAGCTTGTCATCGTCGAAGCGCACCAAACGGTCGAACAGGTCCCAGCTGAGGCGCGCCTTTTCGCCGTTGTGCAGGCGATGGATCAGGTTGCCGCGTTCGTCGTACTGGTAGTGGGTCCCGGCATATTCTCGCAGCAGGTTGTCCATCAGCTTGTTGCGGCGCGGGTCGCTTTCCAGCGGACGGTTGAGCTCCTGGGCCTTGTCGTCCAGCAGGTTACCGGCCGGGTCGAAGGCGAAGGTCTCGACACCCAGGCGACTGGTGGCTTGCAGCAGGCGGCCGACCGGGTCGTACCGATAGGCCAGGTGGCCACGGCGGGTGTCGTGGATATCGGTCAGCTGGCCCACGGCATCGTACTGGTACTGGCGCTTGAGCAACGTGGACTTGCCATCGTGGCTACCCAGCAACTGCTCTTGCAGGCGGCCAGCCGGGTCCCAGCTCTGGGCCTGCATCAGCTGGTTGCCCTGATGCCGGACCACTTCGCGGTGCAGGTCATCGCGCTCGTAGGCCAGCAGTTCATGCTGGTCGAGGGTCATGCCCAGCACGTGGCCGCTGCCGTAGGTGAGCACGCTGACCTTGTGGCCATCGGGGCGAACGGTCGCGATACGGTTGTTGAGGGCGTCGTACTCGTGCTGCCACACCGCGACCATCGGCACCTCGGTACCAAGGTAATACTGGTGCTCGCGGGTCAGGTTGCCCGCCTGGTCATGGAACCATTGCAACTTGCTGGCCGCGTTGTTCGCCTGGATCAGCTTGCCGTTGCCATCGTAGGCAAAGGTCTCTTCTTGACGTTGATTTCCTTGGCTGGCATCAGGCGCTCCACCGGGTCGAAGGTGATGTGAGGCGGCGCTGGCCGACCTGGGTGCTTGCCAACCGGCCCGCATCAGGGTCGTACTCGTAACGCGTCACCAGTCCATCGAAACCCTTTTCCTCCACAGACGACCAAGCATATTGTCCAGATTTGAAAAACCCTTCAAATTGTGACATCACCGACCTCAAATGTTACGTAGACGCCCCCTCAACATCAACGAATCAATAAAACTACTTTATTGGCGAACCATTCCATATTCGTAGTCCAACTCGCCAGCATTACTTTTCTCCTCTAGAAAACCCACAACCAAATCAAAGTCAACATGCTTAGGGACATTTATCGCAAAAAATTTCTTGCTCATACCTTCCCACGAGCAACCCATATTAGCGATATCATCCATTATCAGCCGCGGCACGCTTTCGTCATGGCTATAGAAAATCACCCGCACAGTACTATTCCCTTCATCGGAAACTACTGCATTGAATAGCAGCTCATTGTCATCACCTATAGAAGTACTAACCTCATCATCCAGACATACTTCTTTAGAATAAAATGGTATATTTTTTATTCTATATTTATTTCCCCCCCTTTTTTCAGCCCACACGCTCTCCATAGAGACCGGCGGATAACCATCAATAATTTCTAGCTTTAGAAACACTTTTTCCATCGCTTCACCTAAAGTTCACAGGAGTCACTTTTTTCAATATTGCACACCCTACACAGTACTTGTCCATTTTCTGGCGTACCAGAACCTCCTTTAGATTTAGGTATCACGCTCCAGTCCGGCTGGCGCAGCAGGCGGATCGGGTTGTTTCGTTGCGCCTGGACCACCGGCACGAAGCTGCCCGGTTCGTACAGGTAATGCACAGTGCGCCCGGTTTCGCCTTCACCCTGCGGCGGTGAGCTTTCCCAAGCCAGTTTATCGCCATCCCAGCCATACAAGGTGTAACCGCAGCCCAGTTCGCGCTGGCGCTTGGCCCGCTGCATCTGGTTCCAACCACTGCCCGCTCGCGGATCATCCTGGTGGTGCGCGGTGGAGTGCTTGTGCAGACGGCGCCCCAGCGCGTCGTAGCTGTACACCACGCTGAGCTTGTCATCGTCGAAGCGCACCAAACGGTCGAACAGGTCCCAGCTGAGGCGCGCCTTTTCGCCGTGGTGCAGGCGATGGATCAGGTTGCCGCGTTCGTCGTACTGGTAGTGAGTCCCGGCGTATTCACGCAGCAGGTTGTCCATCAGCTTGTTGCGCCGCGGGTCGCTTTCCAGCGGGCGATTCAGCGCCTGGGCCTTGTCGTCTAGCAGGTTACCGGCCGGGTCGAAGGCGAAGGTCTCGACACCCAGGTGACTGGTGGCTTGCAGCAGGCGACCAACCGGGTCGTACTGATAGGCCTAGTGGCCACGACGGGTGTCGTGGATATCGGTCAGCTGGCCGACGGCATCGTACTGGTACCGGCGCTTGAGCAGGGTGGTCTTGCCGTCATGGCTACCCAGCAACTGGTCTTGCAGGCGGTCAGCCGGATCCCAGCTCTGGGTCTGCATCAGCTGGTTGTCCTGATGGCGCACCACTTCGCGGTGTAGGTCATCGCGCTCCTAGGCCAACTCATGCTGGTCGAGGGTCATGCCTAGCGGCGCTGAGCGACATCGGCGACAGGCTTGCCTTTCTCGGTCACTTGCTTGACCGCTTCGATCTTGAATTCTTCGGGGTAACGCAGACGACTCATGGCACCTCCTATTTGGGCCTCATTATGAGGCTTGGAGGTGTCTACGAAACTAGGGGCGATTCACTTGACCATCCACAATACAACTCGAAACTTATCAACCGACACACCCCCGTTACAATAGACATTTCAAATAAAAAGACACTAAATCTAAACAAGTCTCAACTGAGCTTCTTTTGTTCCCAAAAACGCTTCCTTTTAAGCCTTTGACGAAGCGAATCTAATTCATCTCGCCCACAGCACGCCTCTAACTTATCCGACAGCTTTTCTTTAATTTCTTCAAGCTTAACAATCATATTAGACTCATCTATAAACTTGGCAGTCTCCCTTCGATAGTCCTTTTCATCATCTGCAGTGACTTCATCTCGCACATAAATAATATAGACCAATATTTCTTAAAGATATGAGCAAATACTCGAGATCCCAAAGAACCGCTACTGCTTCCTCACCCGAGACCAATATATCTTTCTGTTTACTCAAAACCATTCCCTCTACGAATGCTTTAACTAAAGCCCCACTTATTTATCAAACATTTTTCGGTCTCTCCCAGAATTCAATCTTATCTAGCACTCTCTCCAAATCATCCATATCATCATCACCTAGCGTATCGTCAAATTTTGAAGCAATTACCATTCGCATTTTTGCCAGCCTATCATTTACCCGTTCAGCATCAATAAACTCAGTCACGGCCTCACAATACTCATCATGTATCGAAAAAGCCTGACCTAACTTTTCTTTATAGAAATTATTTAGCCTAACAAGCGAAACCAAGACGAACTCAACCTCTCTCAATAAATACTCCACATCTTTTTTACTGAGGAAAATCGTTTCATTTGTATTTCTCATCATCATTTCCCTTGCACTACCGCATGATTCTTCAGCTTAAGATCACCCTTAACCGTAAGTTCTTTTCTATGATAGCGAGGATTATCCACCCAGCAGGCGGCCAACCGGGTCGTACCCGCCAAGGGTTAAGCCGGCCAAGAATCAGGGAAGTGTGCCGACGCAGATCATCACACCAGAGAAGCGGGCGCCGCATGCGCCAGGCGAGCGGTTTGTCAGGTACCGAACAACCCGGCCTCAGCTGGCAACGCCACTCTTCGGGCCGCTGGCGATCAGCGCCGCGCCACACGCGGTCTTGTGCCCATCGAGGGCGACGGGTGTGCCGTCCACGCTGTAGGTCGCGCTACCTTCAACGATGGGGAACACGCCTTTGCACAACGGGCAGCTGACCATGTGGCCGACCCCGGCGATAGGCTTGCCGTTGACGTTGGTGTTGCCGAAGGAGCCGAGCACCTTGCCACCGTGGGTGGTGGAATCGCCAAGGCGGATAATGTCTTTCATGGGTGAACTCCGTGTCTGGAAGGAGGCGTCGATGCCAGTGGGTTAAAGCCTAAAATAGTGGGGCCATAGGCAATTGGGCGGGGGATGGGCTGGGCCCTGAGGATCCCATTGGGTCGGATGCGTTTTATCCTGCGGTACCTGACTACACGCGTATCACTCACCGGCCTGCAACTTCAATTTCGCACCATCAGGCAGGCTTTTGATTTTCTGGGCCAGTTAGCCGCGCCTCTCAATAGTTTCCTTAAACACGTAAGCATCGTCCTCTGGCAGCTTCAGGCTCTTTATTCCGCTCGCAAGATCAACTGAGCGAACCAGTGAAGCACCATATTAATTTGCTGATTCTTGTAAGCCTCTTTAAACTCATTGAAAGGCAGCTGTACTCTCAGACCAATATCTTTACTAGATTTATGATAACGCCTGACTTCTGGATAATCATCGATGCGCTCATGAGGCATAACTATCGATACAATACTCTATTTTACTGTTCCACAAGGCAGCTCAAACTCTTTACCAACCCAGCAATAACCTGTACTACCGTCCCGTGTCCAAAACTCTAAACACGCAACTCTCCCAACCAGCTCACCTAGGCTCTGACACCTATTGGCCAGCCAGTTCAAGAAGTAGTGCAACTAGGACTTCTTAGCGCGAATATCTGCCAAAGCCTTTTCAAGAGACTTCAAATCATTTGGATCTTTTAGTCTCGCTTTTGAACGTAGCCATTTATCAACCGCATTGTTACGACCATTTGATAGCAAGTCACCCTCTGCAGTAATCTCACTACTCATAATGACGCGCTTTACCACCTTGCCGTTTTCATCACTTACCCGGCAACTCAGTAGCCCATTAAAACGAGGCAGAATCGATCGCTAGATTTGAGCTACTTACCACCACCTCCAAGTCAGTATTGTCATTTTCCACCGCTCCGAAAAAAACGCTCCCCTCTCTCCATCTAAAACCCTGTTTAACATGATTATTTGACCAGTCATTGAACGGCTCATCTAAATTGAGCCAAACACACAGATTTGATTATATGAAACCCAAATATTCATAATTTTTGTTTCATTTACCAAGCACGTTAACCTTAAGTTACCTTTAGGTTTCAGCTTCTTGCACTTATTACCCAAAAACGCACCAGCCCCTCGGCTGCCGGAAGGAAATCACTCTAATATTTTCTCCTTCCCTCTCTTCGCGGGTTGATACCTGAGGATACTAATCCAGATACGCGTCTGGAACTTTCTGCTTATTGCCCTGGGATTCCGTCGCTCGCTTAGAGCATCCCTAGGGTCCCATATCAAGATAATCGGATACCCTTGAGCCTAAGCGTACAACATATGCTGGCATGCTTCCAAGTATTGTGCATACGGCAAATTCACTCCTAACATCCGATCCTATGAACCGTAGACCGCCCTGACTTGCCTGTGAGCTAATCAGTTCATCACCGGCCATGTGCCAAGCTCAACGCCTTTTACAATCTTCGGTGGCGCAGTGACAGAAAATCAATCTCCACCAAAAACTTGATAATTTTTGACGAGAATTGAAAGTTTTTTGCGACCAAATGTAAGTCAAACCTAAAACTTAAGTCAGGATCTTGCCTCGAGAAGTGCCTTCTCAAGCATCTTCATATCCGGAGGTTTTTTTGAGACCCCTTCGAAGCCAACCATCGATGGACAGGATTCTTCGGCCCGCACGCTATACTTACTTTGCGCATTAAGTTCACTAAGCCTAATCACCCTCTTGATAGAAAAATTACCCCGAAATCGGCCTCCGAGACGTAAGGGAATACAGCGAGCTTGGATGTTTCCAGTTGATTCCGACGACCAGTCCGCTCCACAGCACGACCTGCTCCATCTCTACCAGGAAGCGCTCATGGCAGGTCTGCTTGCACTTAGCGGCGTACTCGAAATCGGAAAGCTCATCTGACTCATGGGCAAGACTTGGAGGGCTGACTGAACGGAAGGCCATTTCAGCACAGGTCAGGCGGCCTGTGCTGACTTGATCGGAGAATCCTTAGGTACTAACTCTGCATTAGCAATACCAAAAAGCACAGAAAGGCGAGCTAACGATCTATTATTCAAGATCAAACTCACCCCCTAAACCCTCTATGACTTTCTGATTTCAGCCAAGGCTTTCTCCAGCACGCTGACATTCCCAGGATCATTAAATCTACTTTTTGACTTAGCCCATCGACTTACAGCGCTTTTAGGCCCTTCAACAAGCTTATTGCCTTCCTCAGTAATCTCGCTTTTCATAATCACGCGCTTCACAACCCGCCCTTCCTCATCAGTAACTCGGCATTTCAGAAGACCATTACGCTCCATAAAAACGAAGAGATTCTCCGTCGACAGCTCAATGTTTTTCTGCCAGTCCGGAGCGCTCTTATAGGCCGACATCAACACATCGATATCCCAAACTGGATAGTCATTTGTCATTACAGTCTCCTTTCTACTTGAGATAACCCTGCAACCGGCACCAGCTTCCCAGTAGTCCTATCTCTAATAAATGTCCCACCACTCGCGAGAATTCGACTTTCTTTCATTTGCTGATCATATTTATCAGCAGTCAGACTTGTCACCTCATAAGTTGTTGCCTGCCCATTTTCAATAACAGCTGTATCCACCCTACGCCGCTCACCGCTTTCAGGATCCCTGACAGATTTCCCGTTCGCATCTCGCAGATAACACTCACTTTGTATCGTCGCATTCGGATGCTTCGTTTTAATCTCAGCATTAAATTCTTGGTGACGGCGATCTCCTTCAACCGCATTCTTGATCCGCTTCAGCCCCCACGGATCAATCCAACCGATCGGGTTCGGAACATACTGATAGAGGTTGGCCCCACCCAAGTAGCTTATTGGATCCTGGTTGATGAACCGCCCAACCCTCGGATCATAGTACCGATAGCGGTTATAATGCAGCCCAGTCTCGTGATCGTGGTACTGCCCCTGGAACCGTATCGGGTTGCTCAGGCCGACTTGCTTAGCCCACTCCGAGCAGGCTTCCTTGACCTCACCCCACGCCTTGTACTGCGCCGTCCATGCCATCTCACCGTTATGGTCGGTCAGCTCCATCGGCGTACCCAGATGGTCACACTGGTACCAGAGAATCGCATCGAATGCCTGCGGCTTGACCTCGGTGTGCCACAGCGGGTCCTGATCGAAATCGTATTCCCGATCGCTCCAGTCCGGCTGGCGCAGCAGGCGGATCGGGCTGTT
>NZ_JAENHV010000039.1:0-7354 GCF_016620375.1 Pseudomonas sp. LAM2023 | reverse complement strand
TGAACGCGCCAGCGGTGATCAGGCCTTGTTTTTCGCCGGTGACGGCCATGTAGGCGGGAGTTGCCATGAGTGATGCTCTCCATGCTTGAGAAAGTCGCCCGGTGGCAGGAAATTGCCAGGCGGGGGACATCTCCTTATACAAGCCCCGTGCCAGGTATTTTTTATCCTTTTAAATCAATAGCTTAAAAATGCTACACACTCATTTGGATAGATTTTTAGCGACCTGCTATCCAAAAGTTGCGCAACTTTTTGCGCAGTGCTGGCAAAAAGTTGCGCAGTTGGTTGTACATGGCGTCTGCTAAGGCCTGCGAGGAACTATCCACACACTTATCCACATTCAACTGCGCAACTTCTTGCGCAGTTGACTAGAGAGTCAATATCCCTTGTCCCGCCTGCCGGAGCGCCGGGCATGAACGGACGCTGCCTCGCCGCGGATATCAATATGCTACTATCGCGTCGTGTATCAGGACGCTACATCGTTTCGACAAGGAAAGCCGCGCGTGAATACCTTCGAGCCCACCTCGCCAAGCTCTGCCCGCACCTCCCTGCCGGACAACGCCTGATGATCGGCGCCCTGCTGCAACGCTCCAGCCATGGCCAGCAGTACACGCCGTGGCAGCGCCTGGCCCGGGCCATCTGGGGGGGCGACCTGCCGTTGACCCGCGCCCAGGAATGTCGGCTTGCCGGGTTGATGCTGCTGCCGAGCCTGATCTACTTGCTGCTCGCCCTTGCCTATCTGGCACAACTGACCGACTTGCTCGGCAGCCTTGCACCGCATGTGCTGCTGCAGGGCTTCGCTCGCCAGGGCCAATGGCTGGGTGGCGTCGCCCTGGCCCTGCTCGCGCTCAGCTGTCTGCTGCGCAAGAGCCTGCGCCAGCAATGGCCGTTCGGGCGCACGCTGTTGTGGGCGTTGATCACCTGCTCCAGCACCGTGTACCTGGGCTACCAGGCCCAACGCCTGCTGATGGACGGGCTGGTCGAGCAGGCCAGCCCAGAGCAACAGGCACAGGCGGCCATTGCTGTCCCGCTGATGAACCAGCTGCTGCACCATGGGCAGCAGCTGGAGGGCCAGCAGGGCACGAGTGAGCAACTGCGCAGCCCGGAAGGTCGATGGCGGTTGGCTGAGCTGGCCCTGCGCCTGCCCGATATCACGCCCCTGGTACCTGTCGAAGGGCTGGCAGTGCAAACCCTTTTCGAACAGCTTGCCGACCAGCAGCGCGGCGGCCTGCAATACAACTACCAGCGCTACCGTACAGCCACTGAACGGCAGGAAGACCACTATCGGCAGTACCGTCGCGCCAGCCTGTTCTACGCCGGTGCCAGCAGCCGCCTGGCCATTCTCCAGCGTAAGGGCCAGGCCTGGACCGACTACCAGCGCCTGCTGAGCAAGCGGGGGCGCAATCTGAACCCCTGGAACCTGCCCGTCAGTGAGTGGCAACCCGTACGGCATGTGCTACGCGAGCAGATGAACGTGCCGGTCAATGATCTGTGGCGCCCTGACGATCGCCGTGGGTTCAATCAGGCGGTGGCCAGCCAGGTACGGAGCGAGGCGCGCAACCGCTACGCCGAATCCATCCAGCAACGTATCAACGCCGGCTGGATCGAGCCAGGCCTCAATCGCCCGGCGTTCCTGGCCGTGGGCGCCATCCAGGCGCAATGGCGTCAGGACCTGGCGCTGCCCTCGGGCATCACCCTGTACGCCTACCTGACCGAGGAAGCCTTCGAGCGCTCGGTGTACTTGCCGGCGCTGCAGCATGATGCGCGGGAGATGATCAAACAGCGCGTGGCGTCGACAAGCGACCTGTCCACCCTCGGCCGCGACAGTTACCGTGACCTGATCACGCCGGGCGTGATGATCCTGCTGATACTCTGCGGGCTGGCCGTGCATCTGTTCCGCACACTGTCCTACCTGCTACGCCTGGCGCTGCCGCAACCGCTGGGCCTGTACCTGAAGCTGCTGGGGCTGTATGTCCTGCTGCTGGCAAGCCTGTCGCTGGTCGCTGGCAAAACGAAGGTGACGACTGACGAGCTGCCGCAGGAGCGCGCGGAGGCCAACGGGTTGATCCTGACCCTGGCGAGTGCGGCGCTGGACTGGGTTGCGCCACAACAGGTGTGGCTGTACGGCTTGGGTAGCAGGATTCGCGAAGATTGGCTGCAGGGTTATGGGTTTGGGGTTGCTGGGCAACAAGACGACTAGGCGAAGATGCAGGTTGTCCTTCAGCTTGTTGCGCCGTGGGTCGGCTTCCAGTACCGAGATGGTCGCATTGGTACCAGGCAATCGCGTCAAACGCCTGCGGTTTCACCTCCGTATGCCACAGCGGATCCTGGTCAAAATCGTATTCGCGCTGGCTCCAGTCCGGTTGCTTGTGCAAGCGGATCGGGCTTTTACGCAGCGCCTGAGCGACCGGCACAAAGCTGCCCGGCTCGTACAGGTAATGCACGGTACGGCCAGTATCGCCATCGTCCCTTGGCGGTGAGCTTTCCCAGGCCAAGGTGTTGCCATCCCAGCCAAACAGGGTAAAGCCGCAGCCAAGCTCACGTTGGCGCTTGGCCCGTTGCAGCAGGTTCCAACCGGTGCCCGCTTCCGGCGAGGTTTATCGCCCCCTTATTAAAATTGCACGAGATACTCCCACAGTACGATATGTAGAAATTCCTTCCAGCCGCCCTCCCAAACATTCCAAGACTTTATAGGAGTGAAACCCACACTGAAACGACCAGCCTCGCTCAATTTCCAAAAACAGTTTCAACTGGGAGCGTCAATCTGCACTACCTTTACGGCGATTACATATCTGACAACTGGCGAAATCAACCCCATCTTAGATCATCGCGCGGAGTGATATCATCAATACTGACAAATTCAGACTCACAAAAAATTGAACCCTCGTCAGAAACAATATTAATACAAGCCCCTTCCTTTGAGCTTCTAATTTCCGGACAACAGCTAAACCCTATACGCTCCAAGTTCGCCTGAAACTTTTTAACGCCCACAAAACGCAACGATATGGTCATTGAATTATAGCCTTTCCCATTCCACTTCTCGGGATGCTTCTCAGGTATACCTTTAACACAAAACAAAAACTTAACCACGAACCCTTCATGAACATACACCCCTAGCAATTCAGCGCCCGTTATATCTAAAGAACCGCCGAACATATGTACAACTTTATCTCTATTTAAAGCACATTCAATCCACATACAGAGCCTCATTTAAAATTGTAGTGCCCATGCGCACCAGAAGCAGTACTTGTATTTAATATTTCACCGGTTCCAGAATCAGTAGGCCTAACATTAAAATGTGGTTCTGCACCATGCAACGGGGTTGCCTTAGCGTGACCTAAACTATGCTCTTGGATCACCACCGCTGCGCCACTTTTGTTTTTATAGTGATACTGCCTAGTTTCTACTGGAACACCGGAAGCATCACGAACAAAGCCACCATTACCATCACCCAACTCAACCCTACTGACTTTACAAGGTTGTTGACTATTAGGTATACCCATATCTCGCTTCGCTTGTCTAAATGCATCTCGGCGACTAGCGCCGTCATATGTTGTTTTCTTATTCCGTGGACATTTTGTTAGTCCGAGCGGATCGATCCAGTTAAGCGGGTCAGGGGCAAAAGCGTAAAGATTGAGGCCTCCTGCATAACGGACCGGGTCCTGCACGATAAATCGACCAGCTTGAGGATCGTAATATCGATACCGGTTGTAGTGTAGCCCCGTCTCATGATCGTGATACTGGCCTTGGAACCGAATCGGGTTACTTAGGCCATGCTGTTTCGCCCAGTCCGAGCGCTCCTCTTTGACTTCACCCCACGCCTTGTACTGCCCGGCCCAGGCGATATGGCCGTGCTCATCGGTCAGCTCCATCGGCGTACCGAGATGGTCGCATTGGTACCAGGCAATTGCGTCAAACGCCTGCGGTTTCACCTCCGTATGCCACAGCGGATCCTGGTCAAAGTCGTATTCGCGCTGGCTCCAGTCCGGTTGCTTGTGCAAGCGGATCGGGCTTTTACGCAACGCCTGAGCGACCGGCACAAAGCTGCCCGGTTCGTACAGGTAATGCACTGTACGGCCAGTATCGCCATCGTCCCTTGGCGGTGAGCTTTCCCAGGCCAGGGTGTCGCCATCCCAGCCAAACAGGGTAAAGCCGCAGCCAAGTTCACGCTGGCGCTTGGCCCGTTGCAGCTGGTTCCACCCGGTGCCCGCTTCCGGCTTGTCCCAGAAGTGCGGCACCGAGTGCTTGTGCAACCGTCGGCCCAGGGCGTCGTAGCTGTAGTCGACCTTGAGCTTGTCGTCGTTGTACCCCGTTAGCCGGTCGAACAGGTCCCAGCTGAAATGGGCATGGGAGCCGTTGTGCAGCCGATGAATCAGGTTGCCGCGTTCGTCGTACTTGTAATGGGTCCCGGCGTACTCGCGCAGCAGGTTGTCCATCAGCTTGTTGCGCCGTGGATCGGCTTCCAGCGGGCGGTTCAGTTCTTGGCTCTTCTGGTCGAGCAAGTTACCGGCCGGGTCGAAGGCGAAGGTTTCCACGCCCAGGCGGCTGGTGGCCTTGAGCAGGCGCCCCACCGGGTCGTACTGGTACTCCAGCGGGCCACGGCGGCTGTCGTGGATGTTGGTCAGCTGGCCAGCGGCGTCGTAGCGGTACTGGCGCTTGAGCAATGTGGACTGCCCGTCATGGCTGCCGAGCAGTTGTTCCTGCAGTCGCCCGACCGGGTCCCAGCCCTGGCTCTGCATCAGCTTGTTGCCTTGATGGCGTACCACTTCGCGGTGCAGGTCATCGCGCTCGTAGGCCAGCATCTCGTGCTGGTCGAGGGTCATGCCGAGCAGGTGGCCGCTGCCATAGGTCAACCAGCTGACCTTGTGGCCGTCCGGGCGGATCGTGCTGACCCGCTGGTTGAGCGCATCGTATTCGTGCTGCCACACCGCGACCATCGGCGTGCCGGTGGCCAGGTAATGCTGATGCTCACGGGTCAGGTTGCCCGCTTCATCGTGGAACCATTGCAGCTTGCTGGCGGCATTGATCGCCTGGATCAGCTTGCCGTTGCCATTGTAGGCAAAGGTCTCGGTCTGGCTCCAGTCGCCCAGGCCAAGCGAACTGTGCGGTTGAAGCGCGGTTTCGGTGTCGCCGTGATCCTACTCAACTTTTCCTAAGATAGCTAACCAGGGCGCTCAAATGAATCAATGAAGATTTTGAAACTATCCGCCACCTTCTTAAAATCTCCGGTCTCATGGCTCCATATCCCTACCACAGGCTCGCCTGTGATACCCAGGCGCGTGTAATCAAAGCAATAAAAATCACCAGTACCAAACTCTGCAAATGGAAGTAAACTTGAGTAATCCCTCCCATCGCCTGAAAAATTCTCAAGCCATTCAGACCACGCGCCATTATAGACCCTGACAATTGACTCCCAGGTTTTACGCGGATCCCTACTATCGTAAACAGGGAAGATGGCAAGCGCACCAAGCGAGCGCCCATTATTCAATAATAGCCATTCCACAAATGAAGTAGGTAGGGCAAGTTTAAGCTGAAGCTCAGCTTCCATAATGGCCGCCGCCGTCGTTCCAATAATGCGGTTCTTAGACATTCAAAATCTCCTAAGGAAGGGCGCCACGTTTTGGCAAACTCAATTTACCTGTGCCAGGATACCCTGATTTAGGCATACGTGCGGACCAGCAACCGTTACGTTTGCGCCAGTATCGGTGCTGAATACCTCTATGGTCAGCAGCAAGCATAGGATCGGCGTGCGAATAATCGTAACCCAGATCATTCTCAAACCGTGGGCGATGTGCCAACTCGTAACCTGGCGGAGCCTTGATACTAGATTGTTTTCCGGCACGAACACGACGATCCTGATTCTCCAACCACCCCCGCATTGAGCTTGGTGTGTTGGGATTTTCCATTACTTGTATCCAACGCGCATCGGGATTGACATACGGCTCCCCGCAGCAACATTCTTTTGCGAGGCCAAGTGGGTCAATCCAATATGCTGGGTTTGGAGCATATTCATACTGGTTTATCCCCCCCGCATAGCTGATTGGATCCTTACTGATAAATCTCGCGCCTCGGGTATCGTAGTAACGATAGCGGTTGTAGTGCAGCCCCGTCTCATGATCGTGATACTGCCCCTGGAAGCGAATCGGGTTGCCCAGCCCGTGTTGTCTGGCCCAGTCCGAGCGCTCCTCTTTGACTTCACCCCACGCCTTGTACTGCCCGGCCCAGGCGATATGGCCGTGCTCATCGGTCAGCTCCATCGGCGTACCGAGATGGTCGCACTGATACCAGGCAATTGCGTCAAACGCCTGCGGTTTCACCTCCGTATGCCACAACGGATCCTGGTCAAAATCGTATTCGCGCTGGCTCCAGTCCGGTTGCTTGTGCAAGCGGATCGGGCTCTTGCGCAGCGCCTGAGCGACCGGCACAAAGCTGCCCGGCTCGTACAGGTAATGCACGGTACGGCCAGTATCGCCATCGTCCCTTGGCGGTGAGCTCTCCCAGGCCAGGGTGTCGCCATCCCAGCCGAACAGGGTAAAGCCGCAGCCAAGCTCACGCTGGCGTTTGGCCCGTTGCAGCTGGTTCCACCCGGTGCCCGCTTCCGGCCTGTCCCAGAAATGCGCCACCGAGTGCTTGTGCAACCGTCGACCCAGGGCGTCGTAGCTGTAGTCCACCTTGAGCTTGTCGTCGTTGTACCCCGTTAGCCGATCGAACAGGTCCCAGCTGAAACGGGCATGGGCCCCGTTGTGCAGCCGATGAATCAGGTTGCCGCGTTCGTCGTACTTGTAATGGGTCCCGGCGTACTCGCGCAGCAGGTTGTCCATCAGCTTGTTGCGCCGTGGGTCGGCTTCCAGCGGGCGGTTCAGTTCCTGGCGCTTCTGGTCGAGCAAGTTGCCGGCCGGGTCGAAGGCGAAGGTTTCCACGCCCAGGCGGCTGATGGCCTTGAGCAGGCGTCCCACCGGGTCGTACTGGTACTCCAGCGGGCCACGGCGGCTGTCGTGGATGTTGGTCAGCTGGCCAGCGGCGTCGTAGCGGTACTGGCGCTTGAGCAATGTGGACTGGCCATCATGGCTGCCGAGCAGTTGTTCCTGCAGACGCCCGACCGGGTCCCAGCCCTGGCTCTGCATCAGCTTGTTGCCCTGGTGCCGCACCACTTCGCGGTGCAGGTCATCGCGCTCGTAGGCCAGCATCTCGTGCTGGTCGAGGGTCATGCCGAGCAGGTGGCCGCTGCCATAGGTCAGCCAGCTGACCTTGTGGCCGTCCGGGCGGATCGTGCTGACCCGCTGGTTGAGCGCATCGTATTCGTGCTGCCACACCGCGACCATCGGCGTGCCGGTGGCCAGGTAATGCTGATGCTCAC
>NZ_JAENHV010000020.1:0-7702 GCF_016620375.1 Pseudomonas sp. LAM2023 | reverse complement strand
GATGATGAGGGGGGTAGTGGACGCGCAGAAGAGCGACGCCGACGCGAGCTTCCTTGATGTCTATGCGCTGTCGGGCAGCGACTGGTCGCCTATGGGCGTTGTTGCCAATCGGTATGTGAAGGCGATCAGAGAGAGTGAGCTGTTTGCGGAGTGGAGAGGGCAAGGGTTAAGTGAGGAGGCAATCATTGAGCGGGCACGTCAGGATGGCTTGCTCGGCTCGACTTTGTCGCCGGTGGATGTGCCAGGGATCATCAGCCTTGTCGATAAAGGTGCTTCGCGGGATGATGTAGTAAAATTTGCGGCGGTGCTGATACTAGGCAAAGCTATCAGCGGTGCAAAAGGGAACCTGCCTTCCAAAACTGCAGTTCAAGAGCTTGAGGTAGACTCTTATCAAAATCTGAAAGCGAGAGAAGTGGTGGGTGATGGTCTAGAACATGACCATATTCCTTCATTTGCTGCGTTGCGTACGGCAAAGGAAGCTGAATTAGGCCGCCCTCTTACTGATGTGGAAACGAAGGCCCTTTATCAAAATGCGACTGCTGTAGAGGTTCCACGAGATGTACATGTTGCAGGTCCTACGTACGGCGGAAAAAATACGCCAGCTCAAATTCAGAAAGATGCGGCAGACCTTTGCGGTGCAGTTTGTCGTGATACAGCTGCGTTGCGAGCTAATTTAACGAGCCGAGGCTACGACTCAAAGCTTGTGGATGAAACCGTTAAAAAAATTGTGGAAAGAAATCGTCAGACAGGGGTTATTGAATAATGAATGCTTGGTCGGATTTTGTTCGAGCTCTTGGTCAAGGCGAGGAAGAGCCGATAGTGACGGAGGTGTGTCACAGGGTTGGAGAGCTTCCGATCATTTTAGAAACCCCAGACAGTTATAATGATTCGGTGGGGAAAACCAAGTTTTATAAATTTTTTGAGTCAGGTTTGGAATTTGGGTTTCGCGCGGGAAAATTAAACCATATTCATTTTTTTGTACAAGCTCATGAGGGGTATTCTGCGTATAGAGGGGATATGCTTGGTCGCGTGGCTCAGGCGTGGAGTGAACAAGAGGTTCTTCAAGAGCTAGGTCGTGCCGATAAAGGGGGGCAAGGTAGGCTTGATATGTTAATCGGCTATGTGCATCCGTGGGTGAAGTACGAGTTTGGGATGCATGCTTTGCGTATGGAATTTTCTAAAGATGGTAATTTGTGGAAGGCAACTCTAATGTCTGCTTGATGGAGTGAGCATAAGGGGTGGTTGAAATTTGCTTGATATTCAATTGGTGCAAAAGGAACTGCTACGGCTGGTGCGCAAGCAGCCTCTACACTTCCGAAGAACTTTAACGAGTCAGTTCTCGGTCATAACACCCAGATCGGCGTGCGAAACAGTAAGGCGGGTACGACTTCTGGTGCCCACAACAATGATGCATTCATGGAGTCGGTTGAGATAACCGGTGCGAAGATTTCCAACAAGATCACAGATAGTCGTTTCCCAGGGGTTGTTGAATACAGCTATCAGTTGCCTAGAACTAATACAAAGGGTGAATTGATTGGTGGGTATAAACCGCTGTCCACGAAAACAACTTACGATTCAAAAGTACTGTCGGACAGTAAGGTGGCTGATATGTCTAGTCGTGCGGCAGTCCAGGCTGAGTCTGTTTTCCAAACTAATCCAGCCTTGAGAGAGGCTAGTATTAAAATTGATGGTTATTACTTCCAGGTGACACGTAATAGCAAGACTGGAGAAATAACAAACTCCTTCATCACTATGCCGCCCAGGACAAAATGATGGCTATTTTATCTTGGCTTGAAACGCTCAAGAAATCATTCGCTTCCACCGGTCTGGATTATGAAGACCTCTACGAGCTAATAGAGGCATCTATAGAGAGGGGGAGGACCAATTTTCCGGCGTTTATCTATGAGGCTTCGAAGGGTTTCGGCTTCTCTGTGGGCGAAGGGTATTTCTATTCTCTTGATCAGGATTGGGATGATCCTGAAGAATTTAATGAGGTTAGTTTCTTTTTGGGGGAGGTGGAGACCTCAAGTATTCCTGTATTCGATTATGTTTTTTTAATGAAAATTGCGGCCGATGTTTACTCTGCGTTCTTCCCTGAAGAGAGGGGTAGTGTTTTAAATTCGGCTAAAAGATTAGAAGAGCGTTACTCAAAGAAATCCCCGGTCTAGCCGGGGCTATATATTTTACTCAGCAGTAATTTAGCCATGCGCTGTCGGGCAGCGACTGGTCGCCAATAGGCGTTGTTGCCAATCCGTATGTGAAGGCTATTAGAGCTAGCGAGCTGATTGCGGAATGGAGAGGGCAAGGGTTAAGTGAGGAGGAAATCAATGAGCGGGCACGTCAGGATGGCTTGCTCGGCTCGACTTTGGCGCCGGTGGATGTGCCAGGGATCATCAGCCTTGTCGATAAAGGTGCTTCGCGGGATGATGTAGTAAAATTTGCGGCGGTGCTGATACTAGGCAAAGCTACCAGCGGTGCAAAAGCTAGCGTGGATGCGCCTAAGGGGGGGCTACTTATCGGCCGGCAGATAGCGACCAATTCAAAAAGATTCTGACTTCGTATTACGGTGCGGATAAAACTGGCAGCAGGGTCGGAAACGGTGGATTGGCTGACGCTGTGCGTTATGAGAAAGCTACAGGTGACATGTTGTCTCCTGCTGGGTATGAGCAAAAAGCCATCGAGGTCAGGAATAGACTAAGCGATCTAGTTCGTAATGCTGACAATCAACCACCCGGCAAATACCCTTACAGTCAGCGGGATATTGATTTTGCTAAACAGCTAATAAAGGATATCGACAATGCTCTTGGCCGATGAGTACTTCAGAAAATTTGTTCTGTGGTTGGCTTCTTTACCCTTCTGTTCCGCTGAAGCTCTGGAGGCTTCATTAGAAGAGTTGGGCGGGGTGGGTGGCATCGTTGAGAACTCATACTATATATCTGCGTACGAGTTTTTAGGTTGCACTCTGGTGCAGAAAAATTCATTTGAATGCATACTGGAGTTTCTTCGGGGTTTTGAGTTGGAGTTAAGTGAAAATCCTGAGTATCTGTACTATTTTGTTGAGTCTATAGTCGACCATTCTCTGGTTCGTGGTGATGATCTCGAGACGTTAATAAGTGCGGCGCCTGACAACTACAAAACATTCTTGCGTAGACGGTTTTTGCCGAGGTCCTCGATCAGTTGAAAAGTTGGCTCGACAAGACGCACTCGCAAATCACGCCGCAAAGCGTACTGGGTAAGGCGGTGCATTACCTGGCAAACAACTGGAACCGCCTGGAACGGTATGTCGAGGCGGGCCATCTGCCGATCGACAACAACCTGGCGGAGCGGGCGATAAAGCCATTTTTCATCGGGCGCAAGGCGTAGCTTTTCAGTGATACGGCCATGGGCGCGACGGCCAGTGCGCAGATCTACAGCCTTGTCGAGACTGCGAAGGTCAACGGCCAAGAGCCCTATACGTGGCTGCGCCACGTACTGGAGCGGTTGCCGCAGGCCTCATTGGTAGAAGACTTCGAGGCGTTGCTGCCGTGGAACTGCTCACCAGAGATGCCACGGTAAACCTGAGGCCCATCTGGCGGTAGGTGGGGTTCATGGATCGCTTACGATGGCTGGGCACAGCGAAGTTTTTGATGTCGGCAAAGGGCTTATTGGCTCTGGAAGTCAAAATTTTGTGGCTACCGTGCTGCTAAGCTAGGGCAGGTTGCCGAGTCGCTGATGAAGCGAGAAAGCGCGGCGCGAGCGGCTGCACAAGGGGCAGGGACAGGAAAGGCGCCATACACCTCGACTGTCTCGACGGATGCTGAAACTGGCATGCCGTATACCCACCCGGAGAAGGATGCTGGCGCAAAGGCAACAGGTGTGGCTGGAGACAGTGCTGGTGCTATGCGCCGGCTGGACTACGAAGCAGCGCCCTATAAAGGGAAAGTTGATAATGCCGTTAAGAGTCGTGCCCCGATTAATGGGCAGGATGCACTGGATAGTTCAATCCAAGTTAAGACTACGTCCCCTCGCCGAGTCGTAATTGATTACGAGTCGAAAGAGTTTGTGGTTTTTGATAAGACTTTGGATACGACTTATCACGGCCATGTCCGCTCTTGGAAAGACTTGCATCCAGATATGCAAAAAAGCCTTGCAACAGACTGGAATGGCTGATCGCAAAGGCAACATTTTTGTTGGCGGAAAGCAATGATGAACTATCAGGACTCCCAACGAATGAGTAAGCAAGCTGCTGAGAAAGCCTTTGCCTCGACTGAGGTTAAGCGTATTTGTGAGGCATTGGTGTCCATTGCGTTTTATGAGTCAGATTGGAAGTGGGTGCAGAGCAAATGATTAGAGTTTCTCAGCAACGAAAATCCCGAAATTAGAGGGCTTGCGGCAACTTGCCTTGGGCATATAGCAAGAATTCATCGCCAGCTTGAGAAAGAGAAGGTGCTCAATGCCCTTCTGGTCATCTAGATGAGCCTGCTATCTCAGGGCAGGTTGAGGATGCTCTGGATGACATTGATATGTTCTTGCAGTGACCAGCTATGCATTGCCCCATGATTGGGGAAATGCCGTCCTAACTGGTCCCACTCGGCCGGCAGCAGCCGATTTGCATCATCGACGCATCATGTCTGCCTCACGCCGGTGAACTGCTTCTTTTGTGCTATCGGGCTGCCGAGTTATCAGCCATCTGTTACTGTCTCTCAGCTATTGGGCGGCTATCTTTGTTCTACTTCTCGGCTACCGCTGCCAGCGGTCGGGCCGCTGGCAAAGGGTTTGATCCTCTGGCCGATGCTTGCTCTTAAATCGGTGCGGTTTTCGCGGTGTTTGGCTGCCCTTAAACCCCAGTCTGTTGGCGATATACCATACGCACCTTGCCGGTGCGGCCAAAGTCCCGAATCCACTGGGGTGCAGCGTGTAGTTAGAGGCGACTAAAGACTGCCCTGCAGACCGCGTATTTATTGGGCAGGCGGGAAGGAACGCCGCGGAAAACAACGCGCTTAGCGATATTGCTGAGGCATTGGCGGCAGGCAAGACACCGGAGGTGGTGGCCGAGAGCATGTCAAGGCAGAAAACGAACGCTACAAGCAGCAGAACTGCGCTGGGTTAAGCTCGGATGCCTGCTCGGTCAAGATGTACAAGGAGCGGCGGGAACACCTAAAAGATACACTGTCGACGGGGGCTGATTTTGTACCTGTAATTGGTGATATAAAGAGCTATGCGGAAGCGGAGAGCGCGCTGGATTATCTCGCCGCAACCATAGGTGTCGTCCCGGGTGTAGGGGATGCTTCGGGCAAGGCGATTAAAGCGGTTGAAACAGCGCTAAAGAAAGGGAACCTTGCTGAAGCGTCTCGGCTGATTAATGAGACCAGTCAGTACGTAGCGTCTGGTGCAAAAGCTACTGAACCATTGAAAGCGTTGCCGGCACCTCGGCAAATCGATGCATCTTGGAGCTCTAACACCTATAAGCACGGTGGACTGATGACGGGTATTGAACATGTCTTCTATCGCCATGGCCCTGGTCCGGATTCTCTAATACAAATAAGTTTGCTGCTGGTACATCTCTAAAAGATGTATCGAGCTATGTGGATAGCGCTTTGAGGTACGGGAAGGTAACTCCCAATGGTCCGGGTGGATATGTAGTTGAGCACAACATTGGCAAAATCATTGGCGTAGATGTTTCTGGGAAACCAACCAGTACTCTGAAAATAAATGTTCGGGATGGGGTAATAAACACGGCCTTCCCCAAATGAGAACGCACCATGAAAAATGACTTGCTTAGTAATTTTCTGGAACAGGAGCTTAGCGACTCCGTAAGAGAGGCGCTTGCAGCCGCTGTAAGAGACGCTATAAATTCAGCGGCGCACGTGGCTATAAGAAGTTTTGAGTTTAACTGTTTTGATGTTGTCTTGGACTTTGAGTGTGGTACGGCTACTTTAGGAGATGTATTATCTTCAGGGGCTGGCAGTGAGCAAGTGATTCCGCTGCCATTTTTTCTAGAGGCGTGCGGCTTGAGCTAATGGTTCAAAAGAATCTGTCACTGAAAAAAGCAGCTTTGCCAGCGGGCTGTTGTGAAGGTTCGTCAGCCGGGCGGGCTTTGCTGAAACTGCGAGACTGCCGGATATATATCGGCGAATCATCAATACCAATTACTGGCAGAAGTCTTGGCTGCGGATGGCAAGCTGTATCTCGGAACTCCTATTGAGCAGGTAGACTAATGTTTGATTTTCTAAAGCTTATCTTATCCTTTCTCCCGCTTTGCATTAAAAATGTTAAGTGGGATGGTGATTCCTTGGTTCTCTCTGGCGACAATTGGGGTTTTGTAAGTGGTAGTGCTTGGAGAGTATCCCAAGGTAAAGAGCTTTTGTTTGCATGTTGGGATGATCAAGCAGGCATGCGCATAGAAGAATTGATAGGTCTTCCAGTTGTTAATATGTCCTGGATTACGAGTGGTCAGCCTATTGATCCGTCACTTATTCTTTCCGACGGCAGAAGGTTAGATGTGTTCTGTTCATCTTCTTCTGAGCCTTGGGTTATGACTCTTCCGGATGGCAGTATTTATGTTGGAAATTCATAGGTGCAAAAGTAACAGTTGCTCCTGATGGATAGCGCGGGTTTAATGACATAATTGATAACTATGCTGGTGATGCAGCTAGATTTGAGATACCAACCAAAGGTCCAGGTGGCGAGGTGGTTAGGGTGTCAGAGTTACGATAAATTGAAGGCAGCAATAACGGAATTAGTGGGGTTTTTGAATGGATTGTTGATCAAGGTAATGTGACTCATCGACGCTTTATTCCTGGTGGCAAAGTAAATGGTCTGCCCAACCAAGTTCCTAAAAAATAACGGGAGGGGTGATGACTTCACTTGGTGTATTGATTAGTTTGGGTTTGGTTTGTTGATCAACCATTTATTGGGGATTTAGGAAGCGCTGGGTAGGTCGAGAAGAAATTTTTGAATTTGCTTTTAAATGGTTGTGAAAGCGAGCAGGTTGCCATCATTGCTGGTGGTGAATATTTAAGCGATGAAGAAATTCTTGAGATTGTCTCAAGACAAATGGAGATGACGAATTGTGCTGCCGAAATCGATAAGTGGCGCTTAGCTTTTCTACTTTGTATTGATGTGTCGAATGATAGTGATGAAAATAAAATAAATAGGCTTCAAGAGGTCTATGCAGAATTTGATTATCCGGAAGATATGGCTTTTTATAGTATTACTCTCAAGATGGTATTGACCCGCTTGTGGCAATGAATCAAGTTTTGGCAGCACTAAGCGAGAGGTTTTGCTCCCGTAATTTGATGGTGCAAAAGCAACTGGCGAAGTAGTGCCTGTCGCGCCTGTTGTTTCTTCCGGTAAGTCCCGGACAGGTGTTGTATGGGCAAGCAAGGCGACGGTCAAGTCCTATCAGGACAAACTGGTTGTTAGCGACGCTTGCAGCGAATCATGGGCAAGCACGGCACCAGCGGTGACTACCAGCGCGTGACCCTTGTCGTGACAGCGGCACTGCAAGGGTTGGCGGGCAGTGATATCGGTTCTGCGTTGGCAGGTGCATCGGCACCATACCTCGCGCAGGTAATCAAGAAATCCACTGGCGACAATAAAGTACTCAACGTCATGGCCCATGCGGTTTTGGGTGCCGTTGTCGCCCAGGCGCAGGGCAACTCGGCGGCGGCCGGTGCAGCGGGTGCGGCCGGCGGCGAGCTGGTTGCCCGCCTGATCACTC
>NZ_JAENHV010000022.1:0-68180 GCF_016620375.1 Pseudomonas sp. LAM2023 | reverse complement strand
AAACGATGCATCGCCGATGGTAGTGTGGGGCTTCCCCATGTGAGAGTAGGTCATCGTCAAGATTCATTTCGCAAAACCCCTATCTGCGCATGCAGGTAGGGGTTTTGTCTTTGCGCCGGTAAAACCAGCGTGATCCCTGCAACCCTGATCTACCTGGCAAACCGCGCCGCCTGCGTCGCGGCTGAAAACACTCTCGCGCCGGCCGCCCCAAAAGGCCAGAACCAAGCCCGCTCGCGCCTGTCGACAGGCCCTTTTCCTATGCAAGCCAACAACCCATAGCTATCATGCCTGCCTTATTCCAAGTCGAGACTGGCATGCTGAAGTTGTTGAATCTTCTCAAGGATGGCAAGTTCCATTCCGGAGAAGCTCTGGGGGCAGCCCTCGGGGTGAGTCGCAGCGCCGTTTGGAAGCAGCTGCAGCACCTGGAGAGCGAGCTGAACCTCACCATTCACAAGGTTCGTGGGCGCGGCTATCAGTTGGCTGCGCCACTGGCTTTGCTCGATGCGCAGGCAATCGCCAGTTTTGCTGCCGGCGAGCAGTGGCCGGTTTTCATTCATGAGACGATCGACTCGACCAATGCCGAAGGCCTGCGGCTGGCAGGCGAAGGGCAGGCGGCTCCATTTTTGGTTCTGGCCGAACGGCAGAGCGCCGGCCGTGGTCGGCGTGGGCGGCAATGGGTCAGCCCGTTTGCCGAGAACCTCTATTACAGTCTGGTGCTTCGTGTGGATGGCGGCATGCGCCAGCTCGAGGGCCTGAGTCTGGTGGTGGGGTTGGCGGTAATGCGTACCCTGCAGGCGTTCGGGGTGAAGGATGTTGGGCTCAAGTGGCCCAACGACGTCCTTGTTCGCGGGCAGAAGATTACCGGCATTCTCCTTGAGCTGGTCGGCGACCCGGCAGATGTCTGTCATGTGGTGCTGGGTATCGGTATCAATGTGAACATGCAGGCCAACGATCAAGTCGACCAGCAATGGACTTCGATGCGCCGTGAGGTGGGTGCAGCAATTGACCGCAACCGCCTGGTCGCACTGCTCAGCCAACAGTTGCAGCATGAATTGGCCCGGCATCGTCGTTATGGTTTTGCCGCGTTCCAGGAAGAATGGGAGCAGGCGCACCTCTGGCAGGGGCGTAACGTTTCACTTATCGCCGGTAGCACGCGTATTGATGGCGTGGTTCTAGGCGTCGACGGGCAGGGCGGCTTGCGCCTTGAGGTGGACGGGGTGGAAAAGAGCTTCAGTGGTGGTGAGCTCAGTTTGAGGTTGCGTGATGATTCTTGAGCTCGATTGCGGTAACAGCTTTATCAAGTGGCGGGTAATCCATGTCGCTGATGCAGCGATTGAGAGCGGCGGTATCGTCGACTCGGATCAGGCCTTGGTGGCTGAAGTGGCTGCGCTGGCTTCGGTGCGTTTGACCGGCTGCCGTATTGTCAGTGTGCGCAGTGAGGATGAAACCGACGCGCTTTGCGCATTGATTGCCCAGGCATTTGCCGTGCAGGCGCTCGTGGCTCACCCAGCCCGGGAAATGGCCGGGGTGCGCAATGGCTATGACGACTACCAGCGCCTGGGCATGGATCGTTGGTTGGCAGCGCTGGGGGCGTTCCACCTGGCCAAAGGTGCTTGCCTGGTCATTGACCTGGGGACGGCTGCAAAAGCGGATTTCGTTGCTGCGGACGGCGAGCACCTGGGTGGCTACATCTGTCCGGGCATGCCGTTGATGCGCAGCCAGTTGCGCACGCACACCCGACGTATTCGTTATGACGATGCTTCCGCTGAGCGTGCTTTGACCAGCCTGGCGCCTGGGCGCTCGACTGTCGAAGCGGTCGAACGCGGCTGCGTATTGATGCTCCAGGGTTTTGCGCGTACCCAGCTCGATCAGGCGCGTGCCTTGTGGGGGGAAGATTTCGCAGTGTTCCTTACCGGAGGTGATGCGCCGCTGGTGAGGGAGGCTGTGCCACAGGCGCGGGTCGTGCCTGACCTGGTTTTCGTTGGCCTGGCCATGGCCTGCCCATTGGATTGAGGTGCCTATGCGTTGGTTGTTTCTGTTGTTGCTGGTGCTCAACGTCTTTTATTACGTATGGCATCAGCAGGAAGCCCCGCTGAAGGTCAAGGAAGTCGCCCCGCTGTCGCTGTACAAGGGGAATCAGCAGGAAATCCGTCTGTTACGTGAAACAGGCGTGTCGACGCCGCCCAAGCGCCGGGATGAGTGCCTGGTAGTCGGTGGCATGATGGGGCAGGGCGAGCTCGAGGCGCTGCGTCAGCGTCTGATGAGCCTGGATATCGCCACGCTCCCGGTGGTGGGGCAGTTGCCTGGTGCGGAGGGGCGCTGGCTCAAGGTTGCCCCGGAAAGCGAGCGTTTGTTGGACCAAACGGTCCTCGCCGCTCTTTCCAATGATTTCAAAGACTTAAAACACAAAATTATTTTCTGCCAGGGTATTGCAACTGGCGAATAGCTTGATAGAATGGCGCCCGCTTCACAGGGAACACCACTCAGGTGGTAGAACTGGAAGCGGTGTCAAAGCAGCTAAGTTTCAGATTTGATTGAAAAAATTTGAAAAAACGCTTGACACTGGGGCGGCAGGCAAATAGAATGCCGGCCACATCTGGAGGGATTCCCGAGCGGTCAAAGGGGACGGACTGTAAATCCGTTGCGAGAGCTTCGAAGGTTCGAATCCTTCTCCCTCCACCAGTTTTAGCGAGAGCCGCAAGCTCCGCGGGTATAGTTTAGTGGTAGAACCTCAGCCTTCCAAGCTGATGATGCGGGTTCGATTCCCGCTACCCGCTCCAAGTTTGCTGGATTTTGCACAAAGTGTTTCGCTCTTGTAGCTCAGTTGGTAGAGCACACCCTTGGTAAGGGTGAGGTCAGCGGTTCAAGTCCGCTCAAGAGCTCCATATAAACAAGGCAGATATGAAAATATCTGCCTTTGTTTTATCAGCGCAAGACTATTTCTTCTGCGGAGGATTGTATCGATGGCTAAGGAAAAGTTTGATCGTTCCCTTCCCCACGTTAACGTCGGCACTATCGGCCACGTTGACCACGGTAAGACCACTCTGACCGCAGCTCTGACTCGCGTCTGCTCCGAAGTATTCGGTTCGGCAGTCGTTGAGTTCGACAAGATCGACTCGGCTCCGGAAGAAAAAGCGCGCGGTATCACCATCAACACCGCTCACGTCGAGTACAACTCGAACATTCGTCACTACGCTCACGTTGACTGCCCAGGTCACGCTGACTACGTGAAGAACATGATCACCGGTGCTGCCCAGATGGACGGCGCGATCCTGGTTTGCTCGGCCGCCGATGGTCCGATGCCACAAACCCGTGAGCACATCCTGCTGTCCCGCCAGGTAGGCGTTCCGTACATCGTGGTCTTCCTGAACAAGGCTGACCTGGTAGACGACGCTGAGCTGCTGGAACTGGTCGAGATGGAAGTTCGCGACCTGCTGTCCACCTACGACTTCCCAGGCGACGACACCCCGATCATCATCGGTTCGGCTCGTATGGCGCTGGAAGGCAAAGACGACAACGAAATGGGTACTACCGCTGTCAAGAAGCTGGTAGAAACTCTGGATGCCTACATCCCTGAGCCAATCCGTGCCGTTGACCAGCCGTTCCTGATGCCGATCGAAGACGTATTCTCGATCTCGGGTCGTGGTACCGTTGTTACCGGTCGTATCGAGCGTGGTATCGTCCGCGTTCAGGATCCGCTGGAAATCGTTGGCCTGCGCCCAACCACCAACACCACCTGCACCGGTGTTGAAATGTTCCGCAAGCTGCTGGACGAAGGCCGCGCTGGCGAGAACTGCGGCGTTCTGCTGCGTGGTACCAAGCGTGACGAAGTTGAGCGTGGTCAGGTTCTGGTCAAGCCAGGTTCGGTCAAGCCGCACACCAAGTTCACCGCAGAAGTCTACGTTCTGTCGAAGGAAGAAGGCGGCCGTCACACTCCGTTCTTCAAAGGCTACCGTCCTCAGTTCTACTTCCGTACCACTGACGTGACCGGTAACTGCGAACTGCCGGAAGGCGTTGAAATGGTAATGCCAGGTGACAACATCCAGATGACTGTCACCCTGATCAAGACCATCGCAATGGAAGACGGTCTGCGCTTCGCTATCCGTGAAGGCGGTCGCACCGTCGGCGCCGGCGTCGTAGCAAAAATTATTGAATAAGTAGTTGATTTACTTGATCAGGCCGGTATAATGGCCGGCCTGATACAGCGTTACAGGTCAGTAGCTCAATTGGCAGAGCGACGGTCTCCAAAACCGTAGGTTGGGGGTTCGATTCCCTCCTGACCTGCCATTTCACCTCGGTGTGATGGCTTTCTTCTCACAGGATCCTCCTCGATGACTCCCAAAACTGAAGCCCAAGAATCGCGTTTTGATCTGTTCAAGTGGCTGGCTGTAGTGGCTTTGGTGGTTGTCGGCGTAGTGGGTAATCAGTATTACTCCGCCTCTCCGATCCTGTATCGCGTCCTTGCACTTCTCGTCCTGGCTGCTGTCGCGGGCTTTGTAGCTCTGCAGACTGCGAAGGGCAAGTCGTTCTTTGCGCTGGCGAAGGAAGCTCGTACCGAGATTCGTAAAGTCGTGTGGCCGACCCGCCAGGAAACCACCCAGACCACGCTGATTGTCGTGGCTGTCGTGCTGGTTATGGCACTGCTGCTGTGGGGTCTTGATTCCCTGCTCGGCTGGGCGGTCTCCTTGATCGTTGGCTAAAGGTGTCCCGTGGCTAAGCGTTGGTATGTTGTGCATGCTTACTCGGGTTACGAGAAGCATGTAATGCGCTCTCTGATCGAGCGCGTCAAGCTGGCTGGCATGGAAGACGGTTTCGGCGAGATCCTGGTCCCGACCGAAGAAGTCGTCGAAATGCGCAATGGCCAGAAGCGCAAGAGCGAGCGTAAATTCTTCCCTGGCTATGTTTTGGTCCAGATGGAGATGAACGAAGGGACTTGGCACTTGGTCAAGGATACCCCTCGCGTGATGGGCTTTATTGGTGGTACAGCAGACAAGCCTGCGCCAATCACCGATAAGGAAGCCGAGGCTATCCTGCGTCGCGTTGCCGACGGTAGTGACAAGCCGAAGCCGAAGACGTTGTTCGAGCCAGGTGAAGTGGTTCGGGTCATTGACGGTCCGTTTGCTGACTTCAATGGCAGCGTCGAAGAGGTTAACTACGAAAAGAGCCGCCTGCAGGTTGCAGTGCTCATTTTCGGTCGCTCTACTCCGGTGGAGCTCGAGTTCAGCCAGGTCGAAAAGGTCTAGGCGAACGCAGCATCCCATACCCCGCAGCCCTGTGTGCTGCGGGGTTTTGTCGTCACTGGGATAAAACGCAAGTCATCCGGGGAGCCATCAGGCGTTCGTACCCGATTTTGGAGTAGCTCATGGCTAAGAAGATTCAGGCTTACATCAAGCTGCAAGTTAAGGCCGGCCAGGCCAACCCAAGCCCACCCGTTGGTCCAGCACTGGGTCAACACGGTGTGAACATCATGGAATTCTGCAAGGCCTTCAACGCCCGTACTCAGGGTCAAGAAGCCGGCCTGCCGACTCCTGTGATCATCACTGTCTACAGCGACCGTAGCTTCACCTTCGAGACCAAGAGCACCCCTGCCTCGGTTCTGCTGAAGAAAGCTGCTGGCCTGACCAGTGGTTCGGCTCGCCCGAACACCGTTAAAGTCGGTACCGTTACCCGCGCTCAGCTGGAAGACATCGCCAAAGCCAAACAGGCTGACCTGACTGCCGCTGACCTGGACGCTGCTGTACGCACCATCGCTGGCTCTGCCCGCAGCATGGGCCTGAACGTGGAGGGTGTGTAATGGCTAAGCTGACCAAACGCCAAAAGGCAATCGCCGAGAAAATCGAAGCAGGCAAAGCCTACAACTTCGAAGAAGCGGCCAATCTGCTGGCCTCGCTGCCGGCTGCCAAGTTCGTAGAGTCCTACGACATCGCCGTTAACCTCGGTGTTGACCCGCGTAAATCCGACCAGGTCGTACGTAGCGCTACCGTGCTGCCGCACGGCACTGGCAAGACCGTTCGCGTTGCCGTCTTCACCCAGGGTCCAGCTGCTGAAGCCGCTCTGGCTGCCGGCGCTGACCGCGTAGGTATGGACGATCTGGCTGCCGAAATGAAAGGCGGCGACCTGAACTATGACGTCGTCATCGCATCGCCTGATGCCATGCGCGTTGTAGGTCAGCTGGGTCAGGTTCTGGGTCCTCGCGGCCTGATGCCTAACCCGAAAGTTGGTACCGTGACCCCAGACGTAGCCGGCGCCGTCAAGAACGCCAAGGCTGGTCAGGTTCGCTACCGTACCGACAAGAACGGTATCATCCACACCTCCGTTGGCAAGATCGGCTTCGAAGCCGGCAAGCTGAAGGAAAACGTTGAAGCCCTGATCGCTGATCTGAAGCGTATCAAGCCAGCTTCCTCGAAAGGTATCTACGTCAAGCGCGTTACCCTGAGCACCACCATGGGCCCAGGTCTGGTCATCGATCAGAGCTCGCTGAACGTGTAAGAACATGGTGGCGCGACCTGTCGCGCCACCAGCAAAAATTGGGGTCCCTGCCTGGCGGGGGCTATCCAAGACCGTAGGCGGCGCAAGCCTTAAAAAACCAGCCCACGCAGATGGTGCTCCCGATTCGTTACCGAATCAGACACCAAAACGACATCCGGCTTCGGCCAGATGAAACGGTAAAAACCAGGAGTAAACCCGTGGCAATTAAACTCGAAGACAAGAAGGCCATCGTCGCTGAAGTCAACGAGGCTGCCAAAGTCGCTCTGTCCGCTGTCGTGGCTGATGCCCGTGGTGTGACTGTAGGCGCAATGACCGGACTCCGTAAAGAGGCCCGCGAAGCTGGCGTTTACGTACGTGTCGTACGTAACACCCTGCTGAAGCGCGCTGTTGAAGGCACCGAATTCTCGATCCTCAACGACGCGTTCAAAGGCCCGACCCTGATTGCTTTCTCCAACGAACACCCGGGCGCTGCTGCCCGTCTGTTCAAAGAGTTCGCCAAGGGTCAGGACAAGTTCGAGATCAAGGCAGCTGCGTTCGACGGCAAGTTCCTTGCCGCTAACCAGATCGACGTGCTGGCAACCCTGCCAACTCGCGACGAGGCTATCGCACAGCTGATGAGCGTAATCCAAGGTGCAACCAGCAAGCTGGCTCGTACCCTGGCAGCTCTGCGCGACCAGAAAGAAGCTGCTGCTGCCTAAGGCCGCGTAGCACCTTTCGAAATCAAACGTTTAATTTGATGGCCGCGTAGGCTGTCACCCCAATACAGGAATTCATAGTCATGTCTCTGACTAACGAGCAAATCATCGAAGCGATCGGCCAGAAAACTGTTCTGGAAATTGTTGAACTGATCAAAGCGATGGAAGAAACCTTCGGCGTTACCGCTGCTGCTGCTGTTGCCGCTGGCCCAGCTACCGCTGCTGCCGCTGTTGAAGAGCAGACCGAGTTCAACGTCGTTCTGACCGAAGCTGGCGACAAGAAAGTAAACGTGATCAAGGCCGTTCGTGAGCTGACCGGTCTGGGCCTGAAAGAAGCCAAAGAGAAAGTCGACGGCGCTCCTCAGGTTATCGCTGAAGGCGTTTCGAAAGAAGCCGCTGAAGACGCGAAGAAGAAGCTGGAAGAAGCTGGCGCTAAAGTCGAGCTGAAGTAATCTCGACCTTGCGACTCCAGTCCGAGCGTTGAGCGAAGGGCTGATGGCTGGTGGCTTATGCCACCGGCCTTTTTCCGTTATTGGTGGTCGGTCAAGCCGGCCCCGATAACAAGCTGCAAGACACCCATGTGGGTGCGCAAACCAAGGGGTTTGCACGATTTTCTGGCTGCTCCCGCCGGGAGAAGCCAAACAAGCAGGTGACCAAGCTGGGGAACGCTGATGGCTTACTCATACACTGAGAAAAAACGTATCCGCAAGGACTTTAGCAAGTTGCCGGACGTCATGGATGTGCCTTACCTCCTGGCCATCCAGCTGGATTCGTATCGCGAATTCCTGCAAGCGGGAGCATCCAAGGATCAGTTCCGCGACGTCGGCCTGCACGCGGCCTTCAAATCGGTATTTCCGATCATCAGCTACTCCGGCAATGCTGCCCTGGAGTACGTAGGCTACCGCCTGGGCGAACCCGCCTTCGATGTGAAGGAATGTGTCCTGCGTGGCGTGACCTTCGCGGTCCCACTGCGGGTCAAGGTGCGCCTGATCATTTTCGACAAGGAATCGTCGAACAAAGCGATCAAGGACATCAAAGAGCAAGAAGTCTACATGGGTGAAATCCCCCTGATGACTGAAAACGGTACCTTCGTTATCAACGGTACCGAGCGTGTGATCGTTTCCCAGCTGCACCGTTCGCCTGGTGTGTTCTTCGACCACGACCGTGGCAAGACGCACAGCTCCGGCAAGCTGCTGTACTCCGCTCGCATCATCCCTTACCGCGGTTCCTGGCTGGACTTCGAGTTCGACCCGAAGGACTGCGTGTTCGTGCGTATCGACCGTCGCCGCAAACTGCCGGCTTCGGTGCTGCTGCGCGCCCTGGGCTACAGCACTGAAGAAGTGCTGAACACCTTCTACACCACCAACGTCTTCCACATTTCCGGCGAGAAACTCAGCCTGGAACTGGTGCCGCAGCGTCTGCGTGGTGAAGTTGCCGTCATGGACATCCATGACGAAACCGGCAAGGTTATTGTCGAGCAGGGCCGCCGTATTACCGCGCGCCACATCAACCAGCTCGAGAAGGCTGGCGTCAAGCAGCTGGACGTCCCGATGGAATACGTCCTGGGTCGCACCACTGCCAAGGCCATCGTGCACCCGGCTACCGGTGAAATCCTGGCCGAATGCAACACCGAGATGACCACCGAGCTGCTGATCAAGGTCGCCAAGGCACAGGTTGTCCGTATCGAGACCCTGTACACCAACGACATCGATTGCGGTCCGTTCATCTCCGACACCCTGAAGATCGACACCACCAGCAACCAGCTGGAAGCCCTGGTCGAGATCTATCGCATGATGCGTCCTGGCGAGCCGCCAACCAAGGATGCCGCCGAGACCCTGTTCAACAACCTGTTCTTCAGCGCCGAGCGTTACGACCTGTCCGCCGTTGGCCGCATGAAGTTCAACCGTCGTATCGGTCGTACCGAGATCGAAGGTTCGGGCGTGCTGAGCAAGGAAGATATCGTCGAGGTTCTGAAGACCCTGGTCGACATCCGTAACGGCAAAGGCATCGTCGACGACATCGACCACCTGGGTAACCGTCGCGTGCGTTGCGTCGGCGAAATGGCCGAAAACCAGTTCCGCGTTGGCCTGGTGCGTGTCGAGCGCGCGGTCAAGGAACGCCTGTCGATGGCGGAAAGCGAAGGCCTGATGCCGCAAGACCTGATCAACGCCAAGCCGGTTGCGGCGGCGGTGAAAGAGTTCTTCGGTTCCAGCCAGCTGTCCCAGTTCATGGACCAGAACAACCCGCTCTCCGAGATCACCCACAAGCGCCGCGTCTCCGCACTCGGCCCAGGTGGTCTGACCCGTGAGCGTGCCGGCTTCGAAGTCCGTGACGTACACCCGACCCACTACGGCCGCGTGTGCCCGATCGAGACCCCTGAAGGTCCGAACATCGGTCTGATCAACTCCCTGGCAGCCTATGCCCGCACCAACCAGTACGGCTTCCTGGAAAGCCCGTACCGCGTGGTGAAAGAAGGTGTGGTCAGCGACGACATCGTGTTCCTGTCGGCCATTGAAGAAGCGGATCACGTCATCGCCCAGGCTTCGGCCGCGATGAACGAGAAGAAGCAACTGATCGATGAGCTGGTAGCGGTTCGTCACCTGAACGAATTCACCGTCAAGGCGCCGGAAGACGTCACCTTGATGGACGTTTCGCCGAAGCAGGTTGTTTCGGTCGCTGCGTCGCTGATTCCGTTCCTCGAGCACGACGACGCCAACCGTGCGTTGATGGGTTCGAACATGCAGCGTCAGGCTGTACCGACCCTGCGCGCCGACAAGCCGCTGGTAGGTACCGGCATGGAGCGCAACGTTGCCCGTGACTCCGGTGTCTGCGTGGTTGCTCGCCGCGGTGGTGTGATCGACTCGGTCGACGCCAGCCGTATCGTTGTCCGCGTTGCCGACGACGAAGTGGAAACCGGCGAAGCAGGTGTGGATATCTACAACCTGACCAAGTACACCCGTTCGAACCAGAACACCTGCATCAACCAGCGTCCGCTGGTGAGCAAGGGTGACAAGGTTCAGCGTGGCGACATCATGGCCGACGGCCCGTCCACCGACATGGGTGAACTGGCACTGGGTCAGAACATGCGCATCGCGTTCATGGCGTGGAACGGCTTCAACTTCGAAGACTCCATCTGCCTCTCCGAGCGTGTGGTTCAGGAAGACCGCTTCACCACCATCCACATCCAGGAACTGACCTGTGTGGCGCGTGACACCAAGCTTGGCCCAGAGGAAATCACTGCGGACATCCCGAACGTGGGTGAGGCCGCACTGAACAAGCTGGACGAAGCCGGTATCGTCTACGTGGGTGCCGAAGTCGGCGCTGGCGACATCCTGGTCGGCAAGGTCACGCCAAAAGGCGAAACCCAGCTGACTCCGGAAGAAAAACTGCTGCGCGCAATCTTCGGCGAGAAAGCCAGCGACGTTAAGGACACCTCCCTGCGCGTGCCAACCGGCACCAAAGGTACCGTCATTGACGTACAGGTCTTCACCCGTGATGGCGTCGAGCGCGACAGCCGCGCCCTGGCCATCGAGAAGATGCAGCTGGACGAGATCCGCAAGGACCTCAACGAAGAGTTCCGCATCGTCGAAGGTGCAACCTTCGAGCGTCTGCGTTCTGCCCTGAACGGCCAGGTGGTCGACGGTGGTGCGGGCCTGAAGAAAGGCACCGTGATCACTGACGAAGTGCTGGACGGTCTGGAGCACGGCCAGTGGTTCAAACTGCGTATGGCTGAAGATGCACTGAACGAGCAGCTGGAAAAGGCTCAGCAGTACATCGTCGACCGTCGCCGTCTGCTGGACGACAAGTTCGAAGACAAGAAGCGCAAGCTGCAGCAGGGCGATGACCTGGCGCCGGGCGTACTGAAGATCGTCAAGGTTTACCTGGCAATCCGCCGTCGCATCCAGCCGGGTGACAAGATGGCCGGTCGTCACGGTAACAAGGGTGTGGTCTCGGTGATCATGCCGGTCGAAGACATGCCGCACGACGCCAACGGTACTCCGGTCGACGTCGTACTGAACCCGCTGGGCGTACCTTCGCGTATGAACGTCGGTCAGATCCTCGAAACCCACCTGGGCCTGGCGGCCAAGGGTCTGGGCGAGAAGATCGACCGCATGATCGAAGAACAGCGCAAGGCCGCTGAACTGCGCGTGTTCCTGACCGAGGTCTACAACGAGATCGGTGGTCGCCAGGAAAACCTGGACGAGTTCACCGACGAAGAGATCATGGCCCTGGCCAACAACCTGAAGAAGGGCGTGCCTATGGCTACCCCGGTCTTCGATGGTGCCAAGGAGCGCGAGATCAAGGCCATGCTGAAGCTGGCCGACCTGCCAGAGAGCGGCCAGATGGTGCTGTTCGACGGCCGCACCGGCAACAAGTTCGAGCGTCCTGTGACCGTTGGTTACATGTACATGCTCAAGCTGAACCACTTGGTGGACGACAAGATGCACGCGCGTTCCACTGGTTCCTATAGCCTGGTTACCCAGCAGCCGCTGGGTGGTAAGGCGCAGTTCGGTGGTCAGCGTTTCGGGGAGATGGAAGTGTGGGCGCTGGAAGCATACGGCGCGGCATACACCCTGCAAGAAATGCTCACAGTGAAGTCGGACGACGTGAACGGCCGTACCAAGATGTACAAGAACATCGTGGATGGCGATCACCGTATGGAGCCGGGCATGCCCGAGTCCTTCAACGTGTTGATCAAAGAGATCCGTTCGCTCGGTATCGATATCGATCTGGAAACCGAATAACACGTGACGCGAAGGGGAGTGGGGCAGGTAATGCCCGCTCCCTGCTCCGCCAGGAGGAAAGGCCTTGAAAGACCTACTGAATTTGCTGAAAAACCAGGGTCAAGTCGAAGAGTTCGACGCCATCCGCATCGGTCTGGCGTCGCCTGAAATGATCCGTTCGTGGTCGTTCGGTGAAGTTAAGAAGCCGGAAACCATCAACTACCGTACGTTCAAGCCTGAGCGTGACGGCCTGTTCTGCGCCAAGATCTTTGGCCCAGTCAAGGACTACGAGTGCCTGTGCGGCAAGTACAAGCGCCTCAAGCACCGCGGCGTGATCTGCGAGAAGTGCGGCGTTGAAGTTGCCCTGGCCAAGGTTCGTCGTGAGCGCATGGCGCACATCGAACTGGCCTCGCCGGTTGCCCACATCTGGTTCCTGAAGTCGCTGCCGTCCCGTATCGGCCTGCTGATGGACATGACCCTGCGCGATATCGAGCGCGTGCTCTACTTCGAGAGCTACGTGGTTATCGACCCGGGCATGACCACCCTGGAAAAGGGCCAGCTGCTGAACGACGAGCAGTATTTCGAAGCGCTGGAAGAGTTCGGTGACGACTTCGACGCCCGCATGGGTGCCGAGGCTGTCCGCGAGCTGCTGCACGCTATCGACCTGGAGCACGAGATCGGTCGCCTGCGTGAAGAGATTCCGCAGACCAACTCGGAAACCAAGATCAAGAAGCTGTCCAAGCGCCTGAAGCTGATGGAAGCGTTCCAGGGCTCGGGCAACCTGCCTGAGTGGATGGTTCTGACCGTCCTGCCAGTGCTGCCGCCGGACCTGCGTCCGCTGGTGCCGCTGGATGGTGGCCGCTTCGCGACTTCCGACCTGAACGACCTGTATCGTCGGGTGATCAACCGTAACAACCGTCTGAAGCGCCTGCTCGATCTGTCGGCGCCGGACATCATCGTGCGCAACGAAAAGCGCATGCTGCAGGAAGCGGTCGACGCCCTGCTGGACAACGGCCGTCGCGGTCGCGCCATCACTGGCTCGAACAAGCGTCCGCTGAAGTCCCTGGCCGACATGATCAAAGGTAAGCAAGGTCGCTTCCGTCAGAACCTGCTCGGTAAGCGTGTGGACTACTCTGGCCGTTCGGTAATTACCGTAGGCCCGACCCTGCGTCTGCACCAGTGCGGTCTGCCGAAGAAGATGGCCCTCGAGCTGTTCAAGCCGTTCATTTTCGGCAAGCTGGAAATGCGTGGTCTGGCGACCACCATCAAGGCTGCCAAGAAGATGGTCGAGCGCGAGCTGCCAGAGGTTTGGGACGTGCTCGCCGAGGTGATCCGCGAACACCCCGTACTGCTCAACCGTGCACCAACCCTGCACCGCCTGGGTATCCAGGCCTTTGAGCCGGTTCTGATCGAAGGCAAGGCTATCCAGCTGCACCCGCTGGTCTGTGCCGCGTACAACGCCGACTTCGACGGTGACCAGATGGCCGTTCACGTGCCGCTGACCCTGGAAGCCCAGCTCGAAGCGCGCGCGCTGATGATGTCGACCAACAACATCCTGTCGCCAGCCAACGGTGAGCCAATCATCGTTCCGTCGCAGGACGTTGTACTGGGTCTGTACTACATGACCCGCGAAGCCATCAACGCCAAGGGCGAAGGTCGCGTGTTCGCCGACCTGCAGGAAGTCGACCGCGTATTCCGCGCCGGCGAGGCTGCCCTGCACGCGAAAATCAAGGTTCGTATCAACGAAACCGTGAAAGAGCGTGACGGTTCCGTGGTCAAGAACACCCGCATCGTCGACACCACTGTCGGCCGTGCGCTGCTGTTCCAGGTTGTACCGGCAGGCCTGCCGTACGACGTGGTCAACCAGCCGATGAAGAAGAAGGCGATCTCCAAGCTGATCAACCAGTGCTACCGCGTGGTTGGTCTGAAAGAGACCGTTATCTTCGCTGACCAGCTGATGTACACCGGTTTCGCTTACTCGACCATTTCCGGCGTTTCCATCGGTGTTAACGACTTCGTTATCCCGGACGAGAAAGCCCGCATCATCGGTACCGCTACCGACGAAGTGAAGGAAATCGAGAGCCAGTACGCTTCCGGCCTGGTAACCCAGGGCGAGAAGTACAACAAGGTCATCGACTTGTGGTCGAAGGCGAACGACGAAGTGTCCAAGGCGATGATGGCCAACCTCTCGAAAGAGAAGGTCATCGACCGCGAAGGCAAGGAAGTCGAGCAAGAGTCCTTCAACTCGATGTACATGATGGCTGACTCCGGTGCGCGGGGTTCCGCGGCCCAGATCCGTCAGCTGGCCGGTATGCGTGGCCTGATGGCCAAGCCGGACGGCTCGATCATCGAGACGCCGATCACGGCGAACTTCCGTGAAGGCCTGAGCGTTCTGCAGTACTTCATTTCGACCCACGGTGCTCGTAAGGGTCTGGCGGATACCGCACTGAAGACTGCGAACTCCGGTTACCTGACTCGTCGTCTGGTAGACGTTGCCCAGGATCTGGTGGTTACCGAGATCGACTGCGGCACCGACCAGGGCCTGCTGATGACCCCGCACATCGAAGGCGGCGACGTTGTAGAGCCGCTGGGTGAGCGTGTACTGGGTCGTGTCATCGCCCGTGACGTGTTCAAGCCAGGCACCGAGGACGTCATCGTTCCGGCCGGTACCCTGGTCGACGAGAAGTGGGTCGAGTTCATCGAGCTGAACAGCATCGACGAAGTGGTCGTGCGTTCGCCGATCAACTGTGAAACCCGCTACGGCATCTGCGCCAAGTGCTACGGTCGTGACCTGGCTCGCGGTCACCAGGTGAACATCGGTGAGGCTGTCGGCGTTATCGCTGCCCAGTCGATCGGTGAGCCGGGTACCCAGCTGACCATGCGTACGTTCCACATCGGTGGTGCTGCAAGCCGTACCTCGGCTGCCGACAGCGTCCAGGTGAAGAACGGCGGTATGGTCCGTCTGCACAACCTCAAGCAGGTAGAGCGTGCCGATGGCAACCTGGTTGCCGTATCGCGTTCGGGCGAACTGGCCATTGCCGACGAATTCGGCCGTGAGCGTGAGCGCTACAAGCTGCCTTACGGTGCGGTGATCTCGGTCAAGGAAGGTGAAAAGGTCGAAGCTGGCGCCATCGTCGCCAAGTGGGACCCGCACACCCACCCGATCGTTACCGAGCTGAAAGGTACCGTGACCTTCGTGGGCATGGAAGAAGGCATCACCATCAAGCGTCAGACCGACGAACTGACCGGTTTGACCAACATTGAAGTCCTGGACGTCAAGGATCGCCCTGCCGCTGGTAAGGAAATCCGTCCGGCAATCAAGATGGTCGACGCTTCTGGCAAGGACCTGTACCTGCCAGGTACCGACGTACCTGCCCAGTACTTCCTGCCGGCCAACGCCCTTGTCGGTGTGGCTGACGGTGCGCAGATCGGTGTTGGTGACGTTATCGCGCGTATCCCGCAAGAAACGTCGAAGACCCGTGACATCACCGGTGGTTTGCCGCGCGTTGCCGACCTGTTCGAAGCGCGCCGTCCGAAAGAAGCCTCGATTCTGGCTGAAGTCAGCGGCACCATCGCATTCGGTAAAGAGACCAAGGGCAAGCGTCGCCTGGTCATTACCCCGACCGATGGCAGCGAGCCGTACGAAGAGCTGATTCCGAAGTGGCGTCACCTGAACGTCTTCGAAGGCGAACAGGTAAACCGCGGCGAAGTTATCTCCGATGGCCCGAGCGATCCGCACGACATCCTGCGCCTGCTGGGTGTGAGCGCGCTGGCGAAGTACATCGTCAACGAGATCCAGGACGTTTACCGTCTGCAGGGCGTGAAGATCAACGACAAGCACATCGAGACCATCCTGCGTCAGATGCTGCGCAAGGTCGAGATCACCGAGTCGGGCGATTCCAGCTTCATCAAGGGCGACCAGATGGAACTGACCCAGGTGCTGGTAGAGAACGAGCGTCTCGCCGCCGAGGACAAGTTCGTCTCCAAGTTCACCCGCGTGCTGCTGGGTATCACCAAGGCCTCGCTGTCGACCGAGTCGTTCATCTCCGCGGCTTCCTTCCAGGAAACCACCCGCGTACTGACCGAAGCGGCGGTAACCGGCAAGCGCGACTACCTGCGCGGCCTGAAAGAGAACGTGGTCGTGGGTCGTCTGATCCCGGCCGGTACTGGTCTGGCCTACCACAGCGAGCGCAAGCGCCGCCGTGACGCCGACAAGCCGCTGCGTGTGAGCGCCAGTGAGGTGGAAGCCGCACTGACCGAAGCGCTGAACTCCAGCGGTAACTAAGTACAGGGCAGGGCCCCGGCGCATCTCGCAAGGCCATCGGTGACATCAATTGTTGCCGATGACCGGGCGGGGAGGGCCGGGGCCTCGTCTTGACTGGGTGCAAGATCCTCTTTAGACTTTTGTACCCTTAAATTTGGTGAGGCTCCGTCTCGCCAATTTTTGGCTTTCTTGCAAGACAATAGCGTCGCAAGACAATCAGTGGAGCTAGTAGATGGCAACTATCAACCAGCTGGTACGTCAGCCGCGTAAGCGTACCGTCGAGAAATCCGACGTACCTGCGCTGCAGAACTGCCCGCAGCGTCGTGGCGTGTGCACCCGTGTGTACACCACCACGCCGAAAAAACCTAACTCGGCACTGCGTAAAGTATGCCGTGTGCGTCTGACCAACGGTTTCGAGGTTTCCTCGTACATCGGTGGTGAAGGTCACAACCTGCAAGAGCACAGCGTCGTCCTGATCCGTGGCGGCCGTGTAAAAGACTTGCCAGGTGTTCGTTACCACACCGTTCGCGGCTCTCTGGATACTTCGGGCGTTAAAGGCCGTAACCAGGGTCGTTCGAAGTACGGTACCAAGCGTCCGAAGTAATCGGCCGTTTGCAGACATCCATTTATTTGAGTCGATAAGAGTAAGGTCGGGCAGGGGTCGAGAGACCTGGTCCCGGGCTAACCTGAAGACCGTTTGAGGGCTTATCATGCCAAGACGTCGTGTAGCAGCAAAACGTGAGATCCTTGACGATCCGAAGTACGGATCCCAGATTCTCGCCAAGTTCATGAACCACGTGATGGAAAGCGGCAAGAAGGCCGTAGCCGAGCGCATCGTTTACGGTGCCCTGGATACCGTCAAAGCACGCAAGAACAGCGACCCCCTGGAAATCTTCGAGAAAGCTCTCGACGCCATCGCTCCGCTGGTCGAAGTTAAGTCCCGCCGTGTCGGCGGTGCCACTTACCAGGTTCCGGTTGAAGTTCGTCCATCCCGTCGTAACGCTCTGGCAATGCGCTGGCTCGTAGACTACGCCCGCAAGCGCGGCGAGAAGTCGATGGCCCTGCGCCTGGCCGGCGAACTGCTGGATGCTGCTGAAGGCAAGGGTGCTGCAGTCAAGAAGCGTGAAGACGTGCACCGTATGGCCGAAGCCAACAAAGCGTTCTCGCACTACCGCTTCTAATTCAAGCATCAATCATTTTGCGAGGGCTTTATGGCTCGTACTACAGCAATTAACCGCTACCGTAACATCGGTATTTGCGCCCACGTTGACGCGGGCAAGACTACCACTACCGAGCGGATCCTGTTCTATACAGGTCTGAGCCACAAGATGGGCGAGGTGCACGACGGCGCCGCGACCACCGACTGGATGGTGCAGGAGCAGGAGCGCGGTATCACCATTACCTCCGCTGCCGTTACCACCTTCTGGAAAGGTTCCCGTGGTCAGTACGACAACTACCGCGTAAACGTCATCGATACCCCCGGCCACGTTGACTTCACCATTGAAGTAGAGCGTTCGCTGCGCGTACTCGACGGCGCGGTCGTTGTGTTCTGCGGTACCTCCGGCGTTGAGCCGCAGTCCGAAACCGTATGGCGTCAGGCCAACAAATACGGCGTTCCACGTGTTGTCTACGTGAACAAGATGGACCGTGCCGGTGCCAACTTCCTGCGCGTTGTCGGCCAGATCAAGAACCGCCTGGGTCACACCCCGGTTCCGGTCCAGCTGGCTATCGGTGCAGAAGACGACTTCCAGGGTCAGGTCGACCTGATCAAGATGAAAGCCATCTACTGGAACGAAGACGACAAGGGCACCACCTACCGCGAGGAAGAGATTCCTGCCGAGCTGGTTGACCTGGCCAACGAATGGCGCAGCAACATGGTCGAGGCAGCTGCCGAAGCCAACGAAGAGCTGATGAACAAGTACCTTGAAGAAGGTGACCTGTCCGTCGAAGACATCAAGGCTGGTCTGCGCGCCCGTACTCTGGCGAGCGAGATCGTTCCTGCTGTCTGCGGCTCCTCGTTCAAGAACAAGGGCGTGCCCCTGGTTCTCGACGCCGTTATCGACTACCTGCCGGCTCCGACCGAGATCCCTGCAATCAAGGGTATCAACCCGGACGACGCCGACCTGGCCAAGGACGACCCGGCTGTTCGCCAAGACGAGCGTCACGCCGACGACAACGAGCCGTTCTCGGCTCTGGCGTTCAAGATCGCTACCGACCCGTTCGTAGGTACCCTGACCTTCGTTCGCGTCTACTCGGGCGTTCTGAGCTCCGGTGACTCGGTCATCAACTCGGTAAAAGGCAAGAAAGAGCGCGTTGGTCGTATGGTGCAGATGCACGCCAACCAGCGTGAAGAGATCAAGGAAGTACGCGCTGGCGACATCGCGGCCCTGATCGGCATGAAGGACGTTACCACTGGTGAAACCCTGTGCGACGCCGACAAGCCAATCATCCTTGAGCGTATGGACTTCCCTGAGCCGGTAATTTCCCTGTCGGTTGAGCCGAAGACCAAGCAAGACCAGGAAAAGATGGGTATCGCTCTGGGCAAGCTGGCCCAGGAAGACCCGTCGTTCCGCGTCAAGACCGACGAAGAAACCGGCCAGACCATCATCTCCGGTATGGGTGAGCTGCACCTGGACATCATCGTTGACCGCATGAAGCGCGAGTTCAACGTTGAGGCCAACATCGGCAAGCCGCAGGTTTCCTACCGCGAGAAGATCACCAAGTCTGGTGTCGAGATCGAAGGTAAGTTCGTTCGTCAGTCCGGTGGTCGTGGTCAGTTCGGTCACTGCTGGATCCGCTTCTCCGAGCCGGATCAGGACGAAAAAGGCAACATCACCGAAGGCCTGGTCTTCACCAACGAAGTCGTTGGCGGTGTGGTTCCTAAGGAATACATCCCGGCGATCCAGAAGGGTATCGAAGAGCAGATGAAGAACGGCGTTGTTGCCGGCTATCCTCTGATCGGTCTGAAGGCTACCGTGTTCGACGGTTCGTACCACGACGTCGACTCCAACGAGATGGCGTTCAAGATCGCGGCCTCCATGGCGACCAAGCAGCTGGCCCAGAAGGGCGGCGGTGTTGTGCTTGAGCCGATCATGAAGGTTGAGGTAGTAACCCCTGAGGACTACATGGGTGACGTGATGGGTGACCTGAACCGTCGTCGTGGTCTGATCCAGGGTATGGATGACTCGGTTTCCGGCAAGGTTATCCGTGCAGAAGTCCCGCTGGGAGAGATGTTCGGTTATGCGACCGACGTTCGTTCCATGTCTCAGGGTCGCGCAAGCTACTCCATGGAATTCTCCAAGTACTCCGAAGCTCCGTCGAACATCGTCGAAGCACTCGTTAAAAAACAAGGCTAATCCAGCCCTTTAGGCAAGAGGTTCACTGTCGTGGCTAAAGAAAAATTTGATCGTTCCCTTCCCCACGTTAACGTCGGCACCATCGGCCACGTTGACCACGGTAAGACCACTCTGACCGCAGCTCTGACTCGCGTCTGCTCCGAAGTATTCGGTTCGGCAGTCGTTGAGTTCGACAAGATCGACTCGGCTCCGGAAGAAAAAGCGCGCGGTATCACCATCAACACCGCTCACGTCGAGTACAACTCGAACATTCGTCACTACGCTCACGTTGACTGCCCAGGTCACGCTGACTACGTGAAGAACATGATCACCGGTGCTGCCCAGATGGACGGCGCGATCCTGGTTTGCTCGGCCGCCGATGGTCCGATGCCACAAACCCGTGAGCACATCCTGCTGTCCCGCCAGGTAGGCGTTCCGTACATCGTGGTCTTCCTGAACAAGGCTGACCTGGTAGACGACGCTGAGCTGCTGGAACTGGTCGAGATGGAAGTTCGCGACCTGCTGTCCACCTACGACTTCCCAGGCGACGACACCCCGATCATCATCGGTTCGGCTCGTATGGCGCTGGAAGGCAAAGACGACAACGAAATGGGTACTACCGCTGTCAAGAAGCTGGTAGAAACTCTGGATGCCTACATCCCTGAGCCAATCCGTGCCGTTGACCAGCCGTTCCTGATGCCGATCGAAGACGTATTCTCGATCTCGGGTCGTGGTACCGTTGTTACCGGTCGTATCGAGCGTGGTATCGTCCGCGTTCAGGATCCGCTGGAAATCGTTGGCCTGCGCCCGACCACCAACACCACCTGCACCGGTGTTGAAATGTTCCGCAAGCTGCTGGACGAAGGCCGCGCTGGCGAGAACTGCGGCGTTCTGCTGCGTGGTACCAAGCGTGACGAAGTTGAGCGTGGTCAGGTTCTGGTCAAGCCAGGTTCGGTCAAGCCGCACACCAAGTTCACCGCAGAAGTCTACGTTCTGTCGAAGGAAGAAGGCGGCCGTCACACTCCGTTCTTCAAAGGCTACCGTCCTCAGTTCTACTTCCGTACCACTGACGTGACCGGTAACTGCGAACTGCCGGAAGGCGTTGAAATGGTAATGCCAGGTGACAACATCCAGATGACTGTCACCCTGATCAAGACCATCGCAATGGAAGACGGTCTGCGCTTCGCTATCCGTGAAGGCGGTCGTACCGTCGGCGCCGGCGTCGTAGCCAAAATCATCGAGTAATCACTCGACCGATTGAAAAAACCCCCGCTCAGCGGGGGTTTTTTTTATTGGGTTGACACTAAATGGGGGCGTCTATAGAATCACGCCTCCTTTTAGCGGGCGTAGTGCGCCCGTTGGGAACAGCCTGGAGTCTGAAATCCAATGCAAAATCAGCAAATCCGTATCAGGTTGAAGGCTTTCGACCATCGCCTGATCGACCAATCCACCCAGGAAATCGTGGAAACCGCGAAACGTACTGGTGCACAAGTGCGTGGTCCAATTCCACTGCCTACCCGCAAAGAGCGTTTCACCGTTCTGGTTTCCCCGCACGTCAACAAAGACGCGCGTGACCAGTACGAGATCCGCACTCATAAGCGTGTTCTGGACATCGTCCAGCCAACGGATAAAACCGTTGACGCGCTGATGAAGCTTGATCTGGCGGCAGGTGTGGAAGTACAGATCAGCCTCGGCTAAGACTTCGGTCTGGTCGTGTAACGCTCTGAAATGGGCGGCCATAGCGGGTGAAAGCCCCGTACACTCATGAGGTTTACAACATGACTATTGGTGTAATCGGTCGCAAGTGCGGTATGACCCGCATTTTCACCGAAGAAGGTGTCTCCATTCCGGTCACGGTCATCGAGATCGAGCCGAATCGCGTCACCCAGTTCAAAACTGAAGAAACCGATGGCTACCGTGCAGTGCAAGTCACTGTCGGCGAGCGTCGTGCTTCGCGTGTGACTGCCGCTCAGGCAGGCCACTTCGCCAAGGCCAACGTTGCCGCTGGTCGCGGTGTCTGGGAGTTCCGTCTTGAAGAAGGCGATTTCCAGGCTGGCGATCTGATCAAAGCTGAACTCTTCACTGCAGGCCAGCTGGTAGACGTTACTGGTCAGTCCAAAGGTAAAGGCTTCGCCGGTACCATCAAGCGCTGGAACTTCCGTGGCCAGGACAACACCCACGGTAACTCCGTGTCGCACCGTGTCCCAGGTTCCATCGGCCAGTGCCAGACTCCTGGTCGTGTGTTCAAGGGCAAGAAAATGTCCGGTCACATGGGCGCCGAGCGCGTGACTGTTCAGTCCCTGGAAGTAGTTCGCGTAGACGCTGAACGCAACCTGCTGCTGGTCAAGGGTGCCGTTCCAGGCGCTACTGGCGGCGACGTGGTTGTACGTCCAGCTGTCAAGGCTCGCGGTTAAGGGGAAACTGACATGCAACTCAATGTAAATGACGCTCAGGCGATCGAAGTTTCCGAACTGACTTTCGGTGGCGAATTCAACGAGACGCTGGTACACCAAGCAGTCGTGGCCTACATGGCCGGCGGCCGTCAGGGCACCAAGCAGCAAAAGACCCGTTCCGACGTGGCTGGTGGCGGTAAGCGCCCATGGCGTCAGAAGGGTACTGGCCGTGCTCGTGCTGGTACCACTCGTGGTCCGATCTGGCGTGGCGGTGGTGTTACCTTCGCAGCTCGCCCTCAAGATCACTCGCAAAAGCTCAACAAGAAGATGTACCGCGCAGCCCTGCGCTCCATCCTCGCTGAGCTGGTGCGTAGCGACCGTCTGGTCGTGGTTCAGGACTTCGCTGTCGAAGCACCGAAAACCAAAGATCTGCTGAACAAGCTGAACGGCATGGGTCTGAACGACGTACTGATCGTTTCCGACGCTGTTGATCAGAACCTGTACCTGGCTGCTCGCAACCTGCCGCACGTCGATGTACGTGACGTACAAGGTTCCGACCCGGTCAGTCTGATCGCATACGAGAAAGTGTTGATCACTGTCTCGGCCGTGAAGAAATTCGAGGAGCTGCTGGGATGAACCAGGAACGCGTATTTAAAGTCCTCCTTGGCCCGCACGTTTCCGAGAAGGCTACCGTTCTGGCTGAGAAAAAAGGCCAGTTCGTATTCAAGGTTGCTACCGATGCAACCAAGCTGGAAATCAAGAAAGCTGTCGAAGGCCTGTTCAACGTAAAAGTTGAAAACGTGTCGACTGTTAACGTTCTGGGTAAAACCAAGCGTACCGCACGTGGTCTGGGCAAGCGTAATGACTGGAAGAAGGCGATCGTCTCCCTTCAGCCAGGCCAAGATCTCGATTTCAGCAGCAGTGCTGAGTAAGGAAGGGGTGCATCATGGCAATCGTTAAATGCAAACCGACTTCCCCTGGCCGCCGTTTCGTGGTCAAGGTGGTCAACCAGGAGCTGCACAAAGGCGCTCCTCACGCACCGCTGATCGAGAAGAAATCGAAGTCTGGTGGTCGTAACAACAATGGCCGCATCACCACTCGTCACGTTGGTGGTGGTCATAAGCAGCATTACCGTCTGGTCGACTTCCGTCGCAACGACAAAGATGGCATTCCAGCCACTGTCGAGCGTATCGAATACGACCCGAACCGTACTGCTCACATCGCCCTGCTGTGCTACGCAGACGGTGAGCGTCGCTACATCATCGCCCCTAAAGGCGTGAGCGCTGGCGACCAGCTGATCGCAGGTGCCCTGGCCCCAATCAAGGCCGGTAACTCCCTGCAGCTGCGCAACATTCCAGTAGGTAGCACCGTTCACGGCATCGAACTGAAGCCGGGCAAAGGTGCTCAGATCGCTCGTTCCGCTGGTGCTTCGGCTCAGCTGATCGCTCGCGAAGGTGTCTACGTGACCCTGCGTCTGCGCTCTGGTGAAATGCGTAAAGTCCTGGCTGAGTGCCGTGCGACCCTGGGCGAAGTCTCGAACTCCGAGCACAGCCTGCGTTCGCTGGGTAAAGCTGGTGCCAAACGCTGGCGCGGCGTTCGCCCAACCGTTCGTGGTGTTGCCATGAACCCGGTTGACCACCCACACGGTGGTGGTGAAGGTCGTACCTCCGGTGGTCGTCATCCGGTATCGCCATGGGGCTTCCCAACCAAGGGTGCGAAGACCCGTGGTAATAAGCGTACCGACAATATGATCGTCCGTCGTCGCAAGTAACTAGAGGGATACGACAGTGCCACGTTCTCTGAAAAAAGGTCCTTTTATCGATCTTCACCTGCTGAAGAAGGTCGAAGTGGCGGTGGAGAAGAACGATCGCAAGCCAGTTAAAACCTGGTCGCGCCGTTCGATGATCCTGCCACAAATGGTCGGTCTGACCATCGCGGTACACAACGGTCGTCAACATGTCCCAGTTCTGGTGAACGAAGACATGGTCGGCCACAAACTGGGCGAGTTCGCCGGTACCCGCACCTACCGCGGGCACGTGGCTGACAAGAAAGCCAAGCGTTAAGGGGTAAGGAAATGGAAGTAGCCGCTAAGTTGTCGGGCGCTCGCATCTCCGCCCAGAAAGCCCGCTTGGTCGCCGACCAGATCCGCGGGAAGAAGGTGGGCGAAGCGCTCAACCTGTTGGCCTTCAGCAGCAAAAAAGCCGCTGAAATCATGAAGAAAGTCCTCGAGTCGGCCGTAGCCAACGCCGAACACAACGAAGGCGCAGACGTTGATGACCTGAAGGTCTCCACCGTCTTCGTCAACGAAGGGCGTTCGCTGAAGCGCATCATGCCACGTGCCAAGGGCCGTGCTGATCGCATCGTCAAGCGGTCTTGCCATATCACTGTCAAGGTTGCGGACAAGTAACGGAGTCGATCAGATGGGTCAGAAAGTACATCCCACTGGCATTCGCCTGGGAATCGTCAAGGAGCACACCTCCGTCTGGTACGCAGACGGTGCTACTTACGCAGATTACCTGTTGAAGGATCTGAAAACGCGTGAGTACCTCCAGGACAAACTAAAAAGCGCGTCCGTAAGCCGTATCGATATTCATCGTCCGGCTCAAACTGCACGCATCACCATCCACACCGCTCGTCCCGGTATCGTTATCGGTAAGAAAGGTGAAGATGTCGAGAAGCTGCGTCAGGACCTGACCAAGCAGATGGGTGTGCCTGTGCACATCAACATCGAAGAGATCCGCAAGCCGGAACTCGACGCCATGCTGGTTGCGCAGAGCGTAGCTCAGCAGCTGGAACGCCGCGTAATGTTCCGTCGCGCCATGAAGCGCGCCGTACAGAACGCCATGCGTATTGGTGCCAAGGGCATCAAGATCCAGGTGAGCGGTCGTCTCGGCGGTGCTGAGATTGCTCGTACCGAGTGGTATCGCGAAGGTCGTGTGCCTCTGCACACCCTGCGTGCCGATATCGACTACAACACCTACGAAGCTCACACCACTTACGGTGTGATCGGTGTGAAGGTTTGGATCTTCAAAGGCGAAGTGATTGGTGGTCGCCAAGAAGAACTGAAACCACAAGCACCAGCGCCTCGTAAAAAAGCTGCTAAGTAAGGGGTACGCCAAATGTTGCAACCAAAGCGTACAAAATTCCGCAAGCAGATGACTGGCCACAACCGTGGTCTGGCACTGCGCGGTAGCAAAGTCAGCTTCGGCGAGTTCGCCCTGAAAGCTGTTGCTCGCGGTCGCCTCACCGCTCGCCAGATCGAGTCCGCACGTCGTGCGCTGACCCGTCACGTTAAACGTGGCGGCAAGATCTGGATCCGTGTGTTCCCGGACAAGCCGATCTCCAAGAAGCCTCTCGAGGTTCGTATGGGTAAAGGTAAGGGCTCCGTGGAATACTGGGTTGCCCAGATTCAGCCAGGCAAAGTCCTGTATGAAATCGAAGGTGTTTCTGAAGAGCTGGCGCGCGAAGCTTTCGCCCTGGCTGCTGCAAAGCTGCCTCTCGCCACCTCCTTTGTTAAGCGGACGGTGATGTGATGAAAGCGAATGAATTTCGTGAAAAATCGGCACAGCAACTGAATGAGCAACTGCTCGGCTTGCTGCGCGACCAGTTCAATCTGCGTATGCAGAAAGCAACTGGCCAGTTGGGGCAGTCGCACCTGCTCTCGCAAGTTAAGCGTGACATCGCTCGCGTGAAAACTGTGCTCAACCAGCAGGCAGGTAAGTGATCATGGCTGAAGCTGAAAAAACCGTCCGTACGCTGACTGGCCGTGTCGTCAGCGACAAAATGGACAAGACCATCACCGTTCTGATCGAGCGTCGCGTCAAGCACCCGATCTACGGTAAATACGTTAAGCGTTCGACTAAGCTGCACGCGCACGACGAATCCAACCAGTGCAAAATCGGCGACAAGGTTTCCATCCGTGAAACCCGTCCGCTGGCCAAGACCAAGTCCTGGGCACTGGTTGAAGTCCTCGAACGCGCTGTTGAAGTCTAAGGGCTAAGGGTCGGAGAAATTTTATGATTCAGACTCAATCCATGCTCGATGTGGCCGATAACAGCGGCGCTCGTCGCGTCATGTGCATCAAGGTACTCGGCGGTTCGCACCGCCGTTACGCCGGCATCGGTGACATCATCAAAGTAACCGTCAAGGAAGCAATTCCGCGCGGCAAGGTCAAGAAAGGCCAGGTGATGACCGCTGTTGTTGTCCGCACCCGTCACGGTGTTCGTCGCGCCGACGGTTCCATCATTCGTTTCGACGGCAACGCTGCTGTTCTGCTGAACAACAAGCAAGAGCCGATCGGCACTCGCATCTTCGGGCCAGTGACCCGTGAGCTTCGTTCCGAGAAGTTCATGAAGATCGTCTCGCTCGCCCCTGAAGTGCTGTAAGGAGATCCGACATGCAAAAGATTCGTCGTGACGACGAGATCATCGTGATCGCCGGCAAAGACAAGGGTAAGCGCGGTAAGGTGCTGAAGGTTCTGGCTGACAACCGTCTGGTTGTTGGTGGTGTGAACCTGGTCAAGCGTCATACCAAGCCTAACCCGATGGCGGGCGTACAGGGCGGTATCGTCGAGAAAGAAGCGCCTCTGCACGCTTCCAACGTTGCCATCTTCAACGGTGAAACCAACAAGGCTGACCGCGTTGGTTTCAAAGTAGAAGACGGTAAAAAAATTCGTGTCTTCAAGTCGACCCAAAAAGCGGTTGATGCTTGAACACTGCTAGGTAGAAGACCATGGCACGACTGAAAGAGATTTACCGGAACGAAATCGCTCCTAAGCTTAAGGAAGAACTTAAGCTGTCGAACGTGATGGAAGTTCCGCGCGTTACCAAGATCACCCTGAACATGGGTCTGGGCGAAGCGATCGGCGACAAGAAAGTCATCGAGCACGCTGTTGCCGACCTGGAAAAGATCACCGGTCAAAAGCCGGTCGTGACTTTCGCTCGTAAATCCATCGCGGGCTTCAAAGTCCGTGAGGGCTGGCCGATCGGCGTCAAGGTGACCCTGCGTCGCGACAAGATGTACGAATTCCTGGACCGCCTGCTGGCGATCTCCCTGCCTCGGGTACGCGACTTCCGCGGCCTGAATGCCAAGTCCTTCGATGGCCGTGGCAACTACAGCATGGGCGTGAAAGAGCAGATCATCTTCCCGGAAATCGACTACGACAAGATCGATGCTCTGCGCGGTTTGGACATCACCCTGACCACCACTGCTCGTTCGGACGACGAAGGCCGCGCTCTGCTGCGTGCTTTCAAGTTCCCGTTCCGCAACTGATTGGAGTAGGAAAATGGCCAAGAAGAGCATGAAAAACCGCGAGCTGAAGCGTCAGCTCACGGTAGCCAAGTTCGCTAAGAAGCGTGCTGAGCTGAAAGCGACCATCGTCAACCTGAACGCCTCTCCTGAAGAGCGTTTCGCTGCCGTTGTCGCTCTGCAGAAGCAGCCACGTGACGCTAGCGCCTCGCGCCTGCGCAACCGTTGCCGCCTGACCGGTCGTCCTCACGGTGTATACCGTAAGTTCGGCCTGGGCCGTAACATGCTGCGTCAAGCTGCAATGCGCGGTGACGTACCGGGTCTGGTCAAGGCCTCCTGGTAATCGCTGCCGGTGTGATCCCGGTGGAAGGGGAGTAATCTTCCGACCGCCGGTGACCTCGCCAACAAACAAGCCCCTATATGGGGCTTGTTTCGTTTCTGCCTTGTGTCTAGAATGACCGGCTCACCTGAGCCTGGGTTTTTTGCCCTGCCTGCTCGGGTGGTTGTGATAGCCGCAAGGCTAATAATTCTTGTATCAGGAGCATCTAGCCCATGAGTATGCAGGACCCGTTAGCGGACATGCTAACTCGCATCCGTAATGCCCAGATGGCTGAAAAGTCCGTCGTAAGCATGCCTTCCTCCACCCTGAAGGTCGCGGTTGCCAAAGTTCTGAAGGACGAAGGTTACATCGCTGGCTACCAGGTAACTGGTGAGGCCAAGCCTTCCCTGTCGATCGAACTGAAGTACTTCGAAGGCCGTCCGGTCATCGAGGAACTGAAGCGCTCCAGCCGTCCAGGCCTGCGCCAGTACAAGTCCGTCGCAGAGCTGCCGAAAGTACGTGGCGGCCTGGGCGTGTCTATCGTCTCCACCAACAAAGGTGTGATGACTGATCGCGCTGCGCGCGCTGCCGGTGTCGGCGGCGAAGTTCTGTGCACAGTGTTCTAAGGGGAGATAGGCATGTCTCGCGTCGCTAAGAACCCCGTTAAGCTGCCAGCAGGCGTCGAAGTCAAATTCGCCGGCCAGCAGCTTTCGGTGAAGGGTGCCAAAGGCACTCTCGAACTGAACGTTCACTCGTCTGTTGAAGTTACCGAAGAAGCTGGTGAGCTGCGTTTCGCTGCTCGCAACGGTGACCAGCAAGCTCGCGCCATGGCCGGTACCACCCGCGCTCTGGTGAACAACATGGTCCAGGGCGTAAGCCAAGGCTTCGAGCGCAAGCTCCAGCTGATCGGTGTTGGTTACAAGGCACAGGCCAAGGGCACCGTCCTGAACCTGGCTCTGGGCTTCTCGCACCCAGTGGACTACGAACTGCCAGCCGGTATCACCGCTGAAACCCCAAGCCAGACCGACATCCTGATCAAGGGTATCGACAAGCAGCTGGTGGGTCAGGTGGCCGCTGAAATCCGCGACTTCCGTCCGCCAGAGCCTTACAAAGGCAAGGGTGTGCGTTACGCGGACGAAGTAGTCCGTCGTAAAGAAGCCAAGAAGAAGTAGGGCCTAGCAAATGACCGACAAAAAAGTTACTCGACTGCGTCGCGCTCGCAAAGCACGCCTCAAGATGCACGAACTCGAAGTCGTGCGCCTGTGCGTGTTCCGCTCCTCGCAGCACATCTACGCCCAGGTCATTTCGGCCGACGGCAGCAAGGTTCTGGCAAGCGCCTCGACCTTGGACAAAGAACTGCGTGATGGCGCCACTGGCAACATCGACGCGGCCACTAAGGTTGGCAAGCTGGTAGCTGAGCGTGCGAAAGCCGCCGGTGTATCTCAAGTTGCCTTTGACCGTTCCGGCTTCAAGTACCACGGCCGCGTCAAGGCGCTGGCTGATGCTGCTCGTGAAGGCGGGCTGGAGTTCTAAGTTATGGCAAATAACGATCAAAAGCGCGACGAAGGCTACATCGAGAAGCTGGTTCAAGTTAACCGCGTTGCCAAAACCGTAAAAGGCGGCCGTATCTTCACCTTCACCGCGCTGACCGTGGTAGGTGATGGCAAAGGTCGTGTTGGCTTCGGCCGTGGCAAGTCGCGCGAAGTACCTGCTGCGATCCAGAAGGCTATGGAAGCTGCTCGCCGCAACATGATCCAGGTTGACCTGAAGGGCACCACCCTGCAGTACGCCACCAAGGCTGCCCACGGCGCCTCGAAGGTTTACATGCAGCCTGCCTCGGAAGGTACCGGTATCATCGCCGGTGGCGCAATGCGTGCTGTCCTGGAAGTTGCTGGTGTTCAGAACGTTCTGGCCAAGTGCTACGGTTCGACCAACCCTGTGAACGTGGTTTACGCCACCTTCAAGGGCCTGAAAGCCATGCAATCTCCTGAATCCATTGCTGCCAAGCGCGGCAAGAGCGTTGAGGAGATCTTCTGATCATGGCAACCGTAAAAGTAACGCTGATCAAGAGCACTGCCGGCCGTCTGCCTAACCACAAACTGTGCGTTAAAGGCCTGGGTCTGCGTCGCATCGGTCACACTGTAGAAGTCCAGGATACTCCCGAAAACCGCGGGATGATCAACAAGGCTTACTACATGCTGAAGGTCGAGGGTTAATCGATGAAACTCAATGATCTGAGTCCAGCGCCGGGTTCCCGTCGCGAGAAGCATCGTCCGGGTCGTGGTATCGGTAGCGGTTTGGGCAAGACTGGTGGCCGTGGTCACAAAGGTCAGACCTCCCGTTCCGGTGGCACCATCGCTCCGGGCTTCGAAGGCGGTCAACAGCCGCTGCACCGTCGTCTGCCGAAATTCGGCTTCGTTTCCCTGAAAGCCATGGACCGCGCCGAAGTGCGTCTGTCCGAGCTGGCCAAGGTGGAAGGCGACGTGATCTCCGTGCAATCCCTGAAGGATGCCAACGTGATCGGCCAGAACGTACAGCGCGTGAAAATCATGCTGTCTGGCGAAGTCACTCGCGCAGTCACCATCAAGGGTATCGCAGCCACCAAGGGTGCGCGTGCGGCTATCGAAGCAGCTGGCGGCAAGTTCGAGGAATAAATGGCTAAGCAAGGTGCTCTCTCTTCGCTCGGTAAGGGCGGGATGTCGGAACTCTGGGCTCGTCTGCGCTTTCTGTTCATGGCGATCATCGTCTATCGGATAGGTGCGCATATCCCGGTTCCTGGCATCAATCCAGACCGTCTGGCGGATCTGTTTCGGCAGAATGAGGGGACCATTCTTAGCTTGTTCAACATGTTTTCCGGTGGCGCGCTCGAGCGCATGAGCATCTTTGCACTGGGGATCATGCCGTACATCTCGGCATCGATCATCATGCAGCTGATGACGGCGGTCAGCCCGCAACTGGAGCAGTTGAAGAAGGAAGGTGAAGCTGGCCGTCGCAAGATCAGCCAGTACACCCGCTACGGCACCGTTATCCTGGCACTGGTCCAAGCCATTGGCATGTCCATTGGCCTGGCCAACCAGGGCGTGGCGTTTTCTGTAGGTCTGGGCTTCCATGTCGTCGCCGTCTCCACCTTCGTGGCAGGCGCGATGTTCATGATGTGGCTGGGCGAGCAGATCACCGAGCGCGGTGTGGGCAACGGTATCTCGATGTTGATCTTCGCAGGTATCGTTGCCGGTCTTCCGAGAGCAATCGGGCAGTCTTTCGAGTCTGCACGCACAGGCGATATCAACATTTTCGCCCTGGTCGCTATCGGTTTGCTGGCAGTAGCGATTATCGGCTTCGTGGTGTTCATTGAGCGTGGTCAGCGTCGTATCGCCGTTCACTACGCCAAGCGTCAGCAGGGCCGCAAGGTCTTCGCTGCGCAGACCAGCCACCTGCCGCTGAAGGTGAACATGGCGGGGGTTATCCCGGCCATTTTCGCGAGCAGCATTCTGCTGTTCCCGGCTTCGCTGGGTGCCTGGTTCGGTCAGTCCGAAGGTATGGGCTGGCTGCAGGACATCTCGCAGTCGATCGCTCCTGGTCAGCCGTTGAACATTCTGCTGTTTAGTGCAGGGATCATTTTCTTCTGCTTCTTCTACACAGCGCTGATGTTCAACCCGAAAGACGTAGCGGAAAACCTGAAGAAGTCCGGTGCCTTTATTCCGGGTATCCGTCCTGGTGAGCAGTCGGCACGCTACATTGATGGCGTTCTGACCCGTCTGACCATGTTCGGTGCTCTTTACATGATGGCCGTCTGCCTTCTGCCCCAGTTCCTGGTGGTGGCAGCAAATGTGCCGTTCTACCTTGGCGGGACCTCGTTGCTGATTGTGGTAGTGGTTGTGATGGACTTCATGTCCCAAGTACAATCGCACCTCGTTTCGCACCAGTACGAATCCCTGATGAAGAAAGCCAACCTGAAAGGCTACGGTGGCAGCGGTTTGCTGCGCTGATACGCCCCTAAGGTTCGAGGAGTCGGTAATGAAAGTTCGTGCATCGGTGAAAAAGCTGTGCCGTAACTGCAAGATCATCCGTCGCGAAGGCGTCGTACGAGTGATCTGCAGCGCGGAACCGCGTCACAAACAGCGCCAAGGCTGAGTGTGATCTGCGCTTCAAACCCAGCAGCTAGTGTGCTGCTGGGTTGATTATTCGTTTCTACAGCGATATTATCTCGCGCCCTATTTCTTGGCTTCCGGGGCGTAGGTAGCTGTCAATTGGAGTCCCACTGAATGGCCCGTATTGCAGGCGTCAACATTCCAGATAACAAGCATGCTGTTATCTCGCTGACCTACATCTATGGTGTCGGTCGCACTACTGCACAGAAGATCTGTGCAGACGCTGGTGTAAACCCAGCCGCTAAGATCAAGGATCTGAGCGACGAGCAAATCGAAACCCTGCGTGGCGAAGTCGCGAAGTTCACCACCGAAGGTGACCTGCGTCGTGACATCAACATGAAGATCAAGCGCTTGATGGACCTGGGTTGCTACCGCGGCCTGCGTCATCGTAAAGGTCTGCCGGTTCGCGGTCAGCGCACCAAGACCAACGCACGCACCCGTAAGGGCCCGCGTAAGCCGATCCGCAAGTAATCGCCCAGGAATATAGACATGGCAAAACCTGCTGCTCGTCCTCGTAAGAAAGTCAAAAAGACAGTGGTTGATGGCATCGCCCACATCCATGCCTCTTTCAACAACACCATCGTGACCATCACCGACCGTCAGGGCAACGCTTTGTCCTGGGCGACCTCCGGTGGTTCGGGTTTCCGTGGTTCGCGCAAATCCACCCCGTTCGCAGCCCAGATCGCTGCTGAGCGTGCTGGTCAAGCTGCGCTGGAATACGGTCTGAAGAACCTCGACGTGAACGTCAAGGGTCCAGGTCCAGGTCGTGAGTCCGCCGTTCGTGCACTGAACAGCTGCGGCTACAAGATCGCCAGCATCACCGACGTGACGCCAATCCCGCACAACGGGTGCCGTCCGCCGAAGAAGCGTCGCGTGTAATCAGGAGACAGATAAATGGCACGTTACATTGGTCCAAAATGCAAACTGTCTCGCCGTGAAGGCACTGACCTGTTCCTGAAGAGCGGCGTTCGCGCTCTGGAATCGAAGTGCAACATCGAAGCAGCCCCAGGTATCCACGGCCAGCGCCGTGGCCGTCAGTCCGACTACGGTACCCAGCTGCGCGAGAAGCAAAAAGTTCGTCGTATCTACGGTGTTCTGGAGCGTCAGTTCCGCGGTTACTACCAGGCTGCAGCCTCGAAAAAAGGCGCAACCGGTGAGAACCTGCTGCAACTGCTCGAGTGCCGTCTGGATAACGTCGTCTACCGTATGGGCTTCGGTTCGACTCGCGCCGAATCCCGTCAGCTGGTTTCGCACAAAGCGATCAGCGTCAACGGTAAGACTGTGAACATTCCATCCTACCAAGTTCGTCCGGGTGACGTGGTCGCGGTTCGCGAGAAGTCGTCGAACCAGCTGCGCATTGTTCAAGCCCTTGAACTGTGCGCCCAGCGTGGCCGCGTTGAGTGGGTTGATGTGGATGCTGCTAAAAAGTCGGGCGTTTTCAAGAACGTTCCTGCTCGCAGCGACCTGTCTGCCGACATCAACGAGAACCTGATTGTCGAGCTCTACTCCAAGTAAGGGCTAGAAAATAGGTGCATCCATGCAGATTTCGGTAAATGAGTTCCTGACTCCCCGCCACATTGATGTGCAGGTAGTCAGTCCGACCCGCGCCAAGATCACGCTCGAGCCTCTCGAGCGTGGTTTCGGCCATACCCTGGGCAACGCGCTGCGCCGCATCCTGTTGTCCTCCATGCCTGGCTGTGCAGTAGTCGAGGCCGAGATCGATGGCGTACTCCACGAGTACTCCGCGATCGAAGGTGTACAGGAAGACGTCATTGAAATCCTGTTGAACCTGAAGGGCCTGGCTATCAAGCTGCACGGTCGTGACGAAGTTACGCTGACCTTGTCGAAAAAGGGTTCGGGGGTGGTTACCGCTGCCGATATTCAGCTGGATCACGATGTCGAGATCGTCAACCCCGATCACGTAATCGCGAACCTGGCGTCGAACGGCGCCCTGAACATGAAGCTCACCGTAGCTCGTGGTCGTGGTTACGAGCCGGCCGACTCCCGTCAAACCGACGAAGACGAAAGCCGTAGCATTGGCCGTCTGCAGCTGGACGCTTCGTTCAGCCCGGTGCGTCGTATCGCCTACGTGGTCGAGAACGCCCGTGTTGAACAGCGTACCAACCTGGACAAGCTGGTCATTGATCTGGAAACCAACGGCACCCTGGACCCTGAAGAGGCTATCCGCCGCGCTGCGACCATCCTGCAACAGCAGCTGGCCGCGTTCGTCGACCTCAAAGGTGACAGCGAGCCTGTCGTAGTCGAGCAGGAAGACGAGATCGATCCGATCCTGCTGCGTCCGGTTGACGACCTGGAACTGACTGTACGTTCGGCCAACTGCCTCAAGGCGGAGAACATCTACTACATCGGCGACCTGATTCAGCGTACCGAAGTAGAGCTGTTGAAGACTCCTAACCTGGGCAAGAAGTCCCTGACTGAAATCAAGGACGTGCTGGCCTCTCGTGGTCTGTCTCTCGGCATGCGCCTCGACAACTGGCCGCCTGCAAGTCTTAAGAAAGACGACAAGGCGACCGCCTGATCGTCGTAATCACCGAACGTAGTGTTTGGTAAGGAATGAATCATGCGTCATCGTAAAAGTGGACGTCACCTGAGCCGTACCAGCTCTCACCGCAAGGCTATGTTCCAGAACATGGCAGTGTCGCTGATCGAGCACGAGCTGATCAAAACCACCCTGCCGAAAGCCAAGGAACTGCGCCGCGTTGCCGAGCCGCTGATCACCCTGGCCAAGGAAGACAGCGTAGCTAACCGCCGTCTGGCCTTCGACCGTACCCGTTCGAAGTCCGCTGTTGGCAAGCTGTTCAACGACCTGGGCAAGCGTTACGCCACCCGTCAGGGCGGCTACCTGCGCATCCTGAAGTGCGGTTTCCGCGCTGGCGACAACGCGCCTATGGCGTACGTCGAGCTGGTTGATCGTCCGGTCGGCGGTGCTGTAGAAGCTGCTGAGTAAGACGTTCTGTCTGCTACAAAGAACCGGGCCTAGTGCCCGGTTTTTTGTTTCTGGATGTATTGTTTATTTCTATTGATACAAGTCATGTAATGAATTTGTTCTTGTAACCTTGCTCGTCAATACTCTCCACAGCCGATCAGCCGGCGCTTGTAGACCGATAAGGAGAGCCCATGAGCAAGATTCTCACCACCGCCAGCGGTGCCCCTGTAGCCGATAACCAGAATTCCCGTTCCGCCGGCCCACGCGGCCCGTTGCTGCTCGACGACTTCCACCTGATCGAGAAGCTTGCCCATTTCAACCGCGAGAACATCCCTGAGCGCCGCGTCCACGCCAAGGGCTCGGGTGCCTACGGTACCTTTACCGTCACGCGCGATATCACGGCTTACACCAGTGCCAAGCTGTTTGAGCAGATCGGCAAGCAAACCGAGACGTTCCTGCGCTTTTCCACCGTGGGTGGCGAGCGTGGTTCGGCCGACACCGAACGCGATCCGCGCGGCTTTGCCGTGAAGTTCTACACCGAAGAAGGCAACTGGGACATTGTGGGCAACAACACGCCGGTGTTTTTCATCCGCGACCCGCTGAAGTTCCCTGACTTCATCCACACGCAGAAGCGCCACCCGCAAACCAACCTGAAAAATGCGCAAATGATGTGGGACTTCTGGTCGCACTCCCCCGAGGCGCTGCACCAGGTCACTATCCTGTTCTCCGACCGCGGCATTCCGGACGGCTACCGCCACATGCACGGCTTCGGCAGCCATACCTACAGCCTGATCAATGCCGAGGGGCAACGTACCTGGGTCAAGTGGCACTTCAAGACTCAGCAAGGCATCAAGAACCTCGCCCCGGCGGATGCTGCACGCCTGGCCGGTACCGATCCGGACTACGCTCAGCGCGATCTCTTCGAAGCGATCGAGCGCGGCGACTATCCACGCTGGACCCTATGCATTCAGGTAATGAGTGAAGCCGAGGCAGCCAACCGCGACGAGAACCCCTTCGACGTCACCAAGACCTGGTCGCAGAAGGACTACCCGCTGATCGAGGTGGGTGTGCTTGAACTCAACCGCAACCCGCTGAACTACTTCGCTGAGGTCGAGCAAGCTGCATTTGGCCCAAGCAACATGGTGCCAGGTGTCGGTCTGTCGCCGGACCGCATGCTGCAAGGTCGGGTATTCGCCTACGCTGATGCGCACCGCTACCGGGTGGGTACCAACCACCAGCAGTTGCCGGTTAACGCGCCACGTTGCCCGGTTAACAGCTACCAGCGCGATGGCTCCATGGCCAGCTGCACGTACGGTAGCGCGCCGAACTATGAGCCCAACAGCTATGGCGACGCGCCGAAGCAGTCACCACGTCATGCTGAGCCCGCGCTGGCGTTGGAAGGGGCGGCGGACCGTTACAATCATCGCGAAGACAGCGATTACTACAGCCATGCCGGTGCGCTGTTCCGCTTGATGAATGATGAGCAGAAAGCCCTGTTGATCAACAACATCGCGGGAGCCATGGCAGGTGTAAGCCAAGACGTGGTCCAGCGCCAGCTGCAGTACTTCTTCAAGGCCGATCCGGCCTACGGCGAAGGGGTTGCCAAGGCTTTGGGCATCGATCTCGCCTAAGTCGAAGTGATAAGAAGAACCGCCCTCATTTGGGCGGTTTTTCAATGAATATCACTACTGTTCAGGGCTTTTTTTGCTTCTTATTGCGCATTTTTCAGTGACCGCAAGTAAAAGCTGGTTCACACTATGGGTAATAGACGTTTTCACATGGAGAAGCAGGGCGATGCAAGGCCACCCGGACGTAATCAACTACCTCGTCACGCTGTTGAAGGGCGAACTGGCTGCGCGCGACCAGTACTTCATTCACTCGCGTATGTATGAAGATTGGGGCCTGTCCAAGCTCTACGAGCGCATCAACCACGAGATGGAAGAGGAGACGCAGCACGCCGATGCCCTGATGCGTCGTATCCTCATGCTCGAAGGCACACCTGACATGCGCGCGGACGACCTGGAAGTGGGCAGCACCGTGCCGGAGATGATCGAAGCTGATCTCAAGCTCGAGTACAAGGTGCGTGCCGCGTTATGCAAAGGTATCGAACTGTGTGAGCTGCACAAGGATTACGTCAGCCGAGATATCTTGCGCGCGCAGCTGGCTGATACCGAAGAAGACCACACCTATTGGCTGGAGAAGCAGCAGGGGCTGATCAAGGCCATTGGCCTCGAGAACTACCTGCAGTCGCAGATGTAAACAGATGCTGGGGGCTGCTTTGCAGCCCTTCACGATACAAGGCCGCTCCTACAGCCGGCCGCATTTATCCGAGGATAATGCGGCGGTCTTTAGGCGCGGCCTTGTATCGATAGGGGCAAAGCGCCCCATTTCCCTCAAGCCCGATCCCGCTCCAGAAGCGGTTTCAGGTAATGCCCGGTATAGGACTGCTTCATCTCGCTGAGTTCTTCCGGTGTGCCACAGGCAATGATCTGTCCACCTTTCGAGCCACCCTCCGGCCCAAGGTCCACCAGCCAGTCCGCAGTCTTGATCACATCCAGGTTGTGCTCGATCACCACCACGGTATTGCCGTGGTCGCGCAGGCGATGCAGCACGTCCAGCAACTGCTGGATATCGGCAAAGTGCAGGCCTGTGGTCGGCTCGTCGAGAATGTAGAGGGTCTTGCCGGTATCACGCTTGGACAGCTCGCGCGACAGTTTCACCCGCTGTGCCTCGCCACCCGACAACGTAGTCGCCGATTGCCCCAGCTTGATGTAGGACAGCCCCACGTCCATCAACGTCTGTAGCTTGCGCGCGAGCGCTGGTACCGCGTCGAAGAACTCGCGGGCATCCTCGATGGTCATTTCCAGCACTTCGTGGATGTTCTTGCCCTTATACTTGATCTCCAGCGTTTCGCGGTTGTAGCGCTTGCTCTTGCACACGTCGCACGGCACGTAGATGTCCGGCAGGAAGTGCATCTCCACCTTGATCAGGCCATCGCCCTGGCAGGCCTCGCAACGGCCGCCTTTGACGTTGAACGAGAACCGCCCGGGGCCATAACCGCGCGAGCGCGATTCCGGAACGCCGGAGAACAGCTCGCGGATAGGCGTGAAGATGCCGGTATAGGTTGCCGGGTTCGAACGAGGAGTGCGGCCGATCGGGCTCTGATCGATATCCACCACCTTATCCAGGTGCTGCAGGCCATCCATGCTGCTGTGGGGCGCAGCCTCCAGGCTGCTTGCGCCATTCAGGGCGGTGGCGGCCAGCGGGAACAGCGTGTTGTTGATGAGCGTCGACTTGCCCGAACCGGACACCCCGGTCACGCAGGTCAGCAGGCCGATCGGAATTTCCAGGTCGACGTTTTGCAGGTTGTTGCCGCGCGCGCCCTTGAGCTTGAGTTGCAGCTTCTTGTTGCGCGGCGTGCGCTTGGCCGGCACGACGATCTTCTTGCGCCCGGACAGGTACTTGCCGGTCAGCGAGTCGGGGTGGGCCATGACTTCCTGTGGCGTGCCCTCGGCGACGATCTTGCCGCCATGTACGCCGGCACCGGGGCCGATGTCCACGACGTAGTCGGCCAGGCGGATGGCGTCCTCGTCGTGTTCCACCACGATCACTGTATTACCCAGGTCGCGCAGGTGATTGAGGGTGGCCAGCAGACGGTCGTTGTCGCGTTGGTGAAGGCCGATGGACGGCTCGTCGAGGATGTACATCACCCCCACCAGGCCGGCGCCGATCTGGCTGGCCAGGCGAATACGCTGTGCCTCGCCACCGGACAGGGTATCGGCGCTGCGGTCGAGGGTGAGGTAGTCGAGGCCGACGTTGACCAGGAACTGCAGGCGCTCGCAGATTTCCTTGAGGATCTTCGCGGCGATTTCGCCACGGCGACCGGTCAGGGTCAGGGCGCCGAAATAGTTGCTGGCTTCACCGATCGGCAGGTTGGTCACCGCCGGCAGGGTCTTTTCACCCACCCACACATGGCGCGCTTCGCGGCGCAGGCGAGTACCGCGGCAATCCGGGCAGGGCTGGGTGCCGAGGAACTTGGCCAGCTCTTCACGCACGGTGGCCGACTCGGTTTCGCGGTAGCGCCGCTCCAGGTTCGGCACGATGCCTTCGAACGGGTGCGAGCGCTTGACGATGTCGCCGCGGTCGTTGAGGTACTTGAAGTCGACACTCTGCTTGCCGCTGCCCTGCAGGATCACCTTCTGGTGTTCTGCCGAGAGCTCGCCGAACGGCTCTTCCAGGCTGAAGCCATAATGCGCAGCCAGCGAACCGAGCATCTGGAAGTAGTAAACGTTGCGCCGGTCCCAGCCGCGGATCGCACCTTCGGCCAGGGTGAGCTCGGCATTGACCAGGCGCTTGGTGTCGAAGAACTGCTTGACCCCCAGGCCATCGCAAGTCGGGCAGGCACCGGCAGGGTTGTTGAAGGAGAACAGCTTCGGCTCCAGCTCGCTGATGGCGTGGCCACAGACCGGGCAGGCGAAGCGTGCGGAGAAGATCGTCTCTTCGCCCGGTTCATCGTCCATCGGCGCCACCAGGGCGATGCCGTCGGCCAGTTTCAGCGCGGTTTCGAACGACTCGGCCAGGCGCTGTTGCAGGTCGGCACGTACCTTGAAGCGGTCGACTACCACATCGATGCTGTGCTTTTTCTGCTTGTCCAGCTTGGGTAGCTCATCGAGTTCGTAGAGCTTGCCGTTGACGCGTGCGCGGACAAAGCCTTGCGCACGCAGCTCGTCGAATACTGCCAGGTGTTCGCCCTTGCGCTCGCGAACCACCGGGGCCAGCAGCATCAGCTTGCTGCCTTCCGGGCGCTCCAGCACCAGGTCGACCATCTGGCTGATCGTTTGCGCCTCCAGTGGAATATCGTGGTCCGGGCAGCGCGGGGTACCGACGCGGGCATACAACAGGCGCAGGTAGTCGTAGATTTCGGTGATGGTGCCGACCGTGGAGCGGGGGTTGTGCGAGGTCGACTTCTGCTCGATGGAGATGGCCGGCGACAGGCCTTCGATGGTGTCGACGTCGGGCTTTTCCATCATCGACAGGAACTGCCGGGCATAGGCCGAGAGCGATTCCACGTAGCGACGCTGGCCTTCGGCGTAGAGGGTGTCGAACGCCAGGGATGACTTGCCCGAACCGGACAGGCCGGTGATCACGATCAGCTTGTCCCGGGGCAGGGTCAGGTCGATGTTTTTCAGGTTGTGGGTGCGTGCCCCACGAATCAGGATCTTGTCCACTGCGGCCTCGCTCGGCGGGCATAAACAAGGAAGTATACGGCGCGCTGCCAGTACGCGGCAAAGCGTCGCGTAGATGCCGTCAAGCTGTCGGACTGATAGAATCGCCGCCGGTTCACACGAGATTAATCCATGCACGACACCCACAACGAGCGCATGAGTGGCGGCGAAACCCGCGCCGCTGGCGGCCTGGCCCTGGTCTTTGCCTTTCGTATGCTGGGCATGTTCATGGTCTTGCCGGTGCTGGCCACCTACGGCATGGACCTGGCCGGTGCCACCCCTGCACTGATCGGCCTGGCCATTGGTGCCTATGGCCTCACCCAGGCCATATTGCAGATCCCGTTCGGGATGATTTCCGACCGCATCGGCCGTCGGCCGGTGATTTACCTGGGTTTGATAATCTTTGCCCTGGGCAGTGTCCTGGCGGCCCAGGCCGACTCCATCTGGGGGGTGATCGCCGGGCGTATCCTGCAGGGTGCGGGGGCGATTTCCGCTGCGGTCATGGCGCTGCTGTCCGACCTTACCCGCGAGCAACACCGGACCAAGGCCATGGCCATGATCGGCATGAGCATCGGCCTGTCGTTTGCCGTCGCCATGGTCGTCGGCCCATTACTGACACGTGCCTTTGGTTTGTCAGGATTGTTCCTCGCCACGGCGGGACTCGCCCTGGTGGGTATCCTGCTGATTGCCTTTGTCGTGCCCAATACCAACAGCATCCTGCAGCACCGCGAGTCGGGCGTGGCGCGCCAGGCTATCGGCCCGACCCTGCGCCATCCGGACCTTCTGCGCCTGGATGCGGGCATTTTCATCCTGCATGCCATTCTCATGGCCAGCTTCGTCGCGCTGCCACTGGCCTTTGTCGAGCGTGGCGGCCTGCCCAAGGAGCAACACTGGTGGGTGTACCTGACCGCGTTGTTCATCTCATTTTTTGCAATGGTCCCGTTCATCATCTACGGCGAAAAGAAGCGCAAGATGAAACGCGTGTTGGCCGGCGCGGTGAGTGTCCTGCTGCTGACGGAGATATACTTCTGGGAGTGGGCTGACGGTTTGCGCGGACTGGTGGTTGGCACCGTGGTATTCTTTACTGCATTCAACCTGCTGGAGGCATCGCTGCCTTCGCTGGTGAGCAAGGTGTCGCCGGCAGGTGGCAAGGGAACGGCAATGGGGGTTTACTCCACCAGCCAGTTCCTCGGCGCTGCCCTGGGAGGAATCCTCGGCGGCTGGCTGTTCCAGCACGGCGGGCTGAACATGGTGTTCCTCGGTTGTGCGGTGCTGTGTGCCATCTGGTTGGTCGTCGCCTTGCGCATGAACGAGCCGCCCTATGTGACCAGCCTGCGCATGCCGCTGACGCCAGAGGCAGTCCGGGAAGCCGGCCTGACCGAGCGCCTGATGGCCGTGCCGGGTGTGACCGACGCCGTTGTGGTGGCAGATGAAGCCGCCATCTATATCAAACTGGATACGAAAATTTTGGACCGTACGACCCTCGAGCGCCTGGTGAACCCGGCCTCTTCGGCGTGCGAAGCCTAGGAGAACGTTATGGCCCGTGGGGTTAACAAAGTCATTCTGGTCGGCACCTGTGGCCAGGATCCCGAAGTCCGCTACCTGCCCAACGGTAACGCCGTGACCAACCTGAGCCTGGCTACCAGCGAGCAGTGGACCGACAAGCAGTCGGGCCAGAAGGTCGAGCGTACCGAATGGCACCGTGTGTCGCTGTTCGGCAAGGTTGCCGAAATCGCCGGCGAGTACCTGCGCAAGGGTTCGCAGTGCTACATCGAAGGCAAGCTGCAGACCCGTGAATGGGAAAAAGACGGTATCAAGCGCTACACCACCGAGATCATCGTCGACATCAACGGCACCATGCAGCTGCTCGGCGGTCGTCCGCAGGGCCAGCAGCAGGGCGGTGACCCGTACAATCAAGCTGGCGGCAACTATGGCGGTGGCCAGCAGCAGTACAACCAGGCCCCACGCCAGCAGGCCCCGCGCCCGCAACAGGCTCCGCAGCGCCCAGCGCCGCAGCAGCCAGCGCCGCAACCGGCAGCTGACTTCGACAGCTTCGATGACGATATTCCGTTCTGATCAGAGCCGCTAAACAGCTGGAAAGACTAAAAGCCCAAGGCAGTTGCCTTGGGTTTTTTTTTCGAGCGAACCCGAGGCTTTAGGAAGAGCTAACCTTGAGTATCAGAGATTTCTGAAGTTCTAGTGGCGCGCAGTTTTCGCTGCCTGGATCGCTTAGTATCCACCATTTGTAATGAGGTGGGTCATGCAAAGCGGTGAGGGGGAATGCTTATTAGGTCAAGTAGACCTGAGGTCAGATGCACAAGAGTATACTGTCTCCGGTTTTTCGAAGATGTATGCAGATCATCTTGAGGGACCTGCTGGAGACCCTGTGTTTTACGGCAGGGTACTAATAGTCATTGGTTTCGCAGTGTCGGCGCTGGGCATTGGCATCAAGTTATGGGGGCCTGAGGTCATCTATTATGATCGGTTTTCAGGCCCTACCCTGTTCCAATACATACAAGCGAACTCCGGTCTCGTTGCAATGGCCGGCGGGTTGATGATGGCACGGGGCGGCAAGCAGCGGAATGAAGGTACTATTTATCCAGAGGATTTCCTTCTGTCTCGTTACAAGTTCGTAACGGAAGAGGGGCGAGATGTTAGCGGCCAGGTTTCCGTACGACACCTGGAAGGAGACAACTTCAATGTGTCTCTCAACTCGTAGTCGGTGAGTATGTCCGAACCTTATTAGTTAAAATCATCTTGATTTGAATAATGCCTCTTACCCGACGGTCTGCCCGCCGTTCTTTTGGCGGGTACCGTTCTGGGCATTTGTTTGGGCGACAAATACAGTTGTGTAACGGTCAGTGCCTGTTGGGGCGGCCTCGTGTCGCGAAAGGGGCGCAAAGCACCCGCAAATGACGCGGCAAGCCCATACCGGTTCAATTCAATAAAACAACCGCGGCTCCGGCGAGTCCAGCAGGCTTGCCAGCTTGGTCAGGGCAAAGCCCAGTTCCTGTCGGCTGGGGGCCATCAAGGCGATACGCACCCCGCAGGTGGCACGGCTGCGTTCTGGCAGGAACTGGCTGCCACTGACTACCGTGACGCCGTTGTTGCGCGCCAGGTTGGCGAATTCGTCGCTGGTCCATGGCTCGGGCAATTCCAGCCAGATGTGGAAGCTGTTGGGTTGGCTGCGGATCTGGTATTTGCCAAGGATCTCCCGGGCCATTTGCTGGCGCGCCGCTGCCTCGTCCTGCTGAACCCGCACCAGTTGGTCGGCCATGCCGCTGTTGATCAGGTTGCTGGCCAGTTGCGCCATCAGTGGCGATGGCATCCAGACGCTGCTGCGGACCATCGACGATAACCGCGAAAGGGTTTGCGGCGGGGCGTACAGGTAACCGATGCGCAGTGCCGGCAGCACACTCTTGGACAGGCTCGTGAGATACACCGAGCGCTCGGGTGCATACGCAGCCAATGGCTGGTAGTCCGCAGCAGGCTCGAGGAAACCATAGATATCGTCATCGACGATGAAAAGGTCGAACTCACGGGCAATCTCGGCGATGGCCTGGCGCCGGGCATGGGGCATGATCGAGTTGGTCGGGTTCTGGTGGGTGGTCACGCACACCAGCAGCGACGGGCGGTGCTCCAGGCAGGCTGCGCGCAATGCCTCGGGAATCAGGCCGTGCTCGTCCATGGCCACGCCGCGCAGGCGACGGCCCATGCTGTGGGCCAGGGAGATAATGCCCGGGTAGCAGAACGACTCGCACAGCACCACATCGTCGCTTTTCGACAGGCTGCTGATGGCCACCAGCAGGCCATGCTGGGCTCCTGAAGTCAGCACCACCTGTTGCCAGCGTGCCTCTGGCAGCCAGCGCTGGATCCAGCTTGCGCCGGCTTGCTTGTGGGTGGCGTGGCCGCCCTCGGTGACGTAGTCGAGCACCTGTGCCAGGCCGGGCGACGCGGCCAGTTCGTTGATGGCGCCGCGCAGCCAGTCGGTCATGTGGGCATCGTTGGGCTTGATGATCGAAAGGTCGATCTGGCCACTTTGACGCTCCGCGGGTGCTGGCGGCGGTGCGACGCTTGGTGCCGGGGCAGCGCTTTGCACCGGCCGCTGCGGCAGCACGAAGGTGCCGCGCCCCACTTCGCCTACCACCAGGCCACGCTTGGCGGCTTCGTCGTAGGCTCGGCCGATGGTGCCTGGGGTGACATTCAGGGTTTCGGCCAAGTCCTTGAGTGTCGGCAGGCGCTCGCCGGGCATAAGCCTGCCGCTGCCGATGTCTTGCTCCAAGGCGTCGGCGATCATCAGGTAGACCGGCTGTGCCAGGTCGCTGTAGTGAGGAACCCACATAGAAATGGCACCCAGAAAATGCGATAGCGCGGAAGCCTAGCACGAAAGCCTCAATGGGAGTAATTCTGTTTTTGTGTAGGTAAATTGCACCGATTACGTTGCAGGGGGAGGGCGCGCCCCAGGCAAAGGCGTTGCCGGTCCATCACAGGACAAAACAGAAATCTTTTGAAATCAATAGCTTGATTGAATCGATTCAATCGATCATTTGGTTCTGAAAGAAATAAATTGAATCGACGATATTTTTGAAATTACAATGATTGAGTCGATGCAATGTGCAGGCACCATGATGGCTCGCCTGCTTGGCCATCGCACAGCTGTGAACGGCTTAACAAAACCACGTCTGAAGCCGCTTCTGCCCGGCTTGGAACGACACCGAACGGCTTCGCGCCTGCTCAATGGAATACCAGTTCGAAATGGAAAGCGCACACCTGCAACAAGGGGCCGAGCCTCAGACCTCCCTCGAGATCCGCCTGCCCTGGGTCATCTCCAGTGCCTGGCAAACCCTGCTGAACAATACCCCGCTCGATTTCGAGGCGAGCAAGGAACTCTATCCGCAACTCAAGGACCAGGCCGAGGACGTGCTGGGCAGCGCGCTTTGCCAACAGATCCGCAGTTTTGTCGAAACACCGCACCTCACCAGCATGATCGTGCGCAACTGCCCACGGGACCGTGATATTCCGCCCACGCCCTATTCGGGGGTGCTCAGTCCGCGCAGCACACCTATCGCCTGCCTGGTCAGCCTGACCATGCAGAGCCTGATGGGGATCCACCCGGTCGTCTACGAGGGAGAGAATGACGGCCGTCTGTTTCGCCATGTCATTCCATCGCGCAGCTCGTCCAGCCACAAGAGTTCACATGGCTCGCGCCTGCGCTTTTCCTACCATGTGGACAACCCGGACCTGCCGCTCTCCAGCGAACCTCTCGGTACCGCGTCCTGCTGCCCGGAGTACCTGTCCTTCTTCGGCATGCGCTGCGACCCGCGCATCAGCACCACCCTGGTCAACCTCGATGCGGTGATCGCCGCGCTGTCGCCATCGACGGTGCGTGAGCTTTGCCTGCCGCAGTTCGAAATCCGCCGCCCGGACTCATTTGCCAGCAACCGTCGTCGTACGGCCGAACTGCCGGTGCTGGCGCGTGGCCACACAGGGGAGTGGTTGTGCCGCTTCGACAGCGAGAACACCCACGGCCTCAACCTGCGCGCCGAGCAGGCCTTGGGCAACCTGCGCAGCGTGCTGGAAAGCCGCCGCTTCGATGAGCCGCACCTGCTGCTGCCAGGCGATTTCATGGTGTTCAAGAACCAGCGCGTGCTGCACGCCCGCGATGGCTTCGAGCCGCAGAACGACGGTGCCGACCGCTGGTTGTTGCGCGTGTTCGCGGTCAACGACCTGAGCCGCGTGCATTTCGCCCGGGCCGACCATCTCTACGAAGTTCTCTCCTGATCCCTTTTACTGACTCGATGGAAGTATTGCTATGGAACTGTTAGGCGCTTTCTGGGCGGAACACTGGTTACTCGCCATCCTCATGCTCGGCGCAATCGCCTTTGTCGCGGGCTTCGTCGACAGCATCGCCGGGGGCGGCGGGTTGTTCCTGGTGCCGGGCTTCCTGCTGGTCGGCATGCCACCGCAAGTGGCCCTCGGCCAGGAAAAACTGGTGAGTACCCTCGGCACATTGGCTGCTATCCGCAACTTCCTGGCCAACAGCAGGATGGTCTGGCAGGTAGCGCTGGTCGGCGTGCCGTTCTCGCTGCTCGGAGCCTACCTGGGGGCGCACCTGATCGTGTCGATCTCCCAGGAGACCGTAGGCAAGATCATCCTGGCGCTGATTCCGTTCGGCATCCTCATCTTCCTCACACCGAAGGATCGCCCAGTCGAGGAGCGCGAGCTGTCGTCGCGCATGCTGTTCACCGTGGTCCCGCTGACCTGCCTGGCCATCGGTTTCTATGACGGCTTCTTCGGCCCTGGTACCGGCAGCATGTTCATCATCGCCTTCCATTACCTGCTGCGCATGGACCTGGTTTCCAGCTCGGCCAACTCCAAGACCTTCAACTTCGCGTCCAACATCGGTGCGCTGGTGGCCTTTGTCATGGCCGGCAAGGTCGTCTATTTGCTGGCGCTGCCACTGGTGGCCTGCAACATCCTGGGTAATCACCTGGGCAGCGCACTGGCCCTGCGCAAGGGGAACGAAGTGGTGCGCAAGGCGCTGGTGTTCTCGATGCTCTGCCTGTTCACCAGCCTCGGCGTGAAGTACTTGGCCTGACCCATCCCATTAGGAGACAACTGATGAAAACCGCATTCGTAACCGGCGCTTCCGCAGGCTTTGGCCGTGCCATCTGCCGCACGCTGGTCGGCAAGGGCTATCGCGTGATCGGCGGTGCCCGGCGCATGGATAAATTGCAGTCGCTGGAAGCCGAACTGGGGGTCAACTTCATCCCGCTGGCGCTTGACGTCACCGAACCTGCCTCGATCGCGGCCGCGATGGCGCAGATTCAGGACGCATCGCTGCACATCGACCTACTGGTCAACAACGCCGGGCTGGCGCTGGGCGTAGACCGTGCCCAGGCCAGCAGTGCGGAAAACTGGCAGCGCATGATCGACACCAACATCACCGGCCTGGCCATGGTCACGCACAAGATCCTGCCGCAGATGGTCGAGGCCGACAGTGGCATGATCATCAACATGGGTTCCATCGCCGGCACCTATCCCTACCCAGGCGGTAACGTCTATGGCGCCAGCAAGGCCTTCGTCCGCCAGTTCAGCCTCAACCTGCGTGCCGACCTGGCCGGTACCCGGGTGCGGGTGAGCAACATCGAGCCGGGGCTGTGCTCGGGCACTGATTTCTCGGTGGTGCGCCTCAATGGCGACCTGGAGGCCGTGCAGGCCCTGTACCGTGATGTACAGGCCATTCTGCCCGAGGACATTGCCGCCACGGTGGCCTGGATTGCCGAGCAGCCGGGGCATGTGAACATCAATACCGTCGAGATCATGCCCGTGGCCCAGAGCAGCGCCGCGCTGAATGTGGTGCGCAACCTGCCGCGCTGTTGATAGCACCCAGGCAACTTAAATGTCGAGCTGAAGTTGCTCGACATTTAAGGACGCTCAACTTTTGAACTATCCAAATTTAAAGCAGATATTGAAAGTCCAAGGTGCTGTTTCAATTACTCAGGGTAAACATTAGCGGCATCGGGGAAACCCTTAGGTATCCATTAATCTCTTGGTTTTCACCTGTATGGCTGATTGCAAATGGCTATTGGTGGCATTAGGCTATTAATGTGTTTTATTAGCCGCTCACCGGATTGTGAGCTGAGTAGAAAGAACTTTCAGGTTCAGGCATCTGAGTTGCCAGTTTCCTGCAAGTTTAAACTGAGAGAAATGGATGTCTTACGCTGCGAAACTGATTGCGCGCTATCTTGACCTGGGCAAGAGTGCCGTCTCGCCTGGTTCATTCGGCGGCCAGGACGTGCGTTTTTCCACAGAGTTCGAAGCCCTCGAAGGCGAGCTCAGCCGCGCCCAGTCGATCCATGCCAGCGGCCAGTTGGACTGGCTGAAGATCCTCGAGAACAGTGAAGCGCTGCTGCGCGACCAGTCCAAGGACCTGCGCGTGGCTTCCTGGCTCACCTGGGCGCTGTTTCAGCGTGAGTCCTATGCCGGCCTCCTGGCAGGTATCAGCCTGCTTCGCGAGCTGTGCGAGCACCATTGGGACGATATCCATCCCGCCAAGCCCCGTACCCGCGCCGCCGCCATTGGGTGGTTGGTGCCGCGCCTCGAACAAGCGCTGGGCACCGACATTGCTATCAAGGAGCAGCTGCCGCTGTTCCAGCAGATGGTCGAGCAACTCGGCGAGCTTGAAACATCGCTGTCGGCCAGGCTGGGCGATGATGCGCCGCTGCTGTTGCCGATCTGCCGATCATTGAAAGGCCAGGTCCAGCGCTCGGCCAGCAACGAACCACAGCCCGGCGCGGTGGGTGCCATTGTTGCCCAGGTCAAGCAGGCGGCGACTCAGCTGTTCACCCCGGGCGAACCGGTGGAGAACGAAAAGGACGCTAGCAAGGCCTTGCGCGCCCAACAGGAGCAAGGCCGCCAGCTGTGCATCTGGTGGCAGCGGCAGAAAGCCACCGACCTGCGTGCATTGCGCCTGAACCGCACGCTGCTGTGGCTACCCATCGAGGCGATGCCCGAGCGCAACGCCGAAAACGTCACCGCGTTGCGCGGCCTGCCTGCCGACAAGCTCAAGAGCTACAACGAGCGGTTCGAACAGGGGCACTACGCAGACCTGTTGGTGGAACTGGAGAACAGCGTGGCCAAGGCCCCGTTCTGGTTCGATGGCCAGCGTATGGTCTGGGAGTGCTGCCAGGCCCTGAACGTCGAGGCTGGCATGCGCGAGGTGGAGATGAACTTCGCCTCATTGTTGCAACGCTTGCCCGGCGTCATCGAGCTGAAGTTCCACGACGGTACGCCCTTCGCCGACCCCGAGACTCGCGCCTGGATCGCCGCCCAGGTCATGCCCCATCTGCAAACCGCTGTGGCCCAGCCCGTGGCCGAGCCAGGCATGCGCCAGGCGCCCTGGGAAGAGGCTTTGGACGCAGTGCTGCCAATCCTGCGCAAGGATGGCCTCAAGAGTGCGGTTCAGAATCTCAAGCAGCAGATGCAGGGCGCGCATGGCGGGCGTGAGCGTTTTTTCTGGCAATTGAGCCAGGCGCGTCTCTGCTACACGGCCAAGAAGTACGAGCTGGCCAAGACCCAGCTCGAAGCCCTCGACCAGCAACTGAGCCAGTCCGGCCTGGATGCCTGGGAGCCCGAGCTGTCGCTGCAGGTGCTGCACCTGCTGCACACCTGTTGCGAGCTGCTGCCGCAGAACCATGTGGTGCGCGAACGCAAGGACGAGATCTACCGCCGACTGTGCCATCTCGATCTCGAAGTCGTACTCGAATAGGCCCAAGGGCCATAACCCTCAAGGAGAAAACCAATGGCCAAAGAAGGCTCGGTAGCACCCAAGGAACGCATCAACGTCACCTTCAAACCCGCCACCGGTGGGGCTCAGGAAGAGATTGAACTGCCGTTGAAACTACTGGCGATCGGTGACTACACGCTGCGCGCCGACGATCGCAAGATCGAAGACCGCAAGCCGATCAGCATCGACAAAATGAACTTCGACGAGGTACTGGCCAAACAGGAACTGAGCATGACCCTGGCCGTGCCCAACCGCCTGCAGGAAGGCACTGAAGGTGAAGAGCTGGCGGTCAGCCTGCGCGTCAACACCATGAAGGACTTCAACCCGGCCAGCCTGGTCGAGCAGGTGCCGGAGCTCAAGAAGCTGATGGAGCTGCGTGAAGCGCTGGTCGCCCTCAAGGGCCCGCTGGGCAACGCCCCGGCGTTCCGCAAGGCCATCGAGGGCGTGCTGGCTGACAGTGAGTCGCGCGAGCGTGTGCTCGGTGAGCTTGGCCTGAACGCCCAGCCAGACGCCTGAATCCCCTAGTCAAGGAAGCTAATTGCCATGAGCACCGCCGCACAACAACAGAGCGCCGAGAACAGCGAATTCAGCATTCTCGACAGTATCATTGCCGAAACCCGCCTGACGCCGGACGACGAAGCCTACGACATTGCCAAGCGCGGCGTGTCGGCCTTCATCGAAGAGTTGCTCAAGCCGCAGAACGACGGGGAGCCGGTCAAGAAGGCGCTGGTCGATCGCATGATCGCCGAGATCGACGCCAAGCTCAGCCGCCAGATGGACGAGATCCTCCACCACCCGGACTTCCAAGCCATGGAATCGGCCTGGCGAGGCCTGCAGCTGCTGGTCGATCGCACCAACTTCCGCGAGAACATCAAGATCGAGATTCTCAACGTCTCCAAGCAGGACCTGCTGGACGACTTCGAAGACTCGCCGGAAGTGATGCAGGCCGGCCTGTACAAGCACATCTACACCGCCGAGTACGGCCAGTTCGGTGGCCAGCCGGTCGGCGCAGTCATTGCCAACTACTACCTGTCGCCGAGCTCGCCGGACGTCAAGCTGATGCAGTACGTCTCCAGCGTCGCCTGCATGGCCCACGCACCGTTCATTGCGGCCGCCGGCCCGAAATTCTTCGGCCTGGAAAGCTTCACTGGCCTGCCGGACCTCAAGGACCTGAAGGATCACTTCGAAGGGCCACAGTTCACCAAGTGGCAGAGCTTCCGTGAGTCCGAAGATGCCCGCTATATCGGCCTGACCGTACCGCGCTTCCTGCTGCGCAACCCGTACGATCCGGAAGAAAACCCGGTCAAGTCGTTCGTCTACAAGGAAACCGTGGCCAACAGTCACGAGCACTACCTGTGGGGCAACACCGCATACGCCTTCGGTACCAAACTGACCGACAGCTTCGCCAAGTTCCGCTGGTGCCCGAACATCATCGGCCCACAGAGCGGCGGCGCAGTGGAAGACCTGCCGCTGCACCACTTCGAGAGCATGGGCGAGATCGAGACCAAGATCCCGACCGAAGTGCTGGTGTCTGACCGTCGCGAATACGAGCTGGCCGAAGAGGGCTTCATCGCCCTGACCATGCGCAAGGGCAGCGACAACGCGGCGTTCTTCTCGGCCAACTCGGCACAGAAGCCGAAGTTCTTCGGCATCAGTGCCGAAGGCAAGACCGCCGAGCTGAACTACAAGCTGGGCACCCAGCTGCCGTACATGATGATCGTCAACCGCCTGGCCCACTACATCAAGGTCCTGCAACGCGAGCAGCTGGGTTCCTGGAAGGAACGCACCGACCTGGAGCTGGAACTGAACAAGTGGATCCGCCAGTACGTGGCCGACCAGGAGAACCCGAGCGCCGAAGTGCGTGGCCGTCGCCCCCTGCGCGCCGCCCAGGTGATCGTCAGCGATGTGGAAGGTGAGCCGGGCTGGTACCGCGTCAGCCTGAACGTGCGTCCGCACTTCAAGTACATGGGCGCCGATTTCACCCTGTCGCTGGTCGGCAAGCTGGACAAGGAGTAAGCGTCGATGATGGGTGGCTACGGAAGCCTGTTCGAACGCTTGAGCGGCGAGTCCGACCAGCGTGCCAACTGGCGGCGTGAAGACGCCGCGATGGCTTCCGTGGCTGCTCATCTGGCGAAGATGCTCAGCACCCGGGCCGGCAGCGTGCAAACGCTTGCCGACTACGGGTTGCCGGACCTCAACGACATGCGCCTGAGTCTTCATGATGCGCTCAGCCAGGCCCGTCGGGCCATCGAGCACTTCATCGAGGCCTACGAGCCGCGCCTGTCCGATGTCCGGGTGATTTCCAGGCCGCGTGGTCACGATCAGCTCAAGCTGGCTTTCAGTATCGAAGGCCAGCTTGAGGTGGACGGCATCAGGCGCTCTGTCAGTTTTGCCGCGCGCCTGGATGGCAGCGGGCAAGTCAGTGTCAGTCAAGGAGACTAACGATGTCGCGCCTCCCATAGCCCTGGATTACCCGAACCCTGCGTCACTGGCGGTACTCGAGATCTGAATTCAGGCGGAACGACGGATGTCCTTCAACTACTACTACCAAAGCGAGCTGACAGCGCTGCGCCAGCTAGGGCGGCGCTTTGCCGAGCGCAGCCCGGCGCTGGCGCCATTCCTCGGCCAGGCTGGGCGCGACCCGGACGTCGAGCGCCTGCTCGAGGGCTTCGCCTTCCTCACCGGCCGCCTTCGGCAGAAACTTGATGACGAGCTGCCCGAGCTCACCCACTCGCTGATGCACCTGCTGTGGCCTAACTACATGCGCCCGCTACCGGCCTTCAGCATCCTCCAGTTCGACCCGCTGCGCCAGGCCGGGCCGGCCCTGCGGGTGGCGCGTGACACACCGGTGGAAGGCAAGCCGATCGATGGCGTCCGCTGCCGCTTTCGCACCTGCTATCCGACCGATGTGCTGCCCCTGCGCCTTAGCGCGCTGAACTACTCGCTCAATGGCCAGGGCGCGCTGCTGAGCTTGCGCCTTGAGATGAACTGCGACGGCAACCTCGGCGACGTGAAGCTCGCCAGGCTGCGCCTGCACCTGGCCGGCGAGCGCTACATCAGCCAGATGCTCTACCTGAGCCTGCTGCGCAGCCTGGCCGGGGTCGAGCTGATGCCGCTGGACAGCCACGGCAAGCCGATGCTCAACGTCAAGGGCGAGCCGCTGCTGCTGCGTGCGCCGGCGGCCAAGGTGCACCCAGTGGGTTTCGCCGAGGAAGAGGCGCTGGTTCCTTATCCGCTGAACACGTTCCGTGGCTATCGCTTCCTGCAGGAGTATTTCGCCTTCCAGGACAAGTTCCTGTTTGTCGACGTCAGTGGCCTGGAGGTGTTGCAGAGCCTGCCGGAGGAAACCCTCAAGCAAGTGCACGGCGTCGAGCTGCGTTTCGACATCCGCCGTGGCGAGGCCCAGCGGCTGCGCCCGACCCTGGACAACGTCAAGCTGTACTGCACGCCGATCACCAACCTGTTCAAGCATGATGCGCTGCCGATTCGCCTGGACGGTAAGCAGGACGAGTACCTGCTGCTTCCGGCAGAACTCGACCCCGAGCACTGCGGGGTGTTCTCGGTCGATGGCGTGACCGGTTGGAGCCCGGGCGGGCTGGGTTACCAGAATTACGTGCCGTTCGAGTCGTTCGAACACGACGCCAGCTTCGACGTGCCGGAGAATCGCCCGCACTACAGCATCCGCCAGCGTTCCTCGCTGTTGCACGACGGCCTGGACACCTACCTGAGCTTTGGCGTGCACCAGGCCGAGTCGCACGAGACGCTGTCGATCGAGCTGACCTGCACCAACCAGAACCTGCCGCGCCGGCTCAAGCTCGGCGACATCTGCATGCTCAGCGAGGAGACGCCCGAGTTTCTCTCCTTCCGCAACATCACGCCGGTCACCGCCAGCTACGCGCCGCCGCTGAACCGCGACTTCCTGTGGAAGCTGATCAGCAACATGTCGCTGAACTACCTGTCGCTGGCCGACGTCGACGCGCTCAAGGTGATTCTCGAAACCTACGACCTGCCGCGCTACTACGACCAGCACGCGGAAAAGGTCAGCCGACGCCTGCTTGGCGGGCTCAAGTCGATCCGCCACCAGCATGTCGACCGCCTGCACCGCGGCTTGCCGCTGCGCGGTCTGCGCACCGAGCTGACCATTGATCCGGAGGGCTACATTGGCGAGGGCGACCTGTTCGTCTTCGCCTCGGTGCTCAATGAGTTCTTCGCGCTCTACGCCAGCCTCAACTCGTACCACGAGTTGCGGGTGAAAAGCACACAGGGGGAGGTGTACCAATGGACACCACGCATGGGCCTGCAACCGCTGCTGTAAGCCGGCTGAGCCGGAGCATCCGCGAGTACTCGCTGTTCCAGGCCGTGCTGCTGGTGCTGGAGCAGCTGCGCGAGGCCTATCCATACCTGGAGGACGAGGAACTCTATGACTTGGTGGAGTTCCAGGCCAACCCCAGCCTGGGTTTTCCCGGCAGCGACGTCGACCGCATCGAGTTCTTCCACGAGCATGGTCGGCTGCGCGCGCGCATGCGCTTCAACCTGATCGGCCTGGTCGGCTCCAGCTCGCCGCTGCCGGCGTTCTATGGCGAGCAGGCGCTGGGCGACAACGAGGATGGCAACCCCACGCGGATGTTCCTCGACCTGTTCCACCACCGCCTGCAACGCCTGTTGCTACCGATCTGGCGCAAGTACCGCTACCGCGCCAGTTTCGAGAGCGGCGCCCTGGATGGATTCTCCTCGCACCTGTTCGCCCTGATCGGTCTGGGCGGCGACCAGATACGCCATGCCAAGGAACTGAACTGGAAGCGACTGCTGCCGTACCTGGGTGTGCTCAGCCTGCGTGCCCACTCGGCAGCGCTGATCGAGGCCGTGCTGCGCTACTACTTCAAGCACGCCGACCTGGTCATCGAGCAATGCCTGGAGCGGCGCGTGGACATCCTCGAGGAACAGTGCAACCGCCTGGGCCTGGCCAATAGCCTGCTGGGCGAGGACGCCGTGCTCGGCGAGCGCGTGCGCGACCGCAGCGGCAAGTTCCGCATCCACATCACCGAACTGGACTGGCAGCGCTTTCACGAATTCCTGCCGATCGGCTTCGGCTACCAACCGCTGTGCGCGCTGACGCGCTTCACCCTACGCGACCCACTCGACTACGACATCCGCCTGGAGCTGCGCCGCGAAGAAATCCGCGAGCTGCGTATCGGTGAACAGAATGTTTGCCACCTGGGCTGGACCAGTTGGCTGGGTCGCGAACGCGCCGATGGCGTGGTGACCCTGGGAAGCAAAATTCATTAAGGACCAATGGCCATGATCAACGTAGACCTGCAACAACTCGTCCAGGCCCTGGACGCCGACAGCCGCCGTGACCTGGAGCGCTCCGCCGAGCGCTGCGTGGCCCGTGGTGGCAGCAAGGTGCTGGTGGAGGACCTGCTGCTGGGGTTGCTCGAACGCAGCGACAGCCTGTTGCAGCGTGCCCTGCAGGATGCCGCGGTCGACGCCGGCGAGTTTCGCTCTGCGCTGCAGCCAAATGTCGAGCACAGCGCAACTCGCAACCCGGTGTTTGCGACAGAGCTGGTGCAATGGCTGCAGGATGCGTTGCTGGTCTCCAACCTCGAACTGGGCCAGAGCCAGGTCGACCAGGCCGCATTGATCCTTGGCCTGCTGCGCAACCCACTGCGCTATGCTGGCAGCCGCTACCACAAGCTGCTGGCCGGCCTGGATATCGAACGCCTAAAAGGCTACGCGCTGTCGCAATCGCCAGCTGCGCCGAAGGCTGCCGGCGCGCCCCAGGGCGAGTCGATGCTGCAGCGCTTCACCCACAACCTCACGCAGCAGGCCCGCGACGGCAAACTCGACCCGGTACTGTGCCGCGATGCGTCGATCCGGCAGATGATCGATATCCTGGCCCGGCGCCGCAAGAACAACCCGATCGTGGTCGGCGAGGCGGGCGTGGGCAAGACCGCCGTGGTCGAAGGCCTGGCTGCACGCATTGTCGCCGGCGAAGTGCCGCCGGCCCTGCAAGGCATCGACCTGCTGGCTCTGGACATGGGCCTGCTGCAGGCCGGGGCCAGCGTCAAGGGCGAGTTCGAACGGCGCCTCAAGGGCGTCATCGATGAGGTCAAGGCCGCACCGCGCCCGGTCATCCTGTTCATCGACGAAGCCCATACGCTCATCGGCGCGGGCGGCACCGCCGGCGGCTCGGATGCTGCCAACCTGCTCAAGCCGGCGCTGGCGCGAGGCGAACTGCGCACCATTGCCGCAACCACGTGGGCCGAATACAAGAAATACTTCGAGAAGGACCCGGCCCTTGCCCGTCGCTTCCAGCCGGTGCAACTGCATGAACCGACCGTAGCGGAGGCAGTGACCATCCTGCGTGGCCTAGCCCAGCTCTATGAGAAGAGCCACGGCATCTACCTGCGCGACGACGCGGTGGTCGCCGCGGCCGAGCTGTCGGCGCGCTATCTGACCGGCCGGCAATTGCCCGACAAGGCCGTCGACGTGCTCGACACTGCCTGCGCCCGCGTGCGCATCAGCCTGGCTGCAGCGCCGGATGCCCTCGAGCGCTTGCGTGCCGAACTGGCCGAGGGGGAACGCCAGCGCAATGCCCTGCAGCGCGATGCTGTGGCGGGGCTGCCAATCGATCAGGAAGCCTTCGAGCGCCTGGAGCAACGCCTGGCCGAAGCCCGGCAACAGGAGGCCCAACTGGCCGCGCGCTGGGCCCGTCAGCGCGAGCTGGCCGAACAGGTGCTGGAGCTGCGCCAGCAGGTCGCCAATGCTCCCATCGAGGCGCCAGCGCAAGGCGATGCGGAGGAGGTCGAGGAAGCCGTGGTCGGCGAGAGCCGCGAGCAGCTCCAGCAGCGCCTGGCCGAAACCCATCAAGCCTTGCTCGATGCGCAAGCCGCAGAGCGCCTGGTCAGTGCCGAAGTGTGCCCGCGCCTGGTGGCTGAGGTAATCAGCGCCTGGACGGGTGTCCCCCTGAGCCAGCTGGCACGTGAACACAATGCCAAGGTGATCAGCTTCGCCGACGACCTGCGCGCCCGCATCCGCGGCCAGGAACAGGCCGTGCACGCGCTGAACCGCGCCATGCGCGCCACGGCAGCCGGCCTGAACAAGCCCGATGCGCCGGTCGGCGTATTCCTGTTGGTCGGCCCCAGTGGCGTCGGCAAGACCGAAACCGCGCTGGCGCTGGCCGACCTCCTGTACGGCGGCGACCGCTTCATTACCACCATCAACATGTCCGAGTTCCAGGAGAAGCACACTGTCTCGCGCCTGATCGGCGCGCCGCCCGGCTACGTCGGTTATGGCGAGGGCGGCATGCTCACCGAGGCGGTGCGCCAGAAGCCCTACTCGGTGGTATTGCTGGACGAGGTGGAGAAGGCCGATCCGGACGTGCTCAACCTGTTCTACCAGATCTTCGACAAGGGCGTGGCCAATGATGGCGAAGGGCGCCAGATCGATTTTCGCAATACCCTGATCCTGATGACCTCGAACCTGGCCAGCGAGCAGATCAGCGCGCTGTGTGAAAACGGCGAGCGGCCTGATGCCGATTTGCTCGAACAGCACATCCGGCCGGTGCTTAGCCGTCACTTCAAGCCGGCGCTGCTGGCGCGCATGCGCGTGGTGCCCTACTACCCGGTGGGTGGCCCGGTGCTGCGCGAGCTGATCGAGATCAAGCTGGGGCGCCTGGGCGAGCGCCTGCAGCGTCGGCAACTGGCGTTCAGCCACTGCCAGGCGCTGGTGGACCACCTCGCCGAGCGTTGCCGCCAGAGCGAAAGTGGCGCGCGCCTGATCGACCACCTGATCGACACTCATGTGCTACCCAAAGTGGCCGACCACCTGCTCGACGCCATGGCCACTGGCGAGGCGATCAGCCGCGTGCACGCCACCCTCGATGGGGATGCCGGCGTGATCTGCGAGTTTGCCTGAGGTGGGGGTGATGTTCACGCACGTGCCCCACCCGCTGGCCTACGCCGAATCGCTGCTGGGCACCTTCACCGAGCTGGCCCGCGCGGCGGACGACCGGTGTCTGCTGCAGGCACTGGTGCAGGCTGTGGCCGGGCTCAGCGGCTGCGCGCTGGTGCAGCTGTACCTGCTCGACTCGACCCATACCCGGCTCGGGCTGGAGGCCGCCTGGCTCGACGGGCAGTTGCTGGCACCTGATTGCGCCAGCCTGCCGGCCGACTACAACGGCGAGCAGCTGTTGCAGTTCGCCCTGTGCCAAAACCGCGTGGTGAACATCGCCGACCTCTCTGCCAGCCTGTTCGACACCTGTTTCCTGCCGAACCAGCCGACCCCCTGGCAGGCACTGCTGGCGGTGCCGTTGCTGACTGCGCAGCAGCAGGTGGTCGGCGTGTTGCTGTGCGTCAACCGCGAACGCGGCGGTTTGCAAGCCTTCGCCGACTCCCTCGGCCAGTTGGGCGGCTTTGCCATCGGCCACCTGCAACTGCTGCGCCGCCTGCGCCAGCCACTGGCACCACCGCCTGCGGCCAGCCGTGCACCGGTTGCCGCCAACCGCTACGGCCTGATCGGTCAGAGCGCGGCCATGGCCCAGACCTGCCAGATGATCAGCAAGGTCCTGCACAGCCCGTTTACCGTGCTGCTGCGCGGCGAGACAGGCACCGGCAAGGAGCTCGTGGCCCGCGCTATCCACGATTACGGCCCGCGCCGCTCCGGCGCGTTCGTGGTGCAGAACTGCGCGGCCTTCCCAGAAACCCTGCTGGAAAGCGAACTGTTCGGCTATCGCAAGGGGGCCTTCACCGGTGCCGACCGCGACCGCTCCGGGCTGTTCGACGCCGCCGATGGCGGCACCTTGCTGCTCGACGAGATCGGCGACATGCCCCTGGCCCTGCAGGCCAAGCTGCTGCGCGTGTTGCAGGAGGGCGAGATCCGCCCGCTGGGTTCCAACGTCACCCACAAGATCGACGTGCGCATCATCGCCGCCACCCACCGTGACCTGGTGCAGATGGTCAGCGACGGCCTGTTCCGCGAAGACCTCTACTACCGCCTGGCGCAGTTCCCCATCGAGCTGCCGCCGCTGCGCCAGCGCAGTGGTGACGTCATCACATTGGCCCGGCATTTCTGCGACAAGGCCTGTGCCTTCCTCCAGCGCAGCCCGGTGGGCTGGTCCCAGGCCGCCCTTGAGCACCTGGAAAACTATGCCTTCCCAGGCAATGTGCGTGAGCTCAAGGGTTTGGTGGAGCGCGCAGTGCTGCTGTGCGAGGGCGACCAACTGGAGGTGGGGCACTTCGCCTTGAGCCTGGCCGAGCCAGCGCCGCAGGACTGCGAGCTGAACCTGCGCGAGCGCCTGGAGAAGGTCGAGCGCAGCCTGCTGCTCGACTGCCTGCGCAAGCACGACGGCAACCAGACCCTGGCGGCCCGCGAACTCGGCCTGCCACGGCGAACCCTGCTGTACCGGCTGGGGCGCCTGAACATCCAGATCGGCGAATGCGAGGGCTGACCGGCATGACCCCGACACTTACCCATTCCAACCCAGGCTCGCCCCTGGCGGCGCATGCCTCATTCGAACATGGAGTCGTTTCAATGCCTCACCGTCACTGGCGGGCCACGTTGCTGGCCCTGGTTACCGCTTTCACCCTGGCAGGGTGTGCTGGCAACTACAAGTTCGACGACGACAGCTACCGCCCCCTGGGAGATCCCCAGGCCCTCAACCGTGACAACTGAGCACAAGGAGCCCTGACCATGGAACTGGTTTTCGAACTGCTCGACAAACGCCAGCACGGCCGCACCGACGCGCCAAGCAAAACCTTTGGCCGCGCCGGTGGCGATATCGGCCGGGCCAGGGATTGCCACTGGTGCATCGAGGACGACAAGCGCCACCTGTCCAGCCACCATGCCCAGGTGTCCTTCGATAACGGCACATTCTTCCTCACAGATATCAGCAGCAACGGTATTCGCCTGGCCAGCAGCGGTGCGCAGTTGCGCAAGGGCGAGGCCTACCGGATCGAGCAGGGCGCGGTGTACCGCATGGGCGATGTCGAGGTGCGCGCGCGCCTGATCGATCCCGAGCCCGGCCTGGACGTCGGCCTGGGTATGCCGGGGGCCAACATCATCCCCGACGATGCGTTCCTCGAACTCGACCCGATCAGCGCACTGGACAAGGAAGAAACCCGCCTGCAGCCCATCGACGAGCTGGTGGCCATGGCCATGCCGGAGGCGCCGGCCCGTCAGCGCGCCGACTATGCGCCAATCGACCAGGAGAACCTGATCGTACCGACCCTGGTGCCCGCCCCGGCGCCAGAGCCGGTGGCCGTGCCGGCGCCGCGCGAGGCACGTGGCGACGCCTTCTGGAGGCGCTTCGGCGCGGCCCTGGGCGTGGCCCTCGACGAGCTCGACGAGCAGGCCCGCGAGGACTTGGCGGTGCAGGCTGCCGCGCTGCTGCGCCAGAGCGTCGCGGGGCTGCAGCAGAGCCTGCGCACCCGCAGCGAGCTGAAGAACGAGTTGCGCCTGGCGCTGACTACGCCGCAGGGCGCCAGCCGCAACCCGATCAAGGCTTCGCCGGATGCCGACCAGGCGCTGGACGAGCTGCTCAAGCCACGGCGCGGCGGCCAGTTGGCCGGTGAACACGCCGTGGCCCAGGCCTTCCGTGACCTGCAGGCGCACCAGGTGGCCATGCTCGGCGCCAGCCGCCAGGCCCTGCGCAGCACCTTGGAGCATTTTGCCCCGGAGCAACTGACCCTGCAGTTCGAACGCCAGGGCCGCAAGGGGCCGTTCAGCAGCCGCTGGAAATCCTACGTGCGCTATCACCAGGCCCTGATGGCCAACGAGGACTGGAGCGAGCGCCTGCTGGTCAAGGATTTCGCCCGAACCTACGAAGAGCAGGTGCGCCTGATCGCTTCCCTTCATCACGACCCGCAAGGATGACTTCCATGATTCGCATCACCCGCATGGTGTTCAGGGCGACCTGGGCCCTGGCCGCCCTGTCCTGGCTGGCCGGCTGCAGTGCCCTGTCACCGTACTCGCACCTGACCAAGCTGGATCTGACGCTCACTGCCACCGACCAGCTCAACCTCGACATCAACGGCCGGCCGTCACCGGTGGTGGTGCGCCTGTTCGAACTCAAGCATCCGGTGGCTTTCGAGAGCAGCGACTTCTTCAGCCTGTACCAGCGCCCCAAGGAAACCCTGTCCCAGGACATGGTGGCCAGCGAGGAGCATGAGCTGCGTCCGGGCGAGACCCTGGCCCTCAAGTTGAGCATCGACCCTGACAGCCGCTTCGTCGGCATCCTGGCCGCCTACCGCGACCTCGACCAGGCGCACTGGCGCCGGGTGCAGGCGATCCGCGCCGGTGAGCGCGTGGTTGTCAACCTCTACCTGGACCAGGCGGGTATCCATAATGGCGTGCCATCCGTGGCACAAGCGGGTGAGCGCCCATGAACGTGCACAAGGTAGTCTGGCAGGAGGGGATGCTGCTGCGTCCTCAGCACTTCCAGCACAACGACCGCTACTACGACAGCCAGATGAAGACCCGTACCCAGCTGCTGGGCACCTATACCTGGGGCTTCATCAACCTCGAGATCGACCTGCAGTTCCTCAACATGGGCAAGCTGGTGATCAGCCGCGCCGCCGGCATCCTGCCCGACGGCAGCCTGTTCGAGCTCGACGGCAGCAGCGAGCCACTGGCCCTGGACGTGCCGCCCAACACCGGCGCGACGCCGATCTTCATGGCCCTGCCGCTGGTCACTGGCAACCACATTGAGGCGCGCCGCCCCGAGCAATCCGACGTGCTGACCCGCTACACCACCTACGAGGTGGAGGTATCCGACTCCAACGCCGGTGACGACAACAGTAGCCAGATCAATTGCGCACGCCCTGACTTCCGCCTGCTGCTGGGCGAGCAACAGACCGACCAGGCCTACGTCAAGCTGAAGGTCTGCGAGATCCTCGATACCTCGCCAGACGGGGTCATCAGTCTCGATCCGGAATTCGTGCCAACGTTCATCCGCACCCACTCATCGGTATACCTGCTGTCGTGCCTGAAGGAAGTCATCAGCATGCTGGCACTGCGCGGCGACACCCTGGCCGAGCGTATCCGCTCCAACGGCAAGGTCGGCGGCGCCGAGGTCGGGGACTTCATGATGCTGCAACTGATCAACCGCACCGAGCTGCTGTTGCGCCATTACCTGAACCTGGAACAGGTGCACCCCGAGGAGCTGTACCGCACCTTCCTGGTCATGCTTGGCGACCTGGCGACCTTTTCCAGTGACACCAAGCGCCCGCGCCTGGATGCGCGCTACCAGCACAGCGACCAGGGGGCGAGCTTCCGCAAGCTGATGGAGTCGATCCGCCAGGTGCTGTCGATGGTGCTCGAGCAGCACGCCATCGAGCTTGAACTGCAGCAGCGCCAGTACGGCATCCTGGTGTCGCCGTTGCACGACCCGGGCCTGCTCACCACCGCCTCGTTCGTGCTGGCCGCCAGCGCCAACTGCGAGTCCGAAGCGCTGCGCCAGCGCCTGCCGTCGCACCTGAAGGTCGGCCCGGTGGAGCGCATCCGCCAGCTGGTCAACCTGCACCTGCCGGGGCTCAAGGTCAAACCGCTGCCGGTGGCGCCGCGGCAGATCCCGTTCCACGCCAACAAGACCTACTTCATCGTCGAACTCGACGCTGCGGACCGCGCCAAGATGGACGGTTCTGGTGGCTTCGCGTTCCACGTCACCAGTGAGTTCTCCGATCTCGAACTGAAATTCTGGGCCATCAGGAACTGAGCATGAGCAAGGACATGGAACACCCGCAGGACGACAAGACCGTCCTGTACAACCAGGATGGCTCGGCACCGGAAGGGCAGGCGCTGACCGCCCTGGGCAGCACGGCGCGAGCCGAGCCGCTGGAACAGCGCATGGTCTATTCGGCGCGCCTGCCTGCCAGCGGCAGCTTCAACGTCGGCCTCAACCCGTTGGTGGCCGCCGCCGGCGAGCTGCTCTCGGAGGTAGTGCGGCTCAAGCACAGCGACACCGCGGAAGACCTGGCCAGCCTCAAGGAACGCTTGAGCGCCTGCATACGTGCGTTCGAGGCACGGACCCACTACGAGGGCGTGGAGAACGGCCAGGTCACGGTGGCCCGCTACCTGCTGTGCACCGTGGTCGACGAGGCGGTGGTCACCACGCCATGGGGCAACGAGAGCCAGTGGTCGCAGATGAGCCTGCTCAGCGCCTTCCACAACGAGACCTTCGGTGGCGAGAAGTTCTTCGCGTTGCTCGACCGCATGTCCAAGAACCCGATCAAGCACCTGGCGATGCTCGAACTGATGTACCTGTGCCTGTCCCTGGGCTTCGAGGGCAAGTACCGGGTCATCGATCGCGGCATGTCCGAACTCGAAGGCATCCGCGACGCGCTGTACCGGCAGATCCGCCAGCTGCGTGGCGACGTGCCGCGCGAGCTGTCGCCGCGCTGGGAAGGGTTGGACCGGCAGCGCAACAGCCCGGTGCGCATCGTGCCGTGGTGGAGCGTGGCGCTGTTCACCCTGGTATCCCTGGTGGTGATGTATTCCGGTTTTGCCTGGGTGCTGGGTGAGCAGCGCACGGCCGTCCTGCAACCCTTCCAGACGCTCGAGCAGACAGCGCCCCAGCCGCGGTCGTGACACAAGGACTTGTGATGAAGATTTTTTTCAAGAAAGTGGGCGCCTTCCTCGCCCGGACCTGGGTCTGGAGCCTGTTGCTGGTGCTCGCCCTGGCCCTGCTGGTGTGGTTCGCCGGGCCGTTGCTGGCGGTGGCCGACAACAAGTTCTGGGAAGACGCTGCCGCGCGGCTGCTGACCATCAGCGTACTGTTCCTGGTGTGGGGCCTGTGGATGGTGTTTGCCAGCTGGCGCGCCAACCAGCGCAAGCAGGAGCAGCTCGAGAGCGAGGGCGGTCGCGAACGCCTGGAGCGTGAAGAGCGCATGGACGAGGAGGGCAAGGAGATCAAGGCCCGTTTCAAGCATGCCTTGTCCACCCTCAAGCACTCGAGCCTGTACGGCGGGCGCAGCGAGCGCTGGCGCCGCGACTTGCCCTGGTACCTGGTTCTCGGCCCGCAGGGCGCGGGCAAGACCAGCCTGATCGACCACTCGGGCCTGGAATTCCCGATCAACGCCCTGGAGCGCAAGCTTGCGCGTGATCCCTCCAGCGGCGACTTCTGCGATTTCTATTTCGCCGAACAGGCCGTGCTGGTGGATACCGCCGGGCGTTTCCTCAACCAGGCCGACAGCGAAGTCGACGGCCATGCCTGGCGCGTGCTGCTCGACCAGTTACGCCTGCGCCGGCGTAACCGCCCGCTCAACGGTGTGGTGGTCACAGTGCCGCTGGACACCCTGCTTGGTGGTGAAGCGGCAGTGAACGAGCTGGCGCAGAAGGTCCGTTCACGCCTGCAGGAGCTGCGCCTGCGCCTGCATGTCGAGGTGCCGGTGTACCTGGTGCTGAGCAAGACCGACCGCCTGCAAGGCTTCGACGCCTTCTTCGACCAGCAGTCGCGTGAAGAGAACGAGCAGGTATTCGGCATTACCTTCGGCAAGGGCCAGAACGGCGCCGACACCGAGCTGTTGGCCAAGGAATTCCAGGGCCTGCTGCAACGCCTGGGTGACCAGGTCACCCAGCGTATGCACCACGAGCGCAACACTCAGCGCCGCGCGCGGATCCTCGACTTCCCGCACCAGCTGGGGCGTATCGGCGATCAGCTGTGCCTGTTCGTCGACGCCGCCTTCACCGGCAACCGCTACCAGCGCGCCAGCCAGTTGCGCGGCTTCTACCTCACCAGCGCGCCGCACCAGGCGCCAAGGGTCGACAGCGACAACGGCTATCACCCCGGCACGGCCGGCCGCGCCGCGCCCCAGGGGCGCTCGCGGTTCATCCTGCAGCTGTTCAGCCGGGTGATTTTCCCCGAGTACGACCTGGCCGGGCTCGACCAGCGCGAACGCCGCCGCATCCACTGGGGCCAACGGGCTGTCTATCTCGGTGCGCTGGGTGCACTGGCGCTGTTCGGCGTGCTCTGGGCCGGCAGCTTCTCCGGCAACCACGAGCGCCTGGAGCAGGTGCGCGACCTGGGCCGCCAGTGGCAGCGCCAGCACACCGGCCTGGAAGCCCGCGACGATGCGCTGGCCGCGCTCAAGCCCCTGGATAGCGCCTGGCAGGCCACGCGGGTGTTTCCGGCCAGTGGCGATGTCTCCTGGTTGCAGCGCGGTGGCCTGTACCAGGGCGCCCCGGCCAATGAAGTACTGCAGCCTGCCTATCAGCGTGAACTGGAAACCGTCCTGCTGCCACGGGTAGCGCAGATGGTTGAAGGGCAGATCCGCAGCAACCTGAAAAACCGCGAGCGCCTGCTCAACAGCCTGCGCGCCTACCTGATGCTGGGCCTGCCCGAGCGCCGCGACCAGGCCTGGCTCAAGGACTGGGTGGCGGCCGGCTGGTCGCAGCGCTACAACGGCAACACCGCCGCGCAGGAAGGGTTGAACGCGCACTTCGAGCGCCTGCTGAGCCAGTCATTCAGCTACCCGCTCAACGACACCCTGGTAGCCCAGGCGCGCCAGGTGCTGCGCGCCGAGTCCCTGGCCAGCGTGGTCTATCGTGTGCTGCGCGAGCAGGCCCGCAGCTTGCCGGAGTACCGCCTGAGCCAGCAGCTCGGACCGCAGGCCAGCCAGTTCGTCGGCATCGACTACCCGATCCCCGGCTTCTACACCTCGCAGGGCTACCAGCAGTACTTTTCCGTGCAGGGCACCAACCTGGTCAACGATATCCTGCGCGACAACTGGGTGCTGGGCGAGGGCCGCGGCATCAGCGACATGGATATGCGCCGGCTGATGGTCGAACTGGAGCAGTTGTACTTCCGTGACTATGCCAACTACTGGGGCGAAGCCATCAACCAGGTCGGGCTTATTCCGTTCAGCGATGCCGGTGAAGGCGCCGACCAGCTATCGGCGCTTACCGCCGCCAACTCGCCGTTGCTGCTGTTGCTCACCGAGGTGCGCGAGAACACTCGCTTCCCGGTACTGGCCGAGGCCGCAGACGAGGGCAACCCGGCCGTCGAGGCCGCCGCTACCAAGAAACTCGGCAAGGGTGGTGCGGCGGTTGCTGGCGCCGTGGCCGACAAGGCCCGCGACGCCCTCGCCAGGAAACCGCTGCCGGACACCGCACGCATGGCCCTGCAGCGGCGCTTCGAACCCCTGCACCGGCTGCTCGACGACAACAATGGCCCCGGCCCCGACCTGACGCCGACCCTGCAGGCGCTGAACGACCTGCAGCAGCAACTGGCCAGCCTGGCCCGTTCCAACCAGGCCGAGGAAGCCTCGTACCAGATGGCCAAGGCCCGCATGGCCGGGCAACGTGATGCTTTGAGCAGCCTGCGCAACGGCACCGTGCGCCTGCCGCGTCCGGTGGCCGGCTGGTTCAACCTGCTGTCCGACGACATCTGGCGCATGGTGCTCAACGACACCTACACCTACCTGAACCAGCGCTACCAGAACGAGCTGTACAGCTTCTACGGCCGCGCCATCGAGTCGCGCTACCCGTTCAACGCGCATGGCACCAGCGACGTGGCGATCAGCGATTTCCGCGACTTCTTCAAGGCCCAGGGGGTGGCGGACCGCTTCTTCGACACCTACATGCGTCCTTTCGTCAGCGGTGAACCGGGCAGCTACCGCCTGCGCAGCCTGGACGGCCAGAGCCTGCCGATGACCAAGGCATTCCTCGACCAGATGAGCGCTGCCCAGGTCATCCGCCAGAGCTTCTTCGCGCAGAACCCCGACGAGCCACAGGTGCAGTTCAAGCTTGAGCCGTACACCCTTGACCCGTCGGTGAGCCGGGCAGAGTTCCGCTTCGGCGATTCGGTGATCGACTACCGCCATGGCCCGATCGTTTCCACCAGCCTGAAGTGGCCGACCGATGCCCAGGACGGTAACAGCAGCCTGACCCTGGAGCAGCTCAACGGCCGTCCGATGGCCCTGGAGAAGAATGGTGGCCCATGGTCGCTGTTCCGCCTGCTCGACCTGATGCAAGCCGAGTATCTCAAGGGCCGCGACACCATGGTGCTCAAGGCCAATGTCGGCGGCATGCGTGCCAACTACCTGCTGACCAGCCAGCGCGCGCCGAACCCGTTCGACCTGAGTGTGCTGCGCGGCTTCCGCCTGCCAGGGGAGCTGTGATGCTGCCAGCCACCCCCTGGCGCAGCGCTGCGCGCACCGACCCGGGCAAGGTCCGGGCGCGCAACGAGGACGCCTTTCTCGACTGCCCGCAGCACGGCCTGTGGGCGGTCGCCGACGGCATGGGCGGGCATCAGGCCGGCGATCTCGCCAGCCAGATGATCGTCGAGAGCCTGGCCGAACTGCCGGCCGGCAGCAGCTTCGACGAACGCGTGGTCGCCGTGCGCCAGTGCTTGCATTGGATCAACCGGCGGCTAGGCCAGGAACTGACGGTGAGTGTCGAGGGCAAGGCCCGTATTGTCGGCAGCACCGTGGTCACCCTGCTGCTCGAAGGCCGCCGCGGCGCCTGCGTGTGGGCCGGCGACAGCCGCTGCTACCTCTGGCGCGGCCAGCGCCTGTACCAGCTGACCCGCGATCACTCGCTGCAGCAGCAATTGATCGACCAGCAGCGGATGAGTGCCGAGCAGGCCCGCGTGCACCCTTCGGCCCGGGCCCTGACCCGTGCCGTCGGCGCCAGCGCCAGCCTGACCCTGGAGGTACTGGAGTTCGAAGCTCAGCCGCGCGATGTATTCCTGTTGTGCAGCGATGGCCTCTACGACGGCCTGGAAAGTGGCGGCCTGGGCCACGCCCTGGACCTCGCCTCGCCCGGCGAGGCCCTGCAACGCCTGTTCGACACCGCCTTGCGCGGTGCAGCCAAAGACAACCTGACTGCAGTGGTGATCCACCGATGAACCTTGGCAGCGGCGACGCACTCGATGTGCTCGATGCCCTTGAGCGGGGCAGCGAGCCGACCTATTTCGCTTTCACCCAGGCCAGCGAGCCCGAGCCCGAGCCCGAGCGCAGTGGCAAGGCGCGGCGCAAACGGCGTGGCAAAGGGCGCGCGCAAGCTGCCACGCAGCCGCCGACAACGGCTACGCCGTTACCGCCGATTCCCGGCGTGCTGGCCGGGCGCTATCGCCTCGAGCGGCTGCTCGGCGCTGGCGGCATGGGCCTGGTGTACCGGGCCCGTGACCTGCTGCAGGAGCGTTTCGGTGATCCTCAGCCGCTACTGGCGGTGAAGCTGATGAGCGACCAGCTGGCCACGGCACCCGATGCCAATGCCCTGTTGTTCAACGAGTACGCCCTGACCAGCAGCCTGCGCCACCCTAACCTGGTGCGGCTGCAAGGCTTCGCCGTCGACCCGCAGAGCGAGCGCGGTTTCATCACCATGGAACTGATGCAGGGCGCGTCGTTGGACCGTCTGCTGTGCGACCAGCCACTGGGGCTGGGCTGGGCGCAGGTGCGCGAGATTGCCGTGCCGCTGCTCGACGCCCTGGCCTGCGTGCATGGCCAGGGGGTGGTGCACGGTGACCTCAAGCCCAGCAACGTAATGCTCAGCGACGATGGCCTGCGCCTGTTCGATTTCGGTCTGGGCATGGCCCTGGACGGACCACTGGCGGGGCTGCCGCACCTGAGCCATGGGCGGTTCGAGGCCTGGACCCCGGCCTACGCTGCGCCCGAGCTGTTCGAGGGTGGCACGCCCAGCAGTGCAAGCGACCTCTATGCGGTGGCTTGCGTGCTGTATGAGCTGGTCACCGGGCGCCACCCGTTCGAACGGCTGCCGTCGCTGAAGGCGCGCAACCAAGGCATGCAGTTGCCGGCCAAAGCGCCGCCCGGCATGCCGGGCAAGGCCTGGACAGCCCTGCGCGCGGCGCTGGCCTTCAACCCCGAGCAACGCAGCATTGGCGCCGCGCAACTGCGTGATGCCTTCGCCGTGCAGGGGTTCTGGTCAAGCTGGCGCCGGCGAAAGCCGGCGTCCGCAACCTGAGATGACTCATGCCGTGAGCTACCGCGTTCGTCGTAGGTCACGGTCGTTTTGCCACCGCTTTCGTACATGAGGGACAAGGATGTTTGCCGCCGCAAACCAGACCCATTTCAGCCTGCACATCGACGGCCTGGAGCACGACTTCCAGGTCCTCGCCTTCGACGGCAAGGAAGCCATCAGCCAGCCCTAC
>NZ_JAENHV010000028.1:0-78127 GCF_016620375.1 Pseudomonas sp. LAM2023 | reverse complement strand
CCAGCGTTCAATCTGAGCCATGATCAAACTCTTCAGTTCAATACTGCTTGGGTTTTTAAGAAACCCTAAACTTGGCTCAGCAATCTCAAATGACTATGTGATTTCTCGCATGGCCACTTGTGATGCTGATAATCTTTGTGACTATCAGTCCGTACTCACAAGCACCCACACGAATTGCTTGATTCGATTTGTTAAAGAGCGTTTGGCTAAGAGCGTTTCGTCTCAACCGAGGCGCGCATTCTACGCTTTCCTCATTTGCTGTCAAGCGTTTATTTTGAAGTTTTTTGCGAGAAACTCGTTTAGCTTCAAACACTTGACTCAACGGGGTGGCTTGCCTTGCTTCGCTACCGCGCTGGAGTGGGGCGCATTATAGGGTGATATTCGAGGCGGTCAACCTTTAATTTCAATAATCTGCAATCTTCCCCAAAAGACTCTGCAGGGCCACCCGGTGCTCGCCACAGCCCTTGCAGTGCCGGTGATATCGAGCGCTCCGCACAGCGCATGGCTGGCAGCGCCTGCATCTGTCTCGGCCAATCCATCCTGTGCGTTCGCCGCTGTCTACCTTGGCTGTTCCCTTTCAGGCCAATTGCGCACTATAGTGCGCAATCTCAACCTGCCAAGGATCGCCGTACAGAAATGAACACCCAGCCTCGCAGCCTGGCCGCCAACCTCTTTCCGATCGGCCTGCTGCTCATTGCCATGGCATCGATACAGTCCGGCGCTTCCCTGGCGAAAAGCATGTTTCCCATCGTCGGCGCACAAGGCACCACCACCCTGCGCCTGATCTTCGCCAGCATCATCATGCTGCTGATATTGCGCCCCTGGCGCGTGCGCATGACTGCCCACACCCTGCGTAACGTGATCATCTATGGCATGGCCCTGGGCGGCATGAACTTCCTCTTCTATATGGCGCTGCGCACGGTACCGATCGGCATTGCCGTGGCCCTGGAATTCACCGGACCACTGGCGGTGGCGATGTTGTCCTCGCGTCGGCCAATCGATTTCCTGTGGATTGCCCTGGCCATCGTCGGCCTGCTGCTGTTGCTACCGGCTGGTGATGGCGGGCAGGCCCTGGACCCGGTCGGTGCCGCCTATGCCCTCGGCGCCGGAGTGTGCTGGGCGCTGTACATCCTGTTCGGGCAACGTGCCGGGGCCGAGCATGGCATTCAGAGTGCCGCGCTGGGGGTTGTGGTGGCTGCCCTGTTTGTCGCGCCCATCGGTATCGCCCACGCTGGCAGCACATTGCTCACACCCGCCGTGATCCCCCTGGCCCTGGGCGTTGCGATTCTGTCCACCGCCCTGCCCTACAGCCTGGAAATGGTCGCGCTCACACGTATCCCGGCGCGCACCTTCGGCACCCTGATGAGCATCGAACCGGCATTCGGCGCACTGTCCGGCCTGCTGTTTCTCGGCGAAGTGCTGACGCTCACCCAATGGCTGGCGATTCTGGCGATCATCATTACCTCGGTCGGCACCACCTTGTCCATGCGCAAGGAGCCCAGCCCGGCGGTCGCCGCAGACTGACATGAGAAATATTTTCATTTGAGACAGGAATAGTGATTGTGGCGGTCCGCCGCGCTGATTAAGCTGTCACAAAATCATCATCTCTACGCTATCTACTGGACAGAACACGGACGCTGGGGAAATTTCAGGAAGAATCAAAGCAATAACGACGGGGCCAGACGGCTGATCCGCCCTGCATTTAAGGACAGGAATGAAACGTATTTTTCTCATCCTGGCCATCTTGGCCATTGCTGGATGTGCCGCCACCGCCAAGACCGAGGTCAAAAGGGGCAAGAAGGGCCTGCATATCAATTGCTCCGGCCTTTCCTCCTCGTGGGACAACTGTTACAGCAAGGCTGCGAGCGCCTGCAGCACGCGAGGCTATCGCGTCATCGCACGCTCGGGCGATAGCGATGAAGAACCGGGTGACTACTTGTTCGGCATCAACCCGGCGGGTTACACCAGCCGCAGCATGATCGTCATCTGCAAATAAAAAAGGGCAGCTCGCAAGCTGCCCTTTTTACTTGAAGCCTTATAATGGCACGGTGCGCGCCTCAAGCCAGGCCAGCGCTTCGCCCTTGAGCAAGGGTGCCAGGCGCTCGCGCACCTGGGCGTGATAGCGGTTCAACCAATCCCGTTCGTCCCTGGCCAGCAGCTCGGGCAACAGGCAACGGGTGTCGATCGGGCACAGCGTCAGGGTTTCGAAATTGAGGAACTCGCCAAAGGCGCTCGTGCCGGCCTCGCGGGTGACGACCAGGTTCTCGATGCGCACGCCCCACTGCCCCGGGCGGTAGGTGCCCGGCTCGATCGAGCTGATCATGCCCGGCTGCATCGCGGTCTGCGGTGTCGGCGCGGCCTGATAGGCAATCACCTGCGGCCCTTCGTGCACGTTCATGAAATAACCCACCCCATGCCCGGTGCCATGGCCGTAATCCACCTGGTCAGCCCAGATCGGTGCCCGCGCAATGGCGTCGAGCAACGGCGACAGCACGCCACGCGGGAAGCTGGCGCGCGACAAGGCAATCATGCCCTTGAGCACGCGCGTGCAGTCCTGCTTCTGCTGCAGGCTGGGGCTGCCCACCGGTACCATGCGGGTGATGTCGGTGGTACCGCCCAGGTACTGCCCACCCGAATCGATCAGCAGCAGACCATCGCCCTCGATGACCGCGTGCGACTGTTCGGTGGCGCGGTAATGCGGCATGGCGCCGTTGCCATTGAAGGCGGCAATGGTCGCGAAACTCAACGAAACGAAGCCCGGGCGCCGGGCTCGCGCAGCGCTCAGGCGCTCGTCGATGGTGAGTTCGGTGATGGTTTCCTGACCGAGGTTGGCCTCGAACCAGGCGAAGAATTCGCACAGGGCCGCGCCGTCCTGCTCCATCGCCTGGCGAATGTGCATCAGGTCGTCTTCGCCTTTGCACGCCTTGCTCAGGGTGGTGGGGTTGATTCCCTCGACCAGCTCAACCCCGCCGGGCAGGTTATCCAGCAGGCCACAGGTGACCCGGGCGGGATCGATCTGCAATCGGCTGCCGGCTGGCAGGGCGCCGAGGGCGCTACCGGCTTCGGTGTAGTCACGCACCTCGATGCCATCCACTGCCAGCACCTGGCGCAGATGGTCATCGAGCTTGTCCTGGCCGACGAACAGGATGGCTTGCTCCTGGCTGATCAGGGCGAACGCCATGAACACCGGGTTGTAGGACACGTCGCTGCCGCGCAGGTTGAAGAGCCAGGCGATGTCGTCCAGGGTGGCGATGAAGTGCCAGTCGGCGCCCTTGGCCTGCAGGCTCTGGCGCAACTGCTTGAGTTTTGCTGCCCGGCTCACCGTGGCGTGCGGCGGCAGGTGCTGGTAGACCGGGTTGCCCGGCAGCGCCGGGCGCCCATCCCAGACCTGTTCGAGCAGGTCCCGGCCGGTCACCAGCCGCGCCCCGCGCAGCTTCAACCGGTCGCCCAGCTGGCGTGCCGAAGCCAGGGCCATGACCGCACCATCCACCGCCACGCTGCCGTTGCGCTCGACGTGGTCGCCCAGCCATTCCAACGCGCCGGGTTTGCCTGGCAACAGCTTCATCAACTCGATGCCAGTGCCTGCCAGCTCGTGCTCCGCCTGTTCCCAATAGCGGCTATCGACCCATAACCCGGCAAAGTCGGCCGTGACCACCAGCGTGCCAACCGAGCCATGGAAGCCAGACAGCCACCGGCGCCCCTGCCAGTATGCCGGCAGGTATTCGGAAAGATGGGGGTCGGCCGAGGGTACCAGCAAGGCATCGATGCCCTCTGCGGCCATGACCTGGCGCACGTGTGCAAGGCGCTGCGGCACGCTTTGCCCAAGGGTGGTCTGAACGTTCATGCGCTCTCCTGCGGCTACATCACGATTGATCCAGTGTGCCGATAATGGAACAGCCGTCGAAGCCCTGCAATCGTGGCGACCGACACACGGTATGCATTGCCCGCCACGCCCTGCACATACAGGACATTTCCTACAGCGCGGCCGGGACCACCGATCAAGTTTTGCTGAACTTCGCCAAAGTAACGGCTTCACACAGATACATTCACTGCATACAGGCAAACGACCATGCCCAATGCCAGCGCCCCTAAAAGCGGCGTGGTGCTGCTCGACACCCGGGCACGCACCCCTGACCACGAGCATGCCGTGCATCTCAAGCTCGCCGAAGGCCTGGCGCGCTTGCTGGGTTGCCCATACGTGCAGCCCAGCCAACCGCCGAGCGCCGCCGATGGCTACTACTACCTGCCCACCGAAACCTTGGTCGACCCCAAGCGCCAGGCCAGCCTGGGCATCTGCAGCGAGCACGACCTGTTCGGTGGCCTGGTCGCCTATCCATACATGGCGACCAAGGCAATCTCCCACCCGTTACCGGCGGGGGCCAGTTTCCCTCCAGGCTGGACCGATGCCTTCGCCCGGCAAGCCAGCGACGCCCTGTTGCGCGGCTACACGGTGTTCAGCAAGGCCGACGCACGCAACGCCGCGCACCTGCTGCTGCTGGACGGCCCATTGCGGATCAAGCCCGTGCTGGCTTGTGCAGGCCGCGGGCAGCAGGTCATCACCACGCTGGATGCGCTGGAGCCACTGCTGGCCGGCATGGATGACCAGGAACTGGCCCTGTGGGGGCTGGTGCTGGAAGAAGACCTGAGCGAGGTGCAGACCTTCAGCGTCGGCCAGGTGCGCGTCGCCGGCCACACCTGCAGCTACCACGGCATCCAGTACCTGACCCGCGATCACCAGGGCGTCGAAGTCTATGGCGGCTCCGATCTGGTGGTGGTGCGCGGCGGCTACGACGCGCTGCTGCAGCTACCACTGGAAGATCACCTGCGCCTGGCCATCAACCAGGCAATCGTCTACGAGCAGGCAGCCGAGCGCCACCTGCCGGGCTTCATCGCCTCGCGGCGCAACTATGACATCGCCCGCGGCTTCACTGCCGAGGGCCACTTGCGCAGCGGCGTACTCGAACAATCCTGGCGGCTGGGCGGCGCCAGCAGTGCCGAACTGCTGGCCTTGCAAGCCTTTGCCGGCGACCCGGCATTGCAACGGGTGCGGGCTTCCACCCATGAAGTATTCGGCATCCCCGAACTGCCCACTGACGCCACCCTCTTCTATCAAGGAAACGACAGTGAACTCGGACAACTCAGCAAATTTGCGCGGATTCGCGACTATGACCATTCAGAGTGAAACCGTTGAACTGCAGGTCGAGGATGACAGCATCGTCGGCACCCTGGTCAGCCCTGGCAGCAAGATGCCGGGCATTCTCTTCGTGCATGGCTGGGGCGGCAGCCAGCAGCGCGACCTGGCACGTGCCCGGCATATCACCGGGCTGGGCTGTGTCTGCATGACCTTCGACCTGCGCGGCCACGAAAAGACCGAAAGCCAACGGCTGACCGTTACCCGCGAACAGAACCTGATGGACCTGGTAGTGGCCTACGACCGCCTGGTCAGCCACCCCGCTGTCGACAGCAGTGCCATCGCCATCATCGGCAGCAGCTATGGCGGCTACCTGGCCACCCTGTTGACCCGCGAGCGGCCAGTCAAATGGCTGGCCCTGCGCGTCCCTGCCATGTATTGGGACGAGGAATGGGACATTCCCAAGCAGACCCTGGACCGGCAGCGCCTCAACGCTTACCGCCAGCGCCCGCTCGGGCCGGCGGACAACCGCGCCCTGGCAGCCTGCGCCGAGTTCGCCGGCGATGTGCTGCTGGTGGAGTCCGAACAGGACGACTATGTGCCGCACAGTACGCTGATGAGCTACCGCTCGGCATTTGTCAGCGCTCATTCGCTCACGCACCGCATCGTCGACGGTGCCGACCATGCGTTGTCCAGTGAAGCTTGTCAGAAGGCCTACAGCTCGATCCTGGCGTCGTGGATCAGCGAAATGGTCATCGGCGCCCGGCTGGACCGTTACCCGCACTATGCGCCCTGGTATGCCTGAGCTTCACTCAGCTGGCAGTGCAGGCCGCCATCGGCGCCACGGACCAGGCTGCGCAGGGTCTGGTAGGCGGCAAACCTGACGCCACGCGCCTGATGCTCGGCGAGCAGTTCGAGAAACGGCTCCTCGACAAAATAGGCAGCGGCCGCCGCCCACGCCTGGCGGGACTGCCATTGCAGGTACTGCAACACTCGGCTGCCATCGTCACTGGCCTGGATGCTGACCCCCTGCAACCCCTCACAGCGTGTGGCCAGCTCTTCACTGCGCGCCACCAGCGCCTGGGCCAATGCCTGCTGGCGGACGCCGGGTACTTCATATTCGATCATCTGGGTAAACCACAGGGCATGGGGTGTTGCCATCATGAGCAGTCTCCTTGCTACGGACGCATGCAGCGCGATGCCGGGCAGGGTAAAACCTCAAGTTAAGTCAAGGTCAAGCGTTTTTCCGCTGCGGATACGCCGCACTCGCCCTGGCCGGAGACGGCAAAGCGCCGGCGATAATCGCTCGGGGTCAGGCCGGTTATGCGCTGAAACACCTTGCGAAACGCGCCCGGGTCCTGGTAGCCGACACCCCAGGCGATCTGATCGACGGTGCGCCGGGTGAACTCCAGCAAGCGGCACGCCCGCCCTACCCTCACTTGCTGGCAGTATTCGGTCGGCCGCAGCCCCGTTGCAGCACGAAAACGGCGCAGGAAAGTGCGGGCTTCCAGCCCCGCGCATGCAGCCATGCCGGCCAGGTCGACATCCTGCCCGCCATTGCCCTGCAACCAGTGCTGGACTTTCAGCACCGCCTCGTCGCCATGCTCCAGACGCGGGCGGAACACGGCACCAGGCAGCGGCGCCGACACCGGTTGCACTGCCAGGTAGCGGGCGGTTTCGCCTGCCAGGGTCGCGCCCATGAAGCGCTCCAGCAAACGCAGGCCCAGGTCGGTCCAGGCCATCAAGCCGGCCGAGGTGATCAGGTCGCCATCATCGAGCAAGGGCTGCTGGGCCTCGACCCGTATCCTGGGAAACCGCTGGGCCAGCGCTTGCACGTAGTTCCAGTGGGTACAGGCCGGGCGCCCGTCGAGCAGGCCGCTGGCAGCGATGAAGAACACACCGATGCACACCGAGGCCAGCACCGTGCCGCGCCCGTGCAGCTCGCGCAGCGGCGCACGGTGGCGCTCCAGCAACTCGGCTTGCGGTGCCGACTCCAGGCTCGGCGGTATGATCAGCACGCGCAGATCAGGCAAGGCGGCGCCTGGGCTCTCGGGCGCAGGCTGCAGTTGCCCCAGGTCGTCGACTTGCCAGAAGCTGACACGTAGCCGCGGCAACTCGACGGCCCCCAGCTCGGCGGCTACCCGGTTGGCCACCAGAAACAGGTCGGCCAGGCCATGCACAGCAGCACGCTGCGCGCCCTGGTACAGCAGCAGGCCGATATCCAGGCTGGTGGCATTGTCAGTTTTTGCCCGCATAGTGTCGTTTGCGCCAATCCTCAGGTCAGTGGCCACAGCCTATAACTAACGTCATCCAACGACTACTGCCACAGGAGGCAGCATGAGCAAGCAGGCGCTGATCATCATCGACATCCAGAACGACTACTTCCCCGGCGGCAGATGGACCCTCGATGGCGCTGAGCAGGCAGCCGACAATGCCGCACGCCTGCTGGCGGCGGCACGCCAACGGGGCGACCTGGTGGTGCATGTGCGGCATGAGTTCGAGAGTGCCGATGCGCCGTTCTTCGCGCCAGGCTCGCAAGGGGCGGCCATCCACGCCAAGGTCCGGCCCGCAGCGGGCGAGCCGGTGGTGCTCAAGCACAAGGTCAATGCCTTCCTCGGCACCGACCTGGAGCATACGCTGGACCAGCACGGTGTCGAAGCCTTGACCATCGTCGGCAGCATGAGCCACATGTGCATCGACGCTGCCACCCGCGCCGCGGCCGACCTGGGCTACGCCGTGACCGTGGCGCACGATGCCTGTGCAACCTTGCCCCTGGAGTTCGATGGCAAGCAGGTGCCGGCGGCGGACGTGCATGGGGCGGCAATGGCGGCGCTGGCGTTTGCCTATGCCAAGGTAGTCAAGACCGATGAACTGATAGGAAACTGACCGCGAGCCTCGGAATGTGCCTACGGGCCTCATCGCCGGCAAGCCGGCTATCACAGGTTCTCCACTGGCTCCGAGCGTGAAGGTGGACCAGTGGGCGCTGGCCTGCCGGCGATGAGGCCCGCAAACCCGCAAGACTTCTCGATCAGATCACCACATTGCGCACAAAGCGCACCGCCACGGCCCCGTCATTGCGGTAGGCATAGCGACAATTGCTGGCGAACACATGGAACTGGCCCTGCTGCAGGCAGTGCTCGAGGCCTTCGATGATCAGTGTCAGTTGCCCTTCGGCGACATAGATCTGCTCGCTCCAGCCTTCGGCATCGGCTTCGCTGCGATAGCACTCGCCGGGCGCCAGGGTCCACTCCCACAGCTCCACCTCGCGCCTTGCCGGGCTGCTGCCCAGCAGCACCGCCCTGCTCTGTGGATGCTCACCCGCCCAGGCCAGCTCTTCGATACGGCCCGGGTCACGCTGGTCCGGAGCCTGGATCAGGGTGCTGAAGGCCACGCCGAGGGCTTCGGCAATCAGGTCGAGGGTCGTCAGGCTGACATTCTTTTCGCCCGCCTCGATCGCCACCAGCATGCGCCGGCTGACCCCGGAACGCTCGGCGAGCGCCGTCTGGCTCATGCCTGCGGCGTTGCGCAGGCTGCGTACATTGAGGCTGACATGTTGTAGCACCGACGCCCGGTGCGAAGATTCTTTGTGCACTATAGTGCTCACTGGTCGGGATTGCGCAGTATACTGCCCACTTTGCGGCGATTGTGCGCCGCCCCTTCCGAGTACGCAAGACCATGAACCAGCCCAGCAGCAAGCCGACCGCCGCCGTTACCTTTCGCCTGAGCAAGGCCGAACTGGTGCTGGTCTTCATCACCATGTTGTGGGGCGGCACCTTTTTGCTGGTGCATAACGTGATGGCCGTCAGCGGGCCGATGTTCTTCGTCGGCCTGCGCTTCGCAGCAGCCGCGCTGTTCGTGGGCGTGGTATCGGCGCGGGCACTGCCTGGGCTGACGTTCACCGAACTCAAGGCCGGCGTGCTGATCGGCGTGTCGATCATGCTTGGCTACGGCCTGCAGACCATGGGCCTGCAAACCATCAGCAGCAGCCAGTCGGCATTCATAACCGCGTTGTATGTGCCGTTCGTGCCGCTGCTGCAATGGCTGGTGCTGGGCCGCCGGCCCGGCCTGATGCCGAGCATCGGTATCGGCCTGGCGTTCATCGGCCTGATGCTGCTGGCCGGCCCGGAAGGCGGCCGCCTGCATTTCAGCGAGGGCGAGCTGGTGACCCTGGTCAGCGCAGTGGCGATCGCCGGCGAAATCATCCTGATCAGCCGCTATGCCGGCCAGGTCGATGTGCGCCGGGTCACCGTGGTGCAACTGGCGACCGCCTCGCTGCTGGCATTCCTGATGATCGTGCCGACCCAGGAGCGCATTGCTGATTTTTCCTGGCTGCTGCTGGCCAGTGCGGTGGGCCTGGGCGCGATGAGCGCGGTGATCCAGGTGGCGATGAACTGGGCCCAGAAATCGGTCTCGCCCACCCGCGCCACGCTGATCTATGCCGGCGAACCCGTGTGGGCCGGGATCGTCGGGCGTATCGCCGGCGAACGCTTGCCAGGCGTGGCACTGCTCGGTGGCCTGTTGATCGTGATCGCGGTGGTGGTCAGCGAACTCAAGGTGCGTCGTGCGGGCGAAACCGAGCCAGCGCTGGAAGCACAGAGTGAACGCTAGCGGCACGCCCCGTCTCTAAAGCTGCGGCTATGCTTTGTAAGAAACTGTTATAAAAAATCAGCTGGTCACAGCCTGTTTGTAGGATTCTGCGACAGCTTGCGTGTTGGTGATCCCCCCCCTGGCACGTATGATTCCTGGCAAACTTCTCCAGAATAGGCCGCTATGTCATTGATAGTGCTATTGCTCCTGCCGTTCGTGGGCAGTTGCCTGGCAGCCGTGCTGCCGCACAACGCACGTAACGCGGAGTCCATTCTCGCCGGGCTCGTCGCCCTGGTCGGCACTGTCCAGGTAGCGCTGCTGTACCCTCAGGTTGCCCACGGCGGCGTGATCCGCGAAGAGTTCCTCTGGCTGCCCAGCCTGGGCTTGAACCTGGTACTGCGCATGGACGGCTTCGCCTGGCTGTTCGCCTTGCTGGTGCTGGGCATCGGTGCGCTGGTGTCGCTGTATGCCCGCTACTACATGTCGCCACAAGACCCGGTACCGCGCTTCTTCGCCTTTTTCCTCGCCTTCATGGGCGCCATGCTCGGCCTGGTGATCTCCGGCAACCTGATCCAGCTGGTGTTCTTCTGGGAACTCACCAGCCTGTTCTCCTTCCTGCTGATCGGCTACTGGCACCACCGTGCCGACGCCCGTCGCGGTGCCTACATGGCGCTGATGGTCACGGGTGCGGGCGGCCTGTGCCTGCTGGCAGGGGCACTGCTGCTCGGCCATGTGGTGGGCAGCTACGACCTGGACAAGGTCCTGGCTGCCGGCGACGTCATCCGCCAGCATGCACTGTACCCGGTGCTGCTGCCGCTAATCCTTATCGGTGCCCTGAGCAAGAGCGCCCAGTTTCCCTTCCAGTTCTGGCTGCCCCATGCCATGGCCGCACCGACCCCGGTGTCGGCCTATCTGCATTCGGCGACCATGGTCAAGGCCGGGGTGTTCCTGCTGGCCCGCCTGTGGCCGGTGCTGTCGGGCAGCGAAGAGTGGTTCTGGATCGTCGGCGGTGCAGGCGCCCTCACCCTGCTGCTTGGCGCCTTTGCCGCCATGTTCCAGAACGACCTCAAGGGCCTGCTGGCCTATTCGACCATCAGCCACCTGGGCCTGATCACCCTGCTGCTGGGGCTCAACAGCCCATTGGCCGCCGTTGCCGCCGTGTTCCACATCCTCAACCATGCCACCTTCAAGGCCTCGCTGTTCATGGCCGCCGGCATCATCGACCATGAAAGCGGCACCCGTGACATTCGCCGCCTGAGCGGCCTGGTGCGGCTGGTGCCGTACACCGCCACTCTGGCCATGGTGGCCAGCGCCTCGATGGCCGGCGTGCCGTTGATGAACGGCTTCCTGTCCAAGGAAATGTTCTTTGCCGAAACGGTGTTCATCAGTGCCACCGCCTGGGTCGAGGCCACGTTGCCGGTGATCGCCACCCTGGCTGGCACCTTCAGCGTGGCCTATGCCCTGCGCTTCACCGTCGACGTCTTTTTCGGCCCCAGCGCCGAAGACCTGCCGCACAACCCACATGAACCGCCACGCTGGATGCGTGCGCCAGTCGAGTTGCTGGTGTTGACCTGCCTGGTAGTGGGCATCTTCCCCGCCCAGTCAGTCGGCCCGCTGCTGGCAGCTGCCGCCCTGCCGGTCGTGGGCGGTACCCTGCCGGAGTACAGCCTGGCCATCTGGCACGGCTGGAACGCGCCGCTGATCATGAGCCTGATAGCCATGAGCGGCGGCATCGTGCTGTACCTGGTGCTGCGCAAACAGCTGCGCCTGGGCCGCTTCCCCTACCCGCCGCTGATCGAGCGCTTCAACGGCAAGCGCCTGTTCGAGCACGGCCAGGTGCAACTGATGCTGCTGGCGCGGCGCATCGAGCGCCTGCTTACCAGCCGCCGCCTGCAATCGCAGCTGTTCATGCTGGTACTCGCCGCCTTCTTCGCCGGCCTCATCCCCATGCTGTACAGCGGCCTGAGCTGGGGCGACCGGCCGAAGATTCCCGGCTCGGGCGTGTTCGTCGCGCTGTGGCTGATTGCGATTGCCTGCGCTATCGGCGCCGCCTACCAGGCCAAGTACCACCGCCTGGCGGCCTTGATCATGGTCAGCGTCTGCGGCCTGATGACCTGCATCACCTTCGTCTGGTTCTCGGCGCCCGACCTGGCCCTGACCCAGCTGGTGGTGGAAGTGGTCACCACCGTGCTGATCCTGCTCGGCCTGCGCTGGCTGCCACGGCGGATCGAAGGTGTGTCGCCACTGCCGGGCAGCCTGGACCGTGCACGCATGCGCCGCTTGCGCGACCTGTTGCTGGCAGTGCTGGTAGGTGGCGGCATGGCGGTGCTGTCCTACGCCATGCTGACCCGCCCGACACCCAACGACATTTCCTCGTTCTACCTGAGCCGCGCGCTGCCCCAGGGTGGTGGCACCAACGTGGTCAATGTCATGCTGGTCGACTTCCGTGGCTTCGACACCCTTGGTGAAATCACCGTGCTGGTGGCCGTTGCGCTGACCGTGTTCGCGTTGCTGCGGCGCTTCCGCCCACCGAAGGAAAGCATGCAACTGCCGTCGCAGCAGCGCCAGCTGGCACCCGATGTGGTCACCGACCTGATCAACCCGCGGCATGCCACCGACACCGCCCTGGGCTTCATGATGGTGCCTGCCGTGCTGGTGCGCCTGCTGCTGCCGATCGCCCTGCTGGTATCGATGTACCTGTTCATGCGTGGCCATAACCAGCCAGGGGGAGGCTTCGTCGCTGGCCTGGTGATGTCGGTGGCGTTCATCCTGCAATACATGGTGGCCGGCACCCAGTGGGTCGAAGCACAGATGAGCCTGCGCCCGCTGCGCTGGATGGGCACCGGGCTGCTGTGCGCAACCCTGACCGGGGCAGGCGCCATGCTGTTGGGCTACCCGTTCCTCACCACCCATACCGCCCACCTGCACCTGCCGGTGCTTGGCGATGTGCACGTGGCCAGTGCGCTGTTCTTCGATGTCGGCGTGTTCACCGTGGTGGTCGGCTCGACCCTGCTGATCCTCACGGCCCTGGCGCACCAGTCGGTGCGCGCCTACCGCCCGGGCAACCCGGCGAAAACCAGCCAAGCGGGAGCCGCCTGATGGAAGAAGTGATTGCAATCGCCATCGGCGTCCTGGCCGCCTCGGGGGTATGGCTGATCCTGCGCCCGCGGACCTACCAGGTGATCATGGGGCTGTGCCTGCTGTCGTACGGGGTCAACCTGTTCATCTTCAGCATGGGCAGCCTGTTCATCGGCAAGGAACCGATCATCAAGGACGGCCTGCCGCAGGACCTGCTGCATTACACCGACCCGCTGCCGCAGGCGCTGGTGCTCACCGCCATCGTCATCAGTTTCGCCATGACCGCCCTGTTCCTGGTGGTGTTGCTGGCCTCGCGCGGCCTGACCGGTACCGACCACGTCGATGGCCGGGAGCGTGACGAATGAGCGGCATGAGTCAACTGATCATCGCGCCCATCCTGCTGCCGTTGGTAACGGCGGCGGTAATGTTGCTGCTGGGCGAGAAACACCGGCAGCTGAAGGCCCGGTTGAACCTGCTGTCGACCTTCACTGGCCTGGCCATCGCGGTCAGCCTGCTGTTGTGGGTACGCATCCAGGGCCAGGCGGAATCGATCGGCGTCTATCTGCCAGGCAACTGGCCGGCACCGTTCGGCATCGTGCTGGTGGTCGACCACCTGTCGGCGCTGATGCTGACCCTCACCGGCACCATCGGTTTCAGTGCCCTGCTGTTTGCCCGAGCCCGCTGGGATGGCGCCGGGGCCAGTTTCCATGCGCTGTTCCAGATCCAGTTGATGGGCCTGTACGGCGCCTTCCTCACCGCCGACCTGTTCAACCTGTTCGTATTCTTCGAGGTGCTGCTGGCAGCCTCCTATGGCCTGCTGCTGCACGGCTCGGGGCGTGCCCGGGTGCGTGCCGGCCTGCACTACATCGCCATCAACCTCTTTGCCTCGTCACTGTTTCTGGTCGGCGCGGCGATGCTGTATGGCGTGACTGGCACCCTGAACATGGCAGACCTGGCCGTGAAGATCCCGCTGGTGCCGGAGGCCGACCGTGGCTTGCTGCATGCCGGTGCGGCCATCCTGGCCATCGCCTTCCTGGCCAAGGCCGGCATCTGGCCATTGAACTTCTGGCTGGTGCCGGCCTATGCCTCGGCCAGCGCGCCGGTGGCGGCGCTGTTCGCGATCATGACCAAGGTTGGTCTGTATGCCGTGCTGCGCCTGTGGACCCTGCTGTTCTCGGGGCAGGCCGGGGCTTCGGCGCACTTCGGTGGCGACTGGCTGGTATCAGGTGGCCTGGTCACCCTGGCAGTGGCGGCGGTGTCGATCCTGGCGGCGCAACGCCTGGAGCGGATGGCTGCCCTCAGTATTTTGGTCTCGGCCGGTACCCTGCTCGCCGCCATCGGCTTCGCCCAGTCGGCGCTGACCGGTGCAGCGTTGTTCTATCTGGTCAACTCGACCCTGGCGCTGTGCGCGCTGTTCCTTCTCGCCGAGCTGGTCGAACGCTCGCGCTCGGCCAATGAAGCACCGCTGGACGAAGAGGAAGACGCCATGCCACCGCCGCTGGAGTCACTGCACCCGCCCAAGGGCATCAACCTCGATGATGAGCAACAGGTGGTGATCGGCCAGATCATCCCCTGGACCATGGCGTTTCTCGGCCTCAGCTTCATCGCCTGTGCCCTGCTGATCATCGGCATGCCACCGTTGTCGGGCTTTATCGGCAAGCTCAACCTGATCAGCGCGCTGTTCAACCCGCTGGGGCTGGGCGTGCCCCCTGAACAACCACTGGGTATGTCCGGCTGGGGCCTGGTGAGCTTGCTGATCCTGTCAGGCATGGCCTCGCTGATTGCCTTTGGCCGTGTCGGCATCCAGCGTTTCTGGAAGCCCGAAGAGCGCCCTTCGCCGCTGCTGCGCCGCTATGAATGCCTGCCCATCGTCATCCTGTTGGGCCTGTGCATGGTCCTCAGCCTCAGGGCCGAGCCGTTGCTGCGCTATACCCAGGACACCGCCGCCAGCCTGCAGGCTCCCGAGCTTTACATACAAGCCGTCATGGCCGCGCGACCCGTCCCCGGCCCGACCTCGCTCGACGTACAGGTGCAGCCATGAAGCGACTGTTCCCCGCCCCGCTGTTATCGGTGTCGCTGTTCGCGCTGTGGCTGCTGCTGAACCTTTCGCTCAGCCCCGGCAACCTGCTGCTGGGTGCTGCACTCGGCGTGCTGGCGCCGCTGCTGATGGCACCGCTGCGCCCCCAGCATGCCCATGTGCGGCGGCCACTGGTCATCGCCCGGCTGATCGGCCGGGTCGGCATCGATGTGATCATCTCCAACCTGCTGGTGGCCCGTGGCGTGCTGCGTGCCGGCAAGCAGCCGCCACGCTCGGCGTTCGTGCACATCCCGCTGAGCCTGCGCGATGCGCATGGCCTGGCGGCGCTGTCGATGATTACCACGGTAGTGCCAGGCACGGTCTGGTCCGAGCTGGCGCTGGACCGCAGCGTCTTGCTGCTGCATGTGTTCGACCTGGACGATGAGGCGGCCTTCATCCAGCACTTCAAGGACACCTACGAACGCCCGCTGATGGAGATCTTCCAATGACAGGTCTGCTTGCCAATGCTGTCCTCGCCAGCCTGTTCATCTTCGCCCTGGCCATGGCCCTGGCACTGATCCGGCTGTTCCGCGGCCCGTCCGCCCAGGACCGGGTGCTGGCGCTGGACTACCTGTACATCCTGGCCATGCTGAGCATGCTGGTGCTGGGCATCCGTTATGCCAGTGACACCTACTTCGAAGGTGCACTGCTGATTGCGCTGTTCGGCTTCGTCGGCTCGTTTGCCCTGGCCAAGTTCCTGCTGCGCGGTGAGGTGATCGAATGACTGAACCCCTGCAACTGCCGTTCTGGGTAGAACTGGTGACCGCCGTGCTGCTGCTGGCCGGTAGCCTGTTTGCGCTGGTCGGTGCCGTGGGCCTGGTACGCCTGAAGGACTATTTCCAGCGCATGCACCCGCCGGCACTGGCCTCGACCATCGGCGCCTGGTGCGTGGCGCTGGCCTCGATCATCTACTTTTCCTGGCTCAAGCAAGCGCCGGTGCTGCACGCCTGGCTGATTCCGATCCTGCTGTCCGTTACCGTGCCGGTCACCACCCTACTGCTGGCCCGGGCAGCGCTGTTCCGCAAGCGCATGGCCAACGAGCCGGTGCCGGAAGAAGTCAGCAGCGGGCGCGATCGCGGCAACTGACCAGTCGCCTCACGCCTGGCTGAGGCGCTGCAACTCGCGGCGGACCATGGCCACATAGGGCGGCGGGCCAAGGCGGTACAATTCGCCTGCTACCCAGTTCAACCAGGCACTTTGCAGTTCCGCGCGCCTGGCCAGCAAACGCTGGGCCTCGGCCACGGCATCCGCCTGGTGTTGGCGATGAAACTCGGCACGCGTGGTGGGTGTGTCGTCACCGTGGGTCATTCACTGGCCTTGAAGGTGGTCAGTTCACCTTTGCGCCATTTGGCGACCTTGCCGGTCACCGCCTTGAGCAACTTGCCCAGGCCTTCCTGAATCTGCTGCTGTGCGGCGAATACCAGCATCACGCCGTGGCCCTCGCGGAACACGATGCCCTCACCTTCAGGTACCGAGACGAAGGCGTAATCGCCTACGCCATAGACGTTCAGCTTGATTTCACGAAAGCGCATTTCCAGCTTGCCACCTTCCCGGCTGGGCAGCACGGCGGCGCGGAAGTGGTCGCCGACTTTAAGTTCGAGGCGCTGTTTGTCGTCGACCACCAATGCGCTTTCGGTGTCGATTTCGGCCATGTAAAGGCCTTCGGGATTCTGTTCGGTGACGTAGACAAAGCGACCCTGGAACAGCTGGGCCAATTTACCGCGCAAGTCGCCCAGGGCGAACAACGCATGGGTATCAAGAGTGCTGACTGCCAATGAAGTAATCCTCAACCGGTTACAACCCGCGCTCACCCAAGCTCGGTGAAGCACGGCCATTTCTTGTCGATAGGCGAAAAGAGTAATGAAGCGATATGCGAAATGTCTGCGCCCGCTGGCGATGCAGCGTGCGGGATTCTTTACTCTGGCTTGCCAGATCTGGCCTCAATACAGGCTTTCGGCATATTCCCGATCCGGGAAGTGTAATGTCTGACAGCAAACCCGCCAGAAAGATGCGACAGGCAATGCCGGAGCGCACGTGAAAACGGGCCCTGCAATCCATCAGTGCATTACTGAGGGAAGAATATGCACGAAAACACCGAAATCCGTCGAGAGGCAAAGCGCATTTCTTGCCGTTGATACAGCCTGCCCTCGTTTTACCAGGCCCGGCGCAATCGATGCGCTCAGGCGGCCAAGCCTTTCTTCAACTGTTGCAACCAGGCTGCCTGGCACTCCAGCGCCTCTTCGCGCGTGGCGAAGGCGGTACCACGCCGCTCGCCATTGACCAGCACCACCCAGCAGATGCGTTTACCCAACGCCCGCAGCGTGGCCGGCACACCCGAGCCAATCATCACGGCTACATCGACCCGGCTATTCATCATTCCCTCCGGAATTTAATTAGCACCCTAACGATAAAGCCATGATACGCCCGCTCGCCGCGCGGAAACAGCGCATCCCGGTACAGCAGTTTTACGCGCGGGGCAACAAAACCGCCGGCGGCAAAGAAACGCAAAAAGCCCCAGGGATCGCTCCGTGGGGCTTGGCACACCGCGCGGGGTTACACCTGGCGCTGGTGGCGATCGAGCTGCTCGTGGCGCTCCTGGGCTTCGATGCAGTACTTGGTGGTCGGGCTGATCAGCAGGCGCTTCAGGCCGATCGGCTCACCGCTGTCGTCGCACCAGCCGAAGCTTTCGTCGGCAATACGGTCCAGGGCCATTTCCAGCTGGGGCAGCAGGCGCTGGTCGCGGTCGATGGCATTTACCAGCCAGCTACGCTCCTCTTCGACCGAAGCCACGTCGGCAGGGTCCGACGGGGTGTCCAGGCCTTCGATGGTGGCACGGCTCAGCTCGATGCGTTCATGGGTTTCGACTTTCATCGCCTGCAGCAGGCCAGCGAAGAAAGCCAGCTGGTCAGCGTTCATGTAGTCATCGGCCGACATGGCCAGCAACTGTTCCTTGGTCATCGATTTCTCTATGAAAAAATGTGCATTTGGGCGATTCATATGCTGCCGACGCCTTGGCATCGGTGGCGGAATTCTTCAAGCGCCAACCGGCACTCTTTTACAGGGGGCGGAAGTCTAAGGCGCCGCGTCGCGTGGAGCAACTGCAATCGGGTGGGAATTTGCTTCCATTGTCTACATTCCGCTGGTCGGTGCCTTCAGCTCAATGCGATCGCCGCCCTCATACTAGGAGTCTGGCCGTGGCCCTGCGTCGCGCTGGCGCTAGCTCTTGCTCTTGCTCTTGCTCTTGCTCTTGCTCTTGCTCTTGCTCTTGCTCTTGCTCTTGCTCTTGCTCTTGCTCTGCTTTTGATCTTGATCTTCGCGACTTCAGGAGGCCGGAGTGAGGGAACCCCGAAGCGCAGCGTAGGGGCCGGATGATGGGAGCGCAGCGTTTTTTGGTTACTTTTTGCCGCGTTTGGCAAAAAGTGACTCGCCTGAACTGACCCCGGAATGTTGGACAGGGGTTAACGGTTCAGTGCTTGGGTCCGAAATTGTACCGGACTCAAGCCATTCAATCTGAGGCTTATGCGTTCCTGGTTGTAGTAGGCGATGTAGTCGTCCAGCCCTGATGCCAACTGCTCCACGCTCTCAAACGGATTCTAGGTAGAAGAACTCGCTCTTGAGCGTACCGAAGAAGCTTTCCATGGCGGCATTATCCAGGCAATTTCCCTTACGTGACATGCTCTGCTCAACGTTCTTCTCGGCCAACATGTGCCGGTAGGTCGGCTGGCGGTACTGCCAGCCTTGATCAGAGTGCAAGATTGGTTTGTCACCTTGATTCAGCCGCCCAAAGGCTTGCTCCAACATGCTCGAAACCATACTGAACTCAGGTCGGCGGTTGGTCTGGTAAGCCAGGATTTCCCCGTTGTACAGGTCCATCACCGGCGAGAGAAACAGCTTCTGCCCCTTTACCTTGAACTCCGTCACGTCAGTCGCCCATTTCTGATTAGGGCCTTCTGTCTTGAATTCCCGCTTGAGCAGATTAGGTGAGACAAGCCCCACATCGCCCCGATAAGAGCGGTATTTCTTCGGTCTGACCAATGATTTAAGGCCCATCAACTGCATCAAACGCTGCACCTTCTTGTGATTGATTGACTCACCGGTGTGCCCAAGGGCCGCGGTGATGCGGCGATAGCCATAGCGTCCGCGATGCTGGTGATAGACGCTGCGGATGCGGTCTTTCAGTTCTGCATGCTTGTCAGTCAGCAGCGCTTTGCCTTGGTAGTAGAACGTGCTGCGCGCCAACCCGGCAGCACGGAGCAACAAAGCAAGTGGATATACCTGCCTCAATCCTTGGACGGCCTGCGTTTTCTTGGCTGCGCAGTCCGAGGGTCCGCCTGGATCAAGGCATCGAGCTTTTTTAGATAGGCATTCTCGGCACGCAGATAGGCCAGCTCTTTGAGCATTTGCTCAGGTGTCAGGTCAACGTCCGCAAGGCCTTCAGGGCTTACTGTGGTTTTTTTGGACGGTTTGCGGGGCATGCTGGGCTCTCGGTGACGATGCGGTTGAAGTGCTTCAACTCCACCTGCATCGTACCGTTTTTTCCATTCCCTGATACTGCTCGGGCCGCGGATATCAAATCGTATGCACGCTTGCTGGGCGGACAGCCCCTCTTGCTCGATGCACTGCAACACCTTCAGTTTGAACTGGGCATCGTAGTGGCTGTATTTCGCAGCCAAACCTGCGGCACCGTGCGCATCATGGCCCTTGACCCAGCGGCGTAGGATCGATGGGCTCAGGCCGTGCTTGACGCCCACCTCATGAATACTGTCGGCAGACAGAGATTCCTCGATCAGCAATTGCTTGAGCGATAGGTTGTATTTCGTCATGGAACACCCCCTCGGTGAGGTCAGGTGTCCAACATTCAGGGGTCAGTTCAACGGCGAGTCACTTTTTGCCAAACGCGGCAAAAAGTAACCAAAAAACGCTGACTCCCATCATCCGGCCCCTACGCTGCGCTCCGGGGTCCCCTCGCTACGGGCTTGCTCCCGGGAGGACGCGCTGCAGGCCCCATCCATGGGGCCTCAGCGCTTGACGGGCATCCATGCCCGTCACCTCCCTCCGCAAGCCCTTCGCTCGGCCTCCTGAAGTCGCATTCGGGGGCGCCTGAACTATCGCGCGCTTAAAAGCAAAAGCAACGGCAACGATGCTGCTATCAACGATCCTTGAACTGCGCCTCACGCTTGCCAATGAACGCAGCCATGCCCTCTTTCTGGTCCTCGGTAGCAAATGCCGCATGGAACACCCGCCGTTCAAAGCGCACGCCTTCACTGAGGGTCACTTCAAACGCCCGATTGACGCTCTCTTTCACCATCATGCTCACCGGTATCGACTTGCTGGCAATGGTCGCCGCCACCTTCAGCGCCTCTTCCACCAGCTCCGCCTGCGGCACGATACGCGCCACCAAGCCAGCGCGCTCGGCTTCTTCAGCGCCCATCAGGCGGCCCGTCAGGCACAGTTCCATGGCCTTGGCCTTGCCCACCGCGCGGGTCAGGCGCTGGGTGCCACCCATGCCCGGCAACACGCCGAGGTTGATTTCCGGCTGGCCGAACTTGGCATTGTCCGCCGCCAGAATGAAATCACACATCATCGCCAGCTCGCAGCCACCCCCCAGGGCAAAGCCCGACACCGCGGCGATGATCGGCTTGCGCCGGTTGGCAATACGGTCGGCATCGCTGAACAGGTCGTCGACGTAGATTTGCGGATATTGCAGCTCGGCCATTTCCTTGATGTCGGCACCAGCGGCGAAGGCCTTGGCGGAACCGGTCAGCACCACGCAGCCAATGTTCGGGTCACGCTCGAGCTGGTCCAGGGCCTGGTTGATCTCGCCAACGATCTGCGCGTTAAGCGCGTTCAGCGCCTGCGGGCGGTTGAGGGTGATCAGGCCGACCTTGCCGTGGATATCCAACAGGATGGTTTCGAATGCCATGCAGTCTGCTCCTTCAAAGATTGCGCGCAATGACCATGCGCTGAATGTCGCTGGTGCCTTCGTAGATCTGGCAAACCCGAACGTCGCGGTAGATACGCTCCAGCGGGAAGTCGCTCAGATAGCCATAACCGCCCAGGGTCTGCAAGGCATCCGAACAGACCTTTTCGGCCATTTCCGAGGCAAACAGCTTGGCCATCGATGCTTCCACCAGCGCCGGGCGCCCGGCATCGCGCAATGCCGCGGCGTGCAGCACCATCTGCCGGGCCACGGTAATTTTCGTTGCCATGTCGGCCAGGCGGAACGCCACCGCCTGGTGTTCGATCAACGCCTTGCCGAAACTCTGCCGCTCGTTGGCATAGTCGCGCGCCACTTCGAACGCCGCGCGGGCCATGCCCACCGCTTGCGCGGCAATGCCGATACGGCCACCTTCGAGGTTTGCCAGGGCAATCTTGTAGCCCTCACCCTCCGCGCCCAGGCGATTGGCCAGGGGCACGCGCACATTGTCGAAAACGATCTGGCAGGTGTCGGAAGCGTGCTGACCAAGCTTGTCCTCGACCCGCGCCACCTGGTAACCCGGCGAATCGGTGGGCACGATGAAGGCGCTGATGCCGCGCTTGCCGGCGTCCGGGTCGGTGACAGCGAACACGATCACCACCCCGGCGTTCTGGCCAGAGGTGATGAACTGCTTGCTGCCGTTGAGTACATAGTGATCGCCATCCAGGCGTGCACGGGTCTTCAGGCTGCTGGCATCGGAGCCAGCCTGCGGTTCGGTCAGGGCGAAGGCACCAAGCATCGCGCCGCTGGCCAGCGGGGCAAGGAACTGGACTTTCTGCTGCTCGCTGCCAAAGCGCAGGATCGGCACGCAGCCCACCGAGTTGTGCACGCTCATGATGGTCGAGCAGGCACCATCACCGGCGGCGATTTCTTCAAGGGCCATGGCATAGGCCACGTACCCGGTGTCGCTGCCCCCCCACTGCTCCGGCACCAGCATGCCGAACAGCCCCAGCTCGGCCATCTCCTCGATGGCCTCCTTGGGGAAGCGATGTTCCTTGTCCCACTGCTCGGCAAACGGCTTCAGGCGCTCCTGGGCAAAGGCGCGCACCGCGTCGGCGATCTGTTGTTGCTCGTCAGTTACCAGCATGGTTCACCTCAGTACAGGCATTCGACAGCCATGGCCGTGGCTTCGCCACCGCCGATGCAGATGGCCGCCACGCCACGGCGCAGGTTGTTCTGGCGCAGGGCCGACAGCAGGGTCACCAGGATGCGTGCGCCGGAAGCGCCGATCGGATGGCCGAGGGCGCAGGCACCGCCATGGATGTTGACCTTGTCATGTGGCAGGTCGAGGTGCTTCATGGCCGCCAGGGTGACCACGGCGAAGGCCTCGTTGATCTCGAACAGGTCGACATCGGCCAGGTTCCAGCCGGTGCGCTTCATCAGCTTGTCGATGGCGCCGATCGGGGCGGTCGGGAACAGCGCCGGGGTGTCGGCGAAGGCGGCGTGGCCGTGGATCACCGCCAGCGGCTTGAGGCCGCGCTTGTCGGCTTCGGAGCGGCGCATCAGCACCAGCGCCGCGGCACCGTCGGAAATCGAACTGGAGTTGGCGGCGGTCACCGTGCCACCTTCGCGGAACGCCGGCTTGAGCTGCGGGATCTTGTCCAGGCGCGCCTTGGGCGGCTGCTCGTCATCCTTGACAACGCGCTTTTCCTTGCCTTCGGTGACTTCCACCGGGACGATCTCGGCAGCGAAACGGCCGTTGCTGATCGCCGCCTGGGCACGGGTCAGCGAGGCAATGGCGAACTGGTCCTGGGCCTCTCGGCTGAAGGCATTGGCCTGGGCGCAGTCTTCAGCGAAGGTGCCCATCAGCCGGCCTTTGTCGTAGGCGTCTTCCAGGCCGTCCATGAACATATGGTCGATGATCCGGCCGTGGCCCATGCGATAGCCACCACGGGCCTTGTCCAGTAGGTAGGGGGCATTGGTCATGCTTTCCATGCCCCCGGCCACTACCACGTCGGCGGTGCCGGCCAGCAGCAGGTCATGGGCCATGATAGCCGCCTGCATGCCCGAGCCACACATCTTGTTCAGGGTGGTGCAGGTGGTGTGCTTGTCCAGCCCGGCCCCCAGCGCAGCCTGTCGGGCCGGCGCCTGGCCCTGGCCAGCCGGCAGCACGCAGCCGAACAGCACCTGCTCGACACTGGCGGCATCGATGCCGGCACGCTCGACAGCCGCACGAATGGCCGCGCTGCCCAGTTGTGGTGCCGTCAGGCTCTTGAGGTCGCCCTGCAGGCCGCCCATGGGCGTGCGCACGGCGCTGACAATTACGATCGGGTCGTTGGCGAGGGTCATGTTGGTTCTCCTTACTTGGCAGCCATGCGCAGTGCACCGTCGAGGCGGATCACCTCGCCGTTGAGCATGCTGTTCTCGATGATGTGGCGGGCAAGCGCGGCATATTCCTGCGGGCGGCCCAGGCGTGGCGGGAAGGGCACGCCGGCTGCCAGCGATGCCCGTACTTCCTCGCTCATGCCGGCCATCATCGGCGTTTCGAAGATGCCTGGGGCGATGGTCATCACCCGGATGCCGAAGCGCGCCAGTTCGCGGGCCGCCGGCAGGGTCAGGCTGGCGATGGCGCCCTTGGAGGCTGCGTAGGCGGCCTGGCCGATCTGCCCGTCGTAGGCGGCGATGGAAGCGGTGTTGATGATCACCCCGCGCTCGCCGCCCTCATCGGCAGCCCCTTCGGCCATGGCCGCCGCGGCCAGGCGCAGCAGGTTGAAGCTGCCGATGAGGTTGACGTTGACCACCTTGGCGAAGCTGGCCAGGCCGTGCGGGCCCTGCTTGCCGAGCACTTTTTCGGCGCCGACGATACCCGCGCAGTTGACCAGCCCGTGCAGGCTGCCGAAGGCACTGACAGCCGCGTCGACCGCCGCCTGCGCAGCCTGTTCGTCGCTGATGTCGGCCACTGCGAAGCGGGCGTTGCCGCCCAGTTCGCGGGCCTTGGCTTCGACAGCCTGGGCATTGAGGTCGACCAGCATGACCTTGGCGCCGGCCGCGACCAGCATCTGCGCGGTGGCAGCCCCCAGCCCGGAGGCGGCGCCGCTGACGATGAAGTGTTTGTTGGCTATTTGCATGATCGGTTTCCTTTCAGGCGCTGGCAGGGGTGGCCTGTTGCGCTTGTTGTTTGGCGACTTCCTGGTTACGCAGGATGAAGCGTTGCAGCTTGCCGCTCGGGGTCTTGGGCAGCTCGCTGACGAATTCGATTTCCCTGGGGTAGGCATGCGCATACAGGCGCAGGCGCACGTGCTGGCGCAGGGTTTCCTCCAGCTCGGCGCTGCCTGCGTGGCCGCTGGCCAGGACCACGAAGGCCTTGATCAGCTCGGTACGCTCGGGGTCCGGTTTGCCGATCACGGCGGCCTCGACCACTGCCGGGTGCTCGATCAGCGCGCTTTCCACATCGAACGGGCCAACCCGGTAGCCCGAGGTAGTGATCACGTCGTCGCTGCGGCCGACGAAGCTGATGCTGCCGTCCGGGTTCAGCTCGACGGTGTCGCCGCTGAGGTAATACTTGCCGACGAAGGCCTTGGTCGGCAGGCCGTGGTAGCCGCCAAACCAGCACAGCGGCGACTGCTCACGGTCGACCGCGAGAATTCCCGGCTGGCCGGCTGTCAGTTCCTGCCCCTGCTCGTCCACCACGACGATGCGATGGCCGGGGATGGCAAAGCCGGCCGAGCCCAGGTGCACCGGGTGCTGCAGGCCATGGTGGTTGCACAGCACCATGCCCAGTTCGGTCTGGCCATAGTGATCATGGATGGTCACGCCCAGCTCGTCGGCAAACCAGCGGATCACCTCCGGGTTGAGCGGTTCGCCGGCGCTGCTGACCACCCGCAGCCGGCCCTTGACCGGCTTGGCGAATGCGTCGCCGGCGGCTATCAGCAGGCGGTAAGCGGTGGGCGAGCCGGCCAGGTTGGTGATGCCCAGCGTGTCGATCACCTGGGCGCAGCTGTCGACGCTGAACGGGCCATCGTAGAAGGTGGTGGCATGGCCCAGCGACAGCGGGCCAGTGACGGCGTAATACAGGCCATAGGCCCAGCCCGGGTCGGCCAGGTTCCAGAAGTTGTCTTGCGGACGCAGGTCGATGGCATCGCGCATGTAACCCTGGAACGCGACGATCGCGCGCAGCGGCACCTCCAGCGGCTTGGCCGGGCCGGTGGTACCGGATGTGAACATCAGCAGGAACGGGTCATCGCCCGAACGCATCAGCGGTTCGCAGCGCTCCGTCGTGCTGGCCAGGCTCTGCTGGAAATCCAACTCGCCGCTGCGGGCGTTGACCGTGATGATGGTCGGGCAGCCGTGCACATCGTCCAGCTTGGCGCGGTTGTTGCTGTCGGTGACGACGACGCGGGCGTGGGATTGTTCCAGGCGGTGCTCGATGGCCTTGGGGCCGAAGGCGGTGAACAGTGGCTGGTACACAGCCCCCAGGCGCCAGGTGGCAAGAATCGTGATCAACAATTCGGGGGTACGTGGCATCAAGCCAGCGACGCGATCTCCCGCTTGCACCCCTTGGGCCTTGAGCACTGTGGCGAAACGGGCTGCCAGGTCGCTGAGCTGGTCGAAACTGTACCGCGCAATGTTGCCGTCGCGGTCCAGGCTGGTCAGTGCCAGCTTGCCGGCCCCGGCATGGCGGTCGCAGCATTCGACACAGGCGTTGAGGGCCGTGAGGTCGCCATGCAGTGCCGCCGCAGCAGCCTGGGCATGGTCGAAGGCACGAACGGCCTCGGCGTAATCACGCATCGTCGGACTCCTGGTTTGTTGTTTTTGGAGTTAACCATCGGTCCGACGATGTTCGCGCCGCTCAGGCACGGCGACAATGGCCAAAGCTGTCAATCTCGATGACCGGTTTGGCCGCCTCGGGCTCAGCCCTCGGCACGCTCGGTAGCACGCAGATAGGACTGCGTCAGCCCGCTGACCAGGCGCTCGATATCCGCGCCTTCCCGCTCTCGCAGCAGCTCCAGCTGTGCTTGGTATTCGGCCGGCGACAAGGCCGGCCTCTGCGCTTGAAGCCGGATTGCGCGCTGGCTGTAGTCCGCTGTGATGGCGTCGAACATCTGCTCATGCCGCTGGCGCAGATAACGGCGCCAGAATTCACGCTGGCTCAGGCTATCGGTGAGGGCGCTGAGCGTTTGCGCCTGGGTCACCCGCCGGAACGCATCCTCGACTTGGGTATCTGCGAGTTCCACCGCACCGGGGTAGCTCATGGCATGGGGCTGAGAGGGCAACGCCAGGCGAACACGCAGGCGCACTCGGTAGGCCAGTTGCAGGGCCAGCTCATCGGTATGCTCCCCAGCCGAAAGGCGCTGTCGACAATCCCGATAAGCGATCCCCTCCAACTGCTCCAGTCGGAACAGCTGACGGCCCAGCGCCAGCAAACTGCTTCTGCTCTCGGAGTTAAGCGCCTGGGTTGCCGCCTGGGCCTGCGTGACTTCCAACTGCAGTGCACTGAACTGGCTGGCGACCGCATCCGCGCAGGACAATGGCAGCTCGGCACGCGCGAAAACCCGTGTGCAGAGCACCGGGTCAGCGTCCAGCGCACCCAGCAGGTTCCACACGCCCTCGACCAACTCTGCTCGTGCCGCCCCCGCCTGGCGGTAATCGGCGGTGAATTCGAGGCGGGCCAACAGCCGGAGCAGCCGGTTGCTCCCTGGTTGCTGCAGCATTCGCCGCCACAGCTCCTGTCGTCGCTGCTGCTCCGCTGCGTCTGCATTGGCAACCAGAAGCGTGAGCGCCCGACGCAGGTCGACAGTCCATGACGTCTCGGGCAAGTGCCCGTGCTCGTTGATGACGTCAAGGGCATACAATCGTTGCAACGCCACGCCTGTCAATGGATTGCGATCTGTCAGGATGACACGGCGGAATGCGTACGGCATTTGCAGGATTTCATCCGGCACCGTGCGCAGCTGGTTGTCACGCAGGTCGGCGCGCTCGAGCAAACCACAGAGTTCCAGATACTGTGGCCAGGTGCCAAGCCGACAATGCCGCAGGTTCAGGCTGGTCAACCGGGACAGGTAGTGAAACCTCAGATCCAGCGCCTCCAGCCGGTTGTAGCTGAGGTCCAGATGGGTCAGATTGGGCCGGCCCTGGAGTATCGCGACAGTCTGAGCATCGAGCCGGATCTGATTGTGCGCCAGGCGCAACACCTGTACACCCGGTAGGTACGCGATGCCCACAGGCAGGCGCAGCAACTGGTTGTTGCTGAGGTTCAGGGCAGTCACGGCAGTGAACGGGCGGAGGAAATCGACTGGAATGTCACTTATCGGCGTATCGTTGATGTTCAGCATCGTAATACGATGAAAATCGATCTGCGGCGGTAATACTGGAAGTGTGCGCAAATGCGCGCCGGTCAGTGACAAGCGCTGCCCCTGCGCTCGGCCTTGCGCGCCAGGGACGACCTCACCCTGTAATCGCCAGGCCCGAAGGATGCTGTCTGCGGTCAGCCTGCGCTCAGCTTGGCGGCTTTCCTGCAGCTCGCTTGCAACCCAGCGGTCAAGGTGCTGGACCAGCTGGTCATGGCCGTCCTGCAATTCCACCAATCGTTCGAATACCGGGCGCTCGCCCTGCTGCAAGCGCGCCAGTTCCGTATCGAGCGCCTGTTCGTCCAGGCCTGGATACAGCGCACGCAGCTGGTCGCGAATGATTGCCTGCTCATCTCTGGGAGGGATGGAAGGATGGTCGCTGAGGGGGTAACCCAAACGTCCATCTTGCAGCCGGCGGCCCGGGCTGAACCATCTGCGCTGCTCAGGCCAGCCAAGCATGCGGGTGACACCCCAATGCGAAACAGGCAACTGTGCCAGCAACTGGTCGCGCAACTGCTGCGCTGAAGCAATGCCAGGCCGCTGCGCAGGTGGTAGCACTGCGAAGATGGCCTGATAGATGCAACCAGGGTCAGTCATCGTAACGGTTTGCTGCTCACCCAGGCCGTTGTAGACCTGGAACCCGCCATCGCTGTACACCAGTATGCGATCTGCCCGACCTTGCCCGCCGCCACCGAGAAGCTTGATCGAACGTCCGTCCAGCGTGCCCTCACGCAGGTCGATAGCGATGTTTTCGAGTTCGAGGTTTTCGAGCAACGTGAGCGCCAGTTCACCTGTTTCATTGCTGTAGCCAGTACTCAGGTACAAGCCTGCTAACGCCCGATTCAGCCGAGCCAGGCGCAACAGCGAACGCGCACCCTGCGCACAGGGCAACGGCAAGCGTTGCTCGACCCGCGCCATGCCATGCTCGAGTTCGCTGGCGTGGGCAACCACTTCCCGCACATAGGCCGAAGGCAAGCCTGGAAAGTCACGCCTGATCAACTGCGTCAGCGGGTCCTCGGCAAACGGTTGCTGTGTCAGGTGGGCAAACAATTGCGGTCGTAATTCAACCTCGTGTTCCAGTACCTGTGCCAGCCCCTGGCCAACCTGCGGCCGGCCCTCACACCAGGCCAGCAGCTCACTGTCGGACGGCATCAGGGTGTTCAGCCGAATTCGCGAAAAGAACGTTTCGATGCGGTCCTGTGCCTGGAAAGCACGCAGGGTCTGCCCAAGGCTTACCGGGGCGGGGCGGTTCTCCACCAGCACGCCGCGAAGTTCTTCCAGGTCGACACCTGCCACCTGCAATACCTGCTCCGCCTGCCGGGACTCCATGTGCGGATATTGTGGCCACAGCGCATCGAGCATACGCTCGGGCTCCTGCCAGGTCAGCGGTTGCTCACGCAGCAAACGCCAGCTGCGCTCGCCGTTATGCAGCACCACCGGGCCATAACCTCCGTCCATCGACGCATGGCGCAAGCGATAGGGGCCATCGGCATCCGGCTTATGCACTTCCAGGTAGTATCCATCGATGCGGATCCAGCGGCGTTCACCTCCGCCGAAGCGCCCGTCCTCATGCAAATGAATGGTGTCTGGCATGGATCGATACTGGTCGGGGTCGTAGCGCCACAGGCGGCTTATTCCATTACCGACGCTTACCGGTTCGAGGCCGTCGACGAATGCGCTGCGCACGAAGCTGACCCCTGCTACGGTAGCCGCCGTGGCTGCCAGGGTCTCGGCGACGCCAAGTAAATGGTCCAGCGCTTCGTGCTGGTGCCCCCTGTACCAATCCGTCACCCCTTCGAACACTTCGGAACACACCTGAACCACCAGTTGCCCCATGAACAGGGCGCCCACGACAGGAATGAAAAACCCGGCCAGGTTCATCATGTCTAGCCCCACGGCTTTCCACTCCGCGTGCCTGGCCTCTGCGGCGCGGCTATCGGCATCGGCGCTCGTTACCAGTAAAAGACGTGCATCATCCTTGACCCGTTGGGCTTGCAGCTCAGCCAGTTGGGTGAAGATGCCGCCTTCCTGCGGCATGCTTTCAAGCTGCAAGTCTGGCTGCTCGTCACTGAGGCGTTGGCCAAGCAAAGTAACGAAACCTGCGCGCTGTTGAAGGCTTATCAGCTGGGTGAAGTACTGTCGGTAGGCCGCCTTCTGCAGCTGCTGCGCCATGCCGTCGTTCATGCCCGCCGCATCGTCGAAGTAACGCAAGGCCTGGTGTGGATCGCTGGGCAGGTAAAGCACGGTGCCTCGTTCCAGGCCGGTGTTGTCATGTAACTGGATGAGCAAGCCGTCAGCCACCGGTTGCCCCAGGATCATCAGCAGCCTGGGCGTCGCCCTGAGCCCCTGCGGGCGGTGCAACTGGCTATCGACCACCTCACGCAGGGCAATCTGTACATCGGCGCTTATGTTGCCCTGTAACGCAGCCACTTCGATCGCAAGCTTGAACCCCGAGCGCTTGTCCTCGGCCAGGATCGCCCGGGTGGCCGGGCTGAAGACCCTTCGCAACTCATCCTGATAGCGCTGGCCGACATCCAGTCTGCGGCACGCGGCGATGAATGCATCCAGCGATGGGGTCAATGGCTGATCCCGACCTGGCAGCACCAGGCCTGTGCCGTTGAAATAACTGTTACCTGCAGCAAAGTTGCGCATCAGCCGCTGCAAGCCATTTTCACGGCTTTCGCTGTATTCGTAAGTCTGTTGCAATGTGCCAGTAAGCGTGCCAAACCGCGGGGCAACCTGCAGCCATTCGAGCTGGGCGAAGGCCACCCCGTCCGGCAAAGGCGCATCCAGCAGCGCCGTCAGGTGCTTTTCGGCAAACTGCGACGGCGACAGCAGATCAAGCATCAGTCCATGCAGGCGGGCCTGGCTCGCATGATGCGCGTTCAGGCTGCTACGCAGGGTATTGATCTGACCTCGTGAGGCGCGCTTGAGCCAGGCCGGTAACCTGGCTCCGATGAATTGATCGTGGCTATTGGTAACAGCGGGCATGAGTGGCTCCAGGGGATTGAGCAGAGCCTTTCATGTTGTACAAGCGCCGCGACACAACGCAGAGGGAAGTGTTCCAAAGCCTCCGGGCGCTACCGTCGGACAGCGATACTCGCCCCTCAGCGCCCCGGGGCGCGGGCCTGGATCAGTGCGCGGTAATGCCCGGGGTTGCAGCCGAACCACTTGCGAAATGCCTTGTAGAACGAACTGTTGTCTGCAAAACCCAGACGCTCGGCAATCTCGCCCAGCCCAGCCTCCTCTCCGCTCAGCCAGGCAATTGCCAGCTCCCGCCGCACACTGTCCTTGAGCCCCTGGTAGGTCTGCCCCTCTTCGGCAAGGCGCCGGCGCAGCGTCGACGGCGACAGGCACAGTTGCCGGGCCAGGCTGTCGCCATCGGGCCACTGCCCGGGCGCCTGGTGCAGCAAGTCATGACGCAGACGCCGAGCGAAGCTGGCCGGGTCGCGGTACTTGACCAGAATGTTGCCCGGGGCCTCGGCGAGAAAGCGTTGCAGCTCCTCGGGCGTGCGCCTGATCGGCAGGTCAAGACTGTCAGCGGCAATGATCATGCGCGTGCGCGGGCGCTGGAACTGCAGGTTTTCCGAGAACATCACCCGGTAATCATCACAAAAGGGCGGCTCGCTGCAGCGCAGGTCGATGGCCAGGATTGGAATGCGCCGCCCGGCCAGCCAGCAGGCCAGGCCATGCACGATCATCCAGAAGGTGAAATAGGTGAAGGCCCGGCGCGGCGCGTCACGCGGTTCGTTGATGACGATCTCGGCCAGGCTCTGCTGGCGCACCAGGCTGGGCTGCAGGTCTTCGAGCATCAGCGAGAGGAACGCCAGCGCCGTTTCCAGGCCAGCACCCAGTGTCGGCTGGGCCATGCTGGCCCGGCACATGAAGGCCAGGCTGCCGCTACGCAGGCCACGTGGGTCCATGGCGAAGAATTCGTCGTTGCAGCGCCGCGTCAGCAAGCGCCAGAGCCGGGCATAGGCTTCGGCGCTGACGCGGGCTTCTGGCAGGTGCAATTGCTCCACGGCGATGCCGGCCCTGGCCAGCAGGCCGCTGTCGGGCTCGCCAGCGGGGCAGGTCTGCAGCAGTGCTTCACGCACCAGTTGCATGGAAATGGTGTCTTTTTCGCTCATCGACCGTCGTGTCCGCTCAGTTCCAGCCATCTTAGGCCGCCCCATTCAAAACAGCCATCACAGCCCCGCAACCAGGCCGAGGAAGGCCTGGATCAGGCGCAACTCACGGCGGCGCTCCAGGCAACCGACCAAGTGCTGGTTGACCAGCCCGCGACCGGCCAGGGGCCGTGCCACTACCCGTGGGTCATTGGCCACCTCGGTCGACGACACCACGCCGATACCCAGTTCGCAGGCCACGGCCTCGGTCACCGCTTCGCGGCTGTCCAGCTCCAGCAATACCCGAGGCTGCACAGCCGCCTGGCTGCACGCCTTGTCGAAGGTACGCCGAGTGGTGGAATTCGGCTCGCGCAGCACCATGATCTGCTGATGCAGCGCCGCCAGCGGCAGGTCACCCTCGCCGCAGGCCCAGGCATGCCCGGCCGGCAGCAAGGCACACAGCCGCGACTCGCACAGGTTCTGCAGGTACAGGCCCTTGCGCGGCCCGATCTCGGTCAGCACCGCCACATCGGCGTGCTCGCCAAGCAGTGCTGCGAGGGTTTCCTGGGCGTTGCCCAGACGCAGGTTGACCGTAATACCCGGGTAGCGCTCGCGCAACAGTGCCAACATCGGCATGACCCGGTGCGGGCCGTCGGCCGCCACTTCCAGGCGCCCGGTCAGCAGCTGGCGGTTGGCCTCGAGCATGACCTGCGCCTCTTCGGCCAGGCTGAACATGGCGCGGGTGATAGCCGCCAGGCGGGTGCCCTCTTCGGTCAACTCCACCCGCCGCGCAGTACGCCGCAGCAAGGTGACCTGGTAGTGCTCCTCCAGTGCTTTCACGTGCCCGGTCACCGCCGGCTGGCTGATGAACAGGCGCGCCGCAGCACGGGTAAAACTGCCCTCACGGGCGACCGCATCGAACGCGCGCAACTGGAACAGGTTCATACGTATCGGCCTGACTTATAGCTCGGATAACAACAAACAATTTGATTGATAGAAGCCCGAATTGCAACCTAGGCCCACCAGTTTCAGCCCACCGCTTGCGAGGAATAACGGCATGAGCATCACCCCGATTCTGCTGACTCCCGGCCCCCTGACCACATCGATGCGCACCCGCCAAGCCATGCTGGTGGACTGGGGTTCATGGGACCGCGACTTCAACCAGCTGACCGCCAGCGTGTGCGAGCAGCTGCTGGCGATCATCGATGGCAGCGCCAGCCATCACTGTGTCCCCCTGCAGGGCAGCGGCACCTTCGCCGTGGAAGCCGCCATCGGTACCCTGGTGCCACGTGACGGCAAAGTCCTGGTACTGATCAACGGCGCCTATGGCCAGCGCCTGGCGAAGATCTGCCAAGTGCTCGGCCGCGCCTTCAGCACCTTCGAAACCGCAGAAGACCAACCGACCACCGCTGCCGATGTCGAGCGCCTGCTGGCCGCCGACCCGGCCATCAGCCATGTCGCGCTGATTCACTGCGAAACCAGCACCGGTATCCTCAACCCGCTGCGCGAGATCGCCGAGGTGGTCAAAGGCCACGGCAAACGCCTGATCATCGATGCCATGAGCTCGTTCGGCGCACTGCCGATCGATGCCCGCGAAATCCCCTTCGAGGCGCTGATCGCCGCCTCCGGCAAATGCCTGGAAGGCGTACCCGGCATGGGCTTCGTATTTGCCGAAAAAGCCGCCCTGGCCGCCGCCGAAGGCAATGCCCACTCGCTGGCCATGGACCTGCACGACCAGCATGCCTACATGGCCAGGACCGGCCAGTGGCGCTTCACCCCGCCAACCCATGTGGTGGCCGCGCTGCATGAAGCGCTGCAGCAGTACCACGAGGAAGGTGGCCTGCCAGCGCGTCATCGACGCTACGCCGACAACTGCAAGACCCTGCTCGACGGCATGGCCGCGATCGGCCTGCGCAGCTTCCTGCCAGCCGAGATCCAGGCGCCGATCATAGTCACCTTCCATGCGCCGAACGATGCTCGCTATCAGTTCAAGGACTTCTACGAGCGGGTCAAGGCCAAGGGCTTCATCCTTTACCCGGGCAAGCTGACCCAGGTGGAAACCTTCCGCGTCGGCTGCATTGGCGTGGTCGGCGCGGACGGTATGCAAGCCGCCGTGAATGCCGTGGCCGAAGTGCTGCGGGAAATGGAAGTACTGCACGTCTGACCCTTTGCCCACCCCAATCCAGGAATCAGCGCACATGAACTACAGCAACCCTACCCGGCTGCAGGCCGCCATTCTCGACTGGGCCGGTACCGTGGTCGATTTCGGCTCCTTCGCCCCGACCCAGATCTTTGTCGAAGCCTTCGCCGAATTCGATGTGCAGGTTTCCATCGAAGAAGCCCGCGGCCCGATGGGCATGGGCAAGTGGGACCACATCCGCACCCTGTGCGATGTGCCGGAAATCGCCGAGCGCTACCGCAAGGTGTTCGGTCGCACCCCGACCGACGATGATGTCACCGCCATCTACAACCGCTTCATGCCGCTGCAGATCGAGAAGATCGCCGTGCACTCGGCGCTGATCCCCGGCGCCCTGGAGACCCTCACCGGTCTGCGCAAGGTTGGCCTGAAGATCGGCTCGTGCTCGGGCTACCCGAAGGTGGTGATGGACAAGGTGGTGGAGTTGGCCGCGCAGAACGGCTACGTGGCCGACCATGTGGTGGCCACCGACGAAACCCCGAACGGCCGCCCCTGGCCGGCCCAGGCCCTGGCCAACGTGATCGCGCTGGGTATCGACGATGTGGCGGCCTGCGTGAAGGTCGACGACACCGTGCCGGGCATTCTCGAGGGCCGCCGGGCCGGCATGTGGACCGTGGCCCTGGTGTGCTCGGGCAATGCCCTGGGGCTGACCTGGGAAGGCTACCGCGCGCTGAGCGCCGAGAAGCTGGAAAGCGAACGCCAGCGCATCCACACGCTGTTCGCCGGCTCCCGTCCGCATTACCTGATCGACACGATCAACGAATTGCCCGAAGTGATCGCCGATATCAACCGGCGCCTGGCCAAGGGCGAGATGCCGCAGGCATCCTGAACCTTCATCGGGGCCGCGCTGCGGCCCCTCCCCCTACTCCGGCAATTGCACCTGTGGCTTGGTCGCGGCGAAGATCGCCCAGCTCGACACGAACAGCGCCGCGATCAACGGCCCGATGACAAAACCGTTGAGGCCGAACACGGCCAGCCCGCCCAGGGTCGACACCAGGATCAGGTAATCCGGCATGCGCGTATCCTTGCCCACCAGGATCGGTCGCAGCAGGTTGTCCACCAGGCCGATCACCAATACCCCGAACGCAGTCAGGATCACCCCCGGCAGTATCGCCCCGGTCAGCAGGAAATACGCCGCCACCGGCGCCCACACGATGCCCGCGCCCACTGCCGGCAGCAGTGACAGAAACGCCATCAGCACCGCCCACACCAGCGCACTGGGAATATCCAGCACCCAGAAAATGAAACCACCCAGCGCCCCCTGGGTAATGGCCACCAGCACATTGCCTTTCACCGTCGCCCGCACCACGCGGTTGAACTTCAACTGCAGGCGGCGCTTCTGCTGCTCGGGCAGTGGTACCGCCAGCCGTACCCGGCGAGCGACCTCCGCGCCTTCGCGCAGGAAGAAGAACAACAGGTACATCATGACGCCAAAGCTGACCACGAACTCGAACGTGCCCTGGCCAAAGCTGAACGCCCGGCTGGCCAGCACCTGGCTACCCTGGGTCGCCCACTTGCTGATCTTGTCGCGCAGCCCGTCCAGGTTACCCATGCCCATGCTGTCCAGGCCGCGCTGGGCGAAGGTCGGCAGCATGTCCTTGCCGCGCTCGACATAGCCGGCGATATCCAGTTGCCCGCTCTCGATGCGCTGGTACAGCACGGCGCCCTCCTGTACCAGCAGGGCACTGGTGATGATGACCGGCAGCACCGCCACCAGCAGGCAAACCAGCAGGGTCGTGGCCGCAGCCAGGTTGCGTCGACGCCCGAAGCGCATCAACAGGTGGCGCTGCAACGGGGCGAACAGGATGCCGAGTATTACCGCCCAGAACACCGCGCCATAGTAAGGCAGCAGGATCCACACGAAGGCAATGGTCACCAGCGCCAGGAGCACTGCCAGGGCTCGGTTCTGTAAAGCGGTTTCGTTCATCGCCTGTCCTCGCGTGGCTTCTGGGATATTAGTGCATACCGCGTGGGTAAAAGTGCCACGCTTTCCTTGATGCAAATCAATACCCGCAATGTCCGTGAGCACTAGCATCCGCGCCTTTTGCCCCGGTGCGCACATGAACCCTACCGCCAAGCCCGAACTGCTGGCCCCCGCCGGCACCCTCAAGACCATGCGCTATGCCTTTGCCTATGGCGCCGACGCGGTCTACGCCGGCCAGCCGCGCTACAGCTTGCGGGTGCGCAACAACGAGTTCGACCATGCCAACCTGGCACTGGGCATCCAGGAAGCGCACGCCCTGGGCAAGCGCTTCTACGTGGTGGTCAACATCGCCCCACACAATGCCAAGCTGAAGACTTTCCTCAAGGACCTGGCGCCGGTGATCGAGATGGCGCCGGACGCGCTGATCATGTCCGACCCGGGCCTGATCATGCTGGTGCGCCAGCATTTCCCGCAAATGCCGGTGCACCTGTCGGTGCAGGCCAATACGGTCAACTGGGCCAGCGTGCAGTTCTGGCAGCAGCTGGGCCTGAGCCGGGTAATCCTGTCGCGCGAGCTGTCGCTCGAAGAAATCGAGGAAATCCGCCAGCAAGTGCCGGACATGGAGCTGGAGGTGTTCGTCCATGGCGCCCTGTGCATGGCTTATTCCGGGCGTTGCCTGCTGTCGGGCTACCTCAACAAGCGCGATGCCAACCAGGGCACCTGCACCAACGCCTGCCGCTGGAAGTACGACGCCACGCCCGCCACCGAGAATGCGACCGGCGACATCGTGCGCGAAGTACAACCGACCCTGGGCCTGGGTGCACCGACCGACCAGCTGTTCCTGCTCCGGGAGAGCAACCGCCCCGGCAGCGAAATGCCTGCGTTCGAGGACGAACACGGCACCTACATCATGAATGCCAAGGACCTGCGCGCCATCCAGCATGTTGCTCGCCTGACCGGCATAGGGGTGCACTCGCTGAAGATCGAGGGTCGTACCAAGTCGCACTTCTACTGCGCGCGCGCCGTACAGGCATACCGCCAGGCTATCGACGACGCGGTGGCCGGGCGGCCGTTCGACCGCGCACTGATGGACAACCTCGAGTCGTTGGCACAACGTGGCTACACCGAGGGCTTCCTGCGCCGCCATGTGCACGACGAATACCAGAACTACCAGCGCGGCAACTCGGTATCCGAGCGCCAGCAGTTCGTGGGCGAGCTGACCGGGGCGCGTGTCGACGGCCTGGCCGAAGTCCGGGTGAAAAACCGCTTCGCGGTGGGCGACCACCTGGAGCTGATGACGCCGCGCGGCAACTACCACTTCGACCTGCACCGCTTGTGCGACCGACAGCAGCAGCCGATCGAGGTGGCGCCAGGTGACGGCCATGTGGTGTACCTGCCGATTCCCGAGCAGGTGGCCCTCGGCTACGCCCTGCTGATGCGCGACCTCGGCAGTGACGAGGTGGCCAGCTGACAATCCTGTAATGTGCGTCTCAGCTGCCTGACAGCTGCCAGGGGCGAACATCGTGCAGGCCGCTTACACTAAGCGGCTGACCTACCGCTGGAAGGAGTGCTTCCCATGCTGCGCAAACACCTGCTGACCCTGGGCCTGCTGGCCGTGACCGGCCTGGCACAGGCCGCCGAGACCATCGACGTGTACCGCGACCCCAATTGCGGCTGTTGCAAAGCCTGGATCAGCCACCTGCGTGACAACGGCTTCACCGTCAACGACCACGTCGAGCCCAACATGAGCGCGGTCAAGCAACGCCTGGGCGTGGCGCCACGCTTGGCGTCCTGCCACACCGGGGTGATCGACGGCAAGTTCGTCGAAGGCCACGTGCCGGCCGAGCAGGTACGCCTGCTGGCCAAGCGCAACGACCTCAAGGGCCTGGCCGTGCCGGGCATGCCGATGGGCTCGCCGGGCATGGAAATGGGTGACCACAAGGATGCCTACCAGGTCATCGGCGTGACCCAGGATGGCAAGGACACCGTGGTCGCCAACTACTGATGCCGGCTACCCGCGCCGGCACTGATACAACTGGCGAAAAACCAGCCTGACAGGTTTCATGCCTGGTAACACCTTTCGCGCTCCGTGTGGTCCATCGACTGTTACAGTCGCCTCTTCCTACCTGGCCCTACACGGAGTGCCCCCATGCTGCGCGCAACCGCCCTGGCCCTGGCCTGCCTTGCCGGCAGCCCGGCCATCGCCGCCGAGTCGCCCACCTACGGCCCCCAGCTCGAAGGCTTCAGCTACCCGTACCCACTCAGGCATTTCGATTTCCAGTCCCAGGGCCAGGCCCTGCAGATGGGATACATGGACGTGCCTGCCCAAGGCCAGGCCAACGGCCGCAGCGTGGTGCTGATGCACGGCAAGAACTTCTGCGCCGCCACATGGGAAACCACCATCGACGCCCTGAGCAAGGCCGGCTACCGGGTTATCGCCCCCGACCAGGTCGGCTTCTGCAGCGCCAGCAAGCCGGCGCATTACCAGTACAGCTTCCAGCAACTGGCGAGCAACACCCATGCCCTGCTCGAACAGTTGGGCGTGAAGCAGGCCGTGGTGCTTGGCCATTCCACCGGCGGCATGCTCGCCACCCGCTACGCGCTGATGTACCCGCAACAGGTGCAACGCCTGGCGCTGGTCAACCCTATCGGCCTGGAAGACTGGAAAGCGCTGGGCGTGCCCTACCGCACGGTTGACCAGTGGTATGCCCGTGAGCTCAAGCTGGATGCCGACGGCGTGCGCGAATATGAGCGCAAGACCTACTACGCCGGGCGCTGGAAGCCGGAGTACGAGCGCTGGGTACAGATGCTGGTCGGCCTCAACAAGGGGCCGGGACATGAAGCGGTGGCGTGGAACTCGGCACTGATCTACGACATGATCTTCACCCAGCCGGTGTATTACGAGTTCAAGGAACTGCAGATGCCGACCCTGCTGCTGATCGGCGACCAGGACAGCACGGCCATCGGCAGTGATATCGCGCCGCCGGAAGTGAAGGCCAGGCTGGGCAAGTACGCCGTGCTGGGGCCGCAGGTGGCCAAGCTGATGCCCAAGGGCGAGCTGATCACCTTCGAAGGCATGGGCCATGCGCCGCAGATCGAAGAGCCGGTGCGGTTCAACCGGACGCTGGTCGAGTGGCTGGACAAATGAGCCGGTAGTCGAGGGGCTGCTCTGCCAGCCCGCGAAGGGCCGCAAAGCGGCCCCCTAACCTTTCCAGATTTGCGCCTCGGTCCAGCCCAGTTCGGCAAAATCACTTGCCCGCAAGCCAGCCTCTTCCTCGCAGAAAAACTCGTCCAGCTGCGGCGGCCGGATGGCCGTGTCGCTGAGCATCGCGTGCACCTGCCCGCGGTGATGCACCTGGTGCTCGAACAGGTGTGCCAGCAGGCGCAAGCGTTGCTCGCGCTGCACCCGGTCGGGCCGCACGATGTTCACATAGCGCCCCAGTTCGTCATCTCGCAAGCCACGACAATAGGTGATCAGCCGGTGATCGGCCTGGGCCTGCTCGGCCTGCAGGTCGGTACAGGTGGCGAACGGCTGTTCCGGCGCGAAGAAGCGCTCGCCATCGGCGTCGGGCAACTCCCCACGTTGCTCGCATTCGAGCATGTGCAGGTAGAACCAGTCCACCGTCAGCAGGTGGTTGAGGGTGGCCTTGATCGACGGGAAAAAGCTGCAGCGCGGGGCGACGAATTCATCCTGGGTCAGTTGCAGGCAGGCCTTGTACAGGCGGTGGTTGGCCCAGCCATTGTTGTAGGCCTGGGTCAGCAGGTAATGCGACAACGGCTCCATGGCTACCCTCCTTTTCAGGCGAAGCGTTGCAGTTGCATCTCCCGTAGCCGGCTCAGGGTCCGTTGGTACGGGAACGCCAGATACCCTTGAGTGTAGAGGGCATCGAGAGGCACCTGCGCTTCCAGGTACAACGCCACCCGGCGGTCGTAGCATTCGTCGACCAGGGCAATGAAGCGGCGCACCGCATCATCCTTGGGTGAGAGCGCTGGCAGTTCGCGCTCGCCCGCCGCCACCCGCTGCGCGCCGTCCTCGGTGCCACGGGCGATGCGCCCGGCCCGCTGCTCACCGCCGAGCGCCGGAACGCCCGATACCAGGATGGCCGGGAAACGGTCGCACAGGGCCATGAACTCCATGGCCGCCAGCGGTTGTTCACACAAGTCGCTGAAGCGGCACCAGATAGCCTGCTGGCTGCGCCGCACCACCTGCACCTGCCTGCCCCCCAGGGCCAAGGGCTGGTCATCGCCCGCGTCGCTCGGGCTGAGCTGGCGGAACACTTCATCCAGCTGGCTGGCCTGCCCCGCCTGCGCCACCCAGTAACGCTGGCGGGCGGCGCCGGGGTGCAGGCGATGGTCCTGCTCGCCGGCTACCGGCAGTACCTGCATGTGCCGCTGGATGGCGGCGATGGCGGGCAGGAAACGCTCTCGGTTGAAGCCGTCGCGATACAGCTGTTCGGGTGGCTGGTTGGAGGTGGCGACGATGACCACGCCCTGTTCGAACAGCACCTGGAACAGGCGACCGAGGATGATCGCGTCACCGATGTCGTTGACGAACAGCTCGTCGAAGCACAGCACGCGGATCTGCCCGGCCAGCTCCCGGGCCAGCGCCAGCAGCGGGTCTGCGGTGCCGTTAAGCTGGAACAGGCGCTGGTGGACCCAGGCCATGAAATGGTGGAAGTGCTGGCGCCGACTGGGAACCTGCAGGCACCGGTGAAACTGGTCCATCAGCCAGGTCTTGCCACGGCCGACCGGGCCCCAGAGGTAGATGCCGAGGCTGGCGCGGCCTTGTTCGACAGCCTGGAAGCAGGCCTGCAAAGCCTCGACGGCACGGGCCTGGGCCGGGTCGGCGACATAGCCCTGGGTGGTCAGGGCCTGCTGGTAGAGGGAGTGGGGATCGATAGCCATGCGGCATTCTACACGGCTGCCATACCGCGGACCTTGTGGAAACAACGGTCTTATATGAATTCAAAAGGCTGCCGCGATCCCTGTGGGAGCGGGCGTGCCCGCGAACACGGACGAAGCCCGTGCCATCCACCGCGGCGCCTGCTTCGCGGGCACGCCCGCTCCCACAGGGGCCGCGTGCAGCAGTGGTGATCAAGCGTCGCCCAGGCCTACCTTGAGCAGCGCGCCATCCTTGTCATCGGTCAGTACATACAGGTAGCCGTCCGGCCCCACCCGTACATCGCGGATACGCGCCTTCAGCTCCCCCAGCAGCCGCTCTTCATGCACTACCTTGTCGCCATCCAGCTGCAGACGGATCAGCTCCTGGGTGGCCAGCGCGCCAATGAACAGGTTGTGGTCCCACGCCTTGAACGTCGGGCTGTCGTAGAACGCCATGCCGCTGACCCCCGGCGACTGCTCCCAGACATGCTGTGGGTCGACCATTCCGTCCACGTGCTTGCCCTCGGCCTCGGGAATAGGCAGCAGCGAGTAGTTGATGCCATGGGTCGCCAGCGGCCAACCGTAGTTCTTGCCAGGCTTGGGGATGTTGATCTCGTCGCCGCCACGCGGGCCGTGCTCGTGGGTCCAGAGCTTGCCGGTCCAGGGGTTGAGCGCGGCGCCTTGCGGATTGCGGTGGCCATACGACCAGATCTCCGGCCGCACATTGTCCCGGCCAACGAAGGGGTTGTCCCTGGGCACCTCACCGTCTGGCAGGATGCGCACGATCTTGCCTTGCAGCTTGTCCAGGTCCTGGGCGGTCGGGCGCTGGTTGTTCTCGCCGAGGGTGATGAACAGGTAGCCGTCGCGGTCGAACACCAGGCGCGAGCCGAAGTGGTTGCCGACCGACAGCTTGGGCTGCTGGCGGAAGATCACGGTGAAATTTTCCAGCCGGGCACGGTCGCTGGACAACTGGCCACGGCCCACTGCAGTACCAGCCTTGCCATCACTGCCTTCCTCGGCATAGGACAGGTAGACGGTGCGGTCCTTGGCGAAGTCCGGGGACAGCACCACATCCAGCAGGCCGCCCTGGCCCTCGGCCCAGACCTTGGGCACGCCGCTGATCGGTGCGCCGACCTTGCCTTCGGCGTTGACCAGCCGCAGGTTACCGGCACGCTCGGTGACCAGCATGTCCTTGCCGCCCGGCAGAAACGCCAGGGCCCAGGGGTGGCGCAGGCCATCGGCTACGGTATTGACGGTCAAGCTGCCTTCTTCACTGCGCAACTGCTGTTCGGCCGCCGCCTGCGCCAACAGCGGCAGCAGTGCGGCGGCAGTGACGGTGACAAGCCAGGTTGCTTGGCGCATGCAGGATTCCTTTGCGTACTTGGCTCACGGCGCGCGCGGGTTGTCGCGGGGCGGCCGGGTGGGTTCCAGGTTCGGGGGCTGTTGCTGGCGACGCAGGTTGTCGCCGTTGCCAATGCCACGATTATCCAGCGTGGGTGGGCGCGGGTAAGGCTCGGTGGACGGGCCACGCAGCGGCGGCGTGGCCGGCACGCTGCCCTGGCGGCTGTTGGGGTTGGCGCGCTGGACCGGGCTGTTGTAGGGGGTGTTGTTGCTGGCGGCGATTTGCACCGGTGGCTCGGCTGCGGCCTGCGCAGGCAGAGACAGCGCCAGGCCGAGTGCCAGGATGGGCAAGGTTGGGGTCATGCTTCACCTCCTGTACGAAAAAGCCGCGCCTGGTGGCTTTGATAGCCTACGGCGCGAAGGGTTCGCGGCAAAAGTGTGAATGCGGGTGGAGATGATTCCTGATGTTTCAGTATGGGCTTCGGGGGCTGCTGCGCAGCCCTTCGCGACACAAGGCCGCTCCTACAGGGGAACCGTTCGCCTCGGCGCTGATTACGGGGCCTGCACCTTGTGCCGTGCGGCATACAGGCACAGCATCTCCATCGCCAGGGTGGCCCCCGCCAGCGCGGTGATGTCGGCGTGGTCATAGGCCGGTGCCACCTCCACCAGGTCCATGCCGACCAGGTTGATACCGCGCAAGCCACCGAGGATCTCCAGCGCCTGCAGCGTGCTCAGCCCGCCGCACACCGGCGTGCCGGTACCGGGCGCGTAGGCCGGGTCGAGGCAGTCGATATCGAAGGTCAGGTACACCGGTCGTTCGCCCACCCGCTGGCGAATCGCCCCAATCACCGCCTCGCTGCCCTGGCGGTGCACCTGGCGGGCATCAAGGATGGCAAAGCCCTGGCTGTCGTCATTGGTGGTGCGCAGGCCAATCTGTACCGAACAGGCCGGGTCTACCAGGCCTTCGCGAGCGGCATGCCAGAACATGGTGCCATGGTCGATGCGCTGGCCCTCCTCGTCCGGCCAGGTGTCGCTGTGTGCATCGAAGTGGATCAGCGCCAGCGGGCCGTGGCGCCGCGCGTGGGCCTTGAGCAACGGGTAGCTGATGAAATGGTCGCCGCCCAGGGTGAGCATGGCGCAGCCCGCCTCCAGGATATGCGCCGCATGCGCCTCGATGCTGTCCGGTACCGATTGCGGCGTGCCACTGTCGAAGGCGCAATCGCCGTAATCGATCACCGCCAGGTGATCGAACGGATCGAACGCCCACGGCCAATGCCGGGCCCAGGCCTGCTGCACCGAGGCGGCGCGGATCGCCCGCGGGCCAAAGCGCGCGCCGGGGCGGTTGCTGGTAGCCGTATCGAACGGCACCCCGCTGACGACCACATCGACGCCACGCAGGTCACGGCTGTAACGGCGGCGGGAAAAACTGGTGATACCGGCGTAGGTACTTTCCGCGGCGGTGCCGTACAGGCTGTCGCGGGTCATGGCTTGGTCATTGTTTGCAGCGTGCTCCACGGTCGGGCTCCTGTTCATCATCGGTTACTGGCGGCTGCGGAAGGCGGTCCACAGGCGGTTGCGCTGGCGCAGGTCGGCCAGGGCCATGCTGCGGTCGGCATACAGCCGCTGGCGTACCGCCTGCGGCGGGTAGATGTCCGGGTCATTGCGCACCGCTTCGTCCACCAGCGGCGTGGCTGCCTGGTTGGCGTTGGCGAAGAACAGCGTATTGGTCAGCGCGGCGACCGACTCGGGCTTGAGCATGTAAGGCAATGAACGCCCGCGCCGCTTCGGGGTGCGGGGCGTCCCTGGGGATGACCAGGTTGTCCTGCCAGACCAGCGTCCCCTCGCGGGGGATGCGGTAGACCAGCTCGAACGGCTTGCCGGCGCGGCGCGCCTGGTCGGCGGCCATCGCTGCATCGCCGTTGTAGGTCAATGCCAGGCACACGCTGCCGTTCGCCAGGTCGCTGATCTGCCGGCCATTGGCAACGTAGCTGATCGAAGGCTGCAACTGGCTCAACAGCTGTTGCGCCGCCGCCAAGTCGCCCTTGCTTTGGCTGTAGGGGTCCTTGCCCAGATAGTTCAGGGCGACGCCGATCACTTCCTGCGGCGAGTCGGGCATGGCGATGCCACAGTCCTTGAGGCGGCTGGCGTACTCGGGCTTGAACAACAGGTCAAGGCTGTCCAGCGGCACATCGCCCAGGCGCTGGCGTACCGCTTCGACATTCACCCCCAGGCCCAGGGTGCCCCAGGTGTAGGGCACGGCATGGCGGTTGCCGGGGTCGGCTTCGGCGAGCTTGGCCAGCAGGTCCGGGTCGAGGTTGGCATAGCCGGGCATGGCCTGGGCGTCGAGCGGCTGCAAGGCATTGGCCTTCAGCGCCCGGGCCAGTACGCTGGAAGACGGCACCACCACGTCGTAGCCACTGCCACCGGTCAGCAGCTTGGTTTCCAGCACCTCGGTGGTGTCGAAGGTGTCGTAGCGCACCTTGTAGCCGGTTTCCTGCTCGAAGCGCTGCAGGGTTTGCGGGGCGACGTAGTCGGCCCAGCTGTACAGATTGACAACCTTTTCCTCGGCCTGCAGTGGCAAGGCCAGGAGCAGAGACAGCAGGCACAACGAGCGATGCATGGCGGACACCTCGGCAAGTGGGTGGATGCCGCGAGCATGCCAGCCGGGTTACATTGCAGGAATGGCAAGTTTGCAAAGCTGACATTCATCAGGAGCAATGTAATGCTCGGACAACTGCACGACCTCGACCTGCACCTGCTGCGGCTGTTCGTCACTGTAGTCGAGGCCGGTGGCTTCAGCGCTGCCCAGGGCGTGCTGGGCCTGAGCCAACCCACCATCAGCCAGCGCATGGCGCAGCTGGAAACGCGCTTGGGCTACCGCCTGTGCAGCCGGGGCAAGGGCGGTTTTGCCCTGACCGAAAAAGGTGCGTTACTGCTGGACGCCACGCGTGACCTGCTGCTGGACGTCGAGCGCTTCCGCCAGCAGGCCAATGGCGTTGCCGGGCGGCTGTTGGGGACGGTTCGGGTCGGCATGGCAGAGAATCAGGACAAGGCGGTGAACCTGCGCCTGGCAGCGGCCATCGCGGCGTTTCGCCGGCGTGCCGAGGCGGTGCAGCTGGAGCTGATCAGTGCGCCGCCGGCGGAGCTGGAGCGGCTGTTGCTGGAGCAGCGGCTGGACTACGCCATCAGCTATTTCTCCGGTAACCAGGCGGCGTTCGATTACCAGCCGCTGTTCGAGGAGCGGCAGCGGCTGTATTGCGGCGCCGGGCATGTGCTGTTCGGCGTAACGGGGGTGACGCACGAGCGCTTGCTGGAAATGGACCAGGTGCGCCATCCGTACCGGTTTCTCAAGGGCGGCGAGCCGTTCCAGAGCCGGCGCAGCATGGCGGTCGCGGAACAGATCGAGAGCGTGCTGACGTTTGTCCTGTCGGGGCGGCACATCGGTTACCTGCCCCGTCATTACGCGCAGACCTGGGAGGCCGAGGGGCTGTTATGGGCGTTGGATTCGCGGCTGGATTTCGTCGTGCCGTTTACCCTGGCCCGGCATCGGGCGCAGGGGGTTGGCGAGGCACAGCAGGCATTTGCGCAGGATTTGCTGACGGCGTTTGCCTGAACCGGCCGCATCGCGAGCTTGCCCCCAGGTACGGCCCTGGCGCGGAATCTGTTGGAGCGGCTTCGGCCGCGATCACCGGCGCAGCCGGTGCCATCCACCGCAGCGCCTGCATCGCGGATAAATCCGCTCCTACAGGTGTGAACCGCGCCGGCTTCGGGTTGACGCTGTACCGGTAGGAGCGGCCTTGTGTCGCGAAAGGGGTGCGAAGCACCCCCACGATTTCGGACGCCACAGCTGTGGCCGGGGCCGCTTTGTGGCCCATCGCGACACAAGGCCGCTCCTGCCAGGGGCAATTCCACCCTGGGACAGGGTTAGTAAGCCATGCTCCAGGTCAGGGTGTAGGTGCGCCCACGCCCCTGGTAGTCATACAGGTAGGCTGGCCCGTAGGTCGGCGAATAGAACAGCGTCGCGCGCTGCCCCCAGACCGTGCTGTACTGCTTGTCCAGCAGGTTCTGGATGCCGGCGCTGAAGGTGCCGAAGCCGGTGTCCTGGCTACCCAGCAGGTCGAAGGTGGTGTAGCCGTCGATCTCGTGGTCGGCATCGTCCTTCAAGCTGAACGCGTGGTTGGCCTGCAAGCGCGCCGTCCGGCCGTCACCCTTCCAGCCGACGAACGCGGTGGCCTTGGACAGCGAGGCATAGCGGGCATCCCGCTTGATCCAGTCGCCATCGGCATCCTCTTGTTCGGAACGGGTCAGGTGCAACGTGCCGCCGGTTTCCCAGCCACTCTGGAAGTGACGGGTCAGCGCACCTTCGAAACCGAAGTCACGGCTCTTCTGCTCTTCCACATCGATGGTCAGGGTCTGCGAATCGACGTTGATGATCTTGTCCGACCAGATGTAGTACAGCGCCGCCTGGGCATCCCAGTCCAGGTCGGCATAACGCCAGCCCAGCTCCACCTGGCGGCTCTTGATACCGGCCAGCGGGTTGTCGGCGACACTCAGGCCGGGCTTGCCGTAGTACTTGGCCGGGTCGGGCAGGTCGAAGCCTTCGCCGTAGTTGGTCCACACCTGGTGACCGTTCTTGAAGTCGTAGATGGCTCCAACGTTGAACAGGTTGACCTGGTAGTCGTTGCTGCCGCCCGGCACACCCTTGAAGTCGCTGACGTCCACGTCCATCTGCTGGCGCCGGGCGCCGCTGGACAGGGTCAGGTTGTCGCTGGCATGCCAGTCCAGCTGGGCGTAGATCGATACACCGTCGACCTGATAGCTGGGGTAGCGCGCGGCCTTGCTGTCCTTGTCCAGCTCCAGGCCGCCCGACTCGGAAGAAGTCTGGGCGTTGAAAGTGGTCTGCTGGGCATTGAAACGCTCATGGTCCAGATCGACACCATACGTCAGCTTCAGCGTGTCCCACTGCTTGGCGAACAGGCCCTTGAGGCTGGTGACCTCGAAGTTCTGCTGCGAGGCGGCAAAGTACACCCCGCGCGAGCCCGTGGGGGTGGCGCGGTTGTAGTACGGGAACGGGTAGAAGTTGTCGTTTTCCTTGCGGTACGAGGCCTGCAGGTAGAAATCCTGGCCCAGCACATCAGTGTGGTGGTAGTTGGCGTTGAGCAGCAGGCGCCGGGTACGCGGCTCCAGGCCCGACGAGTAGCCACTGCGCAACTCGGCGTCTTCGAGGTCGGACGGGGCGTTGTAGTTGAGGTTGGGGAAGTAGATACCGGTACTGCCATGGTTACCCGAGTCATAGTACTGGGCCAGCAGGTCGAGGCTCTGCTGGTCATTCAGTTGCAGCCCGAGGGTACCGAGCACGTCAACAGTGCGGTTGTACTGCAGGTCGGTCTGGGTGTTGTCGATGAAGATCTGCTCGCCCGCGCCGTCGTAGAAGGCTTCGTTCTGCTCGCCGGAGATACCCAGGCGGGCGTTGACCCGCTCGTTGCCGCCACTGATCGACTGGGCGATACGGGTGGACAGGTCGTCGCTGTTGTTGAAGCCGCTGCTGGCGCCAAGCTGGGTCTCGAAGCGTGCCGGGCCCGGTTCACCCTTCTTGGTCACGATGTTGATGATGCCGCCAGTGGCGCCGCCGCCGTAGATGGCGCTGGCTCCGGACAACACCTCGACCCGCTCGACGTTGAACGGCGAAATGCTGTCGAACTGGCGCGACAGGCCGCGCGAGCTGTTCTGGCTGACCCCGTCGATCATTACCAGTACGTTGCGCCCGCGCATGTTCTGGCCATAGTTGGTGCGCCCTTCTGGCGCCAGGTCGAGGCCTGGCACCAGTTTGCCGATGGCTTCCTTCAAGCTGACGCCGCTGTCGATCTGCTCGCGCAGTTGCTGCTGGTCGACGACCCAGACGGTGCCGGGGATTTCGCTGATCGCGGTGCTGGTGCGCGAGGCCACGCTGACTTCGATCGGCTTGAGGTTGACGGCCTGCGGTGCACTTTCGGCCTTGTGCAGGGTGACCGTGCGGGCGTCGCTGAAGTGCCAGCGCATGCCGCTGGCGGCCAGCAGTTGCTGCAGGGCCTGCTCGACGCTGTAACGCCCCTGCAAGGCTGGGCTGGCTCGCCCGGCGACGTCGCTGGTGGTGTACAACAGGTGCAGATCGGCCTGGTCGGCGAAGGTGGTCAGGGCCTGATCCAAAGGTTGCGCTGGCAAGTCCAGCTGGACCTGGCGCGCCTGGACCTGGGCCTGTTCGGCAGCGCTCGCGGCGCCAGCCTGCAGTGGGCCGAGCAGCATGGCCAGGGCACTGCAGGAGACCAGGGCATGGTGAAGAGGGACGCGGCGGCGGAACATGGGCTTGAACATCAGAGGCACGGGTGAGCTTCCAGACAAGTCGTAAATGAGAATGAGTTGCTGATCAGTCCCCCTACGACGATCTGGCCTCCCGGAACTTGCAGTGGCAAATGAAAAAAATTTTCATTCTGCCCGTGCCGAGCGCTTCGCGGCTGAACCCGCTCCCACCAGTACCGCACAGGTCCGCAAGGCCATGCAGCCCCTGCAGGAGCGGCTGCAGCCGCGAAAAGGCCGGTATCGACGGATCAATAAACCACGGCCAGCCAGGGCAAGTAGGTGACCCGCAAGCCATAGCGCTGCTCTAGGGTCTGCAACAGCGCTTGCGGCTCATCCAGGTCGAACACCCCACTGACCTCCAGCGCCGCCAGCTTGCTGTCCGACAACACGATCCGCCCATGCCGGTAGCGCTCCAGCTCCGCCAGCACCTGCCCCAGCGGCCTGCCGTTGAAGATCAGCTTGCCGCGCTGCCAGGCCATCTGCGCGCCGGCATCGGCTGCGACGGGCAGTGCATGCTCGCCGACCTTGGCTGCGCCTCGCGCCAGCACCACATGGCCATCACGGCGCACGCTGAAGGTGGCCGCGCTGCCCTGCACGCGCTCGCCTGCGCTATCGACCACAAACGGCCGTGCATCGTCCGTGGTCTCGAACAAGGCCTCCCCGGCCTCCAGCACCACGCGCCGCTCATGCTCATTGAACACCACGCGCAGGGCACTGGCGCTGTTCAGCGTCACCCGCGAGCCGTCGGCCAGGCTGATGACCTGCCGCTGCCCTACCCCGGTGTGGTAATCCGCCAGCAGCACCGGTGCCTGCTGCCAACCCGCCACGGCAACGGCCAGCACCAGCGCCGCAGCCAGCCCCGCCTGCTTGAGGCGGTCGCGGCAATGGCGCAGGGCCTGGCCGATATACTTGGCCACCATGCTTTCGGAAACGCCCAGCCGTTGTGCCACCTGCGCCTGGGTCAGGCCCTCGATGCGGTTGAGCAACAGCGCCTGACGAGCGTTGTCGGACAGCTGCAGCAGCGCCTGGTCGAGGATCTGCAAACGCTCCCGGGCCAGCAATGCCGCCTCCGGCGCTGGCCCCGGGCAGGCCACCTCGTCGGCGCCCTCGCTGTGCTCGTGGCTGGCGGCAATGCGCTGTTCGCGCCGCAAGGCATCGATTGCCAGGTTGCCGGCCACACGGAAGATGAAACGCCGCGCGTGCAGCACCGGTACAGCCTGCTGATCGATATTCACCAGCTTGAGGTAGGTTTCCTGCGCCACGTCGGCCGCGCGTTGGCGGTCGCTCATGCGCCGGGTCAAGAACTGCAGCAGGTCGTCGTAGTGTTCCTGGAAACTCGTCAACAGGCCCGACACGGGTGAGGTCAGCATGGGATCAGTTACGGCCAGTAGGAGGAATTAGCGGACGTTAATGAGAAACAGTATCTTTCATCTGCACCGCCACTTTCAACGCCGTCGCGCATTTGCCACACTGACCCACCGCTCACTCCGGCAAGGTCGTCCGCCCATGACTGCCCGTCTTTATCGCTACACCCGCCTGTTGCTGATCCTGCTGCTGGCCTGCGGCCCAGGGGCTTGTGCCCTGTTCCAGCCACGCGACCCGGTCAATATCAGCGTGATCGGCATCGAGCCGCTGCCCGGGCAGGAACTGGAGCTGCGCATGGCCGTGAAAATGCGCGTGCAAAACCCTAATGAAACGCCGATCGATTACAACGGCATTGCCCTGAACCTTGAGGTGAACGGCCAACCGCTGGCCGCTGGCGTCAGTGACCAGCAAGGGCACATTGGCCGCTATGCCGAAGCGGTGATCGTGGTGCCGGTGAGCATCACGGCATTCGCGTTCCTGCGCCAGGCCTATGGGTTGGGCCAGGTGAACGCGCTGCAGGGCCTGCCTTACAGATTACGCGGCAAGCTGGCCGGTGGGCCGCTGGGGACCGTGCGCTTTACCGACGAGGGCAAGCTGGACCTGCCCAGCGGCGGCTACTGGTAGCCGCCAGGCAAGGGGCTCAACGGTTGGCGCTGGCGGCGGCCATCAGTTTGTTGACTTCGCTGCGCACCATGTTGGCGTATTCCGGCGGCGACATGCCATCCAGCTCGGCACGCACCCACTCGGCCCACTTACCCTTGCGCCGCGGCTTTTCGGCGATCAGCCGCGCCGCTTCGCCCTTGGCCTTGCCCAGGTTGTTCTGCCACAGCTCGAACAACCGTGCCTTCTCTGCCTCGATCTGTGCCCGTTCCTCGAAGCTCATGTTGGCCAGATTGAAACTCATGAATCACCCGCTTGCTGGTAAATGGCGGCTATCTTACACCAACACCCAGACCGCACGCCGAAGCAACTTTTCTGGCGCAGCGGTATCCATTGCTCCAACAACCATCGACGAGGACGAGTTCATGGCCCGCAAACCTGCCGCACCGGCCGACAGCGATCAGATCAAGGACCAGGTATTCAGCGAACTGCAGGCGCTGATCGAGGAATCGGAACGGCTGCTGAACGACAGCGCTGCCCTGGTAGGTGACGAGGCGGAAACCTTGCGTGCGCAGGTGCAGTTGAAACTGCGTCAGGCGCGCCAGGCTGCCAACAGGATGCGCGACAGGGCGCAACCGGTGGTAGAGGCCACCGAGGACTACATCGGTGGCCACCCGTGGCAGACCGTGGCGGTTTCCGCAGGCCTGGGCCTGCTGGTCGGCCTGCTGCTGGGCCGGCGTCACTGACGCCGTGGCCGCCTGGTTCGATCAGGCGGCCTGCGCCAGCGGGATACCACTGTGGAAGCGCAGTTCCTGATCCGGTGACTGGATCAGCTCGACTTCCGCTGCACGGACCAGTTCTACCCGGCGGGCGATGTCCGCCGCATCGCCGTAGTGATGCGCCAGTTTCAGGTAACCCTGGTAGTGGCGCGCTTCGCTTTTCAGCAGGCCGTGGTAGAAACGGCCCAGTTCCTCGTCCAGGTGCGGCACCAGCGCGGCAAAACGCTCGCAGCTGCGCGCCTCGATGAACGCCCCCACCACCAGCGTATCCACCAGCTTGACCGGCTCGTGGGCACGCACCAGCCGCCGCAGCCCCGACGCATAGCGCCCCGCCGACACCGGGCGCAGTGGCACGCCACGACGTTTCATCAGGCGCAGCACCTGCTCGTGGTGCACCAGCTCCTCGCGGGCTAGGCGCGACATCATGTTGATCAGGTCGAGGTGCGTGTTGTACTTGGCGATCAGGCTCAACGCGGTGCTGGCGGCCTTGAATTCGCAATTCTTGTGGTCGATCAGCAGGGTTTCCTGGTCGGCCAGCGCCGCTGCGATCCAGGCATCTGGCGTCGGGCAACCAAGAAAGGCGTCGATTTCGGGGATCAGGGACATGAGCGTGCAACCACAAGGCCAGGCAGGGTTGGCGATTATACCGGCGGCGACGGGCGACGCCAGTGACTATGCTTGATGTGTATCAAGCGCCTGTGGGGGAAGCGCCGACTATAGTCAGGCATTGGTCGCCACCTTTGAACGGAGCTAACGCCCATGCAAGCCGTCCGCAGCATCCTCGTCGTCCTCGACCCCGCGCATGCCCACAGCCGGGCCCTGACCCGGGCCAAGCTGATTGCCAGCCTCACTGGCGCGCGCCTGCACCTGCTGATGTGCGACAAGAAGCATGACCACAGCGCACTGCTGAGCCTGCTGAGCAGCCAGCTGCACGATGACGGCTACGACAAGGTCACCCATGAGCAGGCTTGGCATGACACCTTGCACGAGTCGATCATCGATGTGCAGCAGGCCGAAGGCTGTGAGCTGGTGATCAAGGAACACCGCCCGGACAACCCGCTGAAAAAGGCCCTGCTCACCCCCAGCGACTGGAAGCTGCTGCGCCAGTGCCCGAGCGCCGTGCTGATGGTCAAGAGCGAACGGCCGTGGACCGGCGGCAAGATCCTCGCCGCCGTCGACGTGGGCAACCAGGATGAAGACCACCGGCGCCTGCATGCAAGCATCATCGACCATGGCTTCGGGATTGCCGAGCTGGCCAAGGGCGAGCTGCATGTGATCAGCGCCCATCCATCGCCGATGCTGTCGGCATCGGACCCGGTGTACCAGTTGAGCGAGACCATCGAAAAGCGTTATCGCGAGGCGTGCAAGGCGTTCCAGGCCGAGTACGACATCAGCGAGGAGCGCCTGCACGTGGCCGAAGGGCCGGCCGATGTGCTGATCCCGCACACCGAGCAGAAGCTCGATGCGGTGGTGACGGTGATCGGTACGGTGTGCCGCACGGGGATTTCCGGGGCGCTGATCGGCAATACCTCGGAGGTGGTGCTGGATGCGCTGGTGGGGGATGTACTGGTGCTCAAGAGCGAAGAGGCCATTGCCCACCTGGCGGAACTGGCCCGCGGTTGAATCCGGCCTGTCGGGGCCCTATCGCCGGCAAGCCAGCTCCCACAGCGACTGCGCTGACCTCGCGTCATTCGCAGCACCTGTGGGAGCTGGCTTGCCGGCGACGGGCTGCAGAGCAGCCCCGGTGGCTAGCTCAACGCCTCCCGCACCTTCGGGTCAAGCCCCTCCCCCGGGTGGGCCTCACTCCATTCCGTCAATTGCCGGCGCATCGCCGGCGTCCAGAAGCTTTGCAGGTGGTTGCGGATCCCTTGCACCGCCAGCGTGTGGTCCGGCTCGCTGTCGAAGTAGTGGGCAATCTGGTTAGCCATCTTGACCAGGTTGTCGGCACTCATCGGCGCACCTCGGCCTTCTCTGCGCTACGGCGCTCCTGCAGCAACCGCTGCTGTTCCTCACTGAAGTCCTGGTAACGCTTCTGCCACTGCGAAGGCTGGAACACTTTCACCACCTCCACTGCCGTCACCTTGTACTCGGGGCAGTTGGTGGCCCAGTCGGAGTTGTCGGTGGTGATCACGTTGGCCCCAGACTCGGGGAAGTGGAACGTGGTGTACACCACGCCCGGCGCCACTCGCGTGCTGACTTTGGCACGCAGCACGGTCTGCCCGGCACGGCTGCCGATACCGACCCAGTCACCGTCGTGGATACCCCGGCTTTCGGCGTCGGTCGGGTGGATTTCCAGGCGGTCGGCGTCATGCCAGGCGACGTTGGCGGTGCGTCGGGTCTGGGCGCCGACGTTGTACTGGCTGAGGATACGCCCGGTGGTCAGCAACAACGGATAGCGGTTGTTGACCTTCTCGTCGGTGGCGACGTAGCCGGTGAGCATGAAGCGGCCCTTGCCGCGCACGAACTGGTCGATGTGCATGGTCGGCGTGCCGTCAGGCGCGGCGTCGTTGCACGGCCACTGCAGGCTGCCGTGGCGGTCGATCTCGGCATAGCTGACGCGGTGGAAGGTCGGCGTCAGGCGGGCGATCTCGTCCATGATCTCGGACGGGTGACGGTAGTTCATCGGGTAGCCCAGGGCGTTGGCCAGGGCAATGGTCGCCTCCCAGTCGGCCTTGCCGGCCAGCGGCTCCATGACCTTGCGCACCCGTGAAATGCGCCGCTCGGCGTTGGTAAAGGTGCCGTCCTTTTCCAGGAACGAGCTGCCCGGCAGGAACACATGGGCAAACTTGGCGGTTTCGTTGAGGAAGATGTCCTGCACCACCACGCACTCCATGGCCAGCAAGGCCGCAGTGACGTGCTGGGTGTTGGGGTCGCTCTGGGCAATGTCCTCGCCCTGGCAGTACAGCGCCTTGAAACTGCCGTCCAGCGCCGCCTCGAACATGTTGGGAATACGCAGGCCCGGGTCAGGCTGCAGGGTCACACCCCAGGCACGCTCGAACTCGGCGCGTACGCCCTCGTTGGAAATGTGCCGGTAACCGGGCAGTTCGTGGGGGAACGAGCCCATGTCGCAGGACCCCTGCACGTTGTTCTGCCCGCGCAGCGGGTTCACCCCTACCCCTTCACGGCCGATGTTGCCGGTGGCCATGGCCAGGTTGGCGATGCCCATCACTGCGGTACTGCCCTGGCTGTGCTCGGTCACGCCCAGGCCGTAGTAGATGGCTGCGTTGCCGCCGGTGGCGTAGAGCCGGGCGGCAGCGCGGATCTGGTCGGCCGGCACGCCACAGACCGGGCCGAGCACTTCGGGGGCGTTGTCCGCCAGGCTGACAAAGTCGCGCCAGCGGTTGAATTCCGCAGTCTCGCAGCGCGCGTCGATGAAGTCCTGAGCCAGCAGGCCTTCAGTGACGATCACGTGGGCCAGGGCATTGAGCATGGCCACGTTGGTGCCCGGGCGCAGTTGCAGGTGCAGCTCGGCGCGGGCATGCGGCGAATCGACCAGGTCGATGCGGCGTGGGTCGATGACGATCAGCCGTGCGCCCTGGCGCAGGCGCCGCTTGAGCTGCGAACCGAACACCGGGTGCGCGTCGGTGGGGTTGGCACCGATCACCAGCACCACGTCGGCCTGCATCACCGAATCGAAGCTTTGCGTACCGGCAGACTCACCCAGGGTTTGCTTGAGGCCATAGCCGGTGGGCGAATGGCACACCCGCGCGCAGGTGTCGACGTTGTTGTTGCCGAACGCGGTGCGCACCAGTTTCTGTACCAGGTAGGCTTCTTCGTTGGTGCAACGGCTGGAGGTGATGCCGCCAATCGAGTCGCGCCCGTACTTGAGCTGGATGCGGCGGAACTCGCTGGCTGCATAGTTGACCGCCTCGTCCCAGCTGACTTCCTGCCAAGGGTCTTCCAGGCGCTTGCGGATCATCGGCTTGGTGATGCGGTCCGGGTGGGTGGCGTAGCCCCAGGCGAAACGGCCCTTGACGCAGGCATGGCCGTGGTTGGCGCCGCCGTTCTTGTCCGGGACCATGCGCACCAGCTGGTCACCTTTCATTTCGGCGCGGAACGAGCAGCCAACGCCACAGTAGGCGCAGGTGGTGATGACTGCGCGCTCGGGCTGGCCCAGCTGCACCAGGCTCTTTTCGGTCAGGGTCGCGGTCGGGCAGGCCTGCACACAGGCACCGCACGAGACGCATTCGGAGGCGAGGAAGTTGTCCCCTCCCGCCGCCGCTACCCGCGATTCGAAGCCGCGGCCGGTGATGGTCAGGGCGAAGGTACCCTGGATGTCCTCGCAGGCGCGCACGCAGCGGCTGCAGACGATGCACTTGCTCGGCTCGTAGTCGAAATACGGGTTGGATACGTCTTTCTTCTCGGCCAAGTGGTTGGCCCCGTCGTAGCCATAGCGCACCTCGCGCAGGCCGACCTGGCCGGCCACGGTCTGCAGCTCGCAGTTGCCGTTGGCGGAACAGGTCAGGCAGTCCAGCGGGTGGTCGGAGATGTACAGTTCCATGACGTTGCGGCGCAAACCGGCCAGGCGCGGGGTTTCGGTGCGCACCACCATGCCTTCGCTGACCGGCGTGGTGCAGGACGCCGGGTAGCCGCGCATGCCTTCGATTTCCACCATGCACATGCGGCACGAACCAAAGGCTTCGAGGCTGTCGGTGGCGCACAGTCTGGGGATGCTGGTGCCAAGCATGGCGGCGGCACGCATCACCGAGGTGCCGGCGGGCACGGTGACGGAGCGGCCATCGATACTCAGGCTGACCTGCACCTCGCTGTCACGCGCTGGGGTGCCGAGGTCGCTGCTTTTATCAGAAGCGGGGTCGAAGAAATTGATCACTGCGCGGCCTCCGTGTGGGTCAGCCCGAAATCGGCGGGGAAGTACTTCAGGGCGCTGGCCACCGGGTAGGCGGTCATGCCGCCCATGGCGCACAGCGAGCCGTACTGCATGGTGTCGCACAGGTCGCGCAGCAACAGGGCCTGGTCATGGCGCTCGGTCAGGTCGCTGGTGGCGATCAGCCGGTCGACCACTTCCATGCCGCGGGTCGAGCCGATGCGGCACGGGGTGCATTTGCCGCAGGATTCCTCGGCGCAGAATTGCAGGGCAAAGCGCGCCATGCTGGCCATGTTCAGGGTGTCGTCGGCCACGACCACACCACCATGGCCGAGCATCGCGCCCATGGCCGCGAAGGCTTCATAGTCCAGCGGCGTATCGAAATGGCTGGGCGGCACCCAGGCGCCGAGCGGCCCACCCACTTGGGCCGCCTTCAGCGGCCGCCCACTGGCCGTGCCGCCGCCGTAGCCTTCCACCAGCTCGCGCAGGGTCAGGCCGAAGGCGCGCTCGACCAGGCCGCCGTGGCGGATGTTGCCGGCCAGCTGGAACGGCATGGTGCCCAAGGAGCGGCCCATGCCGAAATCACGGTAGAACCCCGCGCCCTTGGCCAGGATGACCGGCACCGAGGCCAGGGTCAGTACGTTGTGCACCAGCGTCGGCAGGCCGAACAGGCCTTGCAGCGCGGGCAGCGGTGGCTTGGCCCGGACGATGCCGCGCTTGCCTTCGATAGACTCGAGCAGTGCGGTTTCTTCACCGCAGATATAGGCACCGGCGCCGACCCGCACTTCCAGGTCGAAAGCCTGGCCGCTGCCGGCCACGTCGCTGCCGAGGTAGCCGGCATCCCGGGCGATGGCGAAGGCCTGGTCGAGCACGCGGATCGCGTCGGGGTATTCCGAGCGCACGTAGATGTAGCCCTTGTCGGCGCCCACGGCGAGGCCGGCGATGATCATCCCTTCGATCAGCAGGAACGGGTCGCCTTCCATCAGCATGCGGTCGGCGAAGGTCCCCGAGTCGCCTTCGTCGGCATTGCACACCACGTACTTCTGCCCTGCCCCGGCGTCACGCACGGTGCGCCACTTGATGCCCGCCGGGAAGGCCGCGCCACCGCGGCCACGCAAGCCGGAATCGAGCACGGCGGCGACCACATCGGCACCGCCCAGCGCCACAGCCGCTTCAAGGCCGGCGAAACCGCCATGGGCACGGTAATCGTCCAGCGACAAGGGCCGGGTGATGCCGGCACGGGCGAACAGCAGGCGCTGCTGGGTCTGGAGATAAGGGATTTGTTCGACCGGCCCCAGCGCCAGCGCGTGGCCTGCGGGTTCGGCAGCCAGGGCATCGAGCAAGGCCGGCACGTCTTCAGGGGTGAGCGGGCCGAAACCCAGGCGCCCTTGCGCGCTGTCGCACTCCAGCAGCGGCTCCAGCCAGTAGAGCCCGCGTGAGCTGGTGCGCTGGATATCCAAGGCCAATTGGCGGCGTTCGGCCTCGCGCTGCAAGGCATCGACGACCTGGTCGGCACCCACCGCACGGGCTACCGAATCGCAGGGGATATAGAGCTTCAGCATGCGGCGTCCTCCCGGCAGGCGTCGACCAACGCCCGCAGGCGTTCAGGGGTGAGGCGCGCATGTACCTGGCCATCCAGCTCCAGCGCCGGCGAGCAGGCGCAGGCGCCCAGGCAATAGACCGGGCGCAGGCTGATGGCGCCGTCGGCGCTGGTGCCATGGTCGTCCAGCGCCAGCTGCTCGCGCAGCTGCGCGGCCAGCGCCTCGGCGCCACGGCTCTGGCACGACTCGGCGCGACACAGGCGCAGGGTATGGCGTGCCGGCGGCGTGGTACGGAAATCGTGGTAGAAGCTGATCACCCCGCGGACCTCGGCCAGGCTGAGGTTCAGGGCATGAGCAATTTCGGGGACAGCGGCATCGGGGACGTAGCCGATGGCGTGCTGGATGGCGTGCAGGATCGGCAACAGGGCGCCGGGGGTATCCTTGTCGCGGGCCAGGATGTCGTGGATCGCGGGCAGGTGGAGCAAATCTTCAGGCATACAGCGGACCTCGGCATCACGGACCCGCCTGAAGGTTTGTATGGGCAGGTATCCGGCGTGTTCTGCTGCGGCACGCTGGCCACGTCACGGTTGCGTGGTACCAGCGGCCTCCTTGCCTGCGGCCGCACGTCTGCGCGTACTGGTCCGAGGCATCCTGCAAGCATGGCACTTGTGGCGCCGGAGGGTTGCGTGCGAACGACCAGGCGCATCCTGAAACCGACGCGGGGTTCGCACTGCTGTCAGGGCTGCACTGGCGGTCTTGTCGGCGCGGCCTGGTGTCGCGATCGGGCTGCGGCGCTGCCCCGGGACAATTGCATCAGGACAAATAGTGCTGGGGCCGCTTCGCGCCCCGTTCGCGACACAAGGCCGCTCCTACACGACCTGCCTGGTGATCAGTGCTTCCCTTGTGCCGCCTCGGCCGTCTCGATCAGCTTGTCGAACTTGCGGTTCGGCTGGGCGAAGCGTTCATCGCTCTTGGCCCGCGCCTTGATGTTCTGTTCCGAGCTGGCCTGGTCGGCGATGGTCACCACCGTCCAGCCCCGATCCTTGGACACCCAGTACACCAGTTCACCGTCGGCAGAAAACGCCTCGAGCCGGCCGCCGCTGTTGGGCACCGGCTTGGCCTGCCGGGCCATCGGCAACAGTTGCTGCACCTGCGCCTCGTCGGTGCTGGCCAGGCGCAGCTCCACCTGACGAAGCTGGTCGGTCTCGTTGAAGGTTGCCTTTACCTGCGTGATGGGAATACCGCCAAGGTTGAAATCACCCTTCGGGTTACGCCCCTGAACGAACTCGGTGGGTACCTGATAGTGATAGCCCGTCACCTGCTCGACCTCGCTGAACTGCTGTTGCAGGATGGCCATGGTCTGGGGCTTGGGCATGCCCAGGGTGAACTGGCCGACTTCCAGTGCCGACCAGGCTTGCAGGGGGAAAAGAGCGCAGGCGAATAACAGCGGCAGGGTCCGTTTCATTGGCAAATCTTCCTTGAAATGAGCCCTGCAAGCTAAACCCTGTGCACTGATCAGACAATACTGGCAGGGTGCCAAACCGCCCGGCCCCGGCGTCAGCCCACTGCCTTGTCCATGCAGGGCCGGCAGGCGCTCACAGCTACCGCTGGAGCAGCGCTGCGGACTGTGTCTGGTTGCCACGCAGCGCAGCCCATGCCAGCGCAGCGACCCAGACCACGGACACGCCGTAATTGAGTCGCTGATACAAGCCAAACCCGTGCCCGTCTGCCATGGCTTTGCCCATCATCGCCACAGTGGCGATTGCCAGGACCAGACAAAGCGCAGAGAAGCCTGCGAACACCGACGAGCAGAGCAATCGCTTGCCCAGCCAACACCACAGCGCGCTCGCCAGCGTCAACGACAGGAACATGACCAGGCCTGCCGCATTGTGGATGTGCTGGGAAATGGAAGGCTGTGCCGGTACGCAGCCCTCGTCACAGGCGAACAGGCCCGTGGCGAAACTGGCCAGGCCGTGAAGCAATATCAACGCAGCGCTGAACAGGGCCAGGCGCGAACCGGCGAAACGGCGCGCCACACCCAACGCGAAAAGCGCGAACAGCAGCCCCAGAGGGAAATTGTTCACCCACGCGGAATACGCATGAGTCGGGGCGCCTGTCGCCCCTAACTGGCTCATCGCCTGATCGAGGTGGCTGTAGCCCGGATAGCCAAGCGAGGTCAGTGATACGCCAAGCAGGAGCCAGATTGGAATCAATAGCCCTGAGCCCAGCAGGGCGCGGTTGGTGTTGTTCATGGTGCTGCATTCCTTTGCCAGTGATCGATTTCGCTTCGTGCGAAAGCGCTTCATATTAGGGGACACGTCGGCCATTGCGTTACCACTTTTTGCATGGATGCCCAGGCCTGGCTGCGGCTCGGCGCCTGGCCTGCCAGTGCCCCCCAAGGCTCGGTCATGCTGTTGCTCGTTGCGCCCTTGCCATCGGCATCGGTCACCGTCAGGATGGCAACTCCATGAGGCTTAAGGAGAGAGCCATGTTTCCCATGAGTGTCTGGTTTGCCTATACCGCCGCCTGTGTGTTGCTGGTTCTGGCGCCTGGCCCCGACAACCTGCTGGCCATCGGCCGTGGCCTGAGCCAGGGCAAGACCGCCGCGGCCGTGTCCGGCCTGGCGTCAGGCGCAGGCATTCTGTTCCACGTCGCAGCCGCTGCGTTAGGGTTGACCCTGCTGATGCAAACCTCAGTGGTCGCATTCTGGGTCATCAAACTCATCGGTGCCGGCTATCTGCTCTGGCTCGGCATCAAGGTCTTGCGTACTCGCAGCCTGATCAGCTTCCAGCCGGCATCCCGACAGTCACTGCCGAACATCTTCCTGACTGGCCTGCTTTCGGCAGCACTGAACCCGAAGCCAGGCTTGTTCGTGTTGGCGTTCATTCCGCAGTTCGTCGACCCGGCACGCGGCTCGGTCAGCGTGCAGATGGTGGTTTACGGCGTGTGGTTTGCAGTACTCACAGCCTTGGGGTTTGCCTTGATGGGCGTTTTCGCCACGGTGCTTTCCCGCTATCTGTACCAACGGCCGCGGCTGGTGAATGGTCTGAACGTGGGCGCAGGGCTCACCTTCGTCGCCTCCGGCGCTTCGATTGCGGCCTTGAGCCAGCGATAAACCGCGAGGCTCCGGATGAGCCCCGCATTGTCTTCAAGACGCTGAAGGCTGCTTGGCCAGCTGCGCATGGGTGGCCAGCTCTTCAGCGACGAAAGCCGAGATCATCGCCCGGTAGACCTGCTCCACGACTTCAGCCGAGGCACCGGTTTCGTCAGCCAGGTCACGCACCTTGCGGATGACCTGTTCGACCCGCGCAGGTGCGCGCACATCGTCGGTGGTTTTCTTGAAGCGGGCCGCTTGGGTCACAAGCTGCCCGCGTTTGGCGAGAAGCGTAACGAGACTGCGATCGATCTCATCGATACGCTGACGGACTTCGTCCAGCGAAGTACAACGTACATCCGTTTGCATTTTCAGACTTCCTTTTCATGTGCCTGAGGTGGCGTGAAACAGCCAGTTGCTGAAGAGACAGGGCTTGCTGCCAGGCGGCGTAATTCGCCTACCTCGGCAAACCACTCATGGTCGTGAAGCGTGCCGAATGCTTCATGGGTTCCATAGCCCCAGGCAACCGCGCCGAAGGCGATACCGGCCGTTGCGGCGGCTTCACCATCGGTAGGTTGGTCACCGATATAGATGACCTGCTCTGGTGCCACGCCGAACTTGCGCATGACCCGACGCAAGCGCGACGCCTTGCCGAAAATGGAAACCCCGCACTCGAAGGCGCGGATATGGCGACAGCTGGGGCCCAGCACTTGCGTGACATTGTCCCTGGAATTGGAAGATACCACCGCCAGGATCAACCCCTGCTCATCAAGATGGCGCAACGTATCGGCGATGTCCTGGAACAGCGCGATCGAGCCACGATGTTTCTTCATCAGGCCCATGAAGGTTCGCGCTACCAACGGCAATTTCCAGCGCGGCATGCCGATATGCGACATGATTTCCCGGGCCCCCAGCTTGCGTAACCCGTCCAGTTCTTCCGGGTGAATGCGATTGAAGGCATGCTTGTCGGCAAGCTGGTCGAACACCGCAACGAAGAATGGAAATGAATCAGCGAGCGTGCCGTCAAAATCGAAAATGACAAGTCGGTATGGCATGTGAGGGATCCTTCCTGGCGTGCTGGCAGTCTTCCTGACAGCCGCATGATCCTGCGCCTGATGACCAGGCGCGTTAATAACTGTTACAGGCCTTGAGTGCTATCGACTCAGCTGAACACCCAGAGCACCCGGGTGGGCTTGTCGGTCAGGTTGGCGTAACGAAAACTGGCATGCGGTTGCAGCTGAAAGCTGTCACTGGCGCGCAGCGTTACCGGCTCACCGCCATCCAGCCAGACGGTCAGTTCGCCTTCCAGCACGAAGCAGCCCTGTTCCGAGCTGTCGTCGAGGTACTCCTCGCCGCTGCTGGCGCCCGGCTCCAGGTGGCTGTCGAGCATGGAGAACGCCCCCGATATGGTGGGCGATGCCAGCACATCGGTGATGCCGCCGGCCAGGTGTAGCGTACGGCGCTCGTGTGGCCGGGTGACCCAGTCGAGTTCGCGCGGCTTGTCCAGCTTGTAGAAATAGGCGGTGGAGACACCGAGTTCTTCGCTGATGGCCGTGAGGTCGGCCACGGTTGGCCGCGAGACGCCGCGCTCGACCTGGGAAAGAAAACCCACCGAACGGCCGATGCGCTGGGCCAGTTCACCCAGGGTCAGGCCCTTGAACTTGCGCAGGTCGCGAATCAGTACGGCCAGGCCTTCGATCTCTTCGTGCACTTTCATGTTGAATCGCGACTATCGGACAGGGAAATTGATGCCCTGAAAAGTACAGGATTCATTGCACAAAGCAAGGTTTCAAGTGGGCAGATCGGGGCCGCCTTGCGGCCCCGGATGACACTGGCTGGCGCTTAACGAACAGCCTCGTAGGTCAGGTCCAGGCACTTGCGGGCCTTTTCCACCAGTTCGTCGATTTCCGCGATGCTGATCACCAGCGGTGGCGCGATGATCATGGTATCGCCGACGGCACGCATGATCAGGCCATTGTCGAAACAGTGCTGGCGACAGATCATGCCGACCCCTTTGCCCTGGTAACGGGCGCGGGTGGCCTTGTCCTGCACCAGCTCGATCGCACCGAGCATGCCCAGGCCGCGCACCTCGCCCACCAGCGGGTGGTCGGCCAGCTCGCGCAAGCGCTGCTGCAGGTAAGGCGCGGTCTGCTTGCGCACCTGCTCGATGATCTGCTCATCGCGCAGGATGCGCAGGTTCTCCAGGGCTACCGCGGCCGCCACCGGGTGGCCGGAATAGGTGAAGCCGTGGTTGAAGTCGCCGCCTTCGCTGATCACCTTGGCCACTTCATCACGCACGATCACACCGCCCATGGGGATGTAGCCGGAGGTGAGGCCCTTGGCGATGGTCATCAGGTCGGGCTTGAGGCCGTAATAGTCGCTGCCGAACCACTCACCGGTTCGGCCGAAGCCGCAGATCACCTCGTCGGCGACGAACAGGATGTCGTACCGGGTGAGGATTTCCTTGACCTTCGGCCAGTAGGTCTGCGGCGGAATGATCACGCCACCGGCGCCCTGGATCGGTTCGGCGATGAAGGCAGCGACGTTGTCGACGCCAACCTCGAGGATCTTCTTCTCCAGCTGCTCGGCCGCCCACACGCCAAACTCGGCCTCGGTCATGTCGCCGCCTTCGCCATACCAGTACGGCTGCGGGATATGCACGATATCCGGGATCAGCCCACCCTGCTGGTGCATGCCGCTCATGCCCCCCAGGCCTGCGCCGGCCACGGTGGAGCCGTGGTAGCCGTTGATGCGGCCGATGATCACCTTCTTCTGCTTCTGGCCCTTGATCGCCCAGTAATGACGGACCATGCGCAGCACGGTGTCGTTGCCTTCAGAGCCGGAGCCGGTGAAGAACACGTGGTTCATACCGGCTGGGGCGACATCGGCGATCGCCTTGGCCAGTTCCAGCGCTGGCGGGTGCGCGGTCTGGAAGAACAGGTTGTAATACGGCAACTGCTTCATCTGCCGGCTGGCGACTTCGGCCAGCTCATCACGGCCATAGCCGACCGCCACGCACCACAGGCCGGCCATGCCATCGAGTATCTGGTTGCCTTCGCTGTCCCACAGGTACACACCCTTGGCCGAGGTGATGATGCGCGGGCCCTTCTCGGCCAGTTGCTTCACATCGCTGAACGGCGCCAGGTGATGGTCGCGGCTCATCGCCTGCCAGGCCAGGGTTTGGGGATTCTGTTCACTCATTGCTTTCACTCCATCTGCTTGCGCAGCCGGGCCGCGCCGTATTTTTGTAAGTTGCGAACGGTGGTGTTCAGGCGGACAGCATCAGCTTCTGGCGCAGTACCGAACGTTGCCGGCAGGCCTTGCCGAAGGTCTGGAAGATGGTCAGGTAGTGCGGGTTGTGCATGACCTGGAACTCCGGGTGCCATTGCACGGCTAGGGCAAACCCCTTGCTGTGCTCCACCGATATCGCTTCGACCAGGCCATCGGGTGCCAGCGCTTCCACCCGCAGCCCTGGAGCCAGCACATCGATGCCCTGGCCGTGGATGGAGTTGACCTCGATGAGCGCCGGCAACCCCATGCGCTCGAGCATGCCGCCGGGTTCGATATGCAGCGCGTGGCGCGGGCCATACTGCTGCTCGATGGGCTCGCCCTTGCCTTCGCGGTGGTCCATGAACAGCCCGGTCTCGTGAACGTTCTGGTGCAGGCTGCCGCCCAGCGCCACGTTCATTTCCTGAAAGCCGCGGCAGATGCCGAGCACCGGCACACCAGCAGCAATGGCCGCACGCATCAGCGGCAAGGTGGTGGCATCCCGCAGCGGATCATGGTGAGTGCCGGCAGCACTGGCCGGGCCGTGATAGTGGAACGGTTCGATGTTGGACGGCGAACCAGTGAAAATCAGCCCATCCACCACGTCGAGGATATCGGCGCTGTCCATCAGCTCGGCGAGGCTGGGAATCACGATCGGCAACCCGCATGCCGCCTGGGCCGCCGCGCGTGCGTACTTCTCGCTGATGGTCTGGGTGGCATGCTGCTCGATCACGCGGGTGCATGCAGTAATGCCGATCACGGGCACACGTGGCATATCTTCCTCCGGCAAATCCATGTTGCGCGTTGTATTGCAACGCTAGAAAGAGAAGGCTCGGGGGGAGCCCAGGTCGCTACAGGAACCAGCGGTATTCGCGGGCATCGATGTGGCGCATGAAGTCCTGTTGCTCCTGGTACTTGTTTTCGCAATAGACCATCACGAACTCACTGCCCAGGCCTTGGTTGACCACCGGGTGGTGGCGCATGGCGGCCAGGGCACTGAACGCCTCCTTGGGGAAATCAATGCCGCTCTGGCGGTTGTCGTTCAGCGGGGCGATGGGCTCGAGGCCCTGGTCCAGGCCATGCTCCATGCCGGTCAGAATGGCGGCCAGCACCAGGTACGGGTTGGCGTCGGCGCCGGCAAGGCGGTGTTCGATGCGCAGGTTGCGCGGGTCGGACTCGGGGATGCGAATGCACGCATCGCGATCTTCGAAACCCCAGCTGGCCTTGCTCGCCGCATTGACCATCGCGCCGTAGCGGCGGTAGGCATTGTGGTTGGGGGCGAAGATCGGCATGCAGTGCGGCAGCAGCTCCAGGCAGCCTGCCACGGCGTGGCGCAGCTTGCGCTGCTCGGCGCCCGCCAGGATGTTGTTGCCGGCGCCGTCGTACAGGCTGACGTGCACATGCATGCCGCTACCCGGCGCGTCCAGGTACGGCTTGCTCATGAAGCTGGCCCGATAGCCATGTTTCATTGCCACACCACGCGTGCTGCGGCAGAACAGTGCCGACCAGTCGGCTGCGCTCAGGGCATCGTCGCTGTGGGAGAAGTTGATCTCGAACTGGCCCGGGCCCAACTCGGCGGTAATCACGTTCGCCGGCACGCCTTGCTCGTTGGCAACGTCGACCATCTCGTGCAGCACCGAGGCAAAGCGCGACAGCCGCTCGATGTGCATGTTCGGCTGGTCGTCCGGGTCGCCGCTTGCCGTGTCGCGCGGGTACTGCGGCAGGCCGTTGGCCAGCTGGCGGTCGAACAGGTAGAACTCCAGCTCGAAGGCCACCACCGGATGAATGCCGCGCCCGGCCAGACGCTGCAGCACGCGGGCCAGCACCTCACGGGGCTCGAATTCGATCGGCTGGGCGGTGCCATCGGAGGTGATCAGCATCTGCGCGATCACTTGCTGCTCCCAACGCACCGGCTTCAGGGTACCCGGCACCAGGCGCCGGACGGCATCCGGGTCGCCATCGGCGAAGCAGTAGTCACCGATCGGGTACAGGCCACCCTGGGTGCCCAGCAACACGCAGTTCTGCGGCAGTTTCAACGGCATGCCGGCGGCCACCTTCTCCAACATGTCCATGGGGTAGCGCTTGCCGTAGAAGTGCCCGGGGATATCCAGCGCAATCAGGTCGACATAACGTATTTCTGGATACTTGGCGCGGAACGCGCGCACTTCTGCCAGCAGATCCGGAAAGATGACACTCATCTTCTTGTCCTTGTGAGGTGAACGAATTCAGTTGAAGACCCAGAGCACACGGGTGGTGGTTTCCGTCAGGTTGGCGTAACGGAATTGCGCATGGGGTTGCAGCTGGAAGCAGTCGTTGGCCTGCAGGGTCACGGCATCGCCGTCGTCCAGCCATACCGTGAGTTCGCCTTCGAGCACGAAACAGCCCTGCTCGGAACGGTCGGTCAGGTACGGCTCGCCACTGCAGGCGCCTGGCTCGAGACAGCTGTCGAGCATGGCAAAGGCACCGGTGATGCTCGGCGAAGCCAATACATCGGTGATGCCCGATTCCAGGTACAGCGTGCGCCGTTCGTGAGGGCGCGTGACCCAGCTGATGCCACGGGGCTTGCTCAGGTTGTAGAAGTACGCGGTGGAGACGCCGAGCGCTTCGCTGATAGCGGTGAGGTCGGCCACGCTCGGGCGCGAAACCCCACGCTCGACCTGGGACAGGAAGCCCACCGAGCGGTTGATGCGCGCGGCCAGTTCGCCCAGGGTCAGGTTCTTGAATTTGCGCAGGTCGTGAATAAGGATCGCGAGGGCTTCAACCTCTTCGTGCATCTTCATCGATTCGGACTGTCGTGAAATTTTCAGTGTTATTTTTCATGAAAAAATACAGCAAAAATTTCACGAGTCAAGCCCACTCGCTTTCATGACGCTGGTGTCGTGCTGGCAAGCCGTCTGGCTCGCTGGCTATGCGGTACTTGCTCATAACATATGGAAATTCGTATATTCGCCTATCCATATGTAACGAGCCCCAGCATGATCAGTCCCCCAGAACTCTTCAAAAGCCTGGCCGACGAAACCCGCGCACGTGCCACCCTGCTGATCGCCAGCCTCGGCGAGCTCTGCGTGTGCGAGTTGATGTGCGCCCTGGGCGACAGCCAGCCGAAGATCAGCCGGCACCTGGCGCAGTTGCGCAGCAGTGGCTTGCTGCTGGACCGCCGCCAAGGCCAATGGGTGTATTACCGCCTCAACCCGGCCCTGCCCGACTGGGCCGTCGAGCTGCTGCAGCTGACCCTGAAAGCCAATGCCCAATGGCTGCAAGCCAACACCGAGCGCCTGCAGAACATGGACGGTCGCCCTGTCCGAACCACCTCCTGCTGCTGAACCACTTTCTTCGAGCGTGCCATGCTAGTCGCATCTTCCGTTTTCCTGTTCACCCTGATCCTGGTCATCTGGCAACCCAAGGGCCTTGGCGTCGGCTGGAGCGCCGCGCTCGGTGCGCTGATCGCGCTGGCGGCCGGCGCGGTATCGCTGAGCGACATCCCGACCGTGTGGGCCATCGTCTGGAACGCCACCGCCACCTTCATCGCCGTCATCATCATCAGCCTGCTGCTGGACGAAGCCGGTTTCTTCGAGTGGGCGGCGCTGCACGTGGCGCGCTGGGCCAACGGCAGCGGCTACCGGTTGTTCGCCTTCTGCGTGCTGCTGGGCGCCGCGGTATCGGCACTGTTCGCCAACGATGGCGCGGCGCTGATCCTCACCCCCATCGTCATGTCGATGCTGATGGCCTTGCGCTTCTCGCCGGCAGCCACGCTGGCATTCGTCATGGCTGCGGGCTTCATCGCCGACACCGCCAGCCTGCCGCTGGTGGTGTCCAACTTGGTGAACATCGTCTCCGCCGACTACTTCGGGCTGGGGTTCGCCGAGTACGCCTCGGTGATGGTGCCAGTGAACCTGGCAAGCGTGGCCGCCACCTTGCTGGTGCTGTTCCTGTACTTCCGTCGCGACCTGCCGAAGCAGTACACCGTCGAGGCCTTGCAGGTGCCGCGCGCGGCGATTCGCGACCAGGCGACGTTCGTGGTGGGCTGGTGGACGCTGCTGGTCTTGCTGGTCGGCCTGTTCGCCCTGGAGCCGCTCGGTATCCCGATCAGCGCGGTCGCGGCCGTGTGCGCGGCGTTGCTGTTCGCGGTCGCCGCCCGCGGCCACCGGATCTCCACCCGCCGCGTGCTGCGCGAAGCGCCGTGGCAGGTAGTGATCTTTTCCCTTGGCATGTACCTGGTGGTCTACGGCCTGAAGAATGCTGGCCTGACCGACTTCCTCAGCCATCTGCTCGAGCGCTTTGCCGAGCAGGGCGTATGGGGCGCGGCCATCGGCACCGGCCTGCTGTCGGCACTGCTGTCATCGGTGATGAACAACATGCCCAGCGTGCTGGTCGGCGCCCTGTCGATCCAGGGCAGTGGCGCCGAGGGGCTGGTGCGCGAAGCGATGGTCTACGCGAACGTGATCGGCTGTGACCTGGGGCCGAAGATCACCCCGATCGGCAGCCTCGCCACGCTGTTGTGGTTGCATGTGCTGGAACGCAAGGGCGTGCGTATCACCTGGGGGTATTACTTCAAGGTCGGCATTTTGCTGACCCTGCCCGTGCTGCTGATCACCCTGTCGGCGCTGGCATTGCGCCTGAGCCTCTGATATTTCGCCCCACGCGAGGAGTTTCCATGCGAGTTCTGTTCATGTGCACCGCCAATAGTTGCCGCAGCATCCTTTCCGAAGCCCTGTTCAACCATATGGCGCCTGCAGGGTTCGAGGCGATCAGTGCCGGCAGTTTCCCCAGGGGGCAGGTATTGCCACGCAGCCTCACCACCCTGCAGCGCGCCGGTATAGCCACCGAGGGCCTCAGCAGCAAGGGCAACGATGCCTTCGCAGGCAACCCGCCGGACATCGTCATCACCGTCTGCGACAAGGCCGCCGGCGAAGCCTGCCCGGTATACTTCGGCGCTGCGCTGAAAGCCCATTGGGGGCTGGAAGACCCGTCCGAGGTCCAGGGTGACGAAACGCTGGTCGACGCCGCCTTCCGCGCTACCCTGGGGCATATCCGCAAGCGTTGCGAAGCATTCTTCAGCTTGCCGTTTGCCTCACTGGATCGCGACGGCTTGCAAAGAGAGCTGGATCGCATCGGCGCATTGTGAACTCCCGAGGGTGTTAAAAAAGAGCAACCACGGCTAGGCACGATGCTGGCGAAACGGCGGATGCTAGCACCCACCGCACTTCCCGGAGACATCCTGCGTTGACTGACCAACCGTACGGCCATGCTTATGCCAAACGGTTCGAGGCCGTGCTTGCCTATATCGACCGCCATCTTGAGGGTGACCTGTCGGTAGCTGCCTTGAGCCGGATCGCCCACTTTTCGGCGTTCCACTTTCATCGGCAGTTTTCGGCGTACATGGGCGTGCCGGTCTCGCGCTATGTGCAACTGATGCGGCTGCGGCGCGCGGCCCATCAGCTGGCCGCCTCGCCTGCCGCTTCGGTACTGGAGGCCGCGTCGGCGGCCGGGTTCGAAAGCCCCGAGGCCTTTGCCAGGGCGTTCCGGCGAGCCTTCGGCATGACGCCGAGCGCATTCGCCAAGGCCCCTAACTGGCACACCTGGAGTGCGGTATTCGTTGTTCCCCAGTTATCCAGGAGTATTACCGTGCAGATACGTATCGTGGACTTTGCCGAAACCCGTGTAGCCGCGCTCGAACACCGCGGCGCGCCGGCCAGCCTCGGCGACAGCGTCGCGCGTTTTCAGCAGTGGCGTCTGCAGAGTGGCCAGTCACCGGTGGCCAGCAGCCGTACCTTCGGCATTCCGTACGACAACCCGGACACCACCCCGGCGCAGGATTTTCGCTTCGCGATTTGCGGGGAGATAGACGGGGCCGTGTTGCCCAATGATTTTGGTGTGCAAGAGCTGACCCTACCGGCGGGGCGCTGTGCGGTGGTTCGCCATCGTGGCTCGCCGGACTACATCGGTGAGACGATCTATCCGCTGTATCGGGACTGGTTGCCGTCGAGTAATGAAGAGCTGCGTGACCATCCGCTGTTCTTTCATTACTTGAGCGCGTACCCGGATACACCGGTGGAGCAGTGGGAGACGGATGTTTACGTTCCGCTGAAGTAGGTTGGGGGGTTGAGGCGTTTGCGGACTGCCCATCAGTCGTCCATGCTTGGCAAATGGTTAGACTATGCCACTCCCCCTAATCCACCCTGCTCGGGCTACCGGGTGGGGTAGCAGATGTGTGCAGTTAAGCGGCCTTCAGCAGACCAAGGAATGTCTTCTTCACTTAACCCGTCCCAACCTAAAAGTTTCAGAAACGTATCGATTCACTCGGCAGACCAACCACAACCGTCAAAGTTCAGGTTATACAGCCATGCCTAACAGGCACATTAAAGAGTTGGCGCTAGAGTATTTCCTTTCCTCCACGCCACCACAATATGCGCTGCTCCTACAGGCTTAATTCGTTTCTGCCATTGAGGATGAGTTCTACAGAAAGCTTCACCCAGTCCCCTCCAGCAGAGGAATTGCTTGTCCCAGTAGTAGCAAGCGCAAACCCAAGCCTGGCTTACCCAAGCTGCTTTATAAATCCAAGTACCGGCAACGCAACATCATCGAGCCATGTTTGGCGGCCTGAAAGGAAGTCACCGTATCGGGACACGCTTCGACAAACGCGCGAAAAGCTATACGACCAAAATCTCGCCGGCATTGTTTCATGCGGTGTTTGCGACATCTCTTTTCGCACAGAAACTAATCCAGGACAACTTTAAAGCTATCACTCTCTGAGCAATGTATCAGAAATTCACGACACACTGTCTCGTTTCCATTCAAGGCAATACAACCATAACCCACATCGTCATGAGGATAAATTGCAACACTTAAAAATGGATCAATATAGAAACACTGATATCCAATTACACCCGAATAACACATCATCAATCTTGAAAGATCAATGAAGTCAGCATAATCAAGACTTAAGCTCAGAGAACTTGCGGCCAAGGGGGCTTCCCCAAACCTAAAACTTTCATACTCGTTAGTCATAGGCAAAAGCAATCGCCTAGATTTCATTTTCTCATAAATATGCCGATACCTTCTGATTACTTCCTTATCTTTCTCTCTTTCGTCGTCGAACGAAAGCGCCGTAAGAATCACAACTCTTTCATTGCTTGACCCAAAAAAGCCCTCAAACAGTGAAACAGCCTCATCTACCAGCGAAAGCGAGAAACCATGTTTTTTTCCAAAATACCCTACCCAATTAACCGAAGCACTTAATCCGCCGAAGTTGATATCGCTTAACGAAAAGCTATTTTTCAATTTTGATAACTTTTGCATCACTCATCCCTACTGTTATTTTTCTCTTTCGTTCTGGCTCAGATTTTCCTATACCAACCTTCCACTCGCCTTGTTTGTCGCTATGAGACGTATGAATCGCCCCTGGTTTCCTAGACACTCTCCAAGCTCAGAAAATAGCGTTTCTCATATTCTACGGGAGACAGCTGCATAGCGCTGCTGTGTCGACGTTTTGGGTTATAGAACATCTCGATGTAATCGAAAATATCACTTCGGGCTTCGTCACACGTTGCGTAGATCTTTCGTCGTATTCGCTCCCGCTTCAAAAGCTGGAAAAAGCTCTCGGCTACGGCATTGTCGTGGCAGTTTCCTCGCCGACTCATACTGCTAATGACGTTGTTGGCCTTCAAGAAGCTTTGCCAATCTGAGCTACTGAATTGACTGCCTTGGTCTGAATGAATCATCACTTGTTGCTGTGGCTTGCGTCGCCACACGGCCATCAGCATTGCGTCGATAGCAAGGTCGCTGCACATCCTTGGCTTCATTGACCAACCAATTACCTGGCGTGAGAAGAGATCCAGCACTACCGCCAGATAAAGCCATCCTTCATAGGTGCGAATGTAAGTGATATCTGTCACCCAGACCTTGTTCGGCTCGCTGACCTTGAACTGCCGAGCAAGGTGGTTGGGCGAGGCCACGGTTGGTTTTCCGCCATAAAACCCAGGTCGACGGCGATAGCCTGTTTGCGAACGCAACCCCTCTGCCTGCATCAAACGACCGACTCGATTTCGCCCGCATGTCTCTCCCAGCTCAAGTAGGTCAGGCAAATAGGCTCAAGCCACCGTTGAAATTGATCGACTTCTAATTGATGAATCGCCCACCCTTCGGATCAAAGTCTCGATTATGGTTGTAGTGCAGCTTAGCCTCAGGGTCGTGATACTGCCCCTGAAAGCGGATTGAATTGCTCGGGCCAACTTGCTCAGCTTGTCTGCTAATAAGTGCCGCCTCTGGGAGCAAGCAATCACGCCCCTAGGAGACCAATATAATTCTGCCCTATACTTTTAGCTCCAACCGGGCCTTCTCAACGATTGTTTTAAGCATGGAATATTCTTCACCGGTCAGCTTCAAACTTTTTATCTCCTTCATCAGGTCGACCGAGCGCATTAATGCATCAAGCACCAAGCCAATCTGCTGGGAGCTATCTGCCTCTTTAAACTTATAGAAAGGCAGTTGCACACGAAGCTCAACAACTTGCCTTGCCTTGTGGTAACGCTTAACTTCCGGATAATCACCAATCCGCTCGTCGGGCATAACTATAGTTATGACACTCCATTTTTTTGCACCACATGAGAGCTCGATACCTTCGAGCAACTCAGAGACAACAGGCTCGACTGTATTACGCGCAACTCTCTCTGAATCACCTACTAGAATGTGCTTTTCGCTCGACATCCAAAAATCCATCAGTGACTCCTAGTAATCACTTTTATTTAATGGCGGCCTCTTGCCACCATTTGCGGCCTTATACTCAAGGATTTTTTATGCTGCCAAGAGTGCATTTCCTTCTTGCTCCCAGATACTTCCTCTTGCATTTCCACACCATTATCGTCCAGGTATTTTTGCGTGTACCGCTTTTTACCCATTGTAGTTTCGCCATACTTCATAACCTCACCCGACTTTCGATGTCTCAGTGTGTAGCCAATCGCAGGTTTGGTCGAATTGTGGCTATTCCCATGGGTACCATCCGATTCACACGGACATGGCTTGGATGGATCTTTCCCCGCCCCAAACCTACCACCCGCCTGCCGCGGCTGCCCTTTCCACAACCCTAACGGGTCGACCCACTCGATAGGGTTCGGCGCATACGCAGACAGGTTCAAACCACCGGTGTAACTGATCGGGTCCTGGGACTGGAAATAACCTCACGGCCGCCAACTACGTGTTCTTCCTGGGCCTTCCCTGGACACCTGGGCAGCAAGATCAAGCCGAAGACCGTGCGTACAGGAACGGCCAGCTCAGGACGTTGATCGTGAAAATCCCGCTGGTAGAAAACAGCATTGACCAGCAGCTGTAGCAGATGCTCTCAGCAAAGCGTCAGGTCAGCTTGGAGCTCATTGAACCGAAGAGCAACAGGACGCCTTGGCCAAGGCTATGCTTGCCACGACTATCAGCCGTTGATTCGTACGGGAGATCGGCGGTTGAGCTTCTGTAAGGCCTTTTGGCTCAATAGCCAAACTCTCTAGAGTTGTGTCCAATGACTGACCACTTCAGTGCAATCAGTGTCGAAAACTGAAAAAGGCGTCCAGCAGCAAAGCTCAGGGCACGATCGTTCTTGGAAATTTCTGATCTTTGAGTTCAAACGGGACTTTTGGCAGTAATCTGTTGCCTTGCTCCAATGCGCCATTTTCTGTTTTCCATGTATGGCCCAATGAGCTCTGACACCGATTGGTTAGCCAGTTCAAGAAGTAGTGCAACTAGGACCTCTTAGCGCGAATATCTGCCAAAGCCTTTTCAAGAGACTTCAAATCATCTGGATCTTTTAGTCTCGCTTTTGAACGTAGCCATTTATCAACCGCATTGTTACGACCATTTGATAGCAAGTCGCCCTCTGCAGCAATCTCACTACTCATAATGATGCGTTTTACCACCTTGCCGTTTTCATCACTTACCCGGCAATTCAGTAGCCCATTACTCTCCATAAAGAGGAATAAATTCTCAAGGGCTCTACCAATGCTAGCATGCCATTCTGGAATATTAGCATATGCTTCAAGCACGCCATCTATATCCCATACCAGATAATCGCTCATTTAATCCCTCCTAACCACCTCTGATACACCTATCACAAGGACTAGTGGAGCGACCTATAAAGCCTCAACCATTAAATTTCTTTTCCAACCATTTATTTGCTTTGCCAAATTTGCCTTCGCAACCTTGAATCGCACATCTACGACCGCCACCGCGAACAGCCCGAAGAATCAGGCTGGATGTGCTTCCATATCGAACTTAATACAGCCAGATATCTCCTCATCAGCAAGAACGGCCAACGGCCGGATCGCAACGGTATCGATTGTAGTGCAGACTTGTTTCATAACCATTGGCCTCCGGAATACGAGCCGAACACATAGCAGTCATGTTAGTCCTGGCGAAGGTACTCGTGTCCCAAAGAGAATATTTACTCGTATGTTTCAAGCTCTTCTCGCAAAGCAACTTCAAGAGCAGATGGAGAAATTACCACTCCCGCATCTCCTGGCACAGGAAATACTTGACACAATCGAGAGTCGGAATGCATACCTGGAAGCCACTTATATAAAAAGTCATCAATAGAAATTTTTCGCGGCGAGAAATCACTCCATACATCCGTCGCACAGCGCTTAGCAAATTCCTCCTCAGGCCAAAACGGCACCACAACGCTTCCTTCTAGGGCAGCAGTGGCCCAGCCCTCATCATACAACCCCCAAACAACCTCAAAATCCGCAACTTTTCTGATAAAAAATTCAAACCTCTCCTCTGGGCTTAGAGAGGATACATTTAAAACTTTTTTATCGTGCATTCTCAATACCCTCCTATCTTGTGCTGAGTTTTTGTGAAGGTCTGCACCTTGCAGTCTAGAGTGACGACAGCAGAAGCGATCTTTCGCCGCTGCATTACATATGCTAAACCTCTATCCCGCTTCGGCTCGCCCTCATAACTGTTTCCTCATACTTCACTGCAACATAGTACGATGTGGAGATGGCAGAACACTGAGCCTGATCAGCTATTTCATCAGATCATAAAGTTTCGAAATAACAGCAGCATTAACATCCAACAATCCGTATTTTTGTGCAAATGAAGTGTATGCAGAAGCGATTCGCTCCGCACCTAGCAGCAAAATAATGAAATGGCATTCCGCGGCAAATTTTTAACTGCGCATAATCGATCTTCATCATTTTCTACTCTTACTTCTTTTGCCTGTGAATTGCGTATCTGTTGAAACAGAGCTCTCACGTATCATGGCTTCGCAAGCTAAGCAACCCCCTCGACTAGCGTCAACATGTGTTACCCCGGCATTAATCAGACTTTTTTCTGCATGACCAATTCCATTCACAACCGTCAGCCAATCTGTCGCCTTGCTCCAATGCGCCATTTTCTGTTTGCCATGCATGGCCAGTGAATACCCTGTCACATAGTCATAATCCGCCAGGATCTTAGCTGCCCACTCCTCCAGTCTGGCAGAAAGGAATGAGAATTTTACCGTCTCGGGGTCGAAACTTAGCACCTCGTTCCCGTGTAGGCAGAATTGGATACCGAACAGATCTTCGGCAAAGAACACGATGTCATCGCCATTCAAACCGTATCCGGAACGCCACAAAGCGGCGAGTTCCAGGCCTCCAACGTGACGCCCGTCTCTATGTGTCTGTTGCCAGCCGGCAAGATATGCTAATTCCTCCCAACCACCTCTGATACACCATCCTAAGTTTGCTTTCGCATCCTTGAATCGTACATCTACGACCGCCACCGCGAACAGCCCGAAGGATCAAGCGGGATGTGCTTTCATATCGAACTCAATACAGTCAGATATTTCCTCATCAGCAAGAATTATTTCTGGGACTGGATCAGAAGCCACGCAGAACGTTAGGCGACACCATGGTTGCCCTTTTTTTCGCCCGAGCTCATAGATTAACTTGTAAACACCCGCTGGAATTTCCACATCATGTTCATCGCCAATACTCCCAACAGTGATCATCCCGCTTTCAGGAACTACAAACGGGACTGCGAGCGCACGAAACGAGGCAGAATCGATCGCTGGATTTAAGCTACTTACCACCACCTCCAAGTCAGTATCGTCATTTTCAACCGCTCCGAAAGAAACGCTCCCCTCTCTCCAACTAAAACCCTGTTTGACATGGTTATCTGACCAGTCATTGAACGGCTCATCTAAATTTGAGTCAAACACACAGATTTGATTGTACGAAACCAAAATATTCATAATTTTTATCTCATTCCTTAATCACGTTAACTTTAAATTTTTCTCCAGGCTTCAGATTCCTACACTTATTACCTAGGAACGCCCCTGCCCCTCGGTTGTCGGAAGACGAAATCGCTCTAATACTTGCCCCTTTCCCCCCTTCGCGCGTTGATGCCGGAGGATATTCATCTAGATCCATTTCTGGGACTTTCGGCTTATTGCCCTGGGATTCTCTTCTTCGCTTAGGTGCATCCTTAGGGTCCCATGTCAAGATACTCGGATGCCCTTGAGCCTGAGCGTCCAGTATATGCTGGGATGCTTCCGGGTATCGTTCATATGGCATATTCACCTCTAACGCCCAATCAGAGGTCAAACCCAAAGGGTCGGTCCAATTGACCGGGCTAGGCGCGTAAGCGAAAAGATTTAATCCACCAGCGTAGCTAATCGGGTCCTGGTTTACGAACCGTCCAACCCTGGGATCATAGTACCGATACCGGTTGTAATGCAGCCCGGTCTCATGATCATGGTACTGCCCCTGGAACCGCATCGGGTTGCTCAGGCCGACTTGCTTGGCCCACTCCGAGCGGGTTTCCTTGACCTCACCCCATGCCTTGTACTGTGCCGTCCATGCCATCTCACCGTTATGGTCGGTCAGCTCCATCGGCGTACCCAGATGGTCACACTGATACCAGAGAATCGCATCGAATGCCTGCGGCTTGACCTCGGTGTGCCACAGCGGGTCCTGATCGAAATCGTATTCCCGATCGCTCCAGTCCGGCTGGCGCAGCAGGCGGATCGGGCTGTTTCGTTGTGCCTGGACCACCGGCACAAAGCTGCCCGGCTCATACAGGTAATGCACGGTGCGCCCGGTCTCGCCCTCACCCTGCGGCGGTGAGCTTTCCCAAGCCAGGTTATCGCCATCCCAGCCATACAAGGTGTAACCACAACCCAGTTCGCGCTGGCGCTTGGCCCGCTGCATCTGGTTCCAGCCGCTGCCCGCTCGCGGATCATCCTGGTGGTGCGCGGTGGAGTGCTTGTGCAGACGGCGGCCCAGAGCGTCGTAGCTGTACACCACGCTGAGCTTGTCATCGTCGAAGCGCACCAAACGGTCGAACAGGTCCCAGCTGAGGCGCGCCTTTTCGCCGTTGTGCAGGCGATGGATCAGGTTGCCGCGTTCGTCGTACCGGTAGTGGGTCCCAGCGTATTCACGCAGCAGGTTGTCCATCAGTTTGTTGCGCCGCGGGTCGCTTTCCAGCGGGCGATTGAGCTCCTGAGCCTTGTCGTCCAGCAGGTTGCCGGCCGGGTCGAAGGCGAAGGTTTCGACGCCGAGACGGCTGGTGGCTTGCAGCAGGCGGCCAACCGGGTCGTACTGATAGGCCAGGTGGCCACGGCGGGTGACGTGGATATCGGTCAACTGGCCCACGGCGTCGTACTGGTACTGGCACTTGAGCAACGTGGACTTGCCGTCGTGGCTACCCAGCAACTGCTCTTGCAGGCGGCCAGCCGGGTCCCAGCTCTGGGCCTGCATCAGCTCCGCACAATCTCGCGGTGCAGGTCATCGCGCTCGCAGGCCAGCAGCTCGTGCTGGTCGAGGGTCATGCCCAGCACGAGGCCACTGCGTATGTCAGCACGCTACCTTGTGACCAACCGGATTTTGCTCACCTCCGGCAAGGCTCCGGCCACAGTCTGATGCGTTCGAGGATGACGTAGCAGCGACATATGTTCTTGCCGTTAAAGAGGGGCGACGAACTACGTTAGAACCGCATATTTAAGCATGCAGATATCATGCATAACTATACTCCCGCCTTATTCAATATTGCCTTAACCTCCGGGTACTCCGCCAAAAAATCATCACTCCGTAAGAAATTTCGTAGGACTGGATTTGATTGCGCAGCATCAATTATTGGCGCGACCCAATTGGCATCCCCGGTATTAAAAACCCGCCCAAGCAAAATCAACGGCCATTCTTTCTCACTCGATCTAGCCAGAAACCTTTCAAAACATTTCGAAAGTTCGCTAGCAAACTCTATAGGATCTGCCCCATCCAAGACTACTAACACCCTCTCCTGCACCCCATAATCATCAGCATTAGTGAATGTATCTAGTAGAACACCAACAGCCTCTTTATTGGTACGCCCTTGCACTTCATCGAGAAGTTCGAAAAAAATCCTTCAGTCTACCTCAGACTCATAAGGATCAAGTGACTGTAGTTTCTGCTTCCACCTAGAAAGCTCTTGGTCATTCATTATCTTTTTTCACCAAACACCCTTGACACTTGGAGTAATCCAGCATTTCTTGCATAGCCACATTGTATTTTCTAGACTGCCCTATTCCGAAGCCACTCGGCGAGCATCTCGGATCTCCATTGCCATAGCTCCTCGCATGTTTTCAGAATTAATCATCTGCTGTACTCCGTTCAGCCTTCAACAAAACGCTTAAATCTGCTTCGCTCGCTTTAAGGCTTTCTACTTCTCGCTAACGGCAACATCGACCAGACATAGAAACTTCATATACGACCCTTAATAAACGCTTTCA
>NZ_JAENHV010000037.1:0-109454 GCF_016620375.1 Pseudomonas sp. LAM2023 | reverse complement strand
TGAACGCGCCAGCGGTGATCAGGCCTTGTTTTTCGCCGGTGACGGCCATGTAGGCGGGAGTTGCCATGAGTGATGCTCTCCATGCTTGAGAAAGTCGCCCGGTGGCAGGAAATTGCCAGGCGGGGGACATCTCCTTATACAAGCCCCGTGCCAGATATTTTTTATCCTTTTAAATCAATAGTTTAAAAATGCTGAACACTCATTTGGATAGTTTTTCAGCTACCTGCTATCCAAAAGTTGCGCAACTTTTTGCGCAGTGCTGGCAAAAAGTTGCGCAGTTGGCTGTAAACGGCGGCTACTAAGGCCTGCGAGGAACTATCCACATACTTATCCACATTCAACTGCGCAACTTCTTGCGCAGTTGACTTATGAGTCAAACGGACGGCGGTGGCCAAGCCCCAGGCTGGTCGCAGGGAATCTGCGAACTCCTCACCGACGCATCCCAGCAAAGTTTTCCAAGATCTAAACCAACAAAACCAAGGCACATTCTCGATTGGCGTCTCTAAAGCAGGTAAGCAGTGCTGGAAAGGCTCTCCAGCATCTCACTTCGGACAGTGAGCTTGATTGCCCAATCAGGATGCTTGGCACATGCAGAATCGTCTCTCCCGACTGAAGTAATCGGCTCGTACGATGAGCAAATATGAAGTAGCTAGTTAGAGTGGTAGTCCGTCTCGCGCCCAGCATCACGGGGCCGCCCTGCCACTAAAGGAGCCCAGAACGGCGTCACACGTCGATACCCGCCGGTCGCCATGCCCTCTGGCTCTGCACTTGACAGCGCGCCGCAATTTAATTGCAATAGCCGCCGTTTCAAGGACGATGCAAGGAACCTGTCATGGCCAAGACGCCATACTCACCCCGGGGCGACTTGCTCCGCGCCCTGGTTTTCCTTCCCCTGGGCCTGTGCCTGCTCTATCTCACACTTTGGCTGGTTGACGACCGGCTGGGCTTTCTGGCTCAGGCGCAACGCGCCCAAGGCACTGTCAGCGCGCTGAACGCGGGCGGCAGCCATCCCCAAATCGACTTCACCGACGCCACCGGCAAGGTAACCAGCTACCCCGAAAGCGGTTTGATCTTCGGCTACGCGGTAGGCGACCAGGTGGGCGTGCTGTACCGCCCGGAAGCGCCCGCCGCCAGCGCAATCATCGATGACCGGGGTGCGCTATGGGGGGCGAGCCTGCTGGCCGGCCTGTTCGCTCTCGTTTTCACCTCTGGAGGCGGCTACCACTTGGCCGCGTGGATTCGCCGACGCCGAACGGCGCGGCCTGTATAAGGATGTTCAGATGCACATTCCTCTACCCGTCAGCGTCAGCGACTGGCGCTACAAGACCGCCAGCGGAGGCGGCTTGACCGTTGTCTTCGCCGCTGCTGCTGGCGGCGCGCTGACACTGACTGACCCGCAGGGGGTCGACCAACAGTTTCGCTACGGGTCGCTGGGTGTCGGTGTCGGCCTTGGCGCGCGCTTGCCGCGCTTTGGCAAGGTCAATTTGCATGTGCGTGGCAAGAGCGTCGGAGCGGCGGGCGCCAGCGAGGACTTCCCCGCCGTCGGCCGGGTGCTGGTGGCCGACTCGATCGCTGCCCGTGGCCTGGTTCGCGAGGATTTCGAAGGCCCTTGCGTGTTCATTGAAGGCGGGGTCGGATTGCTGGGTGGCGCCAGCGGCTCGGCAATGTTGTTCGGCCTGGACGCCAAGCTGTTGGCGATGACGGCTGCTACGCTGACGCCGATTGGCAATCTGCTTCTGCCGCACGACAGTGCCGTGCGCCTGCTGCGCTCGGCCAAGGGCGTGATCATGTCTGCCGGCCTCAACGTCGGGGTACAGGCTGGTGCTGGTGCGACGATTTCCCTCGGCGGGCTGTTCTAGGCGATTGCCGACGGACACCTGCCCAAGCCAGCTCCTACAGGTACGGCGGTCACTGTAGGAGCGGATTTATCCGCGAAGCAGGCGACACGGTGGATGGCACCGGCTTTGCCGGTGATCGCGGCTGAAGCCGCTCCTACAGGCACGCGTCAAGGGCATGCCTGTTCCCTCAGGGATCGTCCAAGCCTTCAGATGTTTGGCAACACAGTTGCTCCCACAGCAATAGCCCCCGCCTTCAGGACTGCGCTGTAGCTGTGGGAACCGCGCTTGTCGGCAATTGGCCGCGAAGCGGCCCCGGCATTGCTCGAATCAACCCGCCAGCGCCAGCGCCCTGGGCACCCCGCCACGCGGCAAGTCTTCCAGGCCAACCACGCCCTTGGCCAAGTAGCGACTGCGCCACTTGAACACCACCGGCGCGGTGACGTTCATGCGCAAGCTGACCTCCTTCGGCGTCATGCCGCTGTCCAGCAGCAGCAGGATCGAGGCCCGGGTGACGCTCCGATAAGGCATCAACCCTGAGCGAGCGATCTTCTGCAGTTGCGCTCGGTCTTCGTCCGACAAAAGAAATTCGAGTGCCTTCCTGGCCATGCAGCCTCCTGGTTCACATTCATAACTAGCCATGCAAAATGTTTCCTGGCAGTAAACTCAACAGCGTGCGGGCCGCCCACAGCAGGTACTGCCCGAGCAGCCCGGTAAACAACAAGCCAGCCACCAGCACCTGCAGGTACGGTTGCAGGCTTTCATGGCGCAACCGCCAGCGTTGCGCGCACAACGCCTGGATGCAGGTAGCCCCATCCAACGGACGTACCGGCAGCAGGTTGACCACGACCAGGAGCACGTTGAGCGAGGCGCTGGTGTCGAGAAACGCCAGCCAGGCGCCAGGCCCGGCAAGCGGGCGTAGCGCCAGGCAGGCCGAGGCCAGCAGCAGGTTGGCCAGCGGCCCGGCCAACGCGGTGCATAGCAGGCCCAGGCGGCTGCTGGCCAATGGCGAGCCAAACGGTACCGCCCTGCCCCAGCCAACCAATGCACCCGGCAGGTGCGCCAGCGTACTCAGGGTAAATGCCGCGCAGGGCACCAGTGCCGTACCCAGCCACGAGCAATGCCGCAGCGGATTGATCGATAGCCGTCCGTTGTCCCGCGCCAGGTGGTCACCGAACAACGTCGCCACCAGCGCATGGGCCGCTTCGTGCGCAGTCACCGCCAGCACCAGCGCCGGCCACAGCATGGCCAGGCTTTCGATCACCCCGGCCATGCTCACTCCGCCTGCCGCGACAGCGCAGCAGCCGACGGCTCGCTGACGCCCTGCCCGATCAGTGGCTCGATAGCCTTCAGGATGGGGCCGACGGCATGGCCGAAGTTAACCACGTACTGCTCACGCAAGTGGCGGATGTTGCGCGGGTAGCGGCTGTCCTCGAGCACCTGTGGCAGGTAATCGGTCAGGCGTGGAATCTGCTCCTCGCTCAGGCGCAGGCCGATGTCATCGAGCACGGTCAGTTCCCACGGATCGTACGGCAGGTCGCTGGCCTCGGTGCCTTCACGCACCGGCTCGATGCCGACGGTGATCACCGGGCGTTCGAACAGGAAGGCGTAGTCGAAGATCACCCCCGAAATGTCCGAGACCATCACGTCGCTACGCGCCATGGCGCTGAACGGTGTCGAGGAGAAGTCCCATTGCAGCCGCGGGCCATTGGGGAACAACGCCTGCAACCCCTGGATCAGCTCGGGCTCGGACACCATGCTCTGCGGATGCGGGCGGATGATCAGGTTGATGTCCTGGGCGGTCAGCGCGCTCAGCAACTTGCTACCGTGCAGACGCAGCAGGCCGTTGCGCCCCCAGGTCGGCGCCAGCAGCACGGTCCGGCCGGGGCTGACCAGTTCGGGGGTCTGGTTGCGCAACTGCTCGAGCAGATCGTCGTAGTACAGGCAGCCACCCATGATCAGGTCCTTGGCCGGTAACCCACGCAATTGCTCCAGGTAGCGCAGCGTGCGCTCCTGGTGCGGGCCGTTGATCACCACCGAGTCGAAGTAGTCGAACGAGTAAGGCCGGTTGAACGCCTTGTCGGTCGGTGCGTGGACCAGATGCATGTAGTGGCGCACCCGTTTCGAGCGCTTGAACTGCATGACGTCCAGCCCCGGGGTGGTGGAGATGCACAGGTCGGCGCGCAAGCGCGCCAGCAATGCCCAGGCCTTGTGCCCACTGCCGATATAGCAGCCGGTTACCTCGCTCCACGCCTGCAGCCCAGGGTCTTCGCTGTCGGAACTCAGGTACAAGGTCCTGATCCTGGCCTTGGCCAGGGCTGCCAGCAGCGGCCGGAAGGTGCCGTAGTACTGCCGGCCTTCGGAATAGATGACCACCGGCCAGGCTTCCTGCACGCTACGCTCGGCGGTGGCGGCAACCCCCTTGCCGCCACCGCCGAAGCGGTAGTAAAGGCCCTTGACCGAATAGAACGCGGTGGTGACCACGCCGGCTATGAGCGAGAACAGCAGGCTGCCGGTGCCCGGGTCGAGGTACAGGCCGATATAGGGAACAGTGACCGCATGGTCCAGCAGCCCGGTCATTGCACCTTGCTCCAGTTACCCGGCACCGAGACGTCGTCCTTGACCTGATAGGTACTGAGGATCTTGTAGGAGTCGGCGTTCTGCCCCTGGGGCTGCCACGGGGTCTCATACAGCTGCACCGGCTCGGTGAGCGGCTGGTTGCTGATGTGCTTGCCGGTGGCACGGTCCACGCAGCCGCCGATCACCTCGCAAACGATACCGGGCACGTTGGCATTGGAGATGAATTCGCGACTCTCCCTTGGCGCCCCGGTGGCCGCGAACGGCTTGATCATCAGCAGGTTCTGGAACTGCGAGTACAACTCCTGCCGCTCGGCGTCGCCAACGTCCTTGAGCAATGGGTTGCGCGATGGCCAGCCATGGTCGGACACCAGCACGAACATGGTGTTGTCGTAGATGCCCTGCTGCTTGAACCAGTCCAGGTAACGGGTCACGCCATTCATCGCGCAGTAGAAGGTGTCATAGATTTCCACCGTGTCCTGGCTGTGCAACTGCTCCAGTTCCTGGGCCGAGGTGCCCAACTGCTTGTTCGGCACGCAGCTCTCGTCGAGCTTGAGCACTGCACGGGTGATGTTGTTGGCCATGAAGGTGAAGGTCGGCCCCGGTGCGTTGGTGTCCGAAAGGCCCGGCAGCGCCAGCAGCGAGAAATAGTTCTCGAGGAACTTGTCCTCGCGCTTCCACCAGGACAGCGAGGCGCCCTGCCAGTCGCCACCGTCGTACACCTGCCCCTTGAGGCTGTTGGGCGCCGCCTTGTACAGCGAAATCGCAAGGTACTGCTTGAGCACGCCCCAAAGGTATTCGGTGTGCTTGGTCGACATGTGCGCGTTGGTCTGCTGACGGCCGACCGTGTCGATGACGTGGATGCAGTCACCGGCGCCGCGGGCAACGAACTTGTTGCAGTCGCCACGGCGGGCGAAGCCGTACCAGAATGGATCGACGTAACGCACCCCGTAGCCCTTGGCGGCGAAGTTGTCCGGATAGAGCATGTAGGCCTGGTCGACCTTCTCTTCCAGCCTGTTTCCCGGGTGTTTGTTGATGTTGGCGGCGGTGTAGTCGAAACCACCGAACACCGCCGGCAGGGCATTGAAAGTACGGTTGCCGGTGGACACCACGTTGGAATACCAGGTGAAACCGCTCAGGCGCTCTGCCGCCGCCGCGTCATGCGCCAGCAGACGAGGAATGTAACCGGCCATGGAACCGTCGATCATCAGCACGACGATGTTCTTCTCGGTCTTGGAGTACGAGATGGTCTGCTTGCCATCGTTGGCCGGCAATGGAATCGCCGCGATCTTCGACGCCAGGGTCACACCGCTGAACAGTGCGTAGGCACCGCAGATCAGCACGAACAGGGTCAGCGCCTTGCCGACCTGCTCGGCAAACCGGCGCACCAGCAGCCAGGCGGCCCACAGCGCCGCGCCGGCCACTACCACGTCGAGCAGCAGCCGCTGGCTGGAAAACGCCATGGCACGGGGCTCGGAGAACCTGAAGTTGTCGATCATCCCGGCGTCCAGCGGCAACAGGAAGCTGTAGACGCCGGCCACGATCAACAGCCACAGGCCGAGCACGCACAGCAGCTCGAGCAGCGCGCGCGGGGCCAACTTGCCGAGCAGCGCCAACAACGCCAGATAGGCGCTCAGGATCAGCGCATGGGTGGTCGCGTACAGGCGCAGGTAGCCTTCGAGGCCGGTGGCGTCGTCCTCGAAGCTGGTCAGCGCCAGCGGCACTGCCAGTACCAGCAACAGGTACAGGGCGAGGTACGACAGCACGAACAATTTGAGCGGTTTGTCCGCCTTGGCCGCCGCGCTGGCCGGCAGGGCAAGCGCGGGGCTGGTCGAATTAGGCATTGGAAGTCCTTCGAAGGGTCGAGCTGGAACGGGCCACTCGATACACCAGGTTCTTGATCAGGGAAAAAAGGTTGTTGCAGGTCCAGTACAGGACCAGCCCGGCGGGCGACGGATACAGCAGCACGAAGAACAGCATCGCCACGATCCAGGTCTGCAGACGTTCCTGGGAAGACAGGTCACGGCTGTAGACATGGGCCGCCATCAGGTTGATCACGGTCATGACGATGGGCAGCAGGTTGACCCCGCCAAGCAGGCCATCGGCTGCGCCGAGGTTGGCGATACCCATGAAGTGCTCGTACTGCAGCGGCGGGTAGTCACTGAGCAGGCCATAGGCTGCGATGAACACCGGCACCTGGATCAGCAGCGGTACCAGACCGCGCAAGGCGAACACCGGGTGGTAGTGGTGCAGGCGGTACAGGGCGGCAATCATCATGTGCCGCTCCTGGCCTGTGAAGCAGCGCTTGAACTCCTCCAGCTTGGCCTGCATCGCCGCCCGTGCCGCACGTTCGCGGCCCTGCACCTTCTCGGCGAAGTGGTAGGCCGGCAGCAGCACCAGGTTGAACACCAGGCTCAGCATCAGGATCGCCAGGCCGAAGTCGTGGGTGCGCTGATAGCTGGTCTCCAGCACCCACTGGAAACAGTGGGCGATCGGCAGGATCAGCCAGTCATGCAGAACAGCGAACATGCATCACCTCAGGCGTGGGCCAGCGCCGCGGCGCTGAACAGATCGTTGGCGATATCCAGGTCTTCGGCGGTGTCGACTTCGAACCACTTTTCCTGGCCGACCAGCAGCGCGTCGATGCGGTAACCACTGTCGATCAGGCTGTCCATGGCGTACTCCAGGGGCGCCTTGACGCCCTTTTCGGCTACCGTCTGGCGGATGTGGCGCTGCAGCAGCCCAGCCCCGGCGTGGGTCATCGCGGTGATGTTCACGGTCTTGTACGAGGCCTGCAGGGGGAACCCGGCATCGCGCACGGACTCATGCTTCCAGGCACTCACCCGGCCACCCTCGACCAGCGCGAAAGTACCGCTCAGCTCGCTCGACCACGGCGCCAGCACGGTGGCGAAGGCTTCCTCGCCGAGCCCTTGCAGCGAAGCCAGGGCACGGGTGACCAGCGCATCCTCCACCACCACATCGCCCTCGAACACCACCACATCGTGGCCCTCCGGCACCGCCTCGAGGCACAGGCTCAACGAGTGCACCGAACCTGAACGGGCATAGATCGGGTTGGTCACGAAGGTGCTGTTGAGCTGTGGGTGGTTGCTGCGGATGTAGCTCTCGAGCACATCGCTGAGGTAGCCGACACCGACGATGACGTTGCTGACCTGGTGCGCCTGCAACTGCTCCAGCAGGCGGCTGATGATGGTCTTGCCGGCCACCTCGACCAGGCACTTGTTCTTCGCCAGGGTCTGGTCTTCCAGGCGCGAGCCAAGGCCAGCCGCCAGGATGATCACCGAAACAGGGGTTTCCTTACTCATTTGCCGATGCTCCTCAATTGAACCGGGCGAAGAATTCACGTAGACGTTGCATACCCGTGGCCACATCAGCGTCGCTCACGGCGTAGGAAATACGGATACCGCTCGGGTCGCCGAAGCCGGCGCCAGACACCACGGCCACCTTGGCCTCGGCGAGGATCAGCTCGACCAGTTCGTCGGTGCTGCGCACCTGTTTGTCGCCATAACTCCGGCCGATGAACCACTGGATATCGGCGAACACATAGAACGCCCCCATCGCCGGCGCTACACGCAGGTGCTCGATACCGGCCAGGGCCTCGTGGATGACCTGCAGGCGCGCGTCAAGAATCGCATTGGCGGTGGCGATGAAGTCTGCCGAGTCGTCGAGTGCCCGGGACACCGCCACCTGTGCCACCACGTTGGGGTTCGAGGTGGTGTGGCCCTGCAGGTTTTCCATGGCCTTGATCACCTGCTCCGGTGCACTGACGTAGCCCAGCCGCCAGCCGGTCAGCGCCATGCTCTTGGAGAACGAATTGACGATGACCGTGCGCTCCTTCAGCTCGGGCATCAGCGTGACGATGCTGTGATGCTCGCCGCCGTTGCGGATCAGCCGTGAATAGCATTCGTCGAAGATGATCCACAAGTCGTGCCGGATGGCCAGTTCACCGATACGTCGCAGGGCTTCGCTGTCGTAGACCGCGCCAGTCGGATTGTTCGGCGTATTGATCAGAATCGCCCGGGTCTGCGGGGTGATGGCGGCAGCGACACGCTCGGCAGTCAGCTGGTAGCCCTCGGGCCGAGTGTCGACCAGCACCGGCTTGCCACCCGCCAGTTCGATCTGGGTCGGGAAGGTTACCCAGTAAGGGATCGGAATGATCACCTCGTCGCCCGGGTTGATCAGCACCATCGCCGCATTGTAGAGCGCCTGCTTGGCGCCTGCGGTCATCCCGACCTCGTTCCAGGCGTAGGCCACGCCCAGTTGCTCGCTGACATGCGCGGCCAGCTGTTGGCGGATCTTCTTCTCGCCGAGGGCGGGCGTGTAGGTGTTGCATTTACCTTTGATCGCCTCGATGGCCGCCTGTTTGAGGCTGTCGAGGGTGTCGAAGTCTAGTTCGCCAGCGGCAAAGTTGATCACCGACTCGCCGCGTTCCTTGAGTTCGTTGGCGATGCCGCGCATGCGCGAAGTGCTCGGCGCAACGACCAGGTCATTGCGCAAGGCCAGAGTTGGGCTGGTCATTATTTGGTACCCGGAATGAGTTCGAGGATTTCCTTGATCGACAGGCAGCGAGGCTCGACTTCGAGCGTACGCCCGGACAACAGAATATTGTCGGCCACCTGTTTCATTGCCATATAGGCGGAGCGCAACATATGGTTGGCATAAATGACGATATTGAACCCTTCTGCCTCGAGCGCCTCGAACGGAATACTCGAATAACTGGTCGGCACACACACCAGCGGTACAGTTGGATGACGCTCGCGGAACGTCCGGGCAAAGGCGAAGATTTCGTCAGGCGTTTCCTGGCGGCTATGAATCATTACCCCATCGGCACCCGCTGCGACATAGGCATCGGCCCGGGTCAGTGCATCGTCAAGACCGGCATCGAGGATAAGGCTTTCTATGCGCGCAATGATCATGAAGTCACTGGAAATTTGCGCACGCTTGCCCATGCGAATCTTGTTGCAGAAGTCTTCGATAGTTTCCTGTTGCTGGAAGACTTCATTGCCAAACAATGAGTTCTTCTTCAGGCCGGTCTTGTCTTCGATGATGACCGCCGACACCCCGAGGCGCTCGAGCGAACGGACGTCAAACGCAAAGTGCTCGGGCTTGCCACCGGTGTCGCCATCCATGATCAGCGGCTTGCTGGTAACTTCGAAGATATCATTGACGTTGGCCAGCCGGTCCTTGATCGCCAGCACTTCGATATCCGGCTTGCCACGCGCGGTAGAGTCGGTCAACGAGCTGGACCAGAAACCGTCATAGACCCGCAGTTGGCCGTCGACCGTTTGCGAGGCATGTTCGGCAAGAATCGCGGATATCGGGTTATGGGCCTCGAGAAAACGCAGGCAACGCTTATCGCTCAGTAAGTTCCTAAGTGATGCTGCGCGGCGATCTGCAGAAATAAACTTGAAGGCTGCTTGAGTGCTCATTATTTTCCCCCGGCAAAAGTTGGCCATTACACCGAACATAAACATTCGGTGCCCCTATGTATTGACCTCTATTGTTATCGTGCAACAGATGACACCCCCGACAAGTCGGGAAGTCCTGTTCGTCAACTGCGATGTCCACCAGGCACAGCTGGCGGCCACCTTAAAAAAGCATAGCCACAGGGCAAAAGCAACAAATTATTACAGCCTTATTAACAAGCGATGAATCAGTGGAAACAAACTATGCGCCACCCCACGCACGATTCGTTTACTTATTATTGTGCAGGCGAAGATACCGATTCCATCGGCCAGGCCCAATGTTCATTAGGTTTTCCCGTTATTGTTCAGGCCCACACGCCTCGAATATGAATTAACGCACTTCCCCTCCGGCAACTTGTTGATCCGCCGCTGGCGGCTGGACCATTGGCAGGCGCACGGCGGGCCGCTGGGCGCAGGCCAAGGCACTGATCGCCAAGACCAGCGCAGCCAACGCGTACACCCACACCGGCGCCATCAAGGGCAGCACCACCGCCGCCAACATGGGGCCGATGCCGGCCCCGATATCGCGCCACACTGCATTCGCCGCCAACGCCCGGACACGCTGCTGACCGGGATTACGCTCGGCGACTACTGGCCCCACCAGTGGCAATTGCAACGCACGCAGCACCAACACCAGGCCACCCCCCGCGACCAGCCAGTGGCAACCGAATGCCACCAGCGCTGCGGCGGTGAGTAGCGCTAACCCGACCAGCATGCGCGTCGCTCCCCAGCGCTGCGCGAGCAGGCCGCCCAGCGGGCTGAGCAGCAGCTCCGACAGGTAGCGAACCGCCAGCAACCCGCCTGCGACCAGCACCGCGTCCGCCCCCAGCAGCTGCTGCGTCAACAGCGAGAGGCCGATGATGAACAGGCCATCCAGGGTCACCCCCTCGGTGAATGACCACATCGCCACGCTGTCCGGCCGCCGGAAGCGGGGCTGCGCCTCAGGCAATGGATGCGCCGCAGCGGGCAGTCCCCTGGCCAGCCATGCCCCAAGCAGCGAACTGGCCACCATCGCCAGGAAGATCAGCCGGGGTCCGTGCTCCAGGCTCAGCAGTGCCCCCAGCGGCAACGCCAGCATCGGGCCAACGGCAACCAGCGCGCGCGATCGCCCGCTGCGCCGCGCGGCGCCAGCAGCCTGTGCAGTCGCCATGACCTGGGTCGACAGGTTCAGCGCAGCATAGGCCAGCCCCCAGAGCAGACGTAGCAGCAGCAACGCCCAGAACCCGGAGAGCGTCGCATAGCCCAATGCACACAGGGCGGCGCAGCCGGCCGCCACCATCGAACTGGGGCGATCCCCCCAGCGGGCATAGCCTTTCATCACGTAGTGGTAGCCGAAGATTCGCACCAGCCGGTTGGCCGCCAGCAAGATCCCGGCTTCACCCAAGGTAATGCCGAACGCCTGGTACTGCATCGGCAGCAACAGGTAGAGCAGGACGTCGCCGGGCAGGCACAAGCTCAGGATCAACGCTGCGCGCAGCGAAGCCCGATCAGCTGAGCAGATGGTGGTGGTACCCATGGACGACGACCAGAAGACAAGTAGAGCGGCGTTCAGAGTGGCGCGAAGCAGCGCCGCTGACAAACGCTTTAATTGTGCGTCTGATGTCAGTAAATTAGACACATGATCAGCGACCTCCCCCCCATGAACGCGGTCCGGGCCTTTGCCTCTGCCGCGCGCCATCAAAGCTTCAGCCGTGCTGCCGAAGAGCTGCATGTCACCCACAGCGCCGTCAGCCGCCATATCCGCTTGCTTGAAGAGCACCTGGGCGTACTGCTGTTCGAACGGCGGAATCGGCAGTCGGTACTTACCCCGACCGGCCAGGCCTACTACCAGCAGATCAGCCTGGGCCTGGCGCAAATCGCCAACGCCACCCAGGCCCTGACCGGCAGTAGCGCAGCGCGCAAGGTGATCATCAATGTGCGCCCGTCCTTTGCCGTGCGCTGGCTGATCCCACGGTTGCCCGATTTCATGGCGCAATTTCCGGAGATCAAACCGGAGGTGGTGACCAGCACCCTGGCCCCGGATCCATCGCGTGAAGCCTTCGATGTGGTGGTGCGCCGTGGCAGCTCGGGCTGGGCGGCCGAGCTGGAACCGAACGTGCTGCTCGAGGATGACCTGCTGCTGGTGGCGGCCCCTTCCCTGCTGCAGGCGATACCGGTTCAGGCGCCAGCGGATGTGCTGCGCCATACCCTGCTCTCGGGCAGGACACGCAGTGGTGATTGGCAGGCCTGGTGCAAGCTGGCCGGAGTCAGCCAGGCAAGGCAGCAGCCGGCACTGCAGTTCGATCACATGCACCTGGTGCTGCAAGCGGCCGTCGACGGCCTTGGCGTGGCACTGTGCCCGGCCTCGCTGCTGGGCAAGGACCTGGCTACCGGCCGCCTGTACAACCCCCTGCCCCATCTACGCCTGCCTTTGACTCGCTATTACTATGGCGTGTCGCAGGATGCGGTGGCCGAAACCCAGGTGTTCATCGACTGGATGTTCTCCCGGTTCCAACACGACAGCGGTGCCCTCGCCTGATTTACCAACGGTCTGGCGCCGGGAGTCGACAGCGGATCAGGAAAGTGACTGTAGCAAAATAAAAGAGTCACGCTCGGCGTGACTCTTTTATTTCAGCGGACTGCGTGTTTAAAGTGATTGCAGAGAAATACTGGCATTGGTCGAGTCTTGCGGACTGTCAGCGTCCATCCAGACCCACTGAGTACCGTCACCTTGCAAGTTGTTACTGATACTTTGAATCTGCGTTGCCACAATATTGACCGCACCGGGTTGCGAAGCGGTAGGCCCGATATTGGTGACTTGCCCTGCCAGCAAGCCGTTGGACGTTTCATTCACAACAAACACTGTCGCAGCCGCTTCGCGGAACTGGCACGAGATAAACTGGGTGATCTTGCTGACGATGGTCAGGTTCATCCATTTTGACGGCGGCACCGCATAATAGCGACTGTATTTGTTGAACGGATATTGCTCGCCGTTGGCCTGCAAGGGGTTATTGTTAAGACCGCTGGTGTTGGTCGGCATGCTGGTACTGCCCAACCACAGTTCGACCTGGGCCATGCCACTGTTGCTGGGTAAGGAGACCGAAATGGTCTGGGTGTCGGTACCCGAAACGAAGCCCATCGAGGCCAACCCTGCATTAGCCGTGGTGCCTGGCACGGTAATGCGTGCCGGAGGCTGGCTATTGCTCCATACCACACTGACGGTGGCATTGTTGTCGCTCCCCGCCGAGTTATAGAGGAAAATCCCGTATATCTGGCCCGGGCGTAACGTGGTGCAGGTGGCGGTATCCCCTGGATTCAAAGTGATGCGTTGGCCACCATTCCAGTTGATTTGTGATGCGGCGATAGCGAAGCTTTCCATTTGGATAGTCCTTTAATAGATCCGTCGTGATTGGCGCGCGTACATCCTTAATATCCGTTGCGCGATAACGAGCTTAGCCACCTGGTAAAAAAAGGCTATCGCACGATTAGAATCATTGGCGATTAGTGAAAAACAGCTAAAAGCCATTTATCTTTTCTAATTAAACGACCGCTCTTTCCATGCAAATGGATAGTGCAACAATGCCTGCAATGACAAATGGATGCCTGCTACTTTTCGGATGCTACTGACTATTCCCAGCGCTTCGGCTATACGACCAATGGCGCGCCGTCGCGTTTCCCACCCTTGGGAATACGCGGATTGTGAGTGCGGCCTTGTTGCGAAGGGGCTGCGCAGCAGCCCCGGCAGTTTTCAGGCAGACGCTGAAACGCGACCCCGTGCCTAGTTCGTGGGCAACAGGATGACGAAGTTCTTTTTCATGTCTTCCAGCACGGTCCATTTGCCCTTGGCGCCCGGTTCGATAATGAACGTGTCGCCAGCGGCCAGTGTGATGGGCTCGCAACCCTCAAGCTCGATGACGCAGCGTCCACTCAGGACATGGCAGAACTCCCACACTTTGTAGTCGATGCGCCACGCGCCGGTGCTGGCTTGCCACTCTCCGGAAATGCGCCCTTGCTGTTCATCGTGATAGTACTTGGACGTCAGCGTATGAGGGGTGCCTTCCACAATCTCTTCAAAAAAGGGAAGATCGCGCACCGGTTGGATATCGAGTTCGCGGAACACGGTCAGTTTCTGGGTCATGGTTTTTTCTCGAGCACGTTGTGGTTAGGGCGATACATCAAATAGGCTTCACCGGTTACGCCCAGCATCGGGTGCGGAACGATCTGGCAGGTTTTGACGATTTGAAAACCGTGACGTTCGTAGAAGCGGCGTGCACCGTGGTTTTCTGCATAGTCGATCAGGCACAGCCCATCCAGGCCAGCGTCATCAGCGCGCTGCTGGGCGTGGCGAAGAAGCTGGGCGCCCAGCCCCTGGCTGCGCCAGGCCTCATCCAGGGCCAGGCTGGATATGTACAAGGTGTCAGGTATTTCCATGTCGGAATAAGGCGCAAGGACCGGGTCAGTCTCGACCGGCCTGTCAGGGGTCTCGCGCAAGGCATAGCTGTGCATCATGCCGATGACCCGGTCTTCGAAAGTGGCCATCAGGCAGTTCTTGTAAGAAAAGTCGCCCTGCTCCCTGGCATAGCGAGACGCACCGACACTCAGCAATGCTTCTCCAGGTGCGGCAAGCTTGCTCCATATGTAATCGGCCATGCCTTCCGATGTCAGTTGAAAGAAGCGCGCTATATCGTGCGCGTCCGAGGCTTGAGCGGGTCTGAAGTCGACAGGCATGTACGGTGCTCCCATGGGATCGGGTGATTGGTTTTCAAGGATTGCGCCTTTGACAGGGTGGCAGCGTAGGCGGGTTGAACGGCGCCCATCATGCTCTGGGCGAACACCGTCAGCACGGCGTGCGACGTTGCCCCATGCTCAAAGGCACGTGGCTGTCCAATGGCTGAGGCCTGGGGAAGCGATCGTGCAGTTGCCGGAGGTAGTGGCTACCTCAGCACAATCGGGAATAAACCCATGTCATTTACAAGTTTGCACCACCCATCCTTGGTCGAACCCGCTCCTGCGGCGATCGCATTCAGGTCGGAGCCAGCAGCTCGCTTCGTTGCTTATGGCAGACGCTCAAGCCCGCACTGATACCTGGCACCTGCAAGGCTTGCTTCAAACGCCTCGAGCCCTGCGTATATCTGTTGCAGCCCAGTGATTTGCCCCAGCACTTCGCGTTTCTTGTCGGCAATGGCCTTGCCCGCCAACTCCCACGGCAAATCAGCACCCTGATGCGTCAGCAGAATCGCCTGCAGTTCTTTCAGTTTGAAACCCAACTGCTGCGCGCATTTGATGAATGTCAGCAGCTCGACACTCTGCTGAGTGTAAACGCGGTACTGCCCCTGGCGCTCGGGTGGCGGCAGCAGGCCGATCGCTTCATAGTGGCGGATGGTCTTGACCGTGGTGCCCGACAGTTGGGCGGCTTTGCCGATATACATGAATGTCCTTTTCATAAGGGAGCGGGGCATCATTGCATGGCGCCAGCGGTTCGGGAACCACATAGCCGCAGGTCAGCTGGCGATGCTTCGTGCCAGTTCGAGCCAGGTTCCACGCCGCCGCGCGCTGGAGCCGAGCAGCGGCCCGAACATCAGGGTACGCAGCGTTCTGATACCGCAGAACTGCAACGTGGTCTTGCGCACTTGGTGAAGGCCAGGCATGCGATACACCCAGCGGTAGTACCACGGCGGTGTATCCATCGTCACCAGCAGATGCGCTGTTCGCCCCTTGAGCAATTGTTCGGGGAAGGCCTTGCCCGCCCTGTACTGAAACGCGAAACCGGGCAGGAACACGCGGTCGAAAAAGCCTTTCATCAATGCAGGGATGCCGCCCCACCAAATGGGGTAGATAAAGGCCAGGTGCTCGGCCCAGGTGATGTCAGCCTGGGCCCTGAGCAGGTCGGGTTCCAGTGGCTGCGCTTGCCGGTAGCCGCTGCGCAGCACCGGGTCGAAGCTCAAGGCATCAAGCCGTAACACCCTTACATCATGGCCGGCACTTCTGGCCGCTTCGACATAACTCTCGGTCAGCGCTGCGCAGAAACTCTCGCCTGACGGGTGCCCCAGCACCACTAGTACTCGTTTGCTCATCATCACTTCATCCAGAACATGAAGCGTGCAGGGTAAAGCCTGACCCTAACGGGAGAGTCAACTGGCCAGGCTGCTTTAAGGCCGTTGCAGTGCGTGACATCCAGCGGCCAGGGCTAGAAATTCGTACCCGTGACGGACTCTCTTGCCTTGGGGCTTGCGTGGATTCGGATGTGTTCGCCTTGGGGTATGTAGCGCCTATGAGATCGGGGCCACGCGGGCGCACTCGATCTCATGGGCAATGAGGTTGTCTCGGGTCGAACTTCATCCATGACACGCTAATGATAAAAATCGATGTCTTGGGATTCAGTGCATTAGTTAGAAACTGATGCTTTAGGCATGCCTTGCAGTGTGCTTATAAGGGCAGCGAGTAAGTTCAATGAGGCTCCCGCGCAAAGGGCAAATTGAGGCGCAGAGTCGGCGGGAAGCAGGTTAAAGAGCAATGTCATGATGACAGCACCAGCCGTTTGCCCGAGTAGGCGAGCGGTACCCTGCATGCCCCCAGCCGCACCACTCCGACTCTTTGGCGCCGCGAGGAACATGTTGCGGTTGTTGGCCACATTGAAGAGGCTGAACCCGAGACCGCAGAGCATGGTCAGTGGCGCAAGGATGATGAGATTTTCCCGCAGAGGCCAAAGTGCAGCCCCTGTTAATCCTGTGGCAAGACAAACTCCACCCACGGAGCAGAGCCAGGCAGTCGAACATCGGTTTGCTAGGCGGCTCGCTAGCGGAGCGAACAGGGCGACTGTTAAAGGCCAGGGAATCATATAGAGGCCTGTCTCCAGCACCCCTTGTCCGAGGCCGTGCTGCAGGTAGAAGGGCAGCGCTACCAAGCCTGCAGTTAGCCCGGCAAAGGAAAGCACGGATGCAATAACCGAAATACGGAATGAATTGGAACTGAGTAGATCTAGCGGAATCAGTGGTGCTTCCTTCTGCCGTTCACGCTTTACCAATAGCCCCAGCTGAATAGCAGAAATAGTCAGTAATGCTACAGCCAGCACAGGGTGTTCCGTGATGACGCCAGCGGCTATGACCAGTGATGCAAATGTTCCGGCATTCAATGCCATGCTCAACAGATCGGCTTTACGCGCGGTACCGTCCACTACCGGTAATGCGCCAGCCGCTAGCATTACCCAGAGCCCGAAAGGGAGCAGAACAGCAAACAGCCATGGCCAGGCGACCACGCCGAGAATCGCTGCTCCCAAGGCAGGCCCTGCTGCTGATGACAAAGCAACAACAAGTGCATTCCAGCCTATCGCCGCGCCTAACTGATGGCTCGGTACAACTTGGCGCAACAGTGCAATGGCGAGAGCCATAATTGCCGCACCTCCCAGCCCCTGGAGCAACCGCGCAGCAATCAGCCAGGAGAGCGTCGGGGCCAGAGCGCACATCAGCGTACCAGCCAGAAAAATCGCAATGCCCCAGCGAAATACCTTGCGGTAACCAAGACTTTCTCCCAGTGCCGCACAGGGCAGCAACGTGGTCAAAAGGGCCGCCTGGTTAGTGGTGATGATCCAGATTGATAACGCTGGAGGCACTTGCAGCGATTGGGCAATCGTTGGCAGAGCCGTATTAGTTATTGCGGTGTTGAGTACCACGAGTGCCAGAGCTGCCAGCACTGAGGCGATGGCAGCGAGGTGCCGCGGTGCGGGTCGCAGTAGGCGCGCATCCAAAGCATGCTCCGTTGCGGCAGCATGCTCAGGTTGTGGGGCGCGGACGCCGGTTTCGGGAGCAGGATCGCGTTTCATGACTTCAGCCATCCGGGGGTACACTGGATAGCCGGGACCCAATCACCATCCTGCTTGACGTACCTTGTTAGCTTGCCGGCCTCTTGGTCTTCCTTCTTCAAGTCTCGCTCGGTGAAGCGAAAGAGCAACGCGGGTCCGCTGATGCACTGCGTATCGTGGATATCGCCAGGCAAGAAGACCAGAGTTTGACCGGCGCTCACCGTTGTGGATCCGCGCTTCACCAGTTTCACCTTGCCATCCGAGTCCTGAACCTTGGCATAGGTGCCCATTTCTATTTCACCCTGCTGCACTGCGTAAATGACCCAGCTCCGACCGTGATCATGAGGCGGCCGGTAGAGCCCTTCAGGCTCGGTATGTGCCAACAGTACAAATCCGTTGTCCGGATCTCGGTGCATCTCTTGTTGAGCCGGTGCTTGCTGGTGCAGTTCAGCCAGCCAGGGCTCGGTGGCAGGTGTCTTCAGGAGCTCATCCAACTGCTGCTGGCAGCCGGCGACCACTGCAGAACTTAGCGGTGCCCAGATTGACTGGACACGCTCAACAAATCTGTTCAACGAGCTCATAGATTCTCTCCTCATTCAGTTCGGTACGGTTGTGCCGATGGAGAGAACTGTATTCAGCGTATACGTATGGCGGAAGGCGCAATAATTGCACTTTATAGTTGCGCCGGACGCTATATGTCAGCGGATTGGGCTAAGATGAGGCTATGTCAAATCCAGACCTCAATCTGCTCATTACCCTCGACGCAGTTCTTGCTGAAGGCAGTGTCACGCGTGCAGCCAAACGCCTACGCCTCAGTCCCTCAGCCATGAGCCGGGCACTTGCGCGGCTTAGAGAAACCACTGGAGATCCGCTTTTAGTCAGGGCGGGACGAGAGCTCGTGCCAACTCCCAGGGCGATCGAGCTGCGTGAGCATGTCGCTCAGCTTGTGCGTGATGCACAGGAAGCTTTGCGGCCAGCGGAGCTCCTTGACCTCGAAACACTGGAGCGGACCTTCGCAGTCAGGACCAGTGAGGGGTTTGCTGAGAATTTTGGTCCGGCACTTATCGCACATGTTGCGCAAAAGGCACCTGGAGTAAGACTGTTCTTTATGCAGAAGCCGGACAAAGACAGTAAACCATTACGCGATGGAATCGTGGATCTAGAAACCGGCGTCATAGATCTGGCCTCTGCCCCCGAGCTCAGAGGCCAGGCTTTGTTCAGGGACAATTACATTGGCGTGGTACGCGACACGCATCCACTGAGCCGCGGCACAATCACTTCGGAAAAGTATGCGGCTGGCATGCATATCTCCGTATCACGAGAAGGGTTGGAAAAAGGTCCCTTGGATGACGCGCTGCTGTTGCTCGGGCTGCAACGAAGAGTAGTAACGATAGTCGGTGGCTTTTCGACCGCGTTAGGATTGGCTCGGGGCTCAGACCTCATCGCAACCGTGCCAGAGCGCCATACCGCGAGTTTGCGCGACGGTATGTATAGCTTCCCGCTTCCATTCCATATGCCGGAGTTCACCGTTTCATTGCTTTGGCATCCACGATTCAGTGCAGATCCCGCTCATCGATGGCTGAGAGATCTGATCCTGCACGTTTGCAAGAAAGGTGAATAGGTTCGGTGCTCTGTGAACCTCTACATATTTAGTGATGTTTGCTCAACTTGCCGGTAATCAGTCCGCTTTTGGCCGATTGCTGTCCTCCACGAAGGACAGCTAACGACCAGAAGCGGTCAGTCGTGAACGGCACTTTCGGTTAGCTCGAGTCCAAGTCGCACGAGGCAGCAGCAGGATTACAGAAAAAGTAATCCAGTTAGCACGCGGGGTATGGCGCGACGCGCCAAGATGTACTGATTTCGCATTCCCCGATTGAGCTTTGCGTATCCACGGAGCTGCGGAAGGACAAGGTGTACTATCCTCCGGGTATGAAAAAAAGCACTACTATACCTCTGAAACTTAATTATCATTAGGCGCATCGACAATCCGGAAATTAGGAGAAACAGTATGGGGTCAATCTGGTTCGACCCAGAGGTGCTGGGCGATAGTTTGTCCGAAACCGCTGGATACAAGTCCGGCCTAGCTTTGTCTATCGAAGAAATGTGTGACCATTTGGTGGGCTCTGGTTATTCAGACCTTCTAAGGGCTTCTGAAACACAAGTAGTAAGACTTCGATCTGAAAATTATGACGAATTGTTTTACAAGTTGCTTCATAAAATTGGATATACGAAAGAAGAGTTTAACGGAGATATCACAGGTATTGGTCTTTTTCATAAGTACCGTGGCACTGATCTTGAGCGCATCCATACAGGCGTGCAAGAAATTTTCATTGAAATCTGGCCAAAGCTCATAGAGGCTGCGATTGCAAGTGGTACTAAAACACTTGATCCAACTCTTTTCATTCGCACGGCTCATAAAAAATATGGCATGAAAGGCGCAGAACTGGCTCTAGAGAGAATACAAGTTATAGATGAAGGGATGCGATTGAATCCTAATTCAGGGCTGCGATACACTGAATGGAAAAGCGTCGAAGCCTTGGAGGCTCTTTTTAAGGGCGGCTCGGGAAAGGTTGAAGCTGATAAGTTTATAGATCAACGATTTGTAAATTATCTAATCACAAATCACGACAGACTTTCTGATATGCATTGGAGGAAATTTGAAGAGTTAACTGCTGAATATTTTCATCAGCAGGGCTTTTCTGTAGAGCTTGGCCCAGGCTCAAACGATGATGGAGTCGATGTCCGAGTATGGAAAAGTAACCAGGATGAGGAAAACGACCCACCCCACATGATAATTCAATGCAAGCGACAAAAGGCCAAAGTTGAAAAAGTTATCGTAAAAGGTTTGCATGCCGACATGCAGCACTTTAATGCCGAGTACGGCTTAATTGTTACAACATCGGAGCTAAGCCCTGGAGCAAAAGAAACTATTATTGCTCGCGGGTACGCTATCAATGAAGTAGACAACACAGGTCTCAAGGAGTGGCTTAAGGCTTTAGAAAAACCTGGCTCAGGTATTGTAAGAATCTAAAATATACAACCAGCAACTCAGCCCTGCTGAGCGGAGGTTATGGGTCGAAAGCCGCCAGTGGCCACTGACCGCTATCGACCCAAAGCAGCCGTTCGAATTTGCTTGCGCAACTAGGCGGTTTTCAGCTTGAAGCATACTTAGCTACGACTCATTGAGTTGGCCTTAAGGAATTTGAACCGGATGCTCCTATCCGGGGCAAAGTCTTGAGGCTAATCCACGGGCATTAGAATTCGCGCTTCAACTCCAATCTCTTGGAGGAGGAAAAGCAGTCCTCCGCCTTCGATGAGTTCGATGGGCTTGTCCTTAGCGAACTCAAACGCGTCTGGACCGTACCCGCTTGTTGTAACCAAAATCCCCTTATTGGCACCTTCATTCATCATAGTGCCATAAAGGTCCCTAACGGCTGAAACACCAACTGTATGTTTGTATCGCTTTGCTTGAATAACTACCTTGCCGCCTAATACAGGGCGAGGATCATAAGCAATGCAATCGACTCCTCCGTCGCGCGATGATCTCGTTAATTTTGATTCTAAACCTATTTTTTCGAATAAGTTGGCCACCAATGCTTCAAACTCGTAGGGGTTTAGATCCATGAGATTCGTTGCAGAAGTAAGATGCGAAGCGAGATCCTGCTGATCTACAAAACGCTTATCGACCATATTGAATTCAATGATCGGTCTAACCGGATGCGCTTCACTTGGAGACCGGGAAACATGCGCTCCGAGATTCCGCAGACACACGGCACGATCGACACGGGCAAGATCAATCTCCATGAATGTTTCACGTGTAGTGCGGACAGAAACGAGATGTGGTTGCACTCCGCGGCCCGTTGCGGGATCAATGGTATCCACATAACCATTGAAGCAGCAGACCTCTATGAACTCGCCTTGGTCTGCCTCGAAAAGCTCATGGAGGCACCTCAGTGTGAGACTTGCGATGAGATCCGCATAGAGAGATTTGATCTCAGCTGGCTTGCGCTGCTTAGTGGAGACCTCATCTTTCGATTTTATATAACGATACTCGGCCACTTCCGGAATGATGTCCGAGGTAGGTAGCTCATATTCAATAACTAGCTGTTTCGATTCAGGCAGGAACACCAAAGAAAAATTTTGGGGGAACCCTTCTGGATAATCGGACTTCTCCAGAACCATACTGCAATAGGCAACAATTGACTCGGGATCTCCATCATAGTAGGAATAGCGGAACGCATCTACTTCGGAGTCGCGGAGAGCCTTTTTTTCGAGGAATTCAGACACGCCACGTTCATAGGCCTCTCGCGCGCTTTTGAGAGTTTCAAGACGTTTAATATTCCGAGCTTTATGCTCGTCCTGACTTAGTTGAAAATTTTCTTTAGCGGCTTTCAAGTGCTCAGCATGTCTAGCTTTAAACCTTGGTATGAACGAAAGATACCAAGGTAATGGGGGGACCTTCGAGGTGAAAAATTCCAGTGCTGGTCCTTCAATGACTGTTGTCAAAGACTTGGCTGGTGCAAATTGGGGTGGATTCTCAGTGATGCGAAGCGAGTCGAATGTGATGGTGTCATCAACCATCAGCGTTGATGACAAAATGGCTTGCAATCCGTCTACCCAGGACCGAATGGTCGCGTTTGCGTCACGAACTTCTTGTTCACGAAACGCTATGTAGTTTTGCTTAGCGGCTCGTTCCGACTGGCGATCATATCGCGCCTGGTCACGCTCGCGTATAGCATGTGCCCTAAGCCGCTGGCGTTCAGCACGTTCAGAGGCACGCAGTGCCGCGCGGCGTTCAGACTCGTTCAACCTCCGCTGCTTGGCTGTCTCCCGAGCAATTGCTCGGATCACCTTTTCGAACCCGCTCCGCTTGGCCATATGTCCCCCTTGCTGATGGCGTGATGGTATCAAAAGGAAAGCAGAGGTGGACATGGTCTTAAACGGTTCGCACCGTCGTTTGGGGGTCGGTGGTTAAAGGGCCGCTTTGGGTCGAAAGCAGTCACTCACCCTACCGCTCTCGCCCCTGAAACACTTCGCCCTTGGCCACGTCGATTCAGATCCAGACGTCATTCACCGCCGTTCGCTCCCCTCCTTCATGACCGGTATTCAACACACCGCGCGGTTCGATCATCATCAGTTTCGCTTCCGCCAGCGCCGCTGTCCTGTGCTTGACGCCGCGCGGCACCACATACAGTTCGCCGGCATTCACATGAACGCAGCCATGCGGGAGATCGATGCGCAAGACGCCTTCGAGCACCAGGAACGCCTCATCGGTTTCCGGGTGCGAGTGCCAGATGAACTCACCTTCGATGCGCACCACCTTGAACTGGTAGTCGTTCATTTCCGCGACCACCCGTGGGCTCCATTGTTGTTCGATCAACCCGGCCTTGTGGGCCAGGTTGACAGGTTGTGACAGGCGTTGTTGATGGGCTTCGGACATGACAGATCCTCTCTGGTTGGAACGCTCAGGCTAGCGAACGCAAAGCACGCTGCTCTTGTACGATCCTGCAACTCAGCGGGCAGGCCGCAAGCGCTCCAGCCAACGCAGCGGTGGTACGCCGTAGGTGCGGGTGAAGTACCGGGTCATGTGGCTCTGATCGTGAAAACCGGCAGCGAGAGCGGCGTCGACCAGGGTAAAGCCGTCGAGGATCAGCCTGCGAAAACAGTCTAGCCGGCGTAGCGTGACAAAACGGTAAGGGCTGGTGCCGTAAAGGGCACGGAAATCCCGTGACAAGCTCCACCGCTCACGCCCGCTGGCCTGTTCGAGCATCTCCAGCGTGATGCCCAGGTGCAGGTGCTCCATGATGAACGCCCTGGCGCGCTCGGCCGCGCGGTAGTCCAGGCGTTTGCGACCGCGTGGCTTGCCGCCGACCGCACGCAGCGCCATTGCCAGGTCGTACAGGGCGTCCTGCGCTTCCAGTGTTTCCAGAGGATGATCCAACGCCTGCACGAAGGCCTCGCTGGCGCTGTACAGGCGCGGGTCACAGGACAATCCGCCAGCGATGAAAGGCAACGGCTCGCCGCCCAGCACGTTCTGGATCAACGCCGGGTCGATGTAGGCCATGCGGTAGCGAAAGCCCATTTCGGTGCCCGCCATGCCGTCATGCACTTCGTCAGGGTGCAACACCAGCGTGTTGCCAGGCACACCGTGGCGCAGCGCCCCTTTGTAGTGAAAGCTCTGCACACCGGCCAGGGTACGGCCGATCGAGTAGGTATCGTGACGATGCGGGTCGTAGCCATGGCCGCCGAACCACGCTTCGATGCGCTCCACGCCGCCTGGCATGGCGCTGCGGATGACCCAATCGGAGGGGGCCGACCGCTCTGCTTGTGCTTTCATCAATACTCCTGCGGCGGCGCCGCCATCCAATGGCTGTACGCCATCCTATTTCAGAAAGCGGCAGGCACCCAGGCCATTTTTCTGCCCAATGGTCATCATCGGCGCCGACAAAGCACCAACTCGGGTCAAAAGCTGCCGCCAGGTGCAGAACGCGCCTTTTTGATGCATGCGCGCTGGCAGCCCTGCACACAGCCCGGTCTCGGGCGTGCGCTGCGCAACTGTAACCAGCACAGAAAACCCCTCTGATTCAAAGGGTTGCCGCTTATTCAACAGCTCTCAGGCGCTGTGCCGGGCTTTCGGCACCTTGATTGCAAAGGCTTGTTGCAGGCAAGCCGCACTTGCTAGAACTAACCAGAGGCTCACCACAGACACAGGACCCACCTACCCCCGCAAGGCTGCACCGAAAAATTTGTAGATGACCGCAATGAAGCTGCCGGCAACGGCGGCAAGGAGTGGGTATGTCCCGGGCATTTTTCAATGAAATGTACGAAACGAACGGCAGTTGCCGCCCGCATTACCAGGAGTTCGCCCGCTGGTTGGCCAACACCCCGCAGGAGTTGCTGGAGCAGCGCAGACGCGAAGCCGACCTGCTGTTCCACCGCGCTGGTATCACCTTCACCTTGTACGGTGACGAACAGGACACCGAGCGCCTGATCCCCTTCGACATCATCCCGCGCAGCATTCGCGCCAGCGAATGGCGCATGGTCGAGCGCGGCTGTATCCAGCGCGTGCAGGCCCTGAACCTGTTCCTGGAGGATATCTACCACGACCAGCGCATCCTCAAGGCCGGCATCATCCCGCCCGAGCAAGTGCTGGCTAACGAGGGCTACCAGATCGCCATGCAGGGCCTGGGGCTGCACCGTGGCCTGTATGCCCATATCGCTGGCGTCGACCTGGTCCGCGATGGCGATGGCAGCTACTTCGTGCTGGAAGACAACCTGCGCACCCCCAGCGGGGTCAGCTACATGCTCGAAGACCGCAAGATGATGATGCGGCTGTTCCCCGAGCTGTTCGCCGCCCAGCGTATCGCCCCGATCGACCACTACCCCAACCTGCTGCTGGACACGCTCAAGAGCGCCAGCCCGCTGGACAACCCGACTGCCGTGCTGCTTACCCCCGGGCGCTTCAACAGCGCCTATTTCGAACATGCCTTCCTGGCCCGGGAAATGGGCATCGAGCTGGTCGAGGGCGCCGACCTGTTCATCCGCGACGAACATGTCTACATGCGTACCACCGCCGGCCCACAGCAGGTCGACGTGATCTACCGGCGCCTGGACGACGATTACCTCGACCCACTGTCGTTCAACCCTGACTCGATGCTGGGCGTGCCGGGGCTGATCTCGGTGTACCGCGCCGGCAACGTGGTGCTGGCCAACGCCGTGGGCACCGGGGTCGCCGACGACAAGTCGATCTACCCCTATGTCGACGACATGATCCGCTTCTACCTGAGCGAAGAGCCGATACTGAACAATGTCCCCACCTGGCAATGCCGCAGACCGGCCGACCTGTCGCATGTCCTGGCCCACCTGCCCGAACTGGTGGTCAAGGAAACCCAGGGCTCCGGTGGCTACGGCATGCTGGTCGGGCCGGCATCGACCAGCGCCCAGATCGAAGACTTCCGTGCCCGCATCAAGGCCCGCCCGCACGCTTATATCGCCCAGCCCACGCTGTGCCTGTCCACCTGCCCGACCTTCGTCGACAGCGGCATCGCGCCGCGCCATATCGACCTGCGCCCGTTCGTGCTGTCCGGCAGTGAAACCCGCCTGGTGCCAGGCGGCCTGACCCGCGTGGCGTTGCAGGAAGGCTCGCTGGTGGTCAACTCGTCGCAGGGCGGCGGGACCAAGGACACCTGGGTGGTGGAGGACTGAACCATGCTTTCGAGAACCGCTTCCGACCTGTACTGGATGTCACGCTACCTGGAGCGCGCGGAAAACCTGGCGCGCATGCTCGAGGTCAGTTACTCGCTGTCACTGATGCCCCAGGCCGGGCGCAGTGACGGCCATGCCGAACTGGCCATGTCGCTGCTGGCATCGGGGACGCTGGACGACTACCGCCGCCGCCACGGCGAGCTCGACAGCGAGCGCATGCTGCACTTCTTCGCCCTCGACGCGACCAACCCCAGCAGCATCTATTGCTGCCTGCAGGCGGCCAGGACCAACGCCCACGCGGTACGTGGCCGGATCACCGCCGACATGTGGGAGAACATCAACGCAACCTGGATCGAGATGCGCAACATTGCCGGCAATGGCCTTGGCCGTTATGGCATCAGCCAGTTCTGCGACTGGGTCAAGGAACGCTCGCACCTGTTCCGCGGGGCAACCTCAGGCACCATCATGCGCAACGATGCCTACAGCTTCATCCGCCTGGGCACCTTCCTGGAGCGGGCAGACAACACCCTGCGCCTGCTCGATGCCCGCTACGAAATGTTTGGCGAGGCCTCCGAAGAGGTCAGCGACGACTCGGCCCGCGGCTATTACCAGTGGAGCGCCTTGCTGCGCGCACTGACTTCCTATGAAGCCTTCAACGAGTTGTACCGGGCCGCGCCCAGCGCCCGGCCGGTGTCCGAACTGCTGTTGCTGCGGGTGGACGTGCCCCGCTCGCTGCACGCCTGCATCGAGGAACTGGACCAGATCCTGGCCAGCCTGCCCGGCAGCAACCGCCGCGCCGCCCAGCGCATGGCCGCCGAGCTGAATGCGCGCCTGCGCTACACCGCCATCGACGAAATTCTCGAAGCCGGCTTGCACCCGTGGCTGAGCGACTTCATCGGGCGCATCAACCAATTGGGCCAGGCGGTCCACCACTCCTATCTGGAGGTCGTATGAAACTGTCCATTCGCCACGACACCACCTACAGCTATGCCAGCGACGTGTGCAACAGCATTCAATTCCTGCGCCTGACGCCGCGCAGCAGCGAGCGCCAGCGCATCGACGCCTGGCAACTGGACCTGCCCTGCGAAGTCAAAGGCCAGATCGACCCGTATGGCAACATCCTGCACGTGTTGACCCTCGACAAGCCCCACGGCCACCTGGCCCTGACTGCCAGCGGCCAGGTGGAAATCGACCCGGAACGCGAGCAGGAGGCCGGCGAGCAGTCGCCATTGCCGTTCCTGCGCGGCAGCCACCTGACCCAGGCCGATGACGCGCTCAAGGCCTTCGCCAGCCGCCACTGCGGCGAGCACCGCGACCGCGCGGCGCTGACCGGGCTGATGCAAGGGCTGGCCGAGCACATGCCCTACAGCCCGGGTACGACGTCGGTGGGCACCACCGCCATCGAAGCGTTCAGCGGCGCTGCCGGGGTCTGCCAGGACCACACCCACGCCTTCCTCGCCTGCGCACGCAGCCTGGGGATACCGGCACGCTACGTCTCCGGTTACCTGTGCACCGAGGACGAGCAGCACCTGGCCAGCCATGCCTGGGCCGAAGCCTGGGTCGACGGCGCCTGGTACAGCTTCGACATCACCAACCGCCTGACCCGGCCGGAGCGTCACCTGAAACTGGCCGTGGGCCTGGACTACCTCGACGCCTGCCCGGTCAGGGGCGTGCGCCGTGGCGGCGGCGCCGAATCGCTGCAGGCCAGCGTTCATGTGCATCGCCAGTGACAGGCGCTGCCCCATCATGGAAACCACAAGGGAAACAGCATGACCTACTGTGTCGCCATGCACCTGGCGGACGGGCTCGTCTTCATCAGCGATTCACGTACCAATGCAGGCATCGACCAGATCGCCAGCTTTGCCAAGCTGTTCGTGTTCGGTGTGCCGGGCGAACGCCTGATCGTCCTGCAGACCGCCGGCAACCTGGCAACCTCGCAGTCGGTGGTGAACCTGCTGCGGCAGCGCACCCGCGGGCCCGGCCCCCACTTGCTGAACGTGGCCACGCTGTACGATGCAACGGTGCTGGTAGCCGACACCCTGCGCGAAGTGGTCAGCCGCGATCGCAGCAAGTTGTCGGCCGGGATCGACCTGAGCAGTTCGTTCATCGTCGGTGGCCAGATTGCCGGCGATCAGATGGCCATCTACAACGTCTACGCGCAGGGCAATTTCTTCCAGGCCACGGCGGACACGCCGTTCCTGCAACTGGGCGAAAGCAAGTACGGCCGGCCGATTCTGGACCGCAACCTGGGCTACCACACACCGCTCGATGAAGCCTTGCGCTGCGGCCTGATCTCGTTCGACTCGACTATTCGCAGCAACCTTTCGGTGGGCATGCCGCTGGACCTGCTGGTGTATCACAAGGACAGCCTGGAAGCGCCGGAACGGCAACGGATTACCAGCGACGATGCCTATTACCAGCAGATCCGCAGGCAGTGGAGCGACGGCTTGAAACGGCTGTTGGCCGAACTGCCAGCGCCACCCTATGGCTGAATGGGCTGGCGTTGTCTACCGGGGGGCTGCCTGGCAGCCCTTCGCGGGCATGCCCGTTCAGGACCTATGCCAGAGGGATGGTCAGGCGATCGATCATCGTCCGGGTTTCCGGGCGTACCCCGCGCCACCAGGCAAAAGCCTCCGCCGCCTGCTCCACCAGCATGCCGACACCGTCGGCCAGGCGCGCCACACCTTGCACCTGGGCCATGCGCAGGAACGGCGTCAGGCCTTTGCCGTATGCCAGTTCGTACGCCAGCCGTGTCTGGCCGAGCACATCGTCCGGTAGCGGTGGCAGTTCACCAGTGAGGCTCGCGGAAGTGGCGTTGACCACGATGTCGAACGCTTGCCCCTGCAGCTCCTCATAGCGGCTTATGCGCAGGCGCGGGTGGTCCAGTTCGTTGCGCAAGGTCAGTGCCTTGGCCATGTCGCGGTTGGCCAGCACCAGCTCGCGCGGCCCGGCCTGCAGGAACGGCAGCAACGCCCCGCGCACCGCGCCACCGGCGCCGAGCAGCAGCACCCGGCGATTGGCCAACGGCTCCCCCAGGTTTTCTTCGATATCGCGCAGCAAGCCAATGCCATCGAAGTTTTCGGCGAAGATCCGGCCATCCTCGAACTTCAACGCATTGGCCGCCCGCGCCAGCTGTGCGCGTTCGCTGCGCTGGTCGGCCAGCTCGAACGCGCGCAGCTTGAACGGCGCGGTGATGTTCATGCCCAGGCCGCCCTTACTGCAAAACTGCAGCACCTGAGCCTCGAAACCTGCGAGTTCGCCCTCGATGGCGTCGTATACCAGGGATTGGCTGGTAGCCTGGGCGAACAGGCCGTGGATCAAGGGGGACTTGGTGTGGTTGATCGGCCGGCCGATCACTGCATAGCGGTCGTTCATGGTGCATCTCCGTGGGTGAACAGCACACCGTCTGCCTGCATGGCGGTGATTTCTTCAGGGCTGAAACCAAGCCCGGCGGCCACTTCGGCATTGTGCTGGCCCAGGTCCGGGGCCACCTGGCGGATCGTGGTATCGCAGTCGGAAAAGCGGAATGGCAGGTTCGGCAAGCGCAAGGTACCGTAGCGCGGGTGTTGCTGCTCGAGCAGCATGCCACGCGCCTGGATCTGCGGGTCGGCCACCACTTCGTCGATGCGCTGCACCTTGGCGCTGGGGATGTCGACCGCATCGAGCAGCTGCAGGATATCCGCGACCCGACGTGCGCCGACCCAGTCACGAACTACGGCAAGGATCGCCTGGCGGTGGCTGTTGCGACCGTTCAGGCTGTGGTAACGGCTATCGCTACCGAACCCGGGCGGGCCACCGTTGGCTTCGAGCATCGCGGCAAAACGCTTCCAGGCATCGTCGACCTGGGCGGCGATCACCAGGTCGCCATCGGCGGCGCGGAATACACCGTACAAGGTGGAGGTCGGCATGTCATGGCCAGTCTGTTCGGGCAGCACGCTGCCGTCGGACAACGTGTAGCACTGCACCGCGTATTCATGCATCGACACCAGCGTGTCGTACAGGGCCATGTCGATATGCTGGCCGCGGCCACTGTTGGCCCGGCCCAGCAGCGCCGCATTGATCGCCGCCACGGCATGGATGCCGGTGTACATGTCGCCCAGGGAAATGCGCAGCAACGGCGGCGCTTCGCCCGGCACGCCGACCATCTGCATGATCCCGCTCTTGGCCTCGGCGATCAGGCCGAAGCCGGCGCGGTGGGCATCCGGCCCGGTGTGGCCGTAGGCGGAGATCGAGCAGTACACCAGGCGCGGGTTGCGCGCTGCCAGCTCGGCATAGCCCAGGCCCAGTTTGTCCAGGGCGCCGGGGCGGTAGTTTTCGATGAACACGTCGGCCGAGTCGGTCAGGCGCTGCATGAACGCCTTGCCGCGTGGGTCCTTCATGTTCACGCTGACGCCCTGCTTGCCCATGTTCAGCTGCAGGAAGTAACCGCTCTGCTGATCATCCAGGATGAACGCGTGCTGGCGGCCAGCATCGCCGCTGCCGGGCCGTTCGACCTTGATCACCTCGGCCCCCAGCGCGGCCAGGCAGCGGCCCACGTAGGGCCCGGCGAGGAAGTGGCTGTAGTCGATGACGCGGATACCCGCCAATGGCAGTGCCTGGCTCATGCCTGCGCCCTCCGCGGCACCATCAGCCGGTGCTCGCCACGCTGCACGACCTCGCCGTGCTGGTTGATCAGCTCCGATGGCAAGACCACGATGCCCCAGCCCGGGCGGCTGTTGCTCGGGCGCATCGCCCCCACGCGCATGCGCACGTGCAGCACATCGTCGACCTTGATCGGCAGTACAAAGTCCCAGCTCCAGCCCAGCGACATGCCCGGTACGAAGCGGTACGCGCACTGGGTCTTCAGGCCGTCGGCGATCGACAAGCCGAACAGGCCATGGGCAACCAGGCAGCCGAAGTGGCTTGCGTTGGCATACGCCTCGTCGACATGCACCGGGGTGTGGTCACCGGTGAGGTCGGCGTAGGCCAGGATGCGTTCGCGGGTCACGGTGTAGCTGGGGCTGATGCATTCATCGCCTTCGCGGGCATCGTCCCAGTATTTTTCCACCACGCTCATGCCTGCACCTCCGCACGCGGGTCGATGGCCAGGGCCTGGGCGACGCACTGCGCCGGCCTTGCCTGGATGAATTCGACGGCCAGGCCGTCGGGCAGGCGCAGCCAGTTGCGGCCCTGGGGCATTTCACTGACACCGAAACGTTGGGCGGCCGCTAACACAGCCTCGAGGTCCTCGCACATGATGCCCAGGTGCGCCAGGCGCCCTTCCGGGCCGGCAAAATCCGGCTGGTGGATGAACTGCAGGCCACCGAGGGTCCAATACTGCGCAGGCTGCTCGACGTCGCCCTGGACCTCGCGCATGGTCATGCCGCCCACCTCGCTGAAAAAGCGGATGTGCCAGTGGATGTCGCGCACCCAGAACGCAACGTGTTCGAGGTAGGCTTTCGGCTGGCTCATGAATGACTCCCCTTGTGCTGATCGGCCATGGCGCGCTCGATACCCTTGATACAAGCCACCAGGGTCGCGTTGACCGGCGTAGCCACGCCGTGGCGCTGGCCCCAGCGCACGACGGAGCCGTTGATGAAATCGATTTCGCTGACCGAGCCCTTTTCCAGGCTCTGCAGCATCGAAGTGCGGAAGCTCGCCGGCAGGCCTTCGGCGGCCAGCCGCCACGCGGCGTCCGGGTCGGCAAGGCTCAGGCGGATACCGGCGCGTTCGGCGACGGCGATGGCTTCGGCCACCGCGGCCTTGGCGGTGCTTTCCAGCAGCGGCTCGCTGTACAACTGGCCATAGCTGAGCCGGGTAATGCCGCTGAGCGCGCCAGTGGCGACGTTGACCAGCAGCTTGTCCCACATGGTGCCGAGAATGTTGTCGCTGACCGTGGTGGCGAGCCCGGCGCCGTTGAATACTTCGGCGATGGCCTGCACCCGTGGGGTGCGCCTGCCATCAAGCTCACCGATGAACGTCTGCTTGCCGGCCACTCCGGCACGGATCGAGCCCGGCCCCAGCAGCACGCCGCCGACGTAGGTCTTGCCTGCCAATACCCGCTGCGGGCCTACGGCCTCGGCCAGCAGGTCTTCGTGGCCGAGACCGTTCTGCAGCGACAGCACCAGCGTCTGCGGCCCGATCAGCGCGGCTGCCCCTGCGATCGCCTCGCGGGTGTGGAACGACTTGACCAGCACCACCACCAGGTCGGCCACACCGACATCTTCGGCGGCGCAGGCCGCATTCACCTGTACCTGGCGCACGCCGCGCTCGTCCTGCACCTGCAGCCCGTGCCGCTGCATGGCCTCGACATGTGCGCGGCCACGGTTCAACAACCAGGTTTCATGCCCCGCCTCGCTCAAGGCTGCACCGATGGCGCAACCCAGCGCGCCGGCGCCCAGAATGCAGATTTTCACGTCGCAGACCTCCTGTGGTTTGCGACTACCTTATGCAGCGGGGCTTATTTGCGCTATACAATGCAACCAATACATATATTGAGTTTTACAATAATGGGCATACTCGACACCCTGCCCGATCCCAAGCTGCTGCAGCTGTTCGATGTGCTGTACCAGTGCCGCAGCGTGACCCGCACGGCAGAACAACTGGGCCAGAGTCAACCGACCGTGAGTATCTGGCTGGGCCGCTTGCGCGAAGAACTGAACGACCCGCTGTTCGTGCGCACCCCAGGCGGCATGGCCCCTACCCCGCGGGCGGACCAGTTGATCGGGCCCTGCCGCGAAGTACTGGAATCGCTGCGGCGCCTGACCACCTGGGCACCGCAATTCGATCCGGCCACGGCGCAGCGGCGCTTTCGCCTGTGCGTCAGCGATGCCAGCCACATCACCTTGCTGCCCAGCATCCTCAACCACCTGCGCAGCCATGCGCCAGGCATTCGCCTGGAGGCGGCACGCATCGATGGCAATACCGAAAGCGCCCTGGAATCGGGCGAAGCGGACCTGGCCATCGGCTTCGTACCGTGGCTCGGCGCGGGCATGTACCAGCAAGTGTTGTTCGAACAGGACTGGGTCTGCCTGAGCAACCCGCACCACCCGCGCCTGGGCCAAGGCATAGGCGTGGCGCAGTATCAGGCCGAAGGGCATGTGCAGGTCAGTGCCGGGACCGGGCAGAAGTTGCTCGAGGCCGGCCTGGCGCGGGCCGGCATCGAACGCAGGATCATGCTGGAGCTGCCGGGGTTTCTCGGCCTGGGCATGATTGTCGGGTCGACCGACCTGGTGGCCACGCTGCCACGGCACATCGGCCAGACCCTGGCCGCCATGCATGGTTTGCAGGTGCACGATTGCCCGTTTGCGGTAGAAGGTTTCACCGTCAAGCAGCATTGGCACGCACGGTACCAGCAGGACAGTGGCAATCGCTGGATGCGGGAGGTGATCCGGGCGTTGTTCCAGAGCGCAGGCAGTCAGCAGCGCTGACCCTGCATCCGTCCGTGGAGGCAGGGCATGATGGCTCAGGCAGCAGGCTTGAGCACCACCTTGGTCCAGCCATCATCCCGCGCATCGAAATGCTTGTAGGCATCGGGGCCTTCGGCAAGCGTCAGGCGATGGGAGATGATCTGCGAAGGCTTGGCACGCCCATGATGGATGAGCGCTGCAAGGCGCCGGTTATAGGCCTTGACGTTCGCCTGGCCGGTGCGGATATGTTGGCCCTTGAACCAGAACGCGCCGAAATCGAAGGCCATCTTACCCTCTTTTGCCAGGTCGTTCTTCGCCCCCGGGTCTTCTGGCACGAACACCCCCACTACGCCTATGCCACCGGTAGCCTTGGTCGAGGCAACCAGGTTGTTCATGGTCAGGTAGTTCACTTCATGGCCATGCCTGTTGCAGCACTGATAGCCCACGCATTCGCAGCCCCGGTCGGTGCCTTTGCCGTGGGTCAGGTTCATGATTTCTTCCACGGCCTTGTGCTCGACGGCGTTGATCGGCGTTGCCCCAAGCCGCGCGGCAAGCTGCAGCCGATCTGGCTGGTTGTCTACCACGAACACCTGCGAGGCGCCCTTGATGATTGCCGAGTAGGCCGCCATCAGCCCCACTGGGCCGGCGCCATAGATCGCGATACTTTCGCCCGGCTGCAGCCCGGCCAGCTCCGTTGCATGCCAGCCAGTGGGGAAGATATCCGCGAGCATGACGTAGTCGTCTTCGCGCTCCTGGGCGTCCTCCGGCAGCACCAGGCAGTTAAAATCAGCGTAAGGCACACGCAACAACTCTGCCTGGCCACCTTGATAGGGGCCCATGTCGGCAAAGCCATAGGCAGCACCGGCAGCCCCCGGGTTGGCCGTGAGGCAGAATCCGGTCAGGCCTTTTTCGCAGTTCTCGCAGAACCCGCAGCCGATATTGAAGGGCAGGCAGACACGGTCACCGACCTTGACCCGGTCGACCCCGGCGCCCACCTCGATCACTTCGCCAAGGTTCTCATGGCCGAACACACGCCCGGCTTCGAACGAGGTACGGCCCTCATACATGTGCAGGTCGGAGCCGCAGATATTGCTGGTGGTGATGCGTACCAGCACGTCAGTGGGTTTTTCGATTCTTGCGTCCGGTACATCCTTGACGGCGACGTCACGCGGGCCGTTATAGACGATAGCTTTCATACTGAACTCCCGAATGTCAGGGGCACGAAAGGCGCCCTACCTTGTTGGGGTAATGGCTTTGCCCTCGGTGTTCAGCCTGTGTGTGACCGGCCGGATCAGTGGCGCTAATCACCAGCGCGCCAGCGGTGATTCTCAGCCCGTGAACAGATACTTGCCGTTGACTCTCCTGGGCCCGACGAAGGCGAAATCCGGGAAGATCTTGACCCGGACGTACCAGACAAAAGCCAGCAGAACGATATTGATGGCCATCACGACAGTGGTGGTTGCCGGGTCGGAGCGTGGCCGAAAAGGGCTCCTGGACAGGTGATGCTAAGGGATTGGATCCATGCGTATTCTGTCGGGTTAGCGGAACTCGAAACCGAACCCAATGTCGTATTGGCTACCAAGCACCCCTGCGCCTTCTGGAGGCGAACAAACATGAGAAAAACCCTGGTAGCCCTCTTTACTTGTGCCTTTGCGTTCGGCGCAACTGCCTTGTTGCCAGCCGATGTTTCACCGATTGCCTCGGCGTATGCCAAAGGCGGCGGCGGTGGCGGTGGCCACGGTGGTGGCGGCGGCCATGGCGGCGGTGCCGGCCACGGCGGCGGGCTGGGCGGTGGTCAGGGCGCTGGCAAAGGTAGCCACACGGGCAATGGCATGGGCCTCAGCGATGATCACGCCGGCAAGGCCACGCGCGACCATGGCTTGAGCGGCAACCACTACGGCAGCTCGCGCAACAGCGACAACGGCCACGGCACTACCACCTCCGGTGTTGCCCAATCCAAGGACACCCGCGGCCTGGCGAAATCGACGGCGATCTCCGCCACTACCCCGGGTGACCACAACACCAAAGGGCTGAGCGGCGCGACCCGAAACTCTTCGAAGAACGATCGCTGATCCATAGCAGCGACTTCGTCGGGCACGGCTGAAAGCCTGCACGCTTCCGCAGCAACCAGCTGCTGAAGCGTGCAGATGAATCTCAAGCCCTGAGCCGCCCGACCAACGCCATTCTCTCCTCCCCCCGACAACATTTCGCTCGCTGCACGGCTCGCACAACCGCCAGGGCCGGGTCGAGACCACCACTGATGCCCAATACACTTGCTCTGTCGGCCTTGCTGTTATTGTTAAGCGCCATCACGGCACCCGCTGCACTGGCCGGCGAGCGCTCCGCACCGGCACGTAGCAACAATGCCTCGACCGTGCTGATCGAGACGGCTTCGCAGCAGTATGCCGAAGGCCAGCTGGACCAGGCGGCTGCCACCCTGGAACGCGCGCTGCACATTCAACCGAACAACCCGGCAACCTTGCACTACCTCGGCGTTCTGCGCCTTCAGCAAGGGCAATACGAACAGGCCGAAACCCTGGCGCTGCGCTCCAACCTGCGTGTCGGCGCCAACCATGCGTTACGCAATCGCAACCTGCAACTGATAGAGGCCGCGCACAACGCCCGGCGCTCAGGCATGCTGCCGACCGCTGCGCATTGACGGCGGCCTAGACACTACGCGTCAGGCCACCATCGACCCTGATGTTCTGCCCGGTGATATAGGCGGCCCCTTCGCTGGCCAGGAAGGCGATGGTCGCGGCAATTTCCTCGCTGGAGCCATAGCGCTTGAGCGGTACGCTGTCGCGGCGCTGCTCGGTGGCTGGCAAGCTGTCGATCCAGCCAGGCAGGACATTGTTGATGCGCACGTTGTCGGCGGCGTAGGTGTCGGCGAAGATCTTGCTGAACGCAGCCAGCCCCGAACGAAACACCGCCGAGGTGGGGAACATCTCGTTGGGTTCGAACGCCCAGGCGGTGGAGATGTTGATGATGGTCCCGCCCTTCTGCCGCTGCATGACCGGCGTCACCAGGCGGGTCGGGCGAATGACATTGAGCAAGTAGGTATCCATGCCCTTGTGCCAGTCCTCGTCGCTGATCTCCAGGATCGGCGCGCGTGGCCCGTGGCCGGCGCTGTTCACCAGCACATCGACGCGCCCCCACTGCCCGACCACGGCATCGACCAGGCGCTGCAGGTCGGCAACCGACTGGTTGCTGCCGGTAATACCAATACCGCCCAGTTCCCTGGCCAGCGCTTCGCCCTTGCCCGAGGACGACAGGATGCCGACCTTGAAACCGTCGGCGGCCAGGCGGCGTGCCGCTGCGGCACCCATGCCGCTGCCACCGGCGGTGATGATGGCTACTTTTGCTACAGACATGTTGCCTCCCTTGTTAACCCAGCATTGTGTTTGCAAGTGCGTTCACACTAGCAGCCACGCTGGCAGGGAGGGAGGCAGCCCGGCTTCGCCTAGACGATAGATTTTCTATCGTGCGCCTGCGCCTGTAGCCACGCCCTGACGGTCTGCAGGGTTGCAGACGGCTGCCTTTTGCGTGGCCATACCAGATAGAACGCCTTGTCCAGCTGCAATCGCTGCGGGAACACTTGCACCAGGCGGCCGGCGGCAATGTCGTCGCTGACAAAGGCCTGGCTGGCCAGGGTAATGCCCTGCCCGCCAATCGCGGCTTCGATGGCCAGCGAAGTCTGGTTGAAGCGCACGTTGCGGGCGCTAGCGGGCGGATGGTCGGGGAACACTGCGGCGTGGAACTGCGGCCAGAAGTTGTGCGCATCGTGCAACGCCACATAACGCTGCAAGGCGGCGAAATCGCCGGGTCGCCCCATTTCGGCCAGCAACCCGGGGCTGGCCACCGCGACCACTGTGGGGGCCATCAGCAATTCAGCGTTCAGCCCCGGCGCAAATGGCGGCTGGCCATAACGCACGGCCAGGTCTACACCGTCGGTATGAAAGTGGGATAGCCGGTCGGTCGCCAGTACCCGCAGGTCAATCTCGGGGTGGCGCTCGGTAAAGTGCCCGAGCCTGGGGATCAGCCATTTCGAGGCAAAGGTTGGCGTCACGCTGACGGTGAGGTGGGACGGCACCGGGCGCAACAAGCGCGTGGCTTCCTCGATCATTGCCAGGGCGCTGCGCACGCTGGTGCTGTAGGCATGCCCGGCGTCGGTCAGGCCAAGGCCGCGCGGCAGGCGCTCGAACAGGCGCACCTGCAGGCTGGCCTCCAGCCCGCGCACTTGCTGGGCGACAGCCGCCTGGGTCACGCCAAGCTCTTCGGCCGCCAGGCGGAAGTTCAAGTGACGCGCCACCACTTCGAACACGCGTAGCGCATTGAGCGAAGGCAATCCGGGGTAACCTGCAGGCATGGCGATGGTTTTTCTATTGGCTGAACATGGCGCGAGGCTAACCCTGTCGGCCAAGGAAGTCGATGCGCCCGTACAGCGCCGGTTCCGATTGCGGCAACGGCGTCCTGCTGGGCAAACTGGAGAACCGCACGTGCAGACAAGGATGATGCCATGCAGATACGCCCACTGACCCACGATGATCTGCCCCACGCCAGTGCCCTGTGCATGGATGCTTTCACCCAGGCCGTCGCGCCCACGCTGCCAGCGCAGGGTGTGGCAACGTTTGCCAGGGTGGCAGCGGCCGACGCGTTTGCCGAACGCATGCAAGGCGACAACCTGATACTGGTCGGGGTGCTGGATGGCGCCATGGTGGGCCTGGTCGAACTCAAGCAAGGCTGCCATATCGCCATGCTGTTCATCGCCCCCCGCTGGCAACGCCAGGGCATCGGCGCGCGCCTGATGAACGCAGCGCTGGAACACGCCAGGGTGGAGGTCGTGACCGTCAGGGCATCACTGCCTTCGGTACCTGCCTACCAACACTACGGTTTCACCCTGGCAGGCGAGGTGAATGCGTTTGCCGGGATGGTCTATCAACCCATGGAGAAGCGCTTGCCCGGCTGGCGTGAGCGATGAAGCGCGGCCCCAGGTCGTATGCCGAACGCCCTGCGCACATCCCTACAAGGCACAACCCCCGGCACCATGCTTCACTACAGCGCCAACCCCCCTGTTCCGGAACTTAAGCCCCATGAACCGCAACGACCTGCGCCGCGTCGACATGAACCTGCTGGTGTTGTTCGAAGCCCTGATGATCGAACGCAACCTGACCCGCGTCGGCGAAAAGCTGTTCATCACCCAGCCCACCGTCAGTGCCGCGCTCGCGCGCCTGCGCGAGCTGTTCGACGACCCGCTGCTGATCCGCAACGGCCGGGCCATGGAGCCCACGCCGAGGGCCATGCAGATCTTCGCCGAGCTGGGGCCGGCCATGGATGTGATCTCCGCCGCAATCAGCCGCGCCCGCGAGTTCGACCCGGCCAGCAGTTGCAACGTGTTCCGCCTGGGGTTGTCGGACGATGCCGAGTTCGGGCTGTTCCCGGCCCTGCTGCAAGCCCTGCGCGAAGAGGCGCCGAACATCAGCGTGGTGGTGCGGCGGGCCAACTTCCTGCTGATGCCGGGGCTGCTGTCCAGCGGCGAGATCTCGGTCGGGGTGAGCTACACCACTGACCTGCCGGCCACCGCCAAACGCCGCAAGCTGCGCGACATCGGCGTACGGGTATTGCGTGCCGACGACCGTCCGGGCCCGCTGAGCCTCGACGAATATTGCGCCCGCCCGCATGTAATGGTGTCGTTCTCCGGCGACATGAGTGGCAACATCGACCTCGACCTGGCGCGCATCGGCCGCTGCCGCAAGGTGGTGCTGGCGGTGCCGCAGTTCGGCAGCCTGCGCGCCCTGCTGCGCAACACCGAGCTGATCGCCACGGTGCCGGACTATGCCGCCTGCGCCTTGGCCGACGATGGCAGCCTGCGCGCCGACCCGGCGCCGTTCGACATCACCGAGGCCGAGCTGTCGATGGTCTGGAGCGGTGCCCAGGACAACGACCCGGCCGAGCGCTGGTTGCGCGAGCGCATCCTGCAGTTCATGGCGGCGCGGTAAACCATCGACCTCATCGATAGCCACCATGAATGCCATCGAGTTCCGCTGCGCCTGGCTCGGGCGGAAGATAGCGACATTCACCGATGGATGAGACCGCCCATGAAAACCGGCATGATCGCTGCCCTGCTCGCCTTGCTGGCCGCCCTTGGCGGCTGTGCCAGCCCAGCCAGCACCGACACACAACCCTATGGGCACTTCTACGCCGCCACCGCCCTTTCCGGCGTCGCCCTGGCCCCTGGCCAGCGGGTGGCGGTGCTGCTGGGGCGGGAAGCCGAGGCCACCCTGGAATACCTCGGCAGCCATCAAGCCCAGGCCACCACGCCGGCCCGGGGCCAGCGCATTCCGGTTCCGGTAGCGACCCTGAACAGCGAGAGCCAGGCGTACGACTGGCTGGCACGCTCGCTGGCGCAGCAGTTCGCCGAAGTGACCTTCTATGACGACCTGGACACGTTGCTGGGCGACCACCCGGATGTCATCGTGCTGCTCGATACCGAAAGCCGCCTGGCCAGTGCCGAGATCGAAAGCCGGGTGGTGGCGCGCTTCTTCGACAACCAGCTGACCTACATCGGCCGCGCCGAAGGGCGGTCGCACAAGCGCCTGGGCGATGTGGCGCGGGTGGCCGAGGACGAACGCGCGGTGCAGGCCGATGCCTTGCGCGACTTTGACGATTCGCTGCAGGTGCTGTTGAAGCGACAGGTCTGACGGCGCAATCGCGGGGTTGCTACTTGCCCCGCTGCATCCACGCCGCCCCCAGCCCACTCAGGCAGATCACCGCAATGCCGACCAGGCTCAGGGTATCCGGCACCTGGCTGTAGACCACCAGGCCCAGCAACCCGGCAAACACGATCTGGCAATAGCTGAACGGCGCCAGCAAAGCCGGCGCGGCATGGCGGAAAGCCTGGGTCAGCAGCAGGTGCGCGGTCATGCCGAAGCCGCCCAGCGCCAGCATCAGCAAGGCGTGGTCCCAGCGCGGCATCTCCCAAAAGAACGGCACCAGCGCGCTCATGGCCAGGGTATTGCACAACCCCGCATAGAAGTTGCTGGTGGTCGGGCTGTCATGCGCGGCCAGGATGCGCGTCAGCAATTGATAGAAGCAGAAACCCAGCGCCGAACCGAACGGGTAGAGGATGGCCGGGGTGAACATCGCGCCTCCCGGGTGCACCACCACCAGCACGCCGATGAAACCCATCACCACCGCGACCCACTGCCCCACCGTGACCCGTTCCTTGAGCAGCGGCGCCGACAACGCAGTGACCAGCACCGGGGCGAGGAAGTTGACCGCCGTCGCCTCGGCCAGCGGCAGGTACTGCAGGCCACTGGTGAACAGCAGGCTGGTACTCAGCAGGCTCAACGCACGCAAGGTCTGCAGCAGCGGGCGGCGCGTACGCAACACGTTGAGCCCGGCCTTGGGCAGGAAAATGCCGGCCATCAGCAGGGTATGCACCACATACCGCGCCCACACCACCATGATGATCGGGTACAGGCCGCCAAGGAACTTGGACAGGGCATCGTGGCTGGCGAACAGGAACGTCGCCACCACCACCAGGGCAATGCCGCGCAGGGGTTGGTTGACTCCGGACAGCGGTGTGCTGGAACTCATGGCACTCTCGATGACGGCGCGGCTGTATGCGGCGCCCGGGGAAGGCCCGCGCAGGCATGGCCCGGCGGATACAACAGCTCGAATTCTAGAAGAGATGCCGCAGCATAAGGAAGTTCCAGCGCCGCTTGCCCAGGCCGATTGCAGTTTCTGTTCGCTGATCGACCACTTTTCGCCCGGCAAGCATGGCCCGTGCCGCGCTGATCGCTGACCATCGACTGCAATCCCCCGCAGCTGACAAGGAATTTACATGCAAAGGCTCACTACCCGTAACGGCCTGAACCTGCCTGCGATCGGCCTGGGCACCTGGCCAATGACCGGCACCGAGTGCACCCAGGCCGTGCGCCAGGCGCTTGAACTTGGCTACCGGCACATCGACACCGCCAGCGCCTACGCCAATGAAGCCGACGTCGGCCAGGCCCTGCGCGACAGCGACGTGCCACGCGAGCAGATCCACCTGACCACCAAGGTGTGGTGGGACCGCCTGGCGCCCAAGGCCATGCGCCAGTCGCTGGAAGACAGCCTGCGCGCCATCGGCACCGAGCAGGTCGACCTGTTTCACATCCATTGGCCTGGCAAGGACTGCGACCTGGCCCGCAGTATCGAGACTCTGGTGGCGCTGCGTGACGAGGGCAAGGCGCGCAGCATCGGCGTGGCCAACTTCCCGCTGGGGCTGCTGCGCCAGGTGGTGGAAACCCTGGGTGCGCCGCTGTCGGCGATCCAGGTCGAGTACCACGTGCTGCTCGGCCAGCCAGCGCTGCTGGACTATGCCCGCCGCCACGATCTACTGCTCACCGCCTACACCCCGCTGGCCCGCGGCCAGGCAGCGGCACACCCGGTGATCCAGGCGATCGCCGGCAAGCATGGCGTGCTACCCAGCCAGGTGGCGCTGAAATGGTTGCTGGACCAGGACGGCGTGGCAGTGATCCCCAAGGCGAGCAGCCGCGCTAACCAGCTGGCCAACCTGGCAGCTCTGAACGTGCAGCTGGATGACCAGGACCGCGCGGCGATTGCCGGCTTGCCGAAAGACCAGCGGGTGGTCAGCCCGGCGTTTGCACCGGACTGGGACAGCTGAGTGCGGCCACCTTGCAGACACGGCTAATGGCGCACGCCCGTCACCAGGTAATTGAGCAGTTCCGGCTCGTCCTCCAGGGCGATCGCCTGCGCCGGCCGCGATAACCCAACCAGCACGGCGTTGCAGAAGGCCACCGCAGGTGCATCCTGGGCGTAACAGCGCAACAGCCAATCGCCCTCGCCGCCCAGAAACTGCAACGCCACCGCCCGGCCGATGCCCTGCCGGCGGTACTTTTTCAGAATGAACAGGTCAGCCAGCTCGAATGCTTCGATGCCGGGCAGCTCGCTGCGCTCCACCAAGACGAAGCCGGCAATGAAGCCGTCTGCCAGCACCAGGTAGGCGCCCCAGCCATCGGCCTGCCAGTAGCGTTGCAGGTGCGCGTCGTGGATGTAGAAGCGGCCATCCACCTCGACGTCTTCCTGCTCCCAGTCGGAGGACTCGTAGGCGTAGAACTGGTAGAGGTTGCGGATCAGCGGGGCCTGGTCAGCGGTGGTGGCCAGCAGTTCGATAGGCAGCATGGTGCGGGGCTCGGGTAAAGGACGGATGCCAGTTTACTCGCCCCGGGCAATAAAAAGCCCGGGCCCTCCCCGCACGGAAAGGCCCAGGCAAAAAGTACCTGCAGGCGCGCTGCAGGGCTCAGTTGCCTTGCAATGCCCGCGGGCGATGGCTGCGCGCCTCGGCTGCCGGGGCCTTGGCCGCCTGCAGGTGGAAGTCGAAGGCCAGCTCGGCAAAGCGCTCGCCCTGCACACCGCGGTCGCGGGCTTGCGCAGCATCCTCGACAAAGCGCAGCTCGCCAACCAGCCCGTCGCGGGTGGCATAGGCAAAGTCATCCCACAAATACCGGTCACCGGCAAAGTTGATCTGCGTGGTCAGATGGCGGTGCCCGGGCGCCGAGATGAAGAAGTGCACATGTGCCGGGCGCTGGCCGTGGCGGCCGAGCAGGTCCAGGCATTCCTGGGTCGGCCCCTGCGGGTCGCAGCCATACCCCGAGGGCACGATGGAACGTGCGCGGTAGCGGCCCTCGGCGTCGGTGATGATGCGCCGGCGCAGGTTGTAGTCGGACTGGCTGGAGTCGAAGTAGGAATACGTGCCCTGGCTGTTGGCGTGCCACAGGTCAACGGTGGCACCGGCCAGCGGCTTGCCGTCGGCAGCGAACACCTGGCCCTGGAGGAACATCACCACGCCCGGGTCGGTGCCATCGTCCATACGCGCTTCGCCCTGCGCCAGCGGCGCGCCCGCCACATACAGCGGGCCCTCGATGGTACGCGGGGTGCCGCCGGTCAGGCCGGCCGCGGCGTCCTTGGCGTCCTGCAGCAGGTCGAGGAAGTGCTCGAGGCCCAGGCCTGCCGCCAGCAGCCCGGCTTCATTACGCCCGCCCAGGCGGTTGAGGTAGTCCACGGAATGCCAGAACTCGTCCTCGGTGATGCCCAGGTCCTCGATCAGCCGGGCGCTGTCCTGCAGTACACGCAGGATGATCTGCTTGAAGCGCGGGTTGCCTGCGGCATGGTCCAGGCCGGCCACTTCGCTGAAGAACGCCTGAACATCGGCAGTGTGGGAAATCTTTACGGTCATCGTGCTTACCTCATCTTGTTCTTGTCGGGCACAGGTGCGAATCAGCGGTCGTCGCTGCGGATCGACGAGGGGTGCCGGCACAGGCCGTCGACCTCGATGTCCATGTACGGGAACAGTGGCAGTTGCATCAGGGTGTCGTGCAGCGCTTCGATGCTGGGCACATCGAACACGCTGTAGTTGGCGTAGTGCCCGGCAATGCGCCACAGGTGGCGCCAGGTACCTTCGCGCTGCAGGCGCTGGGCCAGTTCCTTTTCATCGGCCTTGAGCCGGGCGGCCTTGGCCGGGTCCATGTCGACCGGCAGTTTCACGGTCATCTTCACGTGGAACAGCATGGGGAAGTCTCCTTGCGTATGACTGGGTCGTTCAGTAGCGGCGGGCGAAGCGCGCCAGGCGCTGTTCGTCCAGGCTCAGGCCCAAGCCTGGGGTGCGTGGAATGTGCAACTGAAAGTCGCGGTACTGCAGTGGCTCGTTGACGATCTCTTCAGTGAGCAGCAGCGGCCCGAACAGTTCGGTACCCCAGGTCAGCTGGCGCAGGGTAAGGAAGGCATGGGCCGAAGCCAGGGTGCCGATCGAACCTTCGAGCATGGTCCCGCCGTACAGGGCAATGCCGGCGGCCTCGGCGATTTGCGCGGTGCGCAGCACGGCGCGCGGGCCGCCGTTCTTGGCGATTTTCAGGGCGAAGATGCTGGCCGCGCCGTCGGCGGCCAGGCTGAAGGCGTCTTCGACACTTTCGATCGATTCGTCGGCCATGATCGGCGCCGGGCTGCGCTGGTTCAGGCGCACCTGGCCGCTGCGGTTGCTACGTGAGATCGGTTGCTCGATCAGGTCGATGCCGTTGTCACCGAGCACCTGGCAAGCACGGATGGCCTGGGACTCGTCCCAGTACTGGTTGACATCGACCCGCACGCTGGCGCTGTCGCCCAGTTCGCGCTTGATCGCCAGCACATGCTTGAGATCCCGCGCCAGCGGGTTGGCGCCGATCTTCAGCTTGAACACCCGGTGCCGGCGGATTTCCAGCATGTGCCGGGCTTCGGCGATGTCGCGGGCGGTATCGCCACTGGCCAGGGTCCAGGCCACTTCGAGGCTGTCGCGCACGCGGCCGCCGAGCAGTTCGCTGACCGGCAGGCCGAGGCGCTTGCCCTGCGCATCGAGCAGGGCGCTCTCGATGCCCGACTTGGCAAACGTGTTGCCCTTGGCCAGCTTGTCCAGCTTGAGCATGGCGGCATTGATGTTGTCTGCCGGCAGGCCGACCAGCGCCGGGGCCAGGTGCGCATCGACGTTGGCCTTGATGCCTTCGGGGCTTTCGTAGCCGTAGGCCAGGCCACCGATGGTAGTGGCCTCGCCGATGCCTTCGACACCATCGCTGCAGCGCACCCGCAATACCACCAGGGTCTGCTGCTGCATGGTGTGCATCGCCAGCTTGTGCGGGCGAATGGTCGGCAGGTCGACGATAATGGCTTCTATACGTTCAATCAGCGCGCTTGTCATTGTTGCCAGGTCCCGTTATATCGGGCTGCCAGCCGCAGGCCCGAATGGTGCATTTACTTGATCGCTCAAGGATTGCGCGAGACCCTGATGGCCGTCCAATATCGAATGAATCTCCCACCATACCCTGGAGGTCTGATGGAACTGCGCCACCTGCGTTATTTCAAGGTGCTGGCCGAGACCCTGAACTTCACCCGTGCCGCCGAGCTGCTGCACATTGCCCAGCCACCGCTGAGCCGGCAGATCAGCCAGCTCGAGGACGAACTGGGCACGTTGCTGGTGGCGCGCGAACGCCCGCTGCGGCTGACCGAGGCCGGCCGCTTCTTCTACGAACAGAGCTGCACCGTGCTGCACCAGTTGCAGACCATCAGCGACAACACCCGCCGCATCGGCCTGGGCCAGCGCCAATGGCTGGGTATCGGTTTCGCCCCCTCGACCCTGTATACGGTGTTGCCGGAACTGATCCGCGAACTGCGCAAGGACAGCGAACTGGAGCTGGGCCTGAACGAAATGACCACGCTGCAGCAGGTGGACGCGCTGAAAAGCGGGCGCATCGATATTGCCTTCGGGCGCATTCGCATCGATGACCCGGCGATCCAGCAGCAGGTGCTGTGCGAAGACCCGCTGGTGGCCGTGCTGCCCAAGGGCCACCCGCTGGCGGGCGCGCCGCTGAGCCTTGCCGAACTGGCGGGCGAGGCGTTCATCCTCTACCCGGCCAACCCCCGGCCCAGCTATGCCGACCATGTGCTGGCGCTATTCGCCCAGCACGGCATGAGCATCCGCGTCAGCCAGTGGGCCAACGAGCTGCAGACCGCCATTGGCCTGGTGGCCGTCGGCGTGGGCGTGACCTTGGTGCCGGCCTCGGTGCAACAACAGCACCGCACCGATATCGAATACGTCGCCCTGCTCGACAGCGGCGCCGTCAGCCCGATCATCCTCAGCCGGCGCAAGGGCGACGTGAGCCCGATCGTGCAGCGCTGCCTGGCATTGATTGCCAAGCAAGCCAGCTAGGGCCTGAATGTTGGAGCGGATTTATCCGCGATGCCGGCGACGCGGTGGATGGCACCGGCTGTGCCGGTGTTCGCGGCTGAAGCCGCTCCTACAACCGGCGCAGCACCTGTGGCAGCGGGCATGCCGAGAGAGAGCCGCAAGGCAGCCGCGAGCGGCCTGCTGACATCAGGCGCGCAGCTGGTACCAGGTGGTCTTGAGCTGCGAATACTTGTCGAACGAATGCAGCGACAGGTCGCGACCAAACCCGGACTGCTTGCCACCGCCGAACGGCACTGCCACGTCCAGCGCATCGACCGTGTTCACCGACACCGTACCGGCCTTCAGCGCCCGCGCCACACGGTGCACCTGGTTGAAATCATCGCTCCACAGCGACGCCGCCAGGCCGTAAATGCTGTCGTTGGCCAGGCGCACGGCCTGTTCCTCAGTGTCGAACACGCTGACCGCCAGCACTGGCCCGAACACCTCCTCCCGTGCCAGGCTCATGTGGCCCTCGACACCGGCGAAAATGGTCGGCTCGATGTAATTGTCCGAACCTTCGATCGTCAGGCGCCGGCCACCACACACCCGCCGTGCACCCTCCTGCCCTGCCCGGGCAATGGCCGCCTCGATCCGGCCAGTCTGCTGCGCATCGACAATCGCACCGGCCCGGCTCGCCGGGTCCAGCGGATTACCCGGCAGCCACTGGTGGGCCTTGGCCTGCAGGCGTTCGATGAATGCGTCATGGATGGGACGCTGCACATACAGCCGCGAGTTGGCCGAGCACACCTCGCCCTGGTTGAAGAAGATACCGAACGCGGCCTTTTCCGCAGCCAGGTCCAGGTCCTGGCAGTTTTCAAACACCAGGTTGGGGCTCTTGCCACCGCACTCCAGCCATACCTGCTTGAGGTTGGACTGCGCCGAATACTGCATGAAGTACTTGCCCACCTGGGTGGAGCCGGTGAACACCAGGCAATCCACGTCCGGGTGCAGGCCCAGCGCCCGCCCGGCCTGCTCGCCCAGGCCCGGCAGCACGTTCAGCACGCCTTCCGGCACCCCGGCCTGCAACGCCAGCTCACCCAGGCGCAGGGCCGAGAACGGTGATTGCTCGGCGGGCTTGAGCACCACGCTGTTACCGGCGGCCAGCGCCGGGGCGAGTTTCCACGCGGCCATGTCGAGCGGAAAGTTCCATGGCACGACCGCAGCGACAACGCCCAACGCCTCACGGGTAATGGTCGCCAGCGCATTGGGTGCGGTGGGTGCCACCTGGTCGTACAGCTTGTCCAGTGCCTCGCCATACCAGGCGAACACTTGTGCCGAGCCCGGCACGTCGATGTGGTAGGCGTCCATGACCGGCTTGCCCATGTTCAGCGAGTCCAGCAGGGCCAGTTCTTCACGCTGGGCCATGATCAGCTCGGCCAGGCGCAGCAAGACCTTCTTGCGCTCGACCGGAGCCATGCGCGGCCACGGGCCGTGTTCGAAGGCGCGGCGGGCGCTGGCGACGGCCAGGTCCACTTCGGCCTGGCCGCAGGCGGCGACCTGTGCCAGCACGGCGTTGCTGGCCGGGTTGATGGCGGCGAAGGTGGCGCCGTCCTGCGCGTTGACGGGCTTGCCGTCGATGAGTGCCCGGGCCGGGAGATGCAGGCCCGAGGCGCGTTGTTGCCAGAATTCGAGGGTGTACATTTGTACTCCTGGTAACGGTTGTAGCAGCGTTTTCACAAGGGCTAGGCAATTTCTGTGGGAGCGGGCGTGCCCGCGAATCAGGCGCTGCGGTGAATGGCACCGGCTTCGCCGGTGTGCGCGGGCTCGCCCGCTCCCACGGGAAATCTGCTGCCCTTACCAGCGGTTCAGAACTTGCCGACCAGGCGCGCCGTGCGGTCCACGGCGATGCGGGTCTTTTCTACCAGCTCATCCAGCTCGCTGTGGTTGGCGACCAGGGCCGGGGCCATGATCATCCGGCCCAGGGTCGAGCGAATGATCACCCCCTCCTCGAAACCGAAGGTGCGGCATTGCCAGGCCAGGTCGTTCTCGTTGGCAAAGCGCTTGCGCGTCGGCTTGTGCTCGGCAAACTGCAGCGCCGCCACCAGGCCGGCGCCCTGCACCTGGCCGATCAACGGGTGGTCGGCGAACACCTCGCGCAGGATGCGCTGCAGGTACGGCCCGGTGTCGTCCCGGACCTGGCGCACGATGCCTTCGTCACGCAGCGCTTTAAGGTTGGCGATTGCCACCGCCGCCGCCACCGGATGGCCGGAATAGGTCAGGCCGTGGGCAAACACCCCGCCCCGCTCCACCAACGCCTCGGCAATGCGCTTGCTCAGCACCAGGCCACCCATGGGCACGTAGCCACTGGTCAGGCCCTTGGCGATCGACAGGGTGTCGGGCTGGAAGCCAAAATATTCATGGGCAAACCATTCTCCGGTGCGGCCAAAGCCGCCGATCACTTCATCAGCGCACAGCAGCACATCGTACTGGCGACAGATACGCTGGATCTCGGGCCAGTAGCTTTCCGGCGGGAAAATCATGCCGCCGGCGCCCTGGAACGGTTCGGCGATGAAACCGGCAACGTTCTCGGCACCCAGTTCGAGGATCTTTTCTTCCAGCTGCAGGGCACAGCGGCGGCCGAACTCGGCCGGGCTCAGGTCGCCGCCCTCGGCGTACCAGTACGGTTCGTCGATGTGCGCCACATCCGGGATCAGCCCGCCCATTTCGTGCATGAACTTCATGCCGCCCAACGCCGTGGCGGCCAGCGTCGAGCCGTGGTAGCCGTTCCAGCGGCCGATCATGATCTTCTTGGCCGGCTGGCCGACCACCTGCCAGTAGCGGCGCACGGTGCGGATCAGCACTTCGTTGGCCTCGGAGCCGGAGTTGGTGTAGATCGCGTGGCTGTAATGCGCCGGCAGCAGGCTGAACAACAGTTCGGACAGTTCGATCACCGACGGGTGGGTGGTGTGGAAGAACATGTTGTAGTAGGCCAGCTGGTCCATCTGCGTGGCAGCGGCGGCGGTCAGGTCGCGGCGGCCATAGCCGAGCTGGGTGCACCACAGGCCGGACATGCCGTCGAGGTAGCGCTTGCCCTCGCTGTCCCACAGGTGCAGGCGTTCACCGCCGACGATCACCCGCGGCCCTTCGGCGTTCAGCGCCTTCTGGTCGAGGAAGGCATGGATGTGGTGCGCGGCATCGGAAGCCTGGTAGTCGCGGGTCTGGCGTTGCGGGGCGAAAGGCGCATTCATTGTTGGTTTTCCTTTGCGGTGGGGGTGCAGGGCTGCCGGCGCTCAGCGCAGCTTGCCCATGTAGCTTTCCAGCGGGTCCTTGCCCAGCACGCCCTGGGCATTGGCCAGCGCGTCGATGAACAGGGAGAACAGCTCGGACTGGGTGCCGATGTCGAGCTTGGCGTAGACGTTCTTGCGGTGCGACTTGATGGTGTCTTCCGACACGCCCAGGCGCTCGGCCAGCGACCGGGTGGAGTGGCCACGCAGGATCAGCTGCGCGATACGGCACTCGCGCTCGGTGAGCAATGAGCTGCCGAAATTGTTCAGGGCCGCATGTATGCGCTGCTCGAGCACGTTCTCGAAGCGCCCGGCACGGCTGTCGAGCCCGGCGAAGTGCCTGCCGAGCACCGCCAGCACCCAGGGCGTGATGCAGCCGAACAGCGCGCGGCTGTGCCCATCGAGCTTGTCGGTGAACGCCAGCGACACGGCCAGGCTGTGCCCGGGCAGCAACTGCAGGATGTAGTTCAGTTCATCCTGCAGGTGCGAATGGCGGTAGAACGACTGGTAGTACTCGCTCACCTCGAAATGGTCCGGCGCCACTTCGAACAGGCCATAGCAGCCAGACTCGACCTGCTCCACGCAAGCACCGTAGAACGGGTCGAGCAGGTAGAAGCCCGACAGGTAGCGGCTGACATTGCCTTCAGGCTGCCAGGGCGCGTTGTCGTCCTGCTCGAACAGTGCGCTGGGCATGCCGTGGTGCGGGTAGAGATACACCGTGGTCGCCTGGATCGGATGGATCACGCCCAGTGCGGCGAACAGGCTGGCAGCAAAGCCCGGGCGGCCGATGGCCTCGGTGACCTTGGCCTGGTGCTCGAACCACTGTTGTGCAAGCAATCGATGGGTCACGGTAGGCCTGCCATATCGAGTAGGGCACCGCCACAGTGCGGTGCGTTGTTGGCCAGATACTCCCATGGCGCCGCCGGCATCGGAATCACCCTTTGGGGTGAGCGCCTGCGCGCCTCGTCCGGCTCACCCCAAAGGGTGATTCCGGGTACCTGCGGGGTGTGGGAGCATCAATCCGCCCCACGCTGCGAGCCCCGCGCTCGACCTCCTTGCACAACGCCCACCGGCAGCGAGCCCCCTCGCCTGCTGCGGTGTCCTGCATCCCTTTCCAGGAGCTAGCAATGCATACAACAACAAGTACAGCCCATTCCCCCGCCGCGCATGCCACGTCCCCTGCCCCCACCGGGCGCTTCCGCACATCCATGGGCATGACCGCCCTGATCCTGTTCGGCCTGGCCTACATGGTGCCGCTGGCCGTGTTCACCACCTACGGGTTGGTGACCCAGATGACCAAGGGGCACCTGCCCACCGCCTACCTGCTGACCCTCGCCGCCATGCTGCTGACCGCCTACAGCTATGGGCGCATGGTCCAGGCCCACCCGTATTCCGGGTCGGTGTATACCTACACGCGCAAGGCGTTCGGCAGCCACATCGGCTTCATTACCGGCTGGACGCTGCTGCTCGACTACATCTTCCTGCCGTTGCTCAGCTACCTGCTGATCGGCATCTACATGGCGGAATACTTTCCGGCCATTCCCGCCTGGGTGTGGGTGCTGGGCTCGATTGCCCTGGTGACCTTCCTCAACCTGGTCGGCATTGAGTCCATCACCCGGGTCAACTGGCTTCTGGTGGTACTGCAACTGGTGTTCATCGTCGTGTTCGTCGCCCTGTCGATACGCAACCTCGGCAGCCAGGCCGAACCGTCATCGCTGCTGGCGCCCTTCCACCACGAGGGTTTCAGCGTGCCACTGATCATGACCGGCGCCGCCGTGCTGTGCCTGTCGTTCCTCGGCTTCGATGCGGTGTCGACCATGGCCGAGGAAACCAGCAACCCGACCTACCGCATTCCCATGGCCATTCTGGCGGTGTCGCTGATCGGTGGCCTGCTGTTCCTGGTGGTGTCGTACTGCGCGCAGATGGTGTTCCCCGACTGGGGCAGCTTCGCCGACCCCGATTCGGCCTCGGTGGACGTGATGCGGCGGGTGGGCGGTGAGCTGCTGGTGACTGCCTTTACCGCCACCTACGTGGCCGGTTGCTTCGCCTCGGCCATGGTGTCCCAGGCCAGCGTGTCGCGGGTGCTGTTCGCCATGGGCCGCGACGGTGCACTGCCCCGGGCATTCGGCCAGCTGGTGACGAAAAAGCGCGTACCGGCCGTGGCCATCGTGCTGGTCAGCCTGCTGTCGCTGGTCGCCCTGGTGATCACCCTCGACACCGTGGCCAACATGATCAGCTTTGGCGCGTTGTTCGCCTTCTCCGCGGTGAACCTGGCAGTGGTCAAGCACTACCTGGTCGACCACCGCCTGCGTGGGGCACGCAACTACCTGCTGTATGGCGTCGTACCTGGCCTGGGCTTTCTCAGCACGTTGTGGCTGTGGAGCAGCCTGACCCGCCTGTCATTCACCATCGGCCTGTGCTGGATGGGCGTAGGCCTGATGGTACTGCTCGGGCTCACCCGGGCGTTCCGGGTGAAGCTGCCGGAGCTGCAGATGGCCGAGTGACGACACGCTTGCACGGTGCCTGTGGGGGCGGGTTCACCCGCCGACACCGGCACCACCGGTGTCAGGCGGGGCCGCCTGCTTCCGCTGAACCCGCTTGCAAACAGGCCGCGCAGGGCTCGGGCAGTGAGGTGTATACAATTTCGCAAGACTCTGCTTACATGTTGCGGCGCCTACGACAGCGACAATCGTCGCTGGGTATTGCGCAGGCACATGCTATGCCCAAGACACTATTGGTAAAAAACGCCGCCCTGCTGGTCACCATGGACGGCGAACGCCGCGAGATCAGCAACGGCGGCCTATTCATCGAAGACAACCTGATCCGCCAGGTCGGCCCCAGCGACACCCTCCCCGCACACGCCGACATGGTGCTGGACATGGCCGGCAAAGTGGTCATCCCTGGCCTGGTCAACACCCACCACCACATGTACCAGAGCCTCACCCGCGTGGTGCCGGCGGCCCAGGACGGCGAACTGTTCAACTGGCTGACCAACCTGTACCCGATCTGGGCGCGCCTGACTCCCGAGATGATCGCGGTGTCGACCCAGACCGCCATGGCGGAACTGATCCTGTCCGGCTGCACCACCTCCAGCGACCACCTGTACATCTACCCCAACGGCTGCAAGCTCGACGACAGCATCCACGCCGCCGACGAGATCGGCATGCGCTTCCACGCGGCCCGCGGCAGCATGAGCGTGGGCCGCAGCCAGGGCGGCCTGCCGCCTGACGCCGTGGTGGAGAAGGAGGCCGACATCCTCAAGGAGTCCCAGCGCCTGATCGAGGACTACCACGATGCCAGCCACGGCGCGATGCGCCGCATCGTGGTGGCGCCGTGCTCGCCGTTCTCGGTCAGCCGCGACCTGATGCGCGAAGCGGCGGTGCTGGCGCGCCAGTACGGCGTGTCGTTGCACACGCACCTGGCCGAAAACCTCAACGACATTGCCTACAGCCGCGAGAAGTTCGGCATGACCCCGGCCGAATACGCCGAAGACCTCGGCTGGGTCGGCCACGATGTGTGGCATGCCCATTGTGTGCAACTGGACCAGCACGGCATCGAACTGTTCGCCCGCACCGGCACCGGTGTAGCCCACTGCCCATGCTCGAACATGCGCCTGGCCTCGGGCATCGCCCCGGTACGCAAGATGCGCGACCATGGCGTGCCGGTAGGCCTGGGGGTGGACGGTTCGGCGTCCAACGACGGCGCCAGCATGATCGGCGAAGTGCGCCAGGCCTTGCTGCTGCAACGGGTCGGTTTCGGCCCCGACGCGATGACCGCGCGCGAAGCGCTGGAAATCGCCACCCTCGGCGGTGCCAAGGTGCTGAACCGCAACGACATCGGCGCCCTCGCCCCCGGCATGGTCGCCGACTTCGTCGCCTTCGACCTGGGCCACGTGGCTTATGCCGGTGGCCATCACGACCCGCTGGCGGCGCTGGTGTTCTGCACCCCGACCCAGGTGCATACCAGCGTGATCAATGGTCGCGTGGTGGTGCAGGACGGCCAATTGCTCACCGTCGACCTGCCACGGGTCCTCGAGCGCCATAACCAGTTGGCCCAGCAACTGGTCAGCGGCGGATAACAAGGCTGGCCTGGTGTCGCGACGGGCTGCCAGGCAGCCCTGTCGTGGCCCTGGCCGCACCCGCTGCGGCGGCTCAGAGGGCCATGACCATCTCATGCCAGGCCATGCCACCGTGCTCCGACGGCGATGGCTGCACGTACTGGTAACCCATCTTCTGGTACAGCGGCACATGCTGCTGCTTGCACATCAGGTGGATGGTCTGCTTGCCCGCGGCCTTCATGCGCCTGACGAACTCCTCCATCAGGCGCCTGGCGTAGCCTTGGCCCTGGTGCGCCGGGTCGACCACCACCGACATGATCACCACATTCGGCGCTTGCGGGTCGTGCCCGACCAGCTCCTTGAAGGCTTCATCGGCCATCTCCACCTGGTAGGCGCAGCCGCTATTGATGAAACCGACGATCTCTCCCGCCTGCTCCAGCACCAGGAATCCTTGCGGGTATTGCGCGATACGGGTACGGATCTTCTCCAGTGTGGCCGCTTCATCCCCTTCATAGGCGCCAATTTCGATGGCGTAGCAACGCTCGGCGTCTGCGGCGGTTGGGGTGCGGAACTGCGGAGTGCTCATGGCGGGTTTCCTTGACGGTGATTGGCAAAGCGGCCTTCATGGTAAATGACTGGCCAGCTGGACAGGCAGCTTTCTCAAACCCGTTGCGTGGCGCTTGCTGAGAGCCAAGGGGACAAGCATCATGGCGCATTGCCCACTCGCTATGGATACGCCGATGGCCTCAGTGCCGCTATCGCTCGCCGAACCCGGCCGTTGCAAACGCTTGAAGGCTGCCAGCAGCCAGGCCCACGACGATGTCGACCAACGGGTGATGGCCGCCAGGCCGTTCGAGAGCCGCGCACGCTACGCTCGCTTCCTGCAGGTACAGCATCGCTTTCATGGCAGCCTGCTGGCGTTATACCGCGATGAACAACTCAATCTGCTGTTGCCTGGGCTGGCGCAGCTGTCGCGCGCTGCCGCGGTCGAGCACGACCTGGGCGCGTTGGGCCTGGCAGTGCCTGCCCCCCCCGCGCAGGTGTGTGCCAGCCCGGCCCAGGCCCTGGGCTGGCTGTACAGCAGCGAGGGGTCGAACCTTGGCGCTGCGTTTCTGCTCAGGCAGGCCCAGCGCCTGGGGCTGGACGCCGGCCTGGGCGCCTGCCACCTGGCGCCGCCTCCACAGGGCCGGGCGCTGCCCTGGCGCCAGTTCGTCGCCAGGCTGGACGGCTTATCGCTGGATGCGCAGGAAGAAGCCGAAGTGGTCGCTGGCGTGATTGCCGCGTTCGGCAGCTATCAGGCGCATCTGCGAGCGGAGTTTGCCTGATGCGACAGCCGTAAGCGGGTTGTTTCAAAAGTTGTACAAGTTGTTGCCACAGCGAACTTTTTCCCGTTTGCCGGTCTATGTGGGAGGCACAGAAAGGTAGCGGGACGCGAGACAGAATCGCCAACCACCTGCTGGCCAGATGGCTCAATTGTTCTCAGAGGTTGGCTTCGCTCATGAAAATACATGTCGCAAGGTTGATGCTGCTCGGCCTGTTCTCGTTGGCGGCGATGGGCACGGCATCGGCAACCCCCATGAAACCGTCCGTAGCGGCTGCCCCGGCGGTGCAATCACCCCTGCAGCCTGCCGGCAACCCCTGGGCGAAGTTGGCCAGCGTGGCCGATGAGCAGCCCGCCACGCTGCTCGCCCATGGTGACGACCGCTGGCATGACCACAGAAGCGACTGGCGCCGCGAACAGTGGCGCCGCGAGCAGGCCCGACGTGACTGGGAGCGCCGGCGCGACTGGGAATATCGCCGCGACTGGGAACGCCGGCGTGACTGGGAGCGCCGCCATGAGCGGGCCATGCACCAGCGCTACCATGACGATTATCGTTACTACCGCCGTTGATACGTGGCAACTGGCGCGGCCTTGACGGCTGCGCTGGTTGGTCAGCTGGCGGTATCCGCCGCCGCCTCGGCTTCCATCTTCAGGCGGTCCGCCTTGCAAATGTACTTTGGCTTGCGCGGCGCCAGTTTCGCGCTGGCCTTCTTGGCATGCGCCTGCAGTAGCTGCTTGATCTTCTTGCGACGGTTCATTCTCGTTCGACCTGTCAGTGCGGTTTGGCTGGATGCATCATACCTTGCCTGGGCCAACACCTCGTTGACGTTATTTTCACACCCGGCAGATTAGCGTCACGCCCTTTCCGGCGCCGCACAGATCCGCTGGCCGCCAAGGTACGACGAGGCAAACGTGTCACACACTCCATCCCCTTCTTCGCCCAAGCGCGTGGACTGGGCCGGCCTGGGCTGGCTCCTGCTGTTCTTCTGGTACTTCTCGGGCGTGACCCAGGCGCTGCTGCTGTTCAGCGGCACCACCGGTTTCGCCGGTTTCCGCGACGCCCTGTTCCTCAGCAGCCTGTGGCTGGCCCCGGTGTTGCTGCTGCCGCGCTTCACCCGCGCCACGGCCGCGGTCATCGGCCTGGTTCTGTGGGCCGCGTCGCTGGTAGGTTTGAGCTACTTCGGCATCTATCGCCAGGAGTTCTCGCAAAGCGTGATCTTCGTGATGTTCGAGTCCAACACCGCCGAGGCCGGTGAGTACTTCAGCCAGTACTTCAGCGCCTGGCTTGGCCTGGCACTGCTGCTGTACACGCTGGTCGCCGTATTGCTGTGGAAGCGCGTGCGCCCGGTACGCCTGCCGCTGCGCAGCCGCCTGCCAGTGGTCGCCCTGTTGCTGCTGGCCAACCTGGTGTATCCGTTCTACAAACAGATGGTCACCCAGCAACGCAGCTTTGCCGACGCGGCAGAAAAGGTCCAGCAGCGCATGGAGCCGGCCGTGCCCTGGCAGCTGTTGGTCGGCTACCGCCAGTACCGCCAGCAACTGGACAACATGCAGCAGTTACTGGCCCAGAACGCCGCGCTGCCGCCCCTGCAAAACCTGCAGGACAGCAGCGGTGCAGCGCCACGCACACTGGTGCTGGTGCTGGGTGAATCGACCACCCGCGAGCACATGCACCTGTACGGCTACAACCGTGACACCACGCCCAACCTCGATGCGCTGGCTGCCAGTGACGAGGGCCTGACGGTGTTCCGCAACGTGGTGTCGCCACGCCCGTACACCATCGAAGTGATGCAGCAGATCCTCACCTTCGGCGATGAGCAGAACCCGGACCGCTTCCTCACCGATCCGTCGCTGATCAACCTGTTGAAGCAGGCCGGCTACAAGACCTTCTGGATCACCAACCAGCAGACCATGACCAAGCGCAATACCATGCTGACCACCTTCTCGCAGCAGACGGACGCGCCGGTCTACCTGAACAACCAGCGTAACCAGAATGCCAGCCAGTACGATGACGTGGTGCTGGCACCGTTCGAGAAGGCCCTGCAAGACCCGGCGCCGAACAAGTTCATCATCGTGCACCTGCTGGGTACGCACATGGACTATCGCTACCGCTACCCGGATGACTACGCGCACTTCACCGACCGCCAGGGCGCGCCCGGCGTGCTGACGCCCGAGCAGGTGGAAACCTACAATTTCTACGACAATGCGGTGCGCTACAACGACTACGTGGTCTCGAGCCTGATCAAGCGTTATTCGGCCACTACCCCCAATGGCTTCCTGCTGTACCTGTCCGACCATGGCGAGGACGTGTACAGCTCCGGCAACCACGACCGCCTGGGGCGTAATGAAGGCGCGCCGACCCGGCCGATGTATACCATCCCGTTCCTGCTGTGGACCTCGCCAAGCTGGCGTGCCGAGCACCCGCGCGACTTGCAGGCGATGGCCGACCGCCCTTACAGCAGCTCGCACCTGATTCACACCCTGTCCGACCTCGCCGGGTTGAGCTACGACCGCTACGAGCCGGCGAAGAGCCTGGTGAGCCCGCAGTTCGTGGTGGCACCGCGCTGGATTGGCGACCCGTACCGCAAGGATGGCCTGCGCGAGTTCGACCGCCTGCCGCAGGACAAGGCCGAGCGGGTGCAGCAGACGGTCAGCAACAGCCAGGCGCAGAACGGTGCAGGCCCGGACTGACGGTGGGTAATTGCGCCCTTTCGCGACACAAGGCCACGCCTGTACCGGCTAACGCAGCCCCTGTAGGAGCGGATTTATCCGCGAAGCAGGCGGCACGTTAGATGGCACCGGCTGTGCCGGTGTTCGCGGGCATGCCCGCTCCCACACAATCGGGCAAGCCGCTAGATCCTGAGCAAAACAGAAGCCTGCACAAGCTCAACCTCGCTTCAGTCAGGCCGGCTGGCTACAACGCCCCTGACGGGCGCTGCTTCGCACGGCCTCGGCCAGCTTGCGCAGGTTGGCCTGGTGGGCATTGACCAGGCTGGCGATGCTGTTGTCCGCTGGCGTTTGCAGCGAGGTGCGGCAGGTCAGTTCGGCCCGCCCCGGCTGGCTCAGACGCCACAAGGCTTCCAGCGAGGCGTAGCGCCCCGGCACCATGTCGAAGCGCTGCACGTCCACGCGCAGCAGCGTCTTGCTGCTACCCACCGGCCCACCCAGCTGGTCTTGCAGGGCACTGCGGAATTCGTCCACCAGGTTGGCCCCCCACCACTCCGTCTCGAGAATGGCCAGGCCGCTCTGCCCTTGCCGTACCACCAATTGCGGGCGGTCCACCTGCGGCGGCACTGCCACCCTGGCCACCTGGATGCGTTGGCCGCCGTCACGCGGCGGCTCGCTGGGCACCAAGGTGTGATAGTTGTTTGGCGTGCTGCAGCCCCACAGCAGTGCCAGCAGCCCGGCCCCACATACATTGCGCAGTCGTTGCATCGGCGTTCTCCTCAGGGTTCCAGGCCTGCGGCCCCGGCCGCCTTCGGCCGACCGCGAATCAGCGATTCGGGGTGGCGGCCCAGGTAATCGGCAAGGTCACGCAGCGAACGCGACATGCGTTCCAGTTCGTCCAGGGTCTCCCCCATCCGCTCGCGCTGCGGCGAGTCTTCGGCAATCGCCGAGTTGGCCGTGCGCAGGGTCTTGTGCATCTCGTCCAGCGCCACTTGCACCTCCGGCAATGTCTGGCCATTGAACTGCTTGAGGCTGGCACGCAGCTCACGCAGGCTGCCATCGAGGTTGCTGGCGATGCTCTCCAAGGGCAGTTTGCTGATGCGCTCGACCACCCGTTGCAGCTGTTCCTGCAACTGTTCCAGGCTGCCGGGCAGCGTGGGAATGGTGATCGGGTCGGCCGTCCTGTCGAACGCGACCTTGGGCGCGTCCGGGTAGAAGTCCAGGGAAATGAACATCTGCCCGGTGATCAGGTTGCCACTGCGGGCCTGGGCCCGCAGCCCATGCTCGACGAAGGTGCCAATCAGGCGCCGGGCGCCGTCCATGTCACCCTCGCTATGCTTGAACGCAGCGAGCATCTTGCGGTGCACCGGCCCCAGCCGCTGCGGGTAGATCACCGCATCGACCACTACCGGAAACGCCTGCCGGGCAGCATCGTAATCGAGCTTGATGGAGGTCACCCGGCCAAATTCCACGCCCTTGAACTCCACCGGCGCGCCCACCGACAGGCCGCGCATGGCCTGGTCGAAGCGCAACTGCAGGTACTGCGCCTGGCCACTGGGCGGTGCCAGAGCGGTATCCCGGTCGGCAAACAGCTGGAAGCGCGCCTGGTCGGCAGCGGGATCGGCTTGCGGGGCGAAGTCGGGCGAGCCAAAGGCCAGCCCGCCCACCAGGATGGACGACAGTGACTCGGTATCGACCTTGAGGCCGTTGGCACCGATCTGCATGTCGACCCCACTGGCATTCCAGAAACGCGTATCGGCGGTGACGAAGCTGTCGTAGGGGGCCTGTACGAACACGCCGATCTCCACACCCTTGCCATCGCCCTGCAGGGCAAACGACACCACCTCGCCCACCGGGATCTTGCGGTAGTAGATCGACGAGCCGACATCCAGCGAGCCGAGGTCGCTGGCGGTGAGTACAAAGCGCTTGCCTTTTTCGTCATAGGTAATTGGCGGTGGCAGTTCCAGGCCGACAAACGACTTCTCCGGCACCTTGGACTCGCCGGCATCCGCGCCGATGAAACTGCCCGAAAACAGTGTATCCACCCCGGAAACGCCGCCGACCCCGATGCGTGGCCGCACCACCCAGAAGCGCGCCCCCTGGGTGGCGAAGGCGCGGGCATCGTTGGACAACTGCACCTTGGCGACCACGCTCTTCTTGTCGTCGGCCAACTCCACCGTGGTGACTTCACCAATCACCACGCTGCGGTACTTGACCTGGGTCTTGTGGGCCACCAGCCCCTCCCCGGTGTGGAAGGCAATGGCAATCACCGGCCCCTGCTGCATCCAGTTACGCACTACCAGCGAGGCGCCGATCAGGATCGCCACGATCGGCACGATCCATACCAGCGACACGTTCCAGCGCCGGGTGCGTACCTCGACCTGCCCGGCGCCATCGTGGTTGTCAGTCTGCTGCCCCATCAATGCGGCCTCCCCTCGTTGGCATGGCGATCCCAGATCAGGCGTGGATCGAAGCTCATCGCAGACAACATGGTAAGCACCACCACCATGCCGAAGAACAGGATGCCCACCCGCGGCTCGATGGTGCCCAAGCCACGCAGCTGCACCAACGCCGCCACCAGTGCTACCACCATCACATCGAGCATCGACCAGTAACCGATCAACTCGACGAAGCGGTACAGCTGCGAGCGTTGCCGGCAGGCCCAGGTAGAACCGCGCTGGGCGGTGTACAGCAACAGGCCGAGCGAGAAGAACTTGATGGCCGGCACACCGACGCTGGCGATGAAGATGATCAGGGCGATGTCCCAGGCCCCGGCCTCCCAGAACTCCAGTACCCCACCGCCAATGGTGCTTTCGCTGCCGCTGCCGAGCATCTCGGTGTGCATCACGGGCAGCAGGTTGGCGGGGATATAGAAAATCAGCGCGGCCAGCAGAAAGGCCCAGCCGCGGCTGATGGCGTTGGTCTTGCGCCGGTGAATGGGCGCACCGCAGCGGCTGCAGGTGTGGGCGCCACTGCCCAGCGGGCAGGCCTGGCCACAGCCATGGCACAGGCACAAGCCCAGGTCATCGGCGCTGGCCGGGGTGTTCATGGCTGTTCCCACAGGTCGCGGATGTCCTTGCCGGCGACATGAATGATCAGCATGCTCAGCGCAGCCAGGGCCAACAGGCCGATGCCGGGGATCACTTCGAGCAAGCCGGCCAGCTTGATCACCGCCACCAGCGCCCCCAGCAGGCAGACCTCCAGCATGCTCCAGGGCCGCAGGCCTTCCAGGCTGCGCATGCACACGGCAAAACCCGGCGCACGCTGGCCAGCCAGGGCAAAACCCAGCAACCAGCACAACAGCCCGATCTGCAGCACCGGCGCGACGATGATGGACAAGGCCATGACCAGGGCGATAAAGGTGATGCTGCCGTGGCTGAGGATCTGCACCGAGTCCCACAATGTCGCCGAATGGGTCAGCCCCTGCATGCCGATGGTCATCACCGGGTAGAAATTGGCGAACACCAGCAGGATGCCGCCCGTCACGCTCAGTGCCAGCCGTTGCTGCACGGTCAGCGAGGTGTACCGGTACAGCACGCCGCCACAGCGCTGGCACAGGGCACGCTGATGCTTTAGCAGCGGCGCCCGGTAGTACACCGAGTCGCAGTATTCGCAGATGATCAGGTGCTGGGTCTGGCTCATGGTGCTTCCACAATTGGCCCGGTTCAGGCCGAGATGCGCCGGCGAACAACGCTTGATATCCGGTTTAGCCCATCTGGGCAAAACTGCCATCCGCTCGGCCAGGGCGAACTATTCTGAGAGTCGGGATCCCGCCCGCTGGAGGTGTAGCATGCGTAGGTCGACGTGGAGTTACCTGGTGGTGCTGCTGTGCGCGGCCCCGGCCGCCCTGGCGCAGTCGGTGGTGCCGCTCAAGGGCCAGAGCAGCCAGCAGATGCAACTGGATATCAACGACTGCAATACCGTGGCGACCAATGCCGCGAACAGCGCCGCGACGTCCAACGACCCGCATGTCGGTGGCCGCGTGCGTGGTGCCGCCGCCGGCGCGGTTGCCGGTGCGGCGGGCGCACAGGTGCGCGGTAACCAGCATGACGCGCTGTATGACCGGGCCAGTGACGATGCCAAGCAGGCGTACCGGCAGAACCGTGCCGGCGAGGTGGCTGCCGCCGGTGCCGCCGTCGGCGGCATGCGCCAGCGCCAGGAGCGCCGCCAGGACCGCCGTGGCCAGGACGAAGCGCAGGCGCAGGCCCATGCCAGTGCCTACGCCGGTTGCCTGCAGGGGCGCGGCTATCAGGTCAACCCCTGAGCAGCCGGCACGCCCTGCCCCGGCAATAGCCGGCATGGCGCGCCCGGGTCAGAATGTCGCCAGCTGTTCCCGGCAGAATTCGACGAACAACTGAGCCGGCTTGGTCAGGTGCACCCGTTTCAACCATGCCGCCGCCAGCCCGGACAACGCGACCGGCTCGGCAATATCCACCATCACCAGGCGCTGGCCGTCGTAGGTGTACGGCGAATGCGGGCGCGTCACCAGCAAGGAAAAACCGAAGCCCTGCCCAACCATGCCGCGCACCATCTCGATCGATGGCGAGCTGAAGACGATGTTCGGCGTCAGGCCCATTTCGTTGAACAGGCTGACGAAGTAGGTGCGGCTCGGGGCCACGTCCAGCAGGATCATCGGCTCGGGGCACAGGTCGCGCAGCGACACCTGGGCCTGGCCGGCAAAGCGGTGCTGCTCGGGCAGCAACACATAGGGCTTCTGCGCTGGCATCAGCGGTTCGGCTTCGATGGTGCCGTCCAGGTCGTGATCGTAGAGAAATGCCAGGTCGAAGGTGCCGGCAGTCAGGCCCTGGATCAGGTCCTGCTGTTCGCCATCGCGCAAGCGGATGTCCACCCCCGGGTAGCGTTGGCGAAAGCCGGCAATCAGCCGCGGCAGGTACAGCGGGGCCACGGTTTCGAAACAGCCGATGTCAATCTGCCCGGCCACGGTGTCGTTATCGGCCAGGGCGTTCTGCTCGAACTCGTGGGCCATCTGCAGCAGCGACTTGGTCTTGGCGTAAAAGCGTTTGCCACTGGGCGTCAGCGACACGCCCTGGGCGTGGTGGCGGATGAACAGCTGCACGCCGAAGCTCTCCTCCAGGCTCTTGATCGCCGTGGAGATGGACGGCTGGGCAATGTACAGCTGGCGCGAAGCCTCGGCGACACTGCCGGCCTCCACGGTGGTGACGAAGTACTTGAGTTGTCGCAGGGTATAGGCAGCCACGGGCACCTCGCTGGCGCCGCTCCGGGCGCTGGAATCATGCTTGCCACTTTACCCTCGGCAGCCGCCACGTGGGGGCCGGGAGGTGAAGGATTTACCTATGGCTTGAACAGGTTTTTGGTAAGGGCGCCACTGGTCAATTACCCTCAACCGTCTTTACTGGTATTCATCGGCCCCAAGCATACGGTGTGTGTCTATGAAGATCGTGGTCACCAGCATTCTTGTCGACGACCAGGCCAAGGCCTTGGCCTTCTATCACTACGTACTCGGCTTCGAACCCAAGCACGACATCCCCATGGGCCGGCACCGCTGGCTGACCCTTACCTCCCCCAACGACCCCAACGGCGTCGAACTGCTGCTGGAACCCGACGCGCACCCGGCTGCCAAGGCCTACAAGGCGGCGCTCAAGCAGGACGGTATCCCTGCCACCTCGTTCGGCGTGCGCGACATCCAGGCCGAGTACACCCGGCTGTGTGCAGCGGGTGTGCAGTTCACCCAGCCACCTACCGCCGTGGGGCCGGTGACCGTGGCGGTGTTCGATGACACCTGCGGCAACCTGATCCAGATTGCCCAGAAGCACTAGCGGCTAGCCAGGCGCTACCGGCAGCCGCAGGGTCGCACGCAGCCCGTGCGGCAGCTGGTTGCGCAACTGCACGCTGCCGCCCAGACGCGTCATGATGGTACTGACGATCGACAGCCCCAGGCCGGCGCCATTGGCCGAGCCCTTGCTGTAGAAACGCTCGAACACGCGCTGTTGGTCGGCCACGGCGATGCCTGGCCCTTCGTCGTCGACGCTGACCAATAGCGCCTGCCCTTCACGTTGCAGGGTCACGGTGATGCGCCCGCCCGGCGGGGAATGATCCACGGCATTGGTCACCAGGTTCTGCAAGGCGATGCCCAGCGCACCGGCGTCGGTATGCAGCTGGTAGTCGCCAGCCGCGATATCCAGCGACGGCTCGAGCCCACGTTCCAGTATCCACGGGGTCAGGTCGGCCAGGGTCTCGGCAACCAGCGCCTGCAGGTCGACCTGCGGCCAGTCACGCCGACCGGGTCGCGGCTCCAGGCGGGCCAGGGTCAACAGCTGGTTGACCACCCGGGCAAGGCGGTCGACACCGCCCATGAGGAAGCCCAGCGCCTTGTCCCGCTCGGCACTGCTGGCTGCATTGAGGGCGTTCTGCGCATGCAGGCGCAGGACCGCCAACGGCGTGCGCATCTCGTGGGCGGCATCGGCAATAAAGCGATGCTCGCGGCTCAGCAGGTCGCCGATCTGCCCGAGCAGGCGGTTGATTGCGGCCTGCATCGGTTCCAGTTCCTTGGGCAGTGGCACCAGTTGCAGCGGTTCGAGTGAGTCGGCGTGGCGGGCGCGGATGACCCTGGCCATGTTCTGCAGCGGCCGCAGCCCCCAGCCGATAGCCGCCCACACCAGCAAGGCCAGGGCCAGGCTGCCGAACAGGAATGGCAGCAGCGTATGCCGCACGATGCGCTCGACCAGGTCGATACGCACGTCGCTGCGTTCGCCCACCCAGATCACCCAGCGCTTTTCCGGGACCGGCAGGACGAAGCTGCGCCAGCGTTGCGTACCCGCTACCACATCGGCGAACCCTGGTGCCCGGGGCGGTTGCTGCAGCTGCGGGGCACTGGGCGTATGTACCAGCAAGGTGCCGTCGTCGGCCCATACCTGGAAGGCCAGCTTGCTCTCGTAGGGATGCCCGACCCGGTGCCGCCCGGCCTTGCTCAACGCCTCGTCGAAGGCGCGGTACAACTCGCCACGGCTCTGCTCCTGCACCGGCAGGCTCATGATGCCCTGCAGCAGCCGGGCATTCTGTGCCAGGTGGGCGTCGTACACCTCGGCGATTTCGTGGCGGCTGTCGTGGTAGTTGTACAACGCCAGCAGGCCGCTGCCGAGCAGCAATAGCAGCATCACCCGCCACAGGGTGCGTTGGCGCAACGAGGTCATGCCTTGCCTTCCACCAGGTAACCGATGCCGCGCACGGTACGGATCAGCCCGTTGAAGAGCTTCTTGCGCAAATGGTAGATGTTCACTTCCAGGGTGTTGCTCTCGGGCTCTTCATCCCAGCCATACAGCAACTGGGTAAGGCGCTCGCGGGTGAATACCTTGCCCGGCTGCGCCAGCAGCTCGTGCAACAGCAGGTATTCCTTGGGCGTGAGGACCACCTGCTGGCCCTGGTAGTGCACCTGTTGGGTGGCCGGGTCCAGGCACACCCCGGCGTGCTCGATGAGTAACCGCGCGCGGCCGCTGCTGCGGCGCAGCAAGGCCCGCAAGCGGGCCTTGAGTTCGTTGAGGTCGAAGGGCTTTACCAGGTAGTCATCGGCGCCGGCGTCCAACCCGGCGATACGGTCGTCGGTGGCATCACGCGCAGTCAACACCAGCACCGGCAGGCTGTTGCCGGCGGCGCGCAGGCGCCGCAACAGCTCGATGCCATCCAGGCGTGGCAAACCCAGGTCGAGGATGGCCAGGTCGAACGCCTCGTGACACAGCGCGTGCAAGGCGCTGGCGCCATCCTGCAGCCAGTCGAGGGTATAGCCCTCGCGGCGCAGGCCGTCACAGATCCCCTCCCCCAATGCAACGTCATCTTCCACCAGCAGCAGGCGCATGCTCAATCCTGTTTGTCCTTGATCGCTTTGAGTAAAGCATCGATTTCACCGCGCCGGCCCTGGTCAGCCAGTTCCCGGCCTGGCCGGGGCGGTGCCTGCAGGGCCTTCTGCAGGGCCGCGCGGGCTTCATCATAGCGCTTGAGCCGGTACAGGTGGTCAGCCCAGAAGTAATTGCTGTCGATACCGTCGGGGTTGATCGCCAGTGCCTGGCGCAGCAGGCCCTCGGCCTTGGCCTGGTCGCCGAAGCTCAGCGGCCAGCCCGGCACCTGGTCATACAGCGCGCCCAGGCTGGTGTAGGCCGAGCCCTGCAACGCCTTGGGGTCCGCGGCCAGGGCCTGTTCCAGGCTGGCGCGGGCGGCCTTGACCTTGCCCAGGGCCCCCAGCCCGCCTGTGGCACCCGCCCAGCTGCTGTTGACGATGCCATCCCAGATCAGTGGCTCGGCCGCGCCCGGGTGCTGACGCACCAGCGCTGCCGACTGTACCGCCAGGGCCTCGAACGCCCCGGCACGCTGGGCTTCGGGCAATTCATAGCGAATCACCGCCCAGCGCTGCTGAATGGCAGCGAGCTGCTGGGTACCATTCTGGTCAAGGGCCCAGGTGAATGGGGCGATGGCCAGCAGGCTGGCCAGTAACAGACGTTTCATTTGCTCGACTCCTTGTTGTGCCAGGTGCTGTAGCGGCGAATCAGCGGCAGTTGCTTGCGCAGGGCGCGGTCGACCACGCCCGGCAACATGCCGTTGAGGCGCACGAAGAGTTTTTCCGGCCAGCCCAGATACAGTTCGCTGCGCTCGGCCTGCACCGCGTCGAGCACCGCGCGGGCAACGTCCTGCGGGTCGTCGACGCCGACCTTCAAGGCCTGGTTGAGCGCCTGCGCGGCACTGCTGTTCATCGCCGTGCGGGTGGTGCGCGGTGCCGCATACAGCACGTTGACCGAGGTGTCGGCCAGCTCGCGGCGCAGCGCCTCGGAGAAACCGCGCAAGGCGAACTTGCTGGCGCAGTAGGTGGCATAGCCGGGGTAACCGATCGAGCCATAGATCGACCCCACGTTCACCACCAGCGCACTGGGCTGCTCGCGCAGCAGCGGCAGGAACAGGCGGGTCAGCTGGATGGCGGCCTTGACGTTGAGATCGAACAGCTCGTCCAGGGCGGCTTCGTCCAGCTGTTCGAGCAAGGCGAAGCGGTTGACTCCGGCAGCGTTGATCAGCAGGTTGCAGTAGCCCAGCGCCCGGGCCGCCTCCAGCACATCGCGACGGCCTTCGGCACTGCGCAGATCGGCTTGCTGCCAGTACAACTGCTGCGGGTAGCGTGCCATCAGCTCGGCCAGCTTGCCCTTCTGCCGGCTGACCGCCAGCACCCGCGCACCGGCGCTGCACAACTGGTCTGCCAGTTCCAGGCCGATACCACCGCTGGCACCGGTGAGCACCGCCACGCAATCAGGCAGGCGCATGCTGGGCCTCCTGCTGCGCAGCATGCGGCAGCCCTTCGAACATGGCGGTGTACAGGCGATACACCACTTTGGCGGCGTGGATCACTGCCTGATGATCCTCAGGGTCCTCCAGGCGGTTCATCAGGCCACGGTAGGTGGCCATATGGTCCTGGTCCAGCGCGCCGTGAGAACTGAGGTAGCTGAACGCCCGGTCCGGCAAGCCGAGGCTTCCCTGCAGGGTCCCGGCGGCCTGGGTCGCGAGGGCAATGCTGGTGCCTTCGAGGACGTTGACCATGCCGAACAGCCCGACCGGGTTGCCACGGGCGATCTGATCGTAGAGAAACGCCACCATCAGTTCGATCGGCAATGCCGGACGGCTACTCACCACCTGCAGCGGGTCGCCACCACAGGCGGCGATGTCATCAAGAATCCAGCGCTCATGGCCGTACTCCTCCTCGATGTACTCGCACACTGCGCCGCGCAGCCACTCCAGCCGCGTCGGCAAACGCGCTCCGCAGGCCATCATCAGCGGCACGGTATGCCGCACATGGTGGTAGGCCTGGGTCAGAAACGCCACATAGGCCTCGAGGCTGGCCTTGCCGGCCAGCGCGTCGCGGATGACCGGGACATTGAACAATGCCGTACGCTCGTCGGCGGTTTGCTGTTGCAGCCTATCGAAAAAAAGCATGGCAAAACCTCGTGGGTCATTGAAGGTCGGTTAACAAGCTGTGGTAACACCGCAGGATCTGTTCGCGGCGTGGCCGGCCGTTGGCGGTCAGGGTTTGCCCGGCGGCGCTCAGCGGTTCGGGCAGGCGCCGCCAGGCATGCACCCGGGCGTAGTCCGGCAGCCCGGCGTTGGCCTGGCGCACGGCTTGCTCGAGCATGTGGTCATCGGCGTGCGGGTCCAGCGGCCAGAGCAGCGCCAGGTTGTGCGCCAGGCCTTCGCCGTAGACGAAGGCCTGGGCAATCACCCCGCCCTGGGTCAGCTCTGCCTCGACCCACTCGGGGTTGACGTTGCGCCCGAAGCTGGTGCTGTACTGGTGCTTCTTGCGCCCGGCCAGGTAGAGGAAACCGTCGTTGTCGAAGTGCCCGAGATCACCGGTCGACAACCAGGGTGCGTTGAACGCTGGCTCACCCAGGTAGCCGAGCAACGCCGAGCCGGCCACCTGCACCTCGCCATCCTCGGCAATGCGTACCTGCACATGCGGCAGCGGCCGGCCGACACTGCCCGGGCGCCTGGCGCCGGGGCGGTTGAGGCACACTACCGAGGCACATTCGGACAAGCCGTAGCCTTCGAATACCGGTAGCCCGACCGCCTCGGCACGGGCCAGCAGGCTCGGCGCCACCCGTGCCCCGCCTACCGCCACGAAGCGCAACGGGCCTACCCGCAGCAGGCCACGCTCGATGGCCGTGACCAGGCCGAGCAGCAGTTGTGGCACCATGATCAGGCTCTCGGCGCCGCTCAAGGCAATGGCACCCAGCAGTTGCTTGAAGTCGACCTGGCTGGCGCCACGCAAACCCAGCTGCGCCTGCGGGTACAGGACAATGCTCGCCCCGGCCAGCAGGGCCGCATACAGGCCGAGGTTTTCCAGCAGTACCGCCAGCGGCAACACCGCCAGGTACCTGGTCGGCGCTGTCGGTCGGCTGGCGGCCTCGAGTTCGCGCGCAACCCGCAGCATGGCCTCGGCACTCAGGCAGACCCCCTTGGGTGCCCCGGTACTGCCGGAGGTGTAGGTAATCTTTGCAGTGCCCGCTGGCAAGTCCACGCCCGCGCTCGGCGGGCGGCTCCAGAAGCGCTCGCCGGCACTGAAGCCGCAGGCGTGCAGATCGTCTGCGAAAGCCTCGTCGGCCAGCGCCAGCACCGCGCCACTCTGCGCCAGGCAATGGCGGCGCTGGGCACTGCTGAAGAACGCCGGCAGGATGACGATGGGGCGCGCCGCGAACAGCGCAGCCAAGTCCCAGAGCAGCGCTTGTGGCCCGTTTTCCAGGGCCAGGACGAAAGTGCCCGGCGGCTGCGCGCTCAGCCAGGCCTGGCGTTGTTCGACCTCATCCAGCAACTGGCCATAGGTGAAGCGCTCGGCAGCCCCCAGCAGCGCCGGTTGCGCCCCCCGGTGGCGGGCATGCAGTTGCAGCACTTCCTTGAACAGCTGGCATTCATGCGGCATGGCCAGCCTCCGGCACGCTGCTGGGCAACCCCAGTCGTTCGTACACACCGCCGCGGGCCAGGGCTGCATGACCATAGCCGATGCTGCCGACGAACACTTGCGGGTGCTGCGCGTAGTAACTGCCCCAGCTGTCGGCGTCGCCATTCAGCCGACCAGGATCGGCCATGGCCAATGCCGTAGGCACCAGGCCCAGGCGATGAAAGCTGTTGACCAGGGTCGCGGCGCCGGTAAAGGCCACCCATTGCAGGCCGCGGGTGGCCAGCAACCAGGTCACGGCGATGATCATGATCCGCGCGCTGCCGGCGCTGAGCGCCGCCAGGTTCCCCACTTCGACCAACTGCGCACGGCTCACCGGGTTGGCCGCCAGCCGGGTCACGGCGACCTCCAGCGGCTCATCCAGGTAACGCTCGATAAAGGTCGGGCCGGTGCTGGCCAGGCGGATACCCACGGCGGCCATCAAGCGCCCGTGGCTGTCGTGCAGGCCGAGCAGTTCGGGCAGGTAATGCTGCACATCGGCATGGTGGGCGCAGGCAAAGCGGGCGTGAATGAACTGCTCCAGCTCGTCGCGCCCTGGCTCACCCGGGAGTTTCAGGCTCAAATGGGCGAGCCGGTCGCCGTGGCTACCGATCGCCAGCGGAAACAGGCTGGGGCTGTCTGCCTGGGTCATAGCTGTCCCCCTTCAAGTAGGTGTCGAGGGGGAGTATCGGCGGCGAATCTGAAGCCAATCTGAAGTGCTACATTTGCCAGGGTCCGCAAGCGCACTCACAAGGAACAATAGAAAGATGCGCCACGAATTCAGCGAAGTGCTCAACGACCTGGTCGACTATTTTCTGCTTGGCGATATCCAGCTGCTCGAGCGCTTCAAGCTGCAACATGACCTGCCCGACGACCTGGCCCACGCCTTCACCCACGGCGACAGCGGCGACCAGGCGGTACGCGAAGGCATTGTGCTGCCGCTGGCAGGGGTCGACAACCTGCCCTACCGCATTGTGTTCACCCTGGGCCACCACACCCCGGCCTTGCGTGAACCCGGCAGCCGCCTCAAGCACCGCCGCAGCGGCTATGTGCTGCGGGTCGAACACGGTGTACTGATGCTGTACACCTGGCGCATCCTGCAACACTTCACCGCGAAGACACTCGGCGACCTGCTGGCACGTTACCAGGTGCCGGGGCGCCCGATCATCGAACTGGACAATGGCTGGTATGACGTGGAGGTGCTGGCGGGCGCGCTGGTGCGTGACGGGCTCTATGAGCCGGCGTTCGAGTTCGTGCTGAAGAAGCGCTGGAGCCGGGGCGAGGCTGCCGGGGTGGATACCGGGTATGCCTTTGGGTTGCGTGGCTATTTCGACTGATGGGTTGGCTATGCCGGCCTCTTCGCGGGCTTGCCCGCCCCCACAGGTAACTCACTGCCCTCAGGCACAGTGGTATCCCTGTGGGAGCGGGCAAGCCCGCGAAGAGGCCGCTACGGGTAGCCTCAACCTTCAGGCGTGATGGATATCCCGGTCCTTGGTCTCCGGCAGGAACAAGATGCCCAGCACCGCCGTCATCAACGCGATCACGATCGGGTACCACAAGCCATAGTAGATATCACCGGTCGCCGCCACCATGGCGAACGCCACGGTCGGCAGGAAACCGCCGAACCAGCCGTTGCCGATGTGGTAAGGCAGGGACATCGAGGTGTAGCGGATACGCGCCGGGAACAGCTCTACCAGCCAGGCCGCGATCGGCCCGTAGACCATGGTCACGTAGATCACCAGCAGGGTCAGCAGCAACAGCACCATCGGGTAATGGATCTTCGCCGGGTCGGCCTTCTCCGGATAGCCCGCTTCCTTCAATGCGCCGCTCAGGGTGGCGGTAAAGGCCTCGCTCTGCGCCTTGAAGTCGGCCGCTGCCAGGCGGCTGCCGTCAAAGCTTGGCAGTACCCGTTGACCGATGCGGATCTGCGCCACGCTGCCAGGCTCGGCCGCTTCGTTGGTATAGGGGATGGCCCGCTTGGCCAGCAGGCTCTTGGCAATATCGCACGAGCTGGTGAATCTGGCCTTGCCCACCGGGTCGAACTGGAACGCGCACTGCCCAGGGTCGGCCACCACTACCACCGGGTTCTGCTCCTGAGCGACAAACACGTCCGGGTTGCCGTACTGGGTCAGGGCCTTGAAGATCGGGAAGTAGGTCAGCGCGGCGATGATGCACCCGGCCATGATGATCTTCTTGCGGCCAATGCGGTCGGACAGGCTACCGAAGAAGATGAAGAATGGCGTGCCGATGAGCAGCGAGCCGGCAATCAGCAGGTTGGCGGTCTGTGGCTCTATCTTGAGCATCTGCAACAGGAAGAACAACGCATAGAACTGCCCGGTGTACCACACCACCGCCTGTCCGGCAGTGCCGCCCAGCAGCGCCATGATCACCACCCGCAGGTTGTCCCAGCGGGCGAACGATTCGGTCAGCGGGGCCTTGGACGCCTTGCCCTCGGCCTTCATCTTCATGAACACCGGCGACTCGTTGAGCTGCATGCGGATGTACACCGAAATGGCCAACAGCAGGATCGACAGCAGGAACGGCACGCGCCAGCCCCAGGCCTCGAACGCCTCGGTGCCCATGGCGGTACGACAGGCCATGATCACCAGCAGCGACAGGAACAGCCCCAGGGTGGCAGTGGTCTGGATCCAGGCGGTGAAGAAGCCGCGTCGGCCCTTGGGCGCGTGCTCGGCCACATAGGTGGCCGCGCCGCCGTACTCGCCGCCAAGCGCCAGCCCCTGCAGCAGGCGCAGGGTGATCAGGATGATCGGTGCCGCGACGCCGATGGTCGCGTAGCCGGGTAGCAGGCCGACCACCGCGGTGGACAGGCCCATGATCACGATGGTGATGAGGAAGGTGTACTTGCGCCCGATCAGGTCGCCCAGGCGGCCGAACACGATGGCGCCGAACGGGCGCACGGCAAAGCCCGCGGCAAAGGCCAACAGGGCAAAGATGAACGAGGTGGTTTCATTGACGCCGGCGAAGAAATGCTTGGCAATGATCGCCGCCAGTGAGCCGTACAGGTAGAAGTCGTACCATTCGAACACCGTGCCCAGGGACGAGGCGAAGATGACCTTGCGCTCCTCCCGCGTGATGCCGCGTTGGGGCGCACTACTGCCCGTGGATGTGCTGTCGAGAACCGCCATGGGGTGCCTCCGTCTTGTCGTTATGCAGGCCGGGAGCACCTCATCCGCTGTTTCACCGTCGCACCCAGGCCCTGGGGGCTTGCTTTGGTTATGCGAAGCACGACGAGGCAGGCCGCCTCGGATCGCAGCAAGGTTACTGAAGCATAATAGGCTTTGACGGGATATCCACTGTGGGCCGCTGCTACAGCACGGGCCCTTTCAGCTCTACCTGGTTGCCATCCGGGTCGTAGCAGTACAACGACGGCCCTTCGCCTTCGGCGCCGTAGCGTTTTTCGGCCGGCGCCACCTGCACCCCCGCGGCTTGCAGGTACGCCCTCAGTGCCGGTTCGTCGAACGGCTCGATGCGCAGGCAGAAATGGTGCAGGTTGCGCCCCTCGGCCCCCGGTGCCGCACCGCCAGGCTGGCCCAGCGGGCCGTCGAGGGTGACCAGGTCGATCATCGCCGTGCCGGTGGCCAGGTGGACCATGCCCAGGTCTTCGCGCACACGGCTGACCGTGCAGCCGAGCAGCTCGGTGTAGAAGGCAATGCTACGCGGCAGGTCGCTGACCCGCAGTACCAGATGGTCGATGTGCTTGATGGCGAATGGGCGCATGCCGGGCTCCTTGTGGCGGTCGGTTTCCAGGGGGGTAACCCCACCACAATAGCCCACGGGCGCATGCCACCACCATATCCCGCTATTCGTTCACCAGGCGTTGCAGTACGCCGCCTTCATGGCGGGCCAGGATACGCAGCAGTTGGTCGACCAGGGCCCGGTCTGGTGCATCCAGGTGGAAGTGGTGCCCGCCCGGGTGCCACGACACCTTTGCCTGGCTGGGCAAGGCCGCCTGGCGCCGGCTGAAGGCCTCACCGGTGAATGCCCCCTGACGGCCGAACAGCAGGTACAACGGGCAGCGGATCTGGCTGAGCAGCTCGCAGGCTTCGCGCTCGGTCAGCGGCATGGGTTCGGGCAGCACCAGGCGCGGGTCGTGGCGCCAGCAATAACCATCGCCCAACTGCAGCAGGTCGCGCAGCGCCAGCAGCCGCGCCGCCGCTTCCGACAGTTCGGTGTCCAGGCGTTCGCGACGTTGCTCCAGCGCGGTGTCCAAATCTTCGAAACGGCACAGGTCGGGCTCGGCGAAGCCCTGCAGCTGGCTACGCTGGACCATGCGCTTGAGCCGGTAGGCGCGGGCCAGGTGCTCGACGCGGTCATCCTCGGCCACCGTGAACGGTGCGCCCATGCCGTCGAGGAAGGTCATGCTGGCGATGCCGCTGGTCATGGCTGCCAGCAGCGATGCCACGCCGCTGCCCATGCCATGGGCCAGCACATGAAACTGCCCAAGGCCCAGGCTTTCGGTCACCGCCAGCATGTCCTCGGCATGCTCCCACAGGTAATAACCACTGTCGTGGCGGCGATGATCGGAGCGGCCGTGGCCGACCAGGTCGGGGGCCACCACGAAGCAACCATCGAGCATCGGTGCCAGGCGCTCGAACGAGGCGGCGTTGTCCAGCCAGCCATGCAGGGCCAGCACCGGGATGCCGTCTTCAGGCCCCCAGCAACGTACGGCAATTTCAATGCCGTTGAGGTCCAGCAGGTGATCCTTGGGTGTCGATGAAGAACGCATGGGTACGCTTCCTGACTTGAAGCCTGGCACGACCACACCAGGCCGAATATGCCGCTGGCCCCTTCGAGTCCTGTCGCCAGCGGCAACCCTTGCGTCGGGCCACGCAGGGCTCCGACGTGTCACCTTGGCGCATCGTCATGCCCACCACTGGCCCGTCACCGACCGTGACTTAACCGTCACCGACTCACTGCCCGCGCAGGTCCTCGAAGTACGCCTGCCTGCCGTCCACCTGGCTGGATGCCCGCGGCAGCGCTGCGGCTTCACCGTTGGCCGCTTCGACATGCCAGTAACAATGCTGCACCGCACGGGTCACCGCCACGTAGGCCAGGCGCTGCACCTCTTCCTGCTGCGCGGTATCGAACGGTTGCGCATCGCCGGGCTTGCCCAGCCCGGCCTGGCGATACACCTGGTTCTTGTAGGGCGAGCTGGTCAGGTACTGACAGTCGCCCAGCATGAACACGGCGTCGGCCTGCAAGCCCTTGGCGCTGTGGTAGGTCAGCTGGCGCAGCCGGCGTTGCTCGGCCGGCAGCGCCGCCTCGACCTGCAGCACGCTGTGCAGGTGCTCGTTCATCAGCGCCCTGTCGCTGCCCTTGCGGTACAACATCATGACCGTCTCGCCACGCTGGTAGTGCTCGATCAAGGTTTGCCCCAAGGCGGCCTCGTCACGGTCGAACACCTTGACCGGCGAGCCCGGCAACTGCGCCGCCGGGCCACTGGCCCTGGCTTTCTTGCCAGCGATCGCCGGGGTGCCCTTGACCAGGTGCTCGGCCGCATCGATCACCTGTTGCTGGCAGCGGTAGTTGTCGACCAGCATCACCCGTGTGTTGGCTGGCGACGGGAACGCCTTGGTGAATTCCATGAAGTATTTGGGCGAGCTGCCGCGCCATCCGTAGATCGACTGCCAGTCGTCGCCCACGCACAGCAGCGATGAATACCGGGCATTGCGCCCAGTGTGCATGGCCGGGCCGCGCCGGCGGATCTCCGCAAGGCTGGCGCGCAGCCAGCTGACGATCTGTGGCGACACGTCCTGGAACTCGTCGATCATCAGGTGCGCCAGCGGGCGCAGCAATGGGTCAGGCAGCAACCGCAGGTTCTCCGGGTTGTTCTCGCCGAACAGGGCGAACATGCGGTTGTAGCTCATGACCGGTGGCGACTGCTCCAGCAGGTGCGCCTCGAGGGCCTTCCAGTACAGGGCCAGGGCCTCGAAGAACAAGGCGTCGCTGTCGCCTGGCGGGAAGCTCATCGCCGCCACGGCAGGGTTGACCTCCAGGCCGAGGTTCTCGATGAAGTTGGCGGCGCCGACAAAGGCGTCCAGCAGCGGCGCCGGGGCCAGCTCACCCTTGACCTTGTATTCGAAGCCGGGGCCGGCCACCGCATCACCGGCCAGCGAAGCGGCCAGGCGCCGGGCCATGGCATAGTTGTCGAGCCAGATCAGCGGCTTGTCGCAGAATGCCTGCAACAGGGTACGTTTGACCGCCCACTCGGCGCGCACCGCCAGCTTGGCGCCGGGGCGCTGGTACTGGGCGCTTTCTGCCGGGTCGAAGCCCAGCACGACCAGTGGCCCGTCGGCGCCCAGGCGACCATGTACATGGAAGCGGCTGCCGCGGATCTCGACCGTCTCGCGACAGGGCTCGATACCTTTGATCGGCCAGGCGCCGGCGGCGAACCACAGGTCCTCGATCACGTCACACAGTTCTTCGTCACGCTGGGCGGCCAGCTGGGTCACCTGTGCGCGTTTCTGCACTTCGGGGTTGTTGGGGTCCAGCGGCTTCAGTTGCAGGGCTTCGCTGCGCAACAGGCCAACCAGTTCGGCGAAACGCGCGCTGGTCCCCAACAAGACGCTGTAGCACTGGTTCAGTTGCTGGCGCTGGGCGTCGTTCAGGCGCAGGTCGAACGGGTTGCTCTCGGCGTCGGCTTCACGCCCGGCGGGCATCTCGTTGCCCAGCGTTTCGAACGCTCGTACCTGGGCAAAGCCCGGCAGGCTGCGCACCAGCGGCAGGATGCGCGAATGGAAGGTGCGCACCAGCTCGCGGGCTTGTGCCGCCTGCAAGTCGCTCTGCCACAGGGCGAACACCTGCATCAGGCGCTTGATGAAGTCCTTGCGCGACTCGCGGGTGAAGGTGACCACGGTCATCGCATCCAGCTCGTAGCCCAGGTAATGGCGCAACAACAGGATGCGCAAGACCAGCGAGGTCGACTTGCCTGCCCCGGCCCCGGCAACCACGCAGGTGGAGGGCGTATCGCTGAAGATCAGCTTCCACTGCGCGGCACTGGGCTGGGCCTCGGCAGGCAGGCGCTGGGCGACATCGGCCTTGAAGCGTTTTTTCAACTCGGCAGTCAATGGCAGGCGCCAGTCCTCGAACAGGTTGCCGTCCTGCCCCGGTACGGCGCCAACGTCGGGGCGGGTATCGCGGATCACCAGTACCTGGCGCCCGGCCTCGTAGCCCTCTACCCGGCCGCGCTCGAAGCCCTCGCGCATGCCCTCGGCATGGCCACTGCGCTGGCCGCTGACATGGCCGAGGAACCACGAGTCGCGGTGCTGGGCACGCAGGCGGGTCAGGCCGCGCCCCAGCAGGCGCGCCGCCAGGCGGCGAAACCAGGGTAACTGGGCAGGTGGGGTAAGGTCGGCTGGGGCCTGGGTTTGCTCGGGGGCCACGGTCACTCCGGTGAAAAGCAAAATCAGCGAGCATGTTCGCCGCATCGGCAGAAAATCGCCAGCGAATGCTTGCAGATCAGTGGATTAGGCGATGAAGCGAATGGAATGCTGCACATTTAATAATCTATTTTATTGATTGTTTTAAGTCGATATTTACGCTTATTTTCGATCTTTATTTGGCGCATCATGGCCCCATTCCACTGATTCAAGGAGCACGACCATGCTGCAACTGCGACCCTTCGAAAGCCTCGGCCACGCCAACCACGGCTGGCTGGATGCCCACCATCATTTTTCCTTCGCCGAGTACTACGACCCGGCGCGCATGCACTGGGGCAACCTGCGGGTCTGGAACGACGACCTGATCGCTGCCGGCAGCGGCTTCCCACCGCACCCGCACCGCGACATGGAAATCATCACCTATGTGCGTGAAGGCGCGATCAGCCACCAGGACAGCCTGGGTAACAAGGGCCGTACCGAAGCCGGTGACGTGCAGGTGATGAGCGCCGGTACCGGCATCGTGCACAGCGAGTACAACCTGGAAGACGTCGATACGCGCATTTTCCAGATCTGGATAGTGCCGGAGCGCACCGGTGAAGCACCGCAGTGGGGCACCCGGCCGTTCCCCAAAGGTGAACGAGGCGAAGGCTTCGTTACCCTGGCCAGCGGCCGTGCAGGTGACGAGGACAGCCTGCAGATCCGTACCGATGCCCGCCTGGTGGCTGCCACCCTGCGCGCAGGTGAAACCGCCGAGTACCGCTTCGATGCTGCACGTCGCGGCTACCTGGTGCCGGCCAAGGGGCTGGTGGAGGTCAATGGGCTGCGGGCCAAGGCGCGCGATGGCGTGGCGATCGAGCAGGAGGAGGTGTTGCGGGTGACCGCCATCGAGGACAGCGAGATCGTACTGGTCGACGTGGCCTGAAGCGCCCACCGCTGACCGGTTGACGCGACCGCTCCTCGGCCTGGGGAGCGGTTTCGGCCGGTGTCATCCACCGTGTCGCCTGCTTCGCGGATAAATCCGCTCCTACAGTTGATGTTGTACCCCGCGCAGGCCAGCGATGATCCTGTACTAGCCTGGCTCGGCCAGTTCGCCGAGCACCTCGACGGAGGTGGTGACCTGGCGGAAGTGATGCTTCCACAGGTCGATGCCCAGCTTGCCCGATCGATCCAGCGAGGAGCCGACTGTCATGTCGGTGACCAAGGTGGGCATCAACCCGGCATCGAACAGGGCAAAGCCAGCCGCCAGTACACAGGTCTCGGTCTGTAGCCCACACACCAGCACCCGCTCCACGCCCAGCTCACGGATGTACGCGATAGCCTCGGTGCTCTGCCCATAGCCATGCTTGACAAAAACTCGGTCGGCCTCGACCAGGTTTTCGTCCTCGGCAGCCGGGTGCCAGCCAAGCTGGCGTTCGAAAGGCGTGACCTGTTCGTCGTGCAGTTCGACCGAGGCAATGGTGGGAATGTTTGCTGATAACCGGCGCAGGCCATCGACCAGCCACTCTGGCGGGCTGAAGGTGGACTGGACATCGACGATGAGCAAAACCTGGCGCATGGGCGGCTTCCGGCACTGGCAAAAGGCGCGGAGTATAACGTGATCAGGTCAAAGTCATCGCATGCCCTGTCAATATCTCGTCAAAAAGCCTTGCAAAATAATGAGAATGCGTTGCAAGCAGATGTTTTCCCGGTACTTATAAAAGGTTCAAAGTATCGCTAGAGCAAATCGATATTATCGGTCGTTTCGCTGCAACCTACGCTCCAACATATGAAAGCAACGCGGCGCGTTGACCCATTCGCCCTTCAAGCGCCCCGCCTGCGAGCCGACCAGAAGCCACGACTACCGCTGTACGGGGCGCCGCAACGGCAACCCCCGTTTTGTGAGAAAGGGGGCCACTGATGCACAAGCCGCCACGCACCCGTTCCGAACTGGCCGAAGTGTTGTTCAGCCTGCGCCGCAGCTTTCTCGCCCTGGGTGCCTTCAGCGGCGTGATCAACGCCATGATGTTGACGCCAGCCATCTACATGCTGCAGGTGTACGACCGTGCGCTGGTCAGCCGCAACCTCACCACCCTGGGCATGCTCACCTTGCTGGTCATCGGCCTGTACTTGATGATGTCGGCACTGGAGACGATTCGCACCCGGGTACTGATCCGGGTCGGCAACTACCTGGACATGGACCTCAACCGGCGCATCTTCAGCGCCGCCTTCGAGCGCAACCTGAGCCGTGCCGGCGGCAACCCGGCCCAGGCCCTGCATGACCTGGCACAGGTGCGGCAGTTCGTTACCGGTAGCGGCCTGTTCGCCTTCTTCGATGCCCCCTGGACACCGATCTACCTGCTGGTCAGCTACCTGATCCATCCGCTGCTGGGGCTGGTCACGCTGATCGGCTCGCTGATCCTGGTGGCCCTGGCCTACCTCACCGAAAAAGCCACGCAAAAACCCTTGGCCGAAGCCAACCAGGCCGCCCTGTCGTCAGCCAGCTATGCCAACAACAACCTGCGCAATGCCGAAGTGATCGAGGCCATGGGCATGCTGCCGGCGATCGGCAAGCGCTGGTACCAAGGCCACCTGCGCATCCTGCAGATGCAGACGCTGGCGTCCGACCGTGCCGCGCTGATCAGCAGCACCGGGCGTTTCGTGCGCATTACCTTGCAGTCAGTCATCCTCGGTACCGGCGCCCTGCTGGCGATCGAAGGCAAGATCACCCCGGGCATGATGATCGCCTGCTCGATCCTGGCCGGCCGCGCCCTGGCCCCGGTAGAACAGGTGATTGCCTCGTGGAAGCAGTTGCTGGGTTGCCGTTCGGCCTGGGGCCGGTTGAACGAGCTGCTGCAGGACTACCCGCAGCGGCCAGCGGGCATGCCGCTGCAACGCCCATTGGGCATGCTGGCCGTGGAAAACGTGATCGCCAGCGCACCCGGCAGCAACACGCCCATCGTGCGTGGGGTGAGCTTCAGCCTGACTCCGGGCGAAAGCCTGGGGATCATCGGCCCATCGGCCTCGGGCAAGTCCACCCTCGCCCGCCTGCTGGTCGGCGTATGGCCGGCTCAGGTCGGCAAGGTACGCCTGGACGGCGCGGACATCTTCAACTGGAACAAGGCCGAACTGGGGCCCTGGCTTGGCTATCTGCCACAGGACGTCGAGCTGCTGGAGGGCACCATCGCCGAGAACATTGCCCGCTTTGCCGAAGTGGACAGCGAAGCGGTGATCCGTGCGGCCCGCAGCAGCGGCGTGCACGACATGATCCTGCGCTTCCCGCAGGGCTATGACACCCGCCTGGCAGCCGATGGCTCGCCGCTGTCCGGTGGCCAGAAACAACGCATTGCCTTGGCCCGTGCGCTCTATGGCGAGCCCAACCTGGTGGTGCTTGACGAGCCCAACGCCAACCTCGACGACGTTGGCGAAAAGGCTCTGGTCGATGCGCTGGCCGAACTCAAGGCACGCGGGGCAACCGTGATCCTCATTTCCCACCGGCCCAACGTGCTGTGCGCGGTCGACAAGGTGCTGATGCTGCGCGACGGCGTCGTGCAAATGCTCGGCAGCCGCGACGAAGTGTTCACGGCGCTGCGCAAGGCCAGCGTGATCCCGGCGGCGAGCACGGCGCCGCTGGCTTCGGTGAAAGCACGGGAGTGACCGCTCATGCCGATGCCCCACCACACCGAGTTGATTCCCGCCGAAACCCAGCACCTGATCGACCTGGACGCCGGCCGACCGGCACGCTGGGGGCTGTGGCTGGTCATCGCCGGCTTTGGCGGCTTCCTGCTGTGGTCGGGCCTGGCGCCGCTGGACGCCGGGGTGGTCGCCACCGGTACGGTCAAGGTCACCAGCAACCGCAAGGCGGTGCAGCACCTGACTGGCGGCACGGTCGAGGCGATCCTGGTGCGCGAAGGCGATGTGGTGAAGAAAGACCAGGAGGTGGTACGCCTCGACGCGCTACGGGCAGTGGCCGAACAGGGCGCGGTCAGTGCCCAGTACATCGTCGGCAAGACTGTGGAAAACCGCCTGGAAGCCGAGCGCGACGGCCGTGACAGCGTTACCTTCGACCCCGCCCTGCTCAAGCGCTACGCTAACGACCCGCGCCTGCTGGCGGCCATGGACCTGCAACAACGCCTGCTGGAAACCCGCCGCGCCGGCCTGGCCGGCGAGCTGAGCATCCTCAAGGAAAACCTGGCCGCCACGGCGGTGCAGCTCAAGGGCCTGCAGCAGGTGTATGGGGCCCGCGCCTCGCAGATCGGCTTCCTCAACCAGGAACTGCAGGGCACCCGCGTGCTGGCGGCCGAAGGTTATGTGCCGCGCAACCGCCTGCTGGAGCTGGAACGCAACAACGCCGACCTGTCCGCCGGCCAGGCCGAGAACCTCAACAATATCGCCCGGGCCCGCAGCCAGGCCACCGAGATCAAGCTGCGTATCCTCCAGCGCCAGCACGACTACCTGAAGGAAGTGGAGTCGCAACTGACCGACACCGCCAAGGAGAACACTACCCTGGCCGACCGCCTGCGCGCGCTGGACTATGAGGTGACCCACACGGTGATCCGCTCGCCGATCGACGGCATGGTCCAGGCCCTGAGCATCGCCACGGTCGGCGGCATTATCCAGCCTGGGGCGAAGATCATGGAGGTGGTACCGCTCGACCAACCGTTGCAGGTCGACGCGATGATCCCGGTGCAGGCCATCGACAAGATGGTCCCTGGACTGGACGTGGACATTGCCTTCCCGGCCTTCAACCATGCACGCACGCCGAATATCCCGGGGCGGGTCAAGACAGTGTCCGCCGACCGCCTGATCGACGAGGAAAGCAAGCAGCCGTTCTACCTGGCCCAGGTGGAAGTGACCCCGGCCGGCATGGGCCTGCTCGGCAGCAACCACATCCGCCCCGGCATGCCGGCCACCGTCACCATCAAGACCGGTGAACGCAACCTGCTCAGCTACCTGCTCAAACCGATGCTCGAACGCGTGGATGCTGCATTCAAGGAGCAATGACATGAACCGCCCGTGCCTGATGCTGTGCCTGTGGGGGGTGGCCATGCAGGCCAGTGCCATGGACCTCAAGCAAGCCTGGGACCTGTTGCAGTACCAAGGCCCGATCTACCAGGCCGCCGTGCACGAAAAACAAGCCGGCAGCGAGAATCGCGCCATCGGCCAGGCCGGGTTGCTGCCGCAGATCAATGCCGTGGGCTATTTCAACAAGATCAACGGCAGCCAGAGCCAGTATGGCCTGGACCGGGACCTGGATTACGACTCCAAAGGCGCCAGCGTGCGCCTGCGCCAGCCATTGTTCAACAAGCAGAAGATGGCCGAGTACCGCCAGGGCCAGCAACGTGCCGAGTACAGCGTGGCGGTGTTCGACGCCAAGAGCCAGGACGCTGCGGTAAGCCTGGCCGAAGCCTACTTCGACGTACTGCTGGCCAGCGAAACCATCACCCTGGCCAAGGCCAAGCTTAACGCCTTCGAAGAGCAACTGGCGTCGGCCAAGCGGCGCATGGAACTGGGTGACGGCACCATCACCGACATCGACGAGTCGGTTGCCCGCCGCGACCTGGCCGAAGCCGACCTGATCGAAGCCCGGGACAACCTGGTCAATGCCCGCCGCAAGCTGGAGGAATTCATCGGTGAAACCCCAGAGTCGCTGACCACCTTGCAGCCAAGCTTCAACACCCCGCCGCTGCTGCCGGGCAACCTGCAGGACTGGCTGGTCAAGGCGCAGGCCGACAGCCCGCTGATTCACGCCCGCCGGCACAACTACGAGCTGGCCGAAGAAGAAGTGAAACGCGCCCGCGCCGGGCACTGGCCGACCCTGGACTTCGTCGCCGGCTATACCGCCAGCAGCAGCCAGTCGATTTCCGAACTGAACCAGCGCAACCATTACAGCTCGGTCGGGCTGGAGCTGAACATTCCGCTGTACAGCGGCGGCGGTACCAGCGCCCTCACCCGCCAGGCCGGCGCCAACAGCTCCAAGGCCCTGGATGAGCTGGACGCCGCCCGCCAGCAGGTAATTTCGGAAACCACCCGCGAGTTCAATGGCGTGCAGAGTGGCGCCTTGCGGGTCCAGGCACTGGAAAAGGCCGTGGCCTCCAACGAGCGCTCGCTGCTCTCGACCCGCAAGGGCTTCAAGGAAGGCGGCACCAGCACCAACTCGGACGTGCTCAATGCCGAGGAGCTGCTGTATGACGCCCGCCACGACCTGTTCGAGGCGAAGTTGAACTACCTGTTGTCGCGGCTGCGCCTCGCCTCGTCGGTCGGTAGCCTGGGCGACGACGACATCCAGCAGATCAACGACTACCTCGGGCCAGAACTGGTGGTCAGCAATTGAGTGTCGCGCGCTACGCCCGCGGCAACCGCGCTTGCCGCAGGTTGCCGGATTCAGGCTATGATCGGTCACCCTGCCGCGGACGTCCTGACCCATGCCCGTAGACCTGCAAACGTTGTACCCCAGGCTGATCCACCTGATGCTGGACACGGTATTCGTGGTCGATCGCGACAACCAGATCGTCTTCGTCAGCGATGCCTGCGAGGCGTTGCTGGGCTACCAGGCCAGCGAACTGATCGGCACCCCGATCACCGACTACATGCACCCTGACGACCTGGCGATGACCCGCGCCTCGATCGTGCGGGTCATGAGCGGCCACCCTCACTACGACTTTCGCAACCGCTATATCCGCAAGGATGGCGGTGTGGTGCACATCCTGTGGGCGGCATGCTGGTCCGACGAGGCGGATGCGCGCATCGGCGTGGCGCGGGATGTGACTGCCCTGCATCTGGCCGAAGAGGAACTGCGCTTTCTGGCTCACCATGACCCGCTGACCCGGCTGGCCAACCGCACCCGGTTCAATGAACAGCTGGAATCCGCCCTTGCCGCAGCCCGCCGCCAGGATCGGCCACTGGCCCTGCTGTTTCTCGATATCAATGATTTCAAGCAGATCAACGACAACCACGGGCACAGCATGGGCGACCGGGTGCTGTGCGCCCTGGCCCGGCGCCTGGAAAGCTGCGTGGGCGCTGGCGAAACGGTAGCGCGGATGGGCGGTGACGAGTTCACCGTGCTGCTGCCCAATTGCCCCTCGCCAGAGCTTATCGCCGAGCGGGTGACGCAGATTCTGGCGACCATGGCCGAGCCGCTCGGCGCCGAATTCGCCGGTATCGCCACCCCCACCTGCAGCATCGGCGTGGCCTGTTTCCCGGAGGATGGCAACGACGCCGACACACTGCTGCGCCATGCCGACGGGCACATGTACCAGATCAAACGTCAGCGCGCAGCGGCCGGTTGACCGCGAGGAGACCGCCCATGCACGACCCGGAAGAGGCCTTGCTCGCCAGCTGGCAGCACAATGCCCAGGCTTGGATCGCAGCCGTGCGCAGCGGCGCTATCGCGAGCCGCCGCCAGGTCACTGACCAGGCCATCCTGTTGGCCATCCTGGGCCGTCAGCCGCAACGCGTGCTGGACCTGGGCTGTGGCGAGGGCTGGTTGCTGCGCGCACTGGGCGAGCGTGGCATCCAGGCAGTGGGGGTCGACGCAGACCCGGCACTGGTGCAAGCCGCGCTCGCTGCGGGCAGCGCACAAGTGCACCTGGCCCGCTTTGCCCAGCTGGCCAATGGGCAAGCGCAGGTAGGCCAGGGCTACGACCTGATCTGCGCCAACTTCGCCCTGTTGCAGCAGGACATCATTCCGTTGCTGGCGGCCATGCGCGGCTTGCTGTTGCCCGGTGGCGCGCTGGTGGTCCAGACCCTGCACCCGTGGAGTGTGGCCAATGGGCAATACCACGACGGTTGGCGGGAGGAATCGTTTACCGGCCTGGACGGGGATTGGCAGGTGATGCCCTGGTACTTCCGCACCCTCGCCAGTTGGTTCAATGCGCTGGACCTGGCGGGGTTGCGGCTGGCCAGCCTGCAGGAGCCGCAGCACCCGCAGAGCGCGGTGCCGCAGTCACTGTTGCTGGTAGCTGAGCGCCCCTGAGCTAAACATGGGGCCTTGTAGGAGCGGCCCATCGCGACGCAAGGCCGCTCCTGCACGGACAGCGTTCAGAGCACTGGCTTGCGCGCTGCGCCACTACGGGCCTTGGCCATGGCTGCCAGGCGTACCGCCACGTTGGCCGCACCGTAACCGGCATAGCCGCCCTTGCGCTGGATGATCTCGAAGAAAAAGCGCTCCTCGAACGGTTCGGTGTACACGTGGAACAACTCGCCGCCCTGCGCATCACGGTCGTACAGCACGTTGTAGTACGCCAGTTCGCTGAGGAATTCGTCATCGAAATCAAAGCGCGCCGCCAGGTCGTCGTAGTAGTTCAGCGGAATTTCCAGCAGCGGCACCCCAGCCAGCTTGGCACGCGCCACTTCACGGAAGATGTCGTCACAGTCGAAGGCGATGTGGTGCACGCCTGAACCCCGGTAGCTGGACAGCGCATGGGCGATGGCGGTGTTGCGGTTTTCCGAGATATTCAGGGGCAGGCGCAAGGTACCGCACTGGCTGCGCAGGGCGCGGCTCTTGACCAGACCGTAAGGGTCGGGCAACACCACTTCATCGTCGGCGGCGAAGTCGAACAGGGTCTTGTAGAACAGCACCCAGCTGTCCAGCGATTCAGCCGGCAGGGCCAGCGCCATGTGGTCGATGCGGCGCAGGCCACCGGTGGCGGTGGCGTTTTTGTCCAGACTGAAGTCAGTGTCATACAGGGTCTGGCCGGCCGTGCCCTGCTCCACCAGGTACAGCAGGCTGCCATCCGGTGCACGTACTGCCGGCACTTCGCACTCGTTGGGGCCGACCAGGCCACGGAACGGTTGGCCACGGAAGGCGGTGGCGCGCTTCAGCGCCGCTTGCTGGTCCTTGACCCGCAGCGCAGTGGCGCACAGCGACGGGCCGTGGGCCTCGAAGAAGTTGTGGCCGAAGGAATAGGGTTCGGCATTGAGGACGATATTGATATCGCCCTGGCGCAGCAGTTGCACCTCTTTGCTGCGGTGCTTGCCGGCTTCGGCGAAGCCCAGGCGTTTCAGCCAGCCGCCCAGGCGTGCGCCAACGGCTTCGTCGACCGCGAATTCGAGGAACTCGACACCATCATAGGTGCTGGCGGCCGGTGGGCTGAACAGCACGCCGGGTTCGATCGGCGTACCCTCCTGCTCCAGGCGCAGGCGCGTCTGCTCTTCGAGGTACAGCAACGAGCGCAGGCCGTCGGCGGCATTCTGCCGCGGCGGTGCGGCACGGAAGCCGTCGTTGAATATTTCCAGCGACAGCGGGCCACGGTAGCCGGTGGCAAGGATCGGCGCCAGGAACCCGGCCATGTCCATTTCGCCCTGCCCCGGGAAACAGCGGAAGTGGCGGCTCCACTCCAGCACGTCCATGGCCAGGATCGGTGCGTCGGCCATCTGCACGAAGAAAATCTTGTCGCCGGGAATTTCGCGGATCGCCTGCGGGTCGCCTTTCAGTGACAGCGTGTGGAAACTGTCGAGGATCACCCCGAGCGCCGGGTGGTCGGCCTGGCGCACCAGGTTCCAGACTTGCTGGTAGGTATTGACGTGGCGGCCCCAGGCCAGGGCTTCGTAGCCAATGCGCAGGCCGCGTTTGCCGGCGTGCTCGGCCAGCAGGCGCAGGTCGTCGACCAGCAGTTGCTCTTCGCCCAGGGCATCGGCCTGGACGTTGCTGCACACCAGCACCAGGTCGGTGCCCAGTTCCTGCATCAGGTCGAACTTGCGCTCGGCGCGGTCGAGGTTCTTCTGCAAACGGTCGCGGCGGCAGCCTTCAAAGTCACGAAACGGCTGGAACAGGGTGATGGCAAGCCCTGCATCGGCACACATCTGACGTACCTGGCGCGGGCTGCCGGCGTAATAGAGCAGGTCGTTCTCGAAGATCTCGACGCCGTCAAACCCGGCGGCGGCGATGGCTTCAAGCTTTTCCGGCAGGGTACCGCTCAAGGACACAGTGGCGATCGAACGCTGCATGGCGGGAGTTCCTTGTTGTTAGAGGCTGACGGTGCCAGGCGCAGGAAAACCCCGGTCACCGTTTCTGGCACGATCGATTATTCGCAGGTAAAGTCGACGCTTCAATATCTTTGTACGGAATGGTTAGTTTTGCGTTCGATTACCGCACAAAACCCGTTTTGACGAATTGCTAGACCGCTGGCCCGTGGTCAACATGAACCACAACGCAGGCCCACCGACCGCTGCCCCCTGCCCTTGCGAAAGCGATGGCCGACCCTGCGCAAACAACAATAACAACGGAGACAACGATGGCTCACTCCAGCTCGCAAGCCAAGAAAGCGACCGCCAGTGGATGGATAGGCTCGGCACTCGAGTACTACGACTTTTTCATCTACGCCCAGGCCGCGGCGCTGATTTTCCCGCAGATATTCTTCCCCAACACCGACCCGAAGATGGCCATCATCGCCTCGCTGGCCACCTACGGCGTGGGCTACCTGGCGCGCCCGGTCGGCGCCTTCGTGCTGGGCCACTGGGGTGACACCCGCGGGCGCAAGAATGTCCTGCTGCTGTGCATGTTCCTGATGGGCCTGTCGACCATGGCCGTGGGCCTGCTGCCTACCTACCACGACATCGGTTACCTCGCCCCCGCCTTGCTGGTGGTACTGCGCCTGATCCAGGGCTTTGCAGTGGCCGGCGAAATTTCCGGCGCCAGCTCCATGATCATGGAGCATGCGCCGTTCGGCCGCAGGGGCTACTTCGCCAGCTTCACCTTGCAAGGGGTGCAGGCCGGCCAGGTGCTGGCGGCAGCGGTATTCCTGCCATTGGCCTACTTCATGCCGAGCGAAGCCTTCAGCGACTGGGGCTGGCGCATTCCGTTCCTGATGAGCGCCTTCGTACTGGTGGCCGGCTTCATCATCCGCAAGGAAGTGCACGAAACCCCGGCGTTCGTGAAGGAAGAGAAGCAGGACAAAGTCGCCAAGTCACCGATCCGCGAGGCCTTCCGCCACAGCTGGAAGCACATGGTGCTGGTGATGTTCATGGCCCTGATGAACGTGATCCCGGTGGTGGCCACCATCTTCGGTGCCGCCTACGCGGTACAACCGGCCTATGGCATCGGCTTCGACAAGAGCGTGTACTTGTGGATCCCGGTCGTTGGCAACATCGTCGCGGTGCTGGTGATTCCGTTCGTCGGCAACCTCTCCGACAAGATCGGCCGGCGCCCGACCATGATCACAGGCTGCCTGGGTTCGGGCCTGCTGGCCTTCGTCTACCTGTATGCGATCAGCATGCACAACGTACCGCTGGCGTTCGCCACCTCGATCGTCATGTGGGGCATGGTCTACCAGGGTTACAACGCGGTGTTCCCCAGCTTCTACCCAGAGCTGTTCCAGACCCGCTACCGCGTGTCGGCCATGGCCATCGCCCAGAACATCGGCACCATGCTGACCGCCATGCTGCCGGCACTGTTCGCCCTGGTCGCCCCGCCCGGCTCGGACAACATCCCGCTGGTGATCGGTGGGCTGGCGTTCTTCATCACTTGCGTGTGCGCCCTGGCGGCCTACATCGCCCCGGAAACCCATCGTTTGTCGATGGATGACCTGGGTAACCCGCAGGCCAAGCCGATGGAAAAAGAAGCCTATGAAGCCAGCCGCAAAGGCAGCTTCCAGGCAGTGAGCCATTGATGGCTTGCCGGGGGCGCTTTGCGCCCCCGGCCATTTCAACCTTTGACCACACCCTGCAGCCGCTGCCACAACCGCTCGACATCCCCTCGCTCGGTCGGCAACGCCCCGATCGACACCCGCACCATCCACAGCCCATCCAGCGTTGCCGGTGTCACATAGGCATCCCCGGAAGCATTCAGCCGCTCGGCCCAGCCCTTGGTATGCGCATCCAGCGCTTCGCCCTCCAGCCCCGCCGGCCGATGGCGAATGCACAAGGTCTGCAACGGCACCGGTGCCAGTACCTCCCAATCCACCGCCGCATTGACCTGCGCGGCCAGCCACTGGGCATTGTCCAGGTCACGCCGCAGGCGCGCCTGCAAGGCCTCGACGCCCTCGCTACGCAACATGAACCACAGCTTCAGCGCGCGGAACCGCCGGCCCAGCGGGATGCCCCAGTCACGCAGGTTCTTCACCTCGCCATCCACCGCCGACTGCAGGTAGCTGGGGTTGGTGCTCATCACCCGAATCAGGTGCTGCGGGTCGCGCACGTAGTAGATCGAGCAGTCGAAGGCCACGCCCAGCCACTTGTGCGCATTGACCACTACCGAGTCGGCCAGCTCGATGCCGTCCCACATCCAGCGACATTCCGGCAGGATCATCGCCGAGCCGGCCATGGCCGAATCCACGTGCAACCACAGGCCATGGGCCTGGGCGATCTCGCCGATCGGGCGCAGCGGGTCGAGGGCCGTGGTGGCCGTGGTGCCGGTGGTAGCGACCACAGCGCAGGGCTGGTTGCCGGCAGCCAGGTCCTGTTCGATGGCCGCCTGCAGTGCCTGCGGACGCAGGGCGTAGTGTTCGTCGGTCGGAATCAGGCGGATGTTGTCGCGGCCAAAACCAGCCAGCAGCGCCGCCTTGTCCACCGAGCTGTGGGCATGGGCACTGACGTAGACGATCAGCGGCCTGGCCTGGGCTTGCAGGCCACCGCGCACCAGGGCGTAGTCGCTGGCGCGTTCACGGGCACAGATCAGCGCCACCAGGGTGCTGGTCGACGCGGTGTCCTGGATCACCCCGCTCCACTGGTCAGACAGGCCGAGCAGCTGGCGCAGCCAATCGAGGGTGGTCTCCTCCAGCTCGCTCAGGGCCGGGCTGGATTGCCACGACAGGCCGAGTACGCCGAGGCCGGTGCTGAGAAAGTCGCCAAGCACCGATGACAGGGTGCCGTTGGAGGGGAAGTAGCCGTAGAAATCCGGGTGTTGCCAGTGGGACAGGCCGGGCATGAGCAGCTGGTTGACGTCGTCGATGATCGCGGCGAAAGGTTCGCCCTGCTGCGGGGCGCTGCCGGGCAAGGCGGCCTTGAGGTAGCCGGGCTCGACCTGGGCCATGACCGGGCGTTCGCCGACGCTCTGGCGGTAGTCGGCGATCAGGTCGATCAGCTGATGGCCGTACTGGCGGAATTGTTCGGGGGTCACGTGGGGCTCCTGTGGGTTATCTGCTGCCCCCAGTCTAGGCACCTACGCTGCTGCGAATAACCCCGCCTCGCGCATACCTGCTATGGCAAACCCGCATGCCCGCCCTGTACACCGAACTGCGACTGGCGCCACAACTCGAACACCCGGTTACGCAACCAGCGGTGCTCGGCCGAGGCTTGCAGGCGCTGGTGCCATACCACCCAATAGCGCTGGCGGTGGTCGATGAAGCCCAGCGGCCGCCAGGCCAGCTGATGCAGGCGGCACAATTGGCGGGCGATGTGCTCGGGCACGGTGGCCAGCGCCTGGCTGTTGGCGATTACCTGCACGGTGGCGGAGAAGAACGGCACTTCCAGGCTGACCCGCCGTTGCAGGCCCTGGGCGCGCAGGTGGCGGTCGATGAAGCTGTCCTTGTCGCCGCCGCCGGAAATCCGCACATGCTTGTGCGCCAGGTAGTCGGCCTGGCTGAGCGCACCGTGGGTGGCCAGCGGGTGGTCGTGGCGCATCAGGCACACCGCGCGGTCCTCACCCAGCAGGCGGCCGTGCAGGTTGGGCGGCGACTCGTCGAACAAGGTGGTGGCCAGGTCGATCTCGCCACTGGCCAGCAAGGCGTACTGGCCGGCCTGCCAGGTGCGATACTCCAGCGATACTCCAGGTGCTTCGCGCTCCAGCGCCGCCACCAGCAGCGGCAGCATGTGCTCGGCCACGTAGTCCGAAGCGGCCAGGCAGAAACGCCGCTCGCAACGTGCCGGGTCGAACACTGCGGGTTGGCGCAGGGCGTGCAGTTCTTCGAGGACCTGGCGCAGGGGTTCGACCAGCGCTTCGGCGTGCTCGCTGAGCACATAACCCCGGCCCTGGCGCACCAGTAGCAGGTCGTCGAAGGCTTCGCGCAGGTGGGCCAGCTGGCGGCTCAGGGCGGACTGGCTGACGCCGAGGCGCTCGGCGGCGTGGCTGAGGTTCTTCAGCTGCAGCAGGTGGTCGAGGGTACGCAGGTGGGCGAGGCTGAGGGAGGCGAAGGTGGGGTTCATCGGGCTCGGCTCCAGACCGCGGGCGAGGGCTTTGCCCTCGTTTCGCGACACAAGGCCGCCGCTGCAGGGATCACCGCCATTCAGTGATGCGCCAAACCCTGTAGGAGCGGCCTTGCGTCGCGATGGGCCGCAAAGCGGCCCCGATTACATGGATCAGTCAGTCAAGCCGACGTACACGTTCTGCACATCATCGTTCTCGTCGATCGCCTCGAGGAACGCTTCCACCTCGGCCAGCGCCTCGGCACTCAGGCTGGCGGCACTCACCGGGTTCTTCGGGGTGTAGCCGATCTTCGCCGAGGTCACGGTGAAGCCATGCTCCGGCAAGGCCTTCTGCACGGCATCCAGGTCGGTGGTGTCGGTGATGAACAGGGTCGAACCCTCTTCGTCACCTTCCTCGAAGTCCTGGGCACCGGCCTCGATGGCCGCCATCTCTGGGTCGGCGTCACCGTTGGCGGTGGCTTCGATCAGGCCGACGTGGTTGAAGTCCCAGGCCACCGAGCCGCTGGCGCCCAGCTGGCCCTTGCGGAACAGCACGCGGATCTGCGCGACGGTGCGGTTGACGTTGTCGGTCAGGCACTCGACGATCAGCGGCACCTGGTGCGGGGCGAAGCCTTCGTAGCTGACCGCCGAGTACTGCACGGCATCGCCGTCCAGGCCCGCGCCCTTGCGGATAGCGCGTTCCAGGGTTTCGCGGGTCATCGAGGCCTTCTTGGCCTGCTCGATGGCCAGGCGCAGGCGCGGGTTCATGTCAGGGTCGGCGCCGGACTTGGCGGCGATCTGGATCTCTTTGGACAGCTTGCCCATGATCTTGCCTTTGGCGTTGGCCGCGGCTTCTTTATGTTTGGCTTTCCACTGTGCGCCCATGTCGACTCTCTTGTTTCAGCGGCCGGTTCAGGAAGCGACCGGCCAAAAGTGGGTGCAGTTTATACGCCCTCAGGCATGCGATCGACAAGAAATCTCGTCAGCCTTTATCGGCCTTGCCCGCTGCCGCGGCAAAGCGTGCCAGGCGTACGTCCAACCGACGCGGGCGCAAACCGTGGTCTTCGGCGCGTTCCTTGCGGCGGATGGCATTGCGCACCAGCAACGAGCCGAGGTAGCGGATCGGCTCAGGCGGGAACCACCCCAGCGGCCCCTTGACCAGCGGCGAGCGGGTCCATGGGTTGTCCAACCCCAAGGCCAGCGACGAGAGGATCTGCCCGCCCATGTGGCACGGGCCGACCCCGCTGCCCGAATAACCAAAGCCGTAGAACACGTTGCCCTGCCCGTCCAGCCGGCCAAAGAACGGCAAACCGGTTACCGAGCGGTCCGACGGCCCGTTCCAGCTGGCCGCCAGCGGCACCTCGGCCAGCGCCGGGAAAAACCCGCCCAGGCTTTCGCGCAGCAGTGGCCGGTATGGCGACGGCTGGTCGAACACCGGCAACATGCGCCCGCCATAGGCAAAGGTATTGCCGCCCTTGCCAAGCATCAGCCGGCCATCGGAGGTGTTGTGGTAGTAATGCACGAAGATGCGCGAGTCGAGCACGCTGATACCGCTGTCCAGACCGACTTGGTGCAGCAGGTCGGGGCACGGTTCGGTGATGACCATGTCGCTGGAAACAATCGCCACGCTGCGCTCGAACTGCGGGAAGGCCCGCGCCATCCAGGCATTCAGGCCGAGCACCACGCGTTCGGCGCGCAGCGTGCCATGGGGGGTGCGCACCTGCACCGGGGTGCCATGCTCCAGGCCGGTCATGGCCGTGCCTTCATGAATGCGCACGCCGCGCTGCAAGGCCACCCGGCGCAGGCCGCGCACCAGCTTGCCCGGTTGCACCGTGGCGGCGGCCGGCGAGAACCAGCCCTCCAGGTGCCGCGCCGAGCCTGCCAGGCGCTGCACCTGGTCCAGCGGCAGGCGGCGGAACGAATTGATGCCCTGGCGCTGCAGCGCGGCGATCACCGCGTCAGTAGCACCCACCTGGGCCGCGTTGGTGGCGGTGTACAGCGTGCCGTCCAGGCGGTAGTCACAGTCGATGCCATTGGCTGCACAGAACGCACCGATTTCACCGATGCTGCGCTCCGACTCGCGCACCAGACGCACCGCCTCGGCCACGCCGAACAGGCGCTCCAGGGTGAAGTACTTGGCCGACCAGGACAACGCGCAACCACCGTTGCGCCCACTGGCGCCGGCACCGCAGATATCGGCTTCGATCAGCACGATGTCCAGGGCCGGCTGTGCCTCCTTGAGCATCAGCGCAGTCCACAGCCCGGTGTAGCCGCCACCAACGATGCACACATCGCAACGGGCATCGCCAGGCAATGGCGGGCACACCGCCTCTTGCGCCGAATCCAGGGCCTGTTGCAGCCAGAAGGGTCTCATTCGCTCGCTTTCCTTTCAGGTACGCAATGGCTTGATTGCCATGCTGGTGTTCGGTGCCAGGTCGGCGCTCTGCGCGGCGCTGGCCGGGCGGCTGTTCCAGTGCGGCAGCAATACCAGTGCCGAGAACAGCGCACAGCCGGCGAACACGATGAACACCGTGACGCCGTCGAAGTAGCCCGGTAGCAGCCCGCCCAGCACCGCCCCCACCGAGCCACAGCCGTTGACGAAGCCTGCCGCGGTGGCGCCGGCCTTGGCGGTACCGAAGTCGATCGCCGCAGCGCCACTGATCATCGAGTCCGGCCCGTACAGGGTAAGGCCCATGATGAACAGCAGGGCCACCACCAGCACCACGCTGCCGGTGTGCATGGCCGCCATGAACGCCGCCAGGGTCACGGTCAGCAGTACCAGGCTGATCACGCAGGCCGGCATGCGCCGGGCGCCGAACAGTTTGTCCGAAGCCAGGCCGATCAGGATCGGCCCGAGCAACCCGGCCAGTTCGAAGGCCGTGGGGATGATCGCCGCGCCCACCTTGCCCACCGAGGGCATCTGCTCGAAGACGATCACCGGCCCCCACAGCAGGATGGCGTAGCGCGCCGGTTTCAACAGGAAGTAGGCCAGCCCCAGGGTCAGCACCGTTCGGTTGCGCAGGATTTCCTTCAGCGGTGCCCACAGGCTGCACAGGTTGCCGCCCGGGGCCATGCTCTGTGGCTCGGGCTCGACCGCCAGCAGGCCGACGTCTTCAGGCTTGTTGCGCTGCAGCAAGAAGAACAGCAGCGCCACCAGCGCAACCACGGCGGCGCTGGAGAAGAACGCCGCGTGCCAGGTGCCGACCAAGGTGTAGGCCCACCAACCGGCGAACGGCGAGGCCACCAGGCCGCCGAAGGCATAGCAGGAGCTCCACAAGCCCAGCACCCGTCCGCGCTGCACGGCGGGGAAGAAACTGCCGATGTTCTTGCACAACCCGGCCCAGCCGGTGGATTGCGCCAGGCCTTGCACCAGCATGCAGGTGGCAAAGATCGGGAAGGTGGCGTAACTGCCCATCACCACGGCAGCGCCTGCCGAAATCAGCAGGCCGCCGAGCACCACCACGCGCGGGCCGAAGCGGTCGGCAAGCATGCCCCAGGTGAACTGGCCCACGGCATAGGCGGCCAGGTAGATCGCGTCGAGGTTGGCCATGGCGGCCTTGTCGAGCATGAAATTCGGGTCTTCGGCGATGCCCAGCTTGGCCACCGAGAAGGCCTTGCGGGTGAAGTAGAAGGCGGCGTAGGCCAGCCAGGTGATGGCGAAGATCTGGATGCGCCAGCGTTTCAACGTGGCTAGGGACTGGTTCATTTAAGTCTGACCTCTTGCTCAAGTGTGCCGGCAGAATGTGAAGAAACGCCTGTCTTGTTGTTGTGTTGCGCACAGCGATGACGAGTCTGTCATCGGGTCAGATGGCGCCGTGTGGGGGCCATGGCCCTGGCGGCACTTGTGGTACCTGCGTCGGGCTGAAACGTATGGAAACAGCTGCTGACTGATAAATAAAATCGATTTATCGTATTACACACATAAGCCAGGCTTGTTACTGAGGTAGTCATGTCGGTTTCCCACGCGCAACTCAAGGCTTTCCACGCCGTAGCCATGCACGGCAGCTTCACCCGCGCGGCAGAAAAGCTGTTTCTTACCCAGCCGGCAGTATCCGACCAGGTGCGCAAGCTGGAGGAACGCTTTGGCGTGCTGCTGTTCCACCGCAACAAGCGCTCGGTGCAACTCACCGACCTGGGTGAGCGCCTGCTGGGCATCAGCCAGCGCCTGTTCGCCTGCGAGGCCGAGGCGCATGAACTGCTGCAGGACTCGCGCGCCCTGCACACCGGCAGCCTGGTGCTGGCGGTGGATGCGCCGGTGCACGTGCTGCCGCAGATCGCCCGCTTCTGCCAGCGCTACCCGGGTATCCAGGTGAAGATCGAGACCGGCAACACCGATGAATCGCTGGCCCGGCTGTTCAGTTACCAGGCCGACCTGGCCTTGCTGGGCCGGGACGTCGACGACGAGCGCCTGCATTGCCTGCCGCTGCGCCGCGACCCGATGGTGGCGTTCGTCGCGCACCAGCACCCGTGGGCCAGCCGTGGCTCGATCAGGCTGGCGGACCTGGACGATATGCCGCTGGTACTGCGCGAACCCGGCTCGGTGACGCGGCAGACGCTGGAAGAAGAGATGCAGCGAGCCGGCTTGCGGATTCGCCCGGCGATCCAGGTGGAGGGCCGGGAAGCCGCCCGTGAAGCGGTGGTGGTGGGGATTGGCGTGGGGGTGGTGTCGGCGGCGGAGTTTGGCGCGGATGCGCGCGTGTGTGCGTTGCCGATCGTCGATTGCCAGCGGTACCTGACCGAGACCTTGGTGTGCCTGAGCGAGCAACGCACGCGGCGGGTGGTGGCGACCTTCCTGCAGATGGTTGAACAAGCGCTGTAAGCTGCACTGGCGACCCGACTATGCTGGGATAACCCCCTCCTTCGGCACTCACCCCATGCTCTTGCGCCTCGCCGCCGACACCCTGGTGCTGCTGCACCTCGCCTTCATCCTGCTGGTGCTGTTCGGTGGCCTGCTGGTGCTGCGCTGGCGCCCCGCTTTGCTGCTGCACCTGCCGGCCCTGGCCTGGGGCCTGGCGGTGGAATACCTGCACCTGGGCTGCCCGTTGACCACCTGGGAAAACCGGCTGCGCAATGCCGCCGGTGACGCAGGTTATCCGGGCGGCTTCATCGACCATTACCTCTGGCCGCTGATCTATCCCGCCGGCCTGACGCCGACCGCCCAGCTGGTGCTGGGCAGTGTCGCGCTGCTGCTCAACCTCGGCGTCTACGCTTGCGTGGCTTGGCGCTGGCGCCACCCTAGCGGGTAGCAACCACGAACAGGCGCGGGAACGGCAACAGCACCTTGCCATCGCTGGCCGGCGGGTAGTCGCGCTGCATGGCCTGCAGGTACATCTGCAGGAAGTCGGCCTGCTCCTGTTCATCGAGCTTGGCCAGATAAGGCCTGAGCGCCGAGCCCTTGAACCATTCCACCACCGCTTCGGCACCGCCCATCAATGGGTGGTGATAGGTGGTGCGCCACACATCCACGCGCGCGCACAACGGGCTGAGCAGGTCGTAGTAGAACGCCGCGTTGTGCCGCGGCGGCAGCTGGAAATCGGCAAATTTGGCTGCCCAGGGGCCTTGGCTGGCGATCTCGCGCAATTGCCGGTGGGCCGGTTCGTCCAGGTTGTCCGGGGTCTGCACCGCCAGGCTGGCGCCTTCGCTCAGCTGGCGCACCAGGTGCGGGTACAGTGAGGCATGGTCTGGGAGCCATTGCAGCGAGGCATTGGCCAGGATCAAGTCCTGGGGTTCGGCGGCGGACCAGCCGGCGATGTCGGCAACCAGCGTGCGCACCCTGGGGATACACAGCCGCTTGCGTTCGCGGGCCTTGTCGATCATGTCCGGGTCGCTGTCCAGCGCGGTCACCTGGGCGTCCGGGTAACGTTGCAGCAGCACCTCGGTGGAATTGCCGGGGCCGCAGCCCAGGTCGGTAGCGTGGCGCACCGGGCGTGGCGGCACGGCACCGAGCAGGTCGCGCACGGCGCGGGTGCGCTCGTCTTCGAACAGCGAATACTGGTTGGCAGACCAGGCCATGGGCAACTCCTTCTGGCGAGTAATGGAGGCAGCATATTGCGATCTGCGGGCGAGCGGAACCGGCTGACCTGGTTGCAGGTCATTCCTTGCATGCGCATGAAGACTTATCTGGCCCTTGCCATCCTGGCCCTGATCGCCACCGCCGCCCTGCTCGGCTCACCGTGGATGAACCAGCGTTTTCACATGCCAGCGGAAAAACACCATGGCCAACAACGCGAAACGGCCGGGTCCCCAAGGGAGCCGGCCGTTTCGCGCAACGAATGACGCTTAGTGTTGTTTGCCAGAACGAATCTGGTGCACCACGCCCATCGCCACCACGATCGCCGCAGCGATGCCGGTGGAGATGACCAGGATCTGGTAGTCAGGCATGAAGGCCATGGTCACCAGGGCGGCGACGATGAAGGCGATCACCAGGTAGGTCAGCCATGGGAACAACCACATCTTCAGGCGTACTTCCTTGCCTTCGGCGATCAGCTTGCGGCGCATGCGCAGTTGCGAGAAGGCAATCACCAGGTACACCAAAAGGGCGATCATGCCGGTGGTGTTCATCAGGGTTTCCAGCACGTCCTTCGGGCGCAGGGTCTCGCTGAAGTTGATCAGCGCGCAGACGATGGCCACCGCGCACGAACCCATGATCGCGTACACCGGTACACCGGTACCGGCGCGGGTAATTTTGAAGAACGACGGCGCGTCGCCACGCTGGGCCAGGGAGAACAGCATGCGCGAAGCGGTGTAGTGGCCCGAGATCAGGCAGCTGCTCACCGAGGTCAGCACGACGAAGTTCATCAGCAGCTCGGCGTACGGCACGCCCAGCAGTTCCAGGGTACGGCGATAGGCACCATAACCGGAAACGCCCAGCTGCGGGTCGTTCCACGGTACCAGGCAGACGATCAGGAAGATCGAGCCGACATAGAACAGGCACACCCGCCAGACCACCGAGTTGGTCGCCTTGACGATCTGCGTAGCCGGGTCCTTGGCTTCGGCTGCGGCGATGGTGACGATTTCCGCGCCGAGGAAGGCGAACATCACCCCGAGCAAGGCACCAATCACGGTGGTGATGCCATTGGGCATGAAGCCTTCGGCAGTGAGGTGGCTGATGCCGCGCACTTCACCAAACTGCCAGATGTTCAGCACCGCCGCGGTACACACGATCAGGAAGCAGACGATCGCGATCACCTTGATCAGGGCGAACCAGAACTCGAACTCACCGTAGTGCTTGACGTTGAAGAAGTTGACGGTGATCAGCAACAGGGTCGTGGCCAGCACGAACACGTTGACGCTGACGTCGGGGAAGAAACCATGCAGGATCTTGCCCGCCACATAGGCTTCCCAGGCCATGAGGATGACCCAGTACCACCAGTACAGCCAGCCGATGGTGAAACCGGCCCAACGGCCGATGGCGCGGTCGGCGTAGGTGGAGAACGAACCGGTGTCCGGCGAGGACGTCGCCATTTCACCCAGCATGCGCATGATCAGTACCACCAGGATGCCGCCTGCCAGGTAGGCCAGGACAGCGGCTGGGCCGGCGCTGTGGATCACGCTGCCGGAGCCGACGAACAAGGCGCCGCCGATAACCCCGGCGATCGACATCATCGTCAGGTGGCGCGACTTGAGCGAGGCACTGAGTTTGCTCTCGTGCCCGCTTTTCGCGGTGGTGGTTGTAGATGTTGCGTCCATCAGTTGTGTACCCCGTGCTTCTTTTTATCCAAGGAAAACTGTGAAACCCCGATGGCTGGCGGTTTCACCTGTACATCAGTGCTAATGCGGGCAGGATGGTGTGCGACGAACACACGCAGGCCTTCCATGGCGGCCTGCTGACGCGCCCCAGGGCTGACGCCTGGGGCGAACTGAACATGCTTTATGTGGCGATATCTGACACCTAATGTAAAAATGTCCGGCGCAGAGAACCATGCACAGTGGCATGAAACTCGCACTGCACTGTACAGGCCGCCAATGCAGTACACCGCGCAAGCGCCTGGCGTTTCACACCCTGAAGGTCCCGAATGCTGCAATTACATCCAGACTCCTCCACGCCGCTGGTCAACCAGATCATCGACGGGCTGCGCGAGTTGATCGACAACCAGACCCTCAAGCCAGGCGCCAAGGTCCCGTCCATTCGCGCCTTTGCCGCGACCTACTCGGTTAGTACCTTCACCGTGGTCGAAGCCTACGATCGCCTGGTCGCCCAAGGTTTGCTGGTGAGCCGGGGCAATGCCGGGTTTTTTGTCAACCGTGCGGCGGGCGAGCTGCTGGACCCGCATAACGCCGAGGCTGACACAAGTCGACCAACGTTCAACTCCGAGTGGTACCTGCAGCAGATCTTCGAAATCCGCCAGTTGCCGTACAAACCGGGGTGCGGCTGGCTGCCCAACGACTGGATGTACGAAGACGGCCTGCGCCGCGGCCTGCGCCAGGTGGCCGGCAGCCCGCTGGAGCTGTCGGGCTATGGCGACCCCATGGGCCTGCTGGAACTGCGCGCGTTGACCGCGCAGAACCTGCAGCAGGAACTGTCGATCGTCGCCAACCCGGCGCAACTGATGCTCACCCATGGTGCCAGCCAGGCCCTGGACCTGGCAGCGCGCACGCTGGTGCGCCCGGGTGACGTGGTGCTGGTGGACGACCCTGGCTACCCCAACCTGATGAGCATCCTGCGCACCCAGGGCGCGACCCTGGTCGGCGTGCCACGCACACCGGCCGGCTACGACCTGAACCACCTGGAGCAGTTGCTCACCCACCACCGCCCGACGGCCTTCTTCACCCAGCCACACCTGCACAGCCCGACCTGCTCGCGTACCCCGCTGCCGCAACTGCACCGCCTGCTGCAACTGGCCAGCCAGCACGGCTTCCGCCTTGTGGAAAACAACCTGTACGCCGACATGATCGCCGAACCACAGCCCTGCCTGGCCAGCCTCGATCACCTGCAGCAGGTGGTCTACGTGGGCAGCTACTCGAAGAGCATTTCGCCGAACGTGCGGGTCGGCTACCTGTTGGCCAACCCCGAACTGATGCAGAAGCTGCTGCACCTGAAGATGCGCTCGGGCCTGACCACCTCGCAGGTGATGGAACGCGTGGTCTACGCCGCCATCATCGACGGGCGCTGGCGCAAGCACCTCAAGCGCCTGCGCCAGCGCCTGGCCGAGGCGCACCAGGAAGTTGGCCGGCATCTGCACCGGTTGGGCTTCGAGTTGTTCATCGAATCGGATGAGGGCATGTACATCTGGACCCGGCACCCGGCGATTCCGGACAGTGCGGCGTTGCTGGATGACGCGCTGGAGAAAGGCATCATGCTCGGGCCTGGGCAGCTGTTCATGGTCGATGCCAAGGCCACCGGGTGGATGCGCTTCAACGTGGCGTTCAGTACCGATCCTGCGATGTGGGAGTTGTTGGAGAAGGTGTTGGTGAAGCACGTGCGGCGGGGTGGGATGTAGGGAGCCTGGGAGACACTGGACACAATAGTGGCCAATTAGTAGCATCCAGCCCAACTGGATATTACGGACAACCTCAGGTCATGGATCGCACCACCGGCGTCATTCACCGCCCGATACATCATCCCATCCGCCCTTCGATTACCTGGGAACAGGCCTGGAAAGGCCCCGATGAAGGCTTGATCCGCTGTTGGGAAATTGGCCGTGAGCGGGCTGTGAACCAGCCAGAAATTGCCCGGTGCTGTATCGATGGCGCGCTGCCGGTGCTTGGTTGGAAAGGCGGGCATGATCGGGTGCTGAAAAAGCCGATGAAATATGGCTCTTTCAAATACCTGGCGCAATGGCAGGGCCTCCGTGGCGAAGACCTGTACATCGATACGCGAACCGAGCTGACCCTCACCTGTCGTCATACCGGAATGCTGACCACCTTTACACCGGATCAGGAAAAATACGCCAACGCGTTGCTCTTGGTGGATTAGCCGGACGCGCAAATCAACCGCCGCTTGGCGCGCGCATGCAAGGCCCCCAGGTGGTGATCCCCGACCGCCTGACGCGCCAAACTTGGATCCTATCCTCTGAAAAGGTATGCTGGCGATAGCTAAACGCCACCACCCAGGCAAGCTGCAAACCTGCTTTCAAGGACGAACCTTTTGCCCAGCCACCCGACCCGCCACACCATCGCCCGCCAGTGGCAACTGCTCAAGCTGCTACCCGGCCGCCACCCGGGGATGAGCTCCACCCAGTTGCAGGCCGCCTTGAAAACCGTGGGCTATAGCACCAGCAAACGCACCGTCGAGCGCGACCTGGTCGAGCTTGCGGCACTGTTCCCGCTGCGCTGCAACAGCAAAGGCATGCCGTACGGCTGGTATTGGCAACCCGGCCTGAGCCTGGGCGAAGCACAGCAACTGCAACCTGACGTGCTGGCGCCCCCGGAACAGATCGAACTGCACGCCTGGGTCGACGACGGGCTGGCCCGGCGCCTGCAAGCGCAGCCACTGGCCACGGACATGCAACTGACCGCGCACGCGGATGGCGGCGCCACACTGGTGGCCACGGTCGACGACAGCCGCGCCCTGATGGGCTGGCTGTTGTCCCAGGCTGGCTCTATCCGCGTACAAGCGCCGCAGGCTCTGCGCCTGGCCATGCTCGAGCAGTTGCGGCAAAGCCTGGTGCTGCACGACAGCGGTGGTTGAGCGGCAGGCAACCGTCATCAGCCCACCACCAGTGTCTAGAGAGGTTGCGCCTGACGCAGGTTACGACGCGCCAGGCAGGCATACCCCAGGCCCAGCACACTGAGGGCCAGCACGCCCAGTAGCGCCATCAGTTCGCGGCTGTAGCGCGCCACCCAGGCCGGGAAGCCGATGACTTCACGGTAGACCTGCACGTCAGCCTCGCCGTCGGCATGGCTGATGCTGATCCCGCCCTGGCGGATCTGCGTGTAGTCCGCATCGAAATACACCCATACCTTGCACGCGCCAGCAGGCTCTATGGCCGGGATTTCCACCTGGGCAGTAGCGGCCTCGACGATGGTGTCGTTGCCAGCCGCGTCGCGCACCTGCACCAGGCCCTTGGCCGGCAGACGAATTTTCACCTGGCGCACCGGCGCGTCACCGCTATTGCGCAGCTCGATGAGCAAGCCGGTACGGTGGTCGACCAGCCCGGCCTCGAAAGGTTTGGCAAACAGCTGGGTATAGGGTGCCTGGGCCATCTCGACCAGCCGCTCGACCTGGTCGTGGCTCAGCCCGCCTTCGCTGATGGTATTGATACGGCCTTGCAATTGCTCGTACTTGAGCTGCTCGCTGGCCTTGCTGATGCGCTCGCTGAACTGGCTGGGATAAGTGAGGTAGGCGTAGGTCAGCGAGGCCTCCAGGCGCGGGCTGCCGCGGAGCAACCCATAAGCGGCCAACAGGACCATCAGGCCGATCAGCACGGCCACGAGGAGTTTCCCCACCTTGTCCCAGCTCAATGCGTACTTCCTTCTGTGGTGATACCAACGATGCAAACCGGCCAAGGGTGCCAAGTTCGCGCCCCTCAGGCAAGCCTGACCCGGTTGCCTGTGCCTGCCGCTTGACCAGGCCACGGCAGTGGCGGACGATCAAACTTCCCCACACAAGGACGAATAGCATGTTGCGGATATTGGGCAGAGCCTCATCGATCAATGTACGAAAAGTCCTGTGGGCGTGCGCCGAGTTCGAGGTGGCGTACGAGCGCGAAGACTGGGGTACCGGCTTCCAGCCCACCGACAGTGCCGAGTTCCTCGCGCTGAACCCCAACGCCATGGTCCCGGTGATCCAGGATGGCGACTTCACCCTGTGGGAATCCAACAGCATCATCCGCTACCTGGCCACCCGCTACGGCGCTACGGCGTTCTACCCCAGCGAGGCGCAGGCCCGAGCCAGGATCGACCAGTGGATCGACTGGCAGGCCTCGGACCTCAACCGATCCTGGAGCTACGCGTTCATGTCGCTGGTCAGACACTCGCCGGCCCACCAGGACCCGCAGGCCCTGGCCGCCGGTTGCGCGGACTGGGCGCGCTACATGCGCATCCTCGACGGCCAGCTGGCCAGTACCGGTGCCTATGTGGCCGGCAGCCAGTTCACCCTGGCCGACATCCCCATCGGCCTGTCGGTGAACCGCTGGTTTGAAACGCCATTGGAGCACCCCCACCTGCCGGCCGTGCGCGATTACTACGAGCGCCTGAGCGAGCGCCCGGCCTATCACCTGCATGGCCGCAACGGTACGCCATGACAATCACCGGTTGATGCCCGCGAAGGGCCGCAAAGCGGCCCCGACGCCTTACGCGGCTGCCTGCCCCGCCAACGCCTGCACCCGCCCACGCCAGGCAAACATCAGCACCATCAACAACCCGAGCGCTGCCGTCGCAGCCCCCGCCAGGGCAATCGCCGGATAGCCCAGCCCGGCATTGATGACCGCCCCACCCAGCGCCGCGCCAATCGCATTGCCCAGGTTGAACGCACCGATGTTCACCGCCGAGGCCAGGTTGGGCGCATCCTTGGCCGCTTCCATCACACGCATCTGCAGCGGTGGCACCAGGGCGAAGCTGGCTGCGCCCCAGACCAGGATCGCCAATGCCGTCGGCAGCGACCAGCCCAGCACCAGCGGAAACACCAGCAGTACCGCGATCAGGGTGGCCAGTGACACGATCAAGGTGCGATCGACCGAACGGTCCGCCGCCTTGCCGCCCCACACATTGCCCAAGGTCAGGCCAACGCCGAACAGCACCAGCATGGCTGTCACGAACGTGGTAGACGCGGCCGCCTCGCGCTGCAGGATCGGCGCGATGTAGGTGAACACCGTGAACATCGCACTGGAACCCACCACGGTCAGCAGCAACGCCGCCAGCACCGGCCCGCGCCCGAGCACGCGAAGCTCGGCCATGGCCCCGTCACCCTTGGGCGACGGCACGTTGGGCAGCGCGTACCAGAGGCTGGTCATGGCCACCAGGCCGAGCCCGGCGATGCCCCAGAATGCCGTACGCCAACCGAGCAGTTCACCGAACCAGGTCGCCAGCGGCACGCCACCGATGGTGGCCAGGGTCAGGCCCATGAACATTGCCGCCACCGCCCCAGCGCGCTTGTCGGGCGGCACCACGCTGGCTGCAACGATCGAGCCGATGCCAAAGAAGGCGCCGTGGTTGAGCGAGGTAACCACCCGCGCGACCAGCAGGCTGGCGTAGTCGTCGGCCAGGGCTGACAGCAGGTTGCCGAGGGTGAAGATCGCCATCAGCCCGATCAGCAGGTAACGCCGCGGGACTTTCACCGTGGCCAGGGTCATCAGCGGTGCGCCGATCAGCACACCGATGGCATAGGCACTGACCAGCAGCCCCGCAGCCGGGATCGAGACGCCAAGGTCGGTGGCGATACTGGGCAACATGCCCATGGGCGCGAACTCGGTGACGCCAATGCCGAAGGCACCGATGGCGAGCGCGACAAGAGGTGGATTGATACGCATGGCAAACTCCTTATCTGTGCCGCAAATGCTACGATCCACCATCACGCTGCACTAGACTGCATTTTTGCGAACCACCTTTGCTGATGAGGCACAAATGGATTTCAGCGGACGATCCGGAGAGATGGAAATATTCGCCAAGGTGGCGCATGCGGGCAGCCTGTCCGCCGCCGCGCGGGCGCTGGGCCTGACGCCTTCGGCGGTCAGCCGCATCCTGGCCCGTACCGAACAGCGCCTGGGCACCCGCCTGCTGCTGCGCACCACCCGGGCGATCACCCTCACCCCTGAAGGCGAGGCGTACCTGCGCGGCGCACGGCGGGTGCTGGCCGACCTGGACGAAGTGGAACAAGCCATTACCGACCAGGGCGTGCCACGCGGGCGCTTGCGGGTCAGCGCTGCGCTAGGGCATGGCCGGCTGACCGTGGTCCCGCTGCTGGCAGCGTTCAGCGCGCGCTACCCGCAGGTGCTGGTCGACCTTACCCTCAGCGACGAAATAGCCGACATCACCGGCGGCCAAGCCGACGTGGCGCTACGCTTCGGCCCGCTGCCGGACAGCTCGTTGAGCGCCCGTGCCATCGGCGAAACCGGCCAGGTCATCGTGGCCTCCCCTGACTACCTGCAACGCTGTGGCACGCCCCTGGTGCCGGAGGACCTGGCCCGGCACAACTGCCTGCGTTTCAACTTCCGCCGTGCCGCGCCGGACTGGCCGTTCCAGCGTGACGGCCAGGTCTTTGCGCTGAAGGTCAGCGGCAACCTCGAATGCAGCAGTGGCGAAGCCCTGGCGCAATTGGCCACGCTCGGCGCCGGGATTGCCCGCATCGGTACCTTCACCGTCGCCGACGACCTCGCCAGCGGGCGCCTGGTACCGTTGCTGGAAGCCTACAATCCGGGTGACCGCGAGCCGATCCATGCCGTATTCGTCGGTGGCCCGGCAATGCCGGCGCGGGTGCGGGTGTTCGTCGACTTTCTGGTCGAACAGCTTCACAACACTGGGCCTGCCGACATCGCCAGGCTTGGCTAGCAGCCTCGCGCGCACCTCGCAAAAGGATCCTTGGCGGGTGAATCCGCGCCCACAGGGTACACTTGCCTTCAGCACAGGCTCAGGAGTCGCTTCATGCCCTACCCCATCGAACAGAAGCTGGTCATCGGCGTGGCTTCGAGTGCGCTGTTCGACCTCAGCGTCTCGGACGACATCTACCAGGCCCAGGGCGTCGAGGCCTACCGCCAGCACCAGCAGCAGAACCTGGACGAACCCTTGCCCAAGGGCGTGGCGTTCCCGTTCATCCGGCGCTTCCTCAGCATCAACCAGGCGTTCCCCGAGCAGTTGCCGGTGGAAGTGGTGCTGCTGTCGCGCAATTCGCCGGAAACCGGCCTGCGGGTGTTTCGCTCGATCGACCACTACCAGTTGGACATCACCCGCGCGGCGTTCATGTCTGGCCGCTCGCCTTACGAATACATTCCGGCGTTCAATGCCTCACTGTTTCTCAGCGCCAACGAGGAAGACGTGCAGAAGGCGATCGATGCCAACTACCCCGCCGGGCGGGTGCTGCCGACGCGCATCTACGATGACGAGATCGACACCGAGTTGCGGGTGGCCTTCGACTTCGACGGGGTGATCGCCGACGATGAAGCGGAGAGCGTGTACAAGCGTGACAACAGCCTGGACGACTTCCAGCAGCATGAGCGCCTGCACATGGCCACCCCGCACGCGCCGGGGCCGCTGGCCGACCTGTACCGCAAGCTTTCGCTGATACGTATGCTGGAAGACCGGAAACTGGCCGAAGACCCAAGCTACAAACGGATCTTGCGCATTGCCATCGTCACGGCACGCAACGCACCTTCGCATGAGCGGGTGGTGACCACCTTGAAGAATTGGGGCGTATCGCCGGATGAATGTTTCTTCCTCGGCGGAATGGAGAAACCCCGGGTGTTGTCGATCCTCAAGCCGCATGTGTTCTTCGATGACCAGCGCAGCCACCTGCAGTCGTCGGCAGGCAATCTGCCGATGGTGCATGTGCCGTTCGGCGTGGCGAACAAGGTACTTTCCGCGCCAGTCGCGCCGCCGGAAGGTGTTGCATGAAGCTCATCCCCGGGCTGGCGGGCCAGGCCAATGTACTGCTGTGCGGCGCCAGCCAAGGCATCGGCCTGGCCCTGTGCACGGCGTTGCTGGCGCGCGACGATGTGCGCCAGGTCTGGGCCGTGTCGCGTCAGGCCAGCAGCAATGATGCGCTGCTGGCCCTGGCCAGGCAGCACGCTGGGCGAGTGGCGCTGGTGGATTGCGATGCCCGCGACGAGCAGGCGCTTGCGGCCCTGGCACGCCAGGTGGGCCACGGCTGCGAGCACCTGCACCTGGTGATCAGTACCCTGGGCATTCTCCATCAGGAAGGCAGCAAGGCAGAAAAGTCACTGGCGCAACTGGACCTGGCCGGCCTGCAGGCCAGCTTCGCCACCAACGCGTTCGCGCCGGTGCTGTTGCTCAAGCACCTGCTGCCGCTGCTGCGCCGGCAGCCCGCCACGTTCGCGGCACTGTCGGCGCGGGTCGGCTCGATCAGCGACAACCGGCTGGGTGGCTGGTACAGCTACCGCGCCAGCAAGGCAGCATTGAACCAGTTGCTGCACACGGCCAGCATCGAGCTGAAACGCCTGAACCCGGACGCTACCGTACTGGCCGTGCATCCGGGCACCACCGATACCCGGCTGTCGCGGCCGTTTCAAGGCAACGTGCCGGCGGGCAAACTGTTTAGCCCGGCGTTTGCCGCACAGTGCCTGATCGAGCTGGTGGGGCGGCTTGGGCCGGCCGAGAGTGGCAGCTTCTGGGGCTGGGATGGCCAGCGCATCGAGTGGTGAGCGAAGGCTGGCGCTGGCGCAACCGCAAGCGCCAGTGAACCTTTGCGGCAAGCGGGGCTCAGTTGTGCAAAGCGCGCTCGCCTCACCGACAAAGGATTGCCATGGGACATGCCCCCTCCACTGCCCTGCCCCTGGCGCGCGTCGAGCGTGAACTGAGCCTGCGCGCGGTACTCACCGGCATCGCGCTGGGCATCCTGCTCACGCCCTCGAATGTGTACGCGGGCCTCAGGATCGGCTGGTCATTCAACATGTCGATCATCGCCTTGCTGGTCGGCTTCGCCGTGTGGCAGAGCCTGCCAGGGCGCGGCAAGGGCCGGCCGGCGTGGACGCTGCACGAAAGCAACATCAACCAGACCGTGGCCTCGGCCGCCGCGTCCATCGTTTCCGGCGGGCTGGTGGCGCCGATCCCTGCCTATACCCTGCTCACCGGTCACCAGTTGGACCCGCTGCCGATGATGGCCTGGGTGTTCTCGGTAAGTTTCCTCGGCATCTGGATCGCCTGGTACCTGCGCCCCACCTTGCTCGCTGACCATGGCCTGAAATTCCCGGAGGGCATGGCGACGCTGGAGACCCTGCAACAGATCTACCAGCAAGGCCACGAAGCCATGCTGCGGATCAAGGTACTCTGCAGTGCCGCGTTGCTGTCGGGGCTGGTGAAGTGGATCGACGGCTTCGTCTGGACGATACCGCGCTGGGCCCCCACGCCAGTGCTCGAGCGCCTGACCTTCACCCTCGACCCTTCGCTGATGCTGGTCGGTTTCGGTGGCATCATCGGCATCCGCGTGGGCCTGACGTTGCTGCTCGGTGCCGCACTGGCCTGGGGCGGGCTGGCACCGTGGCTGATCGAGCATGCGCGGGTGGTGCTGGCGCCGAACGCCAGCGGCCCGCAGTTCGCGGCGCTGGTGGAATGGCTGCTGTGGCCGGGGGTCAGCCTGATGGTGTGCGCGACCCTGACATCGCTGGCGGTTCGCCTGTTGCAAATGCCCCGGCACAGGCCCGCCGACCGGCCGGCCCGGGCATCGCGCACGCAAACGGGGTTTTCCCTGACGCCGGCTGCCGGGCTGCTGTTGTCCATTGTCCTGGTGGTAGCGCTACAAGCGTTGCTGTTTGGCATCGACTGGTGGATGGCGTTGCTGAGCATCCCCCTGGCAGTGTGCCTTGCCGTGGTCGCCGCGCGCGTGGTGGGTGCCACTGGCATTGCGCCGATCGGTGCCATCGGCAAGCTGTCGCAGCTCGGCTTCGGCCTGGTCGCCCCGGGCCAGGTGGCGATCAACCTGATGAGCGCCAATACGGCCGGCGGCGCGGCCGGGCAATCCACCGACCTGATGAACGACTTCAAGGTTGGCCAGGCGATCGGCGCAACACCGCATCGGCAACTCATTGCGCAGTGTCTCGGCATCGTCATCGGCAGCGTGGTGGCCGTGCTGGTGTATCGAATGCTGATTCCCGATCCGCAGGCACAACTGCTCAGCGAGCAATGGCCTGCACCCGCCGTGGCAACCTGGAAGGCCGTGGCCCAGACCTTGACGCAGGGGCTGGGGGCGCTGTCGCCGGCGCTGCGTTGGGCAATCCTGGCCGGTAGCGCGGCAGGCGTGCTGCTGGGTGCCCTCGACAGCCTGCTGCCGCATCGGGCAGCGCGCTGGCTGCCGAGTACCGCCGCGCTGGGGCTGGCGTTCATACTGCCGGCGTCGATCAGCATGATGATGGGGCTCGGCGCGCTGCTCACCTGGCTGGTCGGTTGCCGGTGGCCGAGCGTTACCGAGCGGTTTGCGATCACCGCCGCAGCCGGGCTGATTGCCGGGGAAAGCATCACCGGGGTAGGCGCATCGTTCTGGGAGATGGTACGGGCGCTGTAGCGGTTGGCAGCGCGCGGCCACTGCGCTGCCGTGCCCTTCTGGCGTTGCGTCGGAACTTTGCCTGCCCGTTTGCGGCCTTCTCTGCAGGAGGTACTGCAGATGACCAGCAAGGAACGACACTCGACCCTCATTTGCTTGCAAGCCGGCAAGGTCCTGCTGGTGCGCAAGGCGACCGGTGAATGGTCATTGCCTGGGGGCAAGATCGATCCCGGGGAAACCCAGCTCGACGCAGCGCGGCGGGAATTGCACCAAGAAACGAGCCTGGAAATGCTCGATGCGCAGTTCCTCGGCCACCACGTATTCGAGGCCGAAGAACACTGGCTTTATCGAATGACGGTGTCGCCCGGGATGACGCCGCATCCCTCGCACGAGATCGTGGAATGCCGCTGGTTCAGCGGCGATGAACTGAACCAGGCGTCAGTAAAGCCGAAGGACCTCGAATTGCTCAGGCGCGAGGGCTGCGTCGGTAGCAGAGCGTGAGGGCACTCAGGCGCTGATTTCTACCAATGCCTTCTCGAAAATTTTCATATCCGGCGGAATAGGCGATGGATCAGGTTGCCGGGTTCGTCGTACTGGTAGTGGGTCCCGGCGTGTTCACGCAGCAGGTTGTCCATCAGCTTGTTGCGCCGCGGGTCGCTTTCCAGCGGGCGATTCAGCTCCTGGGCCTTGTCGTCCAGCAGGTTGCCGGCCGGGTCGAAGGCAAAGGTCTCGACGCGAGGCGACTGGTGGCTTGCAGCAAGCGGCCAACCGGGCCGAACCGATAAGCCAAGTGACCAAGACGGGTGTCGTACCTAGCTGCGCGCCACTCTCAATCATTACACTTTTCTTATCTCAGCTAATCCTTTTTCTAGCAAACTGAGATTGGTAGGATCATTAATAATTTTTTTTGACCTAGCCCATCTATGCACTGCACTCTTAGGCCCTTCGACAAGCTTATTTCCTTCTTCGGCAAGCTCACTTTTCATTATGACGCGCTTCACTACATGTCCATTTCCGTCAGTAACACGACACTTTATAAGCTCATTACTCTCAAGGAAGACAAATAGGTTTTCCATTGCAATTTTAATACTCTCCTGCCAATCCGGAGCACTTTCATACGAAGCCACTAATACATCAATATCCCAAACCGGATAATCATTAATCATTACAGCCTCCTTTCTACTTTAGACAACCCAGCAACCGG
>NZ_JAENHV010000014.1:0-118479 GCF_016620375.1 Pseudomonas sp. LAM2023 | reverse complement strand
CGTTTATTTTGAAGTTTTTTGCGAGAAACTCGTTTAGCTTCAAACACTTGACTCGCTGCGATCTCTCGTAGCGGGAGGCGAATCATACAGCGTTTTGAAACGCTGTCAACCTTCATCTCGACCGCTGCCGATCATTCGATCGTAGCCCTTTCAGCTTCTTCATCACTACTTAACTCATTGATCAATAAGGAGTTTTTCGTTCCGATGTCGCTGGAAGTGGGGCGCATTATAAGGGCATTCGAAACCGCGTCAACCTTTAAGTTCATTAGGCTGGAATATTTCAGGCGAAGACCCTATCAAGGCCACCAGATGCTCGCCTACACCTTCGGCGCCCATGAGATCGAGCGCCGCGCGGGCGGCGCTCGATTCACGCCCCACCCCAAAAACCAAGGCAAACCACCCAGCACCCCAAAAACAAAGCGGGGAGGCCTACCGGCCTCCCCGCTTCTTCACTATCCCTTACAAACTAGGGAAGGCAAACTGCGAAGCCTCATGGCTGGCGCGTTGCGGCCAGCGCTGGGTGATCGCCTTGCGACGGGTATAGAAACGCACCCCGTCCGGCCCATAGGCATGCAGGTCACCAAACAGCGAACGCTTCCAGCCACCAAAGCTGTGGTAAGCCACCGGCACTGGCAACGGTACGTTCACACCGACCATGCCCACTTCGATCTCGTCGCAGAACAGCCGCGCCGCTTCACCGTCACGGGTGAAGATGCAGGTGCCATTGCCATATTCGTGATCATTGATCAGCTGCATGGCCTGCTCCAGGCTGTTCACGCGCACCACGCACAGCACCGGGCCAAAGATCTCTTCCTTATAGATGCGCATCTGCGGGGTCACTTTGTCGAACAAGGTGCCACCCACAAAGTAGCCATCCTCATTACCGGCTACTCGGTAGCCTCGGCCATCCACCACCAGCTTGGCGCCAGCAGCAACACCCTCGTCGATGTAGCCCACCACCTTGTCACGGGCTGCAGCAGTCACCAACGGGCCCATGTCCAGGCCGCACGAAGTGCCAGCACCGATCTTCAGCGCCTTGATCTGCGGTTCGAGCTTGGCAATCAGCGCATCCGCCACCTGGTCACCCACGCACACCGCTACCGAAATGGCCATGCAACGCTCGCCGCAGGAACCATAGGCCGCGCCCATCAGTGCGCTGACCGCATTGTCCAGGTCGGCATCGGGCATCAGCACTGCGTGGTTCTTGGCACCGCCCAGGGCTTGCACGCGCTTGCCACGCTTGGTGCCTTCGGCATAGATGTACTCGGCGATCGGGGTCGAACCGACGAAGCTCAGGGCCTTCACCTCCGGCGCTTCGATCAGCGCATCCACCGCTTCCTTGTCACCATGCACCACGTTGAGGATGCCCTTCGGCAGGCCGGCTTCGTGCAGCAGCTGGGCGATGTACAGGGTCGAGCTCGGGTCACGCTCGGAAGGCTTGAGGATGAACGCGTTACCGCAGGCGATGGCCAACGGATACATCCACAGCGGCACCATGGCCGGGAAGTTGAACGGGGTGATACCGGCAACCACGCCCAGCGGCTGGAAGTCGGACCAGGCGTCGATGTTGGGGCCGACGTTGCGGCTGTACTCGCCTTTCAGCACTTCTGGCGCTGCACAGGCGAACTCGACGTTCTCGATGCCACGCTTCAGTTCGCCGGCAGCGTCTTCCAGGGTCTTGCCATGTTCTTCGCTGATCATCTGCGCAATGCGAGCTTCGTTCTGCTCCAGCAGCTGCTTGAAGCGGAACATGACCTGGGCACGCTTGGCCGGTGGGGTGTTGCGCCACGCCGGGAAGGCCGCCTTGGCCGAGTCGATCGCCTGCTGCACGGTCGCGCGGCTGGCCAGCTCGACCTTGCGTACAGCCTGGCCAGTGGACGGGTTGAAGACATCGGCGCTGCGCTCACCCTTGGTAACCAGCTCGCCGTTGATCAGGTGCTGAACAATGCTCATGCAAAACTCCAGATAAAGAAGGTTGAGCCAGGCGCGCGATCTGCTCGCGCACCTGACCCCAGAATCGGAAAGATCAGTCGATCAGGTTCAGGGTCTCGCCCACTGCGTCGAACAGGCGGTCCAGTTGCTGCGGCGTGGTGTTGAAGGTTGGGCCGAACTGCAGGGTGTCGCCACCAAAGCGCACATAGAAGCCAGCCTTCCACAGCTTCATCGCCGCTTCGTACGGACGCACAATGGCATCACCGTCACGGGCCGCGATCTGGATCGCGCCGGCCAGGCCGTAGTTGCGGATGTCGACGATGTTCTTCGTGCCCTTCACGCCGTGCAGCAGCTTCTCGAAGTGCGGCGCCAGCTCGGCAGCCGACTGCACCAGGTTTTCCTTCTGCAGCAGGTCCAGTGCCGCGATACCGGCGGCGCAAGCTACCGGGTGGGCCGAGTAGGTGTAGCCATGTGGGAATTCCACGGCGTATTCCGGGGTCGGCTGGTTCATGAAGGTCTGGTAGATCTCGCTGCTGGCAATGACCGCGCCCATCGGGATGGCGCCGTTGGTCACCTGCTTGGCGATGCACATCAGGTCCGGGGTCACGCCGAAGGCTTCGGCACCCGTCATTGCACCCATGCGGCCGAAACCGGTGATCACTTCGTCGAAGATCAGCAGGATGTTGTGCTGGGTGCAGATTTCACGCAGACGTTTCAGATAACCCTTTGGCGGCGGCAGTACGCCAGCCGAACCCGCCAGTGGCTCGACGATCACCGCCGCGATATTGGACGCATCGTGCAGCTCGATCAGCTTGAGCATCTCGTCGGCCAGGGCGATGCCGCCCTCTTCCGGCAGGCCCTTGGTGAACGCGTTCACCGGCAGCACGGTGTGAGGCAGGTGGTCGACATCCAGCAACTGGCCGAACAGCTTGCGGTTGCCGTTGACACCCCCCAGGCTGGTGCCGGCGATATTCACGCCGTGGTAGCCGCGGGCACGGCCGATGATCTTGGTCTTGGTCGCCTGGCCTTTCAGGCGCCAGTAGGCGCGCACCATCTTCAGGGCGGTGTCGGCACACTCGGAACCGGAGTTGGTATAGAACACATGGTTCAGGTCGCCCGGGGTCAGCTCGGTAATTTTCTCGGCCAGCTGGAACGACAGTGGGTGGCCGAACTGGAAGGCCGGAGAGTAATCCAGGGTACCGACCTGGCGGGCTACCGCCTCGGTGATCTCCTTGCGGGTGTGCCCGGCGCCACAGGTCCACAGGCCGGACAGCGCGTCGAAGATCTTGCGCCCCGTGTCATCGACCAGGTGGTTGCCTTCGGCCGCCACGATCAGGCGCGGGTCGCGCTGGAAGTTGCGGTTGGCGGTGTAGGGCATCCAGTGGGCATCCAGCTTGAGCTGGCTGGCGATACCGGCGCTGGCGGTTTCGGGCATGTTCATTGCGGTTCCTCGGAAGACGATTAGGCAACGATGGATGTTGTTGCAGCTAAGGTGGCACGGCGATAAAGTCTGAAAAAGCCAACATTTCTAACCTTCAGACAGGCCCTGACTAAACTGATGAGCCGACGCCCCGATCCACTCGCCCAAGTCAGCGATTTCGACATCCGCCTGCTGAAGATCTACCGCAGCGTCGTCGAGTGCGGGGGCTTCTCGGCTGCCGAGAACGTGCTGGGCATAGGTCGCTCGGCCATCAGCCAGCAAATGAACGACCTGGAGCAACGCCTGGGCCTGCGCCTGTGCCAGCGCGGTCGCGCCGGGTTCTCGCTGACCGAGGAAGGCCGCGAGGTCTACCATTCGGCCCTGCAATTGCTCAGCGCCCTGGAAAGCTTCCGCACCGAAGTCAACGGCCTGCACCAGCATTTGCGTGGTGAGCTGAACATTGGCCTGACCGACAACCTGGTCACCTTGCCGCACATGCGCATCACCCATGCCCTGGCCGAACTCAAGGACCGTGGCCCCGATGTACGCATCCAGATCCGCATGATCGCCCCCAGCCAGGTCGAACACGGCGTGCTCGACGGCAGCCTGCACGTCGGCGTGGTGCCGCAGACCAGCCCGCTGTCGGGCCTGGAGTACCAGCCGTTGTACAGCGAGCGTTCGCTGCTGTACTGCGCCGTCGGCCACCCGCTGTTCTACGCCGATGACCAGCAGGTAGATGACGACCGCCTCAACAGCCAGGAAGCCATCGCCCCCACCTTCCGCCTGCCGGCCGAGATCCAGGCCCATTACCAGGCCCTGAACTGCACGGCCAGCGCTTCGGACCGCGAGGGCATGGCGTTTCTCATCCTTACCGGGCGTTACATCGGCTACCTGCCAGACCACTACGCCACGTTCTGGGTACAGCAAGGCCGCCTGCGGGCGCTCAAGCCCCGGCAACGCTTCTACGACCTGAGCCTCAGTTGGGTAACGCGCAAGGGCCGGCGGCCAAACCTGGTGCTGGAAAGCTTCCTCGAGAGCCTGGCTGCGACACGCTGATGCCAGTCTTTGCCGCTAACGCTTGTCACTTCGGCGCAGGCAGGTAATCTTGTCCGACAGCCGCAGCCACTGACCCGTACGGAATCGTCCATGACCCTAGAAGTCCCTGCGCATCGCCTCGCCACCTCGGGCAAGCCCGCGGGCCGCATCCGCCAGAAGAACGAACAGGCCATTATCCAGGCCGCCGAAGACGAGTTCGCCCGCCATGGTTTCAAGGGCACCAGCATGAACACCATCGCCCTCAAGGCAGGGTTGCCCAAGGCCAACCTGCACTACTACTTCACCAACAAGCTGGGCCTGTACATTGCCGTGCTCAGCAACATCATCGAGTTGTGGGACAGCACCTTCAACGCCTTGAGCGTCGACGACGACCCCGCCGAAGCCCTGAGCCAGTACATCCGCACCAAGATGGAATTCTCCCGGCGCAACCCGCAAGCCTCGCGGATTTTCGCCATGGAAGTGATCAGCGGTGGCACCTGCCTGACCGAGTACTTCAGTGCCGACTACCGCGAATGGTTCCGCGGCCGGGCCGCGGTGTTCCAGGCCTGGATCGAGGCCGGCAAGATGGACCCGGTCGACCCGGTGCACCTGATCTTCCTGCTCTGGGGCAGCACCCAGCATTACGCCGACTTCGCTACCCAGATCTGCCAGGTTACCGGTCGTAGCCGCCTGACCAAGCAGGACATGGAAGACGCGAGCAACAACCTTATCCACATCATCCTGAAAGGCTGCGGCATCAAGCCGGCTGCCTGACCGTCATTTATGCCTTCTACCCTGCTTGACCTGTGCGAATTCCGCGAGGAAATCCGCAAAAGCCGCTTCATCACCCTCGCCGGGCCCATCAGCAGTGCCGCGGAAGCGATGAGCTTCATCGAACGCCACAGCGACCTGGCCGCTACCCACAACTGCTGGGCCTGGAAGCTTGGCGCCCAGTACCGCAGCAGTGATGACGGCGAACCGGGGGGCACCGCCGGGCGACCGATCCTGGCAGCCATCGAAGCGCAGGACTGCGACCAGGTGGTGGTGCTGGTGATCCGCTGGTACGGCGGTATCCAGCTGGGCACCGGTGGCCTGGCCAGGGCCTACGGCGGCGGTGCCAACAAGTGCCTGCAACAGGCCCCCAAGCGGCTGCTGGTGCAACGCAGCGAATTCACCTGCAGCTGCGGTTTCAGCGAACTGGCGCTGGTGAAGTTGCGCCTGGCGGAGGTTGACGGGTTGGTGCTCGACGAGCAGTTCACTGCCAATGGTGTTGATCTGCTGATTGCCCTCGGCGATGCCCACCTGGCGTCATTGCAGCAGCAACTGGCCGACCTTAGCCGGGGGCGCATTCTGCTCGAAGCGCGCTGAACATTGCCCACAACAACTGTGGGCCGGCCTGTGGATAAGCTTGGGGCACTCGCTTGCAGGCCAATGTTGTCAGGACTCGCAGAGAATTGTTCATTTTTTAACCAGAGCATTGGGACAGCTTCGAACAGCTGAAACCTCACGAGTTATCCCCAATGCGATGGCAAAAATCCCAGCCCTTCCTCTGAACTTGCACACAATAACTGTGGAACAGCTTGTGGATAACCCGTGCGCCAACAGGCCAGGCGCCCGGCCACGCAGGACCGTGGGTCACTGATCAATTTTTATGCACTCAGAGGACGGGCACCGGTGCCCACAGTGACGTATGCTCATTACCTTTTCATACACCGATAAAGGAATGATCCTATGGCTTCTTCAAGATCGGCCCTCATCATCGGCGCCTCGCGCGGATTGGGCCTTGGCCTGGTGCAACGCCTGCATGAGGACGGCTGGAACATTACCGCCACCGTGCGCAACCCGCAGCAGCCCGGGGCGCTGGCCGATGTGCCCGGCGTGCGTATCGAGCAGCTGGAAATGAACGACACGGCCCAGCTGGATGGCCTCAAGCAGCGCCTGCAAGGCCAGGTGTTCGACCTGGTCTTCGTCAACGCCGGCATCATGGGGCCCCTGCCCCAAGACCTGGAAGCCGTGCAGAACAGGGACATCGGTGAGCTGTTCATGACCAACGCCGTGGCACCGATCCGCGTGGCCCGCCGCCTGGTCGGCCAGGTCCGTGAAGGTAGCGGTGTGCTGGCCTTCATGAGCTCGATCCTGGGCAGCGTGACCATCCCCGACGGTGGCGAGATCTGCCTGTACAAGGCCAGCAAGGCAGCACTCAACTCGATGATCAACAGCTTCGTCGTCGAGCAGCAACGTCCCGACCTGTGTGTGCTGGCCATGCACCCAGGCTGGGTAAAGACCGACATGGGCGGCGAGAACGCCGAGATTGACGTGCTGACCAGTACCCGCGGCATGCTCGAACAGATCAAGGCGCAAAGCGGCCACGGCGGCCTGCGTTTCATCAACTACAAGGGCGAACCCCTGGTCTGGTGATTCAGCGGGTTGCAGCCTGGCCGGGCGCATTGCCCAGCCAGGCCCTGTAGAATGGCAGCAACCGTACCTGATCGAGATGACCCACTATGTATGACTGGTTGAACGCCCTGCCCAAGGCCGAACTGCACCTGCACCTGGAAGGCTCGCTGGAGCCCGAGTTGCTGTTCGCCCTTGCCGAGCGCAACAAGATCGCCTTGCCGTGGGCCGACGTGGAAACCTTGCGTGGTGCCTATGCCTTCAACAACCTGCAGGAATTCCTCGACTTGTATTACCAGGGCGCCGACGTGCTGTGCACCGAGCAGGACTTCTACGACCTGACCTGGGCCTACCTGCAACGCTGCAAGGCACAGAATGTCATCCACACCGAACCGTTTTTCGACCCGCAAACCCACACCGACCGTGGCATCCCCTTCGAAGTGGTGCTCAATGGCATCGACCACGCGCTCAAGGATGGCCGCAAACAACTGGGCATCAGCAGTGGCCTGATCCTCAGCTTCCTGCGCCACCTCAGCGAAGAAGAAGCGCAGAAAACCCTCGACCAGGCGCTGCCGTTCCGCGATGCGTTCATTGCCGTTGGCCTGGACAGCTCGGAAATGGGCCACCCGCCCAGCAAGTTCCAGCGTGTGTTCGATCGCGCTCGTAGCGAAGGCTTCGCCGCCGTTGCCCATGCCGGTGAAGAAGGCCCACCCGAGTACATCTGGGAGGCCCTGGACCTGCTGAAGGTCAAGCGCATCGACCACGGTGTGCGCGCTATCGAGGACGAGCGCCTGATGCAGCGCATCATCGACGAGCAGATCCCGCTCACGGTGTGCCCGCTGTCGAACACCAAGCTCTGTGTGTTCGACCACATGAGCCAGCACAACATCCTCGACATGCTCGAGCGCGGCGTGAAGGTGACGGTCAACTCGGACGACCCGGCCTACTTCGGTGGCTACGTCACCGAAAACTTCCACGCCCTGTACACCCACCTGGGCATGACCGAAGCCCAGGCCCGTCGCCTGGCCCAGAACAGCCTGGATGCGCGGTTGGTCTGAATGAATGACGGCGTTGCGGTCAGCCGACCTGCAACGTCGCCACGCGGGCAATGCGATTGATCTGCTGGATGCCCAACGCCGAGATATGCAAGGCCCGCGTATCTTCGGCCTCGCGCATCCAGCCAGATTGAAGGAACAGCCTGAACAAGGCCTGCCCCAGCACGCCGCCCAGATGCGGCCCCTGGTCGTTGCGCTCGGTGCAGTGGCAGATCACACAGCCACGTTGCTGGTGAGGCGCCAGCGCATCTATGTAGACCCCGACCAGCGCCAACTGCGCCCGCCCTTCATCACTGACCATCAGCTGCCGACCACTGCCCTCCAGCCAGCCGGCGACCACCAGGCGGTGATACAGCTCACTGGCCAGCTCCCCGCCCAGATGATCACCACAGCGGCGCGCCCGGCGTACCGACATGGGCAAGGGTGCCACCGATGCCTTGGCCTGCGTCCCCTTGGCGCTTTCCAGCTGGACACTGGCCAGCGCCTCCACTGCGGCCCCGACCTGCGGAGTCGCCAGGCAGAAATAGCGCTTGCGCCCGCGCGCTTCATGCCGGAGCAAGCCGGCAGACGACAACAAGGAAAGGTGAGCGCAGGCCGATGACGAGGTCAGGCCGGTCATCACCGCAAGCTCTTTGGCCAAGCGTGGTGTGCCATCGATCAATGCCCACAACATGGCACTGCGCTTGGGGTCGGCCATCAGGCTGGCGATCTGGCTGATACTGCTGGCTGCGTTCATGTCCCTGTAACTCCCTGCAAGTTCACTGTGTGGATGCGATGGCCAACCCTGGCAGGGAAGCACCTCTCGCTGGCACTGGCCTGGCTCGCCAGTATAAGCCGCAAAAAACGCCACTCAGGCAGCCCTAGCGCGGCGGCACCTCCGCGCGGAAACAACTGGGTAGGTGTACCCATGGTGAACCGGGAACAAACCTGCAAACCCACCCCAAGCCGCGCGCTGAAGCAGCCGGGGCGCACAGCCTGCTGGGCCGCGACGTAGCACGGTAGAAACACCAGGCACAACTTCGGATGTGCCCGACAGTTGCCTTCCACAAATAACGCAGACCAAAGCGAAGGTTCCACGCGCTCATGGGCGTTGCGCCCTGGGGTGCAGAAGGACTGGCGAACCAGCCTGCTCGACCGTCAGTCAGGACGCTGTTGCAGGCCATGGCAGGCAGGAGGGGCGGCGCTACACTACAGCGGCTGTTTCCCTGTGGAGGTATGCCGCGATGAAGATTGTCGTCAGCACGTCTAGCCGAAACCCTGCCTGCCCGTGGCAGGTGCAACTCGATCAACACGTGGTCAGTTTCCGCAGCGAGGCCGAAGCGCGTGCCTTCGTCGCCACGCTGGAAACCCGCCTGCAGGCACCTCACCCGCTTATGCGCGAGCCCTGGCCTGCAAGCGCCGGGTCAGCAGCGCGACACTGACGACCAGCGCGCCGCACAAACTGATTACCAGCGCCATCGGTATCGCACTGCCGTCATGCAGCAGCCCGACCAGCGCCGCCGCGCCGGCAGCGACACTGAACTGCAGGCAGCCCATCAGCGCCGAGGCACTGCCAGCCCGGGCACCCTGCCCGCTCATGGCACAAGCCGAAGCATTGGGGATGATGCAGCCGAGGCTGGCGATGCACACGAACAATGGCACCAACAATGGCCACAACTGCGCCGGCCGCAGCGCCGCCACGCCCAGCAGCACCAGCCCGGCAGCCAGGTATAGCCAAACCGCCCGGGCCAGCAGGAATGCCGGGCCACGCTTGGCCAGCAAACGGGCATTCACCTGCGCCACGAGGATGAAACCGGCAGCATTGGTGCCGAACAACCAGCCGTAATGCTCGGCCGGCACACCGTAGAGCTTGATGAAGACGAACGGTGAGCCGGCAATGTAGGCGAACATCCCGGCAATCGCGATGCTGCCGGTCAAGGCATGGCCGAGGAACACCCGGTCAGCGAACAGCCGCAGGTATTGGCGCAAGGCGCCAGACAACGGCTGGCGCGGCATGTGCGCAGGCAGGCTTTCCGGCAGGCCGAGGCTGATTGCCAGCAGGCAACCGGCACTGAACAGGCTCAGGGCGAGGAAGATCGATTGCCAGCCGGCCAGGTTCACCAGTACCCCACCGAGCATCGGCGCCAGGATCGGCGCCAGGCCCATGACCAGCATCAATTGCGAAAACACCTTGGCCGAGGCCACCGGGTCGCACTTGTCGCTGACGATGGCGCGCGACAGCACCATACCGGCGCAACCGCCCAATGCCTGGACAAACCGCGCCAGCACCAGGGTGTCGAGGTTGGGAGCATAGGCACAGGCCAGCGACGCCAGGGTGAACAGGGTCACGCCGAACATCAGCGGTTTGCGTCGACCAAAGCGGTCAGCCACCGGGCCATAGGCCAGTTGGCCGATGGACAAACCGAGGAAATAGGCCGCCAAGGTGATCTGGACGTGTTTTTCATCGGTGGCGAACGCCTGCGCCATGGCCGGGAAGGCTGGCAGGTAGAAGTCGATCGCCAAGGGCCCGAACGCACTGAGTGCGCCCAGGATGAGCACCATTCGCAGGTTCATCAGGAATCCATAGCAGGCTAAGCAAGTATTTGATTCTACCTGCTATGCACCCCATCAGTACGAAAACATTTGCAACAATCTTGCCTGTTCGCCGCGGCCCGTGGAGGAGCGGCCTTGGCCGGTCATGCCACTTCGGCTTGATAGCCTTCTTCCCGGATGGCGTTGAGGATCTGCTCCTGCGCCAGCTCGCTGTGCACCCGTACCTGCCTGGCCGCCAGGTCGAATTCCACCTTGGCCGCAGCATCCTGCGCCTGCACCGCCTGGGTCACGGCCTTCACACAGTGGCCACAGGTCATGCCTTGTACATTGAACACTTGCATGGGGTTTACCTCCTTCAGTTTTGGCCAGTCTCAAGCTTGCCACCGGGTCAAGGTCAAGTCTTGCCAACAACTGCCGGGGTGGAAATCCGCGCGCGCGTCGGCCAAGCTGCGCCTTTGACGATCAGGCAAGCAGGAGATTCTTCATGTTCAGGGCAGTATTGGGCGCCGTCGGGCTATTGAGCACGCTGGCTGCGGTGCCACCGGCCAGCGCCGAGGGCAACTCGGACTACAGCGTACTGATCATTTCCCGCGAGCGCCTGGAAGTGGCCACCAGTTGTGAAATCGGCATCTACCTCAACGACCAGCTCTCCGGGCGCGTATTCCAGGAGCAGTCCACCTCGTTCAACCTGCCAGCAGGCCCCGTGGATGTGCGCCTGCGCATGTTGCCCGGGCAAATGCCGGGCTGCGCGCCAGGCATCGAGGACCAACGCAGCACACGATTGAACCTGCAGGCGGGCCAGATCAACAAATACCGCATCGCCATGGGGCAACATGGGCTGGAGTTGCAACGAGCCGGCCTGGGCTATTGACCTTACCCGCGTGGCAAGGTTGATGCTGGCGGCATGCCCAAGGAGGAGAGCCCATGCCCGCATCTACCACTTATGACCTGCCGATCGCCGGCATGACCTGCGCCAGCTGTGCCGGCCGGGTCGAACGCGCCCTGCGCAAGGTCACCGGCGCCGAGCAGGTCAGTGTCAACCTCGCCACCGAACAGGCCCGGATCCAGGCCCCGGCCAACAGCCTGCCTGCGCTGGTCGATGCCGTACGCGAAGCCGGCTACAGCGTGCCCACCCGCACCGTCGAGCTGCAGATCGGCGGCATGACCTGCGCCAGCTGCGTCGGGCGCGTGGAGCGTGCCCTTGCCAAGCTGCCCGGTGTGGAGCAGGTGAGTGTCAACCTGGCAAGCGAACGGGCACACCTCGCAGTGCTGCCGACCGTCGACGACAACCTGCTGATCGACGCGGTGCAAAAGGCCGGCTACAGCGCCAGCCTGCCGCAAACGGCCCGGGACGACCAAGCTGCCGCCCAGCGGCGCCTGCGCCACGAACGCCTGGCCGTCGGCGCGGCCCTGGTGCTGGCCTTGCCGCTGGTGTTGCCCATGCTGCTACAACCGTTTGGTGTGCACTGGATGTTGCCCGCCTGGGTGCAGTTCGTGCTCGCCACGCCAGTGCAGTTCGTGCTCGGGGCCCGCTTCTACGTGGCGGCCTGGAAGGCCGTGCGCGCCGGCGCCGGCAACATGGACCTGCTGGTGGCCCTGGGTACCAGCGCCGGTTACGGCCTGAGCCTGTACCAATGGGCGCAGGCTTCGGCGGGCATGGCGCCACACTTGTATTTCGAAGCCTCGGCCGTGGTGATTGCCCTGGTGCTGCTGGGCAAGTACCTGGAAAGCCGCGCCAAACGCCAGACCGCCAGCGCCATCCGCGCCCTCGAAGCCCTGCGCCCGGAACGGGCCGTGCGCGTCGTCGATGGCCGCGAAGAAGACGTTGCCATCGCCCAGCTGCGCCTCGGCGACCTGGTGCTGGTCAAGCCTGGCGAGCGCTTTCCGGTCGATGGCAAGGTCGAGGACGGCAACAGCCATGCCGATGAAGCGCTCATCAGTGGCGAAAGCCTGCCGGTGCCCAAGCAACCTGGCGACAACGTCACCGGCGGCGCCATCAATGGCGAAGGCCGGCTGCTGATACGCACCCAGGCGCTGGGCACCGAAACCGTGCTGGCACGCATCATCCGCCTGGTCGAAGACGCCCAGGCCGCCAAGGCCCCGATCCAGAAGCTGGTCGACCGGGTCAGCCAGGTGTTCGTCCCGGCCGTGCTGGTGCTGGCGCTGGTTACCCTGGGCGGCTGGTGGCTGGCCGGCGCGCCGCTGGAAATCGCGTTGATCAACGCCGTTGCCGTGCTGGTCATCGCCTGCCCCTGTGCACTCGGCCTGGCCACCCCCGCCGCGATCATGGCCGGCACCGGGGTCGCCGCCCGCCACGGCATCCTGATCAAGGACGCTGAAGCCCTGGAACGTGCGCATGCGGTCAACCGCGTGGTGTTCGACAAGACCGGCACCCTCACCTCCGGCAGCCCGCGGGTAGTGCACAGCCAGGCGCAGGTAGGCAGCAGCGCCGACCTGCACCGCCTGGCTGGCGCCCTGCAGCGCGGCAGCGAACACCCGCTGGCCAAGGCGGTGCTGGCTGCCTGTGCCGAACAAGGGCTGGATGTCCCCGCCGTCACCGGCAGCCAGGCGCTGGCCGGGCGCGGCATCGCCGGCTGGGTGGAAGGCCGCGAGCTGGCCCTTGGCAACCGCCGCCTGCTCGACGAAAGCGCCCTGCCAGCCGGAGACCTGGCTGCCCTGGCCCAAGCCTGGGAAGCCGAAGGGCGCACCCTGTCGTGGTTGGTCGAACGCGGCACGCAGCCCCGTGTGCTGGGCCTGTTCGCCTTTGGTGACAGCCTCAAGCCCGGCGCCGCGCAGGCGATCGAGGCCCTGCATGCACAAGCCATCAGCAGCCACCTGCTGACCGGCGACAACCGCGGCAGCGCCAAGGTGGTGGCTGACGCGCTGGGCATCGACGATGTGCATGCCGAAGTGCTGCCGGCCGACAAGGCGGCAACCGTGGCCGCATTGAAGCGCGATGGCGTGGTCGCCATGGTCGGCGACGGCATCAACGATGCGCCGGCGCTGGCCGCCGCCGATATCGGCATTGCCATGGGCGGCGGCACCGACGTGGCCATGCAGGCCGCCGGCATCACCTTGATGCGCGGTGACCCGCGCCTGGTGCCGGCTGCGTTGGAGATCAGCCGCAAGACCTACGCGAAGATCCGCCAGAACCTGTTCTGGGCGTTCATCTATAACCTCATCGGCATCCCGCTGGCCGCGCTGGGTTACCTCAACCCGGTACTGGCGGGCGCCGCCATGGCCCTGTCCAGCGTCAGCGTGGTGAGCAACGCGTTGTGGCTCAAGGCCTGGAAACCCACCAGCGATACCCAGGAGGCTCCATGAACATCGGCCAGGCCGCCCGCCGCAGCGGGCTCAGCACCAAGATGATCCGGTACTACGAGTCCATCGGCCTGCTCAAGCCCGCCACACGCAGCGACAGCGGCTACCGCCTGTACCAGGCCGAAGACCTGCACAGCCTGGCATTCATCAAGCGCTCCCGCGACCTGGGCTTCTCCCTTGAGGAAGTTGGCAAGCTGCTGACCTTGTGGCAAGACCGCCAGCGTGCCAGCGCCGATGTCAAGGCGCTGGCCCTGCAGCACATCGATGAGCTGAACCGCCGCATCGAGGAACTGGTGAGCCTGCGCGACACCCTCGGGGAGCTGGTTTCCCACTGCCAGGGGGACGACCGCCCGGATTGCCCGATCCTCAAGGACCTGGCAAATGGCGCTGCGGGCGGCTGCTGTCACTGAGGCGCCCCGTGCTTGCAGCAGGCCCCATCGGTTCAAACACGACCGCTAGTCACTCGCCCGCGACTTGATCCAATAAATACGGGGACTTTTCCTACATTAAACCCAGATGCTGCCGATGTAATTGTTACCTGCTTCGAGTAGCGACAATAACAATCCGGGGGCATCGATGAGCATCAAACAAAAACTGACCTGGGCATTCGCGGTCATTGCCGGCTTGCCCATCGTCCTGGTGGCCACCTTGGTGGTCCTCAATCTGCGTGGCGAAGCACGCGACGGCTTCCTGGACGGCAGCAGCCGGGAAATCCGCCAGGTCAGCAACGCGATGAACATCTTCTTCCAGGGCATCAACCAGAACGTCGAGTACATGGCGGCGCAGCCCCTGGTCGCCGCCACCGGCAGCGAACTGAACAAGTACATGAGCGCGACGCCGTCCTACGAACTGGGCGAGCAGGCCAGCAAAGTGCTGGAGTTCATGACCCGCCTGGCCACCTCGCACCCCGCCTATGCCTACCTGTCCTACGGGGTGAGTGACGGTGGTTACGTCGGCTGGCCGGCCGGGCAGAAGTTCGTCAACTACGACCCCCGCACCCGCCCCTGGTACCAGTTGGCCATGGCCAACCCTGGCAAGACCCTGCGCACCGAAGCCTACTACTGGGCGCCCGACGATGCCGTGCTGGTCAGCACCGTGCGTACCGTCGCCAACCAGCTGGGCAACCCCGGCGGCGTGGTCAACGTCGACGTCTCGCTCAAAGGCCTGACCGAGATCGTGCAGCAGATCAAGCTGGGCGAGAGCGGCTACGTGCTGCTGGTGGAAAACAACGGCAACGTGCTGGTCGACCCGCGTGACGCCAAGCACAACTTCAAGCCACTGGCGAGTTTTGGCGACGGCTACGCCGAACTGGCCAAGCATGGCAAAGGGTTGGCTGAAGTGGAGCTTGGTGGCGTGCGCTACATGGCCAACATCTACCCGGATGAACAGCTGGGCTGGACCTTGATCGGCCTGATCGAGCAAAGCGAAGTGATGCAGACCACCACCCGCCTGACCTGGCTGATCGGTATCGTGGCCGTGGTGCTGGCGGCACTGTTCGCCGTGGTCGGTGCAACCTTCGCCAAGCTGATCGTGCGGCCGATCAACAGCGTCACCAGCGGCCTGGAAGACATCGCCCAGGGCGAAGGCGACCTGACCCGCAACCTGGAAATTCGCGGCCGCGACGAAACCGCACAACTGGCCAACTGGTTCAACCAGTTCCTCGGTGCCATTCGCAGCCTCATCCAGCACATCGGGGCTGCAGCCGGCAAGATTCTCAGCACCTCGACCAGCTCCACCCGCGTGTCCAGCGACATGGCCGAAGCGGCGGGCCGCCAGCGCGAAGCCGTGGACATGGTCTCGACCGCTTTCCACGAGATGGTCGCCACTGCCAACGAAGTAGCGCGTTCCTGCAGCCAGGCGGCGCAATCGGCCGACAGCGGCCAGCAGCAGGCCCGGGAAGGCCAGCAGCAGATCGACGCAGCGGTGCACAGTGTCGACCGCCTGAGCCAGGAGATCGAGCAATCGGCGCAGTCGATCCAGCAGCTGGAGCGCGACAGCAACGCTATCCAGTCGATCCTGGGCACCATCCGCTCGATTGCCGAACAGACCAACCTGCTGGCCCTCAACGCCGCCATCGAGGCGGCCCGCGCCGGTGAGCAGGGCCGCGGCTTTGCCGTGGTCGCCGACGAAGTGCGGGCGCTGGCCAAGCGCACCGCCGACTCCACCGCCGAGATCGATGGCCTGCTCGGCAACCTGGCCAGCCGCACCGCCGAAGTGGCCGCTCAGATGCATGCCAGCCTGGAAGTTTCCCAGCAATCGGTAAGCCGCATCGGCATGGCCCGTGACAGCTTCGGGCAGATTCGCGAGTCGGTGGACGTGATCCGCGACATGAACACCCAGATCGCCACGGCGGCCGAGGAACAGCATCAGGTGGCCGAGGACATCAACCGGCACATCAGCCAGATTCACGGGGATGCGCAGCTGGTTGCCGAACTGGCCCAGGCAGCCCGGGTGGATTCGGAGAGCCTGGCCGGGCTGTCCAACGAACTGGATGCGCTGGTACGCAGGTTCCGTACCTGATGCAATATCGGTACTGGCTGCTTCGCGGGATCAGCGGCGAAGCAGCCAGTACCGGGGACCTACGATCAGAGTTTCAACTCACCCGGCGTCGCCCCGAACAGCTGCTTGAACGCCGCAATATAGGCCGACGTAGAGTCATAGCCACAGCCCAACGCCGCTGCGGTCACATTCTCCCCCGCCTCCAGCAAGGCCAGCGACGACAGCAGCCGCATGCGCTGGCGCCAGTTACGAAAGCTCAAGCCGGTTTCCCGCTGGAACAGCCGCATCAAGGTCTTTTCCGAACAGCCCAGCTGGCGCGCCCATTGCTGCAAGGTCTGCGGCTGTTCCGGGGCAGCGATCAGGCCGTTGCACAACGCCAGCAACCCCGGATGGCGCGGTAACGGCAGCGAGAAGCCGACCTCGGGTAGCGTGCGCAACTGGTCGAGCAGCACCGCCACCAGCCGCGCTTCGGCGCTGTCGCCTTCCGGGTAATCTGCCGGGAACAGGCAGAACTGCTTGATCAGTTCGCGCGCCAACGGTGTCACCTCCAGCACCCGGCATCGCGCCGGCGCCCACGCGCAGGCGTCACGGCGCACGTACAGGCTGCGCATTTCGGCCTGCATCGAGGTAACCACTTCGTGTTCGGCATCGGCAGGTATCCACACCCCCCACTGCGGCGGGGCGAAGTAGCTGCCTTCTTGGGTATAGACGCCCAGTACACCGCTGATGGCGTAGGAAAATTGCACCCAGTCGTGCTGGTGGCGAGTGGTCCAGGAGCCGGCGCCAAGGCTTTCGGCGCGGGCATACAAAGGCCTGGGCAGGCGGGCCAGCGCCGGGATGGCGCGGGGTTGTCCGATGGTCGGCATGGCGGTTTCTTGTAGTTCTGAGCAGACAAGCCTAACAGCCGGGACAGCTGATCGGTCAACGTGTAGGAGCGGCCTTGTGTCGCGATAGGGCTGCAAGGCAGCCCCAGGGTTTCAGCGCAGACGCACAAATTGCTGGGGCTGCTTTGCAGCCCTATCGCGACACAAGGCCGCTCCTACAGGGCTTGGTTTCAGCGCTCGACGATGACAGTCACCCCCTGCCCACCCGCCGCGCAGATCGAAATCAACCCACGCCCCTGCCCGGCCTGAGCCAACAGCTTCGCCAGGTTGGCCAGGATCCGCCCGCCGGTCGCCGCGAACGGGTGTCCGGCCGCCAGCGAACTGCCCTTGACGTTGAGCTTGCTGCGGTCGATTGCCCCAAGCGGCGCCTCCAGCCCCAGCCGCTGGCGGCAGTAGTCGGCATCCTCCCAGGCCTTGAGCGTACACAGCACCTGGGCGGCAAAGGCTTCGTGAATCTCGTAGTAGTCAAAATCCTGCAAGCTCAACCCATTACGCGCCAGCAGCCGCGGTACCGCATACACCGGCGCCATCAACAGCCCTTCGCGGCCAGTGACGAAATCCACCGCCGCCGTTTCACCATCGACCAGATACGCCAGCACCGACAGCCCTTGCTGCGCCGCCCACTCCTCAGTGCCCAACAGCACCAGCGAAGCACCGTCGGTGAGCGGTGTGGAGTTACCGGCCGTCAGCGTGCCCTGGCCGCTGCGGTCGAAGGCTGGCTTGAGCCGGGCCAGTTGCTCCAGGGTCAGGTCAGGGCGCAGGTTGTTGTCGCGGGTCAGCGCCAGGAACGGCGTCAGCAGGTCATCCTGCCAGCCTTCGGCGTAGGCAGCGGCCAGCCGCTGGTGGCTTAGCAGTGCCAGCTGGTCCTGCTCGGCACGCTCGATGTGCCAGGCCTGGGCCATGCGTTCGCAGTGCTCGCCCATCGACAAGCCGGTACGCGGCTCGCCATTGCGCGGCAACTCGGGTTTCAGGTGGTGGGGGCGCAGCTTCAGCAGCGGCTTGAGCCGTTCGACCAGGCTTTTGCCACGGTTGGCCTGCAGCAGGATGTGGCGCAAGCCTTCATTTACCGCAATCGGTGCATCGGAGGTGGTGTCCACGCCACCGGCAATGCCGCAGTCGATCTGCCCCAGGGCAATCTTGTTGGCCACCAGCAGCGCCGCCTCCAGCCCGGTGCCACAGGCTTGCTGAATGTCATAGGCCGGGGTTTGCGGCGACAGGCGCGAACCCAGCACGCATTCACGGGTCAGGTTCATGTCACGCGAGTGCTTGAGCACCGTACCGGCGACCACTTCGCCCATGCGCAAGCCATGCAGGCGATAACGTTCGATCAGCCCCTCGAGCGTGGCAGTGAGCATCGCCTGGTTGCTGGCGGTGGCATAGGCACCATTGGAGCGGGCGAAGGGAATTCGGTTGCCGCCCAGGATCGCGACCCGGCGAGGTGAACGCATGCGTTGGTTCCTCCTGAAACAATTTGATCCGTACAGCCTAGGTGTTTTTAGCGCATTCGAACGACCTTGCTACAAACTTGGTCCACACTTTCAAGCTTGCCTTCCGGGAGACCACTCATGAGCGATCGCTACCTCGGCTTTGCCAACTCCACCCTCGGCCGCCGGCTTGTGGATGCCCTTGGCCTGCCACACCCGGCTCCGCTGGAGCGCTGGCAGGCCGGCCGCCTGCGCCCGGTGGAGGGCGCCCTGGTGCTGGGTGGCGGGCCGCTGGCAAGCCAGGTCGAAGCCCTCGCCCCGCGCCTTACCGACACGCTTTACCGCTTCAATACCGACAACCTCCAGGCCGAGCCGTGGGTGGCCGGCCTGGGGCCGAAAATCAAGGCCGTGGTGTTCGATGCCACGCATTTGTCCGACAGCGACGCGTTGAAGCAGTTGCGCGAATTCTTCCAGCCGTTGCTGCGCAGCCTGGCACCGTGCGCCCACGTGGTGCTGCTGGGGCGCGCCCCGGAAAGCCTCGCTGACCCGCTGGCGAGCATTGCGCAACGGGCCCTGGAGGGCTTCAGCCGCTCGCTGGCCAAGGAACTGCGCAATGGCGCGACCGCGCAGCTGCTGTATGTCGCCCCCGGCGCAGACAGCCAGCTGGAGGGCGCATTGCGTTTCTTCCTGTCGCCGAAAAGCGCCTTCGTTTCCGGCCAGGTGCTGCGCCTGGAAGCCTGCGCCAGCCAGGTCGAGGACTGGACCCGGCCACTGGCGGGCCGCCGCGCCCTGGTGACCGGCGCCGCACGCGGCATCGGCGCTGCGATTGCCGAAACCCTGGCGCGGGATGGCGCCGACGTGTTGTTGCTGGACGTGCCGCAGGCCAGCCAGGACCTCGACGCCCTGGCCGCGCGCCTGGGTGGCAAGGCGCTGGCGCTGGATATCTGCGCGGGCGACGCGGCCAGCCGCTTGCTCGCAGCGCTGCCGGAGGGCATCGACATCGTGGTGCACAATGCCGGTATCACCCGCGACAAGACCCTGGCCAACATGACCCCGGAATACTGGGATGCGGTGCTGGCGGTAAACCTCAAGGCGCCGCAGGTACTGACCCAGGCGCTGCTTGACCACGGCGCCCTCGGTGACAATGCGCGGATCACCTTGCTGGCCTCGGTCAGCGGCATCGCCGGCAACCGCGGGCAGGCCAACTATGCCGCCAGCAAGGCTGGTTTGATCGGCCTGGCCCAGGCCTGGGCGCCACGCCTTGCCGAGCGTGGCGGCAGCATCAATGCCGTGGCCCCCGGGTTCATCGAAACCCACATGACCGCCGTCATGCCCATGGGCCTGCGCGAGGCCGGGCGACGCTTGAGTTCGCTGGGCCAGGGCGGGCGCCCGCAGGACGTCGCCGAAGCCATCGCCTGGCTCAGCCAGCCCGGCTCCGGGGCGATCAACGGCCAGGTGCTGCGCGTTTGCGGCCAGGCCTTGATGGGAGCGTGAACATGAGCCGACACTGGCACGACCTGCACAGCCCGGCTTCGCGCGCCAGCCTGTACCTGCGCGCAGCCAGCAAGCGCAAGATCAGCGGTGACCGCCTGCCGGGCGATGGCCTGCGTTGCCTCATCGGCGTCCAGCCGGGCAACCTGGCAGCCTATCGGCGGCTGTGCCATTTCACCGACGATGGCCGCCTGCCGGCTACTTACCCGCACGTGATGGCGTTCACCTTGCAGTTGCAATTGATGACCGCCGACGATTTCCCCTTCCCCCTGCTGGGCCTGGTGCACCTGCACAACCGCATCGAAGTGCTACGCCCGCTCGGCGCTGTCGAAGGGCTGCGCTTTGCGGTGTATACGGACAACCTGCAAGCGCACGCCAAGGGCGGCACCTTCGACCTGGTCAGCGAAGCCGAAGACGGCATCGGCCTGCTCTGGCGCGAGACCAGCCGCATGCTGGTGCGCGGGCTGAAGCTGGATGGCGCGGCGGACGAGCCGGCCGAAGAGCAACCGGCGGCATTGCCGGAGGCGACCCGCTGGTACGCCGACAGCGATATTGGCCGGCGTTATGCCAAGGTCTGCGGGGATTACAACCCGATCCACCTCAGCGCCGCCAGTGCCCGGCTGTTCGGCTTCCCCACCGCCATCGCCCATGGCATGTGGAGCAAGGCCATGGCCCTGGCAGCGTTGCGTGGCCGCCTGCCGCACAGTGGTTATGCCTTCGAGGTGGGTTTCCGCAAGCCGGTGCGGTTGCCGTCGGAGGTGCTGCTCAGTGCCAGTGAGGCAGGGCCGCAGGGAACGCTGCGGCTGGACGGGCATGGCGGCGTGCTGCATATGGTCGGGCGTTGGGAGCCCTTGTAGGCGCGGCCTTGTGTCGCGCCTACATGAACCCCGCCTGCCGTGGCGGAACACGCTTGCTTTGCATCGGGCCTGCGCTGAAGCTATGCAGCATTAGGAGACCCCGATGAACCTGCAAGAACTCACCCAACGCCTGCACCAAATCCGCGACAACAACGACTGGCGCGGCTTCCATAGCCCGAAGAACCTGGCCATGGCCGCCAGCGTCGAAATGGCCGAGCTGGTGGAAATCTTTCAGTGGCTGAGCGAAGACCAATCGCGCCAGCTGCCCGCCGACAAGCTGGCCCATGCCGGCCAGGAAATCGGTGACGTAGTGCTCTACCTGCTGCTGTTGTGCAGCGAACTTGGCCTGGACATGGACCAGGTGGTGCGGGCCAAGCTGGCCGACAGCGAGAGGCGCTTCGCCCGATGAACGACCGTCATTTCGATGAGCTGGCCACCCGCTTTGCCGAGAAGATCTATGGCGGCGCCAAGGGCGCGATCCGCCTGGCCGTGCTCCAGGCCGACCTGGCCGAAGCCTTGCCCGACCGCCCCCTGCGCATCCTCGATATTGGTGCCGGGTTGGGCCACATGGCCTTGTGGCTGGCACAACGTGGCCACCAGCTGACCCTGGCCGAGCCCGCCGCGCCGATGCTCGATGGCGCCCGGGCACGCTTCGCCGAAGCAGGCCAGCCGGCCACCTTCATCCAGGCCCCGTGGCAAGACCTGCTTGGCCAGCTCACCGAACGCTATGACCTGGTGCTGTGCCACGCTGTGCTCGAATGGCTGGCCGAACCGGAAAGCATCCTGCCTGTGCTGCATCAGCTCACCGCCCCTTCCGGGTGGCTGTCGCTGGCTTTCTACAACCGTGACGCACTGGTCTATCGCAACCTGCTCAAGGGCCATTTCCGCAAGTTGCGCAGCAACCGGCTGGAAGGCGAAAAGCAGAGCCTCACGCCACAAAAACCACTTGATCCGCGCCAACTCAGGGCGCAACTTGAGCCTATGTGGCAGGTTGAAAGCGAAAGTGGCGTGCGCGTGTTCCATGACTACATGCCCAAGGAATTCCAAGGCAAGGCCGAGCTGCTCGACCTGCTGGAAATGGAACTGGCCTACCGTCGCCACCCCAGTTTCGCCGGGCTCGGCCGCTACCTGCACTGGGTCTGCCGCCCCCGCTGACTCATCCGTCGGAGGACTACATGCCGTACCGTCTGTTGTGCCTGGCGCTGCTGCCGCTTGCCCTGGCTGGCTGCCAGGGCAGCAACCCGTACGTGGCCAGCAGCCGCCCGTTGCCCCCCGCCCCTGCCCAGGCGGCGACCACCTTCGATGCGAGTGCCTACCCGGCGCCCACGCGAGACTACGGGCATTACCGCAGCTGGAGCTGGCGCAACGGCCAGTTGCCCAGCGGCTCGGCAAATACCGACCCGGCGCAACTGGCCGATGCCGTCAGCGGTGCCCTCGACCAGCATGGTCTGCGCCCGGCCCACAGTGGCCCCGGCGACCTGCTGGTGAGCGCCGACATACGCCTGGAAAAGCGCTTGCGCCAAGTGCGTGACTACGACACCTACGACCCCTATTACGGCCCCTACCCCTACGGCGGTATCGGCTATGGCGGCTACCGCAATGGTTATGGGGGCTATGCCAATGTGCCTGTCGTACGTACCTACGAAGTGCAGGTGATGGTGGTCCGCATCGACCTGTACGACGCCCGCAGCGGCCAGCCGGTGTGGAGCGCCAGCGCCGAAAGCGGCAGTGACAGGGACTCGCCGCGAGAACGCGAAAGTGCCGTGCGCGACTCGGTATACAAGGCGCTCAGCGGCTATCCTCCCAGTTAGTGCCTAACGGAGAACCATCATGTTGCGCCGCCTCGTTCTACTGTCATTCGCGTTGTTGCTGGCCGCCTGCGCCAGCAATAACGTCCAGCAGGATTTCGACGCCAGCCGCGATTTTGCCGCCTACCGCAGCTGGGCCTGGCAGGAACCGGGCCTGCAATACCGCCCGGACGACCCACGGATCAAGAGCGACCTGACCGAACAACGCATTCGCCAGGCGGTCGCCGACCAGCTCGACCAACGCGGCCTGCGCCCGGCCCAGGGCGGCGCACGGCCGGACCTGACCGTGCGCACCTACCTGATCGTCGAGCAGCGCCAGCAACAGATCACCACCAACTACGGCGGTGGCTGGGGCGGATACTGGGGTGGCTACTGGGGCGGCCCGATGTACAACGAAACCCGCAGTGTCGACTACAAGGTCGCCACCATTCAGATCGACCTGTTCGACGGGCGTGATGGCAAGCTGGTATGGCGCGGCAGTGCCGAGCAGATCATGAACAACTACCCGCCAAGCCCGGAAGAACGCAACAGCGCAATCCAGAACACCGTGGCCAAGGTGCTGGGCAATTATCCGCCTGGCAGCCGGAAGTGATGTCCTGCAGGAGCGGGCAAGCCTGTTCCTGCAGGTCTATCTTCACTTAAGGAAACCTGACTGACCGGGTAGATGTGTTCAACCTTTGGAAGGCGCCCCGCCCATGCAAAGCATTGTTCTCCTGCTGTGGCTTGCCTTGTGCTCCGAACAGGACGTGCGTCAACGCCAGATCTCCAACCTGCTGACACTGGGCGTGGCGACCTGCGCCCTGGTCTGGCTGTTCGCCACCGGGCGCAGCTGGATCGGCGCCGATGCCAGCGATGCCGGCTGGGCACTGGCCATCGTCATGTTGCTGACCCTGCCCGGCTACATGCTCGGCCGTTTCGGCGCCGATGATGTCAAGCTGATGGGCGCCCTGGCCCTGGCCACCAGCCCGCACTATGTGCTCGGCACCTTCATCGGCGCCGGCGTCAGCGTGCTGGTGTGGCTACTCACCCGCCGACGCCTGTGGACCTTGCTCAACCCCAAGGTGAAAAAGCGTTTGCAGGCCCTTACCGAGGAAATGGGCGACAAGCAGGCATTCGTCCCCTATGTGCTCAGCGGTTTTCTTTTGACCGCTGTATGGATCCAATGAACGATCCCTTGGTCCGATACCTGTACATAACTTGTACAAAGCCGCTCCCCGCGACTATTTTTACTTGCCACAGCATCTGGCTCGGGAGCAGGACTGCATAAGAACAGGGAGTCGATCGTGTCCAAAGCATTCAGCCAAGTGAAAATCCTGGTGGTGGATGACCAAGCCGTAATCGTCGAGCAACTCTGTGAGTTCCTCGGGGCCCAGGGTTATCAATGCCTGCCAGCCCATTGCACTGACGAAGCCATCGACCGTTACCAGGCCGACGAGGCCATCGGCCTGGTCATCTGTGACCTGAGCATGCCCGGGCGAGATGGTATCGAGCTGGTCCGCGCGTTGAAGGCACTGGGTGACCAGCGTATTTTCGAGGCCATCCTGCTGACCGGGCGTGCCGAGAAGCAGGACGTTATTCGCGCACTGCGTGAAGGCTTTGCCGATTACTACCAGAAGCCCATGGACCTCGATGAACTGCTGGAAGGGGTGCGTCGGCAGGAACAGGTGGTACTGGAGCGCCAACGCAATATCCGCGACCTGGGCGGGCTGAACCAACGTTTGCAGGAGTTGGCCGAATCCGTGGACGAGCTGTATCGGGACCTGGAAAAAGCCCGCGGCCAAGGTGTGCATCGGCGTGCCAACGATGCCGAAGACGCTGAAAGCGAGCTGCCTGCGGCGTTCGAGAAGCTATCACCGCGCCAGCTGGAAGTGGCGCGGCTGGTGAGCACCGGCAAGACCAATTACCAGATCGCCTGCGAGCTGGGCATTACCGAAAATACCGTGAAGCTGTATGTGTCACAGGTATTGCGCCTGACCCACATGCACAACCGCACCCAACTGGCCTTGGCGCTGACGCCCAGTTCATCGCCGATACAGCAGCGCTTCACCCGCCATTGAAGCAACCGCTACTCGCTGACCTGGAACGTCACCCGCGCCGTCTCGCCGCTTTCATCCAGCGCGCTGATTTCGGCCTGACCGACCTGCTGGAAGCGGACCAGCAAGCTGTCCTGCCCCTGGGTCTCGCCCAACGGCTGGCCGTTGAGGAACCACCAACGCCGGCCGCCGCCACCCAGCGCTGACACATGCAGCTGCAACGGCTCGCTGCTGGTCGCCGGACGACGCAGGTTGTCGCCCGGGCGCACGCCCACGATCGATAGCGGCGGCGCACTGGCCGGCACCTGCGGCGGGCACGCCGGGTCGATGGCCGGCAGGCGCGCCGCCCGCCGCTCGACACGAGGTAGCCAAGGCTCCAGCGGGGCCGGCCACAACGCGATGTCGCGGGCTTTGGCGCCGGGGCAGCTGCCATCGACGCGGAGCCCTTGGTCGTTGACCCACACGCTTTCACGCAGGCCCAGGCCGAGCGGCTGGTCGGCCGCCTGCAGGGTGGGCGGTGTAGTGCCGTCCAACGTCCAGGCGAAACGCTGACGCCGGCAATTCGGGTCCTGCTTGTGCAATGGCTGGCCCAGCGGCCAACAGATCGCTGCCACGCCAACATTCGCCGGTACCCGTTCGACCGGCACACTGATGCCACGTTGGCTGTCGCGGTTGCTCAACAGGTCGTGCACCTGCAGCATCAGCGGCGCCGCCGAAGCCAGGCCGAACTGCCCGGGCACCGGCGTACCGTCGGGGCGGCCGATCCACACACCGATCAGGTAGCGTGGCCCCACGCCAATCGACCAGGCGTCACGAAAGCCGTAACTGGTGCCAGTCTTCCAGGCCAGTTGCGGGCGTTGCACCAACTCGGCATGCGGGTCGCGGTCGGGGCGCGCCTGCCCGCTGAGGATACGCCGGATGATCCAGGCTGCCCCGGGAGACAGCAGGCGGCGTTCCAGCAACGGGTCCTGCGGTTGCAGGCGCACCCGTGCACTGTTGCCACCCCGCGCCAGCGCCGCATAGCCACCCACCAGGTCTTCCAGGCGGCTGCCCGCGCCGCCCAGGATCAACGACAGGTTGGGCTCGGCCAGGGGCGGCAAGGTCAGCGGCATGCCAGCCATGCGCAACTGCGCGGCAAAGCGTTTCGGGCCGTAGGCTTCCAGCAACTGCACTGCCGGCAGGTTGAGCGAAAGCGCCAAAGCCGAACTGGCCGACACCGGCCCGCTGAAGCCCATGGAGAAGTTGCCGGGGCGGTAGTCGCCATAGCGCCGCGGTACGTCCTGCAGCAACGACTCGGAATGGATCAGGCCGTCGTCCAAGGCCATGCCGTAGAGAAACGGCTTGAGCGTGGAACCTGGCGAGCGCAGCGAGCGCACCATGTCGACATGCCCGAAGCGGCGCTCGTCGGCGAGGTCGATCGACCCCAGGTAGGCGCGCACCGCCATGGTCTGCGCCTCGACCACCAGGATGGCGGCGGAGGTCCGCTCCGGCAGCCGTGCTCGCCAGCCCAGCAGCAGGTCTTCGAGGCGCCGCTGCAAGGCGGCGTCGAGCGTGGTGCGGATCAGCGGCGGGCTGTCGGCGCTGTTCAGGCGCCGCGCCAGCAGCGGCGCCAGGGCAGGTTCCTGGCGTGGCGCCAGCACCAGCGGCTCTTCAGTTGCCTCGCGGATTTGCCGCTCCGGCCATACCTGGTATTCGGCCAGGCGTTGCAGCACCTTGTCACGGGCGCGCTGGGCGCGTTCGGGGTGGCGATCCGGGCGCAGCCGGCTGGGTGCCTGCGGCAGCACCGCCAGCAGCGCCGCTTCGGCCGGGGTCAGGTGCATGGGCGACTTGCCCAGGTAGGCCCAGCTGGCAGCGGCAACACCCTGCAGGGTGCCACCGAAAGGCGCACGGTCCAGGTAGATCTGCAGGATCTCGCGTTTCGACAGATGCCACTCCAGCTGCGCGGTACGCCACAACTGCCGCAGCTTGCCGGCCAGGGTGCGGTCATGCGGGTCGAGCAGGCGTGCCACCTGCATCGACAGCGTACTGCCGCCCGACACCACCCGCCCGCCGCGCAGGTTGAGCCAGGCGGCGCGGGCCAGGGCCAGTGGGTTGACCCCAGGGTGGCGGTAGAACCAGCGGTCCTCGTAGGTCAGCAGCGCCTGCAGGTACAACGGCGACACCTCGTCGGGGCTGACCGGGTACCGCCACACGCCATCGGCATCGGCAAAGCGCCACAACGGCGTGCCGTCCTCGGCCAGCACCACCCGCGCCAGGTCATCGCCAGGCATGGGCAGCGGCCACAGGCGGTCGGCCAGCCACAACAGACCGAGCACCACCAGCATGCCAGGCACGGCAATGCGCAACAGCCGGCGCGCACGGCTACGCAGCCGCGTTAAGCTTGGCATCGGGAACCGACCTGGCCAGGTGATGGCCAAAGGCTGGGGAACGGTAACCTCGCCGATTCGTTCATCAGGAAGCAACTATGCATGTAGAAGGTTTTTTCGAGTGGCTGGGCCAGGCATTGGGCTCGTTGATCCGCTTCATCGTCGACATATTCAGCGGGTTGTTCAATCTGCTGGCCAACGCCGGTGGCAATTTCATCGATGGCCTGGCACGCACCTTGGGCATGGACACCTCATTGCTCAGCATCCTGGCCCTGATCATCGGGCTGATGCTGCTGTATTCGGCCATCCGTGCGTTCATGCGCGCCTCGATCATCCTCGGGATCATCTGGCTGATGCTGGGGTTGTGGGTGATGAGCTGGGTGATTCACTGACTGATGCGGCGATCGTGTAGGAGCGGCCTTGCGTCGCGATCGGGCGCGCAGCGGCCGCAAAACCTGGCGACGCGGTCTACCCGCCGTTCCGCGTACCCAGGCAATGGGGCCGCGTTGCGGCCCTTTCGCGACACAAGGCCGCTCCTACACCAGACCGCATCGCCCTAGCGGGCTCTGACGGTCATTTCCCCTTGCCCATCGCCCACGGCCTGCAGGTTGGGCCGGTACATCGACTCGACCTGCGGCGCTGGCACACGGTAGGTGCCCGGGGTTACCGCCCGCGCCAGGTACAGCAGGTGGGTGGTGCCGTAGCCGTCGAGCTTGAGCGCGGCGACGTAACGGTCGTCACGGTACTCCTGGTGCACCAGGCTGGCGTTCTGCATGGAATCGCGCCATTCCTTCACCGCGCTGCTGGCGTTGTCCAGGCTGGCGGCACTTTGTGCCAGGTTCTGGTTTTCCAGCTCCAGGCCCGCCGGCAGCAGATCCACTACCAACGCGTCCGGCACCGGGTTTTCCGCCTTGAGCGCCAGGTGCACCAGCACCAGGTCGCCACTGCGCAGGCTGTGCAGGTCCAGCGGCTGGCCATTCATGCCCAGGTACTCACGGCGGATCTGCATGCCGTTGCCACCCGCTGGCTGTGCCTGGCGTGGGTAACCCGACAAGGTCAGCTGCTGGTACAGCGTCTCGCTGCCCTGGTTCTGCACACTCAGCGGCGAGGCCAGCAGTGGGCCTTCCAGCTTCATGCCGGACTCGGCATTGTTGAACTCACGCACCTCACCGGCGCTGTCCAGGCGTGCCTGCCACTGGCCTTCCGGCTTGCCCAGCAGGCCACGGCCAGCCAGGAACAGCGCATTGCGTTCCTGGGTCGACAACCAGCGGTTGGCTGCCAGCTCGTCCGACAAGGCGAACAGGCGCTGGTCGACCTTGCTGCTGGCCATGTCGTTCTCCTGCAGCAGTGCCAGGATCAGCGCCTGGTCTCGCAGCGAACTGCCGTAATCAGCCATCCAGCCTTTGCTGCGGCTGATGGCCAGGCCAGCCTGCAAGGCTTGGTTGGCGCGTGGCTTGTCGCCCATCTTGTCCAGTGCTACCGCCAGCTGCACCAGCGGCAGGCCGGAACGGGCGTCGGCGCGGCGTTCGAACAGGCCACGCAGGGCGCCCAACGGTGCCTGCTGGCTGCGCGCCAACACCAATGCGGCGTAGGCCTGTACGGCAAAGCGGGTGTGCTCGGCGTTGTCGCTGTAGTCGACTTCGATCAGGTTGCGCTCCTGCACATAACGCAGCAAGCGCTCGCTGGCCTTCTTCAGTGCTTCGGCCGGCACGCCGTAGCCCTGGTCACGGGCACGCAGCAAGAAGTCGGTGACATAGGCGGTCAGCCAGTACTCTTCTTCGCTGTCCGAGCTCCACAGGCCGAAGCTGCCGTTGTAGCGCTGCATGCCCAGCAGGTGCTCGATGCCCATTTCGATCTTGCGCTTGCGCACATCCGCCGGTTCGCCCTTGATGCCCAGGCGCTTGAGGCTGTCGGCATCCGCGTACAGCGACGGGTACAGGCCACTGGTGGTCTGCTCCAGGCACCCGTAAGGGTAGGCCTCGAGGGCGCGGATCTGCTCGCCCAGGTTCAGCGGCGGCCGGCTCGACAAGGCCAGGGTGGCTTCCAGGCCGGCAGGCTCGAAGGCGGCCAGGTCTGCTTCAGGCAGGGTCCACGGCTGATCCTTCAAGGCCACGCGGTAATGCTTGAGCATGGCCGGGTAGGCCGGGCGCACGCCCAGGGTCCAGTCACGTTCGAACGCCCTGCTCGGCTCGTTCGGTAGCTGCAGGCCGGTGACCCGCACACGCACCTTGCCCTGGCCCAGGCCACCCTGGGCCTGTACCGGGATCATCAGCGTCGAACGCTGGCCCTCAGCCAGGTTGACGTTCTGCTGGGCGCTGGCCGCCAGGCTCAGCTGGCCTTCGGTGCTGATTTCAACGTTCAGCTGCTGGGCGCGGCCGGACAGGTTGGCCAGGTCCAGCGCCAGGCTGGTGCGGTCGCCACCGGCGAGGAAGCGCGGCGCCGACAGCTCGGCAATCAGTGGCGCGGCGACTACCGTCTTGCCTTCGGCCATGCCGAAGTGCTCATCGGTCCAGGCCTGGGCCATCAGCCGCAGTTCGCCGTTGAAATCGGGGATATCGACCGTGGCCTGGCCCTCGCCCTTGGCGTCCAGGGTCACCGGCAGGCTCTGCTGGGCAACGATGGTCACGGTGGTGTTGGGGCGCTTGCCACCCTTGGCCATCGCCGCGTCACCGCCGAATGCCAGGCTGGCCAGGCGGCCCTGGCCGGCTTCGATCAGCTGGCCGTAGATATCCAGCTGGTCGGCACCATAGGCCTTGCGCCCGAACAGGCTGGCGAACGGGTCGGGGGTTTTGAAGTCGGTGATGTTGAGGATACCCACGTCCACCGCCGACAACAGCACATGCACCTGCTTGGGGATACTGCCATCGGCATTGGCGGCCTTGACCTTGACCGTCAGCGGCTGTTTCGGGCGCATCTTTTCCGGTGCCTGCAGGCTCACCGCCAGTTTGCGCTCGGCACGGTCCAGCGGCAGGTGCAGCACGCCCACCGCGCGTTTCGGCGTGGCATTGGCCTTGCGCTCACCGGGGCGGATCACCAGTGCGCTGATGTACAGGTCATGGCGGGCCCACTTCTCGTCCAGCTCCACATCGAAGGTCTTGCCTTCGGCGGGCACGTCGATCTCCTGCCACCACAGCGGGCCGTCGCTGGATTCGATCATCAGGTAGCCGCTGCCGGCCGCCGGTGGGGTAACGGTGACCTTGGCGGTAGCGCCGTCGGCATAGGATGGCTTGTCCAGCGCCAGCTTGACCTGGTCCGGGCGCACCGCGCCGCCTTCGGCGTTGTCCTGGGCACGGTAGCCAGCCCAGAAACGCTCGCTGGACACCAGGCCGGTCTGCGGGTCTTCCACCTCGACGCGGTACGGGCCCCATTCAACCGGGAAGCTCAGCTTGGCGGTGGAGCCGGCCTTGACGCTGATGGTCTCCTCGCTCTGGGTGAGGAACTTCTCGTTGTAGGCGTAGCTCCAGCCATCGCTCTGCGAGTAGTTCCAGTAATAGTCGCGGCGCTCGCGGATCAAGCGCACCTTGAGGTCTTCGGCGGCCAACTTGTTGCCGTCGCGGTCGGCTACCAGGAACTCGAATTCCACCGGCGCGTCGCTGTCGGTTTCCTCACCGTCAAACAGGCCACGCAGGCCTGGCAGACGCTCAGCCGGCCAGATGGGTTGTTCCAGGCGCCGGGTAATCGGCCGACCACCCGACTCCTGCAGGCTGGCCTGCACGGTCAGTTGCAGCGGCGAACGGGCTTCAGCCCAACGGCTCTCGATTTCGACCACGGCCTTGCCGGCCTGGTCGAGGGTCACTTCGTCCAGCTCCAGGTCCTGGTTCAGCTCGGTTTCGGTGACCGAACCGAACTGGTAGCCGGGCAGCGCGGGGACCGCCTCGCGCAGCGGGCGCACATAAGCCTGGCCGCTCAGGCGATTGCCGGCTGCCGGGGCGCCGTAGAGGTAACGGCCATTGACCCGGATGCGCGCATTCTCGTCAGGCGACAGCGGGGTGCTGCTGCCCTTGAGCTCCAGCGCCAGGCGCTCGGGCAGGAAGTCTTCGACAAGGAATTCATACACCTGCTTGCGCCCGCCGCCGAGGTCCAGCAGCAGTTGCCAGCGGCCGGTCGGGGCCTCGGTAGCCAGTTGCAGCTGGTACTGGTAAAGGCCATTGCTGTCGGCCTCCCAGACGAACTTGCGGCTGACCTGTTCATCGGGTCGGCGCACTTCCACGCTGACTGGCTGGGCTTTGACCGGCTTGCCGTCCTGGTCGCGCAGCAGGCCGTTGAGCAGCACGGTTTCGCCTGGGCGGTACAGGTCGCGCGGGCCGAAGATGAAGAACTGCAGCGGGTTGGCCTGGGGCCCGGTGATATCGAACTCGGCCAGGTCCAGCGCTGCGCTGTTCAGGCGCAGCAGGGTGGTGTGCACGCCCTGGGTGGCGATCAGGGTGTCAGCCTTGGGCGTGATCGGCAGTTGGGCATGGCCATCGCCATCGGTGCTGGCCTGGGCCAGCAGCTTGCCCTTGTCGTCGTGGATTTCCAGGTTGACCCCGCTCATCGCCTTGCCGCCTTCCAGGGCCTGGGCGAATACATCGAGGCGGTCGCGGTAACGGTGCGCGGATACGCCGATATCGCTGAGGGTGAACAACGTCGCCGGTTGCGAGTAGTCGTAGGTCCCCGAGGCACGCATCACCGCCAGGTACACGCCTGGCTCCTGCAGCGGCTTGATGCCGGCGATCGGCAGCAGCACGGTCTCGCGGGTGTTACGCGCGGGGTTGAGGTCGAAGCGGCCGCTGTAGACCAGTTCGGCCATGTCCAGGGTTTCCTTGGACTGGTAGTAGTACAGGCTGCTGTTGCGTCCCCAGTTGGCGAGGAAGGTCGAGAGCATTTCCGGTTTTACCCGGAAGAACTCGACATCGACCTTGTCGACATTCAGGGCGATCACCGGCAGGCCTTCGGCCAGGCGGGTCGGCAGCAGCGAACCGCGGCTGGCGAAGCCGATGGTCGGCTGCATGTCGCGGGTTTCCAGGCGGGTGATCGACTCTTCTTCCAGTTGCTTGCCGTTGACGGCCAGCAGGCCTTTGTCGACGGTCAGCACCAGCTTGCGCTGTGGCTCGAGGTGACGCAGGCGCAGCTCCATCTGGTTGTCGGAGAGTTCCCAGGCGCCATCGAGCTTACCTTTGACGGTATCGACCAGATGCACCTTGGTGGCCAAGTCCTGCTTGGCATCCAGCGGCGCGGAGAAACTGATCGACAATGTGGCAGCGCCATCGAGCTGCACTTCGGAAACATCCAGCACCGTGAGCTCGCGGCCCTCGTAGCGCTTGGCGAGCTTGGCCGGGTCTTCGCGCTGGGCTGCCGGGGCAGCGGCAGGCGCGCTGGCCGCCGGTTTTTCGGCCGGTACAGGTTTGTCCGGTGTCGAAGAGTCACAGGCACTGAGCAAAGCCAGCGCACAGGCCAGCAACAATCCTTTGTTGAACATGGAGTAGAAACTCTTTGGCAGGGTGTACGTGAGGGCAGCAACTATAGCGCAAACGCAGGCGCAGTACCCGATGTTGCGTGCGAGGTGTGACCAGAGTCGCGCGAATAGGTGGCCCGGCCGTTACACTGTGGCCATCGTTGAAGCGGACCCTGATCAGGCAAGGATTCCAATGTCGCAACTGGCCACCGACTGGCAGCATCGTCCCACCCACAGCAAGGTCTGGGCGCTGGCTGCGCCGATGATCCTCTCGAATATTTCCGTGCCGCTGGTCGCCCTGGTCGACAGCACCGTCATCGGCCACCTGCCCCATGCCCACCAGCTTGGCGCCGTGGCCGTGGGCGCCACGCTGTTCACCTTCATGGTCGGCCTGATGGGGTTCCTGCGCATGGGTTCCACCGGCTTCGCCGCCCAGGCCGCCGGGCGTGCCGACGGCGCGGCGCTGCGCCAGGTGCTGGTGCAGGGCCTGCTACTGGCGGTGGCCTTTGCCCTGCTGATCGGCCTGCTCGCCCTGCCCTTCAGCCAGCTGGCGCTGCACGCCATGCAGCCAAGCGAGGCGTTGCAGCAATCCACCGAAGACTTCTTCCACACCCGCTTGCTCGGCCTGCCGGCAGCGCTGGCCAGTTATGCGCTGGTCGGCTGGTTCCTCGGCACCCAGAACGCGCGGGCGCCGCTAGCGATTCTGCTGACCACCAACCTGCTGAACATCGCTCTCAACCTGTGGTTCGTGCTGGGCCTGAACTGGGGCGTGCTGGGCTCGGCACGGGCCTCGGTGATCGCCGAATGGAGCGCCGCGTTGCTCGGCCTTGCCCTGACCCGCCCGGCCCTGCGCGCCTACCCGGGGCAGATCGTGTGGTCAACGCTCAAACGCTGGCAGGCCTGGCGCCCGCTGCTGGCGGTGAACCGCGACATCTTTCTGCGCAGCCTGGCGCTGCAGATGGTGTTTCTGCTGATCACCGTGCAGGGTGCGCGCCTGGGTGAAGCCACGGTGGCGGCCAATGCCCTGCTGCTCAACGGGCTGCTGCTCACCGCTTACGCCCTCGATGGCCTGGCGCACGCCGTGGAGGCGCTGTGCGGGCATGCCATCGGTGCACGGGACCGGGATACCTTGCGCCGCTCGCTGGTCGTGGCCTGTGGTTGGTCGTTGATCATCAGCCTGGGGTTTGCCGGTGTGTTCCTGCTGGGCGGGCACCTGTTCATCGACCTGCAGACCAATATTGATAGCGTGCGGGCGGCGGCTTATCCGTACCTGCCATACCTGGCATTGCTGCCGTTGATTGCGGTGTGGAGTTATCTGCTGGACGGGTTGTTCATTGGTGCAACCCGGGCGCGGGAGATGCGCAATGCGATGTTGCTTTCGGTGCTGATTGCTTTGCCCCTGGGTGTTCTCATGGGAGGGTTCGGCAACCATGGATTGTGGTTGGCGTTCCTCGGGTTCATGGGGTTGCGGGCGATCACCCTGGGGTGGGTGGGGTGGCAGTTGCAGGAAAAGGGCCTTTGGGTTCAGTGACGCCGGGGCCGCTTTGCGGCCCATCGCGACACAAGGCCGCTCCTACAAAGGTTCGCGGGGCGGCGTGGTATCGCGGTCATCTGTAGGAGCGGCCTTGTGTCGCGAAATGAGGGCGAAGCCTTCACCTGCAGGCTCACAGCCACACACAATCCCAATGTGGATAATCGCCAGCCCGCCGCACCAACCCAGCCCGAATGGGATTAGCAATGATGTATCGAGCAGCGGCTTTCACATCTTCCTCCCTGCGCAGAGCCCGGTCATGAAAGCCAGGCTGCCAGATATGCCGTCGCTCAGCGCCTCTGGGGTAAAGCGCACAACTGCTACGCGACTTGAAGCCGCACATGAGTTTGCCCAGGCTGCTCGGCCCAAGCTCGACCAGCCAGTGCAGATGGTCTGGCATCAGAACCCATACTAATGAGCGGCAACTACCTTCATGGTGACTCAGACGTAATTGCTGGATGGCCGCACGTGCGAACCAGAGGTTTCTGAACAGAGGTAGCCGCTGGCGAGTAATCGTGGTCAGCAGATAGAGCCGGCCTGGCTCTGAGAAGCGCCCTTGGCGTAATCGATGGTTACCGTGACGATCCATGTCGAACTCCCTTGAACATTGCATTCAAAGGTAGCCGTGGCGATGAAGGCCATCGCCAGCGAACCATTACCGGGTATGACGCGGTGAGGGCTACGCCCTCAGATCGCGACACAAGGCCGCTCCTACGACAGGCCCCATCACCCTGTCTCCATTTGTAACCGCTATCTCATGGAGCGGCCTTGTGTCGCGATGGGCCGCAAAGCGGCCCCCTGGACTCAGGACGACAGGTACGAAGACCGGGTCAACCCCAGGCGCAAGGCATCCAGATACTGGGTCCGCTCACGCGCGCTGATCCTGGCACTGGCCACCTTGTCACGGTAATGAGTCATCAACTCCTCCGGCGACAGGTGCACGTAGCGCAGCATGTCCTCGATGGTGTCGTGGGTCTCGATACCGGCGTGGTACACGCTGCCGTCGGCGTTCTGGTAGATGTTCACCGAGTCGGTGTCACCGAACAGGTTGTGCATGTCACCGAGGATTTCCTGGTAGGCACCCACCAGGAACACGCCCAGCAGGTAGTCCTCACCTTCCTTCACCGCATGCACTGGCATGCTGGTCTCGATGCTCTGCTCGTCGACGTACTGGTTGATCTTGCCGTCCGAGTCGCAGGTCAGGTCCTGCAGCACGGCCCGGCGCATTGGCTCCTCGTCCAGGCGGTGCAGCGGGATGATCGGCAGCACCTGGCCGATGGCCCAGGTGTCCGGCAGGCTCTGGAACACCGAGAAGTTGCAGATGTACTTGTCGGCCAGCTTGTCGTTGAGCTCGTCCAGCACCTGGCGGTGCGAGCGCTGGCGGGCTTTCAGCGAGTTGTGCAGGCGCCGGCACACGGCGAAATAGCACTGCTCGGCCAGGGCCTTTTCGGCCAGGCTGATCTTGCCGTCGGCGTACTGCGCGGCCACGTCACCCATGTAATGGGTGGCGCGCCAGTAAGTCTCGGTCACCATCTCGATGTCGGTCGGGCCGAGCAGGTCGACCAGCCACTGCACGGTCTCGGGCAGGGATTCCTTGTTTTCGATGGTCGGCACGTCGTCGTTGTGTTTCTCGACATCCGTTACCTGGATGACCAGCATGGCGTGATGCGCGGTCAGCGAGCGGCCACTCTCCGAGAAGATGTGCGGGTGCGGCAGGCCCTGCGCATCGCAGAACTCCTTGAGCATGCCGACGACCACGCCGGCATAGTCGTCCATGTCGTAGTTGATCGAGCTGGCATTGCGCGAGTGGGTACCGTCGTAGTCCACGCCCAGGCCACCACCGACGTCGATATGGTCCACCGGCAGGCCCAGCGCGCGCAGCTCGCCGTAGTACCGGATGGCTTCCTTGAAACCATGCTGGTAGTCGGCCAGGTTGGCGATCTGCGAACCCATGTGGAAATGCAGCAGGCGAATGCCCTGGTCCAGGCCGGCATCGCGGAAGCGCTGCACCACCGAAATCAGCTGGGCAGCTGACAAACCGAACTTGGACTTCTCGCCACCGGTGTCGGCCCACTTGCTCGAGGCCAGCGACGACAGGCGCACGCGCAGGCCTACCTGCGGCTTGACCTTGAGCTCGGCGGCTTCATCGATCACCAGCGCCACTTCCGACTCTTTCTCGATGACGATGAACACATTGTGGCCGAGCTTCTGGCCCATCAGCGCCAGGCGGATGAACTCGCGGTCCTTGTAGCCGTTGCAGACGATGGTGCCGCCCTTCGGCGCCAGCGCCAGCACCGCCAGCAGCTCGGGCTTGGAGCCGGCTTCCAGGCCGATGGAAACGTTTTGCGTGGCGATGATGTTTTCCACCACCGCTTCCTGCTGGTTGACCTTGATCGGGTACAGCGCGGTGTACTGGCTCTGGTATTCCAGGCGCGCGATGTTGGCATCGAAGGCGCCGGTCAGCTGGCGCACGCGGTCCTGCAGAATGTCTGGGAAGCGCACCAGCAATGGCAGCGACAGGCCGCTCTGGCGCAGTTCGTCGACCTGTTCGAACAGGTCGATCGGTGCGCTTTGCGGGCCGTTGGGGCGCACTTCGACGCGCCCGGCTTCATTGATGGCGAAATAACCAGCGCCCCAATGACGGATGCCATAAACACTGCGGCTGTCGGCCACGGTCCATTGGCTACCATCGTCTTTGCGTGTGCGTCGTACGGACATTCAAGTCCCCTATAGATAAGTCGAAGACACTGCCCCGCAAGGAGGCGGGCGCAGTGTAAAAGCCAAAAATGACGATTCGTCCGTGCCCAAGGTAGACCCTGGTCACGGCAACGAGTTTAGAAAGCACTGGGCAAAAAAGCGCGTGGCCGCATCAGCCGCCGGACTTTTTCGCCTTGAAACCCTGCTTGATCAGCTCGCCGATCAACAGCTCGACATGGTCGCCCTGGATTTCAATGACCCCATCCTTCAGGGCGCCACCGGTACCGCAGCGGCGCTTGAGGGTGGAGGCCAGCTCCTTGAGCTGTTCGAGCGGCAGCGGCACACCGCTGACGGTGGTCACGGTCTTGCCGCCGCGGCCCTTGCTTTCGCGGCGCACACGGGCAATGCCATCACCTTCGGGAATGGTTTGCTGCTTGCAGGTACAGGCATCCACCGGCTGGCTGCAGTCGGGACAGTGCCGACCAGCGTCGGTGGAGTAAACAAGACCGCCAAGGGCGGCGAAGGACGAAGCTTTCTTGGCCACTTTTGTTCCTCTGGGCTGAGGACAAAAACTGGTCGGCGGGAGCCGACCGCGAAGCCCCACTCTGGCAGGGGCGGCGCTACTGCCACAAGAACTGCGGCAGCCCGAAAAGGGCGCGCAGTTTAACGATAAATGCGGCTGTTGCTAAGTACCGGATTGCGGCATTTTGCGAAAGTTTTGCGACCCCGCGCGGGTAAACCCGCTGCCAGCGGGATTTCACAGGCCAGGAGGCCTTCGCGGTACCTGTGGGTGCAGGTTACCCACGAAGGGGCCGGCATGGCTCCAGCCCTATTCGAGGCTGGCTTTATAGCGCTGCAATGCCGCCAACGAGTCCGGGCAATACGGCTTTGCCAGGCGCTCCTGCTCGACCTGCTCCAGGCCAATGAAGCGCGCCTCGATGACTTCCTCCGGCTGCAGCCGCAACGGCGCATCCGACACCGCCGAATACACCGCACACCACAAGCGGTTATCCGGCTGATCGAAGTAGAAGCGCTCGTGGAAGCGCAACTCGACACCGTCGATGCCCAACTCCTCGGCCAGCTCGCGCGCCGCCGAATCGGCATAGGCCTCCCCGGCGGTGACCATGCCGCCTGCCGCCACATCCCAGTAACCCGGGTACAGCGCCTTGCTCAGGGTGCGCCGGTGCACGCACAGCTCACCGGCGCTGTTGAACAGCAGAATGAACGTGCACCGCCCAATCAGGCCGCGCTGGCGCAGCTCGGCGCGTGGCAAGGCCCCCAGGACCTGGTCGGCTTCGTCCACCCAGGTGACCAGCTCGCGGTCGGAAGCCGCCCGGTGGGCGGCCTCGTCAGGGCTGATAGCCATCTTCAACCCTGCGACAGCAGCTGACGCAGGTCGATCACTGCGGCGTTGGCCCGGGAAATGTAGTTGGCCATGACCAGCGAGTGGTTGGCCCACATGCCAAAGCCACTGCCATTGAGCACCATCGGGCTCCACAAGGCTTCCTGCGAGGCTTCCAGCTCACGGATGATCTGCCGCACGCTGACCGTGGCGTTCTTCTTCGCCAGCACGTCGGCGAAGTCCACCTCGATCGCGCGCAGCAGGTGCGACAGCGCCCAGGCCTGGCCACGGGCTTCGTAGAACACGTTGTCGATCTGCAACCACGGGGTTTCCACCAGTTCTTCATCCACCTGCGGCGCCTGGCCGGCAACCACCGACTCGGTCTTCAGCGTGGTGTTGAGCTTGACCCGGCCAACGCTGGCCGACAGGCGCTGCGACAGCGAGCCCAGGCGGGTGGCCACGTCACCCAGCCAGTTGTTCAGGTTGTCGGCACGGGTATAGAAGATCGCGCCCTTGTCGCCAGCCGCCAGACGGGTCTGGTAGCGGCTCAGCGACTTGATGCCCTCTTCGAACTCCGATTCGCTCGAGGGCAGGATCCAGCTCTTGTTGTCGAAGTTGAAGCGCGGCTCGGCCTTGGCCAGGTCGGCGTCTTCGGTGGACTGCGATTGCGAGCGGGCGAAGTCCTTGCGCAGGGCACGGGACAGATCGCGCACCTGGACCAGCACGCCATACTCCCAGCTGGACATGTTGTCCATCCACAACCCTGGCGGGAAGCGGTCGTTGGAAATGTAGCCACCCGGCTTGTTCAACAAGGTGCCAGCCACGGTCTTGAGGGTTTCGACGGTGGTGTAGCCCACCACCATCTGCTGGCCAGCGCGCTCGGCTGCAGCCTGGGCGTTCTGCTGCACCGGGAACAGGGCCGGCTCCTGGCTCCAGTACCAGCCCAGGCCGATACACACCAGCAGGTACAACCCGATGAGGGTGCCCAATGCACGGCTCCAGAGGCCGCCAAGGTAGCTACGGGCGGCGGCGCCACGGCCGTCGACGCGCTCGCGGGGCTCGGCTTGGGCCTCGCGGTTTTTCCAGTCCAGCATGGCTTTGTCCTTAATCAGTCACGACGGTTCAGGGGCTTGGACCACAGGCCTGTGCCAGGGTGCCACGGCAAGCCCGCATGGCTGCACTATAAAGCAGACACCGCCTTACGCATAAGCGACCAATCGGTCGGCAACTGAATATTCGTTCTGCCCGCTTTGTTGATACAGAGCACTCCCGCACCGGCAAAGAACTGCTAGCATAGAGCCATCATCGCCTCTGCACCTCCCACCCCTACAAAGTAGCCAGGACATGAGCCAAGCAGTCGAGCCGAGCCCGCAGTGCCCCGCCCAACAGCTGACGCGTAGCGGCCTGCGCAAGGACGACCCGCTCGGCCAGTTGCTGCCATCGCCCATCCGCAAGCCGGTGTACATCCTGCTGCAGGACCACGAACGTGCCCAGCGCCTGGCCCAGCAACTGGAATTCTTTGGCCTGGTGGTGCAGGCGCTGGCCAGCACGTCGGCATTCCACGCCTCGATCGCCGAATACCCTCCCTCGGCCATCATCATGGATGTCGATTTCAACGGCGCCGGCCAAGGCCTGCTGCTGGCGGCCCAGGTCCAGCAGGGGCTGGCCCGCCACATTCCGCTGCTGTTCTTCAGCCACCACGAAACCGATACCCCGACGCGCCTGGCCGCGGTGCGCGCCGGGGCCCAGGACTTTCTCACCGGTACCCTGGAAGCCTCCAGCCTGCTGGAAAAGGTCGAGCGGCTGACCAACGCTACCCCGCACGACCCGTTGCGCGTGCTGATCATCGACGATTCGCGCACCCAGGCATTGCACACCGAGAAGGTGCTGAGCAGTGCCGGCATGCTCACCCGCAGCCTGACCGACCCCATCCGCACCATGGCCGAACTGGCCGACTTCCAGCCCGACCTGATCATCCTCGACCTGTACATGCCCGCCTGCACCGGCCCCGAGCTGGCCAAGGTCATCCGCCACAGCGACCGCTACGTGAGCGTGCCGATCATCTACCTGTCTGCCGAGGATGACCTGGACAAGCAGCTGGATGCCATGAGTGAAGGCGGTGACGATTTCCTGACCAAGCCGTTTCGCTCACGCCAGCTGATCACCACGGTGCGCAACCGGGCCGCCCGTGCCAGGCACCTGAAGGCGCGCATGGTGCGCGACAGCCTGACCGGGCTGTACAACCACACGCATATCCTGCAACTGCTTGAAGACTGCAGCTTCCGCGCCCGGCGCGAGCAGCAACCGTTGAGCTTCGCCATGCTCGACATCGACCACTTCAAGAAGATCAACGATCGCCACGGCCACCCGATGGGCGACCGCGTGATCAAGAGCCTGGCGCTGTTTCTCAAGCAGCGCTTGCGCAAGACCGACTTCATTGGCCGCTATGGTGGCGAAGAGTTCGCCATCGTCATGCCCAATACCGCGCTGCACGCGGCGCACAAGGTGCTGGACGAAATCCGCCGGCGCTTTGCCGAAATTCTCTACCCGGCCCAGCCGCAGGATCTACGCTGCACCTTCAGTGCCGGGGTGGTGCAGCTGGACGACGGGCTGGATGCACTGACCATGGCCAGTGCGGCAGACGAGGCGCTGTACCGGGCCAAGCATGCCGGGCGTAATTGCGTGGTGCGGGTAGAGCCCTGAGTTGCTCATCGCCTGTACCGGCCTCTTCGCGGGCTTGCCCGCTCCCACAAGGATTACGCTGCATTCAGGACTGGTAGATATCCTGTGGGAGCGGGCGAGCCCGCGAAGAGGCCAGTACAGGCAATACAGATACAGGCACAGTGCCACTTTTTTATCTGACACCAGCCCCTTTCGTCATCACTCCGTCACACAACCGCCATAACTTCAGCCACCGACTCTCTCCTCCCGCAGGAAGCTCGCGGCTATGCGCCTGAAGTGGCTGACCAATTTCAACACCCTGTTGCTGGTAACCGTGTGTATCGCCCTGGGCGCCACCCTGTGGTGGTCGCAGCGGGCCCTGGAGCGCCCCTATCAATTGATGGAGCACTACCTGGGCCTGTCCCAGCAGTTCCAGCACCAGGCTGCAGGCAACATCCAGGCCTACCTGGCCAGCGGCGATGCCCTGCGCCACGCAGCGGCCATGGAGGCCAACCAGCAACTGCAAGCGGCGTTGGCCGAATGGCCCGCCGAACTGGCTGACCAGCTACGCCCCAGCCTGGACAGCCTGCAGGCCTTCACCGCCGAGGAACTGCTGGCTGCCGGCAAGCTGGCCGGCGACCCGCAGGCGCTGTTGCTGCAGGCCGAGCGGGAACTGGGGGCCAACTTCGAACAGCTGGCTGATTACGTGCGTGACAGCGCCAGCGCCGACGCCAACCGCTACCTGCAGCCCCTGCTGGAGGCCACCGTGCACCTCGGTCGCCTTTCGCTGGCACGGGACAAGCTGGTCAGCAGCAGTCGCCCGGAACTGGCCGACGAAGTCGAGCGCGAGCTGCAGCGGATTCGCGCCCAGGCCCAGATCATCGACAGCCTGCCACTGCTTGGGGTAACCCGTGCTGCCGAATCCGGCGCCGACGACTTTGCGGCCATGATGGGCCTGGAGACCCAGGCCAGCGCCCAGCAGGAAGACATCGCAATTGGCCTGAAACGTGAGCTGCAAAGCCTGCTCAGCCGCTACCCGGCCGAGCTGCAGCGCACCCGCGACCAGATCGAGCGCCGAGCAGCCCTGGCCGCCAGCACCGGCCAGCGTCTGCAAGCGGTGCAGCAGGCCATCGCCGCGCTGGAGCCAGAAGTACGCAGCCAGCACGCGAAGATCGCCGCCGAAGTACGCATCATCCAGGGCCTGATGATTGCCCTGATCCTGCTCATCGCCCTGCTGGTCGACACCTTGCAACGGCGCCTGGCACGCACCCTGACCGGCCTGGCCCCGGCCCTGTCGCGCTGGGCCGAAGGCGACTTCGCCAAGCCCATCACGCTGGGCAAGACCAACCGCGAACTGCACGACATCCAGGATTCGCTCAACCGCCTGCGCCAGTACCTGGTGGAGCTGGTCGGCACCATCCGCCACAACGCCGAACAGGTGGCCGGCAGCAGCCATGCCCTTGCCGGCATGAGTGCCGCGTTGCATGACGGTGCCGAACGCCAGGCGGGTGACACCGGGCAGATTCGCGATGCCCTGGGTGAACTGGAAGCGACCATCCAGCAGGTGGCCGGTGACGCCAGCGCCGCCGCCGACGCCAGCCGCGATGCCGGCCGCGCAGTGGAACAGGGCCAGACGGTGATTGGCCAGAGCCTGTCGGGCTTGCGCGCACTGGTCGATGAAGTGCAAGGCAACGCCCGCATGATCGAGCAACTGGCGGAAGAGTCGGCCACCATTGGTGGCGTACTGACAGTGATCCGCTCGATTGCCGAACAGACCAACCTGCTGGCATTGAATGCCGCGATCGAAGCCGCGCGTGCTGGCGAGATGGGCCGTGGTTTTGCCGTGGTGGCTGATGAGGTGCGTTCGCTGGCGCAGCGCACCACCGGGGCAACCGGCGAAATCCAGGCACTGATCGACCGCCTGCAGCAGGCCGCCAGAAGCTCGGTGGCCGGTATGCGTGCGCAGCTCGAACATGCCGAGGCCACCGCCAGCCAGGCCCAGGCCGCAGACGGGGCGCTGGACCAGATCGTCAGTGCCATCCGCACCATCGCGGACACTGCGGTGCGGATTGCCGACGTCACGGCGCAGCAGAGTGGCGCGGTAAGTGAAATTCGCGACCACAGCCAACGCATCCATGCGCTGGGCGAGGACAACCTGCAACGCATTGGCGAGGGGCGTGAGCAAGGCGAGCAATTGCTGAGCCTGGGCGGTGAGCTGAACCGGGCGGTGCGGGCCTTCAGAGTCTAGGTTGGCCTGTACTGGCCTCTTCGCGGGTAAACCCGCTCCCACAGGGATAGCGTATGGCTTGAGGTCTATGCGGTCGAGGTGGGAGCGGGTTTACCCGCGAAGAGGCCGACACAGGTAGCAAATCAGCCAGCGGCCATGTGTCGCCCCCGCCATCAGCATGGCCCCAACCTGCACCAACTCCGCTATCATGCCCGGCACGTTCGACCTCGCGAGTCCGCCATGCGCCGCCTGTTTTTCCTGCTGTTCCTGCTGCTGGCCAGCCCCGCCTTCGCCACGGGCCTGCTCGACAACCGCCCCAGCGCCACCCTCGGCGCCGCTTCGTTGTCCAACAACGCCGACTTCCTGCCGGTACACGAAGCGTTCAGGCTCAACCTGATCCAGGCCGATGCGCAAACCATCAAGCTGCGCTTCGTCGCCACCGATGGCTATTACCTCTACCGCCACCGCTTCCAGTTCCGTACGGAACCGGCCGACGCTGCCCTGGGTACGCCGAATATCCCCAAGGGCGAGGCCAAGCACGATGAATTCTTCGGCGATGTCGAGGTATACCATGGCGTGCTCGACATCGAACTACCGCGCAACGACCCGCGCGCCTTCACCTTGCTGGTGGGCTACCAGGGTTGTGCCGACAAAGGCCTGTGCTACCCACCGGAAACCGCACGCCTGAGCATCGATGGCGAAGCCGGTGCGAACACACCGGCCAGCACCGAGCACGGCTGGAGCTGGAAGTCGCTGCTGCTGTTCTTCCTTGCCGGGGTCGGCCTCACCTTCACCCCCTGCGTGTTGCCAATGCTGCCGATCCTCTCCGGCGTGGTGCTGCGCGGCCAGGCCGGCGGCCTGCGCGGCCTGGCCCTGTCACTGGCCTACGTGCTGCCGATGGCGGCCAGCTTTGCCGTCCTCGGCGCCCTGATGGGCCTGTTCGGCGCCGGCCTGAACCTGCAGGCACGCCTGCAATCGGCCTGGGTGCTGGTGCCCTTCGCACTGTTCTTCGTGGTGTTCGCCCTGGCCATGTTCGGCCTGTTCGAACTGAAGCTGCCGCAGGCCCTCAATCAGCGCCTGAATAATGTCGCCAATCACACCCGGGGTGGCTCGCTGCTGGGCGCGGCGATACTGGGCGTGCTTTCCAGCCTGCTGGTTTCGCCGTGTGTTTCAGCGCCGCTGGCCGGTGCGTTGCTGTACATCAGCGCCAGTGGTGATGCCCTGGGCGGCGCCCTCAAGCTGTTTGCCCTGGGCCTGGGCATGGGCGCACCGCTGCTGCTGGTGGCCACCGGCGGCGCGGCCTGGCTGCCGAAAAGCGGCCCCTGGCTGAACACGGTGAAAAATGCCATCGGCGTGCTGCTGCTGGGCCTGGCCATCGGCCTGCTCAGCCGAGTGCTGCCGGGCCCGCTGACCTTGCTGCTGGTCGGTTTCCTGGCCGCCGGGGTGGCGCTGTTCCTGGGCGCCCTGGAGTTCGTGGTCAAGTCCCCGCGCCAGCGCCTGGCGCAACTGCTCGGCCTGGCTTTGCTGGTGTATGCCGTGGCCTGCTGGTACGGCGCGCTCAGTGGCCAGGGCGACCCGCTGCGCCCGCTGCCACCGCCGGCCCTTGCCAGTGCTGGCGGCAAACCGGCGGCTGCCGCGGATAGCTGGCACACCGTGACCACCCCGGCTGCACTGGACGCCGCCCTGGCCGAGGCCAAGACCGCCGGCCAACCGGTACTGCTGGACTGGTATGCCGACTGGTGCATCAGTTGCAAGGTGATCGAGCGCGAAGTGCTGACCGCGCCGCAGGTACAAGCCCAACTGGCCGGCTTCAAGTTGCTGCGTTTTGACATAACCGCCAGCAATGCCGAACAACGCGCGCTGCTCGACCGCTATCAACTGTTCGGCCCCCCTGCCCTGTTGTTCTTCGCCGCGAACGGCAGCGAAATCAACGCTGATCGGGTCATTGGCGAGCTAAACGCCAGTGAATTTGCCCAAATTCTTACACGCGTACGCGGCAAAGTCGGTCTATAACTTCTCGCGCGCGGTGAAAAAACCGAAAATCAGTGACTGGATCTAGTTATCTGGTCACATATCTCGCGCGAATCTCGGACATCGTGCTGCCTATTGCCGGGAACTGGACACTCGCTGTCGCTTTGCGGCACACTCGCCGCGCTGTGTCGAATTGCCCTACAAATCCAAGGAATCGCAGATGGCAACGCTACTGGTGCTCCACGGCCCCAACCTCAACCTGCTCGGTACCCGCGAGCCTGGCCATTACGGCGCCGTGACCCTGGCCCAGATCAACCAGGACCTGGAGCAACGTGCCCGCGCCGCAGGCCACCATCTGCAATACCTGCAGAGCAACGCCGAGTACGAACTGATCGACCGTATTCACGCCGCACGCAACGAGGGTGTGGACTTCATCCTGATCAATCCGGCTGCTTTCACGCACACAAGCGTTGCATTACGTGACGCGTTGCTTGCGGTGAGCATCCCATTCATCGAAGTGCACCTGTCCAACGTGCACAAACGCGAACCGTTCCGCCATCACTCCTACTTTTCCGATGTTGCCGTAGGGGTGATCTGCGGCCTGGGCGCCAGCGGTTACCGCCTGGCCCTGGAGTCCGCGCTGGAACAACTGGCTGCCAACGCACAGCCCAAATGATGAAAACCCTGGCCTCGGTGGGCCAGGGTTCGAGAGAAACGTTTCAGATACGTTTTTTGTAATTTCGCCCCCTGACCGAACCTTTGGGAGTTGATGATTAATGGATATCCGTAAAGTCAAGAAACTGATCGAGCTGCTGGAAGAGTCTGGCATCGACGAGCTGGAGATCAAGGAAGGCGAAGAGTCGGTCCGTATCAGCCGCCACAGCAAGACCCCTGCTGCCCAGCAGTACTTCGCACCGGCCCCGGTAGCCGCTGCGCCTGCCGCTGCCCCGGTTGCCGCTGCTGCCCCGGCCGCCGAAGCCGCTGCCGCTGCACCAGCCCTGAAAGGCACCGTGATCCGCTCGCCGATGGTCGGTACCTTCTACCGCAAGCCTTCGCCAACCTCGCCGAACTTCGCTGAAGTGGGCCAGAGCGTGAAGAAAGGCGACACCCTGTGCATCGTCGAAGCCATGAAGATGATGAACCACATCGAAGCCGATGTTGGCGGTGTCATCGACGCCATCCTGGTAGAAGACGGCCAGCCGGTTGAGTTCGACCAGCCGCTGTTCACCATCGTTTGAATCGCGGAGAGCCAACGATGTCTGGGAAGCTCGAAAAAGTCCTGATCGCCAACCGCGGGGAAATTGCCCTGCGGATCCTGCGTGCCTGCAAAGAGCTGGGTATCAAGACCGTCGCCGTGCACTCCACTGCCGACCGTGAACTGATGCACCTGGGCCTGGCAGACGAGTCGGTCTGCATCGGCCCTGCATCGTCCAAGGATTCCTACCTGCATATCCCGGCGATCATCGCTGCTGCCGAAGTCACCGGCGCCACCGCGATCCACCCGGGCTACGGCTTCCTGGCGGAAAACGCCGACTTCGCCGAGCAGGTGGAAAAATCCGGTTTCGCCTTCATCGGCCCGAAAGCCGACACCATTCGCCTGATGGGCGACAAGGTTTCGGCCAAGGACGCGATGATCAAGTCGGGCGTACCGACCGTACCGGGCTCCGATGGCCCGCTGCCGGAAGACGAAGAAGTCGCCCTGGCCATTGCCCGAGACGTCGGCTACCCGGTGATCATCAAGGCCGCCGGTGGCGGTGGTGGTCGCGGCATGCGCGTGGTGCACAAGGAAGAGGACCTGATCGCCTCGGCCAAGCTCACCCGTACCGAAGCCGGTGCTGCCTTCGGCAACCCGATGGTCTACCTGGAGAAGTTCCTGACCAACCCACGTCACGTGGAAGTGCAGGTACTGTCCGACGGCCAGGGCAACGCCGTGCACCTGGGCGACCGTGACTGCTCGCTGCAGCGCCGTCACCAGAAGGTACTGGAAGAAGCGCCAGCCCCGGGCATCGACGAGAAAGCCCGTCAGGAAGTGTTCAAGCGCTGTGTCGATGCGTGCATCGAGATCGGCTACCGTGGTGCGGGTACCTTCGAGTTCCTGTACGAGAACGGCCGCTTCTACTTCATCGAGATGAACACCCGTGTGCAGGTTGAGCACCCGGTGTCGGAGATGGTGACCGGTATCGACATCGTCAAGGAGATGCTGAGCATCGCCGCTGGCAACAAGCTGTCGTTCCGCCAGGAAGACGTGGTTATTCGTGGCCACGCGCTGGAATGCCGTATCAACGCCGAAGACCCGAAGAAGTTCATCCCGAGCCCTGGCAAGGTGAAGCACTTCCACGCCCCGGGTGGCAACGGCGTGCGCGTCGACTCGCACCTGTACAGCGGTTACTCGGTTCCACCGAACTACGACTCGCTGATCGGCAAGCTGATCACCTACGGCAAGGACCGCGACGAAGCCATGGCGCGCATGCGCAATGCCCTGGACGAGATCGTCGTCGACGGCATCAAGACCAACATCCCGCTGCACCGCGACCTGGTGCGTGATGAAGGTTTCTGCAAAGGCGGCGTCAACATTCACTACCTCGAGCACAAACTGGCCAACCAGGAGTGATCGGATAGTGTGAAGTACTGAAACCCCGGACTTGCGCCGGGGTTTTTTATTGTCTGCAAGGGCTTGGTCTGGGTCCCTGTAGGAGCGGCCTTGTGTCGCGATGGGGCGCGAAGCGGCCCCGGCAATATCTGCGGCGAAGCTGAAATCCTGGGGCCGCTGCGCGGCCCATCGCGACACAAGGCCGCTCCTACAGGGACCGCGACGAGGCTTAGCCTTTCATTCGCGGCATCTCGATGTGATGTTCATGCACCCGCCGGTACAAGGTCGCCCGCGAAATCCCCAAAGCCCGCGCCGCATCGGCCGGCTTCCAGCGATGGCGGATCAGCGCATCCAGCAACAGCTGCCGGGCCGGACAGGACACCACGCTGTCAGCGCAGGCGACCGCATCGCCCCGCACCTCCTGTGGCAAATCCTGCAGTTGCACCTGCCCGCCTTCGCTCACTGCACAGGCATAACGCAGCACCTGCCGCAGCTGGCGCAGGTTACCCGGCCAGCGGTACAGCAACAGCGCCTGTAGCGCATCATCCGCCAGCACCACCTCGACTCCACAGGCCGCGGCTTCCTCGGCCAGCAACTGGTGAATCAGCCCCAGCCGGTCCTCGCGCTCACGCAACGGTGGCAACTCGAAGCGGGCATTGGCCAGGCGGAAGTAGAGGTCCTCACGGAAACGCCCCTCCTTGACCATCGCCGCCAGGTCGCGATGGGTCGCGCAGATCACCTGGATGTCCACCCGCTCCCGCCGCGCAGCGCCCAGCGGTGCCACTTCGCCTTCGGCCAGCACGCGCAACAGGCGGGTCTGCAGGTTGACTGGCATGTCGCCAATCTCGTCGAGGAACAACGTGCCGCCGTCAGCCTGCTGCAACAGGCCCTGCATGCCTTTGCTGGAGGCCCCGGTGAACGCCCCGGCGACATAACCGAACAGTTCGCTCTCGATCAGGCTTTCCGGAATGGCTGCGCAGTTGAGGGTGACGAACGGACCGTCACGGCGCAGGCTCTGCTGGTGCAACTGGCGGGCGAACACCTCTTTGCCGGCCCCGGTCTCGCCCTGCACCAGCACCGCCAGGTTACAGTCCTTGACCCGCGTGGCCAGCCGCAGGTGCTGCTCGATGCGGGCGTCCTGGGCCTGGCGCAAGGGCTGCGCGCGCTGGCGCTGCTGTGGTGCACTGACCCGGCCATACAGCCCGCCCAGGCCTGGCAAACGCTGGGCCGATGCGCCATTGACCCGGCGCAACTGGTCGATGTCGAACAACTCGCCAATGTGCTCGGGCAACCGCCCCAGGCGCTCCACCAGGCGCTGCCGCGCCAGGCTGTTGATGGCCTGCAGGCGGCCATCGGCATCCCAGGCCAGCAGGTAGTCGGGCTGGCTTTCCACATAGCCCGGCGTGCCATGGGCGCGCATCACCCAATGGCCCTGGGCACTGTGCATGAAGAAGGCGTTTTCGATCTCGCGCGCGGTCTGCTCGACCAGCTGGCGGATCAGGTGCTGGCTGCGGCGGTCGTCCGGTGACTGCAAGGCCGACACGTCGACCACGCCCAGCAGCTCGCCCAGCGGGTCGAACACCGGCGCCGCGGTGCAGGTGAGGCCGATAAACGCAGCGCGGAAATGGTCACGCTTGTGCACCGTGACCGGCGCCTTGCTGGTGAGCACCGCGGCCACCCCGCAAGTGCCCTCCTCACCCTCGGACCAGCAAGTGCCCAGGTACAACCCGGCCTTGCGGCAGTCGTTGCGGATGGCCGACTCGACCCGGTAGTCGATGGTGCGCCCCTGGGCGTCGGTGAGCAGTACGCAATAATCGGCCCCGCGCACCCGCTCATGCAGGCGCGCAACGGCATCGCTGGCGATGCGCAGGAACAGCTCGGCCCGTTCGCGGCATTCGTTGAGTAGGCTCTGGGAGAGAATACGCGGCCCCTGCTGGGAAGCGGGGTCGAGACGGTACAGCTCCATGGAACGGCGCCAGGAATCGAGGATCAGCGGTGGCACCGGCGCCTGCGGCAGGCGATCGGCATTCTTCAGCACCCGGCTGACGCAATCGACATGGGCTCGGGAGTTCGCGGCAAGCATTCAGGCCCTCCGGTTCTCGTTGCTGTTTTTATCGTTGTCCGGCCATTAAGCGCCTCCGGGCATGCCCCGACAAGCACTGAGTGATTACCGGCCGGCCTGAGACGCAGCGTCTCAGCGTCTCGGCCGGGCCATCGCGCGGCTGGCACCCGGCGTCTCGCCGGCCTGGCCATGCACGCCCGCCTTTGCGCAACGAAACCGCTCTGGCTCGGCCATTCCAGCCAACTTCAACAAAACTGGCACCGCGCTTGCTCCGGCACTGGCAAACAAGAAACGAGGTGCGCCATGCCGCTACCCGCCCCGACTGTCGGGATCATTGCCAACCCTGCCTCTGGCCGCGACCTGCGCCGCCTGACTGCCAATGCCGGGCTCTATTCGAGCACCGACAAGGCCTCGGCGATCCAGCGCCTGCTCGCCGCCTTCGGTGCCACCGGTATCGGCCAGGTGCTGCTGCCCAGCGACATGACCGGCATCGCCGCTGCCGTGCTCAAGGCCAGCCAGGGCCCGGTCGCCCGCGACCAGCACTGGCCGGCCATCGAGATCCTCGACCTGCCACTGACCCAGACCGTTGCCGATACCCGCCTGGCCACCCGACGCATGGTCGAACGCGGCGTGGCGATGATCGCCGTGCTCGGCGGCGATGGCACGCACAAGGCGGTCGCCGCCGAAGCCGGCGACGTGCCGCTGCTGACCTTGTCCACCGGCACCAACAATGCCTTCCCCGAATTGCGCGAAGCCACCAGTGCCGGCCTGGCCGGCGGCCTGCTCGCCAGCGGCCGGGTGCCCGCCAGCATCGGCCTGCGCCGCAACAAGCGCCTGCTGGTGATAGTGCCCGAACAACGGCTTGCCGAATGGGCCCTGGTGGAGGTGGCGGTGTCGCCCCAGCGTTTCATCGGTGCCCGCGCGCTCAGCCGCAGCGAAGACCTGAGCGAAGTGTTCGCCTGTTTCGCCGAGCCACATGCCATCGGCCTCTCGGCGCTGTGTGGCCTGTGGTGCCCGGTTTCCCGGCAGGACCCGCACGGCGCCTGGGTTCGCCTCAACCCCGCTGCCGACCAGGCCCTGCTGGCACCGTTGGCGCCCGGCCTGCTGCAAGGCTGTGGCATCACCGCCAGCGGCACCCTGAGCCCCGGTGTCGCCCATCGCCTGAGCCTGGCCAGCGGCACCCTGGCCCTGGACGGCGAGCGCGAGATCGAATTCGCCGAGCACGACAGCCCCACCATCACCCTCGACCACCAAGGCCCTTTGAGCGTGGACGTCGAGGCCGTACTGGCGCATGCCGCCCGCCATCACCTGCTGGCCGTGCCCCGTGGCCACCGGCTGCACCCTGCAAACCCGTGTTGAGACAACCCCGGAGAACAACAAGATGTCCAATCAACTCAGTACCGAACAACTGCTGCATGCCTATGAAGTGATGCGTACCATCCGTGCCTTCGAAGAACGCCTGCACGTCGAGTTCGCCACCGGCGAGATTCCTGGCTTCGTGCACCTGTATGCCGGCGAAGAGGCTTCCGCCGCCGGGGTCATGGCCCACCTGCGCGACAGCGATTGCATCGCCTCGACCCACCGCGGCCACGGCCACTGCATCGCCAAGGGCGTGGACGTGTACGGCATGATGGCCGAGATCTACGGCAAGAAGACCGGCGTCTGCGGCGGCAAGGGCGGCTCGATGCACATCGCCGACCTGGAAAAAGGCATGCTCGGTGCCAACGGCATCGTCGGTGCCGGTGCACCGCTGGTGGCCGGGGCGGCGCTGGCAGCCAAGATCAAGGGCCGCGACGATGTGTCGGTGGCCTTCTTCGGCGACGGCGCTTCCAACGAAGGCGCAGTGTTCGAGGCCATGAACCTGGCGTCGATCATGAACCTGCCGTGCATCTTCGTCGCCGAGAACAACGGCTACGCCGAAGCTACCGCCTCGACCTGGTCGGTGGCGTGCGACCACATCGCCGACCGCGCTGCCGGCTTCGGCATGCCCGGCGTCACCATCGACGGCTTCGATTTCTTTGCCGTGTACGAGGCTGCCGGTGCCGCCATCGAACGTGCCCGTGCCGGGCAAGGCCCATCGCTGATCGAGGTCAAGCTCAGCCGCTACTACGGCCACTTCGAAGGCGATGCACAAACCTACCGCGCCCCCGATGAGGTGAAGAACCTGCGCGAGTCCCGCGACTGCCTGCTGCAGTTCCGCAACAAGACCACCCGCGCCGGCCTGCTCACGGCCGCCCAGCTGGATGCCATCGACGCCCGCGTCGAGGACCTGATCGAAGACGCCGTGCGCCGCGCCAAGTCCGATCCCAAGCCACAGCCCGCCGACCTGCTCACCGACGTCTACGTCGCCTACCCCTGAGCTGCGGATTACAAGAACAACAGGAGAACCACCATGGCAAGAAAGATCAGTTACCAGCAGGCCATCAACGAAGCCCTGGCCCAGGAAATGCGCCGCGACAACAGCGTGTTCATCATTGGCGAAGACGTCGCCGGTGGTGCCGGTGCACCGGGCGAGGACGACGCCTGGGGTGGCGTGCTGGGCGTGACCAAGGGCCTGTACCACCAGTTCCCGGGGCGCGTGCTCGACGCGCCGCTGTCCGAAATCGGCTACGTCGGTGCTGCCGTCGGCGCGGCCACCCAGGGCCTGCGCCCGGTGTGCGAACTGATGTTCGTCGACTTCGCCGGCTGCTGCCTGGACCAGATCCTCAACCAGGCTGCCAAGTTCCGCTACATGTTCGGCGGCAAGGCGGTCACCCCATTGGTGATGCGCACCATGTACGGTGCCGGCCTGCGCGCGGCGGCCCAGCATTCGCAGATGCTTACCTCGCTGTGGACCCACATCCCTGGCCTGAAAGTGGTGTGCCCGTCCTCGCCATACGATGCCAAGGGCCTGCTGATCCAGGCGATCCGCGACAACGACCCGGTGATCTTCTGTGAGCACAAGCTGCTCTACAGCATGCAGGGCGAGGTGCCGGAAGAGGTGTACAGCGTGCCGTTCGGCGAGGCCAACTTCCTGCGCGATGGCGACGACGTGACCCTGGTCACCTATGGCCGCATGGTGCACGTGGCGCTGGAAGCCGCCAACAACCTGGCCCGCCAGGGCATCGACTGCGAGGTGCTGGACCTGCGCACCACCAGCCCGCTGGACGAAGACAGCATTCTGGAGAGCGTGGAAAAGACCGGCCGCCTGGTAGTGATCGACGAAGCCAACCCGCGCTGCTCCATGGCTACCGACATCAGCGCCCTGGTCGCGCAGAAGGCCTTCGGCGCGCTCAAGGGGCCGATCGAAATGGTCACCGCACCGCACACCCCAGTGCCGTTCTCCGACGCCCTGGAAGACCTGTACATCCCTGACGCGGCGAAGATCGAGGCCGCCGTGCGCAAGGTTATCGAAGCTGCAAGGAGTGCCGCATGAGCCAGATCCATACCCTGACCATGCCCAAGTGGGGCCTGTCGATGACCGAAGGCAGGGTCGACACCTGGCTCAAGCAGGAAGGCGACGCGATCAACAAGGGTGACGAGGTGCTGGACGTCGAGACCGACAAGATCAGCAGCAGCGTCGAAGCCCCGTTCAGCGGCGTGCTGCGTCGCCAGGTGGCCAAGCCCGATGAAACCCTGCCGGTCGGCGCCCTGCTGGCAGTGGTGGTGGAAGGCGAAGCCGAGGAAGCCGAGATCGATGCGGTGGTGCAACGCTTCCAGGCCGAGTTCGTCGCCGACGGTGGCGCCGAGCAGGCCCAGGGCCCGGCACCGCAGAAGGCTGAAGTGGCTGGCCGGCAGCTGCGCTGGTTCGAGCTGGGTGAAGGCGGCACACCGCTGGTGCTGGTGCACGGCTTTGGTGGCGACCTCAACAACTGGCTGTTCAACCACCCGGCACTGGCGGCCGAGCGCCGGGTGATCGCCCTCGACCTGCCAGGGCATGGCGAGTCGGCCAAGGCGTTGCAGCGCGGCGACCTGGATGAGCTGAGCGAAACCGTGCTGGCCCTGCTCGACCACCTGGACATCGCCAAGGCCCACCTGGCCGGCCATTCCATGGGCGGCGCGGTCAGCCTGAACGTCGCGCGCCTGGCGCCGCAGCGGGTGGCCAGCCTGAGCCTGGTGGCCAGTGCCGGCCTGGGCGAAGCGATCAACGGCCAGTACCTGCAAGGCTTCGTCGCGGCGGCCAACCGCAACGCGCTCAAGCCCCAGATGGTGCAACTGTTTGCCGACCCGGCGCTGGTCACCCGCCAGATGCTCGAAGACATGCTCAAGTTCAAGCGCCTGGAAGGGGTCGAGCAGGCCCTGCAGCAGCTGGCGGCGGCACTCGCTGACGGTGACCGGCAGCGCCACGACCTGCGCGGGGTGCTGGGGCAACACCCGGCACTGGTGGTGTGGGGCGGCAAGGACGCGATCATCCCGGCCAGCCATGCCGAAGGGCTGGAAGCCGAAGTGCTGGTGCTGCCGGAGGCCGGCCACATGGTGCAGATGGAAGCGGCCGAACAGGTCAACCAGCAGCTGCTCGCCTTCCTGCGCAAGCACTGAGCCCTTTCCGTGAGCCTGGAGACAAACACAATGAACGACCTGAGCCACACCCACATGCGCGCGGCCGTCTGGCATGGCCGCAACGACATCCGCGTCGAACAGGTACCCCTGCCAGCCGACCCCGCACCCGGTTGGGTGCAGATCAAAGTGGACTGGTGCGGCATCTGCGGCTCCGACCTGCATGAATACGTCGCCGGCCCGGTGTTCATCCCGGTCGAGGCACCGCACCCGCTGACCGGCATCCAGGGCCAGTGCATCCTCGGCCACGAGTTCTGCGGCCAGATCGCCAAGCTGGGCGAAGGCGTGCAAGGCTTTGCCGTCGGTGACCCGGTGGCGGCGGACGCCTGCCAGCATTGCGGTACCTGCTACTACTGCACCCATGGCATGTACAACATCTGCGAACGCCTGGCCTTCACCGGCCTGATGAACAACGGCGCGTTTGCCGAGCTGGTCAACGTGCCGGCCAACTTGCTGTACCGGCTACCGCAGGGTTTCCCGGCCGAAGCCGGGGCGCTGATCGAGCCGCTGGCGGTGGGCATGCATGCGGTGAAAAAGGCCGGCAGCCTGCTGGGCCAGACTGTAGTGGTGGTCGGCGCCGGTACCATCGGCCTGTGCACCATCATGTGCGCCAGGGCTGCCGGAGCGGCGCAGGTGATCGCCCTGGAAATGTCCTCGGCGCGCAAGGCCAAGGCCAAGGAAGTCGGCGCCAGCGTGGTGCTCGACCCCAGCCAGTGCGACGCCCTGGCGGAGATCCGCGCGCTTACTGCCGGGCTGGGTGCGGATGTGAGTTTCGAGTGCATCGGCAACAAGCACACCGCCAAGCTGGCCATCGACACCATCCGCAAGGCCGGCAAATGCGTGATGGTGGGCATCTTCGAAGAAGCCAGCGAGTTCAACTTCTTCGAGCTGGTGTCCACCGAGAAGCAGGTGCTGGGGGCGCTGGCCTACAACGGCGAATTCGCTGATGTGATTGCCTTCATCGCTGATGGCAGGCTGGACATCCGCCCGCTGGTGACCGGGCGGATCGGGCTGGAGCAGATCGTCGAGCTGGGCTTCGAGGAGTTGGTGAACAACAAGGAGGAGAACGTGAAGATCATCGTGTCGCCGGGCCTGCGCTGATTGCACCTCAAAGACAACACGGAACCTGTGGGAGCGGGCGTGCCCGCGAAGCCGACGACGCGGTGCCTGGCACCGGCTTCGCCGGTGTTCGCGGCTAAAGCCGCTCCCACAGGTTCCGTGCCAGCATTTTCAATCCAGTGCAGGCTCGAGAGCTGCGCCAGCACGTACGCTCGCTGTTTCGGGATCCCATTCTGCGGCATACTCGGCAGACCTATTGCCCGGTCCTCGCCATGCGTCTACTGCTCCCCTTCTCCCTGGTCCTGCTACTCGCCGCCTGTGGCGATGGTGAATCGCTGCTGCCGCCCGACGCGCGCTTGCCTGACGGCGGACGCTACCGGGGGCAGGTGGTCGATGGGCTGCTGCAAGGCGAGGGCCGTATCGACTACCCCAACGGCAGCTGGTACGCCGGCGGCTTCAAGGACGGCCAGTGGCACGGCCAGGGCGAATGGCACGGCCAGAATGGCGAGGTGTATCGCGGGCAGTTTGCCGCCGGGCTGTTCCAGGGGCTGGGTGAGCTGACCACCCCAGGCAGCCACTATGCCGGCACCTTCCGCCATGGCCGGCGCGACGGTGAAGGTACCCTCAAGCAGGCCGACCAGACCTACCGTGGCCAGTTCAAGGACGACCTGTACGAAGGCGCCGGCGAACTGGAACTGGCCGATGGCAGCCGCTACCAGGGCCTGTTCGCCAAAGGCAAGCCCAATGGTGCCGGGGTGCGCAGCGATGCCAGCGGCAACCAGTTCAGCGGCCGCTTCGTCAATGGCCAGCTGCAAGGCAGCGGCACCTACGACAGCGTCGACGGCGAACAGTACATCGGCGAGTTCAAGGACAACCGCCTGGAAGGCCGTGGCCGCTATGAAAACGCCGATGGCGATGTGTGGATCGGCCAGTTCAAGGATGGCGCCCTGGTCGGTGACGGCGAGCTGCTGGGCAGCGACGGCAGCCACTACAAGGGCACCTTCGTCGACTGGCGCATGTCGGGCCAGGGGAGTCTGCAACTGGCCGATGGCAGCAAGTACATCGGCGGCTTCCTCGACGATGCCTACCACGGTCAGGGCCGGCTGATTCTGCCCAGCGGCAAGGTGGAAAGCGGCACCTGGGCCAACGGCGTGCGCGTACGCGACCAGAACGGCAAGCTGCTGCCCGACCCGCTGGACCTGGCCCTGCTCAACCAGGGCCGGCTGCTGGACCAGGCGCTGGCTGAGGTACCCCGCTCGGCGCCGCCCATCCAGTTGTACAGCCTGGTGGTCGGCGGCGATGGCCAACAGAGCGTGTTCCTGCGCGAAGCCGACTACGTCAGCAACATGCTCAGGGTGCGCTTTGGTGCCTGGGGCCAGGTAACCCTGGTCAACCACCGCGACCACATGGCCAGCCGCCCCATGGCCACCCGCGAGAACCTCACCCGCGCCGCCCGTACCCTGGCCGAGCGCAGCGGCCCCGAAGACCTTGTGTTCATCTACCTCACCAGCCACGGCAGCCAGGACCACCAGCTGGTGCTCGACCAGCCGCGCCTGCAGCTGGCCGACCTGTCCGCCGACGAACTGGCCAGCGCCCTGGCACCGCTGAAAGACCGCGACAAGGTGATCGTCATATCCGCCTGCTATTCAGGGGGCTATATCGCCCCGCTCAAGGATGAACGTACGGTCATCATGACTGCCGCACGGGCCGATCGCGTGTCTTTCGGCTGCTCGGAAGAAGCGGATTTCACCTACTTCGGCGATGCCCTGTTCGCCGAGGCGCTGAACCAGACCGATGACTTGAAACAGGCGTTCGAACTGGCGCGCGCCAGTGTTGCCGAAAGAGAACAGAGGGAAGGTTTCGAGGCCTCCGAACCGCAGCTGTGGGCACCACCGTCGGTGCTCGAGCATTGGCAGCACCTGCGGCGGCAGCAGGCCGAAGAAGCATTACGTAACAGCGCACAGGCCAACGTGGGGACACAGGCGAAAACGCCTGGCAGCCACTAAGCTTGTGAGTAACGAGGGAGAGACATCATGTATTTGACGCCTCAGCATGTCCTGCTTGCCGGTGCCACGGGTCTTACAGGTGAACACCTGCTCGACCGCCTGCTCAACGAGCCCACCATCACCCGCGTACTGGCGCCTACCCGCCGGCCGCTGGCCGAGCACCCGCACCTGGAAAACCCGGTGGGTGACCCGGCGGTGTTTCTTCCGCAGCTGGCCGGGCGGGTCGATATCGCCTATTGCTGCCTGGGCACCACGTTGAAGCAGGCCGGCTCCGAATCGGCCTTCCGTGCGGTGGACCTGGACATGGTGGTGGCCTTCAGCAAGCGGGCCCGGGAAATGGGGGCGCGGCACTTGCTGGTGGTCAGTGCGCTGGGGGCCGACCCGAAATCGTCGATCTTCTACAACCGGGTCAAAGGCGAGATGGAGGAGGCGCTCAAGGCCCAGGACTGGCCGCAGTTGACCATCGTGCGGCCGTCATTACTGCTGGGCGAGCGGATCGAGCCGCGGCTGAGCGAGCAGCTGATTTCGCCGTTCTCCAAGCTGATACCCGGGAAGTACCGGGGCATCGAGGCTTGCACGTTGGCCCGGGCGTTGTGGCGCCTGGCGCTGGAGGAAGAGGACGGGGTGCGCATTGTGGAGTCGGATGAATTGCGCAGGTTGGGCAAGAAGTAATAGCCTGCAGCTGCTGTAGGAGCGGCCTTGTGTCGCGATGGGGCGCGAAGCGGCCCCGGCAATTTGTGCATCTGCGCTGAAACCCCGGGGCTGCTTTGCAGCCCATCGCGACACAAGGCCGCTCTTACAGGGGCCGGTGTACCGCCTAGAGGCCGCCGGTGGCCTGGAAGCCCACACCTGCTGCGGTCAGCAACGACAACGGCAGCAACAGGGTGTCGAGCAGCATGCTCCCAGGCAAATCCAGCCCCGGATACGCCGGTGCATCAGCCCCGTAATGATCCCGTGGGCAGCAGCCGCCATTCATGACATACAAGTCCAACCGGGTACCGGCATACACCACCGGTGCCCCGGGCTTGTTGGCATCCAGCGTCCGCACCGTGGCGCAACCACTCAGCAACCCCAGCGCCAGCAAGCCGCACAATGCGCGCCTCAATCATCCACCCCGTAGTGGTGCTCACCCCAACGCGGCAACATGTCCTGGGGAATGTTCAGCAGGTTGAGAATGCGCGCCACGACAAAGTCGACCAGGTCGTCGATGGTCTGCGGCTGGTGATAGAAGCCCGGCGCTGCTGGCAGGATGATCGCACCCATCTGCGACAGCTTGAGCATGTTCTCCAGGTGGATGGTGGAGAACGGCGCTTCGCGCGGCACCAGGATCAGCTGGCGGCGCTCCTTGAGGGTAACGTCGGCGGCACGCTCGATCAGATTGTTGCAGGCACCGGTGGCAATCGCCGACAAGGTGCCAGTGGAACAGGGCACCACCACCATCGCCGCCGGCGCGCCGGAGCCCGAGGCTACCGGCGACATCCAGTCTTCCTTGCCATACACCCGGATCTGCCCATCGGCGGCACCCGTGTATTCGGTAAGAAACGCCTGCATTGCCTGCGGTTTGGCCGGCAGCAACACATCGGTCTCGGTGGCCATCACCAGCTGCGCGGCCTTGGAGATCAGAAAGTGCACCTCGCGGTCTTCACGCACCAGGCAATCGAGCAGGCGCAGGCCATACTGGGCGCCCGAGGCGCCCGTCATGGCCAGGGTGATGCGTTCCGGCCCGCTCACTGCAATGCCTCGGCCAGCTTGCCGTGCAGGCCGCCGAAGCCGCCGTTGCTCATGATCACCACGTGAGTGCCGGGGCGCGCCTGGCCCTTGACTCGCTCGATGATCGCCTCGAGGCTGTCGGCCACCACGCTCGGCACTTTGCACTGCGCGGCCGTGGCGGCCAGGTCCCAGCCGAGGTTGGCCGGGGCGTACCAGATCACCTGGTCGGCATCGTTGACGCTTTCCGGCAGGCCGTCACGGTGGGCACCGAGCTTCATCGAATTGGAACGCGGCTCGATCACGGCGATTACCGGGGCCTCGCCAACGCGCTTGCGCAGGCCGTCGAGGGTGGTGGCAATGGCGGTCGGGTGGTGGGCGAAATCGTCGTAGATGGTCACGCCCTGCACCTCGGCGACCTTCTCCATGCGCCGCTTGACGCTCTTGAACGCGCTCAGGCCTTCGATGCCCATGGCCGGCACCACACCGACGTGGCGGGCCGCTGCCAGGGTTGCCAGGGCATTGGCGACGTTGTGCTGGCCGGTCAGCGCCCAGTCCACCACGCCCTGCACTTCGCCTTCGAACAGCACTTCGAAGCGCGAACCGTCCGGGCTCAGCAGGCGGGCCTGCCATTGGCCACCTTCACCGGTGGTCTGCACCGGGGTCCAGCAGCCCATGCCGATCACGCGTTCCAGCGCCTGCTCGGTGGTTGGGTGAATCACCAGGCCTTCGCTGGGGATGGTGCGTACCAGGTGGTGGAACTGTCGCTCGATCGACGCCAGGTCGGGGAAGATGTCCGCGTGGTCGAATTCGAGGTTGTTGAGGATCGCGGTGCGCGGGTGGTAATGGACGAACTTGGAACGCTTGTCGAAGAAGGCGCTGTCGTACTCATCGGCCTCGACCACGAAGAATGGCGTATTGCCCAGGCGCGCCGATACCGAGAAATTCTGCGGGACACCGCCGATCAGGAAGCCCGGGCTCATGCCGGCGTGCTCCAGCACCCAGGCCAGCATGCTGCTGGTGGTGGTCTTGCCATGGGTCCCGGCAACAGCCAGTACCCAGCGGCCCTGCAGCACGTGGTCGGCCAGCCACTGCGGGCCGGAAACATACGGCAGGCTTTTGTTCAGCACGTACTCCACCGCCGGGTTGCCACGCGACATGGCATTGCCGACAACCACCAGGTCCGGCGCCGGCTCCAGTTGGGCCGGGTCGTAGCCTTGGGTCAGCTCGATGCCCTGGGCTTCGAGCTGGGTGCTCATCGGGGGATAGACGTTGGCGTCAGAGCCGGTGACACGGTGGCCAAGTTCCTTGGCCAGCACCGCCAGCGAGCCCATGAAAGTGCCGCAAATACCGAGAATGTGAATATGCATGGTCGACCTCGCAAAACATCGAGGCAGGGTAGCCTAGGGCGCGACAATTCGCACCCGCTGTTTCGCTCAGCCGGCCCTGGTGATGCCGTGCTTGCGCAGTTTTCGATACAAGGTATTGCGGCTGATGCCCAAGTGCTCGGCGACACGGGTGAGGTGCCAGTGTTTTGCCTCTAGCGTCACCAACAATGCTCGCCGCTCCGCATCCTGTAGGAGCGGCCTTGTGTCGCGATCGGGCTGCGAAGCAGCCCCGGCAGATTGGTCGGCGCGGCTGGGCCCCTGGGGCCGCTCTGCGGCCCTTTCGCGACACAAGGCCGCTCCTACAGGGGCGGTGCTGCTGCGGAGGATGGCGGGGAGGTCCGGGAGTCCGATGCAACCGTTTTCACACAGCGCCACCAGGGTACGCAGCACGTTGCGCATCTGCCGCACGTTTCCCGGCCAGGCAAAGTCGAGTAGCGCTTGTCGCGCCCTGGGCTCGATGTCTATCAACTGCCCCTGCGCTTCCTGGCGCAGCAGGAAGTCCAGCAACTGCGCCTTGTCACTGCGCTCGCGCACCGCCGGCAACGCCACTTCCAGGCCATTCAGGCGGTAATACAGGTCTTCACGGAAACTGCCCTGCTCCACCCGCTCCAGCAGGTCGCGGTGGGTAGCACTGACGATGCGCACGTCGACCGCCTGCGGCTCGCCACCGATCGGCACCACCTGGCGCTCTTCAAGTACCCGCAGCAAGCGGGTTTGCAGGGCCAGCGGCATGTCGCCGATCTCGTCCAGCAGCAAGGTGCCACCGTCGGCTTGCAGCAGCTTGCCACGCATGCCTTCCTTGCGCGCCCCGGTAAAACTGCCGCCGCGATAGCCGAACAGCTCGCTCTCGATCAGGCTCTCCGGGATCGACGCGCAGTTGATGGCGACGAACGGCTTGCCGCGCCGCTCACTGGCCTGGTGCACGGCCTGGGCGAAAGCCTCCTTACCGCAACCGGTCTCACCGCGCAGCAGCAACGGCACATCGCGCTCGAACACCCGCACGCTGCGCCGGAAGTCGTTTTGCAAAGCCGGGTCGAGCAGGCAGATAAGCGGCTCCGCCTCCCGCGCGGGCCGCGGCTGGGCGGCTGGCACCGACCATACCGGCGCGCGGGCCTGGCCACGCAGGCTGGCGAACACCTGGCGCCCGTCCAGGGTATGCAGCGGCCAGGCTGTGCTGCCGGAGGGCGTGGCCCGGCTGAACAGTTCGTCGTGGCTGCAGGCAAAGAAGCGCTCCAGCGGTTTGCCCAGCACACCGCCACGCACCGTGCCCAGCAGGTTCAGTGCGCTCTGGTTGGCCGCGCAGATGCGCCCGTCACCGTCGAAGGCCAGCAGGCCTTCGCTGAACAGGCCGACCGATTCCGCCTGCAGGTGAAAACGCAGCAGCCATTGCTGCTCGAAATGACGCAGGAAATAACAGCTCTCGATCATCTTGGCCGACAGGTTGACCAGGGCCATGGTGTGGAACTGGCTCTGCCGGGAAACATCAGGCCGTGCCGAAGACACGTCCAGCACCGCCAGCAACTCGCCATGCGGGTCGAACACCGGGCTGGCCGAGCAGGTCAGGCCGGTGTGGCGGCCGCGGAAGTGCTCGTTCTGGTGAATGGTCAGGGCCTGGCGCTCGACCAGGCACGTGCCGATGCCGTTGGTGCCTTCGCGCGCTTCACTCCAGTCGGCACCCAGCCACAGGCCGGCGCGCTCGAAGCTGCGCCGCTCGCTCGGGGCGCTGACACAGTTGAGGATGACCCCGCGCGCATCGGTCAGCAGTACTGCATGGCCGGCCCCGGATAGCTGCTGGTGCAGGCTGTTCATCTCATGGTCGGCAATCTGCAGCACCTGGCGCAGGCGCTCGCGGCTTTCCAGCAGGCGCCCGTGCTCAAGCACTACTGGCGCCTCGATCACCGCCGGGTCGAGGTGGTAGTCCTCCAGGCAGCGTAGCCAGGAGCGGGCGATGGACGGGTCGCTAGCGCCCGCCCCGGCCCGGCCATGGGCGACGGTGTGGACTTGCTGGGCATGACGACTGAAATGATTGCTCTGCATTGTTGTAGTTCTCCGCAGATGGAGCGTCCCGCCAGCATCCTCCACCCGGGTGGCCTTTGCAATGCATCCCCGGGTGACGTGTCGCAAATGGCACAAAGTGTCACCCCGGCGCGTACCGGCGCTGGCACAACGGCGCTGGCCCAGGCCCTGGAAAGCAGGCCAAGCCATTGATTTGCCTGGCACTGGCAACGCTGGCCCAACCTTTGCTCTACGCTTTTCAACTCCCTAACAAGCACAATAGCCAGGAGACACACCATGCGTTACGCACATCCCGGTACCGAAGGCGCGAAGGTTTCCTTCAAGAGCCGCTACGGCAACTACATCGGTGGTGAGTTCGTTCCTCCGGTAAAGGGTGAGTACTTCACCAACACCTCGCCGGTGAACGGCCAGCCGATCGCCGAATTCCCCCGCTCCACTGCCGAAGACATCGAAAAAGCCCTGGATGCCGCCCATGCGGCTGCCGACGCCTGGGGCCGTACCTCGGTGCAGGACCGCTCCAACGTCCTGCTGAAGATCGCCGACCGTATCGAACAGAACCTCGAACTGCTGGCCATCACCGAAACCTGGGACAACGGCAAGCCGGTGCGTGAAACCCTGAATGCCGACATCCCGCTGGCGGTCGACCACTTCCGCTACTTCGCTGGTTGCATTCGTGCCCAGGAAGGCGGCGCCGCCGAGATCAACGAAGGCACCGTGGCCTATCACATCCACGAGCCACTGGGCGTGGTCGGGCAGATCATCCCGTGGAACTTCCCGATCCTGATGGCCGCCTGGAAGCTTGCCCCGGCCCTGGCCGCCGGCAACTGCGTGGTGCTCAAGCCGGCCGAGCAGACCCCACTGGGCATCACCGTGCTGCTGGAACTGATCGGCGACCTGCTGCCAAAAGGCGTACTCAACGTGGTGCAGGGCTATGGCCGCGAAGCCGGTGAGGCGCTGGCCACCAGCAAGCGCATCGCCAAGATCGCCTTCACCGGCTCGACCCCGGTGGGTTCGCACATCATGAAGTGCGCCGCCGAGAACATCATCCCGTCCACCGTGGAGCTGGGCGGCAAGTCGCCGAACATCTACTTCGAAGACATCATGCAGGCCGAGCCGAGCTTCATCGAGAAAGCCGCCGAAGGCATGGTGCTGGCGTTCTTCAACCAGGGTGAGGTGTGCACCTGCCCGTCGCGTGCCCTGGTCCAGGAGTCGATCTACCCGCAGTTCATGGAAGCGGTGATGAAGAAGGTGCAGCAGATCAAGCGTGGCGACCCGCTGGACACCGACACCATGGTCGGTGCCCAGGCATCGCAGCAGCAGTTCGAGAAGATCCTGTCGTACCTCGACATTGCCCAGGAGGAAGGCGCCGAGCTGCTGACCGGCGGCAAGGTGGAAAAACTCGAAGGCTCGCTGGCCACCGGCTACTACATCCAGCCGACCCTGCTCAAGGGCAACAACCGCATGCGCGTGTTCCAGGAGGAAATCTTCGGGCCGGTGGTCAGCGTCACCACGTTCAAGGACGAAGCCGAAGCGCTGGCGATCGCCAACGACACCGAGTTCGGCCTGGGCGCCGGCGTGTGGACCCGTGACATCAACCGTGCCTACCGCGTGGGCCGTGGGATCAAGGCAGGCCGGGTGTGGACCAACTGCTACCACCTGTACCCGGCACATGCGGCGTTTGGCGGGTACAAGAAGTCGGGCGTCGGGCGTGAGACGCACAAGATGATGCTGGACCACTATCAGCAGACCAAGAACCTGCTGGTGAGCTACGACATCAATCCGTTGGGCTTCTTCTAAACCGCGTCGCGGCCTTCGCGGCCTTCGCGGGCACGCCCGCCCCCACAGGTATTGCACTGGTCTTGAAACTTGTGCAGTCCCTGTGGGAGCGGGCAAGCCCGCGAAGAGGCCAGGCCTGCATACACCAAACCCAGAGCGGCAACCGCGCACCAACCGCTCTGGCTCGCTTCCTGCAACACCTATCACCATCGGCCCGGAACCCTTCCGGCCACCAAGAAAAACAACAGGTGAATCTATGCCAAGCGATCATTCCGCCGGCTCTCCGGCAGGCTCTTCCGTCGACTTCGAAAAGGTCGGCTCGGACTATTTCCAGCAACGTGAACTGAAAAAAGGCGCCGCCGGCTGGGTACTGCTGGTCGGCCTGGGCGTGGCCTATGTCATCTCCGGCGACTACGCCGGCTGGAACTTCGGCCTGGCCCAGGGTGGCTGGGGCGGGATGTTCCTCGCCACCCTGCTGATGGCCACCATGTACCTGTGCATGTGCTTCTCGCTGGCCGAACTGTCGTCGATGATCCCCACCGCAGGCGGCGGCTACGGTTTTGCCCGCAGCGCCTTCGGCCCGTGGGGCGGCTTCCTCACCGGCACGGCAATCCTCATCGAATACGCCATCGCCCCCGCCGCCATCGCGGTGTTCATCGGCGCCTATTGCCAGTCGCTGTTCGGTATCGGCGGCTGGATGATCTACCTGGCGTTCTACATCGTGTTCATCGGCATTCACATCTTCGGCGTGGGTGAGGCACTGAAGCTGATGTTCATCATCACCGCCATCGCCGCCATTGCCCTGGCTGTGTTTTTGCTGGGCATGGTGCCCCATTTTGATGCAGCCAACCTGTTCGACATCGCCAAGACAGATGCCGTGGGCGCCAGCAGCTTCCTGCCGTTCGGCTACGTCGGTGTGTGGGCAGCCATCCCCTACGCCATCTGGTTCTTCCTGGCTGTCGAAGGCGTGCCGCTGGCCGCGGAAGAAACCAAGAACCCCAAGCGCGACCTGCCACGCGGGTTGATCGGGGCCATGCTGGTCCTGCTCGCCTTCGCCCTGCTGATCCTGGTGGTCGGGCCCGGCGGCGCAGGCTCCGAGGCGCTGAAGGCCTCCGGCAACCCGCTGGTCGAAGCCTTGTCCAAGGCCTACGGCGGCTCCACCTGGATGGGCGGCTTCGTCAACCTGGTCGGGCTGGCCGGGCTGATCGCCAGCTTCTTCTCGATCATCTACGCCTATTCCCGGCAGATCTTCGCCCTGTCGCGCGCCGGCTACCTGCCGCGCAAGCTGTCGGAAACCAACAAGAGCAAAGCCCCGGTCATGGCTCTGGTCATCCCTGGCATCATCGGCTTTGCCCTGTCGCTGACCGGCCAGGGCGACCTGCTGATCCTGGTGGCGGTGTTCGGTGCCACACTGTCATATGTGCTGATGATGGCTGCGCACATCACCTTGCGTATCCGCCGGCCGAAGATGGAGCGCCCGTACCGCACCCCCGGTGGCATCGTCACCTCGGGCGTGGCCCTGGTACTGGCCTGCATCGCCGTGGTCGCCGGTTTCCTGGTCGACCCACGGGTGGTGATTGGCGCCGCAGTGATCTATGCGGTATTAATTGCCTACTTTGCTTTGTACAGCCGCCACCACCTGGTAGCGGGCACACCGGAAGAGGAATTCGCCGCGATCCAGAAGGCCGAAGAGGCCCTGCACTGATCGCCGCCACCCGCCGCGGGGCAACCCGCGGCTCTGGAGAGTCTGTATGGCAAGTTTCGTACACACGGTGGGCCACCTGGTCTACCGCTTCGACAGCCTCAAGGAAGTGATGGCCAAGGCCAGCCCCGCCCGTTCGGGGGACTACCTGGCGGGTGTCGCCGCCAGCAACGACGGTGAACGCGTCGCCGCTCAGATGGCCCTGGCCAATATCCCGCTGACGCATTTCCTCAATGAAGCACTGATCCCTTACGAAGAAGACGAAGTCACCCGGCTGATCATCGACAGCCACGATGCCCAGGCATTTGCAATCGTCAGCCACCTGACCGTGGGTGGCCTGCGCGACTGGCTGCTCAGCGATGAAGCCAACGAGGACAGCCTGCGCGCCCTGGCGCCCGGGCTGACCCCGGAAATGGCCGCAGCGGTGTCGAAGATCATGCGCGTGCAGGACCTGGTGCTGGTGGCGCAGAAGATCCGCGTGGTCACGCGCTTCCGTGGCACCATGGGCCTGCGCGGGCGGCTGTCGACCCGGCTGCAGCCCAACCACCCGACCGACGAACCGGCCGGCATCGCCGCCAGCATCCTCGACGGCCTTTTGTACGGCAACGGCGACGCCATGATCGGCATCAACCCGGCCACCGACAGCATCGCTTCGATCTGCGCGCTGCTGGAGATGCTCGACGCCATCATCCAGCGCTACGACATCCCCACCCAGGCTTGCGTACTAACCCACGTGACCACGTCGATCGAGGCGATCAACCGTGGCGTGCCGCTGGACCTGGTGTTCCAGTCCATCGCCGGCACCGAAGCGGCCAACGCCGGCTTCGGCATCAACCTCAATGTGCTGCAGGAAGGCTACGAAGCGGGCCTTTCGCTGAAGCGCGGCACACTCGGGCAGAACCTGATGTACTTCGAAACCGGCCAGGGCAGCGCCCTGTCGGCCAACGCCCACCACGGCGTCGACCAGCAAACCTGCGAAACCCGCGCCTATGCCGTGGCCCGCCATTTCAAGCCGTTCCTGGTCAACACCGTGGTCGGCTTCATCGGCCCGGAATACCTGTACAACGGCAAGCAGATCATCCGCGCCGGCCTCGAGGACCACTTCTGCGGCAAGCTGCTGGGGGTGCCGATGGGTTGCGACATCTGCTACACCAACCACGCCGAAGCCGACCAGGACGACATGGACACCCTGCTGACCTTGCTGGGCGTGGCCGGGATCAACTTCATCATGGGCATCCCCGGTTCCGACGACATCATGCTCAACTACCAGACCACCTCGTTCCACGATGCGCTGTACGCGCGCCAGACCCTGGGCCTGAAACCCGGGCCGGAATTCGAGGCCTGGCTGGCCCGCACCGGCATCTTCACCCAGGCCGATGGCCGGGTACGCTTTGGTGACAACCTGCCGCCGGCTTTCCGCCAGGCCTTGGCACAGCTTGCATAGGGATGACCATGGACCATCGCACGCCTACCCCCGACAACCCCTGGCTGGCCCTGCGCAACCTCACCCCGGCGCGCATCGCCCTGGGCCGTGCCGGCACCAGCCTGCCAACCGGCGCGCAGCTGGACTTCCAGTTCGCCCATGCCCAGGCGCGCGACGCCGTGCACCTGGCGTTCGATCACGCCAGCCTGGCTGCGCAGCTGGCTGACCGCGGCCGCGACAGCCTGGTGCTGCACAGCGCCGCCAGCGACCGCAACCAATACCTGCAACGCCCGGACCTGGGGCGGCGCCTGAACCAGGACTCGGTGGCGGCGCTGCGCCAGCACGCCCAAGCCAACCCCGGCGGGGTCGACCTGGCCATCGTCGTGGCGGACGGCCTGTCGGCCCTGGCCGTGCACCGCCACACCCTGCCGTTCCTGGACCGCTTCGAAGAGCAGGCCGCCGCCGACGGCTGGAGCAGTGCCCCGGTGGTGCTGGTGCAGCAGGGCCGCGTGGCCGTGGCCGACGAGGTCGGTGAGCTGCTGGGTGCGCGCATGACGGTGATGCTGATTGGCGAACGCCCGGGGCTCAGCTCGCCCGACAGCCTCGGCCTGTATTTTACCTACGCGCCGAAGGTCGGCCTGACCGATGCCTACCGCAACTGCATTTCCAACATCCGCCTGGAGGGGCTGAGCTACGGGATGGCGGCGCACCGCCTGTTGTACCTGATGCGCGAAGCCTGCCGACGTCAGCTTTCCGGAGTGAATCTGAAGGACGAAGCCGAAGTCCATAGCCTTGAGAGTGAACATGGCGCCGGCCAGAAGGGCAACTTCCTGCTCGGCAAAGGGTAAAAAACCTGTAACGGAAGGCGGATTGCACTTGCGCCGCGCATTGGGCAGCATGCCCAGGAAAGCTGCTGGCAATCCGCTGTTTCCCCTAATGGACTCTGAGGGCCGCACATGCGCATAATCAAGGCAACCCTGGAACACCTCGACCTGCTCACGCCGATGTTCGTCAAATACCGTGAGTTCTACGGGCAGCTTCCCTACCCCGACAGCTCGCGCAGCTTCCTGGAAAAGCGCCTGAAGCGGGATGAGTCGGTGATCTACCTGGCCTTGCCGGATGACGACGACAGCAAGCTGCTGGGTTTCTGCCAGCTCTACCCGAGCTATTCGTCGCTGTCGCTGAAGCGGGTGTGGATTCTCAACGACATCTATGTGGCCGAGGATTCGCGGCGCATGCTGGTGGCCGACCACCTGATGCGCGAGGCGAAGAAGATGGCCAAGGAAACCAACGCCGTGCGCATGCGGGTGTCAACCAGCGCGGACAACGAGGTCGCGCACAAGACTTACGAGTCCATCGGGTTTCGTGAGGATAACGAGTTCAAGAGCTATATCCTGCCGATCAATCAGGATTGACTGTTCCAGCCCTTTCGCGGGCACGCCCGCTCCCACAGGTACAGCACAGCCTCAGGAAGCGGTGATATCCCTGAGGGAGCGGGCGTGCCCGCGAAGAGGCCGGAACAGGACTCCCCTGCCGTAACCCCCCGCTACAAACTCCCCGGGCATGTTCCCGACTTCGCCGTATAATGGCCCACCTGTCATGTGTGAAATTTTACCCATCGCCAGGTAACCGAGCCTACGCCCCAAGAACACAGGTGCTGTACATGGATTTCAACCCGCTGGACCTTATCCTGCATCTCGATGCCTACCTCGATCTGCTGGTCACCAATTACGGTCCCTGGATCTACGCCATCCTCTTCACCGTGATCTTCTGCGAAACCGGGCTGGTGGTCATGCCCTTCCTGCCTGGTGATTCGCTGCTGTTCATTGCTGGCGCCGTGGCCGCCGGTGGCGGCATGGACCCGTTGCTGCTGGCCGGCCTGCTGATGGCTGCAGCGATCCTCGGCGACAGCACCAACTATGTGATCGGCCGCACGGTTGGCGAACGCCTGTTCAACAAGCCCAACTCGAAGATCTTCCGCCGCGATTACCTGCAGCGCACCCACGATTTCTATGAGCGCCACGGCGGCAAGACCGTGACCATGGCGCGCTTCCTGCCGATCCTGCGCACCTTCGCGCCCTTCGTCGCCGGCATCGCCCACATGCATTACCCGCGCTTCCTCGGCTTCAGCGTTGCCGGTTCGCTGCTGTGGGTCGGAGGCCTGGTAACCCTGGGTTACTTCTTCGGCAACGTGCCATTCATCAAGCAGCACCTGTCGCTGATGGTGGTGGGTATCATCCTCCTGTCGCTGGTGCCGATGATCCTGGGCCTGCTGCGTGGCCGCCTGGGCCGTACGGCCAAGGCTCACTGAAGCTGGCCGATGTGGTCGTTCAGCGCCTGGCGGCGCAAGCGCACCCTGGCGCGCTACCCCATCGCCCCCCAGCAATGGCAGGCCGTGCGCGCGCGCCTGCCGATGCTGGACGGCATCACTGAAGCAGAAGACCGCTGGCTGCGAGAAGCCTGCATCCTGTTCCTGCTGGACAAACACCTCACCTGCCTGCCCGGCGTCGAACTGGACGACGAGCAGCGCCTGTTGCTGGCGGCCCAGGCGCAGTTGCCTCTGTTGCACCTGGGCGAGCTGAACTGGTACCAGGGTTTCCACGAGATCATCCTCTACCCCGACGACTTCAAGAGCCCCCAACGCCACCGCGATGCCAGTGGCGTGGAACACGTCTGGGATGGCGAACACAGCGGCGAGGCCTGGCAGCAAGGCCCGGTCATCCTGGCCTGGAATGGCGTACTGGCCAGTGGCGGCTGGGAGGCTTACAACCTGGTCATCCATGAGCTGGCGCACAAGCTCGACATGCTCAATGGCGACGCCAACGGCCTGCCGCCGCTGCACAACGGCATGCCTGTGGAGGAATGGGCCAGCGCCATGCAACAGGCCTACGACGACCTCAACCGCCAGCTGGACAACGACCCCGACGCCGAAACCGCCATCGACCCTTATGCAGCGGAAAACCCGGCCGAGTTCTTCGCCGTCACCAGCGAATACTTCTTTAGTGCCCCCGACCTGCTGCAGCAGGCTTATCCAAAGGTCTACCACCAGTTGTCGCAGTTCTACCGCCAGGACCCGCTGGCGCGCCTGTGCCGGCTGCAGGCCGAACACCCGGACTACCGCGCAAGCCACGCCTGACGGGGCCGCACATCAGGCCAGGCGTGGCATGCCCCGGCAGAATGTGCCTATAATCGCCGCCACTTTTTTGGTCAAACACGGGGGCACTGCCCAATGAGCTACAGCAAGATTCCGGCGGGCAAAGACCTGCCGAACGACATCTACGTCGCCATCGAGATCCCGGCCAACCACGCGCCGATCAAATACGAGATCGACAAGGACAGCGACACCCTGTTCGTCGACCGTTTCATGGCTACCCCGATGTTCTACCCAGCCAACTACGGTTTCATCCCGAACACCCTGGCTGACGACGGCGACCCGCTGGACGTGCTGGTCGTTACCCCTTATCCGGTTGCCCCTGGTTCGGTTATCCGCGCCCGTCCGGTTGGCGTACTGAACATGACCGACGACGGCGGCGGCGACGCCAAGGTCATCGCTGTTCCTCACGACAAGCTGTCGCAGCTGTACGTCGACGTGAAGGAATACACCGACCTGCCAGCCCTGCTGATCCAGCAGATCGAGCACTTCTTTGCCAACTACAAAGATCTCGAAAAGGGCAAGTGGGTCAAGATCGAAGGCTGGGAAGGCGCCGACGCCGCTCGTGCCGCGATCACCAAGTCGGTGGCTGCCTACAAGGGCTGATACCGGTTGCACGAAGAACCCCGCCTCGGCGGGGTTTTTTTATGCTTGGAGGCTGGCCCAGGGGGCTGTGGAGGCGGCCTGTGGCAAGTGCGACGCTTAGTAAAAAATCCTACACCGTCCTACTCCAACGCCCTACAAATCGCTGTTTTCACACAGACCTCATCAACATCCGGTTGATATCCTTGCTGGCACCGCGCCGCTACACTCGCCGCCATGAACACATCCGGTGACCGCCTCAAAGCTCTCCTCCACGAATGTGGCCTTACCCCGTCCGATTTCGCCGCCCAGCGCAGCGTCACACCCCAGCACGTCAACAACTGGTTCAAGCGCGGTGTGCCGTTGGCCCGGCTGGACGAACTGGCCGACCTGTTCTGCGTACATCGTCGCTGGTTGCGCACCGGTGAAGGGCCCAAGCACCTCAACCCGATCCCGCGCAACCATTCCCCGGCGCCAGCGCCCGGCAACCTGCCCACGCCGCTGTCGGCGCGAGGGGGCCGGGTGTTGAAGCTGCCCTTTTACGAATTGCACAGCGGCCTGCTGTCGCCCGTGCCCGGCAGGCACCTGTGCCTGCCCGCAAAAGCGCTGAGAAGCCTCGGCGTGCAAGCCGAAAACGCCATCTGCCTGGCCATGCCCGCCGGCAACATGGCCCCACTGATGCCGCAGCAGGCCACCCTTGCCATCGACCTGGGCATGACCCAGGTGGTTGAGGGCGAAACCTATGCCCTGCTGCACAATGGCACGCTCCGGGTGAACAACCTCAGCCTCGGCCAGCACGGCACGCTGTACCTGCACAGCCTTGACCGGCGCAGCTACGCGGTCGAACGCTATACCACCGTGCAGCGCCAGGCGCAGGGGCTGGAAATCCTCGGCTGGGTCTTCCACTGGTCGCATTTTCGCCAGCAACGGCCTGGCTGAAACAACCTGTTCCATTTTTTGCTGGGCATCCCGCGCGCGCCCTTGTATGCTACGCCGCACATTCAGCCCCGACCGGCGCATGCCGCGGTCCAGAGGGCTCGGCGATGTCCCACACGGGCATCTGCCAATTCTTTCAGGCCTTGATGGCCACACAGTTAAGGCGATTGCGGCTTACCAAAAATTAGTCGGAAGCGTCCCCGAGAAGCCGGCCACAAGCCGGCTTTTTAATGCCCTCCTGAAATTCCTTCCCTGCCTTCAAGGCTGCGCGTGCACGCCTCGCCTGCGCAAGCTGACTAAAAAGTAATGTAGCGCTCAGCCAGTTGACAGCGCGGGCCGGCTAGCCTGCAGTCTGTTGGTGCTTATCGAAAAATTATCGACTGACTGGACGCAACGGCATGCAAAGCAAAACCACGAGACGCTCCTTCGTCAAAGGCCTGGCCGCTACCGGACTGCTTGGCGGGTTGGGCATGTGGCGCGCGCCGGTCTGGGCGGTGACCAGCCCTGGCCAACCGAATGTACTGACGGGCACCGACTTTGACCTGTACATCGGTGAACTGCCGGTGAATTTCACCGGCGCCAAGCGCACGGCGATGGCCATCAACGGCTCCGTGCCCGGGCCCATTCTGCGCTGGCGCGAAGGCGACACCGTCACCCTGCGTGTGCGTAACCGTTTGCAGCAGGACACCTCCATCCACTGGCACGGCATCATCCTGCCGGCCAACATGGACGGCGTGCCGGGCCTGAGCTTCCACGGCATCGCCCCCGACGGCATGTACGAGTACCGGTTCAAGGTCCAGCAGAATGGTACCTACTGGTACCACAGCCACTCCGGGTTCCAGGAACAAGTTGGGGTGTACGGCGCCCTGGTCATCGATGCGAAAGAGCCCGAGCCGTTCAGCTACGACCGGGACTACGTGGTGATGCTCAGCGACTGGACAGACGAAGACCCTGCCCGGGTGCTGTCCAAGCTCAAGAAGCAGTCGGACTATTACAACTACCACAAGCGCACGGTGGGTGACTTCGTCAACGACGTCAGCGAAATGGGCTGGTCGGCTGCGCTAGCCGACCGGAAGATGTGGGCCGAGATGAAGATGAGCCCCACCGACCTCGCAGACGTGAGTGGCTACACCTACACCTACCTGATGAATGGCCAGGCGCCGGACGGTAACTGGACGGGCGTGTTCAAGCCGGGCGAGAAAATCCGCCTGCGCTTCATCAACGGCTCTGCCATGACCTATTTCGACGTGCGCATTCCCGGCCTGAAGATGACCGTTGTCGCGGCAGACGGGCAGCACGTCAAGCCTGTTTCGGTCGACGAGTTGCGCATCGCCGTTGCCGAAACCTACGACGTCATCGTCGAGCCTGAAAGCGAGCAGGCATACACCATTTTCGCCCAGTCCATGGACCGTACCGGGTATTCCAGGGGCACCCTGGCTGTCCGCGAGGGCTTGCAGGCGCCTGTGCCAACCGTGGATCCACGCCCCATCATCTCGATGAACGATATGGGCATGGACCATGGCGACATGGGCGGTATGGACCATGACAGCATGGCCGGCATGGACCACAACAGCATGGCCGGCATGGACCACGGCGCCATGACCGGCACAAGCGCCGCCATGCAGCGCCACCCGGCCTCCGAGACCAAGAACCCGCTGGTCGACATGCAGACGATGTCGCCGACGCCAAAGCTGAGCGATCCCGGGATTGGGCTACGCAACAATGGCCGTCGCGTGCTCACCTATGCCGACCTGCGCAGCACCTTCCCTGACCCGGACGGCCGCGCGCCGGGGCGCACAATCGAACTGCACCTTACCGGTCACATGGAAAAATTCGCCTGGTCCTTCGACGGCATCAAGTTTTCCGATGCCGAGCCACTGCGCCTGAAGTATGGCGAGCGCCTGCGTATCACCCTGGTCAACGACACCATGATGACTCACCCCATCCACCTGCATGGCATGTGGAGCGACCTGGAGGATGACAACGGCAACTTCATGGTGCGTAAGCACACCATCGATATGCCGCCTGGCTCGAAACGCAGCTATCGCGTCACTGCAGATGCCTTGGGGCGTTGGGCCTATCACTGTCACCTGCTGTTCCATATGGAAATGGGCATGTTCCGAGAAGTCCGTGTGGACGAATGAACTGGAGATCCGAGATGAGCAAAGCCATGAAACGAAGCGCGTTTTTCCTCTCTGCCGCGATGGCGGGCCTGCTTGCTGTCCATGCCCCCTCCTCGTGGTCCGGCGACACCAGCAAACAACCGGCCAATGCTGCAAACGCCAAAGGCGCACAGGGCATGGACCACGGCGCCATGAAAGGCATGGACCACGGCAATATGCAGGGTATGAACCATGACGCCATGAAAGGCATGGACCATAGCACCATGAAGGGAATGGACCATGGCGCGATGCAAGGCATGGACCACGGCAAGATGATGGAATCGCATGGCAGCGATAAAGCTAAGGCAGGGAACGATGCTCAATAGCCTGGCACGACCATCGCTACTGGCATTGGGCGTTGCCCTGGGCATGCTGGGCACTGCGCCCAGCTTCGCCGCCGGGGCAATGGACCATTCGGCCATGGGGCACGATGCCATGCCGATGGATAGCGGCTCGTCGCACGATTCGATGCCGGGCATGGACCACAGCAAGATGGACCATGACAGCATGCAGGGCATGGACCATGGCACGATGGACCACGGCAGCATGCAGGGCATGGACCACGGCAAGATGGACCACGGCAGCATGCATGGCATGGACCACTCGACGATGAACCACGGCTCGGCAGAGGCGCCGACGACAACCAGCCGTACCCCGATCCCGGTGTTGACGGATGCAGACCGCCAGGCAGCCTGTCCGCCATTGGGTGGGCACCAGATGCACGACAGCGCAATCAACAGCTTCCTGCTGCTGGATCAGCTGGAGTACCAGGATGCGGACGAAGGCAGCACCCTGGCCTGGGATGCATCCGGCTGGATAGGTGGCGATATTAACCGGTTGTGGATCCGCTCCGAAGGCGAACGCACCAACGGCGTCAGCGAAGATGCCGAATTGCAGTTGCTATACGGCCGCTCGGTCAGCCCCTGGTGGGATGTGGTTGCCGGGGTGCGCCAGGACTTCAAGCCCGAATCGCCCCAGACCTGGGCGGCATTCGGTATCCAGGGCATGGCACTGTACGACTTCGAGACCGAAGCCACCGCATTCATTGGCGAGAACGGCCAGGCTGCTGCTCGCCTGGAAGGCGACTACGACATCCTGCTGACCAACCGCCTGATCCTGCAGCCAACCGCTGAAGCCAACTTCTACGGCAAGAACGACCCTGAGCGCGGCGTAGGTTCCGGCCTGGCCAATACCGAGGTCGGGCTGCGCCTGCGCTACGAGATTGTCCGCCAGTTCGCTCCCTACATCGGCATCACCTGGAAACGTTCCTATGGCAAAACTGCCGACTTCGTCCGGGATGAGGGTGGCGATGTGGATGAAGCGCGTTTCGTCGCCGGTATCCGCATGTGGTTTTGAGACCCTGACATGAAGAAAACAATAACAACGCTTGTCATGGCTGGCGTGCTGACCAGCGCGGCAGTGCTGGGTGCCGCCTACTCCGGCCTGGTCAACGTCGGCGCCGATGACCCGCACTTCCCCGCCGTGCATGCCTTTCTGGCCATGGCCCGGGACCGTTCCATTGCGGTACGTGCCAACGACATCGAAGTGCCCGACCTGCAAGACGAAGCCCTGATCCGTACTGGCGCGGGCAACTACAATGCCATGTGCATCGGTTGCCACCTGGCCCCGGGCGTGGAGAAAACCGAGCTCAGCCAGGCGCTGTACCCCTCGCCGCCCAACCTGGCCACCCGTGGCCTCGGCGGCGACCCTGCCGCAGCGTTCTGGATCATCAAGCATGGCATCAAGGCCACTGGCATGCCGGCCTGGGGCAAAAGCATGGGTGATGAATACATCTGGGGCATCGTGGCCTTCCTCGACCAATTGCCCAAGCTCGATACCCAGCAGTACAACGCGCTGGTAGCGAGCAGCAGCGGCCACCAGCATGGCGGTGGCGAAAGCCAAATGCACAACCATGAAGGCCAGCACGGCAGCCACGCGCCTGAGCGCGCGGGCCACCACGCAATGGGCAATTCAGAAGCGCATCACCCAGCGCCCGGCAACCCAGTTCCGAAGACACATATGCACCGTGATGGCAAAGCGCACACCCATGGGAACTGAAGGCCGCTCGGTCCGAAGCAGGCCTCTCATTTCAGTGCCTCATGCCTAGCTCAGCATCATCCATCAGCGCCTTGGCCATCGCACTCAGGTAGTGCGCAGCCCAGATCATCATCGGTTTTTCATCCATCAGGCCGGTGATGGTCAACTCGCGGACATAGCCCATCAGTTCCGAGGCCTGCTCGCGGGCGTCCTCGCACGGGATGCCGGGCTCGATGCGGAACAGTGGGTGGGTGCCGTTTTCGCCTTGGTAGAAGGTGGTCTTGCCGACGGTGAATTGGGTGTCGTCGGTAGTCATTGTTGAATTCCCTGATAGTTCTCGACTCTCCGGGCCGGCCCTTTCGCGGGCTTGCCCGCTCCCACAGGTACTGTGCAAGCCTTGAGGCCTGTGGTGAGCCTGTGGGAGCGGGCATGCCCGCGAAGAGGCCAGCCCAGAAAACACATCACTAATGCCTAGTGCAAAATCCTGGGCTCTGTAGGCATCTGCACCTGAACCAGTGCCGTCTCCAGCAAAGCCCGCAGCGTCTCCAGCTCATGCATCGAGGTCATCATCAGGATCGATGCCGGTGACTTGGGCTGCAGCAGCATTGCCTGGCGCACGACGGTCGCAGCGCACAGCGCATAGTCCGTGGCCTGGATCAGGGTGTCTTCAAGGGCATGAATATCGTGGGGTGGATCGGGGACAATCTTGAGCATGGTGTAATCTCGTCTGTTCCGAAGGGACAGCCACGACATCACTTGCAGTTGATGGGTGGCGGCTACGTACGGGTCTGCAAGACCGGACAGACGATAAACCGGCAGATCCGAAGATCTCCCGCACGCAGCCACCATTGACCGAAATCGCCGGCACGCGGCAACTTGGAAAGCGGTACTGAATCGTCTGCGGGCTTGCAGGCCCGGTCGCTGATTTGGCAACGACGGGGCCAGACTAGGTCGCTGAGAACACCACCGCAATGGCGCAAAGGCGGTAGGAAGCTATTTCAGAAATGGCCTACACGCAACGGGAAAAATCTGATTATCAGCGATTCATGCCGTTGCGCGATCGAAGGCATTACGTAGTAGACCTGTGCCGGCCTCTTCGCGGGTAAACCCGCTCCTACAGGTACTGTGCAGGTCTTAAACACTGAACTTTTCCACAGGTACCGTGCAAATCTTGAAGCCTGTGGAGCCCCTGTAGGAGCGGGTTTACCCGCGAGAGGCCAGTGCAGGAATACCCCCGTCAGCCCTTCACACACACCACCTGGCGCAGGGTGTGCACCACCTCCACCAATTCCTGCTGCGCGCGCATCACCGCATCGATGTCCTTGTAGGCCATCGGGATCTCGTCGATCACCTCCTTGTCCTTGCGGCATTCCACATGCGCCGTGGCCCGTCGCTGGTCCTCCACGGTGAAGCGACTCTTGGCCTTGGTCCGGCTCATCACCCGGCCGGCGCCATGGCTGCAGGAACAGAACGATTCCTCGTTACCCAGCCCCCGCACGATGAAGCTCCTGGCCCCCATCGACCCAGGAATGATGCCTAGCTGCCCTTTCTGCGCCGACACCGCGCCCTTGCGCGTCACCAGCACTTCGCGGCCAAAATGCTGCTCGCGCTGCACATAGTTGTGGTGGCAGTTCACCGCTTCCAGGCTAGCCTCGAACGGTTTGCCCAGCACCTTGCGGGCTGCCCCGACCACCGCCAGCATCATCAGCTCGCGGTTCTGCCGGGCATAGTCCTGCGCCCATTCCACCGCTTCCACGTAGTCGGCGAAATGGCGGCTGCCTTCCTCGAAGTACGCCAGGTCCTTGTCTGGCAGGTTGGCCAGGTGCTGGCGCATGTCGGCCTGGGCCAGTTCGATGAACAGGTTGCCAATCGCATTGCCCACCCCCCGCGAGCCGCTGTGCAGCATGAACCAGACACGGTCGGCCTCGTCCAGGCACACCTCGATGAAGTGGTTGCCACCCCCCAGCGTACCCAGGTGCTGGCGGTTGTTGGTCTTCGCCAGGCGCGGGTACTTGTCGGTAATGGCCTTGAACCGCCCGGCCAACCGCCCCCAGGCCTGGTCGGCCTGGGCTGGCACATCGGCCCAGGCGCCCTGGTCATGTTTGCCGAACGTCTTGCCATGCGGCACCGCCTGCTCGATGGCGCTGCGCAGGCCGTGCAGATGGTCCGGCAGGTCGCGGGCATGCAGCGAGGTGCGCGCGGCGATCATGCCGCAGCCGATGTCTACCCCTACCGCCGCGGGGATGATCGCGCCAACGGTCGGGATCACGCTGCCGATGGTCGAGCCTTTGCCCAGATGCACGTCCGGCATCACCGCCAGGTGCTTGAAGATGAACGGCATCCTGGCGGTATTGAGCAATTGCCGGCGGGCGTCGTCTTCGACCGGCACGCCATCGGTCCATAACTTGACCGGCTTGCCGCCGGCAACCTGGAGAATGTCCATGGGGCTGTTCCTGAAAGGCCATGCCGGCATGATACCGCCAAAGGTCGTAGCGCCGTGGGTTGCCAGCGGGGTGGCGAGGTGCGGTATGCTTGGCCGGTCTTCAGGGCGGGGTGAAAGTCCCCACCGGCGGTAAATCGAAAGATGAGCCCGCGAGCGCCCCGGCCATGCCGGGGGTCAGCAGATCTGGTGCAATTCCAGGGCCGACGGTCATAGTCCGGATGAAAGAAGGCGTCAGGCAGGGGCCATCCGGGCGCCCCTGCGCGCGCATTTGGTTCGCCCCGAGACGTTCATCGATCATTCACGAGGAGCGTTTCATGTCCACCCAGCACCACCCACAATTTCCCAATGTTGCCGCCGCCATCGCCGCCTTCCAGGCCGGGCGCCCTGTGCTGCTGCTCGACGATGACGACCGCGAGGACGAAGCGGACATCATTGCCGCCGCCGAGAACATTTCGCTGCAGACCATGGCCATGATGATTCGCGATTGCAGCGGCATCGTCTGCCTGTGCCTGGACGAAGCCACCGTCGACGAGCTGCAGCTGGCACCGATGGTGCAGAACAACCAGGCTCGCCATGGCACCGGCTTCACCGTCACCATCGAGGCGGCCGAAGGAATCAGCACCGGGGTTTCCGCCCAGGACCGCATCACCACCATCGGCGCGGCGCTGCGCTCTACTGCCGAGCAGCGCCATATCGTCAGCCCGGGCCATGTATTCCCGCTGCGCGCGCGCAATGGCGGGGTGCTGACCCGCCGTGGCCACACCGAAGGTTCGGTGGACCTGGCGCGCCTGGCCGGCCTGCGCCCGGCGGCGGTGCTGTGCGAGCTGATGAATCCCGATGGCAGCATGGCGCGCGGCGAGCAGGTGGCGGTGTATGCACGGCAGTACAATTTGCCGGTGCTGACCATCGAGGAACTGGCGCAGTACCGTGAGGCCATGCTGGAGCTAGAAGCAGAGCCAGCCTGATCCCGCACCGGGACACAGTGCCTGTAGCGGCCTTGTGTCGCGAAAGGGCTGCAAAGCAGCCCCAGCAATTTGTGCATCTGCGCTGACATCGTGGGGCCGCTGTGCGGCCCTTTCGCGACACAAGGCCGCTCCTACACAATTGACGGCGTTAGCCGATCGGGTGGCCGGAAGTTTGCTCCCCCCGCCCCGCTCTGCTAGTGTCGCGCCGTTCTGAATGCCACCGAGACAGTCGCCATGGCCCGCAAAAAAGCCTCCCTCGATTTCGAGCAATCCCTCGCAGACCTGCAAGCCCTGGTCGAGCGCCTGGAGAACGGCGAATTGTCGCTGGAAGAGTCGCTGGCCGCCTTCGAGCAAGGCATCGCCCTGACCCGTGATTGCCAAGGCGCCCTGGCCCAGGCCGAGCAGAAGGTGCAGATCCTGCTGGAACGCGACGGCGAGCTGGCCGCGCAGCCCTTCGACGCGGAGCCGGAAGCATGATCGGCACCTACCAGGCCAACTGCCAGGCGCGGGTCGACGCCGCACTCGAGCCGCTGTTCGTCGCCCCCACCCGGGAACTCGAGCGCCTCTACGCCGCCATGCGCTACAGCGTGATGAACGGCGGCAAGCGCGTGCGCCCGTTGCTGGTCTATGCGGCCTGCGAAGCCCTGGGCGCCCCGGCCGAACAGGCCAACGGCGCGGCCTGTGCGGTAGAGCTCATCCACGCCTACTCGCTGGTGCATGACGATTTGCCGGCGATGGACGACGACGACCTGCGCCGGGGCCAGCCAACCACTCACAAGGCCTTCGATGAAGCCTGTGCCATCCTCGCTGGCGATGGTTTGCAGAGCCTGGCCTTCAGCGCCCTGCTCGACCCACGCCTGAGCCCGCAGGCCGACAGCATCCGCCTGGCCATGGTCCAGGCGCTGGCCAAGGCCGCCGGCCCGGCCGGCATGGTCGGCGGCCAGGCCATCGACCTCGGCTCGGTGGGCCTGAAGCTAGACCAGCAGGCGCTGGAGTCCATGCACCGGCACAAGACCGGTGCGCTGATCGAAGCCAGCGTGCGCCTGGGCGCCCTGGCCAGCGCCCGCGCCGAACAGGCGCAACTGGATGCCTTGCAGGCCTATGCCCAGGCCATCGGCCTGGCGTTCCAGGTGCAGGACGACATCCTCGATGTGGAAAGCGACACCGCCACCCTTGGCAAGCGTCAGGGCGCCGACATCGCCCGCGACAAGCCGACCTACCCGGCGCTGCTGGGCCTGGAGGCGGCCAAGGCCTATGCCATCGAACTGCGCGACCAGGCACTGCTCGCACTGGATGGTTTTGGCGAAAAAGCCGAGCCGCTGCGAGCCTTGGCGCGCTATATCGTCGAGCGCCGCAACTGATTTGATTGGGGCCGCGGTGCGGCCCATCGCCGGCAAGCCAGCGGCCACAGACGCCTCAGTGGCTAGAAAACTGAATACCCTGTGCGCGCTGGCTTGCCGGCGATGGGCTGCAAAGCAGGCCCATGCGACACCCGTCTGAATGGGCAGTATTTCCTACAATGGGGTAAACTGCCGCGTCTTACACACCTATAACGACTCGCCTGATGCCCACGACGTTTCAAGAGATCCCCCGCGAACGCCCGGTCACGCCGTTGCTCGACCGCGCCGACACGCCTGCCGGCCTGCGCCGGCTGGCCGAAGCCGACCTGGAGACCCTGGCCGACGAACTGCGCCAGGAGCTGCTCTACACCGTGGGCCAGACCGGTGGGCATTTTGGTGCCGGCCTGGGCGTCATCGAGCTGACCATCGCCCTGCACTACGTCTTCGACACCCCGGACGACCGGCTGGTGTGGGACGTCGGCCACCAGGCCTACCCGCACAAGATCCTCACCGGGCGCCGTAAGCGCATGCTCAGCCTGCGCCAGAAAGACGGCATCGCCGCCTTCCCGCGCCGCAGCGAGAGCGAGTACGACACCTTCGGCGTCGGCCATTCCAGCACCTCGATCAGCGCCGCGCTGGGCATGGCCATTGCCGCCCGTCTGCAAAACAGCGCGCGCAAGTCGATCGCGGTGATTGGTGACGGCGCGCTGACCGCCGGCATGGCCTTCGAGGCGTTGAACCACGCCCAGGAAGTCAACGCCGACATGCTGGTGATCCTCAACGACAACGACATGTCGATTTCGCGCAACGTCGGCGGCCTGTCCAACTACCTGGCCAAGATCCTCTCCAGCCGCACCTACGCGAGCATGCGCGAAGGCAGCAAGAAAGTGCTGTCACGCCTGCCAGGCGCCTGGGAAATCGCCCGCCGCACCGAGGAATACGCCAAAGGCATGCTGGTGCCGGGTACGCTGTTCGAAGAGCTGGGCTGGAACTACATCGGCCCGATCGACGGTCATGACCTGCCAACCATGATCGCCACCCTGCGCAACATGCGTGACCTCAAGGGCCCGCAGTTCCTGCACGTGGTCACCAAGAAGGGCAAGGGCTTCGCCCCCGCCGAGCTTGACCCGATCGGCTATCACGCCATTACCAAGCTGGAACCAGCAGACAAGCCCGCCGCGCCGAAAAAAGCCAGCGGGCCCAAGTATTCCGCCGTGTTTGGCCAGTGGCTATGCGACATGGCCGCTGCCGACAAGCGCCTGGTGGGTATTACCCCGGCGATGAAGGAAGGTTCCGACCTGGTCGCTTTCAGCGAACGCTACCCGGAGCGCTACTTCGACGTGGCGATTGCCGAGCAGCATGCCGTGACCCTGGCGGCGGGCATGGCCTGCGAGGGCAGCAAGCCGGTGGTGGCGATTTATTCCACCTTCCTGCAGCGCGCCTATGACCAGCTGATCCACGACGTGGCGGTGCAGAACCTCGACGTGCTGTTCGCCATCGACCGCGCCGGCCTGGTCGGCGAAGACGGCCCGACCCACGCGGGCAGCTACGACCTGTCGTACCTGCGCTGCATCCCGGGCATGCTGGTGATGACCCCGAGCGACGAGAACGAGCTGCGCAAGATGCTCAGCACCGGCCACCTGTACAACGGCCCGGCGGCGGTACGCTACCCGCGCGGCACCGGCCCCAACGCGCCGATCAGCGGCGACCTGGAACCGCTGGAGATCGGCAAGGGTATCGTGCGGCGCCAGGGCGAGAAAGTCGCCTTGCTGGTGTTCGGCGTGCAACTGGCCGAGGCCATGCAGGTGGCTGAGCAGATCAACGCCACGGTGGTCGACATGCGCTTCGTCAAGCCGCTGGACGAGACGCTGGTGCTGGAGCTGGCTGCTAGCCATGAACTGCTGGTGACCATCGAAGAAAACGCCATCATGGGCGGTGCGGGGGCTGCCGTCGGCGAGTTCCTGGCCAGCCAGGCAATCGTGAAACCGTTGCTGCATCTGGGGCTGCCGGACATCTACGTCGAGCATGCCAAGCCGGCGCAGATGCTGGCTGAGTGTGGGCTGGATGCGGCCGGGATCGAGGCTTCGGTGAAGGCTCGGATGGCCAGGCTCGGGCTGTAATCCCCCTGGGGCCGCCTTGCGGCCCATCGCGACGCAAGGCCGCTCCTACAGGAATGCGCCTTGCATCGCGAACGAGGGTTGCGCCTTCCTGATGCGCCTTGCGCCGCGACCGAGGGCTGCGCCTTCCTGTAGGAGCGGCCTTGTGTCGCGATCGAGGGCGCAGCCCTCGCCGAATCTCACCTGGACGCCAGCGCGCGCTAGCACATCGGTGCCCCATCGCTTCGAGCATCTGCCCAGCGGGCCAGGCAGCAGGCGTCAGCCGAGCTGGCGCGGAATGCGGTAGAGGTAAAGCACCACCACGGTGGACAACGCCAGCAGGATCTGCGGCACCGCCTCAAGGCCGACCAACACCGACAGCGCAGCGACCCAGGCCGGGAAGCAGGCATACAGCATGGCCAGGCGCCGTACCCGCGCCAGCTCGATCCAGGCGGCGGGCTCTTCGCCAGTGCCCAGCACCTGCGAGGTGGCAATCAACGCGCGCTTGTAGGCCGCGAAGCGCGGCAGGCTGAGGAACATGGTCGCCGCGCCGCCAATGAACAGCGGCATGGCCAGCACCGGCACCAGCGCATCACCACCGCCAAAGGCCCAGGCCATGACCGGCAGCGGCACCAGGCCCACCGCCAGGTATTGCCACCACGCCAGCGCCAGACGCCGCTTGACCTCGGCGCGGGTCACGCCTGGGGCACCTCGCCCTGGTGCTCGTTACCCAGCATGTGACCGAGCTTGCCGGCCTTGGTTGCCAGGTAATAGCGGTTGTGCGGGTTGTGCCCGGTGTGCAGCGGCACGCGCTCGGCGACGACGATGTTCATGTCGGTCAGGGCTTTGACCTTGCGCGGGTTGTTGGTCATCAGGCGCAGCGACTTCACCCCCAGGTGCTCCAGCATCGGCAGGCACATGGCGTAGTCGCGCTGGTCGGCGGCGAAGCCCAGGCGTTCGTTGGCCTCGACGGTATCGGCGCCACCATCCTGCAGTTCATAGGCGCGGATCTTGTTCAGCAGGCCAATGCCACGGCCTTCCTGGCGCAGGTACAGCAGCACGCCGCGGCCCTCGCGGGCGATGGCCTGCAACGCCGCTTCCAGTTGCGAGCCACAGTCACAGCGCTGGCTGAACAGGGCATCGCCGGTCAGGCACTCGGAGTGCAGGCGCCCCAGCACCGGCTGGCCGTCCGCGATGTCACCCAGGCTGAGCACCACATGCTCACGGCCCGTGGCTTCGTCGAGGAAACCATGCATGGTGAAGGTCGCGAAGGGAGTCGGGAGTTTAGAGGCGGCAACAAAGACGACGGGCACGTTGTGCTCCTGGAATAAGTAGGAAATTTCTCGTGGGCCGATTGTATCAGCAGGTTGAGGGCTGTGCGCTGGCTGAATACCGTGGGGTAAGATCGAAAAGTTCGATGCTTAGCAGGGAGCAGCCATGATGCTGAGGCGCTCTGCCTCGGCACTATTGCGGCTTGCTGCCCGGACCGAACGGATACGGCTGCTGCCAACGTTCGAAAATCGGTTTCAGTTCGCCGCTGCGCACCAGCTCGGCCATGCGCTTGTCGAACAGCTCACGCAGGGCCTTGGCCTTGTCGCTGCGGGCAAAAGCCAGGTACAGCGGCAGTTCGGCGATGTGGGTGCGGCGGAAACGCTCGGGCTGGGAAGCCCGGCCGAGCACGTTATCGACTTCGGCCGCCGCATCGATGTAGAAGTCCACCCGGTCATGTTCGAGCATCGGCAGAATGCTCTCGCGGCGCTGCACTTCGCGGGAATCCTGGATATTGGGCAGGTAGCTGCCGAAGTCGTAGCCACGCACCCAGGCCAGACGATACTGGCCTATGTTCTCCAGGGTAGGTACGGGCTTGCTGGCCAGGCCCAGGGCGTAGATGTGGTCCATGTCGAAGTGCCAACGCGGATACAGGTTGTCGGCGTTCTCTTCCTTGTAAGACCCCACCCAGGCATCCGCCTCGCCGCGTTTGACCAGCCCGACCGCCCGGCTATAGGGCACGCTCTGGGCGAGCACCTTGACCCCGGCCGGCTCGAACACCTTGCGCAGCACATCCCAGGCCACCCCGGTACCGTCGGCGTTGGTGTAGTCGAGCCACTGCTCGCTGACCAGGTGAATTTGAGCGGGTACCCGCTCGGCAGCCGCTAGCCACGGCGCAAAGCTGAGCAGCATGGCCAGCAGCAGCGTCGGCAACCGCCGGCGAATCAGGCAACCGCCCACACCAGCACCTGCATGCCCAGCCAGGCGAACACACCGGCCAGGATATCGTCGAGCATGATCCCGACACCCCCATGTACGTGGCGGTCGACCCAGCGGATCGGCCACGGCTTGAGGATGTCGAAGAAGCGGAACATCAGGAACCCTGCCAGCAGCCATTGCCAGCCTTCCGGCACCAGCCAGAGGGTTATCCACATGCCGACGATTTCGTCCCAGACGATGCCTTCATGGTCATGCACACGCAGGTCAGTGGCAACCTTGCCGCACAGCCAGAAACCGAACAGCATGCTCACGCCCAGCAGCAGCCAGTAGCCCCAGTCGGGCAGCATCTGCCACAGCGGGATGAACGGGATTGCGACCAGCGAGCCCCAGGTACCCGGGGCCTTGGGCAAGGTGCCGGAGCCGAAACCAAAGGCAATGAAGTGCCATGGGTTGCGCCAGACCGAGGGCGGAACGAACTCCGCAGGCACCTGGTTGGGGTGATCGGTCACGGTGTCTCCCTGAAATGTTGGTAGCCGCGTTGTGCGGGGGTGATGTCACGGCCCTGCGCATCGCGCAAGGTCACGCCCTGCCCTTCGACCACACGGCCAATGACATGCACTTCGATGAAACCCAGGCCCGTCAGCGGCGCAAGTGTTTCACGCGGCAGGGTAAAGGCCAGCACGTAGTCATCGCCGCCGCTAAGCGCCGCCTGCAGTGCGGCCTCACGACCCAGTAGTGCCTCCACCTCAGCAGACACTGGTACCTGGGCCAGGTTCACCTCGAGGGCGACCCCGGATGCCTTGGCGATATGGCCACAATCGGCGAGCAGGCCGTCGGAGATATCCAGCGCAGCCGTAGCGCGGCCTCGCAGCCAGGTGCCGAGGGTCAACTGCGGCATCGGCGCCCAGTAGTGGCGCAGCAGCGGCTTGGCCTGCTCAGCAGGCGCCTGTCGCTCACCCAGCACCAACGGCAACGCACCGGCGGCCTTGCCCAGCGAACCGCCCACGCACAGCAGGTCGCCAGGCCTTGCGCCGCTGCGGCGCAAGGCCTGGCCGACGGGCACACGGCCGAATACGGTCACGGTGATGCTCAACGGGCCACGGGTGGTGTCACCGCCGATCAGGCTCATGCGGCAGCGATGGGCCATGCGGCTGAGGCCGTTGGCGTATGCCTCGAGCCAGTCGGGGCCGACGTCGGGCAAGGTCAGCGCAAGGGTGAAGCCTATGGCAGTCGCGCCCATGGCCGCCAGGTCACTGGCCGCCACGGCCAACGACCGCTGGCCCAGCAGAAGCGGATCGCACACCGCAGGGAAATGCACGCCGGCCACCAGGGTGTCGGTGGACACCGCCAGTTGCTCGCCAGGGGGAAGGTCCAGCAGGGCACAGTCGTCGCCGATACCCAGCGCCACGCCCTCGCCACCTTGCGCACAAGGCGCGGCGGCGAAGTAATGGTTGATCAGTTCGAACTCACCCATGGGCTAGCGGCGCCAGGATCAGCGCTTGTTCGCCTTGACTTCTGCTTCGCGCAGGTTCGGCGCCAGCTTGTCCAGCACACCGTTGACGAACTTGTGGCCGTCGGTGGCACCGAACACCTTGGCCAGCTCGACACCCTCGTTGATCACCACGCGGTACGGTACGTCGACGCGCTTGATGAACTCCCAGGTGGACAGGCGCAGCACGGCCAGCTCGACCGGGTCGAGCTCTTCCAGCGGCAGGTCGAGGCATGGCTTCAGGGCGCTGTCGATTTCGCTCTTGATCGCCGGGACCCCATGCAGGATCTCGCGGAAATAGGCGCCATCGACATCGGAAAAATCGTTATCGACCCGGAATTGCGCTTCGATCTCGTTCAGCGAATGCTGCGCCATGTGCCACTGGTACAGCGCCTGGGTCGCGAGCTTGCGGGCCTCGCGGCGCTTGGCGCTCTTCGACGGCTTGCCGGCATCCGCAGGTTTTGGATCGCGCGGGTTGAAACGATCGCTTTCGTCGCTAATCACTTGGCCTCCAACTGCGCCAGCAGGCTGACCATTTCCAGAGCGGACAGGGCAGCTTCAGCACCTTTGTTACCGGCCTTGGTGCCGGAACGCTCGATGGCTTGCTCGATGGAGTCGACGGTCAGCACGCCGAAGGCCACCGGAACACCGAACTCCATGGACACCTGGGCCAGGCCCTTGGTGCATTCGCCCGCTACGTATTCAAAGTGTGGGGTACCGCCACGGATCACTGCGCCCAGGGCGATGATCGCGTCATAGGCACCTTGCTGGGCGACTTTCTGTGCCACCAGCGGGATTTCGAACGCGCCCGGGGCACGGATGATGGTGATGTCGCTTTCGCTGACACCGTGGCGTACCAGGGCATCAACGGCACCGCTTACCAGGCTTTCGACTACGAAGCTGTTGAAGCGGCCAACCACCAAAGCATAGCGACCTTTGGGGGCGATGAAGGTACCTTCGATGGTCTTCAGGGTCATTCCGATATTCTCATCTTCAAGAGCGAGGCCGCTTGCTGGCGGCCTCGACAGGGGTATGGACTCGAGCTGGAGGGCGCAAATGCCGCCTCAAGTCACTCGGAGGGCACGTATTCTACAACTTCCAGATCGAATCCGGATATCGCGTTGAACTTCATCGGCGAACTCATCAGGCGCATCTTGCGCACACCCAGGTCACGCAGGATCTGCGAACCGGCACCCACGGTGCTGTAGGTGGTCGGCGCCTTGACCGGCGCTTCGCCGGCACTTTCGCGGATGTGCGCCAGCAGTACGTCGCCGTCCAGCGGGTGGCCCAGCAGCAGTACCACGCCGCTGCCGGCCTCGGCCACCGCGGCCATGGCGGCGCGCAGGCTCCAGCGGCCCGGCTGCTTGACCAGCAGCAGGTCGCGCAGCGGGTCCATGTTGTGCACGCGCACCAGGGTCGGCTCTTCGGCGCAGATCTTGCCCAGGGTCAGCGCCATGTGCACGTCGCCTTCGACCGCGTCACGGTAGGTGACCAGGTTGAATTCGCCCAGCTCGCTCTCGATCAGTTGCTCGGAAACGCGCTGCACGGTGCGCTCGTGGATCATGCGGTAGTGGATCAGGTCGGCGATGGTGCCGATCTTCAGGCCATGTTCGGCGGCAAACACTTCCAGCTCGGCGCGGCGCGACATGGTGCCGTCGTCGTTCATCACCTCGCAGATCACCCCGCTCGGCTCGAAACCGGCCATGCGCGCCAGGTCGCAGGCCGCCTCGGTATGGCCGGCGCGGGCCAGGGTGCCGCCGGGCTGGGCCATCAGCGGGAAGATGTGGCCAGGGCTGACGATGTCTTCGGCCTTGGCATCCTTGGCGGCGGCGGCCTGCACGGTACGTGCACGGTCGGCGGCGGAAATGCCGGTGGTGACGCCTTCAGCGGCTTCGATCGACACGGTGAACTTGGTGCCGAAGCCGGAGCCGTTGCGCGGCGCCATCAGCGGCAGCTTCAGCGTTTCGCAACGCTCGCGGGTCATCGGCATGCAGATCAGGCCGCGGGCGTGCTTGGCCATGAAGTTGATGTGCTCAGGCTGGCAGCACTCGGCGGCCATGATGATGTCGCCTTCGTTTTCACGATCTTCGTCATCCATGAGGATGACCATTTTGCCCTGGCGGATGTCTTCGACCAGTTCTTCGATGCTGTTGAGCGCCACGCGGCACCCCCTTCTCAATCAGGATTTCAAGAAGCCGTTGGCGGCCAGGAAGCTTTCGGTAATGCCACTGCCCTTGCTCGGTTCGGCGGCCTTGTCACCCAGCAGCAAACGCTCCAGGTAACGGGCCAGCAAGTCGACCTCAAGGTTTACCCGACGCCCTGCACGGTAGTCGGCCATGATGGTTTCGGACAGGGTGTGCGGGACAATGGTCAGCTCGAACTCGGCGCCATTGACCTCGTTGACCGTCAGGCTGGTGCCGTCGACGGTGATCGAACCCTTGTGGGCGATGTACTTGGCCAGTTCCTTCGGTGCACGCACACGGAACTGGATGGCGCGGGCGTTATCGCTGCGCGAGATGATTTCGCCAACCCCGTCGACGTGGCCGCTGACCAGGTGCCCGCCCAGGCGGGTGGTGGGGGTCAGGGCCTTTTCCAGGTTGACCTTGCTGCCGCTCTTGAGGTCGATGAAAGCGGTGCGCTTGAGGGTCTCGACGCTGACGTCGGCCCAGAAGCCGTCGCCCGGCAATTCGACGGCCGTCAGGCACACGCCATTGACGGCAATGCTGTCGCCGAGCTTGACGTCAGCCAGGTCGAGCTTGCCGGTTTCGACGTAGACGCGCACGTCCCCCCCCTTGGGGGTCAGGCTGCGGATGGTGCCGATGGATTCGATGATGCCGGTGAACATTGGGTCTTCCTCAAAAACGGTTTGCGCAGGGCAAGCCGGGCATTATACGCCGGGCGCCGGCAGGGGTACGGCCGTGACCCGCCAGTCATCGCCCACTGCGCGCATTCCGGTAATTTTCAGCCGCGGCGCTTCGCTCATCTTGTCCATTGGCCAGTCCAGCAGCGGGCGGGCATGGCAGCCGAGGAAGGTGCCGGCGACGAACAACTGGTACTCGTCGATCAGGCCCTGCCGGGCAAAGGCACCGACCAGGCCGGCCCCGGCTTCCAGCAGGATTTCGTTGACGCCACGGGCAGCCAGGGCCTGCAGCAGCGCGGGCAGGTCGACCTGGCCATTATTGCCCGGCAGGCTGAGCAGTTCGTGGCCGGCAGCGGCATAGCGCGGGTCATCCGCGACAGCGCACACCACCAGGGCCGGGCCGGCCTGGAAGAACGGTGCGTCCAGCGGCAGGCGCAGGCGGCCATCGACCAGCACGCGCAGCGGTGCACGGCTGAGCGCCAGGGCGGTGGCTTCGGCATCCAGGCCCAGCTCGGCACCGCGTACGGTCATGCGCGCATGGTCGGCCAGTACGCTGGCGGCGCTGGTCAGTACCACGCTGGAGCGGGCGCGCAGGCGCTGCACGGCAGAACGGGCGGCCGGGCCGGTGATCCACTGGCTTTCACCGCTGGCCATGGCCGTGCGCCCGTCCAGGCTCATCGCCAGTTTGGCGCGAACGAACGGCAGGCCGTGCTCCATGCGCTTGAGAAAGCCCGGGTTGAGCGCGCGGGCCTCGCCCTCGAGCACCCCGCTGGCCACTTCGATGCCGGCCTCGGCCAGGCGTTGCAGGCCTTGCCCTGCCACTTGCGGGTTAGGGTCCTGCATGGCGGCGACCACCCGCGCCACGCCGGCCTTGACCAACGCTTCGGCGCACGGCGGCGTGCGGCCATGGTGGCTGCACGGCTCCAGGGTGACGTAGGCACAGGCACCCCGGGCACGTTCACCAGCCTGGCGCAGGGCATGCACTTCGGCGTGCGGCTCGCCGGCACGCACGTGCCAGCCCTCGCCGACCACTTCGCCATCGCGCACGATCACGCAGCCGACACGCGGGTTCGGATGAGTGCTGTACAGGCCCTTGCGCGCCAGCTGCAGCGCGCGGGCCATGTAGTGGGCATCAAGGATGGCAGTCTGGTTGGGCATGGTCACTCTTTGGCCGGCTCACGCGCCAGACGGTCGATTTCTTCGCGGAACTCGTCGAGGTCCTGGAAGCGCCGGTAAACCGAGGCAAAACGGATGTAGGCCACTTCGTCGAGCTTGCGCAGCTCGGCCATGACCATTTCACCCACCACCAGCGACTTGACTTCACGCTCGCCGGTGGCGCGCAGGCGGCTCTTGATGTGGGCCAGCGCGGCTTCCAGGCGCTCGACGCTGACCGGGCGTTTTTCCAGTGCCCGTTGCATGCCGGCGCGCAGTTTTTCTTCGTCGAAAGGCTGGCGCGTGCCGTCCTGCTTGATCAGCCGGGGCAGCACCAGTTCGGCCGTTTCGAAGGTGGTGAAGCGCTCGCCACAGGCCACGCATTCGCGGCGGCGGCGCACCTGCTCGCCCTCGGCAACGAGGCGAGAGTCGATGACCTTGGTGTCGTTGGCACCGCAAAAGGGACAGTGCATGGTGGCAGGCAACAAAAAAAGGGAGGGCCATGGTAGCGCATCCCACTGGCAAGACAAGCCAAAGGGGTTAACATCCATGGGAAATCTGCCCGTGAAGGACAACCCCATGCACTACCGAGCGCTCGTCGTGCTGTGCGCCGCCGCCTTGCTCGCCGCCTGTGGCAGCGACAGGCCGAAGCCCGATACCCCTGCGGCGCCCACGCCGGCCCGGGTGGCCAAACCGGCCAACGTACCGGGCCCGCTGCCAGCCTACCAGCGCGAGCTGAGCGGCACCTTGCTGGAAATCCCGGCCGGGGCCGAGGTCGAACTGGCCTTGCTGGTCATCGACGAGCGCGACCGCCCGCAGCGCCTGCTGGCCAGCAGCAACCTGACCGGCACCGGCCAGGCCCTGCCCTACCAGCTGCGCTTCAACCCCGAGGCCTTCCCCGCCGGTGCCCGGGTCGAACTGCGCGGCCGCGCCAGCCGCTCCGGTCAACTGATCCTGCACCTGCCGCCCGTGCGTATTACCCAGGCCCAGACCCAGGCCACCGGCCCGCTGCGTTTCGAGAAGGCGCCATAAGTGGCGCCGCTTGCCCTGCAACAGGCGCTCAGCAGCCTGATCGGCGAGGCGCGCCTGGTCGTCAGCGAGCTGCCCGGCTGCGAGCTGAAGCTGTGGCTGGTCGATGATCAGAACATGGACCGCGCCTTCAGCAGCGAAGAGACCCGGCGTATTCTCGAAGACCCGCCCTACTGGAGCTTCTGCTGGGCCAGCGGCCTGGCCATGGCCCGTTACCTGGCCGAGCGCCCGCAGTGGGTAGCTGGCAAGCGCGTGCTGGACTTTGGCGCCGGCTCCGGCATCGCTGGCATTGCTGCCGCCCGCGCCGGTGCGCTGGAGGTGGTGGCCTGCGACCTCGACCCGCTGGCCCTCGATGCCTGCCGGGCGAATGCCGCGCTGAACGGGGTGGAGCTGGGTTACAGCCGTGATTTCTTCGCCGAAGACGACCGCTTCGACCTGATTCTGGTCGCCGATGTACTGTATGACCGCGCCAACCTGCCGCTGCTGGACGCCTTCCTCGACCGCGGCCGTCAGGCGCTGGTGGCCGACTCGCGGGTGCGCGACTTCAGCCACCCGCTCTACCAGCAACTGGGGGTGCTCGAAGCCTTGACCCTGCCGGACCTGGCCGAGCCACACGAATTCCGCCGGGTCAGCCTGTACCACGCCAGCCGCGACACCTTATAGTGGTGCCATTGATGAGTTTGCGAGAGTCGCGATGAGCCAAGACACGCCGTACATTTTCGACGCCACCGATGCCACCTTCCAGCAGCTGGTGATCGAGAACTCCTTCCACAAGCCGGTACTGGTCGACTTCTGGGCCGAGTGGTGCGCGCCCTGCAAGGCGCTGATGCCGCTGCTGGCGAAGATCGCCGAGGGCTACCAGGGCGAGCTGCTGCTGGCCAAGATCAACTGCGACGTGGAGCAACAGGTGGTTGCCCAGTTCGGCATCCGCAGCCTGCCGACCGTGGTGCTGTTCAAGGATGGCCAGCCGGTGGACGGTTTTGCCGGTGCCCAGCCGGAGTCGGCGATCCGCGCCATGCTCGAGCCGCACGTGCAGCTGCCTGCCGCACCTACCGCCTCGCCGCTGGAGCAGGCCAAGGCGCTGTTCGCCGAAAGCCGCTTTGCCGAGGCCGAGGCGCTGCTGCAGGCGTTGCTCGGAGAGGACAACAGCAATGCCGAGGCGTTGATCCTGTACGCCCGCTGCCTGGCCGAACGCGGTGAGCTGGGTGAAGCCCAGGTGGTGCTGGACGCAGTCAAGACTGACGAGCACAAGGCTGCATTGGCCGGTGCCAAGGCCCAGCTGACTTTCCTGCGCCAGGCCGCCAGCCTGCCGGAAGTGGCTGACCTGAAGAGCCGCCTGGCGCAGAACCCGCAGGATGACGAGGCCGCCTACCAGCTGAGCGTGCAGCAGCTGGCGCGCCAGCAGTATGAGGCGGCGCTGGAGGGGTTGCTGAAGCTGTTCCAGCGCAACCGTGGTTATGAAAACGGCTTGCCACAGAAGGCGATGCTGCAGGTGTTCGAGTTGCTCGGTGGCGACCACCCGCTGGTCAGCGTGTACCGTCGCAAGCTTTCGGCGGCAATGTTCTGAGCATGTTGGGGCCGCTTTGCGGCCCATCGCGACACAAGGCCGCTCCTACAGGGACGGCCTACGCAGATGATTCGCCGCTCCCTTGCAGGGGCGTGGTCGCGATGGGCTGCAAAGCTGCCCCGAATTCCCGAAAAAGCTCACCCCACCCAGTGATAAACCGGCGCATCCACGCCACTTTCCACCTTCACCTCGCTGCTGTGCCGCAAGCGCACCAGCAGCCGTTTACCTGCTGCCGTACTCCCGGCCAACCCTTCCAGGCGGTCGAGCAACTCCGGCCCGCTCATCTGCCCCGCCAGGCGCAACACGTCGCGCGCCGCCGTCCATTGCCCGTCATCCTGGCGCGGCGGTGCCACCGTTGCCGCCGCAGCCGTCTGCGCCAGCACCGGCTCCTCTTGGCGCCGCAGTTGCGCCCACTCTTCCGGCTGCAGCTCGATGGTCAGGTCCACCGGCCAGTCACCGATCTGTCCACGAATTCTCATGATGCATTCCTTGAACCCAGGTCAATGCAACCATGCTACCCGAACATGAAACCTGCGCCACGCAGGCTGGCAGCGCGCAGAAAAGTTGTTATAACATAACCACATCTTCCAGCCGTCCCGGAGTCGTCCATGCGCCGCCTGCTGCTCGCCCTGCCCTTCGCCTTGTTGCCACTGGCCGTGGCCCAAGCCCACGACGATGACCACGATCATGACCACGCCCACGGCACCCTTGGGGCCCACGAGCATGGCGTGGCCAGGCTCAATGCCGTGCTCGATGGCAACACCCTTGAACTGGAGCTGGACAGCCCGGCCATGAACCTGGTCGGCTTCGAACACGCCGCCAGCAGCGATGCCGACAAAGCCAAGGTCGCGGCAGTGCGTCAGCAACTCGAACAGCCGCTGAAACTGTTCGGCCTGGCGGCTGCCGCCGGTTGCAAGGAAGACCAGCAAGAGCTGGAAAGCCCGCTGTTCGGTGACGCCCCGAAAGCCGACGACGAAGGCGATGAACATGACCACGAGCACTCGCACAGCGACATCGGCGCCCATTACCAGCTGACCTGCGCCAGCCCGGACAAACTGGCGCAACTGGACCTCGCGCCGCTGTTCAAGGCCTTCCCGGCCACGCAGAAAATCAACGTGCAGCTGATCGGCCGCAACGGCCAGAAGGGCGTGGAAGCCACGCCGGCCAAGGCAGCGGTCGCGTTCTGAATGCGCCAGCCGTTGATCGAACTGCATGACCTGGTGTTCGCCTGGCCAGGCCAGCCAGCGCTGCTGGACATACCGGCGTTCCACCTGGAAGCTGGCGAGGCCCTGTTCCTCAAGGGCCCCAGCGGCAGCGGCAAAACCACCTTGCTCGGTTTGCTGGGTGGGGTGAATGTGCCAGCCGAGGGCCGCATCCAGTTGCTCGGCCAGGACCTCGGCAGCCTGGGCCAAGGCGCCCGTGACCGCTTCCGGGTTGACCACACCGGCTATATCTTCCAGCAATTCAACCTGCTGCCATTCCTCTCGGTACGTGAGAACGTCGAGCTGCCCTGCCGCTTCTCGCGCAGCCGCAAGGCCCGTGCCGAGCAGCGCCATGGCAGTGTCGACCAGGCGGCCGGCACGTTGCTGGCCCATCTTGGCCTGGGCGACCCGATGCTGCTCGCCCGCCGCGCCGACAGCCTGTCGATCGGCCAGCAGCAACGGGTGGCCGCCGCCCGCGCGCTGATCGGCCAGCCCGAGCTGGTGATCGCCGACGAACCGACCTCGGCGCTGGACGCCGACACCCGCGAAGCCTTCATCCGCCTGCTGTTCGATGAATGCCGCGCCGCCGGTGCCAGCCTGCTGTTCGTCAGCCATGACCAGAGCCTGGCGCCGCTGTTCGACCGCCACCTGTCGCTGGCCGAACTCAACCGTGCCGCCAAGCCCCGGGAGGCCTGATGTACCTGCTTCGCCTTGCCTTGGCCAGCCTGGCCAACCGCCGCTTCACCGCGTTGCTCACCGCCTTTGCCATCGCCCTCTCGGTATGCCTGTTGCTGGCCGTGGAGCGGGTGCGTACCGAGGCCCGCGCCAGCTTCGCCAGCACCATCAGCGGCACCGACCTGATCGTCGGTGCCCGCTCCGGCTCGGTGAACCTGCTGCTGTACTCGGTGTTTCGCATCGGCAACGCCACCAACAACATCCGCTGGGACAGCTACCAGCACTACGCCAAGGACCCGCGGGTGAAATGGGCCATCCCCATCTCGCTGGGCGACTCGCACCGGGGCTATCGGGTAATGGGCACCACCGCTGACTACTTCAGCCATTACCAGTACGGCCGTCGCCAGCACCTGGAGCTCAGCCAGGGCCGCGCATTTGCCGATGACCCGTTCGAGGTGGTACTGGGTGCCGAAGTGGCTGATGCGTTGCACTACAAGCTTGGCGACAAGCTGGTACTGGCCCATGGCGTGGCCGCGGTCAGCCTGGTCAAGCACGACGACAAACCGTTCACCGTGGTCGGCGTGCTCAAGCGCACCGGCACGCCGGTTGACCGTACCCTGCATATCAGCCTGGGCGGCATGGAAGCCATCCACATCGACTGGCACAACGGCGTACCAGCCCGTGGTGCCGGGCGCATCAGCGCCGAGCAAGCGCGCACCATGGACCTGCAACCTGCCGCCATCACTGCATTCATGCTTGGCCTGAACAACAAGATCGCCACCTTCAGCCTGCAGCGGGAGATCAACGAATACCGCAACGAGCCATTGCTGGCAATCCTGCCCGGGGTGGCCCTGCAGGAATTGTGGAGCCTGATGGGGACTGCCGAGCAGGCGTTGTTCGTGGTGTCGCTGTTCGTCGTGCTGACCGGTTTGATCGGCATGCTCACGGCGATCCTCACCAGCCTGAACGAGCGTCGGCGGGAAATGGCGATCTTGCGCTCGGTTGGTGCCAGGCCGTGGCACATCGCCGGGCTGCTGGTGCTGGAGGCCCTGTCGCTGGCAGCGGTCGGGATCGTCGCCGGGCTTGGCTTGCTGTATGCCGGTATCGCCCTGGCGCAGGGCTATGTGCAAGCCAACTATGGTTTATACCTGCCGCTGGCCCTGCCCAGTGCCCATGAGTGGACATTGCTGGCTATCATCCTGGGGGCTGCGCTGCTGATGGGCAGCGTGCCGGCGTGGCGGGCCTATCGGCAGTCGCTGGCCGATGGCCTGTCGATACATTTGTGAGAGCCGTAATGATCCGAAACCTCACGGCCTTGTTCGCGGGCACGCCCGCGAAGAAGCCGGCACTGCACACACTGCTGACCCTGCTGCTGACTGTCGCAATGCCGCTGTGGGCCGCCGAACCGCGCGAGCTGGACTGGCCTTCGCTGATCCCCGAGGGCGCCCCGGTCATTCCGCCGCAACTCGCGCCGCTGCACGACATGTCGCAGCTCGGCAACGCGCTGTCCGCCGAATCGGCACCTGCGGCGCGCCAGCAGGCCCCCGATGCACCGGTGGTAAAAAGCCTCGACGGCCAGCAGATCAAGCTGCCCGGCTACATCGTGCCGCTGGAGGTGAGCGAAGAAGGCCGCACCACCGAGTTCCTGCTGGTCCCCTACTACGGCGCGTGCATTCATGTGCCGCCGCCGCCGTCGAACCAGATCGTACACATCTTCAGCGAAATGGGCGTGCGCATCGAAGACCTCTACCAGCCTTACTGGATCGAGGGAAAGCTGCAGGTTAGAGCCTCCACCAGCGAACTGGCGGATGCCGGCTACCAGATGGAAGCCGAGAAAATATACGCTTATGAGCTGAAGTGAGAACTGTTTCGAATTCGTGACGACGCTTCTTTGAGCTGGGTCAAACTTTCTGTTCAAACGCATCCGTACCATTGGGCCACTCGATTACTCACGTCCTCTGGGAGCTTCCATGAACAAGACCTTGCTCGGCGCCTCACTCGTGGCCCTTGCGCTCGCCGCACCCGCCGCCCACGCCTATCAGGCAGGCGATATGATCCTGCGCGCCGGCGCCATCACCACCGCTCCCAACGAAAGCAGTGGCGACCTCAAGTTCGATGGCAACAAGGTTTCGGGTACCAAGGCTACCCTGGACAGCGACACCCAGCTGGGCCTGACCTTCGCCTACATGCTCACCGACCACGTCGGCCTGGAGCTGCTGGCTGCCACCCCGTTCAAGCACACCGTCGGCGTCAAGGGCCTGGGCGGCGGCCTGGATGGCAAGCTGGCAGACATCAAGCAACTGCCACCGACCCTGTCGCTGCAGTACTACCCGATGGAGCCCAGCTCCAGATTCCAGCCGTATGCTGGCGTGGGCATCAACTACACCCTGTTCTTCGATGAAGACCTCAGCAGCGCTCGCAAGCAGCAGGGCTTCAGCAACCTGAAACTGCAGGACTCGGTCGGTATCGCCGGCCAGCTGGGCATGGACTACATGCTCACCGACAACCTGCTGGTCAACGCCGCGGTCTGGTACGTCGACATCGACACCAAAGCCACCGTCGACGGCCCATCCGCCCTGGGCTTCAGCAAGACCAAGGTCGACGTCGAAGTCGACCCATGGGTGTACATGGTCGGCCTTGGCTACAAGTTCTGACCTGAACCCTGCAGGGCGGCTTCGGCCGCCCTCGCCCGTCGTAGCCACAGCCAATACCCCAGCGCGAGCGTGCTGATGGCCATGCCCAGGCCACACACCGCAGCCCACCCCCAATGGGCAAACACCCAGCTCGCCAGCACCGCCCCCAGCCCACTGCCCAGCGAATAGCAACCCATGTAGGCGCCGATCAAGCGGCTGGCCATAGCGCTGCGCCCGGCCAGCAACAGGCTCTGGTTGGTGACATGCACCGCCTGCACGGCAACATCCAGCATCAGCACACCCAACACGAACAGCGTCAGCGACTGCCCGACCAAGGCCGTTGGCAGCCACGACAGTGTCAGCAGGGCCAGCGCCACCCCGGTGGTGCGCTCCCCCAGCCCCTGGTCGGCCAGGCGGCCGGCGCGCGCTGCCGCCAGCGTGCCGGCCACACCGGCGATGCCGAACAGGCCGATCTCGGTGTGGCTCAATGCCAATGGCGCGGCACCCAGGGGCATGACCATGGCGCTCCACAGCACGCTGAACGCGGCGAAGATCAACACACCGAACATTCCGCGCTGGCGTAGCAGCCGGTCATGCCGATACAAGCTGAACTGGGCCACGATCAGCGCTCGGTAGCCAGACCGCAGCGCCACCGGCGGCGCCGAAGGCAAGCTGCGCCACAGCACCAGGGCCAGCACCAGCAGCAGCCCTGCGGCTATCAGGTACACACTGCGCCACCCTGCCAGGTCGGCAAGCCCGCCCGAGGCCAACCGCGCCAGCAATATCCCCAGCACCACCCCACTGGTGACCATGCCCACGGCTTGCCCTTGCTGGCCGGCTGCGGCAAGGCTCGCCGCATGCGCCACCATGACCTGCACCATGACCGCCATCAGCCCGGTAATGGCCAGCGCCAGCAACAGCAGCGGCCAGTTGGGAGCCTGGCTTACACCGACCAATGCCAGGGCCGAGAACAGTAGCAGCCCAAGCAACAAGCGCTTGCGGTCGATCAGGTCGGCCAATGGCACGATCATAAGCAGCCCCAGCGCGTAGCCCGCCTGCGTTGCGCCAACGACCCAACCGATTCGCTGCTGCGCCACGCCCAGGTCGTTGGCCATCGACTCGAGCAACGGCTGGGCGAAATACACGGTCGCCACGGCCATGGCGCTGGTAATGGCGAGCAGCAGTGTTGTCCAGCGTGTCAGCACAGGGGGCATAGGATGGGCCTCGCCAATCTGGTTTCTAATTGAAACCACATGCTGGCTTTCTAGCAAATGTGGTTTTAATCTGCAACCAGACGATCAGGACAGGTTGGCCACAATGCTCGATGAAAACAACGCACGCTGCCCGGTGGCAAGGGCCCTGGAGGTGCTGGGTGATCGCTGGGCGCTGATGATTCTGCGCGATGCCTTTGATGGTCTGCGGCGCTTCAGTGAATTCCAGAAAAACCTGGGGTTGGCGAAGAACATCCTTGCGTCACGCCTGAAGCTGCTGGTGGAGAGCGGGCTGCTGACACTGCAACCGGCATCGGATGGCAGTGCCTACAAGGAGTACGTGCTGACCGAGAAAGGCCGATCAGTGTTTCCGGTGGTGGTCGGCTTGAGGCAATGGGGCGAGCGGTTTCTGTTCGAACCCGGTGAGGCGCGTTCGGCGTTGGTGGAGGGTGTTACCGGGCAGGCGCTGGAGATATTGCAGGTTCGAAGCCGCGATGGGCGAGTGCTGGCGGCCGAGGATTGCCAGCGCAAAGTGGTGCAGCATCCGTGATTATCGGGGGCACTATGCGCCCCTATCGCGACGCAAGGCCGCTCCTACAGGGGCGCGCGGGGCCGAGGGGCACGCAAGCCGAAGTTTCGCGGTCGCGGTAGGAGCGGCCTTGCATCGCGATAGGGGCGCATAGTGCCCCCGGAGATGTCAGCCCTTACCCAGAAGCCGCGCCAAGCCCTCGACGATCGGCGTCGCCTGCGGGAAGTCGAACCGCGCCAGCAAGCGCTGGTTATCCGCCCGCGAATGGCGAATGTCACCCGAACGCGCCGCCGCGTAGCTGATCGGCGGCAAGCTACCGACCACCGTCTTCAGCGCCGCCAGCAACTGGTTCAGCGAGGTGGCCTGGTTGAGGCCGATGTTCACCGCGCCCTCCTCGACCTGGGCCTGCTCCAGCGCCTGCACCATCACTTGTACCAGGTCACCCACGTAGAGGAAGTCCCGCGTCTGCTCGCCGTCGCCGAACACCGTGATCGGCAAGCCCTGCACCGCGCGTTCGGAAAAGATGCTGATCACTCCGGAGTAAGGCGAGGACGGGTCCTGACGCGGCCCGAAGATATTGAAGAAGCGGAACACCACCGGCTCCAGGCCATGCTGGCGACGGTAGAAGTCCAGGTACTGCTCACTGGCCAGCTTGTCCACGGCATAGGGCGTCAGCGGCGCCTTGGGGGTGTCTTCGGCAATCGATTCGCCTTCGCCATTGTTGCCATATACCGCTGCGCTGGAGGCGAACAACACCCGGCGCAGGCCGTGCACGCGCATGGCTTCGCAGACGTTGAGGGTGCCGATGAAATTGCTCTGGTGGGTCCGCACCGGGTCCTCGACCGAGGCCTGTACCGAGGCCACCGCTGCCAGGTGTACCACGGCACCGCAGCCGGCCGCCGCCTGGGTCACCAGCGCGGCATCGGCAACATCGCCTTCGATCAGCTGCAGCCGTGGGTGATCGACCTGCAGGTTGTCGCGCCGGCCGGTGGAGAAGTCGTCGAGAATGCGTACGGCGTAGCCTTTGTCCAACAACGCATCGCACAGGTGGGAGCCAATGAAGCCGGCACCGCCGGTGATCAGGATGGGGGCGTCAGCCATGGCGGTAGAACCGGTCCAGTAGGGGCGGCAAGCCAGCGCGCCAGGCACGCGGCTTGATGCCGAAGGTGTGAAGGATTTTCTTGCAGGCCAGCACGGCGTGCTGCGGCTCTTCGCTGGCATCCGGCCGCGCGGCATGTGCCTGAGGCGTCGGCGCCTGTACCGCCAGCTGGCGATAATGGCCGGCCTCGGCGAGGATCGCCTGGCCCAGCGCCAGCGGCGTGGTCGCCTCGTTGCCGGCGTAATGGTAGGTGCCCCACAGCGGCGCATTGCAATCCAGCTGCTTGAGCACCGACAGGATGACCCGGGCGGCATCGTCGACCGGTGTCGGGTTGCCGCGCCGGTCATCGGCCAGCAGCAATTCCTGCGGTTGCTCGGCGCGGGTCAGGAAGCGGCCCAGCGCGCCGTCGATGCTTTCATCGAGCAACCAGCCAAAGCGCAGCAGCACATGTTGCGGGCAAGCCGCACGCACGCTCTGTTCGATGCGCCACAGTGCCTGGCCGCGCAGGCCCAGCGGCACCGGTTCGTCCTTTTCGCTGTAGGCCGTGGCCCGCGAACCATCGAATACCCGGTAGCTGGAAGGCTGCACCAGGGTGATCTGGTGGTGCTGGCACAGTTCCGCCAGGCGCTCCACCGCCCGCTCCTGCAGGGCCAGGCGTTGCTCGCTGACCGTCTCGGCCTGGAACCAGTCGAAGTAGTAGGCCAGGTTGACCAGCGCGTCGGGGCGATGGTCATCGAGCAACTGGGTAAGGCTGGCCGGGGTCCAGCCGTTTTCGGGCGGGCGCGGCGCCAGGAAAGCGATGTCCTCCTCGGCCCCAAGACGAATCAGCGCTTGCCCGAGGGCATTGCCACCACCCAACAGCATTAGGCGCATACGCATAGAGTCAACAGATCCGGAGAGGTTGATCAAGGGAAAGGGGTCATTTTGCGGTTTCCCGCCCGGGAAGTCCAACACCGGGCCTGTTCACTGCCACAGCGTGGGTAATTCCAGTCAAAAACCGCCACAAGCTGAAATCCCCCTATAAGGCTGCAGGAAGAGCTGACTTCCATGCCACAGCAAAACTGCATTGAATAATAGGTTCGCCACTTGCCAGCCAGGGCGTTTCACACAGTGCCTTAAAGCAAAGGACAATCGCGCAAGGTAACGGTATCGACTAGCCTGTTCTGCGTGACCGTGGCACCAATCATTGGCTCTTCCAGAAAACTACCATGCACTTCCAAAAGAGTTCTTCTCAACGGCTGCAATGGCAGTTCGACGAGCCCGCACCGGGTACAGAATTATTCATCGATGAAGTTTTCGGAAACTACCAGCAACAGGCGCGGTTGCTGGTACCTGATGTCGAGCGCGCAGCCCCAGCATTCGTCCTGGGAGGCGCGCGCTCCGACTTTACCCGGCTCAACCCCCTGCTCTACCGCCTGCAAGCTGCAGGCATTGGTTCACTTACCGGTAATCTGTCAGGCCATAGCCTCGCCGCCGAGCCAGGCGCAGTATCGCCATCATTGGCGACCAACCTTGATGAAGCACTGCGCTTCCACGCGCATATTGCACCGCGATGTCGAACGCTCATAGGCCATAGTCTTGGCGCGGCAATCACGCTCAAGCTTGCAGCAAAGTTGCCTCAAGTGGACAAAATCGTACTGATCTGCCCGGCAGTCTATCCAGACCAAGCCCACCCTGCGCCGTTCGGCCCGGCATTTACAGCAGCCATCAGCCAGCCTTTTGGTTTTCTGCTGAGCGACAGCTATGCCTTCCTCAACCAGTTTCAAGGGAAGGTAATGTTGGTGATCGGCGAGTACGACGGCCTCAATTCACAGAAATTCGGCCAAACACCCGGAACCAGCGCTGGCAACCTGTGGCTTGCCGGCACTGAACGCTACAGCCCGATCCCGGAAGAAGTTACCCTCGCCTTGATCAGGGCCGTTTCACCGTCGCGTTTGCAATGCCTGTTTCTGACAGACTGCGACCATGGCATCGCGGCACATCTGCGCAGTACACCAGCCATCGCAGACCAGGTGGCCGATGCGGTAGCCACGTTCATCCTCGACACTGCTTGAGGCGTTGAGCGTTACTCGATCTCGAACAGGCTGTTACGCAACGGCCGCTCACTCAACCGCTCACGTATATCGTCATCTATACGCGGATCATCCGGCTGGTACAGTTTCACCTGGCGGAAGATGCTGGCCCGATTGATCTGCTCACCCAGGTACTCCCACACCACCCGGGTGCACGCCGGGTTGCGTCGGTCACCACTGGATACGCCCGCCTTCAAGCCGTTCAGGCGAGTGATGCGGCTTTTGAAACTGGGGATGAGGATGGTGTGGCTCATCTCATTGAAGGTCAGCGACTCGTAGTCGACCAGGAACATCCGGTCCTGCAGCTGGAACGCCGCGCCCAGGTAACGGCAACGCACCTCGGCATGGTGGTCGATGGTGCTGGAGCGCTCCTGGCGCTCCTCACGCTCGAACAGGAAACGCCCACGCTCCTCCCACAAGTGCACCAGCGACACCAGGACGGTGCCCGGCACCGACAGGCAGTTGGAATACTCCAGGTAATAGCCGCAATAGCGCGACAGGTTGCCGCCGTGATCGTGCAACGGGCGGAACAGCTCGCTGATCGGGTCGCCAGGTTGTTCCACCAACGCAGGTGCGCGGGCTCCGATCAGCTGGCTGAACTGCTCGGGCGGCAAATTCAGCTCGTATTCTTCGACGCCGAAGAAATCGCTGATGCGCTTGAGGTTGAAAGCCGTCGGACGGCTCTGCCCGCTCAGGTACTTGTTGAACTGGGCGCGATTGATCGAGAGCTGGCGGCAAACTTCGGAGATAGAGCGGTAATGACTGCAGGCAAATTTGAGGTTGGTAGCGAAATTATCGCTCATGACACGGAACCCAGGTGACGCGAATGACGCCAGTGTAGCAGCAATTCGCACCAAATTGGAGCAACCCGCGAAATTGTAACCGCTCTTGTCATAGCCAACCATGCGCGCCAACGAATAGCGGTGTGCCTGCCATCCGCTGGTCATTCCACACGAACAATAAGAATCGAGGTCATTTTCCAATGCTCGAAGTACTCAACGATTTCCTCTCGGGGAAACTGCTCATCGTGCTGATCGTGGGGCTGGGTAGCTACTTCACCATCCGTTCCCGGTTCGTCCAGTTCCGTCACTTCGCTCACATGTTCAGTGTGTTCAAAGAATCGCTGCGTGGCCAGGCAGGCCAGCTGAGCTCGTTCCAGGCCCTGATGCTGAGCCTGGCCGGCCGTGTTGGCGCCGGTAACATCGCCGGTGTCGGTATTGCCGTGACCCTGGGTGGCCCAGGCGCGGTGTTCTGGATGTGGGTTACCGCACTGGTAGGCATGTCCAGCAGCTTCTTCGAATGCACCCTGGCCCAGGTCTACAAGCGCGCCGACGGCGACGGCCTGTACCGTGGCGGCCCGGCTTACTACATCGAGCACGGCCTGAAACTGAAAAGCATGGCCATCGTGTTCTCGATCCTGCTGCTGGTCACCTACGGCTTCGCCTTCATCGGCCTGCAGTCGTACACCGTGACCCACTCGCTGCAGAACGCCTTCGCCTTCGACCCCAAGCACACCGGCATCGTCCTCGCCGTGCTGCTGGCCATCACCTTCATCGGCGGCATCAAGCGCATTGCCGCGGTGTCGGACCTGCTGGTACCGGTCAAGACCCTGGCCTACATCGGCGTGACCCTGTACGTGATCGGCACCCAGATCGAGCACGTGCCAGCCATGCTGGAAACCATCTTCAAGAGCGCCTTCGGCCTCGACCCAGCGTTTGGCGGCCTGCTCGGCAGCGCAATCGTCATGGGCGTGAAACGTGGCGTGTTCGCCAACGAAGCAGGCCTGGGCAGTGCGCCGAACGTCGCCGCCGTGGCTGCGGTGAAACACCCGGGTGCCCAGGGCGTGGTCCAGGCCTTCAGCGTGTTCCTCGACACCTTCGTGATCTGCACCTGCACCGCCCTGCTGATCCTGCTGTCGGGCTTCTACACCCCAGGCTTCGAAGGTGACGGCATCGTCCTGACCCAGAACTCGCTGGCCGCCGTGGTCGGTGACTGGGGCCGCGTGTTCGTCAGCGTTGCACTGTCGCTGTTCGTCTTCACCTGCATCCTCTACAACTACTACCTGGGCGAGAACAGCCTGCAGTTCCTCAGCCGCAACCGCGTGGTGCTGATGGTGTTCCGCGGCCTGGTGCTGGCGCTGGTGGTATGGGGTTCGCTGCAAGACCTGTCGACCGTGTTCGCTTTCGCCGACATCACCATGACCTGCCTGGCGTTCGTCAACCTGGTGGCCCTGGCCCTGCTGTTCAAGGTCGGCCTGCGAGTCATGCGCGACTACGACGACCAGCGCAAGGCGGGTGTCGACCAGCCGGTGTTCGATTCGGCCAAATTCGCCGACCTCGACCTGGACCGCAACGCCTGGCCTGCCAATCCGCAGGTGGAAAGCGCCACTGACAAAGCAGTTGGCCAAGCGCAAACCCAGCGCTGATATCCTGGCCTGCCAAGCCGCCCCATCCGCGGGCGGCTTTTCTTTTTCCGCTCACCGCTACGGATGCTTTCCATGCGTGCAGTAAAGAATCTCCTCGTACTTTATACCGGGGGCACCATCGGCATGCTCGAAACCCCCGAAGGCCTGGCGCCGGCAGGTGGTTTCGAAGCGCGGATGCGCGAGCATTTCGCCTTGATGGCCGATGCGCCGAAGGTAAATTGGGCCCTGCAGGAAATGAACCCGCTGCTCGACAGCGCCAACATGCAACAGCACAACTGGCTGGCGATGCGCGATGCCATCGTCGCAGCCGTGGACGCTGGCCACGACGGTGTGCTGGTACTGCACGGCACCGACAGCCTGGCCTACAGTGCTGCTGCCTTGTCGTTCCTGTTGCTGGGCCTGCCGGTGCCGGTGCTGCTGACCGGCTCGATGCTGCCGGCAGGTGCGGCTGGCAGCGATGCCTGGGATAACCTGTGTGGCGCGCTGCGCCAGTTCGAACACGGCCTGCTGGATGGCGTGCAGTTGTACTTCCACGGCCAGTTGTTGCATGGCTGCCGCGCATCGAAGCTGCGCAGCGAGGCCTTCGATGCCTTTGCCGCGCTGCCGCGTCATCGCGACGGCGAGCGGGCGGCGGCGATTCCCGCCGAATTGGGCTACCGGCATCCGCGTCAGCCGGTCAACCTGGCAGTAATGCCGGTGTTCCCGGGCCTGCAGGCCAGCCATCTGCAAGCCGTGCTGGGCAGTGGCGTGCAAGGGTTGCTGCTGGAGTGCTATGGCAGCGGTACCGGGCCGTCGGACGATCAGGCGCTGCTGGATGTGCTGAGCGCGGCGCGCCAGCGCGGCGTGTTGCTGGCAGCGATCAGCCAATGCCCGGAAGGCTCGGTGGTATTCGACACCTATGCAGCCGGTAACCGCTTGCGCGGGGCCGGGCTGGTCAGCGGTGGCGGCATGACCCGCGAGGCAGCGCTGGGCAAGATGCTTGCGCTGCTGGGGGCTGGCCTGGACGTCGATACCGCAGAGCGGTGGTTTGCGCTGGATCTGTGTGGGGAGCGGGCTTAGCCCTCTCGCTTCAAGGCCTCTTCGCGGGTAAACCCGCGAAAGAGGCCCTGACATACAAGAAAAATGGCGGAAGGCAGCGGGAGTCGAACCTGCCCGGGAACGGCTGCCGTCCCCAACCGGGTTTGAAGCCCGGCCGCGCCACCGGGCGCGATTGCCTTCCTTGAACTCAGTGCCTGGCCTGCTGTTGGGCCAGGGCGCTGTCGGCGCGAATGTGACGCTGATCGGCCACCCTCCGGGTCAGGCCAATGCGGTCGAAATACTCCAGAATCTGCACACTGCGTTTACGACCGATGCCCAACATATCGCGAAACGCAGCAACCTGCACTATCGGCGTTTCCCTGGCCTGCCCCAGCAGCAGCTCTGCCATGCGCCGTAGCGTCGCCTCGGGGTAGAACAGGTCGCGCACCACCTGGTGCACCAGGCCCAGCCGGGCCAGCTTGCGCAGCAACAGGCGCACATCGGCTTCGGCACAATTTTCTTCGCTCGCCAGTGTCCTGACCCACGGCGGATCGTATTGCCCCGCCAGCAACCTGGGCTGCAAGCGGGCCCACAATGCACTGTCGGCTTCGCTCAGCTGCACCTTGTGCTCCGGCAGGTGCAGCCAGGGGCCGCTGCTGGCGATGGCGCCCTCATCGAGCAGCTCTTCCACCAGGCTGACGAAAGCGGGCCGTTCCAGCGGCAACGCGGCAAAACGGCGCAGGCGATCACGGTCCGGGCCCAGCTGGTCGGGCTCCTGCTCGTGGAACAGCGCCAACTGCCCCAGCACCAGGCGCTTGAGCGCCTGCCACTGGTCGCTGGCAAACAGCAACTGACCCTGCCGAGTGGCTACCACCCGCGCATCATCCGGCAACTGCCAGGTATCGCGCAGGCGGTTGAACTGCCGCTCCAGGCGCTGCGGGTCGATGCCTCCCGGGGCGCTGGCGAGCAGAGCCTGCAGGGCCTGCTCCAAGTCCTCGGCATCGCGCAGCACCTGTAACTGGCGCAGGCGCTGTTCGCTGCGGCGTTGACGGCTTGGCGCAAACGGGTCGAGTACCCTGCCACCGCCCAGGGTGCGCTGGGCGCGCTGGTCGCGCAGTACCAGGCGGTCGCCGTGCACCGCTTGCAGCGGCGCGTTGAGCAGCAACTGGGCGAACATGCGCTGGCCCGCCAGCAGGGTTTCCCCTTCGAGCAATGCCACCCGGGCGGTGACATCCTGGGTACCGAGGTGCACGTGCACGGCGCTGAAATGTTCAAAGGTGCGGGTTTCGCCCGGCAACAGGTTCAGCTCGATATCGACCCGCATGCTGGGCGCATGCAGCCACTCGGGCACCAGCCAGTCACCTCGATGCAGCTGCTCTACCGCCAGGCGTTCGGCAGCAATGTTCAGTGCCACCCGCTGGCCCGCTTCGGCGACCAGTGCGGCCTGGTTCTGTGCATGCAGGCCGCGCACCCGCACCGGCTTGCCAGCCTTGCCCAGCAGCAAGGTTTCGCCGGCACTGACTCGCCCGGCCAGCGCGGTGCCGGTCACCACCACACCCGCGCCGGTAACGGCGAAGGCACGGTCGACGGCCAGGCGGAAACCGCCGCGGGTACTGCGCTGGCGCACTTGCTGTTGCGCCGCCAGCAGGGCCTGGCGCAGGGCATCGACGCCTTCGCCGGTGACGCTCGACAACGGAAATTGCCGCGCCCCGGCATAGGGCCCCGGCGCCAACAGTGCATCGACCTGCGCCTGCACTTCGGCCAGGCGCGCCGGCTCAACCCGGTCGCATTTGCTGATCGCCACCAGGGCCTGGGGAATACCCAGCAGTTCGATGATGGCCAGGTGCTCGCGAGTCTGCGGCATCACCCCATCGTCGGCAGCCACTACCAGCAGCACCAGGTCGATGCCATGGGCGCCGGCCAGCATGTTGTGAATGAAGCGCTCATGGCCCGGGACGTCGATGAAGCCGGTCAGCGCGGCCCCTTCGGACAGCGCCGCATAGCGGTAGCCAAGATCGATGGTCATGCCACGGGCGCGCTCTTCCTGGCGCTGGTCCCCGGCCTGGCCGGTCAGGGCCTGCAGCAATGCGGTCTTGCCATGGTCGATGTGGCCGGCGGTTCCTACGATCACTGCACCGGCCCCAGTTGCAGGGCAGGCAACTGCGCCAGCCACTGGGCTTCGTCATCCAGCTGGCGCAGGTCCAGCCACAGGGCGTCGTCGTCGATACGGCCGAGCACCGGCACCGGCAGGTCACGCAGGGCCCGCTCCAGCACATGCAGGCTGCGCCCACGCAGCTTCTTCGACACCTGTGGGCGCAGGCACAGCGCTGCGCTTGGCAGGCGCGCTACCGGCTGGCTGCCGCTGCCGATCATGCCCAGTGCCGGCGCCACGCTGACCTGCCATTGCTCACCGAGGCAGGCCTTCAGCTCAGGGGCCAGGCGCTCGGCCTGGGCCTGGATCTCGGCCGGGTTGCGGGTCAGCAGGCGCAGGCTGGGCAGGCGTTCGGCCAGGCGGTCGGGGTTGCGGTACAGCGCCAGCACCGCTTCGAGGGCCGCGAGGGTGATCTTGTCGACACGCAGCGCGCGCTTGAGCGGGTTCTTCTTGATCCTGGCGATCAGCGCCTTGCGACCGACGATGATCCCGGCTTGCGGCCCGCCCAGCAGCTTGTCGCCACTGAAGGTGACGATATCGGCGCCGTCGGCGAGGGCCTGGCGCACGGTCGGCTCGGCAGGCAGGCCCCAGCGGGTCAGGTCGAGCAGGCTGCCGCTGCCCAGGTCCTCAAGCAACGGCAAGTCATGTTGGTGGGCGATGCGCGCCAGCTCGGCGGTGGGCACCTGGGTGGTGAAACCCTGGATGCTGTAGTTGCTGCAATGCACCCGCATCAGCAAGCCGGTGCGCGGATTGATGGCGGCCTCGTAGTCATGGGCGTGGGTGCGGTTGGTGGTGCCGACCTCGTGCAGCTTCACGCCGGCGCGGGCCATGATGTCGGGAATACGGAAAGCACCGCCGATCTCGATCAGTTCGCCACGGGAGATGATGCCCTCCTTGCGCGCGCCCAGGCTGTTGAGCGCCAGCAGCACGGCGGCGGCATTGTTGTTGACCACGGTGACGGCTTCGGCGCCGGTCAGCTCGCGGATCAGGCCTTCGATCAGGTCGTCGCGGTCGCCACGCTTGCCGGTGGCCAGGTCGAATTCGAGGTTGAGCGGGTAGCGGGCGGCGGTCTGCATGGCCTCGATGGCTTCCTCCGGCAGCAGGGCGCGGCCAAGGTTGGTGTGCAGCACGGTACCGGTGAGGTTGAACACGCGGCGGACCTGGCTGCGTTGCTGGTGGGCCAGGCGTTCGCCGGCGCGGCCCAGCAGAACCTCGGCGGCGAGCTCGGCGGCGCTGAGCTGGCCGTTGCGGGCGGGGTCACGCAGGTCGTCGAGCAGTTGGCGCAGGGTAGCCAGCACGGCGTCGCGGCCGTGGCGGTCGATCAGCGGCAGGCAGGCCGGGTGGCGCAGCAGGGTATCGATGGAGGGCAGGCGTGGGGTGTCGCTGGCTAGGCTGGAGGACATGCGGTACTACCTTGGACTATTCCGTTGTCTGTACTGGCCTCTTCGCGGGTAAACCCGCTCCCACAAGGCCCGCGCAGTTTTTGAGGCTTGCGCGGTACCTGTGGGAGCGGGTTTACCCGCGAAGAAGGCGACTCGGTCTTACAGTGTAGACACTCACCCACTACCCGGGCGCGAGCATCAGGTTCGGTGCCAACCGATGGAAGCCCTCCTCGTCCAGGCGAATGTCCAGGGCCAGGCTGGCCAGGTCATCGGCCAGCGGCTCGGCTGCTGCATCGTTTTCCAGGTAGTTCTGTTTCAGGTAGTTGTCACACCCTGGGCAGCATTCGGCCCGCAGCGGCGCCTTGCCCGGCGCATGACGGTCATCGTCGAGGCTGGTATAACGCAGGTCCTTGCTCGACTCGCAGTACACGCACTTGACCCGCACCACATGCCATTCACAGGCACACAGCGAACAGGCCAGGTAGCGCAGGCCATTGTGCTTGCCACGGTTGCGCACCACCCCGGCCATTGCCGGCGAACCGCAGGCCGGGCATTGGGCCAGGCTGCCGGCAGGCTTGAGCTCTGGGGTGGGCAGCGCCAGCAACCAACTGGACCAGGCCGCCTGCAAGGCCGCGCCAATGAACGGCACTAGCGCCGCAGGCACTGCATCGTACTGACCGGCGAGCAAGGCAATACCCCAGCCCTTGCACTGATTGTCGTCACTGCCACGCAGGGCTTGCAGCGCCTCAGCCAAAGGACCGCTGGTGGCCACGTTGAAGTGTTCGAGCAAGGCCTTTAACCAGACCAGCCACGGCCCTTCCCGCACCAGGCTGTCCGCCGCCAGGGGCGGCAAACCATGACTTATGCACAGGCGCTGACGCTCCTCGGCCACCGGCATGCCACCGGGCGGGTTATCCACAAGCTGCTGCTGAATGCGACACAAGCGTGCCACCAGCCTCAGGTAATCGCCAAGGGCATTGCCCTCGGCCAGTTGCTCCAGCCGCGCGGCGCGCAGCTCGAACAGGTTGGCAGGAGGCAGATGCAGAAACGGCGGCATCACTGCCGACGCTTCGATCTGCCCGGGTTCGAGTATCGTGCTCAAGCGCTCATCCTTCTTTCCGTCCGTGGCTGCCCGGGGTCTTGTCGCCGGTCACTTCGCGGTACCACAATTCATGGTGCTTGCGCGCCCAGGCGCGGCTGACCCGGCCATGCAGCATGGCGCCGACCGAGCCCTTGATCCAGATGCCGGCGTAGATGTGCACGATGATACTGAGGATCAGCACGAACGCCGCCAGGGCATGCAGCAAGGTGGCCAGGCGAATGGCGCCTATGTCGAAGTACTGGCTGAACCAGGCACGCCAGATCACCACACCGCTGATCAACAGGACCAACATGCACACCAGCAAGGTCCAGAACAGCAGCTTCTGGCCGGCGTTGTACTTGCCGATCGGCGGTACGCCCTCCTCCTTGTTCAGCATCACCCGATCGATCCGACGCAGCCATAGGCGATCGTTGGCGCTGATGAAGTTCGCCCGCCAGAACCGCAGCACCAGGCCAAGGAAGAACACGAACATGGCCACGCCCAGGAACGGGTGCAGGATACGCGTCCAGGGCCCGCCACCGAACAAATGGCTGAGCCAGAACAGTGCCGGATGGAACAGCGCCAGCCCGGACAACCCGGCGAGGACGAACAGGATCGCGACGACCCAGTGGTTGCTGCGTTCGTTGGCGTTGTAGCGCAGGATGGGTTTGTTGTCGTTCATGGTCGCTGCTCCTCCTGGCCACCGGGCTTGGTCGGGTCATAGACATGCACCGACGGGTCCACCTGATGCACGCTTTCGTCGGGCGCTGCCGGGTGCTCGTCGTCCTCCACGCGCTGTGGCCCGACCCGTACATAGTGGAAGAACCCGGCCAGCACCGCCGCGCCCATGGCCAGTAGCGCCAGCGGCTTGGTAATGCCCTTCCACAGCCCTACCAGCGGGCTGATCACTGGCTGGTCCGGCAGGCCGGCGTACAGCTTCGGCGTGTCGGCATGGTGCAGCACATACATCACGTGGGTACCGCCGACGCCGTCCGGGTCATACAACCCGGCCTTGTCGTAGCCCCGCGACTGCAGGTCGACGATGCGCTCGGCGGCATGCACCTTCATCTCGTCCTTGCTGCCGAACACGATCGCGCCGGTCGGGCAGGTTTTCACACAGGCCGGCTCCAGGCCCACGGTCACCCGGTCGGAACACAGGGTGCACTTGTATGCCTTGTGGTCCTTCTGCGAGATCCGCGGGATATTGAACGGGCAGCCAGTGATGCAGTAGCCGCAGCCGATGCAGTGGTCCTGGTTGAAATCGACGATGCCGTTGGCGTGCTTGATGATCGCGCCCGGGCTCGGGCAGGCCTTCAGGCACCCTGGCTCGGCGCAATGCATGCAGCCGTCCTTGCGGATCAGCCACTCCAGGTTGCCGTCGTCGCGCTCGTGCTCGGTGAAGCGCATCAGGGTCCAGGTCTCGGCAGTGAGGTCCTGGGGGTTGTCGTAAGTGCCGTGGTTGTGGCCGACCTCGTCACGCAGTTCGTTCCACTCGGAACACGCCACCTGGCAGGCCTTGCAGCCGATGCACTTGGTGGTGTCGATCAGCTTGGCGACTTCCTGCTGCTGGCGTACCGAAGGCGGTACGGTGGTGGTGGCCGAGCGGGCGATGATGTCTTGGCTGGCCATCAGAGTTTCTCCACTTTGACGAGGAACGACTTGGACTCCGGCGTCTGCGTGTTGCCGTCACCGAGGAACGGCACCAGGGTGTTGGTCAGGTAGCCGTGCCGGGTGGTACCGGTGAAGCCCCAATGCAACGGGATGCCGATCTGGTGCACGGTCTGGTTGTTGACCTGGAGCGGGCGGATCCGCTTGGTCACCACCGCCACCGCCTCGATGTGCCCGCGCTTGCTCGACACCCGCACCCGGTCGCCGGCCTTGATGCCCTTCTCGTTGGCCAGCACCTCGCCGATCTCGACGAACTGCTCGGGCTGGGCGATGGCGTTGAGCCGGCAGTGCTTGCTCCAGAAGTGGAAGTGCTCGGTCAACCGGTAGGTGGTCGCCGCATACGGGAACTCCTCGTGCTTGCCGAGGGTGTCCCACACCGAATCGAAGATCCGCCCGGCCGGGTTGCTGGTGGCCTTCTTGTTCTGCGGGTGCAGCGGGTTGATGCCAATCGGCGTCTCGAACGGCTCGTAGTGCTCGGGGAACGGCCCTTCGGCCATCTTGTCGATGGCGAAGAACCGGGCCACCCCCTCGGGGTTCATGATGAACGGGTTCATCCCCGCCTCGGGTGGCGAGTCGACCTTGAAGTCGGGCACGTCGGTGCCGGTCCAGGCCTTGCCGTTCCACCATACCAGGCGCTTCTTCTCGGCGTCCCACGGCTTGCCTTGCGGGTCGCTGGAGGCACGGTTGTAGAGGATGCGGCGGTTGGCCGGCCAGGCCCAGGCCCAGTTCTGCACCTGGTGCATGCCGTACGGGTCGCTGTTGTCGCGGCGAGCCATCTGGTTGCCCTGCTCGGTCCAGCAGCCGGCGAAGATCCAGCAGCCGGACGCGGTGCTGCCGTCGTCCTTCAACTGGCCGAAGCCGGCCAGCTGCTGGCCGGCCTTGATCACTGCGCCGGTCGGGTCGGTGACGTCGGTCACTGCCCAGCCGTTCATTTCCCTGGCCAGTTCCTCCGGGGACGGCTCTGCGGGAATCTTGTATGGCCAGCTGATGTTCATCAGCGCGTCCGGGTAGGCGCCGCCCTCGGCTTGGTAGCGTTGGCGCAGGCGCAGGAACAGCTCGCTCATGATGTGCACGTCGGTGCGGGTCTCGCCCGGGCCGTCGGCGCCCTTCCAGTGCCACTGCAGCCAGCGGCTGCTGTTGACCAGCGAGCCGTCTTCCTCGGCGAAGCAGGTGGTGGGCAGGCGGATCACTTCGGTCTGGATATTGGCCGTGTCGACGTCGTTGAACGGCCCGGCATTGCGCCAGAACTCCGAAGTCTCGGTGGCCAGCGGGTCCATGATCACCAGCCACTTGAGCTTGCCCAGGGCCGCGGTCACACGGTTCTTGTCCGGCAGCGCGGCAATCGGGTTGAAGCCTTGGCAAATGTAGCCGTTGACCTTGCCCTGGCCCATCATCTCGAACATGCGCAGCACGTCGTAGGCTGGCACGTCGAGCTTGGGCAGCCAGTCGTAGCCCCAGTTGTTTTCTGCCGTGGCGTTGGCGCCGTACCAGGCCTTCATCAGGCTGACGTGGAACTTGCCGTAGTTCTGCCAGTACGACAGCTGGCCCGGGCGCAGTGGCTTGGAGGCGCGCTTGTCGATGTAGGCGGCGTAGTCCTGCTCGGCATCGCCGGGCAGGGTCAGGTAACCCGGCAGCGAGTTGGACAGCAGACCGAGGTCGGTCAGGCCCTGGATGTTGGAGTGCCCGCGCAAGGCGTTGACCCCACCACCCGGCATGCCGACGTTGCCCAGCAGCAACTGGACCATCGCCGCACTGCGAATGATCTGCGCGCCGATCGAGTGCTGCGTCCAGCCGAGGGCGTAGAGGATCGTCATGGTCTTGCCCGGTACCGCGCAGGTGGCGATCTCTTCCCAGATCTTCAGCATGGCGTCCTGCGGCATGCCACAGGTCATGCTGGCCAGTTCCGGGGTGTAGCGGCTGTAGTGCTGCTTCATCAGCTGGAACACGCAACGCGGGTGCTGCAGGGTCGGGTCGACCTTGGCAAAACCATCCTCACCCAGCTCGTAGCCCCAGCCGGACTTGTCGGCATACACGCGCTTGGCTTCGTCGTAGCCGCTGAACAGCCCGTCCTCGAAGCCATAGGTTTGCTTGACGATGAACGACACGTCGGTGTAGTTGCGCACGTATTCGTGCTGAATCTTGTCGTTGCTCAGCAGGTAGTTGATCAGCCCGCCCATGAACGCGATGTCGGTGCCGGTGCGGATTGGCGCGTAGTAGTCCGCCACCGAAGCGGTACGGGTAAAGCGTGGGTCGACCACGATCAGCCGCGCCTTGTTGTGCGCCTTGGCTTCGGTCACCCATTTGAAGCCGCACGGATGCGCTTCTGCTGCGTTGCCACCCATCACCAGGACCAGATTCGCGTTGGCGATATCGGACCAGTGGTTGGTCATGGCGCCACGGCCGTACGTCGGGGCAAGACTTGCCACCGTCGGGCCATGTCAGACACGTGCCTGGTTATCGAACCCCAGCATGCCTGTTGCGCGGATGACCTTGTGGGTCAGGTAGCCCGCCTCGCTGGAGGCGGCAGAAGCAGCGAGAAAACCGGTGGTGAGCCAGCGGTTTACCGTTTGCCCCTGGGCGTTCTTCTCGATGAAGTTGGCGTCGCGGTCCTGCTTCATCAGCTCGGCGACGCGGTCGAGCGCCTCGTCCCAGCTGACCCGCACCCACTCCTTGCTGCCCGGCTTGCGTACCTCGGGGTACTGCAGGCGGCTCGGGCTGTGGATGAAGTCCAGCAGGCCGGCGCCTTTCGGGCACAGGGTGCCGCGGTTGACCGGGTGGTCGGCGTCACCTTCGATATGGATGATGTTCTGTTTGACGTTCTTGCCCGCATCACCCTGGCTGTACATGATCAGGCCGCAGCCGACCGAGCAGTAGGGGCAGGTGTTGCGGGTTTCTTTGGTGTGCGCCAGCTTGAAGTGGCGCACCTGCTCGGCGAATGCCGGTGTCGGGGCCATGCCCAACGCCGCAAGGCTCGAGCCTCCAAGGCCGACGGCGGCGACCTTGAAGAATTGCCGACGGTTCAGATCCATCGTGCACTCCTGATCGGGTTCTCGGGCACCTGGCATGCAGCCGGTGCCTCTAGGTCATCACGGTGGCGGTAGACAGATACCGCCAAGGGTTCAGCCTAGCCAAGAATCAGGGAAGTGTGATGACGCAGATCATGGCACCAGCGAAGCGGGCGCCGCATGCGCCGGGCGAGCGGTTTGTGAGGTACCGAACAGCCCGGCCTCAGCTGGCGACGCCACTCTTCGGGCCGCTGGCGATCAGCGCCGCGCCACAGGCGGTCTTGTGCCCATCGAGGGCGACAGGTGTACCGTCGACGCTGTAGGTGGCGCTGCCTTCCACGATGGGGAACACGCCCTTGCACAATGGGCAGCTGACCATGTGGCCAATCCCGGCGATAGGCTTGCCGTTGACGTTGGTGTTGCCGAAGGAGCCGAGCACCTTGCCACCGTGGGTGGTGGAATCGCCAAGGCGGATGATGTCTTTCATGGGTGAACTCCGTGTCTGAAGGGAGGCGTCGTTGCCAGTGGGGGAAAGCCTAAAATAATGGGGAATTAAAGGCCATAGGCAATTTGGGCGGGAGATTGGCTGGGCCCTGAGGATCCCATTGGGTCGGATGCGTTTTATCCTGCTGTATCTGACTACACGCGCATCACTCACCTGCCTGCAACTTCAATTTCGCACCATCAGGCAGACCTTTGATTTTCTGGGTCAGTTAGGGAAGCTCCGAACAAGTCGCCGAGCAACCGACAATGGACGACTTTTGGCCTAAGGAAAGCTCGATTTACAGGCGCTGATTGTTGAACAACCAGGAAAAACCCTAGTCATCAGGCCTTACGGGCGCACCTCTACCGTAGCAGTCAATAATTGCCGGCGTACCATCCACAGATTCGACAGCGCAAACAGCGTGGTCAGTTGCGCCGTGTTCTTGGCCAAGCCACGGAAGCGGGTTTTCACATCACCGAACTGGCGCTTGATCACGCGAAAGGGATGTTCGACTTTCGCCCGTGTCTGCGCTTTGACCTTCTCGATCTGACGTTTGGCTTTGTAGAGAACACTGCGTTTGCTCAAGTGCTTGTAGGTGCTGCGTCGTGCAGCGATCTGCCAGATCACTTGCCGACCGTCGTGCTCAGGTCGCTTCTCTACGCCGGTGTAACCCGCGTCAGCACAGACAATGTTTTCGTCACCGTGCAACAGATGAGCGACCTCCGCACGTCAGCCACGTTGGCGGCGGTGCCGTGGACGTGATGCACCAGACCCGACTCAGCGTCGGCGCCGATATGCGCTTTCATGCCGAAGAAGTATTGGTTTCCCTTCTTCGTCTGATGCATCTCCGGATCGCGCTTGCCTTCTTTGTTCTTGGTCGAGCTGGGCGCGTGGATGATGGTGGCGTCGACAATCGTGCCCTGGCGCAGCGACAGGCCCTGGTCTCGCAGGTAATTGCAGGTGAATACGCAGCATGGTTTCCAGTGGGTACGGCTTGCGACCACCGCCGGCCTTTGGGTAATGCGGCTCGACCAATGCCAGCAAACCGCTCCACGGTACCATCTGCTCCACCTCGGCCAGGAAACGCTCGCGACGGGTTTGCTTGCGCTTACCGGCGTACTCGAAATCGGAAAAGCTCATCTGACTCATGGGATGGAGGGCTTGTAAAGGGGCTGTTGGACGGAGGGCCATTTCAGCACAGGTCAGACGGCCTGTGCCGACTTGATCGGAGAATCCTTAGTGAATGTTATTTAAAAGCTCGAAAAGCTGAGAGAGTGCCAAACTACTGCTTCTTCTATCCCACACCGAGAAATCGTAGCTTACCATTGTCCGTATTACAGTGCCGACCGAAATAGCTGCCCCGCCCTCCTTTTGATCAGATTCCAGCTCTCTCACATGATAAGCGGATCGTCCAGTATCAGCACCAAACCTGATTACCGTCACGGAATCTACTATCACCGCCCCCTCATCCTCATCTTCATAGAAGTAAAACTTTAATCTTTCACGCCAGTCCCTCGGCTGTTGCGAAAACAAATGCTTTAGCAGCGTGATCAGGCGCACTCCTGGTGCCACGGAAATACCCAGACCCTGCGGCTCACCTTTATAGAAATAACATTTCAGCGATAGGGCCGCCGAAGACCTGAAGTAAATCGCTTGATAATCTTTTTCATAGAGGCAGTAGTCATCCACATCGCCAACTCTATCAAACCCATGCAACAAAAGCTCAGCTTCTCCAAAACTGCCAAGCCCGAACATCTCAGGATGAATAGACTCAGCATCACGTAAAAACATTATAAACAAGTGCATGAAATCAAAATTCAAATAACTCACACTTCCTACCTTTTAACTGGATTTGTGCCCTGCATGTGATGCCGTTGAAGAATCCCTTTCACCTCCGTCAACTCAGACACTCGATTTGATTTCGGATTTTCGTCAATGCCCGACTGCGCTGATTTTGCCAACCGATCAACATTTTTAGGATCGTCTAGATGGCCTGAAACTGCCTCACATGCATTACGCCACTGAGAAGGTGACATATCTCTCGTCGCCTTGTCCGCAGGAGCTAGCTTCACATGCTTTCCATCTGCATCTGGCTGCAAACTTACATGCCCTCCCTTCCTCGGTAGACCCGGTCCTTCGACATTAACGTGGACGCCCCGCGCGAGTACATCTTTCCCTGCAGTATTGGCGCCAACACCATATTTATTCTTCGCTAAACCTAGTGGATCAACCCAGCCAGTCGAACTGGCCGCATATTCGTAGAGGTTCAATCCTCCACCATAACTAATAGGGTCCTGATTAATGAAGCGCCCAGCCCTCGGATCATAGTACCGATAGCGGTTGTAATGCATCCCGGTCTCATGATCGTGGTACTGCCCCTGGAACCGTATCGGGTTGCTCAGGCCGACTTGCTTGGCCCACTCCGAGCGGGTTTCCTTGACCTCACCCCACGCCTTGTACTGCGCCGTCCATGCCATCTCACCGTTATGGTCGGTCAGCTCCATCGGCGTACCCAGATGGTCACACTGATACCAGAGAATCGCATCGAATGCCTGCGGCTTGACCTCGGTGTGCCACAGCGGGTCCTGATCAAAATCGTATTCCCGGTCGCTCCAGTCCGGCTGGCGCAGCAGGCGGATCGGGTTGTT
>NZ_JAENHV010000029.1:0-327322 GCF_016620375.1 Pseudomonas sp. LAM2023 | reverse complement strand
CGTTTATTTTGAAGTTTTTTGCGAGAAACTCGTTTAGCTTCAAACACTTGACTCGCTGCGATCTCTCGTAGCGGGAGGCGAATCATACAGCGTTTTGAAACGCTGTCAACCTTCATCTCGACCGCTGCCGATCATTCGATCGTAGCCCTTTCAGCTTCTTCATCACTCCTTAACTCATTGATCAATAAGGAGTTTTTCGTTCCGATGTCGCTGGAAGTGGGGCGCATTATAAGGGCATTCGAAACCGCGTCAACCTTTAATTTCAAGAAACCTTCATATCACTGAAAAACAAAGCGGGGAGGCCTACCGGCCTCCCCGCTTCTATATAGCTACACCCGCCGGCTATCACTCAGCCTTGAGGGTAACCCGCGCAAACGACTTCTTGCCCGCCTGGCACACATGCGTAGCACCCAGCGCAAACACGAAATCGCGATCAACCACCGCACCATCAACCTTCACCGCCCCCCCACTCAGCAGGTCCCGAGCCTGCGCCGAGTTCTTGACCAGGCCAGCCCGGTTCAGCACGGCAGCAATCGGCAGGCTTTCCGCCGCAGCCACTTCGACCTCCGGCAGATCTTCTGGCAACTCGCCATCCTTCATGCGGTTACCTGCTGCACGGTGGGCATTGGCCGCAGCCTCTTCGCCATGGAAGCGCGCCACGATTTCTTCCGCCAGCTTGATCTTGATATCGCGCGGGTTGGCACCATTGGCGACGTCGGCACGGAACTGCTCGATCTCCTCCATCGAGCGGAAGCTCAGCAGCTCGAAGTAACGCCACATCAAGGTATCCGGGATCGATACCAGCTTGCTGTACATCACCCCCGGTGCTTCCTGGATACCTACGTAGTTGCCCAGCGACTTGGACATCTTCTTCACACCGTCGAGCCCTTCGAGCAACGGCATGGTCACGATGTTCTGCACTTCCTGGCCATAGGCACGCTGCAACTCGCGCCCCATCAGCAGGTTGAATTTCTGGTCGGTACCACCCAGTTCGACATCGGCCTTCAGCGCCACCGAGTCGTAGCCCTGCACCAGCGGGTACAGGAACTCGTGAATGGCGATCGGCTGGCTGGTGGTGTAGCGCTTGTGGAAGTCGTCACGCTCGAGCATGCGCGCCACGGTGTACTGCGAAGCCAGGCGAATGAAGTCAGCCGGGGTCAGCTTGTCCATCCAGGTGGAGTTGAACGCGACCTCGGTCTTGGCCGGGTCGAGGATCTTGAACACCTGCTGCTTGTAGGTCTCGGCGTTCTCCAGCACCTGCTCGCGAGTCAGCGGCGGGCGGGTGGCACTCTTGCCGCTCGGGTCGCCGATCATGCCGGTGAAGTCACCGATCAGGAAGATGACCTGGTGCCCGAGGTCCTGGAACTGACGCAGCTTGTTGATCAGCACCGTGTGCCCAAGGTGCAGGTCCGGCGCGGTCGGGTCGAAGCCGGCCTTGATGCGCAGAGGCTGGCCGCGCTTGAGCTTCTCCACCAGTTCCGACTCGACCAGTACTTCTTCCGCACCGCGCTTGATAAGCGCCAGCTGCTCTTCAACCGACTTCATAGACAAACCCGCAAGGCTCAGATTCAGGGGGAGCCAACCATACAAGATCGGCCGTCAATTACAAGTTTCGCAAAGGAATGTGACCCGGGCACAGGCTTGCGGCGTCTACGCGCCCTTGCGTGAAAATGGTTTTGGTTATATTTTATACAGTTATTTCATCTTCATCATGTCATTCATCTTTTCCATTTCACCTTTTTCAAAGTCACCGTGCCCATGACCAACGAACCGCCTAAAGCGCCCCCGCTTTATCCGAAAAGCCATCTGTTGGCCGCCAGCGGCATCGCCGCCCTGCTCAGCCTGGCCCTGCTGGTGTTTCCCTCCAGCGAAGTGGAAGCCAAGAAGACCACCCTCAACCTCGAGCTGGAGAGCCCTGCCGAGCAGTTGAAGGACGAATCCCGCGCTGCGCCCCTGGTGCAGGCAGAAGGTGAGCAAGGCTCGCCATTCGCCCAGATCGAGGACGCCGCCCCCGAAACCCAGAACGCCAAGCAGGAAGACGCCCCTGCCGCAGAACCGGTCGCCGAAACCGCCAAGGAGCCCGGCCACCGTGAAGTCACAGTGGCCCGTGGCGACACGCTGTCCACCCTGTTCGCCAAGGTCGGCCTGCCGAGCAATGCAGTGCACGACCTGTTGGCCAGCAACAAGCAGGCCAAGCAGTTCAGCCAGCTCAAGCACGGCCAGGTGCTGCAGTTCGAACTCGACAAGGACGGCCAGCTGGCCAGCCTGCACAGCAAGGTCAGCAACCTTGAAACCATTCGCCTGACCAAGACCGACAAGGGCTATACCTTCAATCGCGAGATCAGCAAGCCGGTCGTGCGGACCGCCTATGCCCATGGCGTGATCAAAAGCTCGCTGTCGGCCTCGGCACAGCGCGCCGGCCTGTCCCACAGCATGACCATGGACATGGCTCGGTTGCTCGGCTATGACATCGATTTCGCCCAGGACATTCGCCCGGGCGACGAATTCGACGTGGTCTACGAGCAGAAGGTGATGGACGGCAAAGTCGTCGGCACCGGCAATATCCTCTCTGCGCGGTTCACCAACCGCGGCAAGACCTACACCGCCGTGCGCTACACCAACAAGCAGGGCAACACCAGCTACTACACCGCCGACGGCAACAGCCTGCGCAAGGCGTTCATCCGCACCCCGGTGGATTTCGCCCGCATCAGCTCGCGCTTCTCCGCAGGCCGCAAGCACCCGATCCTGAACAAGATCCGCGCGCACAAGGGTGTCGACTATGCCGCCCCTCGCGGCACCCCGATCAAGGCAGCTGGTGATGGCCGCATCGAACTGGCCGGGCGCCGTGGCGGTTACGGCAACACCGTGATCATCCAGCACGGCAACCGCTACAAGACGCTGTATGGCCACATGCAGGGCTTCGCCAAGGGCATCAAGACCGGCAGCATGGTCAAGCAAGGCCAGATCATCGGCTATATCGGTACCACCGGCCTGTCCACCGGCCCGCACCTGCACTACGAGTTCCAGGTCAACGGTGTGCACGTCGACCCGCTGAGTCAGAAAGTGCCAATGGCCGACCCGATCGCCCGCAACGAGCGCCAGCGCTTCCTGCAGCAGAGCCAGCCCCTGATTGCCCGCATGGATCAGGAAAAGGCCACCCTGCTCGCCGCGAACAAGCGCTGAGCCATGGCGCTCTACCTGGGGGTGATGTCCGGCACCAGCCTCGATGGCCTGGACATTGCCCTGATCGCACAAGGCGAGCAGCCTGAGCTGCTCGCCACCCACTACCTGCCCATGCCCGGCGACCTGCGCCAGGAGCTGCTTGCCTTGTGCAGCAGCGGCGCGGACGAGATCGCGCGCGCCGCGCTGGCAGAAAACCGCTGGGCCACGCTTGCCAGCGAAGGCATCCGCCAGCTGCTGGCCGACCAGGGGCTGCAGGCCGACGCCATCCGCGCCATTGGCAGCCATGGCCAGACCATCCGTCACGAGCCCGCGCGCGGCTTTACCGTACAAATCGGCAACCCGGCGCTGCTGGCCGAGCTTACCGGCATCAGTGTGGTCGCTGATTTCCGCCGCCGCGATGTGGCAGCCGGTGGCCAAGGTGCACCGCTGGTCCCGGCCTTCCACGAGACCTTGTTCAGCCATCTCGGGCAGCGCCTGGCCGTGCTCAACGTCGGCGGTTTCAGCAACCTCAGCCTGATCGAACACGACAAGCCGGTCCATGGCTTCGATTGTGGCCCCGGTAACGTATTGCTGGATGCCTGGATCGAGCGCAAGCGCGGCCAGGCCTATGATGCGGATGGTGCCTGGGCGGCTACCGGCAGGGTACAGGCGGACTTGCTCGACACCCTGCTGGCCGACCCGTTCTTCGCAGGCAGCGGCCCGAAGAGTACAGGCCGCGAAGTGTTCAACCTGGCCTGGCTGGATGGCCACCTCGCTCGCCTCCCTGCTTATCGCGACGAGGATGTGCAGGCGACGCTGCTGGAGCTGACCGCACGCAGCATCATCGACTCGCTGAGCAATGCCCAGCAAGGCACCGAAGCGCTGCTGGTGTGCGGTGGCGGCGCGCGCAATGGCGCCCTGATGGCGCGCCTCGGCCAACTGCTACCCGCAGCCCGGGTCGCCAGTACCGGCATCCATGGCGTTGACCCGGACTGGGTCGAGGCCATGGCGTTCGCCTGGCTGGCCCATTGCTGCCTGGAAGGTATCGCGGCCAATCGCCCCAGCGTGACAGCGGCCAAGGGCCTGCGTGTACTGGGTGCGATCTACCCGGCCTGAACACTACGCCACAATGTAAAACGCCGCGCAATTGCGCGGCGTTTTCGTATGAGCAGGGCTCAGATCGAGAACGACGAGCCGCAACCGCAGGTGGTGGTGGCATTCGGGTTCTTGATCACGAAGCGCGAGCCTTCCAGGCCTTCCTGGTAGTCCACTTCGGCGCCGGCCAGGTACTGGAAGCTCATCGGGTCGACCACCAGGGACACCCCTTCGCGCTCGACGATGGTGTCATCTTCGGCCACGTCTTCATCGAAGGTGAAGCCATACTGGAAGCCCGAGCAACCGCCACCGGTGACGAACACGCGCAGCTTCAGACGATCGTTGCCTTCTTCGGACACCAGGTTCTTCACCTTCTGCGCAGCGCCGTGGGTGAATTCCAAAGCCGTGGGGGTGAAGGTTTCGACGCTCATGTTGATTCTCCCGGCGCGGTAGCCGCCATAAAACTCGATGACGCGCATTATCCGCTTTCCCGAGAAAATCGGTCAAGAATTGTGCGGCTTTAGTCGCGACAAACAAAAAGGCCCGCACGACGCGGGCCTTTCCACCTATGGCGGCTTACGGCAACAGGCCAGCGTGGGACAGGCCCATGCGTTCGTCCAGGCCGAACAGGATGTTGAGGTTCTGCACCGCCTGGCCGGATGCGCCCTTGACCAGGTTGTCGATCACCGAAAGCACCACCACCAGGTCGCCGCCCTGTGGGCGATGAACGGCAATGCGGCAGACGTTGGCGCCGCGCACGCTGCGGGTTTCCGGGTGGCTGCCGGCCGGCATCACGTCGACGAACGGCTCGTCGGCATAGCGCTTCTCGAACAGCGCCTGCAGGTCGACCGAAGTGTCGGCAACGGTTGCGTACAGGGTGGCGTGGATGCCACGGATCATCGGCGTCAGGTGCGGCACGAAGGTCAGGCCGATGTCTTTGCCAGCCGCCAGGCGCAGGCCCTGGCTGATTTCCGGGAGGTGGCGATGGCCCTTGACTGCATAGGCCTTCATGCTCTCGCCGGCTTCGCAGAACAGCGAGCCCACCGCCGCACCACGGCCAGCACCACTGACCCCGGACTTGCAGTCGGCAATCAGGCGCGACGGGTCGGCCAGGCCTGCCTCCAGCAGCGGCAGGAAGCCCAGCTGGGTAGCGGTCGGGTAGCAGCCCGGCACGGCGATCAGGCGTGCCTGGCGGATCTTCTCACGGTTGACTTCAGGCAGGCCGTAAACCGCGTCCTTGAGCAGCTCCGGTGCGCCGTGCGGCTGGCCGTACCACTTGCCCCACTCGGCGGCGTCCTGCAAACGGAAGTCGGCCGACAGGTCGATCACCTTGGTACCGGCCGCCAGCAGTTCACCGGCCAGTGCATGGGCGACGCCGTGCGGTGTGGCGAAGAACACCACGTCACAGGCCGCCAGGGTCTTGCTGTCGGGCACGCTGAATGCCAGCCCGTCATAATGGCCGCGCAGGTTCGGGTACATGTCCGCCACCGCCACGCCCGCCTCGGAGCGCGAAGTGATGACCGCCACTTCGGCCTGTGGATGCTGTGCCAGCAGACGCAACAGTTCGACGCCGGTGTAACCCGTGCCGCCGACGATACCGACCTTGATCATAACGCTTGCCCCTTATCAACGAGCCGTCTGGAAAGCGCACGATAATAGGGGCGCAAGGCGCCTGTAACAACTCTTCGGATGACCCTTCGGGCGCTTGACCACTACTATCTGACGACCGTGAATACCTGAAGGAACTCCCCCATGCTTTACCTATGGATCAAAGCGCTGCACATCGTCAGCGTGGTCTGCTGGTTCGCCGGCCTGTTCTACCTGCCGCGGCTGTTCGTCTACCACGCCCAGAGCCAGGACAGCATCAGCCAGGAACGCTTCGTGACCATGGAACGCAAGCTTTTCCGCGGCATCATGAACCCGGCGATGATCGCCACCTACGTGTTCGGCGGATGGATGCTGTACCTCACCCCGGGCTGGCTCAGCCAGGGCTGGCTGCATGCCAAGCTGACCCTGGTCATCCTGCTGACCGTCTACCATCACATGTGCGGCGCCCAGCGCAAACGCTTCGCCAGCGGCAGCAATACCCGCAGCCACGTCTACTATCGTTGGTTCAACGAAGTGCCCGTGCTGTTCCTGCTGGGCATCGTGATCCTGGTGGTGGTCAAGCCGTTCTGACACCGCCCGCCGCTCAAGGAGCCTCGCCATGGCGCTACCCGCCTCGCTCGAACAACGCCTGCGCCTGCCAGTGGTTGCCGCACCGATGTTCCTGATTTCCAACCCCAGGCTGGTGCTGGCGTGCTGCGCCGCTGGCATAGTCGGCAGCTTCCCGGCCCTGAACCAGCGCGACAGCGGCGGTTTCAAGGCCTGGCTGGAGGAGATCGAGAACGGCCTGGGGCAACTGCCGGCGCCAGCCCCGTATGCCGTGAACCTGATCGTTCATTCGACCAACCCGCGCCTGCAGGCCGACCTGGCGTTGTGCGTGGAACACCGCGTGCCGATCGTCATCACCAGCCTGGGCGCGGTGAAGGAAGTGGTCGATGCCGTGCACGGCTACGGCGGCCTGGTATTCCACGATGTCACCACCCGCCGCCATGCCGAAAAGGCCGCCGAGGCCGGAGTCGATGGGCTGATCGCGGTGGCCGCAGGCGCAGGCGGCCATGCCGGCACCTGGAGCCCGTTCGCCCTGGTCGCGGAAATTCGCCAGTTCTTCGACAAGACCTTGCTGTTGGCCGGCTGCCTCAACCATGGCCACGAGATCCTGGCGGCACAGATGCTCGGCGCTGACCTGGCCTACATGGGCACCCGTTTCATCGCCACGGCCGAAAGCCAGGCCCAGGATGCCTACAAGCAGATGCTGCTCGATGCCCATGCCGCCGACATCATCCACACTCCGGCAGTGTCCGGCGTGCCTGCCAGCTTTCTGCGCGCGAGCCTGGAGCAGGCCGGCTACGACCTGGACGCCCTCAAGCGCGGCCACGAGCAAGGCAAGCTCAAGCCGATACACGACGAAGCCAAGGCCTGGAAGACCGTGTGGTCGGCGGGCCAGGGTGTCGGCGGTATCGACGACCTGCCGGATGCCGGTGCGCTGATCGAACGGCTCTACCACGAATACCGGGATGCCGTGCAGCGCTGCCAGGCCCTGGGGCATCGCGGCTCGTAGCAAAAGGCAACACCTGCCCCGGCCAAGCTGTACACTAGGCGCCTCTTCAGCCCCCAGGAGCCTTGCATGACCCGTTACGCCATGATCACTGGTGCTTCCAGCGGCCTGGGCCTGGCCCTGGCGGAAGCGCTGGCGCGGCGCGGGCGCAACCTGATCCTGGTGGCACGCCAGCGTGAAACGCTGGAGCCAGTGGCCATCGAGCTTACCCAGCGCTTTGGCGTGGAAGTGCTGTTCCGCGCCTGCGACCTCAGCCAGCCTCTGCGCCTGTCGGGCTTTGTGCTGGAACTGGAAGAAGGTGAGCGGCGTATCGACCTGCTGGTCAATTGTGCCGGCCTGCGTACCTACGGCCCATTCCTGGCTCATGAATGGGCCGACGAGCAGGACCTGCTGGAAGTCAACGTGTTGGCGCTGAGCCGCCTGTGCCACGCCATCGGCAACCTGATGGCGGTACAGGGTGGCGGGCAGATCCTCAACGTCGCCGGCCTGGCCGGCGTGGCGCCGGGACCGTGGATGGCCGCCTATGCCGCCAGCAAGGCCTATGTATTGAGCTTCTCGCAGGCCCTGCGCGAAGAACTCAAGCGTACCGGTATCAAGGTGTCGGTGCTGTGCCCGGGCCCGGTGCGCTCTGCGCGTCGGCGCATCCCACGGCTCGATGGCAAGCCACGCTGCCTCAGCCCGGAGGAAGTGGCGCTGTACACCGTGCGCGCGCTCGACAAGAACCGCGCGCTGATCATGCCCGGCCGACGCAACCGCTGGCTGGCGTTCGCCCCGCGCCTGCTGCCCCGCTGGCTGGTGCGCAAGCTGGCCGGCGTCATCCATCGCCGCTACTGCCCGCTCGGCATGGAATAGCCACTGGGCGAGCGGCGCCTGGCTGAGTACACTCGGCCCGACCCTCACCATGGAGCAAGTGCTGTGGACGATTTATTCCTCAAAATCATCAACCGGGAAATCCCGGCGGATATCATCTACGAAGATGACCAGATCCTGGCCTTCAAGGATATTGCACCCGCGGCCCCCGTACATTTTCTGGTCATCCCGAAAAAGCACATCCGTACGCTCAACGACCTGACCGAAGAGGACAAGGCACTGGCCGGCCACATCCTGTTCACCGCCCAGCGCCTGGCCGTCGAGCAAGGCTGCGAGGAAGGCTTCCGCGTGGTCATGAACTGCAACCCGAAAGGCGGCCAGACCGTGTACCACATCCACATGCACGTGCTTGGCCAGCGCCAGATGCACTGGCCACCGGGCTGATCCACGGCAAGCCACCCTGCCACTATTGCGGTAAACTGTCGGGCACATTCTTGCGGAGGTGCCCGATGGCTACCGAACGTCACTACTCGCCGCTCGACCGCTTGTTGCTGCAGGCCGATACCGCCATGCGCACCTTGCTGCCCTTCAGCGGCCAACCCGCCCGCCCCTCGCCGGCTATCGTGCAGCCGGACATCGACCTGGACGAGCAGCAGGCCCGCCACGTTGCCGGGCTGATGCGCATCAACCACACCGGTGAAGTCTGTGCCCAGGCGCTGTATCAGGGCCAGGCCCTGACCGCCAAGCTGCCCGAAGTACGCAAGGCCATGGAGCACGCCGCCGAGGAAGAAGTGGACCACCTGGCCTGGTGCGAACAGCGTATCCGCCAGCTGAACAGCCACCCCAGCGTGCTCAACCCGCTGTTCTACGGCATGTCGTTCGGTATCGGCGCACTCGCCGGGCTGGTCAGCGACAAGGTCAGCCTGGGCTTCGTCGCTGCCACCGAGCACCAGGTGTGCAAGCACCTCGACGAACACCTGGAACAGATCCCGCAGGAAGACGAAAAGTCCCGGGCCATCCTCGAACAGATGCGTATCGATGAAGAACAGCACGCCGATTCTGCACTGGCCGCCGGCGGTTATCGCTTCCCCGCCCCGGTCCGCTTTGGCATGAGCCTGTTGGCCAAGGTCATGACCAAGAGCACCTACCGTATCTGAAGGCATTAGCATGACGGATCGTTTCGACGCCAAGGACCTGGCGCGCGCCGTGCACGCCGGCATTCTCCAACCTGGCCAGGACCAGGCCCTTGTGGCCTTCCTGCGCCAGCAGTCGGCACCACGCGGCAGTTTCCAGCTGGCTCACGTGGCCTTCTACTTCGGCGCCATGCTGATCATGGCGGCCATGGGCTGGCTGCTCACCGAAGCCTGGATGAGCATTGGCGACTGGGCACTGCTGGCCATCGCCAGCCTTTATATCCTGTTGCTCACGTTGTTCGCCGTTAACCTGCAACATCGCGCCCAGCCGGTCGCTGCCGGAGTGCTGGCGGCGGTCGCGGTCAGCATCGTGCCGCTGGCGGTATTCGCCGTCGAACGCCTGGCCGGCTGGTGGCCACTGGACGATGTGCAGGCTGACTATCACCAGTACTACACCTATGTGCAGGGCGGCTGGCTGGCAATGGAAGCGGCCACGGTAGTCGCCGGGCTGCTGATGCTGAGGCTGATCCCCTACCCGTTCATCGTCATGCCGGTTGCCGTGGCCTTGTGGTTCATGTCGATGGACCTGAGCGAATGGTTCTTCGGCTCGCCGTTCAGCTGGGAGCAACGCCGCGAAGTGTCGTTGTGGTTCGGGCTGGGCTTGCTGGCTGTATTCATCGTGGTCGACGGTCGCACACGCGAGGACTACGCGCATTGGGGCTATCTGGCCGGGCTGGCGGCGTTCTGGGGCGGGATGACGCTGATGGACAGCGGCAGCGAGCTGGGCAAGGCCATGTACTGCCTGATCAATATCGCGCTCATGGGCATGGCGGTACTGCTGCGCCGGCCGGTGTTCATGGTATTTGGCGCATTAGGGGTAGCGGCTTACCTCGGCTACCTGTCGTATGAGGTGTTTGCCGAGTCACTCCTGTTCCCGGTGGTGGTCACCTTGATCGGGCTCGGGGTGATCGGACTGGGCCTGGCTTACCAGAAGCGGCGGGAGCAACTGAGCAAGGTGATGCGGGGTTGGCTGCCTGAATGGGTGCTGGCTGCATTGCCTGCGCTTCGCAGCTGATAGTGTTGGCGCCGCTTGGCGCCCCATCGCCGGCAAGCCAGCTCCCGCAGGTGCCGCGCGGGCCTGAGCCTGCCGCATTTGGGGAAGCTGGCTTGCCGGCGATGGGCTGCGCAGCAGCCCAGGAACCGTGGCTTCAACCCAGCTCTACGATTTCATAGCCGTGGCTGATTTCGACCCCGGCACGCTCCAGCATGATCGAAGCCGAGCAGTACTTCTCTGCCGACAGCTCCACCGCACGCTTGACCTGCGCCTCTTTCAGCCCGCGCCCTTTCACCACGAAGTTCATATGAATCTTGGTGAACACCTTCGGGTCTTCGCCTGCACGCTCGGCCTCGAGGAACGCCTCGCAGCTTTCCACCGCCTGCCGCGACTTTTTCAGAATGCTCACCACGTCGAAGCTGCTGCAGCCACCCAGGCCCAGCAACAGCATCTCCATCGGTCGCACACCCAGGTTGCGGCCGCCGGCCTCGGGCGGGCCGTCCATCACGACGACGTGGCCGCTCCCCGATTCGCCGAGGAACATTGCCTCACCGGCCCACTGGATACGTGCCTTCATCTACCCGGACTCCTGATTTTGGGAAAAGGGTGTCAGCTTAGACCTTGTATGGCTGTGGGAAAAGTACGTGTCCTGTCGGTTTATTACCGAAACATCCTGTAGTGTCTGATAAGCTGGCGCCAATTGACTGGCGCCTGTCGCCAGCTGCCCTTTGAAAAAGCCAATGCGTCGCATCGAACAGGATTTCGTGATGGTTGCCTCTGCCTTACCCGCCAAGATAAAGAACATCGACAGACTGCTGGTGCACTGCCAGCGCCGCCGCTATCCCGCCAAGAGCAATATCATCTGCGCCGGCGACCGGGCCGAAACACTGTCATTCATCATCAAAGGCTCGGTGACCATCCTCATCGAGGACGACGAAGGCCATGAAATGATCATCGCCTACCTGAATAGCGGCGATTTCTTTGGCGAACTGGGCCTGTTCGAGCCCGCCAATAGCGAGCAGCACCGCAGTGCCTGGGTGCGCGCGAAAAGCGAATGCGAAGTGGCCGAGATCAGTTACGAGAAATTTCGCGAACTGGCACGCCAGGACCCGGAGATTCTCTACGCGCTGGGCAGCCAGATGGCCCAGCGCCTGCGCAACACCACCCGCAAGGTCGGCGACCTGGCGTTCTTCGACGTCACCGGGCGGGTTGCCCGTTGCCTGCTCGACCTGTGCAAGCAACCTGACGCCATGACCCACCCCGACGGCATGCAGATAAAGATCACCCGCCAAGAGATCGGCCGCATCGTCGGCTGCTCGCGGGAAATGGTCGGCCGCGTCCTCAAGGACCTCGAAGAACGCAGCCTGGTGCAGGTCAAAGGCAAGACCATGGTGGTCTACGGCACGCGCTAATCGCTGGGCAGGTCCGCCAGCACCTTGGCATAGGCCTGCGACAGGCGCTCGAACCAGGGCGCCTCGGGCGCCACTTCATGCAAGGCGATGTGTGCGTCGGCACGGCAGCGCTGGTCCAGTTCGCAGCACTCGTTGAAGCGGTTCACCGCTGCCACCATCGACTCGCGCTCGTTGTCCAGCAGCAGCGCACCATGCACCAGCACTACCGGGCGCTTGCCGCCCAGCCCCTGGCGCCAGCGTTGTGCGGTGCCCACCAGTTTGCGGCCATTGAGGTTGACGTTGTAGCGGCCGTCGCAGAAGGCCCCGTCGATCTCACCCACCGAGGCCACGCCGCCCCACTCGCGCAGCACGTCGCACAGCGGCAGGCACAGGCGCTCGTATGCGTTTTCGATACGGCCATGGTCACCTTCGCTGCGGGGGGCGACATAGACCAGTGCAACGTTTACCGTCGCATGCGACTGCGGCACGGGCTCGCCGCCGGTTTCGCGCAGCAGCACCGGCCAGCCGGCAATCGCCAGCTCCGCACAGGCGGCTTCGAAATTATCCAGGCGGCTCATGCGCCGCGGCATGACCAGGGCGTGGTCGGTAGGACGCCAGAACAGTACGCCACTGTCGCGCTCGCCGCGGCACACGGCGGCCAACAACTCCTGTTCGGCGTGCAGGCCTTGTTCGACAGTCAGGGCCAGGGGTTGATCGGTCATTGATCCACCTTTGATGTTGTTTTTCAGGGGCTCTTCGCGGCGGCTCGACACGCCCGCGAAGAGCCTATTGCAGGCATACAAAAAAGCCGGCATTGACGCCGGCTTGGTTTCGATCAGTCCAGTTGCTGAACAGTCTTCTTCACCTGTTCCGGGAAGAACAACCGCTGCAGCTCGAGCCCAGGCTGTTCGGCACGCATGAACGCCTCACCGACCAGGAACGAATAGACCTCGTTGATTTCCATCAGCTCCACATCGGCGCGGTTCAGGATACCGCTCTCGGTAACAGCCAGGCGATCACGCGGAATGCGCGGCAGCAGGTCAAGGGTGGTTTCCAGGCTGACCTCGAAGGTGTGCAGGTTGCGGTTGTTGACCCCCACCAGCGGTGTATCCAGGGTGTTCAACGCGCGCTCCAGCTCATCGCCATCGTGCACTTCCACCAGCACGTCAAGGCCGACGTCCTTCGCCGTGGCCGCCAGCTCGGCCATCTTCACGTCATCCAGTGCCGCCACGATCAGCAGCACGCAGTCTGCGCCCAAGGCCCGGGCTTCGACGATCTGGTACGGGTCGACCATGAAATCCTTGCGGATCACCGGCAGCGAAACTGCCGCGCGGGCCTGCTGCAGATAGGCATCGGCACCTTGGAAATAATCCACATCGGTCAGCACCGACAGGCAGGTCGCCCCGCCTTTTTCGTAGCTGACGGCGATTTCCGCCGGCACGAAATGCTCGCGGATCACACCCTTGCTCGGCGAGGCCTTCTTGATTTCGGCAATCACAGCCGGCTGTTTGCGCCTGGCCTGTTCGATCAACGCCTTGGCAAAGCCACGCGGGGCGTCGGCCACCTTTGCCAGCGCTTCCAGTTCAGCAAGACTGACGCGCGCACTGCGCTCGGCCACTTCCTGGAACTTGCGGGCAATGATCCTTTCCAGCACCGTCGGCACACTCATGCTTCGTTCTCCACCTTGAATACTGCAGTAAAGGCACCCAGTTCCTGCAGCTTCTCCCAGGCCAGCCCGGTGTGCAGTACGTCGTGGGCCAGTTCCACACCGGCCTTCAGGCTCATGGCATGGTCAGCGGCATACAGCGCTGCGCCGGCATTGAGCACGATCATTTCGGCGGCCTTCTGGCCGTTCTCGGTCTTGCGCCGCCCCAGCGCGTCGCGGATCAGCTCCAGCGACGCCTGCGGGTTCTCGACCGCCAGGCCGTGCAGGCTCTGGCTCTTCATGCCAAGGTCTTCCGGCTCGACCCAGTATTCAGTGATCTCGCCGTTTTTCAGTTCGGCGACGAAGGTGGGCGCAGCCAGGCTGAACTCATCCAGGCCGTCCTTCGAGTGCACCACCAGCACGTGCTTGCTGCCCAGACGTTGCAGTACCTCGGCCAACGGGCGGCACAGGGCCTGGGTGAACACCCCAACCACCTGATGCTTCACTCCGGCCGGATTCGTAAGCGGGCCGAGCATATTGAACAGGGTACGCAACCCCAGGTCGCGGCGCGGGCCAGCGGCATGCTTCATGGCACTGTGATGGCTTTGAGCGAACATGAAGCCGATGCCCAGGCTGTCGATGCAGCGAGCCACCTGGGTGGGTGTAAGGTTCAGATAGATGCCTGCCGCCTCCAGCAGGTCGGCACTGCCGCTCTTGCCCGAAACCGCGCGGTTACCATGCTTGGCCACGGTGCAACCTGCCGCTGCCAGAACGAACGACGAAGCGGTGGAGACGTTGAAGATGTTGGCACCATCGCCGCCGGTGCCGACGATATCGACCACGCCATCGAGGCTTTGCAGCTCGACCTTGTCAGCCAGTTCACGCATCACCGATACCGCACCGACGATTTCGTCGATGCTTTCGCTTTTCATGCGCATGCCCATCAGGAAGGCACCGATCTGCGCTTCGCTGCATTGGCCAGTCATGATCTGGCGCATGACGTCGCGCATTTCTTCGGTGGAAAGGTCCAGGTGGCCGACGATACGGCTTAACGCGCTCTTGATATCCATGGTCAATCCTTAGCGGCGGCCGCCGGTCTGCTTGAGGAAGTTGGCGAACAGCTCGTGGCCCTGTTCGGTAAGGATCGATTCAGGGTGGAACTGCACCCCTTCGATATTCAAGGTCTTGTGGCGCAGGCCCATGATTTCGTCGACCGAACCATCAGCGTGGGCGGTCCAGGCCGTCACTTCCAGGCACTCGGGCAATGTCTCGCGCTTGACCACCAGGGAATGGTAGCGGGTCACGGTCAGGGGGTTGTTGAGGCCGGCGAACACGCCAAGGTCACGGTGGTGGACCGGGCTGGTCTTGCCATGCATCACCTGGCGGGCACGCACCACGTCACCGCCAAAGGCCTGGCCGATCGACTGGTGGCCCAGGCATACCCCGAGAATCGGCAGCTTGCCGGCAAAGTGCAGGATGGCCTCGATGGACACACCCGCCTCGCTCGGCGTGCATGGCCCTGGGGAAACGACGATGCGTTCGGGGTTCAGGGCTTCGATCTGGGCGATGGTCATTTCGTCGTTGCGAATGACCTTGACCTCGGCACCCAGCTCGCCAAGGTATTGAACGACGTTGTAAGTGAATGAGTCGTAATTGTCGATCATCAGTAACATCGGGTTAAACCTCTTGAATCTACTGACTTCAGAATTCGAACCTTCCTGCGCCAGCCAACAGGCGCAGCTTTGCCACAAGGGGCGGTAGACAGGAAGGCAAACGGGGACGGGCCGGGCGGGCCGGCAGGAGATAAAGTCAGGCGCGCCAACGCCAACGGGCGTGGGCCTTGATTACGCGCATCAAGAGTTTGCTGACGATCAACACAGGATAGGTCTCGCTCATACGTCACGGCACAGTAGCCTACCGGGGCGACGGGCGCAATATGCCCGTAAACACGGGGAAACGAATGGACTTGGGAGGGATGCCCTGCGATTTGCTAAGGTCGATCGGGTTGTCCAGATAAAAACAAAGAAAAGGATGTTCTCTGATGCGAAAAGCTGCGTTCGTACGTTTTACCGTCGCCTCACTGGCATTGGCCTGCAGCCAGGCTTTCGCTGCACCTTCGCCCTACTCGTCCATGATCGTGTTTGGCGACAGCCTGAGTGATTCCGGGCAGTTCGGTGGCATACGCTTCACCAACCGCGATGCCAATGGCAACTATGCGCCCGTTTCCCCCATGATCCTGGGTGGGCGCCTGGGCGTTAACCCGGCAGAGCTTGGCCCTTCCACTTCGCCGCTCAACCCGGCCCTCGGGCTGCCTGACGGCAACAATTGGGCGGTAGGCGGCTACACCACCCAACAGATCCTGGATTCGATCACCACCACGTCCGAGGTCGTCATCCCGCCCGGGCGCCCCGGTGCCGGGCTGGTGCTGCGTGACAAACCGGGCTACCTGGCCAATGGCCTGCGCGCCGACCCCAACGCGCTGTACTACCTGACCGGCGGTGGCAATGACTTCCTGCAAGGGTTGATCAGCAGCCCCACCGACGCGGTGGCCGCCGGTGCCCGCCTGGCCGCCAGCGCCCAGGCCCTGCAACAAGGTGGCGCCCGCTACATCATGGTCTGGCTGCTACCCGACCTCGGCCAAACCCCCAACTTCAGTGGCACGCCCGAGCAAAACCAGCTGTCGCTGCTGTCTGGCGCGTTCAACCAGGCGTTGCTCGGCCAGCTGGGGCAGATCGATGCCGAAATCATTCCGCTCAACATTCCCGTGCTGCTGAGTGAAGCGCTGGCTGATCCCAGCCAGTATGGCCTGGCCAGTGGCCAGAACCTGGTCGGCACCTGCTACAGCGGCGAAGGCTGCGTGGAGAACCCGGTGTATGGCATCAATGGCAGCGCGCCAGACCCTACCAAGCTGCTGTTCAACGACTCGGTGCACCCGACCATCGCCGGTCAGCAACTGATTGCCGACTACGCCTATTCGATCCTCGCAGCCCCCTGGGAGCTGACCCTGCTACCGGAAATGGCCCACGCTAGCCTGCGCGCCCACCAGGACGAACTGCGCAACCAGTGGCAGACGCCCTGGCAGGCGGTTGGCCAATGGCAGGCCTTCGTCTCCACCGGTGCCCAGGACCTGGACTTCGATGAGCAAAGCAGCGCGGCCAGCGGAGATGGCCGCGGCTACAACCTGACGCTGGGCGGCAGCTATCGGTTGAACGACGCCTGGCGCCTGGGCCTGGCCGGCGGCGTGTATCGGCAGAAGCTGGAAGCCGGCGAACAGGACTCGGACTACAAGCTGGACAGCTACCTGGCCAGCGCCTTCGCCCAATACCGCCAGGACCGCTGGTGGGCCGATGCTGCGCTGACTGCCGGGCACCTGGACTACAGCGATCTGAAGCGTACCTTCGCCCTTGGCGTGAACGACCGCAGCGAAAAGGGTGATACCGACGGCGAGGCCTGGGCGATGTCGGGGCGACTGGGCTACAACCTCGCAGCCGAGAGCAGCAGCTGGCAGCTGGCGCCGTTCATCAGCGCCGACTATGCGCGGGTAAAGGTGGATGGCTATGACGAGAAGAGCGGGCGCTCGACGGCGCTGGGCTTCGATGATCAGGAGCGCACGTCACGTCGGCTGGGCGTGGGGTTGCTGGGCAGCGTGCAGGTTTCATCAGGCACCCGGCTGTTCGCCGAGTTGGCACAGGAGCATGAGTTTGAAGATGACCAGCAGGATGTGACGATGCACCTGACCAGTCTGCCGGCGAATGACTTCACCCTGACCGGGTATACGCCACACAGCGACCTGACCCGGGCCAGCCTTGGGGTGAGCCATGAGGTGGTAGCGGGGGTGCACCTGCGTGGGAACTACAACTGGCGCAAGAGTGATGAGCTGACGCAACAGGGGGTTAGCCTGGGGGTTAGTATCGACTTCTAGATTGCCGGGGCCGCCTTGCGGCCCATCGCGACACAAGGCCGCTCCTACAGGGGACGCGTGACCCGAAGGAAACGTGATCGCCGGTAGGGGCGGCCTTGTGTCGCGAAAGGGCTGCACGGCAGCCCCTGGGGCCAGAGCTACTTAGCCGAGGTCTGCTCTGCCAACGCCACCGCACGGAACATCGCCCGGCGCTTGTTGATGGTTTCTTCCCACTCCAGCGCTGGCACCGAGTCGGCAACGATGCCGCCACCAGCCTGCACATGCAGCTCGCCGTCCTTGATCACAGCGGTACGGATGGCAATCGCGGTATCCATGTTGCCATTCCAGGCAAAGTAACCGACCGCCCCGCCGTAGACCCCGCGCTTGACCGGCTCCAGTTCGTCGATGATCTCCATCGCGCGAATCTTCGGCGCCCCGGAAAGCGTACCGGCCGGCAGGATAGCCCGCAGCGCATCCATCGCCGTCAGCCCTTCACGCAGCTGGCCGGTGACGTTGGACACGATGTGCATCACATTGGAATAGCGCTCGATCACCATCTTCTCGGTCAGGCGCACGCTACCGGTGGAAGACACACGGCCGACATCGTTGCGGCCCAGGTCGATCAGCATCAGGTGCTCGGCGATCTCCTTGTCATCCGACAGCAGATCGTCTTCCAACGCGCGGTCGGCCTCTTCGGTGGCACCACGCGGGCGGGTACCGGCAATCGGGCGAACGGTGACCAGGTTGTCCTCGACCCGCACCAGCACTTCGGGCGAACTGCCGACTACGTGGAAGTCGCCAAAGTTGAAGAAGTACATGTACGGCGTGGGGTTGAAGCAGCGCAGCGCGCGATAGAGGTCGATGGGCGCGGCGTTAAAGTCGATCGACATGCGCTGCGATGGCACCACCTGCATGCAGTCGCCGGCCAGGATGTATTCCTTGATACGGCCAACGGCGTTCTCGTAGTCCTCACGGGTGTAGCTGGAACGGAACGCCGGCTCGGCGGCCTGCGGGCCGCTCAGGTCCAGGCCACGGCGTGGCGTGATCGGCTGGCGCAGGGTTTCCAGCAACCCTTGCAGACGCGCCTGGCCGCGTTCGAATGCCTGCTCTTCAGCCGGGTCGACCAGCACGATGGCGTGCATCTTGCCCGCCAGGTTGTCGAACACCACCACCGCGTCCGACACCATCAACAGGATATCCGGCACACCCAACGGGTCTGGGTTGGGGCTGGCTCCCAGGCGTTTTTCCACGTAGCGCACGCAGTCATAGCCGAAGTAACCGACCAGGCCGCCGTTGAAGCGCGGCAGGCCAGGGATGTCGGCGACCTTGTAACGGTCCTTGAAGGTTTCGACGAAGGCCAGCGGGTCTTCGACGTCGTGGCTTTCCACCTCCACGCCATCTTGCAGGATGCTGACGTGGTAACCGTGTACACGCATCACCGTGCGCGACGGCAGGCCGATCATCGAGTAGCGACCCCACTTCTCGCCGCCCTGCACCGATTCGAGCAGGTACGAGTTGGGCTGGTCGGCCAGTTTCAGGTAGATCGACAGCGGTGTGTCGAAGTCGGCCAGGGTTTCGCAGGCCAGGGGAATGCGGTTATAGCCGGCAGCGGCCAGGCGCAGGAATTCTTCGCGGGTCATGGGTAGCCTCGTGGCAAGCAGCAATAAGTCAGGCAAACGGACGGGCCGGCACGCGCCGGCAGGCAGAAGTCAGGCGCGCCAACGCCAACGGGCCAGGGCCTTGATGACTTTCATCCAGAACTTGCCAGTAACCGCCACGGTGGAGTCTCTGTCTTGTGAGGCTTGAAGGTCCGCCAACGTTATCCCAGTGGCCAGGTCTGCGCAACCAGGCAGCAGTGCACGTAGGTCATCGATCACCAGGCTGGGGCATTCGTCGTGGATCGGCCGGCCATGGTTATAGCCGTAGCTCAGGCCCACGCACTGCACACCAGCTGCCTTGGCGGCCAGCACATCACTGCGCGAGTCACCGACGAACAGCGACTGCTGCGGGGTGACGCCGGCCATCTGCATGACGAACAGCAGCGCCGCCGGGTCCGGTTTTTTTTGTGGCAGGGTGTCGCCGCCGATGATCCAGCGGAAGTACTTGCCGATCTTCATCTGGTCCAGCAGCGGGCCGACGAAGCGCTCGGGCTTGTTGGTGATCAGCGCCATCTCCACGCCCCGCTTGTGCAGCCAGCGCAGGGTGTCCTGCACGCCGGGGTAGACCACGGTCAGTTCGTGGCTTTCGGCATAGGCGTCCATGAACAGCGCCAGCGCCTTTTCGGCCAACGCGTCGTCCACGGCGGCATGTTCGATGTCGCCGGCCAGCGCCCGGCGCACCAGCACCTGGGCGCCGTTACCCACCCAGTGGCGCACCGCCGCAAGGCCAGCGGGCGGGCGCCCCAGTTCGAGCAGCATGCGGTCCACGGCGGCAGCCAGATCTGGCACGGAGTCGATCAGGGTACCGTCCAGATCGAACATCACCAGCCTGGGCAGCGTCCCCGGGAACAGCTGCTCGAAGCCGCTCATGGGCGCGCCTGAGCCAGTTCGGCGCGCATCCTGGCGATGACTTCCTGGTAGTCCGGGGCGTTGAAGATCGCCGAACCGGCCACGAAAGTGTCGGCGCCAGCGGCAGCGATCTCGCGGATGTTGTTGACGTTGACGCCTCCGTCGATTTCCAGGCGGATATCACGGCCACTGGCATCGATCAGCGCACGCGCCTCACGCAGCTTGTCGAGGGTGCCGGGGATGAACTTCTGCCCGCCAAAGCCCGGGTTGACGCTCATCAGCAGCACCATGTCGATCTTGTCCATCACGTACTTCAGGGCATCCAGGCTGGTGGCCGGGTTGAACACCAGGCCGGCCTTGCAGCCACCGTCCTTGATCAGTTGCAAGGAGCGGTCGATGTGCTGCGAGGCTTCTGGATGGAAGGTGATGTAGGTGGCGCCGGCTTCGATGAAGTCGCCGATGATGCGGTCGACCGGGCTGACCATCAGGTGCACGTCGATCGGGGCGGTGACGCCATACTTGCGCAGGGCGCTGCAGACCATCGGACCAATGGTCAGGTTGGGGACGTAGTGGTTGTCCATGACATCGAAATGGACGATGTCGGCACCCGCCGCCAATACCTTGTCGACGTCCTCGCCCAGACGGGCGAAATCGGCGGAGAGAATGGAGGGGGCAATAGCGTAGGGCTGCATGGCGCACCTGTTGGCAGAATCACGGTGGCGCGCATTGTAACCCAGGCAAGCGGATGAGGGCTGATTGGTATCAACGGGTTTCGACCAGCTGTTTCAACCTGAACTGGTCTCTTCGCGGGCACGCCCGCTCCCACAGGTACCCCACAAGGCCCAAGGGCAGTGGAAATCCTGTGGGAGCGGGCGTGCCCGCGAAGAGGCCAGTTCAGACAACTGACAATCAGGCCGGTTGCTGGGTCCTCAGCTTCTCGCTACGCCCACGCAACCACTCCAGGGTCAGCAGCAGTATCACCGAGAAGGCGATCAACAAGGTGGCCGCCGCCGCAATCGTCGGGCTCAGGTTTTCGCGGATGCCACTGAACATCTGCCGTGGCAGGGTCGCCTGTTCCGGGCCGGCGAGGAACAGTGTTACCACTACCTCGTCGAACGACGTGGCAAAGGCGAACAACGCCCCCGAGATGACCCCGGGCGCGATCAGCGGCAGGGTCACCCGGCGGAAGGTCAGCAGCGGCGAGGCGCCCAGGCTGGCCGCCGCGCGCACCAGGTTGTAATTGAAGCCTTGCAGGGTCGCCGACACGGTAATGATGACGAACGGTACCCCCAGCACCGCGTGCACCAGGATCAGCGAAGTGAAGCTGTTGCCCATGCCAAGCGGGGCGAAGAACAGGTAGCTGGCCACACCGATGATCACCACCGGCACCACCATCGGCGAAATCACCAGCGCCATCACCAGCGACTTGCCCGGGAAATCGCCACGGGTGAGGCCGATCGCCGCCAGGGTACCGAACACCATGGCCAGCACCGTGGCCGCCGGGGCGACGATAATGCTGTTCTTCAAGGCGCGCATCCATTCGGCCGAGCCGAAGAAGTCCTGGTACCAGTGCAGCGAGAAGCCCTGCAACGGGTACACCAGGAAGCTGCCACTGTTGAACGACAGCGGCACGATCACCAGCACCGGCAGAATGAGGAACAGCAGGACCAGACCGCAAAGAATACGCAGGCTGTAGAACCACACCCGCTCCACGGGCGACATGTAAGGGCTCAGCATGACAAGGCTCCTCAGCTCAGGCGCAGGCGGCTGGCGCCGACCAGCCAGCTATAGATCAGGTACAACAGCACGGTCGCCAGCAGCAACAGCCCGCCCAGCGCGGTGGCCATGCCCCAGTTGATGCTGGTGTTGGTGTAGAAGGCGACGAAGTAGCTGACCATCTGGTCGTTCGGGCTGCCCAGCAAGGCCGGGGTGATGTAGTAGCCGATGGCCAGAATGAACACCAGCAGGCAACCCGCGCCTACACCGGCGTAGGTCTGCGGGAAGTACACCCGCCAGAAGCTGGCGAACGGGTGGCAGCCCAGCGAGATCGCCGCGCGCATGTAGCTGGGCGAAATGCCCTTCATCACGCTGTACAGCGGCAGGATCATGAACGGCAGCAGGATGTGCACCATCGAGATGTACACGCCGGTGCGGTTGAACACCAGTTCCAGTGGCTGGTCGATGATGCCCATGGCCATCAGCGCGCTGTTGATCAGGCCACCGGACTGCAACAGCACGATCCACGCGGCCACTCGCACCAGGATCGAAGTCCAGAACGGCAGCAGCACCAGGATCATCAGCAGGTTGCTCTGCCGGGTCGGCAGGTTGGCCAGCAGGTAGGCCAACGGGTAGGCCAGCACCAGGCAGATGGCAGTAATCACCACCCCCATCCACAGGGTGCGGGCGAAGATGTCCAGATAGATGGCCTGGTCAGGGGTGGCCTTGGCCAGTTCGCCAAGGTCGTCGATACGATGGTCGAGCGAAGCCAGCAGGTAGAACGAGGTCACCGTGCTGGTGTTGCGGCGGATCGCCTGCCAGTAGGCCGGGTCACCCCAACGCTCGTCGAGTGCCTGCAAGGCATCTTTATAGGAAGCGGGTTCGCTCTTGAATGGCAGCGCCCGCGCGGTCTTGGCCAACAGGCTGCGATAGCCGGCCAGCTCCATGTTCAGGCGCTTGGACAGGTCGCCCAGGGTCTGGTTCTTGCGCGATTCGGCCAGGTCCTGGCTCAGCGCCTTGTAGACATCCTCGCCCGGCAGGCTCTTGCCGTCCCACTGGGTGATGACTTCCACCGTACGCGGCAGCCCGCCAACCACTTCCGGGTTGCCGACGCTCTTGTACAGCAATGCCGCGATCGGCACCAGGAACACCAGCAGGAGAAACAGCGCCAGCGGCGCGATCAACGCCTGCGCCTTCCAGCGGTTGACCCGCTCGGCGTGCTTGAGGCGCTGCTTGAGACTTGGACCTGCGCCTTCGTTGAGGGGCACTGCAATGGCCATGGCGAACTCCGCAATACAGGCTGAAATAGGGGCCGCCATGCGGCCCCACACACCGGGCTGTTACTTCTTCGCCGCCCAGGCGTTGAAGCGTTGCTCCAGTTGCTCGCTGTTGTCGGCCCAGAAGGCCACGTCGATCTGCACCTGGTTGGCAATGTTCTCAGGCGTGGTCGGCATGTCTTTCTTCACCTCGTCCGACAGCAGGCTCACGGCTTTCGAGTTGGCCGGGCCGTAGGCGATGTTCTCGGAATAGGTCTTCTGCTGCTCGGGCTGCACGCTGAAGGCGATGAATTTCTTCGCCTCGTCGGCATCCTTGGCCCCTTTCGGGATGGCCCAGGCGTCGAAGTCGTAGATGCCGCCGTTCCACACCACCTTCAGGTTGCTCTCTTTCTGTACCGCGGCGATGCGGCCGTTGTAGGCCGAACTCATGACCACGTCACCCGATGCCAGGTACTGCGGCGGCTGGGCACCGGCTTCCCACCACTGGATGCTTGGCTTGAGTTCGTCGAGCTTCTTGAAGGCGCGGTCCACGCCCTCTTTGGTGCCCAGCACCTGGTACACGTCCTTCGGTGCCACACCGTCGGCCATCAGGGCGAATTCCAGGGTGTACTTGGCACCCTTGCGCAGGCCGCGCTTGCCTGGGAATTTCTTGGTGTCCCAGAAATCCGCCCAGCTGGTAGGTGCGGTCTTGAGCTTGTCGGCGTTGTAGGCAAGCACCGTGGACCACACGAAGAAGCCTACGCCGCAAGGCTGGATGGCGCCTGGCACATAGTCGGCCTCATTGCCGAACAGCGCCGGGTCGAGTTCTTCGAACATGCCCTCGTCACAGCCACGGGCCAGCTCTGGCGATTCTACCTCCACCAGGTTCCACGACACGCTCCTAGTGTCGACCATGGCTTTGACCTTGGCCATCTCGCCGTTGTATTCGCCAGCGACGATCTTGCCCTTGTTGGCCTTTTCCCACGGCTCATAGAACGCCTTGACCTGGGCCGCCTTGTTGGCACCGCCGAACGACACCACGGTCAGGTCTGCGGCCATGGCCTGGCCAGCGGCGAACAGCCCCAGGGCCAGGGCGGTCAGTTTCAACTGCTTGCGCATTATTATTCTCTCCACAGTACAGGGTTGGTGAAGCAATCCATCAATGGGCTTCGGCAATCGGATCGAGCGCGCGGGCGTGCTCCACCTCCCAGCCCAGGGGTACTACATCGCCCACGGCCAGGGCCGGGTCGAGCTCGGCAATGGGCTGCTTCACGAAGAAGTCGCCCTTGCCGCAAACTTCCAGGCGCACCCGTACGTGGTCGCCCAGGTAGATGAATTCGGCCACCCGCCCCGAGAAGCGGTTTACGCAGCGCTCGCTGTGGCCGTTCAGGCGCACACGCTCCGGGCGGATCGACAGGGTCACCGGCTCGCCGGCCTGGCCGACATTCACCGCCAGCGCCTCGACCCGCTCGCCACGCGCCAGCTGCACCTGGCAGCGTTTGCCATCGCTGGCCAGCAAGGTGCCGTTGATGCGGTTGTTCTCACCGATGAAGTTGGCGACGAAGGTGTTGCAGGGCTCTTCGTACAAGGTACGTGGGTCGGCAATCTGCTGGATCTCGCCCTGGTGGAACACCGCCACACGGTCAGACATGGTCAGCGCTTCGCCCTGGTCGTGGGTCACGTAGACCACGGTCACGCCCAGGCGCTGGTGGATGTGCTTGATCTCCATCTGCATGTGCTCACGCAGCTGTTTATCGAGCGCACCCAGCGGTTCGTCCATCAGCACCAGCTGTGGCTCGAACACCAGGGCGCGGGCCAGGGCCACGCGCTGCTGCTGGCCGCCGGACAGCTGCCCCGGGTAGCGCTTGGCGAAGGCGTCGAGCTGGACCATGTTCAGCACGCGCTTGACCCGCTCGCTGATGTCGGTCTTGCTCAGGTTGCGCACGGTCAGCGGGAACGCCAGGTTCTCGGCCACGGTCATGTGCGGGAACAGCGCGTAGTTCTGGAACACCATGCCGATGTCGCGCTTGTGCGGTGGCACGTTGTTGATCGAACGCCCGGCCAGCTGGATTTCACCGGCGGTTGGGGTCTCGAAGCCGGCCAGCATCATCAGGCTGGTGGTCTTGCCCGAGCCGGACGGGCCGAGCAGGGTAAGGAATTCGCCCTTGCGGATATCCAGGTTGAGGTCTTTGACGATCAGCGACTCGCCGTCGTAGCTCTTCTGCACACCACGGAAGCTGACCAGCGTTTCGCTGGTTGCAGCGTTCGACTTCGCCTCGCTCATGCCTGCACCTTCTTGTTGGATGACTGCGTAGGCAAAAGATTAGACAAGGCGCATGCGCCCGGAAATCGGGGGTGCTGAGAGAATGCCATCATCCGGTTGGAAGATTTGTTGTAGGGATTCCCCTACAAGGATGACGCGTTCAGGACAGATACGATTTTCCTGTAGGAGCGGCCTTGCGTCGCGATGGGCTGCGAAGCGGCCCCCAGGCGCCAGCCAATAGGCACATGTTGCCGGGGCCGCTTCGCAGCCCATCGCGACGCAAGGCCGCTCCTACAAAACCCGCGCAAAGCCAGATGAGTGTCGCAATCAGACCAGCTTGTGCTCCATGGCGTACTTCACCAACTCTGCCAGCGAGTTCACCTTCAGCTTCTGCATCAAGCGCGCCTTGTGCGTGCTGATGGTCTTGCTCGACAGCGCCAGCTGCTGGGCGATGTCATTGACGTTGGCGCCCTGGGCCAGGCGCTCGAACACCGAAAACTCGCGCTCCGACAACAGTGTGTGCAACGGCCGTGACTCGGTCAGGCCCACTTCGAATACCATGCGGTCGGCCAGCGCCGGGTCGATATAGCGCCCGCCTGCAGCAACCCGGCGAATGGCGGTCAGCAACAACGCCGGGTCGCTGTCCTTGGTGGCATAGCCCGCCGCCCCGGCCTTCAGCGCGCGCGCCGCCATCTGCGCCTCATCGTGCATCGACAACATCAGGATCGCCGGCGCGTCATGCAGGGCACGGATGCGCGGGATCGCCTCCAGGCCATTCACGCCCGGCATCGAGATGTCCAGCAACACCACCTCGCACGGCGTATGGCGCAAGGTTTCCAGCAGTTGCTCGCCGTTAGCTGCCTCCCCCGCCACCTGCATGTCCTTGGCCAAGCCAATCAACTGCTTGATGCCTTCACGGACAATGGTGTGGTCTTCGGCCACCAGCACTCGAATCACGATCGCTCTCCTACTCCAACGGAATGGCCACGCTCAGGCTGGTGCCTTCGCCCGGTTCACTGTCCAGCGCCATGCTGCCGCCCAGCATCAGCACCCGTTCACGCACACCTACCAGGCCAAACGACGCAGGCCGGGGCTGGTCGCGGCGAAACCCTTGCCCATCATCGCTGACGGTCAGGCGCAATTGCCCGTGCTCATGCACCAGTTCGATCTCCACGCTGTGTGCCTGGGCATGGCGCATCACATTGGTCAGCGCCTCCTGGAGAATACGGAACAGCCCAGTGGCCTTGGCATCGCTCAATGCTGGCAGATTATCCGGTACTTGTACCAGGCAGGGGATTTGCGTGCGCGCCTCGAAGCGCCGCGCCTGCCACTCGATGGCCGAGGCAATGCCAGCATCGAGGATCGGTGGGCGCAGGGCGGTGGCCACATCGCGCACCAGCTGGAACAGCTGGGCGATCAGGCGCTTCATGCTGTCCAGGCGCTCGTGCAGGCCCGGGTCCAGTCCAGCGAAGGCCAGTTCGCACATCGACACTTCCAGCTTGAGCACGGTCAGCATCTGCCCCAGCTCATCGTGCACTTCGCGGGCGATGCGGGCCTTTTCTTCCTCGCGCACGCTCTCCAGGTGGGCCGACAATTCGCGCAATTGCTCCTGGGACTTGGCTAGCGCCAACTCGGCCCGCTTGCCCTGGGTGATGTCCCACACCACGCCATCCCATACCACCCGACCATCAGCCAGGCGCCGGGTACTGGCCTTGATGTCGGCCCAGCGCTGTTCGCCCTGACGGGTGAGGATACGCCCCTGCCAGGACCAGTCCTGATCGCTGGCCAGGGCCAAGTCCTGTACCCGGTGGTAATCGGCACGGTCGTCGGGGTGCACCAGGTTGCGCAGGCCCATCTGCGGGTGCTGGATCTCGCTGGGCGCATAGCCCACCAGCGCCTCGCTGCCCTCGCTGATGTAGGGGAACTCCAGGTCACCCTCGGCCGGGTCGCGTTCGAGGCGGAACACCAGCCCCGGCACGTTGCCGGCAATCCCCTTGAGCCGCGCCTCGCTTTCGCGCAGCGCCGCCAGGGCGCGGTGGCGCTCGGTGACATCGGCGAGGTAGACCACCAGGTACTCGGAATCACGAAAGCGCAGGAAGCTCAGCGACAATTCCACCGGCAGCAGGCTCTGGTCGGCCCGCCGGCAATGCGTTTCAAACTGGCCGACACCCACCTCGCCGGCGCGCGCGCCCTTCCATAGCTCGAGCCAGCGATCCATGGTCAGGTTGGGCTCGAAGGTGCTCAGCGGCCGTTCCAGCAGCTCGCCTTCGCCATAGCCGAGCATGCGTTCGGCGGCATGGTTGGCATAGCGTACATGGCTGTCCCAGTTGACCCAGAGGATGCCCACGGTGCTCTGGTCAATGGCGAACTGGCTCAGGCGCAGCGCTTCTTCGCGGACCTGTCGCTCTGCCAGGGTTTCCCGCGTGGCCAGCAGGCTGCGCTCCAGCTGGCGCTGCTGTCGGCGCTGCCATACCAGGGTGGCCAGCGCGCACAGCAACAGCATGGCGGACAGCAAGGCCAGGTTCTGCCAGAAGCCGGTCGACTCGCTCAGGCGTGGGTACTTCGGTTGCAACCAACGCTGGTGCAGTTGCTCCAGCTCCTTGGCCGGCAGCGCCTGCAGGCCACGCTCGAGCACATCGGCCAGCAGCGGCCAGTCGCGCCGCGAACCGATGCGCAGCAACTGCGGCAAACCGATGTCGCCGACCACTGCCAGCTCGCCGAACTCGCTCTCGCGGGACAGGCGGCTGAGCTGGGCTTCATCCAGCACCGCGAAACTGGCCTGGCCGCCCACCACCAGCTGCAACGCCTCGCGCTCGTTGGGCACCCCTTGCAGGTTGAGGTTGTTGTAGTTGGCGCGCAGGTAGTCCGCCAGCTGGCTGGGCATGCGTACCGCCACACGCTGCTCGACCTCGAGTCTTTCCAGCTCCACGGCCATCGCCCCGGTGCGTGGCCCGACCACCAGTTGCGGTACACGCATGTACGGGTCGCTGAACAGCCACAGGCGCAAGCTGGCCGGGGTCTGGGTCAGGCCCGGGGCAAAGTCGATCTCCCCCGCCTGCAGGGCGTGCTCAAGGCTGGCCTGGTCAGCGAAATTGCGCCAGGTCAGGTCCAGCTGCAGCGCTTGCGCCAGGCTACTGACCAACTCGACATTGGCCCCATAGAGTTGCTGCAGACGTCGGTCGAACTGCGCGTACGGTGCCTGCAGCACCAAGCCCACGCGCAGGCTGCGATGCGTGTCCAGCCATTGCTGCTGGGCAGGCTCCAGCACTACCGAGGGCAGCGCCTCGGGCCTGGCCAATGCAATCAAGGGCAGCCATAAACAGCCGATAACCAACAGGCGACGCACTCGCTTCATCTACACGCTCGTCTTGGCAAAGGCGGCCATGCAGCATGGCCGTCACGGGCAAATACTATTAGGCTGCCGGTATCATTCTGGCCTTGGGTTGACTCATGTCCACACTTTATCGCACGACGCTGGCAATGTGCTGCCTGGCCTCGTTCCTTCCACTCGGCGCCTTGGCCGCCGATGCCGAACAACCACCTGTCACCAACGAGGCCCCGGCTGCTCCAGCCCCGCGTCCGCCGTTGCTGGAGCGTAGCCAGGAGGACGCCCAGGCGCTCGAACGGCTGGTGCCCAAGGCCGAGCAACAGACGCTGCAAGGCGGCGCCGACAGCTTCCTGGCACTGTGGAAACCGGCCAACGACAGCGACCCGCAAGGGGCTGTGATCATCGTGCCCGGCGCCGGTGAAACGGCGGATTGGCCAAACGCGGTCGGTCCGCTGCGGCGCAAGTTCCCCGATGTCGGCTGGCACAGCCTGAGCATCAGCCTGCCCGACCTGCTGGCCGACAGCCCGCAGGCGCGGGTCGAAGCCAAGCCGGCGGCCAAGCCAGCGCCAGAACAGGGCGAAAGCGCCCCGGCCAAGGACTTGCCAGCCGATGCCAACGCCAATGTCGCCCAAGCCACTGCGGCCGATGCCGACACGGCAGAAAGCACTGATGCCGCACAGGCCAGCGAGCAAACCGACCCGGCCGATGCCGCGCGCATCTTCGCGCGCCTGGATGCTGCAGTGGCCTTTGCCCAGCAGCATAACGCTCGCAGCATCGTGCTGATTGGCCATGGCAGCGGCGCGTATTGGGCGGCCCGCTACCTGAGCGAACAGCAGCCACCGCAGGTGCAAAAGCTGGTGCTGGTGGCTGCACAGACACCGGCGCGGGTGGAGCATGACCTGGAAAGCCTGGTTCCCATCCTGAAAGTGCCCACTGCCGACATCTACTACGCCACCCGCAGCGCCGACCGCAGCGCGGCCGCGCAGCGCCTGCAGGCCAGCAAGCGGCAGAAGGACAGCCAGTACCGGCAGTTGTCGCTGATTGCCATGCCGGGGAACAAGGCAGCGGAACAAGAGCAACTGTTCCGCCGGGTGCGAGGGTGGATGAGCCTGTAGGAGCGGCCTTGCGTCGCGAAAGGGCCGCAAAGCGGCCCCCCTGCGGTATCAGTTGCGAAGCTGGCCACTTGGGGCCGCTGCGCGCCCCATCGCGACACAAGGCCGCTCCTACATGTACCGCGCAGGCTTTTACAGGCCGCGCCGCTTGCGGATCATGGCATAGGCCTGGTGCAACTCGCGGGTGCGCTCGGTCGCTTCACGCAACTGTGCCTCGCTCGCCCCCGTGCCCGCCAGCTTGTCCGGATGGTGGCGGCTGACCAGCCGCCGATAGGCCTGCTTGATCTTGTCGCCTTCGGTGTCCGCCTCGACTGCCAGCAGCCTCAGCGCAGCCGCGTAGGTCATGGGTACCTCACGGGCACCGGCAGCCCTGCGCGGCTCGTACTCCAGCGACATGGCCTGGACCTGGCGCCGGCTCAGGCCCAGTTTGTGCCCCCATTCCAGCAGCAACTCGCGCTCCTTGTTGCCCATCTTGCCGTCGGCCCAGACCATGCGCCAACAGGCCCGCAAGGTGCCTTCCGCCGCATGTGGCTGCTGGCGGATACGCCGCAGGTGCCCACCCAGCCGGTCCTTGCCTGCCTTGCCGCGGTTGAACGCGGCAATCGCACGCAGCCGGGCTTCTTCGGCCAGGTCCAGGCGCACCATTTCCTGACGCGCCTGCTGGATATGCTGCTCGGCCACCCGGCCATCGCACTTGGCCAGGCGACCGAGCATCACGAACAGCAACTCGTCATCCTGCAAGGCCGGGCGCCCGCCCAGGCGTTCGCGCAGGTCTTCCCAGCCCTGCAAACGCAGGCGGCGGTCAATGAACTGACCGAGCAATGCGCCGAGCAAGGCACCGGGGATGCTGGCAACGGCAAAGCCGGCACCGGCGCCAATCACCGTGCTTGGCCACCACATGTCAGGCACGCTCGCCGATCAGGCGTTCGGCTTCGGCCAGGCGCTCGAGGGTTCCCACATCCACCCAGTGCCCGCGGTAGTGTTCGCCACTCACCTGCCCTGCTGCCATGGCCTGGCGCAGCAGCGGCGCGAGCTTGAAGGCACCCGGTTGGCAGCCCTCGAACAGCGCCGGGTGCAACACCGAGAGGCCGCTGAAAGTCAGCGTGCCAGGGGCGTCATCACCATCCACCACCTTGCCGCCCACCAGGCGGAAATCGCCACGACCATGGTGGCCCGGGTTGTCGACCAGCACCAGGTGAGCCAGGCCTTGCACGGGAGACTGCAGGTGCTTGAAGTCATAATCGGTCCAGACATCGCCGTTGACCAGCAGGAACGGCGCGTCGCCCAGCAGTGGCAATGCCTTGAAGATGCCACCGCCGGTTTCCAGCGGCTCGCCCTCGGGCGAATAGCGGATGCTCAGGCCGAAGCGACTGCCATCACCGAGGTGGTCTTCGATCTGCTGGCCAAGCCAGGCATGGTTGATCACCACCTCGTTGACGCCCGCCGCCGCCAGGGCGCGCAAGTGATACTCGATCAGGGGCTGACCCGCGACCGGGACCAACGGTTTGGGTGTATGCAGGGTCAGCGGGCGCATGCGCTCGCCTTTCCCTGCCGCCAGGATCATTGCCTTCATGCACGCGCTCCGGCCTGCAACTCGGCAATCAGTTCGCCCAGCTCCGCCAATTCGGGCCGGCGACCGATCACTTCTTCTATATAGGCGAAGAAACGCGGCACGTCGCCCAGGTAGCGCGGTTTGCCATCGCGATGGCAGATTCGGGCAAAGATGCCGATCACCTTCAGATGGCGCTGCACCCCCATCAGGTCGCTGGCGCGCTGGAATGCCTCGAAGTCAGCCTGCACCGGGATACCGGCAGCCCGCGCCTTTTGCCAGTAATCACGCAACCAGCCTTCGACCCGCGCCTGTGGCCAACTGACGAAGGCGTCCTTGAACAGGCAGGTGATGTCGTAGGTGACCGGGCCATACACCGCGTCCTGGAAGTCCAACACGCCGGGGTTGGGCGTGCTCTGCATCAGGTTGCGCGGCATGTAGTCACGGTGCACCAGCACCTTGGGCTGGGCCAGGGCGCTGTCGATCAGCAGCTGGCTGACACGCTGCCAGGTGGCTTGCTGGGCGTCACTGAAGGTCTGGCCAAGCTCACGCCCCACGTACCATTCGGGGAACAGCTCGACTTCGCGGCGCAACAGGGCGTCGTCGTAGCTCGGCAGCGGCGCTTCCATCGGCAGGCGCTGGAAGGCCAGCAGGGCGTCGATGGCATCGCTGAACAGGCTATCGGCGTTGTCGGCATCGATGATGTCGAGGTAGGTCTGGTGGCCCAGGTCGCCCAGCAGCAGGAAGCCGCGTTCCAGGTCCTGAGCGTGAATCAGCGGCACGTGCACGTCGGCGCTGGCCAGCAGGTGGTCAATGGCGACGAACGGTCGGCAATTCTCCTGTGGCGGGGGCGCATCCATGATCACGAAGCTGTGCCCAGCGCCCTGCCAGCGGAAATACCGACGGAAGCTGGCGTCGCTGCTGGCCGCGGTCAGGCTGCCTGCGGGCACTTCGCCCCAGGCGTTTCTGTGGAAAAGATCATTGAGCTGCTCATCGAGCCAGACCGTCAGTTGTTGCAGGCGTACATCGTGTTCAGGCATTACAAGGGTCTCCGACGGCCCTAGCCGTCAAGCGGGTCATGCTTTATTATCCAGCATCTTTTTCAGACCATCGAGAGGCGTGCGGCCCCACACGCGGGCAGATGGCACGCAGGAAGCCCGGACTAATAAGATGGCATTGAAATCCCCCGCGTTTCGTAGAAAGTTTCCGTTGCTGGTAACCGGCGGTCTGCTGGCCCTGCAACCTCTGGCCACGTCGTACGTGGTGGCAGCCGAACAGTTCGACTGCCAAGTGTCCGCCTCCGGTGGTTGGGACTGCAAGCCCAAGACCCCAGTCAACAACCTGCCACCGCGCCCGGTGCATGAGGGTGCTGCCGTCAGCGCCGGCACCGAAGCCGCGAACGAAGGCGAAACTGCGGACCGGCCGATGCTGGTCACCGAGGCCAAGGGCCGCGCCCTGAAGTCGCGCAGCGAAGACTACAGCCACCTGGACTGGGTACCGCGAGAAAAGCTCACTGCCGCGCAGCTGGCCGAAACCGGCCCGTACTGTGGTGGCGCGTACATCGAGCCAACCCGCCCGGGCATGGCCGACACCACGCCGAAGGATGAGTCGCCGACCTACATCAATGCCAAGGTATCCAAGTACCAGCAGGAGCAGCAGATCGCTACCCTCGCCGGTGACGTGGTGATGCGCCAGGGCAGCATGCAGGCCGAGGCCGACGAGGCCAACCTCTATCAGACCGAAAACCGTGGCGAGCTCAAGGGCAACGTCAAGATCCGTGACAACGGTTCGCTGGTGGTCGGTGACGAGGCGCAGATCCAGCTCGACACCGGCGAAGCCCAGGTCGACAACGCCGAATACGTGATGCACAAGTCGCACATCCGCGGCAGCGCCCTGTACGCCAAGCGTGGCGAAAACGCCATCATCCGCCTCAAGGACGGTACGTACACCACTTGCGAACCGGGCAGCAACGCCTGGCAGCTGAAGGGCAACAACATCACCCTTAACCCGGCCACCGGCTTCGGTACCGCGACCAACGTTACGCTGCGGGTCAAGGATTTCCCGGTGTTCTACACACCGTACATCTACTTCCCGATCGACGACCGTCGCCAGTCCGGCTTCCTGCCGCCATCGTTCAGCAGCACCAGCGACACCGGCTTCATGCTGGTCACGCCGTACTACTTCAACCTGGCGCCAAACTACGACGCCACGTTGTACCCGCGCTACATGACCAAGCGCGGCCTGCTGATGGAAGGCGAGTTCCGCTACCTGACGCCTTCCAGCGAAGGCCAGTTCGGTGGTGCGTACCTCAACGACAAGAACGACGACCGTAAAGACCAGACTGACTACAAAGAACAGCGCTGGATGGTCAACTGGCAGCACAAGGGCGGGCTGGACGAGCGCCTGATGACCGAGGTGGACTACACCGACATCAGCGACCCGTTCTACTTCCAGGACCTGGAAACCGACCAGATTGGCGTCGAAACCCAGGACCTGCTGAACCAGCAGGGCGCTCTGACCTACCGCGGCGACAGCTACACCGCGCGGCTGAACGTGCATGCCTACGAGATGGCGACCATTTCGAAGATCACCCCGTATGATCGCCTGCCGCAGATTACCTTCAACGGTAAGCTGCCGTACGAACCGGGTGGGCTTAATATTGCCTACGAAACCGAGGCAGTCCGTTTTGAGCGCGACCTGAAAGACGACTTCGTATTCGATAAAGACGGCAACCCCGACTTCTCCGCCGGTGCAGCAGGCCGCCGCCTGGACCAGAACGTCAGCGGTATTGCCCGTGCCAACGGCAACCGTTTCAATGTCGCACCGTCGATCAGCCTGCCGATGGAAGCCAGCTACGGCTTCCTGACCCCCAAGCTGAAGTATGCATACACCCACTACGACCTGGATCTGGACAGCCAAGGCAAAACCCAGGCAATCGCGCAGTCGGCCAACCCGGCGTACGGCAGCTACAACAGCTCGCTGAATCGCGATATCCCGATCTTCAGCGTGGACAGCGGGCTTTACTTCGACCGCAATACGTCGTTGTTCGGCTCCAACTACAAGCAAACCCTTGAACCGCGCCTGTACTACCTTTACGTCCCGTACGAGGACCAGAAGGACATCCCGCTGTTCGACTCGGGTGAAACCCTGTTCAGCTACGACTCGCTGTTCCGCGACAACCGCTTCAGCGGCACCGACCGCATCGGTGACGAGAACAAGCTGTCGCTGGGCGTGACCACCCGCTGGATCGAGGACAATGGCTTCGAACGCCAGAACTTCAGCATCGGCCAGGCGTACTACTTCAAGGACCGCAAGGTCCAGCTGCCGGGCATCAACTACAAGGAACGCACAGACGCGCAGTCCGACGTATCTCCGTACGCGCTGATGTACAACTACTTCTTCAACCGCGACTGGCGCTTCAATTCGGATTTCAACTGGGACCCGGACAGCCGCAGCACCCGCTCGGGCAGCGCGATGTTCCACTACCAGCCTGAAGACAACCCGAACAAGGTGGTCAACCTCGGTTATCGCTACCGTAACGACACCATCGCCTACGACTCCACGACCGGTACCTGGAAAGTGGGTGGTGGCGACTATGGCACCCCGGGCAGTCCTAACTACGTGAAGGACTACTACAAGATCCAGCAGCATGACTTCTCGGTCATCTGGCCACTCGTTCCGCAGTGGAGCGTCATCGCGCGCTGGCAGCATGACTACAACCGCAACCGCACCCTGGAAGCCATGGGTGGTTTCGAGTACGACAACTGCTGCTGGAAGCTGCGCCTGATCAACCGTTACTGGATCGACTACGACGACTTCAGCCAGGCGCTTCCGCAGAACGAGAAAGGCGACCACGGCATCTTCCTTCAGATCGTCCTGAAGGGCCTCGGTGGTGTCGTCGGCAACAAGGTCGAATCTTTCCTCGACCAAGGCATTCAAGGTTACCGTGAACGTGAAGACCAAGCTTATTGATCGACTGCGCCCAGCGCTGCTGGGCGTCGCATTGCTGAGTGGCGCGGTGCATGCCGCGGTACAACCTCTTGATCGCGTGGTGGCCATCGTCGACAACGACGTGGTCATGCAAAGCCAGCTCGACCAGCGCGTCCGCGAAGTTCAGCAAACCATCGCCAAGCGCGGAGGCGGCATGCCACCTGCCGGCGCGCTGGACCAGCAGGTACTGGAGCGCCTGATCGTCGAGAACCTGCAATTGCAGATCGGCGAACGCTCCGGCATCCGCATCACCGATGAAGAACTGAACCAGGCGATCGGCACCATTGCCCAGCGCAATGGCATGTCGCTGGACCAGTTCCGTGCCGCCCTGGCCCGCGACGGCCTGTCGTTCGACGACGCCCGCGAGCAGGTCAAGCGCGAGATGATCATCAGCCGCGTGCGCCAGCGTCGTGTGGCCGAACGCATCCAGGTGTCCGAGCAGGAAGTGAAGAACTTCCTCAACTCCGACCTGGGCAAGATGCAGATGTCGGAAGAGTACCGCCTGGCCAACATCCTGATCCCGACGCCGGAAGCGGCCAGCTCGGACGATATCCAGAAGGCTGCACGCAAGGTCGGTGACCTGTACCAGCAACTGCGCCAGGGCGCCGATTTCGGCCAGATGGCGATTGCCCACTCGGCCAGCGAAAACGCCCTGGAAGGCGGTGAGATGGGTTGGCGCAAAGCCGGCCAGCTGCCACCGGACTTCGCCAAGATGCTCAGCAGCATGCCGGTGGGTGAAATCACCCAGCCGATCCGCATCCCCAACGGCTTCATCATCCTCAAGCTCGAGGAGAAGCGCGGCGGCAGCGAGAACGTGCTGCGTGACGAAGTGCACGTACGCCATATCCTGATCAAGCCGAGCGAAATCCGCAGCGAAGCGGCCACCGAGCAACTGGCCGAGCGCCTGTACGAGCGCATCAAGAACGGCGAGGACTTCGGCGAACTGGCGAAGAGCTTCTCGGAAGACCCGGGTTCCGCGCTCAACGGTGGCGACCTCAACTGGGTCGACCCGAACAGCCTGGTACCGGAGTTCCGCGAGCAGATGGCCAACGCTACCCAAGGCGAAGTCACCCGTCCGTTCAAGACCCAGTACGGCTGGCATGTCCTCGAAGTGCTGGGCCGCCGCGCCACCGACAGCACCGAGCAGGCTCGCGAACAGCAGGCCATGAACGTATTGCGCAACCGCAAGTACGACGAAGAGCTGCAAACCTGGCTGCGCCAGATTCGCGACGAAGCCTACGTTGAAATCAAGCTGCCTGGCGCTGACCAGGCCGCCCCGTGAAGCCCCTGCGCTTCGCCGTCACCCCCGGCGAACCAGCCGGCATAGGTCCCGACCTGTGCCTGCTGCTCGCCGCAGACGCCCAGCCCCACCCCCTGATTGCCATCACCAGCCGTGACCTGCTCGCCGAGCGGGCCACCCAGCTGGGGCTGGCCGTCAAGCTGTTGCCGGTAGCGCCGGGCCAATGGCCCGAGCAGCCCGCACCGGCGGGTAGCCTGTACGTCTGGGACACGCCCCTGGCGGCCCCGGTAATTCCTGGCCAGCTCGACAAGGCCAATGCTGCGTTCGTGCTGCAAACCCTGACCCGCGCCGGGCAAGGCTGCCTGGACGGGCACTTCGCCGGGATGATCACCGCGCCCGTGCACAAGGGCGTCATCAACGAAAGCGGCATCGCCTTCTCCGGGCATACCGAATTCCTTGCCGAACTGACCCACACCGCACAAGTGGTGATGATGCTGGCCACCCACGGTCTGCGCGTCGCCCTGGTGACCACCCACCTGCCGCTGCGCGACATTGCCGACGCCATCACTGCCGAGCGCGTCGAACGTGTGACCCGCATCCTGCACGCAGACATGCGTGACAAGTTCGGCATTGCCAACCCGCGCATCCTGGTGTGCGGCCTCAACCCGCACGCGGGTGAAAGTGGCCACCTGGGCCGCGAGGAAATCGACATCATCGAGCCGACCCTGGCCCGCCTGCGCACCGAGGGCATGGACCTGCGCGGGCCGCTGCCGGCCGATACCCTGTTTACCCCCAAATATCTGGAGCACTGCGATGCGGTGCTGGCGATGTATCACGACCAGGGCCTGCCGGTACTCAAGTACAAAGGCTTTGGCGCAGCCGTGAACGTTACCCTGGGCCTGCCGATCATCCGCACGTCGGTTGACCACGGCACCGCCCTGGACCTTGCCGGCACTGGCAAGGTCGACACCGGCAGCCTGCGCGTCGCGCTGGACACCGCCTACCAGATGGCCGAGAACCGACCATGAACGAGCAATACCAACACCGGGCGCGCAAGCGCTTCGGCCAGAACTTCCTGCACGACGCCGGCATCATCGACCGCATCCTGCGTGCCATCAACGCCAAGGCTGGTGAACACCTGCTGGAAATCGGCCCGGGCCAGGGCGCCTTGACCGAAGGCCTGCTGGGCAGCGGCGCACAGCTGGACGTGGTGGAACTGGACAAGGACCTGGTGCCGATCCTGCAGCACAAGTTCGCCAACCGCAGCAACTTCCGCCTGCACCAGGGCGACGCCCTGAAGTTCGACTTCAACCAGCTGGGCGTGCCAGCGCGCAGCCTGAAGGTAGTAGGCAACCTGCCCTACAACATTTCCACCCCGCTGATCTTCCACCTGCTCAGCCATGCCGGGCTGATCCGCGACATGCATTTCATGTTGCAGAAGGAAGTGGTCGAGCGCATGGCCGCCGGCCCTGGCGGTGGCGACTGGGGGCGCTTGTCGATCATGGTGCAGTACCACTGCCGTGTGGAGCATCTGTTCAATGTGGGCCCAGGTGCCTTCAACCCGCCACCAAAAGTGGATTCGGCCATCGTCCGCCTGGTACCGCACGAAGTGCTGCCGCACCCGGCCAAGGATGCAAAGCTGCTGGAGCAGGTGGTACGCGAAGCCTTCAACCAGCGCCGCAAGACCCTGCGCAACACCATGAAAGGCCTGCTCGACAGCGCGGCCATCGAGGCTGCGGGTGTGGACGGCAGCCTGCGCCCTGAACAGCTGGACCTGGCGGCCTTCGTGCGCCTGGCTGACCAACTGGCCGACCAGCAGGCCTGACCACCTGGATCGGCCTTTTCGCGGGCACGCCCGCGAAGAGGCCGGTACCGACTATAGATATCCCCAAGCCGCCACACCGCTGGCCCTCCCCCCGCTCAATGGCCTAGACTGCATTACTGCGTCAGTTTTCCCAAGGCCCTTGCATGTCCGACCCCCGCTATCAGATCGACGTCAGCGTCGTGACCCGCTACCTCAAAGAACAATCCGACCCCGAAAACAGTCGTTTCGCTTTCGCCTACACCATCACCGTGCAGAACAACGGCTCGCTCAACGCCAAGCTGCTGTCGCGCCACTGGCTGATCACCAACGGTGACGGCGAGGTCGAGGAAGTACGCGGTGCCGGCGTGGTCGGCCAGCAGCCCAACATCGCCCCCGGCCAGAGCCACACCTACAGCAGCGGCGCCGTCATCAGCACCCGCGTAGGCACCATGCAGGGCAGCTACCAGATGTTCGCCGAAGACGGCAAACGCTTCGATGCCCAGATCGCACCCTTCCGCCTGGCGGTGCCCGGGGCGCTGCACTGATGGCTACCTACGCTGTCGGGGATCTGCAGGGCTGCCTGCAGCCACTCAAGTGCCTGCTCGAACGCGTCAGTTTCGACCCCGCCGTCGACCGCCTGTGGCTGGTCGGCGACCTGGTCAACCGTGGCCCCGAGTCGCTGGAGACCCTGCGTTTCCTGTATTCGATCCGCCAGTCGCTGGTCTGTGTGCTGGGCAACCATGACCTGCACCTGCTGGCCGTCTGGCATAACGTCGAGCGCCTGAAGAAAAGCGACACCCTGCGCGAAATCATCGAAGCGCCCGACGCCGACCTGCTGTTCGACTGGCTGCGCCAGCAAAAGCTGCTGCACTACGACGAGCCCCGTGGCATTGCCCTGGTCCACGCCGGCATCCCACCGCAATGGACCTTGGGCAAAGCCCTGGCGCTGGCCGGTGAAGTCGAAGAGGTGCTGCGAGACGACAGCCGCCTTAAGCAGTACCTGGACGGCATGTACGGCAACGAACCGAACAAGTGGAGCAAGAACCTCTGCGGCGTCGAACGCCTGCGGGTCATCACCAACTACCTCACACGCATGCGTTTCTGCACCGCCGAGGGCAAACTCGACCTCAAGAGCAAGGAAGGCCTGGACACCGCCCCCAAAGGCTACAAGCCCTGGTTCGCCCACAAGGAGCGCCGCTCACGCCACGTGAAGATCATCTTCGGCCACTGGGCGGCCCTGCTGGGCCAGGTTGACGAACCCGGCATCATTGCCCTGGACACCGGCTGCGTATGGGGTGGCGCCATGACCCTGTATAACGTCGACAGCGGCGAATACCACCGCTGTGACTGCGCCGACGACGGCACCCTGCGCCAACCGGCACAACCCACTACACTCAACGACCACACCTGAAGGAAGTAGTACCCATGAGCGAATTCAAGCGCATCCCTCCCGAGCAGGCCTTGGAGCTTCGCAAGCAACCAGGTGCGGTGGTCGTCGACATTCGCGACTCCCAGGCTTTCGCCGCCGGCCACATTACCGGTGCCAAGCATCTGGATAACCATTCGGTCGCCGAGTTCATCCGCAATGCCGACCTCGATGCCCCGACCCTGGTGGTGTGCTACCACGGCAACTCCAGCCAGAGCGCCGCAGCCTACCTGGTCAACCAAGGGTTCTCCGACGTTTACAGTGTCGACGGCGGCTTCGAGCTGTGGCGCGCCACCTACCCGGCCGAGACCGCCCAGGGCGCTGCCGAATAAATTTTTCATCTACACTGCAGCCCGCGCCCTGTGCGGGCTCGCGCCTTATCTGACGAACGGTCGTTCGCAACTTCTCCATCCCTCGCCCTTGACCTTGCGGATAACCAACTATTCTTAAGCGCAGGCCATCCAGAAAAAGGGGAGAGCCGGTACACCGGCGTGCGGGTCATCGGTAGCGTTACAGGGTGTTTGGGGGGTATACAGCAATCGGCAACCCGGTTGCGTGCCAGCATCAGCTGACTGATCCGGCGTCGTCTCAACGTATCGAGCGAGGTGACGTCATGAGTATTTTTAGCCACTTCCAACAACGTTTCGAGTCAACGCGCCAGGAAGAATTAACGCTGCAGGAGTACCTCGAGCTGTGCAAAGAGGATCGCAGTGCCTACGCATCGGCGGCCGAACGCCTGTTGCTGGCCATCGGTGAGCCAGAGCTGATCGACACCTCTACCAACTCCAGGCTGTCGCGTATCTTCTCCAACAAGGTCATCCGCCGCTATCCGGCGTTTGCCGACTTCCATGGCATGGAAGAGTGCATCGACCAGATCGTCTCGTACTTCCGCCATGCCGCCCAAGGCCTGGAAGAGAAGAAGCAGATCCTCTATCTGCTGGGCCCGGTGGGCGGCGGTAAATCGTCGCTGGCGGAAAAACTCAAGCAGCTGATGGAAAAGGTTCCGTTCTATGCCATCAAGGGTTCGCCGGTGTTCGAGTCGCCCCTGGGGCTGTTCAACGCCAGCGAAGATGGGGCGATTCTCGAGGAGGAATTCGGCATCCCCCGGCGCTACCTGAACACCATCATGTCGCCCTGGGCCACCAAGCGCCTGCAGGAGTTCGGCGGTGACATCAGCAAGTTCAAGGTGGTCAAGCTGTACCCCTCGATCCTCAACCAGATCGCCATTGCCAAGACCGAACCGGGTGACGAGAACAACCAGGACATCTCGGCCCTGGTCGGCAAGGTGGATATCCGCAAGCTCGAGGAATTCCCGCAGAACGACGCCGACGCCTACAGCTATTCGGGTGCGCTGTGCCGGGCCAACCAGGGCCTGATGGAATTCGTGGAAATGTTCAAGGCACCGATCAAGGTCCTGCACCCGTTGCTCACTGCCACGCAGGAGGGCAACTACAACAGTACCGAAGGCCTCGGCGCCATCCCCTACTCCGGGATCCTCCTGGCCCACTCCAACGAATCGGAGTGGCACACCTTCCGCAACAACAAGAACAACGAGGCGTTCATCGACCGGATCTACATCGTCAAGGTGCCGTATTGCCTGCGCGTCAGCGATGAGATCAAGATCTACGACAAGTTGCTGGTCAACAGCTCGCTGGCCAAGGCCCACTGCGCCCCGGACACGCTGAAGATGCTGGCCCAGTTCACCGTGCTGTCGCGCCTCAAGGAACCGGAAAACTCCAATATCTACTCGAAGATGCGGGTGTACGATGGGGAAAACCTCAAGGACACCGATCCAAAGGCCAAGTCGATCCAGGAATACCGCGATGCCGCAGGCGTCGACGAGGGCATGAACGGCCTGTCGACCCGCTTCGCCTTCAAGATCCTGTCCAAGGTGTTCAACTTCGACCCGCACGAAGTGGCCGCCAACCCGGTACACCTGTTGTATGTGCTGGAGCAGCAGATCGAGCAGGAACAGTTCCCTGCCGAAGTGCGCGAACGCTACCTGCGCTACCTCAAGGAGTACCTGGCACCGCGCTACATCGAGTTCATCGGCAAGGAGATCCAGACTGCGTACCTGGAGTCCTACAGCGAGTATGGGCAGAACATCTTCGACCGCTACGTGCTGTACGCCGACTTCTGGATCCAGGACCAGGAATACCGCGACCCGGAAACCGGCGAAATCCTCAACCGTATCGCCCTCAACGAAGAGCTGGAGAAGATCGAGAAGCCGGCCGGCATCAGCAACCCGAAAGATTTCCGCAACGAAATCGTCAACTTCGTGCTGCGTGCCCGGGCCAACAACAACGGCAAGAACCCGAGCTGGCTGAGCTACGAGAAGCTGCGGGTGGTGATCGAGAAGAAAATGTTCTCCAACACCGAGGACCTGCTGCCGGTCATCAGCTTCAACGCCAAGGCCAGCAAGGAGGACCAACAGAAACACAACGACTTCGTCACGCGCATGGTGGAGCGTGGCTACACCGACAAACAGGTTCGTCTGCTGTCGGAATGGTACCTGCGGGTCAGGAAATCGCAATAAAGCGGCAAGCTACAAGCCGCGAGCTCCAGGCTGCACGGCGCCGAGCGCAAGCCCGGCGCTGCAGCCTGCAGCAGCGGTGGCTGCTCTTTCCTGCAGCCTGAAGCTTGTGGCTTGCAGCTGCTCCAGCTACCGGAGGGACCATGAGCTACGTTATAGACCGACGCCTGAACGGCAAGAACAAGAGCACGGTCAACCGCCAGCGCTTTCTGCGGCGGTACCGCGAACACATCAAGAAAGCCGTCGAAGAGGCGGTGAGCCGCCGTTCCATCATGGACATGGAACATGGCGAGCAGATCAGCATTCCGGGGCGCGACATCGACGAACCGGTGCTGCACCATGGCCGCGGCGGCAAGCAGACCATCGTGCACCCGGGCAACAAGGAATTCACCGCCGGCGAACACATCCCCAGGCCACAAGGAGGCGGGGGTGGTAGCGGGCGTGGCAAGGCCGGCAATTCCGGCGAGGGCATGGACGACTTCGTCTTCCAGATCACCCAGGAAGAGTTTCTCGAATTCATGTTCGAGGACCTCGAACTGCCCAACCTGGTCAAACGCCACCTGACCGGTGCCGACACCTTCAAGACCGTGCGCGCCGGCATCGCCAACGAAGGCAACCCGTCGCGCATCAATATCGTGCGCACCCTGCGCTCGGCCCATGCCCGGCGTATCGCCCTCACCGGCAGCAGCCGTGCCCTGCTGCGCGAGGCGCAGAAGGAACTTGCCCGCCTGAAGATCGAAGAGCCGGACAACTTCAGCGATATCCAGGAAGTCGAACAGGAAATCGAACGCCTGAAGGCACGGATCAACCGCCTGCCCTTCCTCGACACCTTCGACCTCAAGTACAACCTGCTGGTCAAGCAGCCCAACCCCAGCTCCAAGGCGGTCATGTTCTGCCTGATGGACGTGTCCGGGTCGATGACCCAGGCCACCAAGGACATTGCCAAACGCTTCTTCATTCTCCTGTACCTGTTCCTCAAGCGTAACTACGACCGCATCGAAGTGGTGTTCATCCGCCACCACACCAGCGCCCGTGAAGTCGACGAGGAAGAATTCTTCTATTCGCGGGAAACCGGCGGCACCATCGTGTCCAGTGCGCTCAAGCTGATGCAGGAAATCATGGCCGAGCGCTACCCGGCCAGCGACTGGAACATCTACGCCGCCCAGGCCTCGGACGGCGACAACTGGAACGATGACTCGCCGATCTGCCGCGAGATCCTGTCCAAGCAGATCATGCCGCATGTGCAGTACTACACTTACGTCGAGATCACCCCACGTGAGCACCAGGCGCTGTGGTACGAATACGAGCGCATCGGCGAAGCCTTCCCCGACACGTTCGCCCAGCAGCAGTTGGTATCGGCCGGCGACATCTACCCGGTCTTCCGTGAACTCTTCCAGCGCAGGTTAGCCACATGACCGCCAGAGCACAGAGACGCCAACCCATTTCCACCGGGTCCGAGTGGACGTTCGAACTGATCCAGACCTACGACCGGGAAATCAGCCGCCTGGCCGAGCGTTACGCCCTGGACACCTACCCCAACCAGATCGAGGTGATTACCGCCGAGCAGATGATGGACGCCTATGCCTCGGTCGGCATGCCACTGGGCTATCACCACTGGTCCTATGGCAAACAGTTCCTCAGCACGGAAAAGTCCTACAGCCGGGGCCAGATGGGCCTGGCCTACGAAATCGTGATCAACTCCGACCCGTGCATCGCCTACCTGATGGAAGAGAACACCATGTGCATGCAGGCACTGGTGATCGCCCATGCCTGCTACGGCCATAACAGTTTCTTCAAGGGCAACTACCTGTTCCGCACCTGGACCGACGCCAGCTCCATCATCGACTACCTGGTGTTCGCCAAGCAGTACATCGCCCAGTGCGAGGAACGCCACGGCATCGATGCCGTGGAGGACCTGATCGACTCCTGCCATGCGCTGATGAACTATGGCGTCGACCGCTACAAGCGCCCTTACCCGATTTCCGCCGAAGAGGAACGGCGCCGGCAGAAAGAACGCGAGGAGCACCTGCAACGGCAGATCAACGACTTGTGGCGGACCATCCCGAAAAGCGCTGACAAGGGCAACGAACGCGATGATGCGCGCTTCCCCGCCGAACCACAGGAAAACATCCTGTATTTCATCGAGAAGAACGCCCCGCTACTGGAGCCGTGGCAGCGTGAAGTGGTGCGCATCGTGCGCAAGATTGCCCAGTACTTCTACCCACAGCGCCAGACTCAGGTGATGAATGAAGGCTGGGCGACGTTCTGGCATTACACCTTGATGAACGACCTGTACGACGAGGGCCTGATCACCGAAGGCTTCATGATGGAGTTCCTGCAGTCGCACACCAGCGTGGTGTTCCAGCCTGGCTTCGACAGCCCCTACTATAACGGCATCAACCCGTACGCACTGGGCTTTGCGATGTACACCGACATCCGCCGCATGTGCGAAAACCCGACCGAAGAAGATCGCCGCTGGTTCCCCGACATTGCCGGCAGCGACTGGCTTTCTACCATCAAGTTCGCCATGAGCAGCTTCAAGGACGAGAGCTTCATCCTGCAGTACCTGTCACCCAAGGTGATGCGTGACCTCAAGCTGTTCAGCATTCTCGATGATGACCAGCGCGACGACCTGCTGGTGCCCGCCATTCATGACGAGGCCGGCTACCGGATCATTCGCGAGCAACTGGCGGCGCAGTACAACCTGGGCAACCGCGAACCGAACGTGCAGATCTGGAGCGTCGATCGCCGCGGCGACCGCTCGCTGACCCTGCGCCACCAACAACACAACCGTAAACCGCTGGGCGATTCCACCGATGAAGTGCTCAAGCACCTGCATCGCCTGTGGGGCTTCGACATCCACCTGGAGACCGTGCAGGGCGACCAGGTGATGAAGACCCACCACATGCCACCGCGCGGCGAGCACGGCGAAAACGCCGACTACGGGCGCATGGACCTGGCCGTCATCCACCACCTCTGATGCAACGCCATGGCTGTCGACAGGTTATCCTGTCGGCAGTTATGGAGAGTTGCACATGCACATCTACAAAGTCGGCGGCGCCGTGCGCGACCGCCTGCTCGGCCGCCCGGTCAGCGATATCGACTGGCTGGTGGTCGGCGCCACCGTCGAGGAAATGCACGCCAAGGGCTTTCGGCCGGTCGGCGCCGACTTCCCGGTGTTCCTGCACCCGACCACCGGCGAGGAATACGCCCTCGCACGCACCGAGCGCAAGAGCGGGCGTGGCTACGGTGGCTTCACCTTCCACGCCAGCCCCGAAGTGACGCTGGAAGAAGACCTTATACGCCGCGACCTGACCATCAATGCGATGGCCGAGGACGAAGCGGGCGTCTTGTACGACCCCTATCACGGTAAGAACGATCTTGATCAACGCTTGTTACGCCACGTTTCCCCGGCATTTGCCGAAGATCCTTTGCGTGTGCTGCGCGTTGCGCGCTTCGCTGCCCGTTATGCACCGCTGGGTTTCCGGGTGGCCGAGGAAACCTTGGAGCTGATGCGCCAGATCAGTGCTGCCGGCGAGCTGCAGGCGCTGACTGCCGAACGCAGCTGGAAGGAAATCGAGCGGGCGCTGATGGAAGCGCAGCCGCAGGTGTTCTTCCAGGTCCTGCAGGCCTGTGGCGCCCTGGCGGAGCTGCTGCCCGAGCTGGGAGAGCATACCCAGGCAATGCTGGCGCTGGAGCAGGCTGCACTGCATGAGCAGGCCCTGCACGTACGCTGGGCCTGCCTGCTGCACGGGCTGGCTCCCGCTTCGATCAAAGCCGTCAACCAGCGCTTCAAGGCGCCGCGGGAATGCCAGGAGCTGGCGTTGCTGACCGGGGAGTGCCTGGCGCAAGGCAACCAGGCGCTGGCGTTGCCAGCGACGGCGTTGCTGGAGCTGTTACAGAAGTTCGATGTGTACCGGCGGCCGCAGCGGTTCGAGGACTTCCTGATCGCTTGCCAGATGATCGCACTGGGCGAGGGCAAAGTAGGTTATCCACAGGCCGATTACCTGCGAGGGGCAGCAGTGGCAGCGCGGGCGGTGGATGTGAAACCGCTGGTGCAGGCCGGGCTGACTGGGCAGGCACTGGGCGAAGCGCTCAAAGCTGAGCGGTTGAAAGCGCTTGAGACTTACCAGCTCGGCTGATCTCACCGGCCTCATCACGGGCACGCCCGCTCCCACAGAACAGTGCTTTACCTGTGGGAGCGGGCGTGCCCGCGAAAGGGCCGGTACAGGCTCAAGCCGGCGTCAGCTGCAACCCACGCCACTCGAAGGCAACAGGTGCCAGTACCTGGTCAATCCGCGCTTCCTGCCACAACTGCGCCATGCTCTTGCCCACCCCCGGATGCACCAGGTCGGGCGCCAGCAACGCCAGCGGCCACAGCACGAAGGCATTCTTCAGAATCTCGGCACGGGGCAGCACCAGCCCATCGAACGTGCCCAGCAAGTCGTCATACATCAGCACATCGATATCCAGCGGCAGCCCCTTGCGGTCCGGTGCATAGCGGCCGTTGTCGGCCTCGATGAACTTCAGCCGGCGGTCCAGCTCGATCAATGGCAGCGCCGTCTGCCCAGTCACCACGAAGTTGATGAACGGCCCGCTCTTGATACCCACCGCCTGGCTTTCGAACGCCGGCGAACAACGCATGTCGATCAGGATGCCGGCCAGTGCATCGAGCCCGGCACACAGGTGCGCCTCGCGATCGATGTTGCTGCCAAGGCCCAGGTACACCGTGCTCAGAGACATCCGCGCTCGATCTCCACGCCAACACCACCACGGGCCGCAGGCACCGCACCCGGCTTGGTCAGCTTCAACCGCACCCATGGGATGTGGAACTCCTCCATCAGCGTTGCCACCAGGCGCTCGGCAAAGGTTTCCACCAGTTCGAAACGGGCCTGCTCGGCAAACGCCTGGATACGCGCCGACACACTGGCGTAATCCAGCGCCAGGCTCAGGTCGTCACCGGCCGCAGCCGGGCGGTTGTCCCAGGCGAAGCTCAGGTCCAGGCGCAAGCACTGGCGAATATCCCGCTCCCAGTCATAGGCACCGATGACGGTATCGACTTCCAGGCCTTCGATGAACACTCTGTCCAAGCACTTCTCTCCACAGCACGACAAGGGCGACTGGCGCCGTTAGAATCAGGGCGTCCTCGCCCGGAATAGTTAGCATGTTTTGGTTACTGGCGCTGCTCGCCTACCTGCTCGGCTCGCTGTCCTTCGCCATCGTCCTAAGCCGCCTTGCGGGCAGCCCGGACCCGCGTTCCAGCGGTTCAGGCAATGCTGGCGCCACCAACATGCTACGCCTGGCAGGCCGCAAGCTGGCGATCCTGACCCTGCTTGGCGACCTGTGCAAGGGCCTGTTGCCGGTATGGCTCGCCCGCCTTGCCGGGCTGGACCTGCACGCGCAGGCCTGGGTTGGCGTGTGCGCGGTGCTGGGCCATCTGTTTCCGCTGTACTTCCGCTTCCGCGGCGGCAAGGGCGTGGCAACTGCCGCCGGCATGCTCATGGCCCTGTACTTCCCGGCCGCACTGCTGGCCATCGGCGCCTGGCTGCTGACCTTCTACCTTACCCGCACCAGTTCGCTGGCGGCGCTGATCGCCACGCCGCTGACCTTGCCCCTGCTCGCCTGGCGCGAACCAGAGGCGCTGCTGCCGATCAGCGTGCTCACACTGATGATCGTCTGGCGCCACCGCAACAACCTGCGCGACCTGTTCGCCGGGCGGGAACGGCATTTCTAGCCATCAGACCGGCGGCAACTGCTCCATCGGCCAGCGTGCCTGCACGCTGATGGCCAGGTCCTGCTGCTGCCCAGCCAACAACCGCTGGCAGCCAGCGTAGGCGATCATCGCGCCGTTGTCGGTGCAGAACTGCGGGCGCGCGTAGTACACGTTGCCCTTGATGCTGGCGAGCATGTCTTCGAGGGACGCCCGCAAGGCCTTGTTGGCGCTGACGCCACCGGCGATGACCAGGCGCTTGAGGCCGGTCTGCTTCAGCGCCCGTTTGCACTTGATGGTCAGAGTCTCCACCACCGCCTGCTGGAACGCCAGGGACAGGTCGCAACGGGTTTGTTCGTTGTCGTCACCAGCATCGCGGCACTGCTGCCAGGTGTTCAGGGCGAAGGTTTTCAGGCCGCTGAAGCTGAACTCCAGGCCCGGGCGGTCGGTCATCGGCCGCGGGAAGACGAAGCGCCCCGGCACACCGCGCTCGGCCAGGCGAGCGATTTCCGGGCCACCGGGGTAGTTCAGGCCGATCAGCTTGGCGGTCTTGTCGAACGCTTCGCCAGCGGCGTCGTCCAGGCTCTCGCCCAACAGCTCGTACTGGCCGATGCCGTCGACGCGCACCAGCTGGGTGTGGCCACCCGAAACCAACAAGGCGACGAACGGAAACTCCGGCGGGTTCTGCTCCAGCATCGGTGCCAGCAGGTGGCCTTCCATATGGTGCACGCCAATCGCCGGGATATCCCAGGCAAAGGCCAGTGCCTGCGCACAGGACGCGCCCACCAGCAAGGCACCGACCAGGCCAGGGCCGGCGGTGTAGGCGATGGCGTCGATCTCGGTGGCGACGCAGCCGGCCTCGTCCAGCACCTGGCGGATGAGCGGCAGCATGCGCTTGACGTGGTCACGCGAGGCAAGCTCGGGCACCACACCGCCAAACACACGGTGCAGGTCGATCTGGCTGAACAGTGCGTCGGCCAACAAACCACGCTCGCTGTCATATAATGCGACGCCAGTTTCGTCGCAGGATGTTTCCAATCCCAGTACTAGCATGGGCTCGTCCCTTGTGGGGGCTGAATTCGAAGCCGCGCATGATAGTCCTCGTGTCGGATGCCGACCAGCGGTTTTCGATCAGAGGCTTTGCATTCCGGCTTGCTAAGGGTTAACATCCGCAACCCTTGAAAACCGACGTTCTCCAGCACACCTTTGTTTTGCCAGGAGCACGTCTACCCCGGTAATGAATTAAGGTAGCCCTGGATGCCAGCCGTCAAAGTTAAAGAGAACGAACCCTTCGACGTAGCTCTGCGTCGTTTCAAGCGCTCCTGCGAAAAAGCCGGTGTACTGGCTGAAGTTCGTAGCCGCGAGTTTTACGAGAAGCCGACCGCCGAGCGTAAGCGCAAAGCAGCTGCTGCTGTTAAGCGTCACGCCAAGAAAGTTCAGCGCGAACAGCGCCGCGCCGTTCGTCTGTACTAATACAGGCGTTCTACGCAAAGCTTCTGCCCTGCCCGGCTAACCGCCGGGCGATGGCAGTGGTCGCTTCAAACTTGAGCAGCTAGCTCAAGGCCCTGCATAAGCTTCTTGCGAACTGCACATGGGCAACCTGCCTGAAACGTCAGAGCTGGTCCTTCTTGTTGTATGACCAGACGTGCACGTCCGACTGACGGGCCCCACCGGGCTGGCGGCGAGCACATTTTCCCTCGTACTTCTCCAAGCGGCACCCGCCCCATTCGGCGTGTGAGCGATTAGACTTGCCAGTTGCCAGATGACGAGACTGCCATGGCCGGGCTGATTCCCCAGAGTTTCATTGACGACCTGATCAACCGCCTCGACATCGTCGACGTGGTGAGTTCGCGCGTCCAGCTGAAAAAGACCGGCAAGAACTACTCCGCCTGCTGCCCGTTTCACAAGGAAAAGACCCCTTCCTTCACGGTCAGCCCCGACAAGCAGTTCTACTACTGCTTCGGCTGCGGTGCCGGTGGCAACGCGCTGGGCTTCGTCATGGACCACGACAACCTGGACTTCCCCCAGGCGGTCGAGGAACTGGCCCGCGCCGCTGGCATGGAAGTACCCCGCGAGCAAGGCCGCCGCGACCACAAACCGCGCCAGCCCACCGATTCGCCGCTGTACCCGTTGCTGGACGCCGCTTCGGAGTTCTACCGCCAGGCCCTGCGCAGCCACCCGACCCGCAAGGCGGCGGTGGACTACCTCAAGGGCCGCGGCCTGTCCGGGGAAATCGCCCGCGACTTCGGCCTGGGCTTCGCCCCGCCAGGCTGGGACAACCTGCTCAAGCACCTGGGTGCCGACAGCCTGCAGCAGAAGGTGATGATCGACGCCGGCCTGCTGATCGAGAACGCCGAAAGCGGCAAGCGCTACGACCGCTTCCGCGACCGGGTGATGTTCCCGATCCGTGACAGCCGTGGGCGCATCATCGCCTTCGGTGGCCGGGTGCTCGGCGACGACAAGCCAAAGTACCTGAACTCCCCGGAAACCCCGGTGTTCCACAAGGGCCAGGAACTGTACGGCCTGTACGAGGCACGCAAGCACAACCGCAACCTCGACGAGATCATCGTCGTCGAGGGCTACATGGACGTCATCGCCCTGGCCCAGCAGGGCTTGCGCAACGCCGTGGCCACCCTTGGCACCGCCACCAGCGAAGAGCACCTCAAGCGCCTGTTCCGCGTGGTGCCCAGCGTGCTGTTCTGCTTCGACGGTGACCAGGCCGGGCGCAAGGCCGCCTGGCGCGCCCTGGAGTCGACCCTGCCGAACCTGCAGGACGGCCGCCGTGCGCGCTTCCTGTTCCTGCCCGAAGGCGAAGACCCGGACAGCCTGGTGCGCGCCGAAGGCACCGATGCCTTCATGGCGCGCATCAACCAGCACGCCCAGCCGCTGGCCGACTACTTCTTCGAGCAACTGGGCGTGGAAGCCGACCCGCGCTCGCTGGAAGGCAAGGCGCACATGGCGACCCTGGCAGCACCGCTGATCGAAAAGATCCCCGGCGCCAACCTGCGCCAGCTGATGCGCAACCGCCTGCGCGAAATTACCGGCCTCGACCCGCAGCAGGTCGAGCAACTGGCGCAACACGCCCCGGCCCCCGGCAACGTGCCGGACTACGACCCTGGCTACGATTACGACGCCATGGCCAGCTACACCCCCGACTACGGCGACATGCCGCAGCACGACTACGCCCCTGCCCAGCAGGAACAGGCGTGGAAGCCGAACAAGGGCGCCGGCAAGAAGCAATGGGGCGACAAGCCCTGGGACAAGAACCGCAAGGGCGGCAAACCCTGGCAACAACGTGACGAAGCGCCACCGCGCGTGCCGGCCCCGGTCGAACCGCCAACCCTGGCCGCCCTGCGCACGCTGCTGCACCACCCGCTGCTGGCCGGCAAGGTGGAAGATGCCAGCCATTTTGCCGACGAAGAACACCTGTACAGCCAGCTGCTGGTGGCCCTGATCGAAGCCGCGCAGAAAAATCCTGGGCTAAGCTCAATGCAGTTGATCGCACGTTGGCACGGCACCGAACAGGGCCGCCTGCTACGGGCGCTGGCGGAAAAGGAATGGCTGATCGTGGCCGACAACCTTGAACAACAGTTTTTCGACACTATAACTAGCTTGTCCGCCCGCCAACGCGAGCGCAGCCTGGAACAACTGCTCAGGAAATCACGTCAAAGCGAATTGACCAGCGAGGAGAAATCCCAGCTCCTCGCCCTGCTGAGCCGGAATGTTCCCGCACAAACGCCGACCTCATCTGGCGCGTGAGGCCCATGCTCGGGTATAATCCTCGGCTTGTTTTTTGCCCGCCAAGACCTTCAGTGGATAGGGTGTTATGTCCGGAAAAGCGCAACAGCAGTCTCGTATCAAAGAGTTGATCACCCGCGGTCGTGAGCAGGGCTACCTGACTTACGCGGAGGTCAACGACCACCTGCCTGAGGATATTTCAGATCCGGAACAGGTGGAAGACATCATCCGCATGATCAACGACATGGGGATCAACGTATTCGAGAGTGCTCCGGATGCGGATGCCCTTCTGTTGGCGGAAGCCGACACCGACGAAGCTGCGGCCGAAGAAGCCGCTGCTGCGTTGGCGGCAGTTGAAACCGATATCGGCCGCACGACCGACCCGGTGCGCATGTACATGCGCGAAATGGGTACCGTCGAGCTGCTGACCCGCGAAGGCGAGATCGAAATCGCCAAGCGTATCGAGGAAGGCATCCGTGAAGTCATGGGCGCCATCGCCCACTTCCCGGGCACTGTCGACTACATTCTCGGCGAATATGACCGTGTCACCAGCGAAGGTGGCCGGCTGTCCGACGTTCTCAGCGGTTACATCGACCCTGACGACAACATCGCTGCACCGACCGAGGAAGTGCCGATCCCGGGCGCCAAGGCCGCGACCGCGAAGGAAGAGTCCGACGACGACGAGGAAGAATCCGAAAGCGGTGACGACGAGGAAGAGGCCGAGAGCGGCCCGGACCCGGAAGTCGCCCGCCAGCGTTTCGGTGCTGTCGCCGATCAGCTGCAGGCCACCAACAAGGTCCTGAAGAAAAACGGTCGCGCCCACAAGGAAAGCATCGAGGCCCTGCAGGCCCTGGCCGACCTGTTCATGCCGATCAAGCTGGTACCCAAGCAGTTCGAGGTACTGGTAGAGCGTGTGCGTGACGCCCTGAACCGTCTGCGCCAGCAAGAACGCGCCATCATGCAGCTGTGCGTACGTGATGCGCGCATGCCGCGCGCCGACTTCCTGCGCATGTTCCCGGGCAACGAAACCGACCAGACCTGGAGCGGTGACCTGGCCAAGCGCAACACCAAGTGGGCTGCCGCCCTGGGTGAAAAGGACGCTGCCATTGTCGCTTGCCAGCAGAAGCTGATCGACCTTGAGAACGAAAGCGGCCTGACCGTTGCCGAGATCAAGGAAATCAACCGTCGCATGTCGATCGGTGAAGCCAAGGCCCGCCGCGCCAAGAAAGAAATGGTCGAGGCGAACCTGCGTCTGGTGATTTCCATCGCCAAGAAGTACACCAACCGTGGCCTGCAGTTCCTCGACCTGATCCAGGAAGGCAACATCGGCTTGATGAAAGCGGTGGATAAGTTCGAATACCGTCGCGGCTACAAGTTCTCGACCTATGCCACCTGGTGGATCCGTCAGGCGATTACCCGTTCGATCGCCGACCAGGCACGCACCATCCGTATTCCGGTGCACATGATCGAGACGATCAACAAGCTCAACCGTATTTCCCGCCAGATGCTGCAGGAAATGGGTCGCGAACCGACCCCGGAAGAACTTGGCGAGCGCATGGAAATGCCTGAGGACAAGATCCGCAAGGTACTGAAGATCGCCAAAGAGCCGATCTCCATGGAAACCCCGATCGGTGACGACGAAGATTCGCACCTGGGCGACTTCATCGAGGACTCGACCATGCAGTCCCCGATCGATGTGGCCACGGTCGAAAGCCTCAAGGAAGCCACCCGCGACGTGCTCTCCGGCCTCACCGCGCGTGAAGCCAAGGTACTGCGCATGCGCTTCGGTATCGACATGAACACCGACCATACGCTCGAAGAGGTAGGCAAGCAGTTCGACGTGACCCGTGAGCGGATCCGTCAGATCGAAGCGAAGGCGTTGCGCAAACTGCGCCACCCGACTCGCAGCGAGCACCTGCGCTCCTTCCTCGACGAGTGATGACAAACCCCGGCCCAGGCCGGGGTTTTTCTTTCCGCCCTGTGCAACCTGCCACTCCCGCATGGATCGTGCAGGCCTGCACGAAAGACTCCACCTTCCACCCAACACCAGCAGCAATGCCCGTCTACACTCGACTTCAGTCCCCCCTGAAAGCGAGGCCGCTATGTCCCTGTTGCCGGCCATCCTGTTGATGTTCCTGCTTTTGTGGAACACAGCGGCCGGCGCCCTGACCCTGACAGATGAGGAAAAAGCCTGGTTGGCTGCCCATCCGCAGTTGAGCCTGGGTGTAGACGCCTCTTGGCCACCGTTCGAGTTTCGCGACCAGGAGGGCCGGTACCAGGGATTGGCCGCCGATTACATCGCCACCATCCAGCAACGCCTGGAGGTGACGCTCAAACCGGTCGAACCGCGCAGTTGGACCGAAGTGTTGGCGATGGCGCGGGAAAACCGCATCGACCTGCTGCCCGGCATCATGTCCACCCCCGAGCGCCAAGGCTACCTGGCCTTCACCCGCCCGTACCTCGATTTCCCCATCGTCATCCTCGCCCATAAAGGCGCTGCACAGCCGCGCAACCTCGACGAGCTGTACGGCCTGAAGGTTGCCGTGGTGGAGAACTACGCCCCGCACGAATTACTGCGCACGCACCACCCAGACCTCAACCTGGTGGCCTTGCCCAATGTCAGCTCCACGCTGCAGGCCCTGGCCACCGACCAGGTAGACGCCGTGGTCGGCGACCTCGCCTCGAGTATCTGGAGCTTGCGCCAGCTGAAGCTCGATGGCCTCTACGTCAGCGGCGAGACCCCTTACCGCTACCAACTGGCCATGGGTGTGCCGCGTGACAAGAAGATACTGGTCGGGATTCTGGACAAGGTGATTGCCGACATGAGCAGCGGCGAAGTCAGCCAGATCCAGCAACGCTGGGTGGGCAATGTGGTCGACCAACGGATGTTCTGGTCCGACTTGCTGACTTACGGCCTGCCGGCGGTACTGCTGCTGATGGTGGTGCTGGCGGTGGTCATCCGCATCAACCGCCGCCTCAGCTCAGAAATTTCCCGGCGCATCGCCCTCGAACAGGAGCTGCGCAGCAGCGAATACCGCTACCGCAGCCTGGTCGAGAGCCTTTCCGCCATTGCCTGGGAAGCCGACGCCAACGACTTCATCTACAGTTACGTTTCGCCACACGCCGAGGACCTGCTGGGCTATCCACTCAGCGAATGGCTCAAGCCCGGCTTCTGGCGCAGCATCCTGCACCCGGATGACGCCCTCTGGGCCCAGGCCTATTGCGACAGCGAAACGGCGGCTGGGCGTGATCACAGCCTGGATTATCGGGTGATCCGCGCCGATGGCCAGCCGCTGTGGGTACGCAACATCGTCAGCATGATCGAGTACGGCCACAAACCGGTGATGCGCGGGCTGATGATCGACATCAGCGAGACCAAGCGCACCGAGAACGCCCTGCGCCTGTCGGAACAGAAGTTCGCCTCGGTGTTCCAGCAGTGCCCGGACATCCTGCTGATCGCCCGCCACAGCGACGGCTGCCTGCTGGAGGTGAACGAAGCCTTCGAAGAGCAGATCGGCCTGGCCCCGGACCAGGTCATCGGCCGTACGGCCACCGACCTGAACCTGTGGGGCGTCGAAGGTACCGGCCCGCGCCTGCTCGAACGTCTGCACCAGGGCGGTATCCGTAACCTGGAGATGAGCTTCCGACGCAGCAACGGCCAACTGTTCACCGGCCTGACCTCGGCGGAAACCTTCGAGCTCGACGGCACCCCAGCACTGGTGGTGGCCGTGCGCGACATCAGCCAGCTCAAGGAAACCCAGGAACAGCTGCAAACCTCGGAAGAAAAATTCGCCAAGGCTTTCCACGCCTCCCCCGACGGCCTGCTGCTGTCGCGCCAGACCGACGGCTTGCTGCTTGAAGTGAACGAGGGCTTCTGTCGCCTCACCGGCTACGACCTCAACCCGACCCTCGACCAGACCTCGCTGGACCTGGGCATCTGGGTCGACCTCAACGAGCGCAAGCGCCTGGTCGAGCAGCTCAACCGCGACGGTTTCGTGCGTGACTTCATCTGCCACATTCGCCGCAGCGACGGGCAGATCCGCCTTTGCGAACTGTCCGCCCGGCCCCTGCCGATTGCCGGCGTAGACTGCATGCTGACCATCGCCCGCGATATCACCGAGCGCCACCTGATGCAGGAAAAGCTGCAACTGGCTGCCACCGTGTTCGAGAACACTGCCGAAGGGGTGCTGATCACCGACATCGACCAGCGCATCAGTGCGGTCAACCGCGCCTTCACCGAAATCACCGGCTACAGCGAGATTGAAGCACTCGGCCAGACCCCGCGCCTGCTCGCCTCCGGCCAGCACGACAGCGCCTTCTATGCAGCCATGTGGCACCAGCTGACCGACGAAGGCCACTGGCAAGGCGAGATCTACAACAAACGCAAGAACGGCGAGCTGTACCCCGGCTGGCTGACCATCAGCGCCGTGCGCAACAGCGAGCGCGAAATCACCCACTTCGTCGCGGTGTTTGCCGACATCTCCAGCCTCAAGCACGCCCAGGCCAAGCTGGACTACCAGGCTCACCACGACCCGCTCACCGGGCTGCCAAACCGCACCCTGTTCGAAAGCCGCCTGCAGGCCGTACTCACCAGTGAACAGGAGTCCAACCGCCAGGGCGCGGTATTGTTCCTCGACCTCGACCGCTTCAAGCACATCAACGACAGCCTCGGTCACCCGGTCGGCGACCTGCTGCTCAAGGGCATCGCCCAACGCCTGAAGGAGCAGGTACGCGACGTCGACACCGTGGCCCGCCTGGGCGGTGACGAATTCATCATCCTGCTGCCGGGCCTGCACAAACCCAGCGACGCCAGCACCATCGCCAACAAGCTGCTGGCCTGTTTCAACGCGCCGTTCCAGGCCGGCGAACATGAGTTCTTCACCAGCGCCAGCATCGGCATCAGCCTTTATCCACAGGACGGCACCGACGTTTCCACATTGATTCGCAACGCCGACGCGGCGATGTACCGTTCCAAGGCCAAAGGCCGCAACCGCGTCGAAGCCTATACCCTCGACCTCACTGCCCAAGCCAGTGAACGCATTGCCCTGGAGCACGAGCTGCGCCGCGCCATCGAACGTAATGAAATGAGCCTGTGCTTCCAGCCCAAGCTCAGCCTCAGGACCCAGAGCCTGGTGGGTGCCGAAGCATTGATCCGCTGGAGCCACCCGACCTTTGGTGAAGTGCCGCCGGAACATTTCATCCACCTGGCGGAAGAAAACGGCACCATTCTCCAGCTTGGCGACTGGGTACTGGAGCAGGCCTGCCGCCAGATACAGGCCTGGAAGCAGCACTACGAACCCTTCGGCCCGCTGTCGATCAACCTCGCCGGCGCGCAGCTGCGCCACCCGCACCTGGCCCGGCGTATCGAACAGTTGCTCAGGCAATACCAGCTGCAAGCTGGCGACCTGCAGTTGGAAATCACCGAAAACTTCATCATGAGCCAGGCAGAAGAAGCCCTGGCCGTGCTGTACCAATTGAAGAAGCTGGGCGTGCAACTGGCCATAGACGACTTCGGCACCGGGTATTCCTCCCTGAGCTATCTCAAACGCCTGCCGCTGGACATTCTCAAGATCGACAAGTCGTTCATCCGCGGCCTGCCCGATGACCCGCACGATGCAGCCATCGCCCGGGCAATCATCGCCCTGGGCCGCAGCATGCAGCTGACCATCATTGCCGAAGGCGTGGAAAACCAGGCCCAGCAGCGTTTTCTGGCAGCTGAAGGGTGCGAACAGATCCAGGGCTACATCGTCAGCCTGCCGCTGCCACCGGAGGAGTTTGCGGCAGGGTTCCTTCGCATAGCACTATCGGATCTTTCAGATGGCACAGGTGCGAAACCCTCGTTATAATCCGGCCACTTACTGAGGGCCTATAGCTCAGTCGGTTAGAGCAGAGGACTCATAATCCTTTGGTCCACGGTTCGAGTCCGTGTGGGCCCACCAGCTACGACGAAGCCGCGCAATTGCGCGGCTTTCGTGTTTCTTGCCCCAGACAACTCGCTTGCATCCGATAGTGAGCCGAATAGGATCAGTATTCGGCTCATTGATGAATAGCCGTTATGAACGAAACGTTTTTGGCTATTCCCCTCGCGGCCGCATCTCAACCTGTCGCGGATTGTAGAAAATCATTCCGCCCGGAATATCCCGCGTAACCAGCGACATTGCCCCGATCACCACGTCGTCCCCGATGTCGATGTGATCAGCAACGATACAGCTGTTGGCCCCCATGCTCACGTTGTCGCCAATGCGCAGCGCGTATTCCTGCAAGCCCAGGGTCTTGATGCCGATCGAGCAGTTCTGCCGAATGAAAAAATTCCGCCCGATGCTGACGTGCCGGGTGATGACCACGCCGGGCAGGTGCCCAATGCGCAGGCCGGGGGCGATCTGCGCGCCGATGTCGATATCCACGGCGTACTTGAGATTGAGGCGTTGTTGCATGCGCCGCGCGTGACGCCGGAACACTCCGCCACGGGCGCTGAAGTACTGGGCCAGACGGAAGGCGAAGAGAAACCGTAGTTTGTTGTCCTTGCGTGCGCGACGCACCACGTTGAACAGCAGGCTGATGCGGCGTCCGGCCTTTTTCTTGTTGGAGACTTCCTGTCGCCAGCATTCGAACAGATAGTCGAGGTTCACGCTGAAGTTCCATTTGGATATGTACTGCATGATGCCCAAGGCACAGCCGTAGGGCCAGTCCAGTCGATAGCAGACCGTGTCGACACGGCCCGCTGTAACCGCACTTGCTCTGGTCAGCGCTCGCTGGCTAGGCTAGCGAGCCAACCGTAGAGACTTGCCATGTCGGATTCTCGTTCCATCACGCTGGATGAAATCGATCGCCAGCTGATCGCCCTGCTGCAGATCAACGCCCGCGAAAGTGTCGCCACCCTTGCCCGCCAGCTGGGTATCGCCCGCACTACCGTCAACTCGCGCCTGGAGCGGCTGGAGAAGAACAAGGTCATCTCCGGCTATGGCGTGCGTCTGGGCCAGCGGGTATTGGGCGGCGGCCTGCAAGCGTATGTGGGGATCAAGGTGCAACCGCGCTCGGGCAAGGAGGTGGTGCGGCGCTTGAGTGCCATGGGGCAGGTGCAGCAGCTGTGCGCGGTAAGCGGCGAGTTCGACTATGTGGCTTGGTTGCGTACCGACTCGCCCGAACAGCTGGACCAGTTGCTCGACCAGATCGGCAGTGTCGACGGGGTGGAGAAGACCACCACATCGATCATCCTCAGCAGCAAGGTGGACCGCGGGCAGCCGCTCTGAGCTGGCTGGCACTCAGGCCTCCTGGGCGTCGAGCAGGCTGTCCAGGATCGCCGAGAGGCTTTCGGCGCAATGCTGCATCGCCCAGACCAGGTCGCGGCTGCGCTCGGGTGCATGGTGCTGGGCGTAGTCGGTGACGATCTGATCGAGGCCACGGGCCAGAAGGCAGGCGTGAACCAGAGCGTCTGCGGCGTCGATGCCGGGGCGGATGGCGAACAGCGGCGGGTGGCTGGATTCGCAGTTGCAGAAGGTTTTTTCGGCGGTGGGTTGCAGTTTTGCGGGTTGGCCTGAATCAGATTTCTTCACGATGCAATTTCCAAATTGAGTCTTGAGGAAACTGCCGGCCAACTCCTTCTCACGGGATATGGGCGGCAGCCATGCACGGGGTGAGAAACCGGCCAACTTGGAAATCCGGCCAGGCCGAAGCCTGCCCGCGCACAGCTGCCATGACACAAGCCTTGGTGCGAAGTTGGAGGATGGGTTCTCACACCCGCTCGCCCGAACAGCGGCGACCCAGTGAAGTTAACGATGAGGCGTTTCCCACGCAGCCAGACCGAGGCTATAGCTGGCGTAGGGTAATTCTTTGAATCTAGGGATGGGTGTAGGAATTGGCTGATCAGCGCCTTTCAAAATGCGCGGGATGCCGATAGGGCGCATGAGGGCCACTAGGGGCTTGCCTTGCGATTTGCAGGGCCTGTGCGATCGAGCGCCGCCCGCGCGGCGCATCGCGAGCTGCGCTCGCTCCTACGTTTGTTTCGGGCCAGTAACGCCTGTGAAAAGCGCGCGCGACTGCCTGGTGCATACAACACGATATCGTGCCATGCGCCAAAGGGTCCGCGCGCCAATCCCCCAGGAATAAATAGCCCGAAACAAACGTAGGAGCGAGCGCAGCTCGCGATGCGCCGCGCGGGCAGCGCTCGATCGCACAGACACCACAAACCTCAAGACGAAAACCCGTCAAAAATAACAATCAAACAATCATTTAGACGAAAAAACCTACATTCAGACAACACAATAAGCCTTAATAACGAACACCCCACTCCCTAAAATGACCCCAGGCATCTCCTATACTCAGGCTCCGCTCCTCGCGCAGCCCCTCTGGCAAGGTCACTCCATGAACAAGAAAAACCGCCACCCCGCCGACGGCAAAAAGCCCATCACCATTTTCGGCCCGGACTTTCCCTTCGCCTTCGACGACTGGCTGGAACATCCCGCAGGCCTGGGCAGCATCCCGGCCGAGCGCCATGGTGAGGAAGTGGCCATCGTCGGCGCCGGCATCGCCGGGCTGGTGGCGGCCTACGAGCTGATGAAGCTGGGCCTCAAGCCGGTGGTGTACGAGGCCTCCAAACTGGGTGGCCGGCTGCGCTCGCAAGCCTTCAACGGTACCGACGGGGTCATCGCCGAACTGGGCGGCATGCGTTTCCCGGTGTCGTCCACCGCCTTCTACCACTATGTGGACAAGCTGGGCCTGGAAACCAAGCCCTTCCCCAACCCGCTGACCCCGGCCTCGGGCAGCACCGTTATCGACCTGGAAGGCCAGACCTACTACGCCGAAAAACCCGGCGACCTGCCCAAGCTGTTCCAGGAAGTGGCCGACGCCTGGGCCGACGCGCTGGAAAGCGGCGCCCAGTTCGCCGACATCCAGCAGGCCATCCGCGACCGTGACGTGCCGCGCCTGAAAGAGCTGTGGAACAAGCTGGTACCGCTGTGGGACGACCGCACCTTCTACGACTTCGTGGCCACCTCGCGCTCGTTCGCCAAGCTGAGCTTCCAGCACCGTGAGGTGTTCGGCCAGGTCGGCTTCGGCACCGGCGGCTGGGACTCGGATTTCCCCAACTCGATGCTGGAAATCTTCCGCGTGGTGATGACCAATTGCGACGACCACCAGCATCTGGTGGTCGGCGGGGTGGAGCAGGTGCCGCAAGGCATCTGGCGCCATGTGCCGGAGCGTTGCGTGCACTGGCCCGAAGGCACCAGCCTGAGCGCGCTGCATGGCGGCGCGCCACGTACCGGGGTCAAGCGCATCGCCCGCGCTGCCGACGGCCGCCTGGCGGTCACCGACAACTGGGGCGACACGCGGCACTACAGCGCCGTGCTCGCCACCTGCCAGACCTGGCTGCTGACCACCCAGATCGACTGCGAGGAATCGCTGTTCTCGCAAAAGATGTGGATGGCCCTGGACCGCACCCGCTACATGCAATCGTCGAAGACCTTCGTCATGGTCGACCGGCCATTCTGGAAGGACAAGGACCCGGAAACCGGCCGCGACCTGATGAGCATGACCCTCACCGACCGCCTCACCCGCGGCACCTACCTGTTCGACAACGGCGACGACAAGCCGGGGGTGATCTGCCTGTCCTACGCCTGGATGAGCGACGCCCTGAAAATGCTCCCGCACCCGGTGGAAAAACGCGTGCAACTGGCCCTGGACGCGCTGAAGAAGATCTACCCGAAGACCGACATCGCCGGGCATATCATCGGCGACCCGATCACCGTTTCCTGGGAAGCCGACCCGTACTTCCTCGGTGCCTTCAAGGGCGCGCTGCCAGGCCATTACCGCTACAACCAGCGCATGTATGCCCATTTCATGCAGCAAGACATGCCTGCCGAGCAGCGTGGCATCTTCATCGCCGGTGACGACGTGTCCTGGACCCCCGCCTGGGTCGAAGGCGCTGTGCAAACCTCGCTGAATGCGGTGTGGGGTATCATGAACCACTTCGGTGGTCGCACCCACCCGGAAAACCCTGGCCCAGGCGACGTGTTCAACGAAATCGGCCCGATCACCCTGGCGGACTGAGACAAGGAGGCAGCATGCGCATCGCTCTGTTCCAGGGCGCGCCCAAGCCACTGGACGTGCCCGGCAACCTGCAACGCTTGCGCCACCAGGCGCAACTGGCGGCCGAACGCGGCGCCCGGTTGCTGGTATGCCCGGAAATGTTCCTGACCGGCTACAACATCGGCCTGGCCCAGGTCGGGCGCCTGGCCGAGGCCGACGATGGCCCGGCAGCCATGGCGGTAGTGGAGATCGCCCAGGCGCACCGCATCGCCATCGTCTATGGCTACCCGGAGCGCGGCGATGACGGCGCGATCTACAACAGCGTGCAGTTGATCGATGCACAGGGTCGCAGCCTGGGCAACTATCGCAAGACCCACCTGTTCGGCGAACTGGACCGCTCGATGTTCAGCGCAGGCCCCGACCACTTTCCAGTGGTGGAACTGGAGGGCTGGAAGGTCGGCCTGCTGATCTGTTACGACATCGAGTTCCCGGAGAATGCCCGCCGCCTGGCGCTGGACGGTGCCGAACTGATCCTGGTGCCGACGGCGAACATGGCGCCGTACGACTTCGTCTGCCAGGTGACCGTGCGAGCACGGGCACAGGAGAACCAGTGCTACCTGGTGTATGCCAACTACTGCGGTGCGGAAGGCGAGATCCACTATTGTGGGCAGAGCAGCATCATCGGCCCCGATGGCAGCCTGCTGGCGATGGCCGGGCATGACGAATGCCAGTTGCTGGCCGAACTCCAGCATGACCGAGTGGTGCAGGGACGGGCGGCATTCCCCTACCTGACCGATCTGCGTCAGGAGCTGCACCTGCGTAAAAGCTGAAGGCCCTTTCGCGGGCATGCATCCCACAGGACCGAGGCTTGCTCCGGACCTGAGGGGCTTACCCGCAAAGAGGCCGAGCCTGCCAGCAAATGGGTTAGCATGGCATGCAACAACCGGAGCCCCTATGCCTGACGCCACCCGCCAACTGAGCCTAGCCAACGGCCTGCAGCTGACCCTGCGCCACGCCCCGCGCCTGAAGCGGTCGGCCGCGGCCCTGCGGGTGCACGCGGGCAGCCACGATGCCCCGGGCAAATGGCCCGGGCTTGCGCACTTTCTGGAACACCTGTTCTTCCTCGGCACCCCACGCTTCCCGCTTGAAGACGGCCTGATGCGCTACGTGCAGGCACTGGGCGGCCAGGTCAACGCCAGCACCTGGGAACGCACCACCGACTTTTTCTTCGAGGTGCCGCCCAGTGCCCTGGCAGGCGGGCTCGAGCGCTTGTGCCAGATGCTCGCCGAACCGGACCTGGGCATCGAGCGCCAACGTCGCGAACGCGAAGTGATCCATGCCGAGTTCATTGCCTGGTCACGCAACCCGCAAGCCCAGCAGCAGTTTGCCCTGCTGCAGGCGGTGGCGCCCGAGCATCCGCTGGCTGCCTTTCATGCCGGCAACCGCTACACCCTGGCCTTGCACGACCCGGCCTTCCAGCAAGCGTTGCAGGGTTTTCACCAGCGCTTCTACCAGGGCGGCCAAGTTACCCTGAGCCTCTGCGGCCCGCAGCCGCTGGATGAACTGGAACTGCTCGGCCGCCAGCATGCCGCGCAGTTCACCGCGGGTGCACGTGTACCTCAGGCCCTGCCACCGCCGCTGGCGGCCGCGACCCTGCCGCGGGTGTTCAGCCACGCGCAGCTGCCTGCGGGCGCCGAGCAAGCCCTGGAACTGCTGATCAGCTGCCTTGGCGACAGCCGCCCGGGCACCTGGCTGGCGGCCCTTCGCCAGCGTGGCTGGCTGCGGGGTTTCAAGGCCGAGGCGCTGTATGCGTACGCTGGGCAATTGTTGTGGCATATCGACCTGCAGCTTACCGAGGACGCCTGCCAAGAAGAGGTCGATGCCCTGTTGCAGGGTTGGTTCGGCTTCCTCCGCCAGGCCGCGGCAGAGCCATTGAATGCCGAATTCGAGTTGCTGCAGCAGAGCCGCGAACGCAGTGCCAGCGCCATTGAGCTGGCCCGACGGGACAGCGCCGGCCAAGCGTTCGCCGGTTTGCCTGGGCAAGCCCTGCAGGCCTTCCGTGCCCTGCTGGCAGGCCTGCCGAGTCGCGTGCATGGGCACTGGCAGTTACCCGCTGGCGAGCCCTTGCTCCAGGCCGAACTGCCTGCTGCCAGGCCGCAACCGCTGCCGGCGGCACTGCAGATCAGCGACCAGCTCCCCGGTACCCGCCAATACGCGGCACTGTACCTGCGCTGGCAGGTTCCCTCAGCCGCAGGCCAACAGTTGTACCCGGTCCTCGAACGCGCCTTGCAGCCGCTGCAGGAGCGCTGCGCCCGCGTGGCAGTGCAGCTGCAGTTCAGTGCCGCTGGCGAATACTGGCAACTGCGCTGCGCCGGGTTGCCGGCAGCGGTGCTACGCACCGTGCAGCAGGCCTTGACGCTGCTGGTATCGCCACCGGCCGACAGCTGGCAGGCGTCCTCGCCGCCGCCTGCGGCACTGATCCCGCTCAGGGCCCTGCTCAAGCAACTACCCGACGCGGTGCTGGGGGCGCTGCCGGCGCCTGGTGCGCCCGGCACGCTGGCACAAGCCCAGCTCGACAGCCTGTGGCAGCAGGCGCGCTGGCATGGCCTGGCGGTCGGCTTCGACGCCCCCCCCCTGAATGCGTTGGCGACGGCGCTGCTGCATTGCCCCGGCCAAGGTTCGGCGCCGGGCCCACTACCGGCCTGGGCCAACCACCGCTGGCAACAGGTCGACGCCCCCGGCAGTGAACATGCCCTGCTGCTGTTCTGCCCCTTGCCGGCGGCGATGGAAGCCGCTGGCCGCTTGCTCGCCCAAGCGCTGCAAGGGCCGGTTTATCAACGGCTGCGGGTAGAACTGCAGCTCGGCTATGCGGTATTCAGTGCCTTTCGTCAGGTCGAAGGGGTCGGCGGCCTGCTGTTCGGCGTGCAGTCGCCGCACACCAGCCAGGCGCAGATACTCGAACACCTGCTCACCTTGCTACGCCAGGGCGTTACCTTCGATCCGGCCGCTCGCCGGGCACTGGCCGGGCAATTCGCGGAACCTGCGATGGCCAACGAGGAAGTTGCCGAATGGGCATGGCAGACATGCCTGGCCACGCAAGCTGGTGGGCTGGATGCGCTGCGCAGGGCAATTATGGGCACCCAGCAGGCGGATCTGGATGACCTGCTGGACCACCTGCTCGGCAACGACAGCAGGTGGCTGTGCCTGGCCAACGCCGCCGCGCCAGATGGCGCCTGGTTGACCGCGACCGCGTGATTATTACGCTAGATGCAAGGACACTTTGCTAATAATTAACCTTTCGGTACACCTATTTCTTGTAAGATAGCGCAATCTCGAATCAAGGGAACCTCCAGCCCATGGCGGTACCCTAGTATTAGCTGACAAACCCAACCCTCATCCGGAAGGAGTAATTCCATGTGGACCAAACCTGCTTACACTGATCTTCGCATCGGCTTCGAAGTCACCATGTACTTCGCCAACCGCTAAGCCTGGCTTAGGGTTCAACGCCTCGGCCTGCCGGGGCGTTTTCGTTTATTCGCTACGGTTTTCTGCATAGAGAGTGGCCATGTATATCCAGGTTCTCGGTTCCGCCGCCGGTGGCGGGTTCCCTCAGTGGAACTGCAACTGCGTCAACTGCAAGGGCTACCGTGACGGCACCTTGCGGGCCACGGCACGCACCCAGTCGTCCATTGCCCTGTCGGACGACGGCGTGCACTGGGTACTGTGCAATGCCTCGCCCGATATCCGCGCCCAGCTCCAGGCCTTTGCGCCGATGCAACCGGCCCGCGCCCTGCGTGACACCGGCATCAACGCCATCGTGCTGCTGGACAGCCAGATCGACCACACCACCGGCCTGCTCAGCCTGCGCGAAGGCTGCCCGCACCAGGTATGGTGCACCGACATGGTCCACCAGGACCTGACCACCGGTTTTCCGCTGTTCAACATGCTCAGCCACTGGAACGGCGGCCTGCAATGGAACCGCATCGAACTACAAGGCAGCTTCGTGATCGACGCCTGCCCCAACCTGCTCTTCACCCCGTTCCCCCTGCGCAGCGCCGCACCGCCCTACTCGCCGCACCGCTTCGACCCGCACCCCGGCGACAACCTTGGCTTGCTGGTCGAGGACACCCGCACCGGCGGCAAGCTGTTCTACGCCCCAGGCCTGGGCCAGGTGGACGACAAGCTGCTGGCGATGATGGACGGCGCAGACTGCCTGCTGGTCGACGGCACCCTGTGGGAAGATGACGAGATGCAGCGCCGTGGCGTAGGCACCCGTACCGGGCGTGAAATGGGCCACCTGGCGCAGAATGGCCCTGGCGGCATGCTGGAGGTGCTCGAGGCCTTCCCGCGCCAGCGCAAGGTACTTATCCACATCAACAACACCAACCCGATCCTCGACGAAGACTCGCCCGAGCGTGCCGAAGTGCTGCGCCGGGGTGTGGAAGTGGCCTTCGACGGCATGAGTATCGAGTTGTAAGCACAGCCCTTGAGGTGACACAAACCCTGTGGGAGCGGGCATGCCCGCGAAAAATCCGACACGGTGTATGGCACCGGCTTCGCCGGTGTTCGCGGGCATGCCCGCTCCCACAGGGGGCGAGGTGAGCCGAGACTCAGCTATACAGGAGCCAGCCGAATGAGCGACGCACTGCCAATGTCCCCTGCCGAATTCGAGCAGGCCCTGCGCGCCAAGGGCGCCTACTACCATATCCATCATCCCTACCACGTGGCGATGTACCAGGGCCGCGCCACCCGCGAGCAGATCCAGGGCTGGGTGGCCAACCGCTTCTACTACCAGGTCAACATCCCGATGAAGGACGCCGCGATCCTGGCCAACTGCCCGGACCGCGAAGTACGTCGCGAGTGGATCCAGCGCCTGCTCGACCATGATGGCGCACCCGGCGAAGACGGCGGTATCGAAGCCTGGCTGCGCCTGGGCCAGGCCGTGGGCCTGGACCCGGACCAGCTACGCTCGCAGGAGCTGGTGCTGCCCGGCGTACGTTTTGCCGTGGACGCCTACGTCAACTTTGCCCGGCGGGCCAGCTGGCAGGAAGCGGCCAGCAGCTCGCTGACCGAGCTGTTCGCCCCGCAAATCCACCAGTCGCGCCTGGACAGCTGGCCGCAGCACTACCCGTGGATCGACCCGGCCGGCTACGAATACTTCCGCACCCGCCTGGGCCAGGCCCGGCGTGACGTCGAGCACGGCTTGGCGATTACCCTGCAGCACTACACCACCCGCGCAGGCCAGGAGCGTATGCTGGAGATCCTGCAGTTCAAGCTGGACATCCTCTGGAGCATGCTCGACGCCATGAGCATGGCCTACGAGCTGAACCGCCCGCCCTATCACTCCGTCACCCAGGAACGGGTATGGCACAAAGGGATCACCCTATGAGTTTCGATCGTAATCAAGTGCCGAACTGGCGCCCCGGCTACCGCTTCCAGTACGAACCGGCGCAAAAGGGCCACGTGTTGCTGTACCCCGAGGGCATGATCAAGCTCAACGACAGCGCAGCCCTTATCGGAGGCCTGATCGACGGCCAGCGCGACGTCGCCGCGATCATTGCCGAACTCGAACAACAGTTCCCCGGTGTCCCGCAAGTGGCCGACGACATCGAGCAGTTCATGGAGGTGGCCCGTGCCGAACACTGGATCGTCCTCGCCTGAGTTACCACCCACGCCCGCAGTCGGCCTGCCGCTGTGGCTGCTGGCCGAGCTGACCTACCGCTGCCCGCTGCAGTGCCCGTACTGCTCCAACCCGCTGGACTTCGCCGCCCAGGGTCAGGAGCTGAGCACCGCGCAGTGGTTCAAGGTAATGGCCGAAGCGCGGGAAATGGGCGCCGCGCAAATCGGCTTTTCCGGCGGCGAGCCGCTGGTGCGCCAGGACCTCGCCGAACTGATCGGCGAGGCGCGCCGGCTGGGTTACTACACCAACCTGATCACCTCGGGCATCGGCTTGACCGAGGCGCGCATCGCCGACTTCAAGAAGGCTGGCCTGGACCACATCCAGATCAGCTTCCAGGCCAGTGACGAGCAGGTGAACAACCTGTTGGCCGGCTCGAAGAAAGCCTTTGCGCAGAAGCTGGAAATGGCCCGTGCGGTGAAGGCCCACGGCTACCCGATGGTGCTCAACTTCGTCACCCATCGGCACAACATCGACAAGATCGACCGCATCATCGAGCTGTGCATCGCCCTGGAAGCGGACTTCGTCGAACTCGCCACCTGCCAGTTCTACGGCTGGGCCCACCTCAACCGCCTGGGCCTGCTGCCGACCCGCGCGCAGCTCGAACGGGCCGAACGCATCACCAACGAGTACCGCGACAAGCTCAAGGCCGAAGGCAACCCGTGCAAGCTGATCTTCGTCACCCCGGACTACTACGAAGAACGCCCCAAGGCCTGCATGAACGGCTGGGGTAGCCTGTTCCTTACCATTACCCCGGACGGCACCGCGCTACCGTGCCACGGCGCGCGTCAGCTGCCGGTGCAATTCCCCAACGTGCGCGACCACGACCTGCAGCATATCTGGTATGACTCGTTCGGCTTCAACCGCTTCCGTGGCTATGAGTGGATGCGCGAACCCTGCCGTTCCTGCGACGAGAAGGAAAAGGACTTCGGCGGCTGCCGTTGCCAGGCCTTCATGCTGACCGGCGATGCCAGCAACGCCGACCCCGTATGCGCCAAGTCGGCCGACCACGGCGTCATCCTCAAGGCCCGCGAGGAGGCGGAAAGCGCCCAGCTCGCGATTGAACAGATGACCTTCCGCAATGAGCGAAACTCCCGTGTCATCGCCCGCGGCTGAATTCAGTGCGGCTCAGGCAGTCGCGGCCGGCACAGACTTCGCCGAACTCAAGGTCAGCGCTGCCGGGCTGTTCTGGAACGAGTTCCGCCCCGCCGATGGCGCGTGCCGCATCTGGCATTGGCAGCACCAGCAGGCCCGCTGCCTGACACCTGATGGTTTCAGCGTGCGCAGCCGGGTCTATGAGTACGGTGGGGGGAGTTTCTGCCTGGGCGGCGACGGACTGCTGTTCGTCAACGAAAAGGACCAGCAGGTCTACACCCAGGGCCTGGCAGCAGCAGCGCCACGGCCTCTGAGCCACGACGCGAATTGCCGCTACGGCGACCTGCAGTGGCACGCCGGCCTGGTGCTGGCGGTCGAAGAGCGGCATGGCGAACGGGTCGAGCATCGACTGGTTGCCCTGGCGGAACGAAGCCGGCAGGTGCTTGCCGAAGGCGCCGACTTCTACGCCTCGCCCACCGTGAGTGCCGATGGCCAGCGCCTGGCGTGGATCGAGTGGGACCGCCCGGCGCAGCCCTGGACGGTCACCCGGCTGATGTGCCGCACGCGCGACAACAGCGGCCAATGGGGGCCCGCGCAGTATGTGGCCGGTGCCGACGAGTCACTGCAGCAGCCACGCTTCGATGCCCAAGGCCGGCTTTATTGCCTGTCCGACCGTAACGGCTTCTGGCAGCCCTGGGGTGAGCTTGATGGTGGTTGGCAGGCGCTGCCTGCCGAGCCGGCGGACCATGCCGCCGCCCCCTGGCAATTGGGCGCGAGCACCTGGTTGGCACTGGGGCAGCAGAGTTACCTGGCCAGCTGGTTCGAAGACGGCTTTGGGCAACTGGGGCTACGCACCGTCGATGGCCTGGAGCGATTCGCCAGTGCCTATACGCGCTTTCGCAGCCTGGCCATGGATGCCGACCACCTGTACGCCATAGCCGCCTCGCCGATAAGTCCGCCGGCAGTCATCAGCATCGACCGCAACAACCACCAGGTCAGCGTTCTGGCTGGTGGCGCGCAAGTGCTTGCAGCCACGCATATCAGCCTGCCGCAGCCGATCGACTATGGCAGCGAGGGCCACCAGGCGCACGGTTTTTTCTATCCGGCAGCCCGCTCGCAAGGGGCCACGCCGCTGGTGGTGTTCATCCATGGCGGGCCGACCTCGGCGTGTTATCCGGTGCTCGACCCGCGCGTGCAGTACTGGACCCAGCGCGGCTTCGCCGTAGCCGACCTCAATTACCGGGGCAGCACCGGCTACGGCCGGGAATACCGCCAGGCCCTGCACCTGCGCTGGGGGGAAAGCGATGTGGCCGATGCCTGTGCGGCTGTCGAACACCTGGCGGCACGTGGCTTGATCGACCGCAGCAAGGCGTTCATTCGCGGCGGTAGCGCCGGCGGCTATACCACGCTGTGCGCCTTGGCGTTTCATGATGTGTTCCGCGCCGGCGCCAGCCTGTACGGGGTCAGCGACCCGCTGGCGCTTGGCCGGGCCACGCACAAGTTCGAGGGCGACTACCTGGACTGGCTGATCGGTGACCCGCAGCATGACGCCGAGCGCTACCGCCAGCGCACGCCACTGCTGCATGCCGGGCAGATCGGGGTGCCGGTGATTTTCTTCCAGGGCGAACTGGATGCGGTGGTGGTGCCGGAGCAGACGCGCTCGATGCTGGCGGCGTTACAGGCCAACGGGATCGAGGCCGAAGGGCACTTCTATGCAGGCGAGCGGCACGGGTTCCGCAAGGCCGAGAACCTGGCGCACGCGCTGGAAGAAGAGTGGAAGTTCTATTGTCGGGTGTTGGGGGGGTGAGATTCGAGGGCCGCTTTGCGGCCCAGAAGGACTCAGCGCTTGGCGATGATGTACACCGCGTGCACGATCCCCGGAATGTAACCCAGCAGGGTCAGCAGAATGTTCAGCCAGAACGCCCCGCCGAACCCCACCTGCAGGAACACCCCCAGCGGCGGCAGGATGATGGCGATGATGATGCGTATGAAGTCCATGCGAGTCTCTCCTGAAGGGGTTACCTCACAGACTAGCCACTCGCCACAGAGGTTCCACGCGCAAAAAAAACGCCCCGGGCCGAATGAAACAGGCCAGGGGCGATGCGCAGGAACGCCAGACGGTTCGTAGAATTCTCGGTTTCGCCAACCCGCTATGCCGGCATTTCCCGGCGCGCCTGCTGGCGGGCGTGCAGGCGGGCAAAGGCGCGGGCCAGGCGCAGCAGCATTTCGTCGATGTTGCCCTTGCTCACGGTCAGGGCCGGCGAGAAGCGCACCACATCCGCCTGTGGCGCACTGAGCAGCAGGCCTTCGTGCAGGGCTGCACTCACCAGCTCCTGGGCCAGGCTCTCTTTCAGCTGCAGTGCCCACAGCAGACCCTGCCCGCGCACTTCCCCTTGGCCGTAACGCCCGGCCAGGCGGCTCAGGCCTTCGCGCAGGTGGCGCCCGTTGTCCTGCACTTGGGCAAAGAAGCCAGGCTCCTGCACGGCGTCCAGCACAGCCAGGCCTGCGGCACACATCAGCGCATTGCCATGGTGGCTACCCTGCAGTTCGCCAGGTTCGGCGCAGCACGCCGTGCCCCGGGCCAGCAACGCTGCCAGTGGCACACCGCCCCCCAGGCCTTTGCCCAAGGTGACGATGTCGGCACGCACGCCATAGCTTTCTTCGGCCAGCAGCGCACCACAGCGGCCGATGCCGGTCTGCACTTCGTCGAGGATCAGCAGGATGCCCAGCTCGCGGCAGAGGGTTTCCACCCCCTTGAGGTATTCCTGCGTCGCCGGGATGACACCCGCCTCGCCCTGGATCGGCTCCAGCATGATCGCCACGGTGCGCGAATTGACTTCGGCGTGCAGCGCCGCCAGGTCGTTGAACGGCACTTTGCTGAAGCCGGGCAGGCCGGGCTCGCAACGATTGCACGGCAATGGGTCGGATGCCGACAGCGCCCCCAGGCTACGGCCGTGGCACGCCTGGCTGGCGGTGATGATGTGATAGGCGCCGTTGCGGTGCAGCTGACCCCACTTGCGCGCCAGCTTGATCGCGCCCTCGCACGCTTCGGCACCGCTGTTGAGCAGGTAGGCCTGGTCGCTGCCGGTGCTCTGGCACAGGCGGTCGGCCAACTCCAGCAAACCACGGCTGCGGAAACCCGAACCCGGGTTGATCAGCGCCTGGGCCTGGTTGCCCAGTGCCTTGACCAGCACGCTGGGGCTGTGCCCCAGGCTGTTGACCGCGCCGCCCTGGGTGAAGTCCAGGTAGGCATGCCCGTCGTTGTCCCACAGCCAGGAACCCTGGCCACGTACGAATACCTGCGCGGCGCGTTCGCTGCCAGGCATCAGTCGCTCATGCGACAGCTGCGGCGCTTCCGGCACGATCACCGGCGCACGCTTGGGCTCGGCGACGGCGGAGAGGGCCGGGCGGCGCAGCTTGAACAGGTTCATCAGGGCTCCAACCAATCACGGTAGAAGGCGTTGTCGGTGCGGTCTGCTTGCCGCCACTCGATATTTTGCCTTTCCTATCAAAAGTGTTTTTCATCCAAGGTAACAATCGAATCATTGATTGCTGTAACCCTTTGGAATACAGCGATAGACTAGGCCTCGCGGGGGTTTTCGACCATTTCGTTTTTCCAGCATTTTCGATAAGTATCACTTATGGATTTTCGCCAACTGCGTTATTTCGTCGCGGTGTATGAAGAGGGGCATGTGGGCCGCGCCGCCGAGCGCCTGTCACTGTCCCAGCCGGCGCTTTCCCAACAGATCCGCCAGTTGGAGCACAGCCTCGACCTGAGCCTGTTCGAGCGCAGCAACAAGCGCCTGCTGCCGACCCTGGCCGCACACACCCTGTACAACCATGCCCTGCCGCTGCTCGACGGCCTGCAGCGCGCACACGAGGCGATGCGCAACTTCAAGGGCCAGTCGCTACGCACCCTGGCCATCGGTGTGCTGCAGACCGTGCGCCCCAGCCTCGTGCCGCAACTGCTCGAACGCCTGCGCAGGGCACAGCCGCACCTTGTGGTGCAGATCTACGAACTGTCGGGGCTGGAAATCGAACGGCGCCTGCTCAACGGTAGCCTGGACATCGGCATCAGTTACCTGCCGCCACGCCAGCCGGGGTTGCATGGCCTGTTGTTGTACGAAGATGAGCTGCAGTTGGTCATCCCCGCTACGCACCCGCTGAAGGACTTCAAGAAAGTGTCCATCCGCCAGGCCGCCGAGCTACCCATGCTGATGCTCGGGGAAGAATTCCAGATCCGCCAGATCTGGCAGGCGCAGCTGGCCAGCCAGGGGCGTCGGCCGCAGGTACAGGCGGAAATGAACAACATGGCCGGGATACTCGACAGCCTGGCCCACACGGCGTTGGCGACCATCCTGCCGGGCCGGGCCAAGGAGGCCGCCGAGGATGACCAGGCGTTGTTGTGGAAGCCTTTGAGCGAGCCGCGCGTGCCGCTGAAGGTGGGCTTGGTGTTTCGCGATGCCCAGCGCCAGCAGGCCTCAGTGGAGCTGCTGCGCACGCTGCTGGAGGAAGAAACCGACGCCCGCCTGTTGGGGACATCGCCACTGGATGTGCTCGCTTGAAAAAACGCGGGCACAAAGAAAACCCCGCCTAAGCGGGGTTTTCCAGACTGTTTCCCTGTGACATCCGTATCGCCCCGCCATCCTGGCAGGTGTTCCTTCGTTGTCTTCCGTGATCTGTACTTTGCGCTTCCTGCGCAACGTCCATGTGGGAAAGATTAACCGTGGATCCAATGTGAGAACAGTGGTGAAAAGTCACCACGTCATGTAGGAAAAAGCTTACACGAGCAGATTGTTCGCATGCCGGTTGGGAATCGAGGCCGCTGCGCGGCCCCATAACCTGTCAGAACTGCTCAGCATCCAGCAGGTACAGCGATTCACTGCCCGCCTTCACGGCAGCCACCAGCGAATCCACCCGTGGCAGCAACCGCGCAAAGTAGAACCGCGCCGTACCCAGCTTACCCGCGTAGAACGCCTCATCCCCGTCACCGGCCTGCGCCGCCCGCGCCATCAACGCCCACATGTAGGCGTAGGCCACATAGCCAAAGGCGTGCAGGTACTCGACCGAAGCCGCGCCGATCTCATTCGGGTTGCCCTTGGCCTGCTCCAGCACCCATTCGGTCAGCCCGTCGAGCTGGTCGAGGCCGGCCGCCAGCGGCTTGGCAAATTCCTCCAGCTGGCTACCTGCACTGGCAATGAACTGGCGAATCTCGTCGGAGAACAGGCGGTAGTACGCGCCACCACTGGCCACCACCTTGCGCCCCATCAGGTCCAGGGCCTGGATGCCATTGGTGCCTTCGTAGATCTGCGTGATACGCACATCGCGCACCAACTGCTCCTGCCCCCACTCGCGAATGTAGCCATGCCCGCCGAACACCTGCTGGCCGTGCACCGCGCACTCCAGGCCAAGGTCGGTGAGGAAGGCCTTGGCTACCGGCGTCAGCAATGCCACCAGCTCCTCGCTGCGCTTGCGCACGCCGGCGTCCTCGCTGTACTTGGCACTGTCCAGCTGCATGGCCACGTAGGTGGAGAAGGCTCGGCCACCTTCGATCAGTGCCTTCATGGTCAGCAACATCCGGCGTACATCCGGGTGGACGATGATCGGGTCGGCGGCCTTGTCCTTGGCTTGCGGCCCGGTCGGGGCGCGGCTCTGCAGGCGCTCGCGGGCGTATTCCACGGCGTTCTGGTAGCTGCGTTCGGCCGAGGCCAGGCCCTGGATACCCACGCCCAGGCGCTCGTAGTTCATCATGGTGAACATCGCCGCCAGGCCCTTGTTCGGCTCGCCGACCAGATAGCCGACGGCTTCGTCGAAGTTCATCACGCAGGTGGCAGAAGCCTGGATACCCATCTTGTGCTCGATGGAGCCGCAGGTGGCCGGGTTGCGCGCGCCGAGGCTGCCGTCTTCATTGACCAGGAACTTCGGCACCAGGAACAGCGAAATGCCTTTCGGCCCCGCCGGTGCATCTGGCAGCTTGGCCAGCACCAGGTGGATGATGTTCTCGGTCAGGTCGTGCTCACCCCCGGTAATGAAGATCTTGGTGCCGCTGACCTTGTAGCTGCCGTCGGCCTGTGGCTCGGCCTTGGTGCGGATGATGCCCAGGTCGGTACCCGCGTGCGGCTCGGTTAGGCACATGGAGCCCGCCCACACACCGGCGTACATGTTCGGCAGGTACTTTTCCTTCAGTGCTTCACTGGCGTGGGCATTGATCGACAGGCAGGCACCGGCGGTCAGCATCGGGTAAAGGCCGAACGCCAGGCTGGAGGCGTTGACCATTTCTTCTACCTGGGCCGAAATGGCCTTGGGCATGCCCATGCCGCCGAACATCGGGTCGCCACCCACCCCCACCCAGCCACCCTCGGCGTAGGTGTTGTAGGCCTCGATGAAGCCGGCCGGGGTGCGTACGGCACCATTGTCCCAGTGGCAGCCCTCTTCATCGGCGGCGCGGCTGAGCGGCGCGATGGACCTGGCAGTGACCTTGCCGGCTTCTTCCAACACCGCCATGGCTGTGTCGGCATCGACAACCTCGGCCAACCCGGGCAGTTGCGCCCACTGCTCGGCCACGTTGAAGACTTCATTCAGTACGAAGCGCATGTCGCGCACGGGCGCTTTATATTCAGCCATGACAACCTCTCGCTAGTCGGTCGGGGCGGTCTCGGGGAACCGCGACACTGGGTAACGAGCAGTGTAACCGAACAACTTTTACGACACATAGGGTCATCAACAGACCGTACAGTCAGTTTCAGTCACGCCATGCGCACCGCGCCACGCTGCGATTGTTGCCCGTGCACCATGACACAATTGCGCCCTGCGCTCTTTGCGCTATACAGCGCCTGGTCGGCGGATTTCAGCACAGCCTCGGGGTTGCGATGCTCGGCCTGGCGCTCGGCTACGCCGATGCTGATGGTGACCGACACCGTCCCACCGCTGCTGCCTGCACGCCGCTGGCGCCCGGCGGTATCGTCCTGCGGGCGGCTATGCGGGTCGCGCAGGTGCATCACGTAATTGGCGATCACCTCGCGCACCGCCTCCACGTGCGGCACGCATTCTTCGGCGGTCTTGCCAGCGAACACCAAGGCAAACTCCTCGCCACCATAACGGTAGGCCCGGCCACCGCCGGTCACCTTGGACAGGCGGCTGGCGACCAGGCGCAGCACCTGGTCGCCGACATCGTGGCCGTGGGTGTCGTTGAACTTCTTGAAGTGGTCCACATCGGTCATGGCGATCACGTAGTTGCGCCCCAGGCGTTGCATGCGCTCGTTCAGCGCGCGGCGCCCGGGCAGGCCGGTCAGCTCGTCGCGGAAGGCCATCTGGTAGGCCTCGTGGGCCACCGCAGCCGCGATCATCAGCATCACCTGGCTGCACATGATGTTCAGGGTGAACGGCAGGATGAAGGTTTGCGGCAACATCCAGAAAATACCCAGCAGGCCCGAGATCAACGCGGCGTGCAGCGGCCGGGGAGCGCGCAGGTACTGCACCACCAGCAGGATCAATACGCCGAGGAACAGCGGGTAGACCATCTGGATCAGGCTCATCCACTGGCCATGCAGGGACGGCCAACGGATTTCTGCCAGCCAGGTCAGCAGCGCTTCGGGATAGCTTTGCTCGAGGGCCAGCGCCACGCTGCCGACGGCAAACAGCACGGCGCCACGGGCGACCAGGTCCTGCAGCAAATGGGTGCGCTCCTGCCAGGCGCCATACAGTCCGAACAGGGCCGGCAGCAACAGGCACACCAAGTGGAAGACCAACGCCGCATCCTCGCGTACGCGACCATGGTCACGGTAGAAGTCGGTCTGGGTGTCGAGCAAAAAGTAGGCGATATACACCGTGAGCATCAGGAACAGCTCGCGCTGGCGACGGTATACCGCGCAATAGGCGCCGCCCAGCAGCAGGACCAAGGTGGGCAGGACATTGAACAGCGATGTGAAAAAGACACTGAGGTCTCTCACATAAGCCGCGGCGAGGCCTGCCAGCAACAGGATCAGCGAAGGCAGGAAGTGGCTCGCGCGAACAGCATTAAGACGAAGCAAGGGTAATCTCCAACCCGGCAGATCAATGGTGGCATTGTGCCCATACTTCATCGGCAGTGCACATGAACAGTTGAATTTCAAATCAGGCACTGCCCCTGCAAAAGGGGCCGCGCCGGGCCTGAAACACAAAAAAACCCGCCTGCCGGTGAAGGCAGGCGGGTTTCAGTTACAACTGTTGAATCAGTAGGACAGGCCGAAGCTTTCCTCGTCCATCGCCATCAGGTTGTCGGCACCCGACAGCATCGCTGCCACATGGGTACGGGTACGCGGCAGGATACGCTGGAAGTAGAAGCGCGCAGTCTGCAGCTTGGCGGTGTAGAACGCCGCTTCGCTGGTGCCGGCAGCCAGCTTCTCGGCGGCCAGGCGGGCGATGTCGGCCCAGAAGTAGGCCAGGCAGGCATAACCGGAATACATCAGGTAGTCGACCGAGGCCGCGCCCACTTCTTCACGGTCCTTCATGGCGGCCATGCCCACTTTCATGGTCAGCTCACCCCATTCCTTGTTCAGAGCCGCCAGCGGTTCGACGAACTCCTTCACCGCATCGTTGCCTTCCTGCGCCTGGCAGAACTTGTGCACGATCTTGGTGAAGCCCTTCAGCGCTTCGCCCTGGGTCATCAGTACCTTGCGGCCAAGCAGGTCCAGGGCCTGGATGCCGGTGGTGCCTTCGTACAGCATGGAGATACGGCTGTCGCGCACGTTCTGCTCCATGCCCCACTCGGCGATGAAACCGTGGCCGCCGTAGATCTGCACGCCATGGTTGGCGGCCTCGAAGCCGACTTCGGTCATGAACGCCTTGGCGATCGGGGTGAGGAAGGCCAGCAGGGCATCGGCCTTCTTGCGCTCCTCTTCATCCTGGCTGTACTTGACGATGTCCACTTGCTTGGCGGTGAAATACACCATTGCACGGTTGCCTTCGGCGAAGGCCTTCATGGTCAGCAGCATGCGACGCACGTCGGGGTGGACGATGATCGGGTCAGCCGCCTTGTCCGGTGCTTTCGGGCCAGTCAGCGAACGCATCTGCAGGCGCTCACGGGCGTACTTCAGGCCGCCCTGGAAGGCCACTTCGGCATGCGCCAGGCCTTGCAGTGCGGTACCCAGCCGGGCGGTGTTCATGAACGTGAACATGCAGTTCAGGCCTTTGTTGGCCGGGCCGATCAGGAAGCCGGTGGCGCCGTCGAAGTTCATCACGCAGGTAGCGTTGCCGTGGATGCCCATCTTGTGCTCGATCGAGCCGCAGCTGACGCCGTTGCGCTCACCCACGCCGCCTTCGGCGTCAGGCAGGAACTTCGGCACGATGAACAGCGAGATGCCCTTGGTGCCGGCCGGTGCATCCGGCAGGCGGGCCAGGACGATATGGACGATGTTATCGGCCATGTCGTGCTCACCGGCGGAAATGAAGATCTTGGTACCCGACACCTTGTAGCTGCCGTCGGCCTGGGGCTCGGCCTTGGTGCGCAGCATTCCCAGGTCGGTACCGCAGTGCGGTTCGGTCAGGCACATGGTGCCGGTCCACTCGCCAGAGACCAGCTTGGTCAGGTAGGTGTGCTGCTGCTCAGGGGTACCGTGCGCGGAAATGGTGTTCATCGCGCCATGGGACAGGCCAGGGTACATGCCCCACGACCAGTTCGCCCCACCGACCATTTCGCTCAGGGCCAGGCCCAGCGACTCCGGCAGGCCCTGGCCACCATGCTCGACATCATGCGCCAGGCTCGGCCAGCCGCCTTCGACGAACTGCTGGTAGGCCTCTTTGAAGCCAGTCGGGGTTTTCACGCCCGATTCGCTCCAGGTGCAACCTTCCTGGTCACCCACACGGTTCAGCGGCGACAGCACCTGCTCACAGAACTTCGCGCCTTCTTCAAGGATCGCGTCGACCATGTCGGGCGTGGCGTCCTGGCAACCCGGCAGGCTCTGATAGTGCGCCTCATAGCCGAGCAGTTCGTCACGAACGAAGCGGATATCACGCAAGGGGGCTTTGTAGTCAGGCATTGCGATGAACCTCTAGGTGAGTTCTGTGGGGTGACGCGCGCCATGCGGCAACGATCAAACAGTTGTTTGAAACTTACGTTTAGCTCCGTCTTATGTCAAGGATGGACTATGGTGCCATTTACGCCACGAAAAATGGCAAAAACGCCAAGCCATGACACAACCCCTGTGGGAGCGGGTTTACCCGCGAATGGGCCAGCCCGGAAAACAGAGATGTCCGGGCGGACGCATTCGCGGGCAAAGCCGCTCCCACAGGGATAGCGTCGGGTTCGGGAAAGGCCGCCGTATCAGGCGTAGGTATCGATGAACCGGCCGAGCATTTCGTCGGATGCCTTGGCGATCTTCACGCCAAGCTCGACCTCATGTTTGCCCACGGCCAATTGCACGGTGCTGGTGGCGAGGTCCATCTGCTGGCTGCGGTCGACCGCGCGCAAGCGTTCAGCCTGAAAGTCGCTGGACTGGCTGGTGGCAGAACGTTCGGCGGTGGTATTGGCAATCTGGCTGGCAGCCTGATCGACGCGGTTCTGGCCGGTCTGGATTGCGCTCAGGCCTGCGTAGTAGGCGGAGCTACCGGTGATTTCCATGTCAGGACTCCATTGACGCTGGATGACGAACAGGCCCAATTAAAGCAGGCCGGGCGCAAAAAGGCCCGTTTAAATCCCTAATGGCCTGGTGCCATTCGATAGGCCCTGGGTATACCTGGTAGCCCGATTACCTGAACCCCGCGCAGTACCTGCCGGAGCGGCCGTGCCCGCGGAGGGGCCTGGCCTGGAACCGCCTAATCCAGCAGATCCAGCTGCAGATGCTCGGCCACCATATCGGCGCTGGCCTGCTTGAGCTTGGGCACCCGCCCCAGGCAAGGCGCCGGCAACCGCTCAGCCAGGCTGGCCAGGTTCTCTTCCAGCCGCGAAGTACGGGGTTCGATGATGTTCGCTACCCATCCCACCAGTTGCAGCCCGTCACGGGCGATTGCCTCGGCGCTGAGCAGGGCATGGCTGATGCACCCCAGCCGCACCCCCACTACGAGGATCACCGGCAGCTTGAGGGCAATGGCCAGGTCGGACAGGTTGGCCTGCCCCGACAACGGCACGCGCCAGCCGCCGGCCCCTTCGATCAGGGTGAAATCGGCATTCTGTTGCAGCACATTGCGCATCGCCGCGAGCAGCTCCGGTACCGCAAGGGTCACCCCCGCCTCACGTGCTGCCACATGGGGTGCGATAGCCGGCTCGAAGGCAAACGGGTTGACCTGCTCGTAGGGCAGCTTGATCGAGCTTTCATCGATCAGCGCCTGGGCATCGCTGTTGCGCAGCCCTTTCGCCGTCATCGTGCAACCCGACGCCACCGGCTTGGCCCCCAGCGTACTCAAGCCTTGCAGGCGCGCCGCATGCAACAGCCCGGCAGCGATGGTGGTCTTGCCAACGTCGGTATCGGTACCGGCAATGAAATAGGCCTGGCTCATCTCGCTCCCCTCACGCCTGTGTCTTGCGCAACACACCATAGACCACTTGATAAGTGGCTGGCAGCCCTTGAGGCTGGCGAAACGCCTCGTAGGCCTGCAGCAAGCCCTGCATGCGCGCCCGGCCCGTCAGCCCGGACGGCCGCCCTGGGTTCAGGTTGTGCGCACCCAGGGCCTTCAGTTCGTGGGTCAGGCTGCGCACATCAGGGTAGTGCAGCACATGCGGGCAACGCTGCAGTTGGAGTTGCTCGAGGCCGCTGGCCGCGCACAGCCGCTGGTAGTCTTCGAAGCGACGGAAGCGGTTCACATGCACCAGGCCATCCACCGCCTGCCAACTGGCGCACAGTTCATCCAGGGTACCCACGCACAGGCTACTGAAGGCCAGCACACCGCCCGGTCGCAATACCCGCCGCGCTTCTGCCAGCACGCTGGCAAACTGGTCGCACCATTGCACCGCCAGGCTGGAAAACACCAGGTCGACGCTGGCATCCCGCAACGGCAAGCGCTCGGCATCGCCAGCGACGTGATAGTGCGCCCCACCTTGCTCGTTGCGCGCATGGCGCAGCATGCCTTCGGCGATATCCACCGCCACGCCGCTGGCGGCGGCGAAACGCTCGGCCAGCGCCCGGCTGAAGTGGCCGGTGCCGCTGCCCAGGTCCAGCCAGCGCGACGGCTGCAGGCCTTGCGGCAACTGCGCCAGCAGGTTCAGGCCCACGGCACGCTGCAGCGCCGCCACGCTGTCATAGCTGGCCGCAGCGCGGGAGAACGAAGCCGCCACCTGGCGCTTGTCGGGCAGTGCGCCAGGCAGGGTCGGACGGGAAAGGTCAGTCATCGCCACTCTCATGCAGGAAACTCTTGATGCCCGCCGCCAGCTCCTGCGGGTACTCCAGCAGGAACGCGTGGGAACTGTCTTCGACCAGGCCCACTTCCACATCAGGCAACAGCTCGCTCAGGGCTTTAGCCGCTTCTGCCGGCACCAGTGCGTCGCTGCCGGCGAACAGGTGCAGCTGCGGGCCGGCGTAGGCCTGCAGGGCTTCGCGGGTATCCAGCTTGGCCAGCACTTCCAGGCCGGTGGCCAGGTACAACGGGTCGGTGTCCGGCACGCCGATACCCAACTGGCGCAGCAGGGTACGGGGTTGCTGGGCACCGTCGCTGCATAGCGTACGGAACCGCTTGAGGGTGACCTGGGTATGGCTACGGCAGCCGTCGAGGAAGGTGCCGAAGGTATCTTCGGCCATGCCGTGGGGCCAGCCCGGGCGCACGACGAAACTAGGGTTGCTGGCCAGGGTCAGCAGGCCACAGCAGTGGTCGCCGCGCTTGTGCGCCAGGGCGCTGGCCAGCATCCCGCCGAACGACCAGCCACCCAGCCAGGCATCGTTCGGCAGCTTGCGATCGAGGTACTCGATCCAGGCCTGGACATCGCTGTGAGGCAGCTCCGGCAGGGGCATCAGCTCTACCTGCAGGCGGGCGTCCTGGCCGCGCAGGCTGGCGGCCAGCGGCTCCAGGGACGCAGTGCCCAGGCCCCAGCCGGGCAACAGAACAAGTCGATTACGCATCGGCGCTCTCCAACTGTGGATAACACTCGGCCAATGCATTCAACAATAGCTGCACCTGCGCCTCACTGTGGGCGGCGCTCAAGGTCACCCGCAGGCGTGCGCTACCCGCCGGTACAGTAGGCGGGCGGATGGCCGTCACCAGCAGGCCGCGCTCGCGCAGCATGCGCGACAGGCGCAGGGCCTGCGCGCTGTCGCCGATGACGATCGGCTGAATCGGCGTCGGGCTGTCCATCAATTGCAGCCCGATCTGCTGCGCGCCCTCGCGGAACTGGCGAATCAACGCCGCCAGGTGCTCGCGGCGCCAGGTTTCGCGGCGCAACAGTTCCAGGCTTTTCAGCGTGGCGCAGGCCAGCGCCGGTGGCTGGCTGGTGGTGTAGATGTAGGGGCGGGCGAATTGCACCAGCGCCTCGATCAGTTCTTCGCTGCCAGCGACAAAGGCACCGGCGGTACCGCACGCCTTGCCCAGCGTGCCAATCAACACCGGAACCTCATCCACGCCCAGGCCGAAGTGCTCGACGACACCGCCGCCCTGATTGCCGAGGGAGCCCAGGCCATGGGCATCGTCGACCATCAGCCACGCGCCGCGCGCCTTGGCGACAGCGGCCAGTGCCGGCAGGTCGGCCAGGTCACCGTCCATGCTGAACACGCCATCGGTCACCACCAGGGTATTGCCGACCGCCTTGTCCAGGCGGCTGGCCAGGCTGGCCGGGTCGTTGTGCAGGTAGCGGCTGAAACGGGCCCCGCTGAGCAGCCCGCCATCCAGCAGCGAAGCGTGGTTCAAACGGTCCTGCAGCACCGTGTCACCCTGCCCCACCAGCGCAGTGATAGCGCCCAGGTTGGCCATGTAGCCGGTGGAGAACAGCAGCGCGCGCGGGCGCCCGGTGAGTTCGGCCAGGGCCTCTTCCACCTGATGGTGCGGGGTGCTGTGGCCGACCACCAGGTGCGAGGCGCCACCACCGACGCCCCAGCGCTCGGCGCCGGCCTGCCAGGCGGCAATCACCTGCGGGTGGTTGGCCAGGCCCAGGTAATCGTTGCTGCAGAAGGCCAGCAGGGGCTGGCCGTCGACCACCACTTGCGGCCCCTGCGGGCTCTGCAGCAGTGGCCGCTGCCGATACAGGTCCGCCGCGCGCCGTTCGGCCAGGCGCGCGGCCAGGTCGAAGGCCATCTCAGGCAGACGCGGCGTTGTAGAACATCTCGCTGCTGCGCTGCTCGACCAGCGCCTGCTCGATGGCTGCCTGGTGCACTTCGTCGGCATGTTCCTCACGTGCTTCGGGCTGGATGCCCAGGCGTGCGAACAGTTGCATGTCCTTGTCGGCCTGCGGGTTGGCAGTGGTCAGCAGTTTTTCGCCGTAGAAGATCGAGTTGGCGCCCGCCATGAAGGCCAGGGCCTGCATCTGCTCGTTCATCTGCTCACGGCCGGCCGACAGGCGCACGTGCGACTTGGGCATGAGGATACGCGCCACCGCCAGCATGCGGATGAAGTCGAACGGGTCGACGTCCTCTTCCTCGGCCAGCGGCGTGCCGGCGACCTTGACCAGCATGTTGATCGGTACCGACTCCGGGTGCTCGGGCAGGTTGGCCAGCTGGATCAGCAGGCCGGCGCGGTCGTCCAGCGACTCGCCCATGCCGAGGATGCCGCCGGAACAGATCTTCATCCCGGCATCACGCACGTAGGCCAGGGTCTGCAGGCGCTCGCTGTAGGTGCGGGTGGTGATGATGCTGCCGTAGAACTCCGGCGAGGTATCGAGGTTGTGGTTGTAGTAATCCAGGCCGGCCTGGGCCAGGGCCTTGGTCTGCTCCTGGTCGAGCTTGCCGAGGGTCATGCAGGTTTCCAGGCCCATGGCCTTCACGCCTTTGACCATTTCCAGCACGTAGGGCATGTCTTTGGCCGACGGGTGCTTCCAGGCCGCGCCCATGCAGAAGCGGGTGGAGCCGATGGCCTTGGCGCGTGCGGCTTCTTCCAGCACCTTCTGCACTTCCATCAGCTTCTGTTTTTCCAGCCCGGTGTTGTAGTGGCCGGATTGCGGACAATATTTGCAATCTTCCGGGCAGGCGCCGGTCTTGATCGACAGCAAGGTCGAAACCTGCACGCGGTTCGGGTCGAAGTGCGCGCGGTGCACGGTCTGCGCCTGGAACAGCAAGTCATTGAACGGTTGCTGGAACAGCGCCTTGACCTCGGCCAGGGACCAGTCGTGACGTGTTGTTGCAGTTGTGCTGGCGCTCATCGGTGTTTCCTTGTTTAGGCTGTAGCTGGCGCCGGGATAGGAAAGCCCGCCAGCGCATCACGGATAGCTCGCATAGTCATGGAAGGCCTATGAACTGTCAACCGCAATGGAAAAGGCTGGTTTACAAGTGGTTAATTATTAATCAAACGTGTCTATTGTGCGACGAACGTGCCGAGCAGGCCTACCCGTTGTGCGTCGCCTGCGAACAGGAGCTGCCCTGGCTGGTTGATCAATGCCTGCGCTGCGCCCTGCCCATGCCAATGGCTGGCCTGACCTGCGCGCAGTGCAGCCGCCGTGCGCCGGCTTTCGAGCGGGTGGTTGCGCTGTGGCATTTCGGCTTTCCGGTAGACACGCTGGTCAGCCGCTTCAAGCACAAGCGCCAGTGGCCCCTGGGGCGACTGATGGCCCAAATGCTCGGGCATGGCTTGCTGCATCGCTTCGCCGAAGGGCTGGCCCGGCCCGACCTGCTGTTGCCGGTGCCCCTGGCCAGGCGTCGACTGCGCGAGCGCGGCTTCAACCAGGCAGGCATGTTGGCGCGCTGGTTGTCGGCACAACTCGGCATACATTGCGACGAACGGTTGCTGGCACGCACCCGCGACACTCCTGCACAACAGCAACTGGATGCATCGGCAAGGCGGCGCAATTTGCGCCAGGCGTTCGCCGTGGCAGGCGAGTTGACGGGCAGGCATGTCGCCATCGTCGATGACGTGCTGACTACCGGCGCCACCGCGCAGGCGGTTGCCGAAGTACTCCGCAAGGCCGGGGCGCGGCAGGTCGATGTGTATTGCCTGGCACGCACGCCCAAGCCGGGTCATGTGTGATCTCAGGGGCACCATCGCTGGCAAGCCGGTTCCTGCACGGAGAGCGTTGCCGTGGAGTCAACGTTGCCTCTGCAGGAACTGGCTTGCCGGCGATGGGGCGCGAAACGGCCCCGGCTCACTTGACTGGCCCGAACAGGAGAGGCACCGTCCCTTTATCCGTTGACGACTACATTACCTATGTCCCTGCCCGCCCTCCTCACCCAGCATATCGCCCGCCGCCCCCAGCGCATCGCCCTGCTGCATCACATTGCCGAGCAAGGCTCTATCACCCGCGCCGCCAAGGCAGCGGGGATCAGCTACAAGGCCGCCTGGGACGCCATCGACGAACTCAACAACCTGGCCAGCCAGCCGCTGGTCGAGCGCAGCACAGGCGGGCGTGGCGGCGGCGGTGCCCGCTTGTCGCTGGAAGGCGAGCGGGTACTGCGCCTGTATCAGCGCCTGCAGGCCCTGCAGGCGCAAATCCTCGAAGCGGCCGAACAATCCAGTGACCTCGACCTGCTTGGTCGCCTGATGCTGCGCACCAGCGCGCGCAACCAGTTGCAGGGGCAGGTCAGCTGCCTTCGCCGCGAGGGACGGCATGACCGCGTCAGCCTGGCCTTGGGCGGCGGGCTGGAGATCGAGGCGCTGATCACGCATGACAGCACTGCCCGGCTGGAGCTGACTCCGGGAACAACGGTGGTGGCGCTGCTCAAGGCCGGGTGGGTGCGGTTGCTGGCGCCAGGGGAAGAGGCCGAAACGGGTAGCAACTGCCTGAAGGCGACGGTGGAGCAAGTGCTGGCGGAGCCTGATGGGCCGAGCGAGGTGCGGCTGGCGCTGGGCAACGGGCAGACGCTGTGTGCGTTTGCCGAGGCGCACTGGCTGGCTGAGCACCGGGTGGCGGATGGCAGTACGGTACGGGTGCAGTTTCATCCTTCTTATGTGTTGATCGGGGTTCCCGCCTAGGCTGGTTGCGCGGTGCGCGGGCGTGCCCATGAAGAGGCCGACACAGGCATAACGCGGTACCATGGCCCCCATGCCGCTTACCCCCGGAGCCCTCATGTCCCACCCCTTCGACACCCTCACCCCCGACTTGGTCCTGGACGCCGTGGAAAGCCTGGGCTTTCTCAGCGATGCCCGGGTGCTGGCGCTGAATAGCTACGAGAACCGCGTCTACCAGGTGGGTATCGAGGGCGCGCAGCCGCTGGTGGCCAAGTTCTACCGCCCAGGCCGCTGGAGCGATGCGGCTATCCTGGAAGAGCACAGCTTCACCGCCGAACTGGCCGACTGCGAAGTGCCGGTGGTTGCACCCCTGCAGCACGGCGGGCGCAGCTTGTTCGAACATCAGGGTTTCCGCTTCGCGCTGTTCCCCCGCCGTGGCGGCCACGCCCCGGAGCCAGGCAACCTTGACCAGCTCTACCGCCTTGGCCAGCTGCTTGGTCGCCTGCATGCCGTAGGCGCCAGCAAACCGTTCGAGCACCGCGAGGCGCTGGCTGTGGAAAACTTCGGCCACGCCGCGCTGAACACCCTGCTGGAAGGCGGCTTTGTGCCCCGTGACCTGCTGCCGGCCTTCGAGTCGGTGGCCCGCGACCTGCTCAAGCGCGTGGAAGACACCTACACCCGCACACCGCACCAGCTCATCCGCCTGCACGGCGACCTGCATCCCGGCAACCTGATGCATCGCGACGAGGTCTACCACGTGGTCGACCTTGACGACTGTCGCATGGGCCCGGCCGTGCAAGACCTGTGGATGATGTTGGCTGGCAACCGTGAGGAGCGCCTGGGGCAGCTCGCCGAGCTGATCGATGGCTACAACGAGTTTCACGATTTCGACCCGCGCGAACTGGCTTTGATCGAACCGTTGCGCGCCCTGCGCCAACTGCACTACAGCGCCTGGCTGGCGCGGCGCTGGGACGACCCGGCCTTCCCGCCCAGTTTCCCCTGGTTCGGCCAGCCACGCTATTGGGGCGACCAGATCCTGGCATTCCGCGAGCAGTTGGCGGCCCTGGATGAACCGCCACTGAAATTGTTCTAGAAGCGAGCCCGTCTCTGTCTACAATAGGCGTCGCGTTATTTAGCTACCTAAGCAAGGATTCTGCATGCACGCCGCAAACCCGCGTCGCGGGTACCTACTGGGCCTCAGCGCCTACATCATCTGGGGGCTGTTTCCCCTGTATTTCAAAGCGATCCAGAGCGTCCCGGCGGTAGAGATCATCGTCCACCGAGTGCTGTGGTCGGCACTCTTCGGCTCGCTGCTGCTGTTGGTGTGGAAACACCCCGGCTGGTGGCGTGAACTGCGTGACAACCCACGCCGGCTGGGCATCCTGGCCCTGAGCGGGGCGCTGATTGCCGGCAACTGGCTGACCTACGTGTGGTCGGTGAACAACGGTCGCATGCTCGAGGCCAGCCTGGGCTACTACATCAACCCGCTGATCAATGTGCTGCTGGGGATGCTGATTCTTGGCGAGCGCCTGCGCCGCTTGCAATGGCTGGCAGTGGCCATGGCTGCCGTGGGCGTGGCCCAGCAGGTATGGCAGGTGGGTAGCCTGCCATGGGTGTCGCTGGCGCTGGCACTGAGCTTCGGCTTTTACGGGTTGATCCGCAAACAGGCGCCGGTAGCGGCGCTGCCGGGCCTGGTGGTGGAAACCTGGATGCTGGTACCGCTGGCGCTTGGCTGGTTGCTGCTGCACCCGGCGGCAATGAGTGCCCAGGGCGCGTTCTACACCAGCAGCGAAGCGTTATGGCTGATGGCCGCAGGGCCGGTGACGCTGATTCCCCTGGTGTGCTTCAACGCTGCCGCGCGGCACCTGCCGTACACCACGTTGGGCTTCCTGCAGTACCTGGCGCCAACCCTGGTGCTGCTGCAGGCAGTGTTGCTGTTCGATGAGCATCTGTCGCCGAGCACACTGGTGGCGTTCATGTTCATCTGGGCGGGGCTGGCGGTGTATAGCGTCGATGCGTGGTTGAGCTTGCGCAAGCGCAGCTGATCAAAAAACAACCATTATGCTGCAAGCCTCGTGGCTCGGGGCCTGCAGCGACATCTCCAAAGGTTATCCACACCCTCGTCCCCGTGCTTTGTGCACAAGCTGCTGATTTTTGGGTGTTTTTTGAGCAAAGCTGTGCAGAGCGCGGATCTTGTGGGCTGGAGAGGTGCACCCCCAGGTTATCCACAGGGCCTTCCCCGTGATATCGGGATAACCGCAGGGGGCTGCCTTGCAGCCCTTCGCGACACAAGGCCGCTCCTACCTGGGACCGCGAAAGCTGTGGATAAACCGGTTTGCTGTAGGAGCGCCCTTGTGTCGCGAAGGGCCGCAAAGCGGCCCCGGCATCCTCTGGTCATTCCTGCGGCCGCAGTTTCAACTCCACCATCAAGTCATCCGCCAGGCTCTCCAGCTTCTGTTGCAACTCATCCAGCGACAGCGTCAACGGCATGGCCAGCAACGCATCGGCATGAAACAGCGGCTCGCTGCTCATCGGCGCCGGGCGCACCTCTGTCGTGAAGCGTTCAAGGTTCACGCCCAGGTCCGCCAGCAAGCGGGTAATGTCACGCACGATTCCAGGCCGGTCGTTACCTACCAGCTCCATGGCAATCGGTTTCCAGGTGCATGACGGCTCGATGCCGCTCTCGGCGATCAGCACGCGAATGTCATACCGCACCAACCCCTGCAACGACGCCACCAGCTCGGCGTAGTTTTCTGCCGGCACCGCCACCCGCAGGATCCCGGCAAACTGCCCGGCCATGCGCGACATGCGGCTTTCCAGCCAGTTGCCACTGTGGTCGGCAATGCACTGGGCGATGCGTTCGACCTGCCCGGCCTTGTCCGGGGCAATCACAGTCAGTACAAGATGATCCACAAGCCGTTCCTCGTGTCGGACCGCGCCGGGCGGCAGGAAATCAGGGGATCGACTCAGTATAGGCAAGGCGCGGCAACCTGCCGCAGGGCAATTTGCATAACAAATCGTGTACTGTTTCAAGATTTATCTGGAACAATCCACCTGTTTTTTGCGAACATACCCACTCCCAGCGTGACCATACGCGACCAACGGGTCGCATAACGGCGCTTTTAGTCTGATTTTGCCCCGCCTACTGCTTCATGTAGTATCCCGTGGCGCGGACTACAAAACGCTGTTTGGATGTCTGCCAAGGCGCCTGTGAAAATACGCACACTGTCTGCCAGCCAGTCTGGCAGGCCGCACCCAGCCGCGCTCGGGCATTCCTTGGGCGCATGCACTGGTGCCGTGTTTAGAGAAGCGCTACAGGCTTAATACAGAAGAGCGAAATAGCTGAGCAGAGTGAGGCAAGCAATGACTGGATACGTTCAAGTCGGTGGCCTTCAGGTCGCCAAGGTCCTGTACGACTTCGTGAACAACGAAGCCATCCCCGGGACCGGCATCGTCGCCGAGCAGTTCTGGGCGGGTGCAGAGAAGATCATCAATGACCTCGCTCCAAAGAACAAAGCCCTGCTCGCCAAGCGCGACGAGCTGCAAGCCAAGATCGACGCCTGGCACCAGGCACGCAAAGGCGAGGCCCACGACGCCGCAGCCTACAAAGCATTCCTCCAGGAAATCGGCTATCTGCTGCCACAAGCTGACGATTTCCAGGCCACCACCCAGAACGTGGACGAAGAAATCGCCCACATGGCCGGCCCACAGCTGGTCGTACCGGTGATGAACGCCCGTTTCGCCCTGAACGCTGCCAACGCCCGCTGGGGCTCGCTGTATGACGCGCTGTACGGCACCGATGCCATCAGCGACGAAGGCGGCGCCGAAAAAGGCCAGGGCTACAACAAGGTGCGTGGCGACAAAGTGATCGCCTTCGCCCGCGCCTTCCTCGATGAAGCCGCGCCATTGGCGGCTGGCTCGCATGTCGATTCCATCGGCTACCGCATCGAAGGCGGCAAGCTGATCGTTGCCCTCAAGGGCGGCAGCAACAGCGGCCTGCGTGACGACACCCAGCTGATCGGCTTCCACGGTGATGCCGGCGCACCGACTGCCGTGCTGCTCAAGCACAACGGCCTGCACTTCGAAATCCAGATTGATGCCAGCACTCCGGTCGGCAGCACCGACGCCGCCGGCGTGAAGGACATCCTGATGGAATCGGCGCTGACCACCATTATGGACTGCGAAGACTCGGTCGCCGCTGTCGACGCCGATGACAAGGTGGTGGTCTACCGCAACTGGCTGGGCCTGATGAAAGGTGACCTGGCGGAAAACGTGAGCAAGGGTGGCAAGACCTTTACCCGCACCATGAACCCGGACCGCGAGTACGCCGCGCCCAACGGTGGCAGCGTGACCCTGCACGGCCGTTCGCTGTTGTTCGTGCGCAACGTTGGCCACCTGATGACCAACCCGGCGATCCTCGACGCCCAGGGCAACGAAATTCCCGAGGGCATCCAGGACGGCCTGTTCACCAACCTGATCGCCCTGCACAACCTCAACGGCAACACCAGCCGCAAGAACACCCGCAGCGGCAGCGTGTACATCGTCAAGCCGAAGATGCACGGGCCGGAAGAAGTCGCCTTCGCCGCCGAGATCTTCAGCCGCGTCGAAGACTTGCTGGGCATGAAGCGCAACACCGTCAAGGTCGGCATCATGGACGAGGAACGCCGTACCACGGTCAACCTCAAGTCCTGCATCAAGGCCGCAGCCGAGCGCGTGGTGTTCATCAACACCGGCTTCCTCGACCGCACCGGCGACGAAATCCATACCTCGATGGAAGCCGGCGCCGTGGTGCGCAAGGGCGCCATGAAGAACGAGAAGTGGATCGGCGCCTACGAGAACAACAACGTCGACGTTGGCCTGGCCACCGGCCTGCAAGGCCGTGCCCAGATCGGCAAAGGCATGTGGGCCATGCCTGACCTGATGGCGGCCATGCTCGAGCAGAAGATCGCCCACCCGTTGGCCGGTGCCAACACCGCCTGGGTGCCGTCGCCGACCGCCGCCACCTTGCATGCCCTGCACTACCACAAGGTTGACGTGCAGGCGCGCCAGCGTGAGCTGGCCTCGCGCACCCCGGCATCGGTGGATGACATCCTGACCATCCCGCTGGCGGCCGACACCAACTGGTCGGCCGAAGAGATCCGCAACGAGCTGGACAACAATGCCCAGGGCATCCTCGGCTACGTGGTGCGCTGGATCGACCAGGGCGTGGGTTGCTCGAAAGTGCCGGACATCAACAACGTCGGCCTGATGGAAGACCGCGCCACCCTGCGCATCTCGGCCCAGCTGCTGGCCAACTGGCTGCGCCACGGCGTGGTCAGCCAGGAGCAGGTGCTGGAAAGCCTCAAGCGCATGGCCGTGGTGGTCGACCAGCAGAACGCAGGCGACGCCCTGTACCGGCCGATGGCGCCGAACTTCGACGACAACATCGCATTCCAGGCAGCTGTGGAGCTGGTGCTGGAAGGTGGCAAGCAGCCGAACGGTTACACCGAGCCGGTACTGCACCGCCGTCGCCGTGAGTTCAAGGCGCGTAACGGGCTGTAGGTAGCATCCGCCAAAAGGGCCGCCTTGCGGCCCCATCGCGATACAAGGCCGCTGCTACAGGAACAACGCAGGCATCGAACGTGCGGCGTTCCTGTAGCAGCGGCCTTGTTTCGCGAGTGGGCTGCAAAGTAGCCCCTCACCTGCTTCACAATATCTGCAACTCTTTCCTCACCAGCTCCAGCAGCCTGTCCAGGTCCACCGGCTTCAACAGGAAATCCACCACCCCCAGGTGCATCACGTCCACTGCCTCTTCGACATCGGTGTCACCTGACACCACGATGATCGACAACGCCGCCCGCTCCGATTCGCGAACCTGCCGGATCAGCGTCAGGCCGTCCTCGGGCTGCATTCGCAAATCGGTGATCATCAAGCCTATCCGCGGCTGGTAATGCAAGTACAGCCTGGCTTCCTCGGCGCCGTCCGCCCCTACGCAATCAATACCCCGGCTTTTCAGGTAGTAGATCAGTGCATCGCGGTTCGCCGCATTGTCATCCACCACCAGCACCAGTGGCCTGGCGGCTACTGGTGCATTGGCCAAGGCCAAGGCTTCGCGCTCGGCGTCGCTCAGGATGTCGTGTGGCTCAACCATGGTCATCTCGTCAAAAAAACTCCGCTTCAGCATTAGGACCACAGAACTTGCGTTACCCGTTTCGCCTTTCGTCGGGTCTTTGACAGGGCGGCCCATAGACTTACGTCCAATGGGCACCACCCCGCTGCAAGCCGACCATGGAGGCAGAGAACAACATGGCCGGCACCTATATATAGATATATATAGATCGGCATAGCGATACGGTCAGTTTCATGAGCAAAAAGGACGCCTACAGCCAGGCGGGCAGGACAGCAGTGCTGCAGAACATCCAGGGCACCCTGCAGTTCCTGCAGCGCTTTCCGCCGTTCAACCAGATGGAACACAGCCACCTGGCCTACCTGGTCGAACAGTGCCAGCTGCGCTTCTATGCCAGCGGCGAAAGCATCGTCAAACCAGCCGACGGGCCGGTGGAGCACTTCTACATCGTCAAGCAGGGCCGCGTGGTTGGCGAGCGCCAGCACCTGGTCAAGCCTGGCGTCGAGACCACATTCGAGATCACCAGCGGCGAATGCTTCCCGCTGGCGGCATTGCTCGGCGAGCGGGCGACCCGTACGGAGCACCTGGCCGGTGAGGACACCTTCTGCCTGCAACTGAACAAGGCAGCGTTCATCCGCGTGTTCTCGATGTCGGAAGTGTTTCGCGATTTTGCCCTGCGCGGCGTCAGCAGCCTGCTCGACCAGGTCAACCAGCAGGTGCGCCAGCGTGCGGTGGAAACCCTCGGCACCCAGTATTCATTGAACACACCCCTGGGTGAACTGGCCATGCGCCACCCGGTGGTGTGCAGCGCCGACACCCCGCTGCGCGATGCCGTGAGGCTGATGCACGAGCAGCAGGTCGGCAGCATCGTGGTGGTCGATGCACAGCGCTACCCGACCGGCATCTTCACCCTGCGTGACTTGCGCCAGGTGGTGGCCGCCGCCGATACCGAGCTGGGCGCGCCGATCGAACGACACATGACCGCCCAGCCGTTCTACCTCAGCCCCCAGGCCAGCGCCTTCGACGCGGCCATGGCGATGACCGAGCGGCACATTGCCCACGTATGCCTGGTGGAAAACCGCCGCCTGTGCGGGGTGGTTTCGGAACGCGACCTGTTTTCCCTGCAGCGAGTCGACCTGGTACACCTGGCGCGCACCATCCGCCATGCGCCACGGCTGGAGACCCTGGTCTCGCTGCGCGGCGAAATCAGCCAGCTGGTCGAACGCATGCTGGCGCATGGCGCGTCATCCACGCAGATAACCCAGATCATCACCCTGCTCAACGACCACACCGTGTGCCGGGTAATCGAGCTGGCGCTGGCCGAGCGCGGCGACCCCGGCGTGCCATTCAGCTGGCTGTGCTTTGGCAGCGAAGGACGTCGCGAGCAAACCCTGCATACCGACCAGGACAACGGCATCCTCTTCGAAGCAGCCGACAGCGCCGAAGCCGACGCCATCCGCACCCGCCTGCTGCCGCTGGCGCAGTACATCAATCAATGCCTGGCCCAATGCGGCTTCACCCTGTGCAAGGGCAACGTCATGGCCGGCAACCCCGAGCTCTGCCTGTCGCGCAGCGAATGGGCTCGGCGCTTTGCCGGTTTCGTCCGCGAAGCCAGCCCGGAAAACCTGCTGGGCTCGACCATCTACTTCGACCTGCGGGTGGTGTGGGGCGACGAGCAGGGTTGCGAGCAACTGCGCCAGGGCCTGCTCGAGCAAGTGGCCGACAACCGCCTGTTCCAGCGCATGATGGCTGATAACGCGCTGCGCCAGCGCCCGCCGGTTGGCCGCCTGCGCGAGTTCGTGCTGACCCGCCAGGGTAACGACAAGGCCGCCACCCTCGACCTCAAGGTGCAGGGCCTGACGCCCTTCGTCGATGGTGCCCGGCTACTGGCCCTGGCCAATGGCATTGCTGCCTGCAATACCCTGGAGCGCCTGCGCCAGCTGGTGGCCAAGGGCATCATCGAGGCGCAGGACGGCGCCGCGTATGAGGAGGCCTACCACTTCATCCAGCAAACCCGCATGCAGCAGCACCAGCGCCAGACACGCGATAACCTGCCCTACTCCAACCGGCTCGACCCGGACAGCCTCAACCACCTTGACCGGCGCATCCTGCGCGAATCCCTGCGCCAGGCCCAGCGCCTGCAGAGCAGCCTGGCGCTGCGGTACCAGTTATGAGCCTGTTCGCCTGGCTGCGCCCCAGCGCGCCCGAGCTGGATGCGGCCACCCGCCAGCGCCTGGCCCGGCTGCCCAAACCCGCACCGTTGGGGGTCTGTACCCTGCGTGAGCAGCGCTGGGTGGTACTGGACCTTGAGACCAGCGGCCTCAACCTCAACCGTGATCAGGTGCTGTCGATCGGCGCCGTGGCGATCGAAGACGGCGCCATCGACTTTGCCCAGCAGTTCGAGCGCACTCTGCACCGGCCAACGCAGAAGACCAACCCCAGCGTGCTGATCCACGGCCTGGGCCCCAGTGCCCTGGCTGCCGGTTGCGACCCGGCCGAAGCCTTGCTCGATCTGCTCGACTTCATCGGCAATAGCCCGGTGCTGGCATTCCATGCCCCCTTCGACCAGCGCATGCTGGCCCGCGCATTGAAGGACAGCCTGGGCTATCGCCTGCAGTCGCCTTTCCTCGACATCGCCGAACTGGCCCCCATGCTCAACCCCGACACGGTACTGCGCGAAGCCGGTCTCGATGACTGGGTAGCGCGCTTCGGCCTGCAGGTGGAAGAGCGCCATCATGCCAGTGCCGATGCCCTGGTGACCGCCGAACTGGCGCTGATCCTGTTCAGCCAGGCCCGGCGCCAGCAGCTGGATAGCCCGTTGCAACTGGAACAGCGGCTGCGCGGATGGCGGCGGCGCAAGGTGCAGAGTCACGGCTTGTGAGGTTTGAGTAGTGCGGCGCCTGTGAGATCGCGCGCCGCCCGCGCGGCGCATCGCGAGCTGCGCTCGCTCCTACGTTTGTTTCAGGCCAGTAACGCCTGTAACAGGCGCGCGCGACCGCCTGATTCATACCACGCGATATCCCGTCATGCGCCAAGGCGTTCGCGCGCAAATCTCACAGGAATGATTGGCCCGAAACAAACGTAGGAGCGAGCGCAGCTCGCGATGCGCCGCGCGGGCGGCGCGCGATCTCACAGGCGCTACACCACCCACGCCCAACACCAGCCAACCCCAGCCATACTGGTCATCCGATAAGCGCCCATTGCACCCTCCCCTTGCCTCTGCAACAATCGCGAATAATTATCGTTAGTTAATGCATACGTTCCGGGGGGACGCTGCTTGTCTTCTGCACAGAGCCCACACGCCGATCTGGTCGGTGCGCTGTACCGCGACCATCGCGGCTGGCTGCTCGCCTGGCTGCAGCGCAGCATGGCCTGCCGCCAGCGTGCCGAAGACCTGAGCCAGGACACCTTCGTGCGCCTGCTCGGCCGCGAGCGACTGGACACCCCACGTGAGCCACGCGCCTTCCTCGCCGCGGTGGCCAAGGGGCTGCTGTTCGATCACTTCCGCCGCGCCGCGCTGGAGCAGGCCTACCTGGCCGAGCTGGCCCTGATGCCGCAAGCCGAGCAACCGTCTGCGGAGCTGCAACACCTGATCCTCGAAGACCTCAAGGCCATCGACCGCCTGCTGGGCAAGCTGTCGAGCAAGGCCCGCGCAGCCTTCCTGTACAACCGCCTGGATGGCATGGGCCATGCCGAAATTGCCGAGCGCCTGGGCGTTTCGGTGTCGCGCGTGCGCCAGTACATCGCCCAGGGCCTGCGCCAGTGCTACACGGCCCTGTACGGGGAGCCGACGTGAGCAGTGCCCCGGTTTCGTCCCGCGTGCTGGAAGCCGCGATTGCCTGGAAACTCAGCCTCGACGGTGGCAGCAGTACGGCCGATGAGCGCAGTGAATTCATGCGCTGGCATGCTGCCAGCGAAGAGCATGCCCGCGCCTGGCGCCAGCTGGGCGCAATGGACCAGCGTGTCGGCACCGCCGTCGGCCCGGCACGCCAGGCCCTGCTGCAGTCGCGCGTCGGCCTGCGCCGACGGATCGGCAAGGTTGGCAGCGGGCTGGCTGGCATGTTGCTGCTCGGCTCGCTGCTGGCCTGGGTTGGCGCGCCGTCGCTCGCGCCCAGCTACTGGCTGGCTGACCAACGCACCGTTACCGGCGAACTGCGTACCCTGCGCCTGGAAGACGGCACATTGCTGAGCCTGAACAGCCATACCGCCGTCGATATCGACTACGCGGGCGAACAACGGATCATCGTGCTGCACCAGGGCGAAATCTCGGTACAGACCGGCCATCAGGACCCGCGGCCGCTGCTGGTCCGTACCGCCGACGGGCGCCTGCGCCCATTGGGCACGCGCTTCCTGGTGCGCCGTGAGGCCGACGGTACGCGCCTGGAGGTGCTACAGGCCGCGGTAGCTGCTCAGCCGCTGGACAGCGGCGAGGAACAGGTGCTGCGCGAAGGCCAGCAAGTGCTGATGCACGCCAACGGCCTTGGCCGGGTCGGCGCGGTAGCCGCCGGTGCCGACGCCTGGACCCGCGGCATGCTGGTGGTGGACAACGTGCGCCTGGCTGACCTGCTGGCGGCGCTGGGCCAGTACCGCAGCGGTTACCTCGGGGTGGACGACAAGGTCGCCGACCTGCGGGTGACCGGCAGCTTCCCGCTGACCGATACCGACCTGGCCCTGGCGTCGTTGCTGCCGGTACTGCCGGTGAAGCTCCAGCGACATACCCAGTGGTGGGTGAACGTGGTGCCCAAGTAAGCAAACAGGCCAGCTCACGCAGGACTCACCCAGATTGCAAGCTTCGTGGAATACCCGTGGGTACGGGTACCCACGAAAAGGCCAAGACAGGAACAGCCAATTTCAAATAATTCTCGATATTTTTCAGATTCGCCCTGTCACTTTTCCAATCTCGCTCGGCAAGGAAGCAGTAAGCACTTACCCGTCGAGGAGCCGCTGCATGTCCCGTGCTGTTGAACGTATCCTGCGCCCCAGCCTGGTGGCCCTGGCCATCGCGGTAGCCGCGCCATTGGCCAGCCCTGCCCTGTGCGCCGCCGAGCAATCCGCCCCACGCGGCTACGACCTGCCGAGCGCCCCGCTGGCCGCCACCCTCAACCAGATCGCCAGCCAGGCCGGCATCGCCCTGGTCATCGACCCGGCGCTGGTCAGCGGCCGCAGCTCGGCGCCGGTGCATGGGCAGTATGACGGCCTGGGCGCGCTGCAGGCGGCCCTGCGCGGCACGGGGTTACAACTGCAACAGAGCAACGCAGGCAGCTACAGCCTGGTGGCAGTCGCGGAAGGTACCTTGGCGCTGCCGGCAACCACCATCGAGGCGGCGAGCATCAGCGAAAGCGCGTGGGGCCCGGTCGAAGGCTACGTGGCCAAGCGCAGCGCCGCCGGCACCAAGACCGATACCGCACTGGTCGAGCTGCCGCGTTCGGTTTCTGTCGCCACCCGCGAACAGATGAAAGACCGTGGCGTGCATAGCCTCGACGATGCCGTGCGTTACATGCCGGGTATCGTGTCGGCCAGCTTCGGCAGCGACACGCGCTATGACTGGATGCGCGTGCGGGGCTTCGAGCCAACCCAGTTTCTCGATGGCCTGCCGTTGCCACGTGGCGTATACGCCAACCCTAAAGCCGAAACCTGGAACCTCGACCGCCTAGCCCTGCTGCGCGGGCCGGCTTCGTCGATCTATGGCCAGACCCCGCCCGGCGGCCTGTTGGACATGCTCAGCCGCCGCCCGCAGGCCGACAGCGCGCATGAGATCGAGCTGCAATATGGCAATGACAACCATCGCCAGATCAACTTTGCCAGCACCGGCAGAATCGATGCCGAAGGCCGCTTTCTGTATGGCGTCAGCGGGGTCATCCGCGACGGTGGCACGCAGATCGACCATATCGACGACAAGCGCTACAACATCGCCCCGAGCCTGACCTGGAACATCGACGAAGACACCTCGCTGACCTTGCTCACCCAGTTCACCCGCGACGATACCGGTGCCACCAGCCAGTTCCGGCCGATCCAGGGCACCAAGATCGACATGCCGTTCGGCAAGATCTCCCACCACAAGAACCTGGGTGACCCTGACTACGAGTTCTACGACCGTACCTACTACGCGCTGGGCTACGCCTTCGAGCACCGCATCAACGATGTGTGGCAGTTCCGTCAGAACCTGCGCTACACCAAGTCGGATCTGGCCTTCCAGACCATCACGCCCGGCAGCTACAACAAGGACAATCCGCCGGTGAAGGACGACGGCACGGTCAGCCGCATGTCCACCAACACCGACGAAGACATCAGCCAGTTCGCGGTGGACAACAACTTCCAGGCCGACTTTGCCACCGGTGACATCAGCCACACCTTGCTGCTCGGTCTGGACCACCAGCGCATCAACACCAACTACCTGTCGATATTCGGCTTCAACGTGCCGGACAGCAACGTCAACAACCCGGTCTACGGGCTGCCGATCACCCGTCCGGACCGCACCACCGCGTTCTATGACTACAACCAGAAAACCCGCCAGACCGGCGTGTATGTCCAGGACCAGATGGCGCTCGGCAACTGGCGCCTGACCCTGGGCGGGCGCGAAGACTGGGTGCATACCAGCACCAAGTTCTTCAACAAGGGCGATGCCACCAATACCCAGCGCGACCAGCAGTTCAGCGGCAACGCAGCCATCAGCTACGTGTTCGACTCGGGCTTCGTCCCCTACCTGTCGTATGCCGAGTCGTTCCAGCCATCCAGCAATGCCAGTGCCTCGGCAACCGACTCGTTCAAGCCCACCGAAGGCAAGCAGTGGGAACTGGGCGTGAAATACCAGCCACCGGGCTCCAGCACCCTGCTGTCGGCAGCCGTGTACGACCTGACCCAGAAAAACGTCGCGGTGACCGACACCGTTGGTGGCGTGACCATCACCAGCCAGACCGGCGAAGTGAAGGTGCGTGGCCTGGAACTTGAAGCGGTTTCCGATGTGACCGAGAACCTCAAGGTGATTGCTGCCTACACCCTGGCCAAGTCGGAAGTGCAGGACGGCGATTTCAAAGGCAACCGCCTGCAACTGATGCCCAACCAGCAGGCGTCGGTGTGGGGCGACTACACCTGGCATGCGGGCGTACTCGATGGCTTCGGCATCGGCCTGGGTGCGCGCTATACCGGCAATACCTATGGCGACCAGGCCAATACCTACCTGGGCAAGGCCAACGCCTACACGGTGTTCGATGCAGCGGTGCATTACGACCTGGGGCGCCTGGACAACAGCCTCAAGGGCGCGTCCGTGGCGATCAACGCGACCAACCTGCTGAACAAGGACTACCTGTCGACCTGTGATTCCTACTACTGCTACTACGGCGACGAACGTAGCGTCGTGGCCAGTGCCACCTACAAGTTCTGAGTGAGCTGGGGCCGCCTTGCGGCCCAGGTCCAACAAGGCAGATACCCGACAGTGATGAAAAGCCCAACCATCCGCCGCTGGTCGACGATCCACACCTGGAGCAGCCTGGTCTGCACCCTGTTCCTGCTGTTGCTGGCGCTGACCGGCCTGCCGCTGATCTTTCACCACGAGCTCGAACAGTTGCTCGGCGACGCGCCGAAGCTGCGCGACATGCCAGCCGACACCCCGCACCTCGACCTGCAACAGCTGGTGATCAAGGCCGAGCAGCACCGCCCCGGCGAGGTCGTGCAGTACTTCGGCTATGACGAAGACGAACCCAACGGCGTGGTCGCCATCACCGCGGCCACTGCCGGTACCGAGCCCAACTCGTCGCACACCTTCATGCTCGATGCACGCACCGGCGAAGCAGTCGCCATGCCCGCGGCCAACGGCGGCTTCATGATGCTCATGCTGCGCCTGCATGTGGACATGTTCGCCGGGCTGCCGGGCAAACTGTTGCTGGCGTTCATGGGCTTGCTGTTCGTCGTCGCGATCGTTTCCGGCACCGTGCTGTATGCGCCGTTCATGCGCCGCCTGGCGTTCGCCACAGTCCGCCACGACAAGTCGCGGCGCCTGCGCTGGCTCGACCTGCACAACCTGATCGGCGTGGTCACCCTTGTCTGGGCCTTGACGGTAGGTGTAACCGGAGTGATCAGTGCCCTGTCCGACCTGGTCATCGCCGCCTGGCGCAACGACAGCCTGGCCGCCATGGTCGCGCCGTACCGCGACGCTCCAGCGCTCAGCGAGCGCGCCCCGGCCACCCGCCTGCTGGAAATTGCCGCGCAGGCCGCGCCTGGCATGCGACCGGATTTCATCGCGTTCCCGGGTACGCGCTTCTCCAGCGAACACCACTACGCCGTATTCATGAATGGCGCCACGCACCTGAGTTCGCACCTGTTCACACCGGTACTGATCGACGCCCGCACGCTTGAACTGACCGCGGTTGGCGAGCGCCCCTGGTACATGGACGCCATGGGCTTGTCGCAACCGCTGCATTTCGGTGATTACGGCGGCAGGCCGATGCAGATCCTCTGGGCGGTGCTCGATGTGCTGACCATTGTGGTGCTGTGCAGCGGGCTGTACCTGTGGTGGGGCAAACAACGCAAAGCCAGGGAGGCACGTGCATGAGCCACAGGTCACAAGCCACTGCGCGTATCTTCGCCTGGCCTGCGCTGATCGCCGCGCTGACCGCACTCGGGCTGTTCGCCGCCCTGCTCGGTGACCGCTGGTGGGACGGGCTTTCCTGGCTAGGCCTGGGCCTGCCCGCGTGGTTTTCGCTACGGGGCCTGTGGCACCGCTGAGGTAGCCCGCTAACACAGCAGCCCTGGCGCCTTGGCGCAGCATGGTCCGCCCTCACTACAGGAGACGGACCATGCCGATCCCCCCCCTTTTCCAGACCCTGGACAACCAGCTTGATGCACTGCTCCCACCCATCGAGGGGGTCGAGCACCACCTGGACCTGACGCTCGCGCGACTATTCCCAGGCCTTTCCATCAACGCCCGCACGCTGTACTTCGGGGCCCAGCCACTGTTGCAGCTGGTGGGTTTCCATCTGTTCGATGGCGGTACCTTCCGCCTGCCCGCAGGCAGCCCGATCAGGCATGCCGACTACCCGGCGCTCAACCTGCCACTGGATTTCAGCGGCCATATCGACGGCTTTTGCAAAACCATTCGTCAGACGCTACATGCCCGCCTGGCAGCGTACTGGCTGGAGCCGGACAACAAAGGCCTGACCCGCACCGTGCGCCTTGCCGTGCTGTACCGCGAGCAACTGGATGCGGAGATCCGCCTGCGCACCACCGACCAGACCCTGTCAGCGGCGCATGTACACCTATTGAGAACCTACCTGGAACTGCCGCAGCCCTGGCAACGTCGCCACTTGCCGACCGCCGCGCGTCCCCAGGCCTATCGCCTGTTGCTCGACAGTACGGCGCCCAACTGGCGCAGCCATGTACCAGGTTTCCTGGTGCTCACCGAACACGGCGCCGAAGGGCGAATGCTCGATCATCTTGAGCCGGTTGGCCGGGTACTGCTGTGCAGTGCCGCACACGGCATCGAGGCCTTCGACAACCTGGCCGACCTGCACACGGAGGTATGCGAGCGCCTGGAAGACCCGCAGCAGAGCGAACACTTGCTGCAACTGATGATCGACCCCGACAACCAGCAAAACGCCCGTCGTTCAGAGCGCCTGCGCTACGACTGGTATACAGAAGACCTGGCCGACTACCTCGCCTCGACCCTGCGCGATGCCCAGGCCAGGCAACTGAGCTACAGCTGGCAACAGGCCTGGAAGCTCGGCAAACAGCGCGATATCGAGCAGCTGGATCTGGCCCTGGCTGCGGCGCTCGACATACGGCGCTCCGTCAGTAGCCGCGGCCCGCTGGCCAACCGCTACGGCCTGCTACTCGAAAAGCATCTACCCAACTGGTTACGCGCCACTTCGCAGCAGGGCGTCGCCCACATCATGCAGACCCTGCAGGAACTGGTCGTGGCCATCGAAGCGGCCAGCGCTCCCGGCATCCTCAGCCTGGAACAGTTCAACCACAGGCATTCCCTGCTGAACTGGGTCAACCTGCGCCTGCGTGAATACCTGCAACGCGAACCGGGCCTGGACTGCGACCCGCGTGACATTACCATCAGTGTCACCCTGGCTCGACAGGTCGGGCCGATCATCAACCCGCTACCCCTGGGAAGTACCACGGGCTACGTTCCGGTAGCCAGCCGGCGCCAGGCAGGCGACACCATCGAGTTGGTCAGGCATACCTACCGGCTGGATGAGCTGGCCTTGCTGAACATCGCCTGGTTCGACGTGGACTACTGGCTTACCGCGCATGTCCACCTGCACGGTGAAGCGCTGCCGGCGCTGACACCCCTGCGGGTTAAACAGATCGTGAGACGCCTGAACGCGGGCAGTGGCTATCAGGCTTACCTGCGCACCCAGCTGCTTGACTCGCCCGAAGGCCGTTGGCGCCAGACAGCCCATGCGCAGATCAGCCGCGCACGGATGAATGCCGAAGCAGTGAAAGCACGCTATGTCGGCCATTTTCTCCCCGACACACTCGAACAGGGCTACGGTTGGGCCCGCACGGTCATCAGCGCCCCAGACAGCCACGCCCGCCCCTATTTCAATGAGCAGCGTGTGACAGTCCAGCAGCTGCTGGTGCAGGGCGACACGCTGATGGGGGTATTGCTGCTGGTTTCGCCAGAGCACTCGAAACGTATCGTCGTCTACTGCCCCGACGTTCCGGACCGGCGCTACTGGCGCGAATACAGTGATACCAAGGCGCTGATCCGGGCCATGCGCAGTGACCCGGCATTGCAAGACTACCTGGTCCAGCGCCTGCCACGGGCCAGCGGGAAAAAACTCAAGGAGCGGTTGCAGAAAGGCCGGCTGGGCGCGTTGATCACTCGCGATGCCATTACCGGCAACCTGTATCAGGCGCTGTACCGCGCCGAGGTGCAAAGCCTGATGGCCCACACCGATACCGTCACCCGCAGCAATGAAGAACTGCTGGGCGAATTCTCGGTCAACGTGCTCAGGCTGGTGCTGGACATGGTCACGTTCATACTGCCGCAACGGGCATTGATCGCCCTGGCATTCGGCCGCATGGCGATCTCCATATGGGACGGCTTCGAGGCCTACGAGCAGGACGACCATGCAAGCGCCTTGCACCATGCTGTCGCGGCCCTTGGCCATGCCACCGCCGGGCTGAACGAAATGGCAGGCTCCAGCCTGATGCGCCGCGCCTTGCGAGGGCTGCCCAAACCACCACCGGTGCCGCTGCCAGGTCATTACGAAACAGCGCCAGTCGCTGCCCGGCTGCGCTATCGGATCGATTCGGCGCATGGCGAGGCTGTGTATGAACAACCGTCGAGTTCCCCGGGGCTGAGCCAATACTTCGTACGGGATAACCTGGGCCGTTACTTCAATGTCAGTTTTGACGGCGCGCGCTGGCGCGCCACCGACCCCGACCAGCCTTACGCCTACCTGAAGCTGCCGATCAGGCGTAACCAGGATGGCAACTGGGTCGTTGATTCTCCGCTGCTCTGGCACGACGGCTTGCCAGACATCCCGCACCTGCTCGAGCAGTGCCGGCTGAAAACACTGCTTGAGGGCGCTGCGGATGGCACGGACAACAACCTGTTCAACGACAACGGCAGGTACTACCTGCAGCTGCACAACCAGCAGCTGCCGGCGCGGCGCCATCTGCTGGCCGGGCATTATCACCTGATTTTCCCCGATGCCTTGTCTGGCGCAGTACCTGCCTGGGCGGTGCTGCGTCATCAGGACGGCGAATGGCGCATCCGGGTGCGCCAGGTCGGCCGTGGCAGCGACTGGCTGGCGTTACCGCAGGATTATTCGGCCAGCTTGGGCAGCAGCCGGTCCAGGCGCTGATGCAAGGCACTGCCGCTCGGCCAATTGCGCAACAACCGCGCCCGGTCACGGGCGTAGGCCGGGGCGAAGCTGAGCTGGGTGGCATGCTGGCACATTGCATCAAGGTCGATCAGCGACCAGCGGCCGTTGTCCCAGAACAGGTTGTGGCCCTTGAAGTCGCCATGGCTGATGCGTTCCCGAATCAGCTGCTGCATGACCTGGACCAAGGCATCCACCTGCTCTTCAGGGGCGTCGCCATTTTCCACATAAGGCGCGAAACAGGCAGCCAGGTCCGGGCCATCGATGTACTCGGTGACCAGGTAGGCGCGGCTGCGCAAGCCAAGCACGCGCTGCTCCAGCACTGCCAGCGGGCGCGGCGTGGCGATATCGAGGAACTCCAGGCGGTGCCCTTCGATCCATGAATGCCAGGCCCGGCTCGGGCGCCAGAAGCGTTTGAACCAGTGCGCGGTGTTCTTGATGTTGTAACGCTTGAGCACCAGCTGGCGCCCCTTCACCTCGATGCGCGCCACGCTGGCGGCGCCACCGGTCTTGTACAGGTGGCCCTGGTCGAGCAACTGGTCGGCCTGCTCCAGTACCGGCAACAGGGCCTCAACCTCGTCACGGCGGATCGCGCGCAGGCCTGACAGGCTGCGCTGGACGCTGAACAGGCTGCATTCGCGACCGGCCTTTTCCAGGTAGTCCTTCTGCCGCCAGCTGCGCACCTTGTCCACTTGCTTCTGCAGCGCCTCGAGCGGCAACGCGTGCTCGGCGTTGGCCAGCAGGTAGTGCACCAGCAGCTCTTCGATGAACGGCTCCAGGCGCTTGGGCAACTGGGCGAAGAACACCCCGAGGTTTTCCAGCACACGCGGGCGCGACAGTTGCTGGCCGGGCGTTTCGGCCTTGATACCGGCGCCGTCGATCAGGTACAGCTTGCCGCCGTGGCGCAACAGGTTGTCCAGGTGCAGGTCCTCCTGCCAGAGGCCCTGGGCATGCATGTGCGCCACCGCAGTGAGCGCCTCGCCCAGCACCAGGTGCTGCTCGTCGGCCAGCACCGGCAGGTCTTGCACGGCCGCCCAGGCATCGGCCAGGCTTTCGGCGCCGTCGAGAAACTCGAACAGCAACCAGCCGCCCTCGCCTTCCTTGAGGCCATCGGCCAGCAGCTTCGGCGTGGTCAGGCCTTGCTCGGCGAGCAGCTTCACGCCCTGCAGTTCGCGCTGGAAATGCCGCGCAGCGTTGCTACCGACCAGCAGTTTGGCCAGCACCGGGGTGCCGCGCCATACCCCGGCGCCCACATAGCGCTGGCCCGGCAGCACGCGCAACAGGCTGAGCAGTTGCAAGTCAGCGCTGCCGGCGGCGTCGGCCAGGGTAATGCTCAGGGGCAGCGACGGGTTGCGCCCGGCTTCTTTCAATTCGGACAAACGCATCAGCGGGCCTCTTTTTCACGACGGCGTTGCGTCAGGCGTTGCAGCCAGGTATCGACCAGCGTGCCATCGGCCGGCTGCGCCAGGTAACTGGCCAGCAAGGTACGGACATCGTGCTCGCTCCAGGCCGGGGCACGGCGCAGCAGCGGCTCCAGGTCCTTGAGACGGTCACGCATGCCGAACAGCAGGGGTCGGGTCTTTTCCAGGTCGATCAGTTGCGCGTCCCAGCCTTCACGGCGCTGGCGCAGGAAGATGTGCTTGGGGTAGAAGCAACCGTGCACCTGCCCGGCGCTGTGCAGGGTACGCGCCAGTTGGCCGCAGGCCTGCAGGATGCCATTGCGATCGCCATCGCCCAGTTGTGCCCAGCGCGCCAGCAGGCTGTCGAGGTCGGCCCATTCGTCCAGGGCGCGTGTCATCAGGATGGCCCGGTGCTGGCCGGCTTGCTTGCGCTCGCCATAGAACACCGCCTGCAAGGCCGGAATGCGCAGCTTCTGGTAGCGGCTGATATTGCGAAATTCACGGGCGAAGGTTGGCTCGCCGAACGGCCGGTGCAGGGTACGGGTCAGGTAGTCGCTCTGGCGCTTGAGGTAGTAGCCCTTGCCTTCGAGCTCCAGGCGAAACACGCTGCTCCAGCCGCCACGGCCGGTATTCGGCTCGTCGACGGCATCCAGCTGCAGTGCCCACAGCGCCTCGAAGTCATCCAGGCCATGGCGTTTGAGCAGCGCGAGGTCCGCGCTGGCCAGGTAATCGGTCATTCCCTTCCCTCGAAAAAGCCCACTACCTGGCGAATGCGCTTCTTGTCGCGCTCATTCAGCCGGTCGCGGCCACGGTATTGCAGGTAGAACCGCAGGCGCTGGGTTGCCGACAGCTGGTACTTGGCCACTTTGTCCAGGCACGCCAGGTCCTTGATCATCCGGTGCCGCCACATGAAGCCGCGCCAGAAGTCGCCGGTGGGGCAATCGATGAAGAATAGCGTGCCCTGGTCATCGACCAGCAGGTTGCGCCATTTCAGGTCGTTATGGGCGAAGTGATGCTTGTGCATGACCCGGGTGTGGCGCGCCAGCTGGCTGCTCACATGCCCGACCCAGGCACGGTCGGCCAGGCGCGCATCGTTGCGCTCGGCCAACGCCGACAGGTCTTCGGTACGCGGCAGTTCGCGGGTGATCATCGCGCCCCGGGCAAAGGCCAGGCCATTACGCTCCAGGCCCCAGGCCACCACTTCGGCGGTGGGGATGCCCCACTTGGCGAACAGCTTCAGGTTCTGCCATTCAGCCTTGATCCGCGGCCGGCCCAGGTAACGGCGCATATGCTTGCCGGCTCCGGTATAGCGCTTGACGTAGTAATTGACCCCGTCACGCGTGATGCGCACCACTTCGCTGAGCGGGTCGCGGGTCAGGCGTTCGCCTTGCAGGGCGAATACCGCTTCGAGGCTGCCGAAGTCCGCCGCCAGGTGTTCGTAGCCCGGCGCCAGTGTCCAACCCGACATCAGAGTGCATCCCCATAGCGTTGCTTGCGGTCGTAGAGTTTCTGCGCCTTGCGCTCCAGCCAGCCAAGCAATGCGGCCTCGTCCTTGAGGACCTGCCGCAGCGGGCGTTGGAAATACCCACGCAGGAAGCGCAGCTTGTCGCGCTGGGTGAGGCCGATGTCCAGCGCCGAGAAATACAGCGCGGCCAGGTCCTTGTCGCGCCAGCGGCGGCTGATTTTCGCCCGGGTCTGCGCGCGGTGCAGGTCGATAACCGACAATTTGAAGTCATCCGCCGTCACCGGGCGGTCGGTGTGCAGCAGGAAGTGGCAGATGTAGCAGTCGCGGTGGTTGACCCCGGCGCGGTGCATGCCGCCGGTCATCCTGGCCACCTCGGCGATGAGTGCGCGCTTCAGGCGTGGCTCGGGCGGTTGCCTGAGCCAGTCGATGCTGAAGTCTTCCAGGCTGATGGTCGGCGCCAGCTCTTCGGTAATGATGAACGAGTGCTGCGCGGCCGGGTTGCTGCCACGCTCGCCATAGGCCACCGCGGTCATGGTCGGCACGCCAGCCTGGTGCAAGCGCTGGATCGCCTGCCATTCCTGGCCGGCACCGAGCACCGGCAGCTTGGCGGTAAACAGGTTCTTGAAGATCTCGCCCCAGCCGATGCCGCGGTGGATCTTGACGAAAAAGCCAGCGCCAGCGACCTCGGTGCGCAGCGTGCGGCGCCCTTCCAGCTCGCGGTAGACCTCGCCTTGCAGCGCTTCCACCGCATCGAAGGCATCGCGCCCGGCCCACAGGCGCTTGAACGGCTCGGCCAGTATCAGCTTCATGCGGACTCCTGCCCCAGGATCACGTCGGCGGCATGCTGCGGCATGCTGTACAGGTCGGCGGTTTCAGCAAACGCCAGGCCGTTGCGTGCCCAGCTGGCACGGGCCGGCTGGTCTTCAAGCATGCGCTGCAGGTAGGTATTGAGCTGCTCCTGCTCGAACGGCTCGTCCAGCACCAGGCCGCTGTCGGCCTCGGCGATGTAGTGGGCGTAGCCACACACCTTGGACACCAGCACCGGCAGGCCGGCCACCAGCGCTTCGAGCAGCACCGTGCCGGTGTTCTCGTTGTACGCCGGGTGGATCAGCAGGTCGGCACCCAGCAGGAAGCGCGGAATATCGCTGCGGCCCTTGAGGAACTGCACCTGCTCGCCCAGGCCCAGGGTAGCGCTTTGCAGCTGGAACACCTTGGGGTCGTCCTGGCCGATCACCATCAGCCTGGTCCGCTTGCGCAGGGCCGAGGGCAGTGCCGCCAGGGCCTTGAGGCTACGGTCCACGCCCTTGGTCTTGAAGCCAGAGCCGATCTGCACCAGCAACAGGTCGTCATCGCCGAGGTTGAACTCCTTGCGGAATTCGGCGCGGATCTCGGCAGCGTTGGCCGGTGCGCGGCGGTCCTGGGAAATGCCTGGCGGCAGCAGGTGGAAGCGTTCCACCGGGGTGCCATAGTGCTTGATGAACAGCGGCTGCTGCACTTCGGAAATCATCAGTACTTCGGTATGCGCGTCCTTGGCGAACACCGCGCGCTCGTACTCGGCAAAGTGCCGGTAGCGGCCCCAGCGACGGTACAGGCCGCCACGCAGGGTCTGCGCCTTGTCCTCGAAGCAGCCGTCGGCGGCGTAGTACACGTCCAGCCCCGGCATCTTGTTGAAGCCGATCAGGCGATCGACCGGGCGCTTGGCCAGGTCGGCAGCCATCCAGGCGCTGAGCTTCTCGTTGCGGCGGTGGTTGAAGATTGCCTTGACCGGCGCCACCAGCACTTCGAAGCCCGGCGGAATGTCACCCTCCCAGATCAGCGTGTACACACGGATCTGGTGGCCCCGCTTCTGGCACTCCAGGGCAATGCGCATGAAGTCGCGCTGCAGCCCGCCGAAGGGGAAATATTTGTACAGCACGAAAGCCAGTTGCATCAACGGACATCCTCAGCCAGCAGCAGCGCGCTCAAGCGGCTCGCCACATGCTCGGGATTCAGGCGAGTGAAGCACAGTGGCCACTCGCGTTTCAGATCGTACCGGCGCAGATCATCGGCGCTCGGTTTGTAAGTGCACTTCTTCTGCAGGCAGGGAGCGCATGGCCAGTCACTGGCCTGGTGAATCTGGGTCCGTCCGTAGGCGCCGGTCAGCCCCGGGTTGGTTGGGCCGAACAGCGAAATGGTGGGTACATCGAGTGCCGCCGCCAGGTGGCCAAGGCCAGTATCGACGGCCACACAGGCCTTCGCCGCCGCCAGTACGCGGGCGACGCCAGCCAAGTTCAATTTGGGGAGCACCTGGCAATTGTTCAAGCCCTGGGCAATGCGCTCCGCCCGCGCCTTCTCGGCCGGGTTGCCCCACGGCAGGCGCACTTCCAGCTTGCGCCGGCCCATGCGTTCGGCCAGTTCGCGCCAGTAGGCTTCGGGCCAGTGCTTGGTCGCCCAGGTGGTGCCATGCAGGAACACCACGTACGGGGCCGCCGGCGGTAGCTGCAAGCGGTCGAGGTCGAGGCCGTAGTTGCCAATGCCCTCCGGCAGGTCATACGCCAGGGCCATGGCGAACAGCTGGCGTACCCGCTCGACCGCATGCTGGCCGACGGCAACCGACAGGCGTCGATCATAAAAGCGGCTGGCCCAGCCCTCGCGGGCCGAATAGCGATCCAGGCCGGCGACCGGCGCCTTCACGTAGCGGGTCAGCCAGGCCGACTTGACCAGGCCCTGGGCGTCGATCACCAGGTCGTACTGGCGCTCGCGCACGCGCTGCTTGAACGCTTTCCACTCGCCACTCTTGATGGTTTGCCAAAGGTTCTTGCGCCAGCGGCGGATGGCCACCGGGATGACCTGGTCGACCGCCGGGTGCCAGCTGGGGATTTCGGCGAAGCCTTCTTCCACCACCCAGTCGAAGCGGATCCCCGGAATGGCATGGGCGGCATCGGTAAGCGCCGGCAGGGTGTGAATCACATCACCCAGCGACGAGGTCTTGATGATCAGTACCCGCACTTAGTCGACCTCGGCCACGGTATCGATCAGCTCCGGCCCGCTCAGGCTGTGCAGGGCGGCGATGACTTTGCCCGGTTCCAGCAGGCGCAGGCAGTTGTAGTGGCCGAAGCGGCAGGTACGGTCGAAACACGGGCTGCATTCGATACCGGTGCGCACCACTTCCACGTGCTCGGCCAGCGGCGGGGTAAAGCCCGGCGAGGTCGAGCCGTACACCGCCACCAGCGGGCGGTTCAGCGCCGCAGCCACGTGCATCAGGCCAGAGTCGTTGGAGACCACGGCGTCGGCGCAGGACATCAGGTCGATGGCCTCGGCCAGCGAAGTTTCCCCGGCCAGGTTGGACGACTCCTCACGCAGTCCCGGGATCAGCCGGTCGCGGATCTGCTCACCGACCGGATGATCGTTCTTCGAGCCGAACAGCCACACCTGCCAGCCTTGGCGGATCATTGCATCAGCCACGCTGGCATAGTGCTCGGCCGGCCAGCGCTTGGCCTCGCCGAACTCGGCACCGGGGCACAGCGCCAACACCGGGCGGTCCAGCTCCAAGCCGAACTTGGCCAGGGCGGCGTCGCGGCTCTGGGCTTCGATCTGCAGGCTGGGGCGCGGATACGGCTGCGGCAACTCGGCGCCAGGCGCGTAGGCCAGGGCCATGAAGCGCTCGATCATCAGCGGGTAGCGGGCCTTGTCCAGCTTGCGCACGTCGTTGAGCAGGCCAAAGCGCATTTCGCCGCGCCAGCCGGTACGTTTGGGGATACCGGCGAAAAACGGCACCAATGCCGACTTCAGCGAGTTGGGCAGCAGGATGGCCTGGTCGTACTGGCCGGCCAGCGACTTGCCGATGCGCCGCCGCGTCGCCAGCTCCAGCGCACCGTGGCCGAGCGGGAAGCTCAGGGCCTGACGGACCTCGGGCATGCGTTCGAGGATCGGCCGGCTCCACTCGGGAGCGAGCACATCGATCAGGCAGTCGGGGTGCTGCTGTTTCAGGCACTGGAACAGGGTCTGCGCCATCACCATGTCGCCGACCCAGCTGGGGCCAATGATCAGTATTCTCATGCTTGGTCCAGAAACACTCGGGGAGGCAACAGGCTGCAGTACAGCCTGGCCTCCCCTCTTTATATTCAGGCTATGTGGCCGACAGTGTACCACTGGTGGTGAGGCATGGGCCTTTGGGGCTGCTTTGCAGCCCATCGCGACGCAACGCCGCTCCTACACAGGAATGCGATCTCCTGTAGGAGCGGCCTTGCGTCGCGATGGGCCGCAAAGCGGCCGCAAAACGCTCAAGTCAAACCCAGTTCACCCCAGATCCGCCGCACTTCGCGGCGCTCATCGGCAAATTGCGCCGCATCGATCACCCCGGCCTGCTTCTGCAGGGCCTGGCGGTGTGAGGCAGAGCGGAACGCCTTGTACACTTCACGCAACAGCACCGCGTCACTGGCCGGCATCAACCCTGCCTGCTCCAGCTCTTCCAGAATGCGGATGTTATCGGTCCATCGCAGCAAGGCCGGATGGTCATGCGACCAGGCCAAGGCGGCGTATTGCACCATAAATTCGATATCGACGATACCGCCAGCATCCTGCTTGATATCGAACGGCACACCAGGCTCGAAGGCGTTGGCCGCGGTGCCGGCAGCGGTGGCCTTGGTGCCGAGGTTGTCGCGCATCTTGGCGCGCATTTCGCTCACTTCGCTGCGCAGTTTCTGCAGGTCGCGGGCCTTGCCCAGCACCTTGGCGCGCACGCCTTCGAACGCTGCCCCGACCTGCTTGCAGCCCACCAGTACACGGGCCCGCACCAGGGCCTGGTGCTCCCAGGTCCAGGCTTCGTTCTGCTGGTAGCGCTCGAACGCGCCCAGCGAGCTGACCAGCAGCCCGGCGGCCCCGGACGGGCGCAGGCGCATGTCGACGTCATACAGCTGGCCGGAGTTGGTCTGGGTGGCCAGCAGGTGAATGATGCGCTGGCCCAGGCGGGTGAAGAACTGCGCACCGTCGATCGGCTTGGCGCCGTCGGTTTCTGCCTGCGGGTCGCCATCGTGGATGAACACCAGGTCCAGGTCCGAGCCGTGGCCGAGTTCCAGGCCGCCGACCTTGCCGTAGCCAATGATGATGAAGCCCGGGTCGCACAGGCTGCCGTCACTGCGCCTGGGCTGGCCATGACGGGCCACGGTCTGGCGCCAGGCCAGGGCCAGCACCTGGTCGAGGATGGCTTCGGCCAGCCAGGTCAGGTAGTCGCTGACTTTCATCAAGGGCAGGTTGCCGCTGATTTCCGAGGCCGCCACGCGCAGGCTGTGGGCCAGCTTGAAATGGCGCAGCGCCTCCATTTGCTGCTCCAGGTCGTCCTCGGGGATGCGCGTCAGGCGCTCGCGCAGCTCGCTGGCAAGCTCCGGCGCCAGCGGCGGGCTGTACAGGCGGCCTTCGTTGAGCAGTTCGTCGAGCAGCAGCGGGTAACGGGCAATCTGCTCGGCGATCCACGGGCTGGCGGCGCAAAGGGTCAGCAGGCGGCCCAGGGCGCCGGGGTTTTCGGTCAGCAGCACCAGGTAGGCAGAACGCCGCGCCACGGCTTCGACCAGTGGCAGCACGCGCTCCAATACCAGGTCGGGGTCGCCATGCTCGACCGTCTGGGCCAGCAACCGTGGGATAAAGGCATCCAGGCGCTCACGGCCAATGCGCTGCATCGAGCGCAGCTGCGGGCTCGAGCGCAGCGCAGCCAGGCGCCGCAGGGCGTCGGCGGGCTGCTTGAAACCGGCCTCTTCCAATTGGCGGCCCGCAGCCTCTTCATCCTGCGCCTGCTCCCATAGCGGCGACCACTCACCGCCTACCACCAGCTCGCCTTCGCCGTCTTCGTCATCCGGGTCGGCAATCACCTGGCGGAAGTGCCAGTCGATACGGCCGCGCCAGTACACCAGTTGGTCCTGGAAGCTCTGCCAGTCGGCAAAACCGAGCATGTAGGCCACCCGTGCCTGGTCAAGCTCGCTGTCCGGCAGCATCTGCGTCTGGCGGTCGGCGACGGCCTGGATGGCGTGCTCGGTATAACGCAGGAACTCGTAGCCCTCGCGCAGCTCGGTGACCACCGCCGGTGGCAGGTAGCCCTGGCCTTCGAGGGTGGCCAGCACCTTCAGCAATGGCCGTTGCTGCAGGCTGAGGTCGCGGCCACCGTGGATAAGCTGGAACGCCTGGGCGATGAATTCCACCTCACGGATACCGCCAGCGCCCAGCTTGATGTTGTCGGCCATGCCCTTGCGCCGCACTTCCTGCTGGATCAGCTGCTTCATGGTGCGCAGCGCTTCGATCGCCGAGAAGTCCAGGTAGCGGCGATACACGAACGGCCGCAGCATTTCCTGCAACTGCGCGCCGGCGGCCTGGTCACCCGCCACCACCCGCGCCTTGATCATTGCGTAGCGTTCCCAATCGCGGCCCTGGTCCTGATAATACTGCTCCAGCGCATTGAAGCTGAGCACCAGCGCGCCGGCCGAGCCGTAGGGGCGCAGGCGCATGTCGACGCGGAATACGAAGCCGTCCACGGTGACCGGGTCCAGGGCCTTGATCAGGCGCTGGCCCAGGCGGGTGAAGAACTCCTGGTTATCCAGCGAGCGCTTCACCCCTTCGGTTTCGCCGCCTTCGGGGAAGGCGAAGATCAGGTCGATGTCCGATGACAGGTTCAGCTCCACCGCACCCAGCTTGCCCATGCCCAGCACCACCATGTGCTGCGGTTGGCCGCTGCGGTTACCGATGGGCGTGCCGAACTGCTGGCAATGGCGCGGGTACAGCCATTGGTAGGCTTCGTCGATGGCGGCGTCGGCCAGGTCGGACAGGTCGCGGCAGGTTTCACCCAGCGCGGCCTGGCGGGTGATGTCGCGCCAGATGATGCGCAACTGCTGGCGGTTGCGCTCGCGACGCAGGTTGCGCGCCAGCTCGTCCTCGCTCTGCGCCGCTTGGGCGGCTGCGGCCAAGTGCCCGCGCAGCTCGCCATGGGCGTACGGCCGGTCCATCTCGCCACTGGCCAGCAGGCGGAACAACATGGCCGGCTCGCGCCGGGCCAGGCCAAGCACGAAGTCGCTGGCAGCGGCTACCTGGTCGAACTGTTGCCGGTGCGCCGGGCTCCAGGCCTGCAGGTCGAGTTCCGGGTGATATGCCACGGCATCGCGAAGGAATTGCTGGTTGCGCGCGACCAGCGGTTGCAGGGTGGCGGGCAGATCGGACGGCAAAGGCAGGCGCATGGTCTATCCTTGATCGGCGTGAAATGGAGGGGAAAAAGCGGCCAAGGGGAAGCCGGACCACGGTTGGACTGTCGTACAAAAGTTGGAAATAGCTGAAACAGCTTTAAAATTGGCAACATCCATCAAGAATTACCCGTTCGCGACACAATGCCAACCAACATGAACGTTTTTCCTCACAAGCCAGCATGCGACGAAACGTCGCACAAATGTAGTTTTACTACTACCCCTGTCGTGTAAAAGCATGAAATGCGAAAGCAAATGTAGTAAAACTACACGGCGCCGGAGGACACCCCGGTAATCCAAGAATTCACGACGTCTGCCCATAAGGCCAGTCGCAAACTCAGGCAATCGATTCTGGTTGCCTTTCCGCCCTGGAGCAAGCCATGCAAGACCTCGATCCAATCGAAACCCAGGAATGGCTGGATGCCCTGGAGTCGGTCCTCGACAAAGAAGGCGAAGACCGCGCTCATTACCTGATGACCCGTATGGGCGAGCTGGCCACCCGTAGTGGCTCCCAGCTGCCATACGCGATCACCACGCCATACCGCAACACCATCCCTGTCACCCACGAAGCACGCATGCCTGGCGACCTGTTCATGGAACGCCGCATTCGCTCGATGGTGCGTTGGAACGCCCTGGCCATGGTCATGCGTACCAACCTGAAAGACTCGGACCTGGGCGGACACATCTCCAGCTTCGCCTCCAGCGCCACCCTGTACGACATCGGCTTCAACTACTTCTTCCAGGCCCCGACCGAAGAACACGGCGGCGACCTGATCTTCTTCCAGGGCCACGCTTCGCCAGGCGTCTACGCCCGCGCCTTCATGGAAGGCCGCATCAGCGAAGAGCAGATGAACAACTTCCGTCAGGAAGTGGACGGCAACGGCCTGTCTTCGTACCCGCACCCTTGGCTGATGCCTGACTTCTGGCAGTTCCCGACCGTATCGATGGGTCTGGGCCCGATCCAGGCCATCTACCAGGCACGTTTCATGAAGTACCTGGAAGCGCGCGGCTTCATCCCGGCCGGCAAGCAGAAAGTCTGGTGCTTCATGGGCGACGGCGAGTGCGACGAACCGGAATCCTTGGGCGCGATCGCCCTGGCCGGCCGCGAGAAGCTGGACAACCTGATCTTCGTCATCAACTGCAACCTGCAGCGCCTCGACGGCCCGGTTCGCGGCAACGGCAAGATCATCCAGGAACTCGAAGGCGTGTTCCGTGGCGGTGGCTGGAACGTCAACAAGGTCGTCTGGGGCCGCTTCTGGGACCCACTGTTCGCCAAGGACACCAACGGTGCCTTGCAGCGCCGCATGGACGAAGTCATCGACGGCGAATACCAGAACTACAAGGCCAAGGACGGTGCGTACGTCCGTGAGCACTTCTTCAACACCCCAGAACTCAAGGCCATGGTCGAAGACCTGTCCGACGACGAGATCTGGAAGCTCAACCGTGGCGGCCACGACCCGTACAAGGTCTACGCGGCGTACCACCAGGCGGTCAACCACAAGGACCAGCCTACCGTCATCCTGGCCAAGACCATCAAGGGTTACGGTACCGGTGCCGGCGAAGCCAAGAACACCGCGCACAACACCAAGAAGGTCGACGTCGACAGCCTGCGCCACTTCCGTGACCGCTTCGACATCCCGGTCAAGGATGCCGACCTGGAGAACCTGCCGTTCTTCAAGCCGGAAGAAGGTTCTGCCGAAGCCAAGTACCTGGCCGAGCGCCGTGCTGCCCTGGGCGGCTTCGTGCCACAGCGCCGTGCCAAGAGCTTCAGCGTGCCGACCCCGCCACTGGAAACGCTGAAAGCGATCCTGGACGGCTCGGGCGACCGCGAAATCTCCACCACCATGGCCTTCGTGCGTATCCTCGCGCAGCTGGTCAAGGACAAGGAAATCGGCCAGCGCATCGTCCCGATCATCCCGGACGAAGCCCGTACCTTCGGTATGGAAGGCATGTTCCGCCAGCTGGGCATCTACTCGTCGGTTGGCCAGCTCTACGAGCCGGTCGACAAAGACCAGGTGATGTTCTACCGCGAAGACAAGAAGGGCCAGATCCTCGAGGAAGGCATCAACGAAGCCGGCGCCATGTCGTCGTTCATCGCTGCCGGTACCTCGTACAGCTGCCACAACCAGCCGATGCTGCCGTTCTACATCTTCTATTCGATGTTCGGCTTCCAGCGCATTGGCGACCTGGCCTGGGCCGCTGGCGACAGCCGTACCCGTGGCTTCCTGATCGGCGGTACCGCCGGCCGTACCACCCTCAACGGTGAAGGCCTGCAGCACGAAGACGGTCACAGCCACATGATGGCGGGCACCATCCCGAACTGCCGCACCTACGATCCGACCTACGGCTACGAGCTGGCGGTGATCATCCAGGACGGCATGAAGAAGATGACCGAAGAGCAACAGGACATCTTCTACTACATCACCGTGATGAACGAGTCGTACCAGCAGCCAGCCATGCCGGCCGGTGTCGAGGAAGGCATCATCAAGGGCATGTACCTGCTCGAGGAAGACACTCGCGAAGCCGCGCACCACGTACAGCTGATGGGCTCCGGCACCATCCTGCGCGAAGTCCGCGAAGCGGCGAAGATCCTGCGTGACGAGTTCAACATCGGTGCCGACGTGTGGAGCGTGACCAGCTTCAACGAACTGCGTCGCGACGGCCTGGCAGTGGAACGCGCCAACCGCCTGAAGCCTGGCCAAAAGCCACAGCAGACCTACGTCGAGCAGTGCCTGAGCGGCCGCAAGGGCCCGGTCATCGCCTCTACCGACTACATGAAGCTGTTCGCCGAGCAGATCCGCCAGTGGGTGCCGAGCAAAGAGTTCAAGGTCCTGGGTACCGACGGTTACGGTCGCAGCGACAGCCGCAAGAAGCTGCGTCACTTCTTCGAAGTCGACCGCCACTTCGTGGTGCTGGCTGCGCTGGAAGCCCTGGCTGACCGTGGCGAGATCGAACCCAAGGTTGTGGCTGACGCCATCGTCAAGTTCGGCATCGACCCGGACAAGCGCAACCCACTGGACTGCTGAGGAGTATTTTTAAGTGAGCGAACTCATTCGCGTACCTGACATCGGCAGCGGTGAAGGTGAAATCATCGAGCTGTTCGTCAAGGTCGGTGACCGTATCGAGGCTGACCAGAGCCTGCTGACCCTGGAGTCCGACAAGGCCTCCATGGAAATCCCGGCGCCGAAGGCCGGCGTCATCAAGGAGCTGAAGGTCAAGCTGGGCGACCGCCTGAAAGAAGGCGACGAGCTGCTGGTTCTGGAAGCCGAGGGCGCCGCTGCGGCGGCCCCCGAGGCGCCTGCCGCCGCTCCGGCGCAGGCTGCTGCACCGGCTCCGGCCGCTGAAGCCGCCCCGGCTCCTGCTCCGGCCGCAGCCCCGGCTGCCGCCAGCGTGCAGGACATCCACGTGCCGGACATCGGTTCGTCGGGCAAGGCCAAGATCATCGAAGTGCTGGTCAAGGTCGGCGACACCGTCGAAGCTGACCAGTCGCTGATCACCCTGGAGTCCGACAAGGCCTCCATGGAAATCCCGTCGCCGGCTGCCGGCGTGGTCGAAGAAGTACTGTGCAAACTGGAAGACGAAGTCGGCACTGGCGACCTGATCTTCAAGCTCAAGGTTGCTGGCGCGGCGCCTGCTGCCGCTCCGGCTCCGGCCGCCGCTGCTGCCCCGGCCAAGGCTGAGGCGGCTCCGGCCGCCGCACCTGCCGCTGCCGCTCCGGCTGCTGCTCCTGCACCGGTCGCTACCGCACCGGCTGCCGGCAGCAACGCCAAGGTTCACGCCGGCCCGGCGGTTCGCCAGCTGGCCCGTGAATTCGGTGTCGACCTGGGTGCCGTTGCGGCCACCGGTCCGCACGGCCGCATCCTGAAGGAAGACGTGCAGGTCTACGTCAAGGCGATGATGCAGAAGGCCAAGGAAGCCCCGGCAGCCGCCGGCGCGACCGGCGGCGCCGGCATCCCGCCAATCCCGGCCGTGGACTTCAGCAAGTTCGGTGAAGTGGAAGAAGTGGCCCTGACCCGCCTGATGCAGGTCGGTGCCGCCAACCTGCACCGCAGCTGGCTGAACGTGCCGCACGTCACCCAGTTCGACTCCGCCGACATCACCGAGCTGGAAGCCTTCCGCGTGGCGCAGAAGGCCGTGGCCGAGAAGGCTGGCGTGAAGCTGACCGTGCTGCCACTGCTGCTCAAGGCCTGCGCCTTCCTGCTCAAGGAACTGCCGGACTTCAACAGCTCGCTGGCGCCAAGCGGCAAGGCCATCATCCGCAAGAAGTACGTGCACATCGGCTTCGCCGTGGACACGCCGGACGGCCTGCTGGTCCCAGTGATCAAGAACGTCGACCAGAAGAGCCTGCTGCAACTGGCTGCCGAAGCGGCTGCGCTGGCTGAAAAAGCCCGCACCAAGAAGCTGTCGGCTGACGAGATGCAGGGCGCCTGCTTCACCATCTCCAGCCTCGGTCACATTGGCGGCACCGGCTTCACGCCGATCGTCAACGCGCCGGAAGTGGCTATCCTGGGCGTCTCCAAGGCGACCATGCAGCCAGTCTGGGACGGCAAGGCCTTCCAGCCGAAGCTGATGCTACCGCTGTCGCTGTCCTACGATCACCGAGTGATCAACGGCGCCGCCGCCGCGCGCTTCACCAAGCGCCTGGGCGACGTGCTGGGCGATATCCGCACCATGCTGCTGTAAGGCTGCACACTGCCCCTCCCAGCGAGGGGCAGTACACTTTTCGAGCTGCCACGCTCGTACCTCAACCCCGTCGATTGGCGGGGCTTTTTTTTGCCTGGCGATAAACGTTTGGCGCCTGTGCGATCGAGCGCCGCCCGCGCGGCGCATCGCGAGCTGCGCTCGCTCCTACGTTTGTTTCAGGCCAGTAACGCCTGTAACAGGCGTGCGCGACCGCCTGGTTCATACCACGCGATATCCCGTCATGCGCCAAGGCGTTCGCGCGCAAATCCCACAGCAATAATTGGCCCGAAACAAACGTAGGAGCGAGCGCAGCTCGCGATGCGCCGCGCGGGCGGCGCTCGATCGCACAGGCGCCGAAACAATCAAGGCGAACTACAGAATCCAGCCCACAAGCCGATAACCCGAACACAGCATCACACATGGCGGCTTGCCAGCCCCCTGGACATGATGCAACCTTGCCAGATCTGCCGCCGCCCAAAGGCCGCGTTCCCTCTTCAAGCGAGTCTTCGATGAAAAGCCAACCCGATGCCGCCAGCCGTGTGGCGGCCGAGGTCGTCACGCAGTTACCCGTGCCCTCGCGGCTCGGCATGCTGCGTTTCGAAAGGCTCAACGAAGCCACTTGGGCCATGCTCTACCTCGACCCGGCTTGCGAACGCCAGTTCGGCCTGCACGCCAGCGACCTGTGCGCGCTGGTCGACGCCCCTTACGCCAGCCTGATGGAGCCCGAGGTCCGCTACCGGCTACACGACGAGATCCAGTTGCAACTGGCCCAGCGTGGCTACTATCGCGTGCGCTACACCTTGCACACGCCCACCGCATCGCTACGCCTGCTGGAAGTGGGGGAAACCTACAAGCAGCACAATCGCCAACTGTTGCACGGCTACCTCAGTGTGCTCGACGACCAGCCCGAAGAGAGCAGCGATGCCGGATCCAGCGACCTGGAATCGCGCAACAACCGCCTGCAACTGGCCTTGCAGCTGAACCAGCGTGCGCAGCAGGAACAGCTCGAACACCTGGAGCGGGTACGTGGCCAGCAGGACCTGATCCTGCGCCTGGCGCGCCAACGCTACAGCGGCGGCAACTCGCTGCTGGAAGCTGCCCAGCTGATCACCCACAGCGCCTGCGAAATCTACAAGGTCGACTGCGCCAGCATCTGGCACCTGGACGGCCACAAGCTGGAGCCGATCACTGCCTGGTACCGGGACACACAAGAACACCGCCAGCCCGAAGCCATCGATGCCAGCCACTTCCCCGACTACCTTGACGCGCTGCATGCCAGCCGCGCCATCGACGCCCACAATGCCGGCCATGACCCGCGCACGCGCGCGCTCGCGCAAAGCCTGCGCCCGGCCAACAAGGCCATGCTCGATGCCAGCATCCGCGTCGATGGCCAGGTAGTCGGCGTGCTGTGCCTGGAGCAGACCGGCCAGCCACGGGCCTGGCAGTCGGACGAAATCGCCTTTGCCGGCGAGTTGGCCGACCAGTTCGCCCAGGTCATCACCAACCATAACCGGCGCACCGCGGCCAGTGCCCTGCACCTGTTCCAGCGTGCGGTGGAGCAGAGCGCCAGTGCCTTCCTGCTGGTCAACCGCGACGGCGTGGTGGAGTACGTCAACCCCAGCTTCACCGCCATCACCCAGTACAGCACCGAGGAAGTCCAGGGCCGCCACCTGGGTGAGCTGCCCGCCCTGGAGAACCTGAGCGAACTGTTGTTCGACTCGCCGTCGAGCCTGGCCATGGGCAACAGCTGGCAGGGCGAGTTCAGGAGCCGGCGCAAGAACCTCGAGCCCTACTGGGGCCAGTTGTCGATCTCCAAGGTGTATGGCGACAACCGTGAGCTGACCCACTACATCGGCATCTACGAAGACGTCACCCAGACCAAGCTGGCCCAGCAGCGCATCGAACGGCTGGCCTACACCGACAACCTGACCAACCTGGGCAACCGCCCGGCGTTCATCCGCAGCCTGGACGAGTGCTTCGCCCGTGATGGCGAAAACGCCATGTGCCTGCTGCTGGTGGACATCGATAACTTCAAGCGCATCAACGACAGCCTGGGCCATCAAACCGGCGACAAGTTGTTGATCAGCCTGGCCCGGCGCCTGCGCAACAGCCTGCACGCCGGTGGCATCCTGGCGCGCTTCGCCAGTAACGAGTTCGCCGTGCTGCTCGACGACACGCGTCTGGAAGATGGCCAGGCCGTCGCCATGCAATTGCTGCGAACCCTCGACAAACCGATGTTCGTCGACAACCAGCTGATCAACGTCACCGCTTCGGTAGGCCTCGCCTACGCGCCACTGCACGGCGCAGACCCGGCCAGCCTGATGAAGAACGCCGGCCTGGCCCTGCATAAGGCCAAGGCCAACGGCAAGCACCAGGTGCAGGTATTTACCGAAGTGCTCAATGCCGAAGCCAGCTACAAGCTGTTCGTCGAGAACAACCTGCGCCGCGCCCTGACCCAGAACGAGCTGGAGGTGTTCTACCAGCCCAAGCTGTGCCTGCGCAGTGGTCGCCTGCTGGGGCTGGAAGCGCTGTTGCGCTGGAACCACCCCGAGCGCGGCATGATCCGCCCGGACCAGTTCATCAGCGTGGCCGAGGAAACCGGCCTGATCATCCCCATCGGCAAATGGGTGGTACGCCAGTCGTGCCGCATGAGCCAGCAGCTGCGCGAGGCCGGCATGGGTAACCTGCATGTGGCCATCAACCTGTCGCCCAAGCAGTTCTCCGACCCGGACCTGGTGGCCTCGATCAGCAGCATCCTCAAGGAAGAAGCCCTGCCTCCGCATCTGCTCGAGCTGGAACTGACCGAAGGCCTGCTGCTGGAAGCCACCGATGACACCCACCGCCAGCTGGAGGAATTGAAGGCCTTGGGCCTGACCCTGGCCATGGACGACTTTGGTACCGGTTATTCGTCGCTGAGCTACCTGAAGAAGTTTCCCATCGACATCCTCAAGATCGACCGCAGCTTCATCAACGAAATCCCGGACAACCAGGACGACATGGAGATTACCTCGGCGGTGGTGGCCATGGCCCATAACCTCAAGCTGAAGGTGGTGGCCGAAGGTATCGAGACGCCGGAGCAGCTGGCGTTCCTGCGCCGGCATCGCTGCGACGTCGGCCAGGGTTACCTGTTCGACCGGCCAATCCCGGGGCGCGAGCTGGCCGAACGGCTGAAGCGCTATCCGCGTGGTCCGCTGGCCTGACAGCGGCGTAAACCTCGGGCACTATAGAAACCATTCGGGCCCTTTCGCGGGCACGCCCGCTCCCACAGGTACCCCACAACATTCAGACCCTGTGGTGATCCTGTGGGAGCGGGCATGCCCGCGAAAGCCCCAACACCTATTCAACTGACATACAGAGGAACGGCCATGGTCCTGCGTTCGGAAATCCTGGTGAACAAAAACGTCATGCCTACTGCGGAACAGGCCCTGCCTGGCCGTGAAACGCCAATGAGCCTGCCCGAGTTCCATTACGTGTTCAAAGACACACCGCTGCTCGGCCCGTTCTTCCAGAATGTCGACTTCGCCATCTTCGGCCTGGGCTGCTTCTGGGGCGCCGAACGCCGCTTCTGGCAGCGTGAAGGCGTGGTCAGCACGGTGGTCGGCTACGCCGGCGGTTTCACCCCGCACCCGACCTACGAAGAAGTCTGCTCGGGCCTGACCGGGCACACCGAAGTGGTGCTGGTAGTGTTCGACAAGGACAAGGTCAGCTACCGCGAGCTGCTGGCGATGTTCTGGGAGCTGCACAACCCGACCCAGGGCATGCGCCAGGGCAACGACATCGGCACCCAGTACCGCTCGGCCATCTACTGCACCAGCCCGGAACAGCTGGAACAGGCCGAGGCCAGCCGCGACGCCTACCAGGCCGAGCTGAGCAAAGCCGGTTTCGGCGAAATCACCACCGAGATTGCCCAGGCGCCGACCGTCTACTTCGCCGAGGCCTACCACCAGCAATACCTGGCCAAGAACCCGGACGGCTATTGCGGTATTGGCGGTACCGGCGTGTGCCTGCCACCCAGCCTGCAGGGTAACTGAGCGTGAGCACGATGACGCTGTTCCACGCGCCGCTGTCACCTTTCGTGCGCAAGGTGATGGTGGTGTTGCACGAAACCGGCCAGCTGGATCGGGTCAAGTTGCAGCCGGTGAACATCAGCCCGGTAAGCGGCGACCCCCAGCTGAACCTGGACAACCCGATCGGCAAGATCCCCGCCCTGCGCCTGGACGACGGCACGGTTCTGCATGACAGCCGGGTGATCTGCGAATACCTCGATCTGCAGCATGTCGGCCTGCCGCTGCTGCCGCGCGAGGGTTCGGCACGCTGGCGGCGCATGACGCTGGCCTCGCAGGCGGATGCGATCATGGATGCGGCGGTTTCGAGCCGCTACGAGAGCTTCCTGCGGCCGGAAGACAAACGCTGGGATGGCTGGCTGCAGGCACAAGGCGAGAAGATTCGCCGCAGCCTGGCCAACCTGGAGCAGGAGCACCTGGCCGAGTTGGCCAGCGGCTTCGATCTGGCAGCGATCGGCGTGGCTTGTGCACTGGGGTACCTGGACCTGCGTCAACCCGAGTTCGGTTGGCGCGAGCGCCAGCCTGGCCTGGCGGCGTGGTATGCCGAAGTGGCCAAGCGGCCGTCGATGGTCGCTACAGCCCCGATAGCCTGACAGACCAATCGCGGATGAATCCGCTCCTACACGAATTTGTAGGAGCGGATTCATCCGCGATGAGGCCGGCACAGCATCAACAGTCAGGCTTGCCAGCGGTGAACTTCTTCGCCGGGTTGACCGCAGCCTTGAATTCGCGCAGCGCCTTGGAACCCACCAGCAGCGGGTAGTTGAAGCTGCTGCGGTCCACCAGGTTCACTTCCACGGTGCGTTTCACGTCACCCAGGCACAGCTCCAGGTCGACCACCGGGCGCTTGGAGATTTCCGGCCCGTCGCCTTCCTCTTCCTCGTCGGCACGCCCCTTGATCTTGCTGATGCGCGAGACCTTGTGCTCGTACACCTTGCCGTCCGAGTCCTTGGTCGCCAGGCGGAAGCGCACCCACTCGTCGCCATCACGGGTGAACAGTTCGATGTCCTTGGCCGACAGCGACGCGGTGAAGGCACCGGTGTCCATCTTGGCTTTCAGGGTTTCGCCCAGTTCGGGCAGGGCAATGTTTTCGTAACGACCGTAAAGGGTAGGCTCGGCAGCCATTACTGGCAGGGCCAACAGCGACAACATGGCAAAGAGATATTTCACAGGCAGGCTTCCTTGAGAAGTGTCAGTGCTTAGACTGCACTGGCAGGATAGGTTCGCTGTCACAAGCCTAACCAACATAATGTGAAACATTTGTCCCCACCGCCGGGCAGTGGAAATTTGGCGTAGGCCACGGCCCTGCTTATGATTGCCAACCGTTTTCATCCCACAACAAGAGTCTCCTTATGCGTCGCCTGCTGACCGGCATCCTCACCACCACCCTGCTGCTGCTCAACACCCTGGTGCTGATCGGCCCACTGCTGGTCTTCGCCCTGCTCAAGCTGGTGCTGCCAGGCCGCGGGCGTGACTATGCGTCGTGGGCGGTAATGTGGGTGGCTGAAACCTGGTCGGAGATCGACAAGGCCATTTTCGCCCTGTGCATTCCTACCCAATGGGATATACGCGGTGTCGAGAACCTGCGCAGGGACACTTCCTACCTGGCGGTCAGCAACCACCAGACCTGGGTCGACATCCCGGCGCTGATCGAAAGCCTCAATCGCCGCACACCCTTCTTCAAGTTCTTCCTCAAGAAGGAACTGATCTGGGTGCCGCTGCTCGGCCTGGCCTGGTGGGGCCTGGACTATCCGTTCATGAAGCGCTACAGCAAGGCGTTTCTGCAAAAGCACCCGGAACTCAAGGGCAAGGACCTGGAAATCACCAAGGCGGCCTGCGAGCTGTTCAAGCGCCAACCGGTGACCGTGGTCAACTACCTCGAAGGCACCCGCTTCAGCGAGGCCAAGCGCCTGGAGCAGCAGTCGCCGTATCGCCACCTGCTCAAGCCCAAGGCCGGCGGCGTGGCCTTTGTGCTGGCAGCGCTGGGCGAGCAACTGGATGCGTTGCTGGACGTGACCATCGTCTACCCCGGCAACTCGGCGCCAGGGTTCTGGGATTTACTCAATGGCAGCATCAGCCGGGTGATTATCGACATTCGTGTGCGTGAACTGGACCCGGCGCTGTGGGCTGGCGACTACGAGAACGATGCTGAATTCCGCCACACCGTGCAGGCCTGGGTAAACCAGTTGTGGATAGAAAAGGACCAGCGGATCGAGCAGCTTCGGGCCGAACTGGGCTGACCTGTACTGGCCTCATCACCGGCAGGCCAGCTCCCAAGTACAGCGTCAGGCTTGAATGCTGTAAAAGCCCTGTGGGACCCGGCCTTGGCGCCAGCATGGGTACGACAGGATCGTCAGACCGAAGGTCGGGTCAATGGCGCCGGGCTGGTCCACAAGCTGCCCAGATTCTGCAGCAACGATCCGGCAATACCCTGTTGCCCAAGGTACTGGAGCAGCAGCGGAGCGAACTGGCCGATCATGCCGGTATCCATGCCCAACGCCTTGAATGCAGCGTCCAGGTCGGTGCGGTTCTGCACATCGTTGCCCAGCGCCTTGTCCAAGGCCGACTGGCTATCCTTGTCATTGCCCAGCAACTGCCCCAACCCACTCAGCCCACCCAGGAGATTGGCACCCGACAGCAGGTCGAGGCCAGGCACGGCCTTGGTCAGCTGGCCATAGTCGTCGCTGCTGAGGTTGTTGCGCGCCAGCCCCAGCATGGCCCCTGCGCCACCCACCGCCTGTTCCGGGGTGATGTTCAGCTGGCTGCCCAGGATGTTGAGCAGGTTGGCCTGCGCCGCCGGTGCCTGTACCTGGCCTTGCTGGCCCTGTTGCTGCATGGCGGCCACGGCATTGGCCGCATCGCTGAGGTTGTAGGCGAACACCGGGCTTGCGGCCAGGGTCATCAGGGTAGCCAGAGTGAATGCTTTCATCGGGAGGGACCTCGTCGGCCGGGATGGCCGGGGAAACGAGGCATTGGACTGGAGCCAGACAAGTTTGTTCCAGGCCGGTGATCGGCCCGCTTGGGCTCACTCGAAACACAACGCCCCCGGGCGGGGGCGTTGCTCCATCAGGTTAAGCTGCGCCCCACATCTTGTGCGGGTCGATGACGAATTTCTTCGGCACGCCAGCATCGAACTCGCCATAGCCTTCCGGTGCCTGGTCGAGATTGATGACCTGCACGCCTACCACTTCGGCAATGTTGATACGGTCCCACATGATCGCCTGCATCAGCTGGCGGTTGTACTTCATGGTCGGGGTCTGGCCGGTGTGGAAGCTGTGCGACTTCGCCCATCCCAGGCCAAAGCGGATGCTCAGCGCGCCGATCTTGGCCGCGGCATCCACCGCACCCGGGTCTTCGGTCACGTACAGGCCCGGGATACCGATCTTGCCGGCAACACGGGTCACCTGCATCAGCGAGTTCAGCACGGTGGCCGGCGCTTCATGCTTGGCGCCTTCATGGCCGTGGCCGCGAGCCTCGAAGCCAACGGCGTCGACGGCGCAGTCCACTTCCGGCTCGCCGAGAATGTCGACGATCTGCTCGTGCAGCGGGGTGTCCTTGGACAGGTCGACCACTTCGAAGCCCTGCGACTTGGCGTGGGCCAGGCGAGCCGGGTTGAGGTCGCCGACGATGACGCAGGCCGCGCCGAGCAGGCGTGCCGAGGCGGCGGCGGCCAGGCCGACCGGGCCGGCACCGGCGACATAAACGGTGCTGCCTGGGCCTACGCCAGCGGTGACAGCGCCGTGGTAGCCGGTCGGCAGGATGTCGGACAGGCAGGTCAGGTCACGGATCTTCTCCATGGCCTTGTCGCGATCCGGCAGTTTCAGCAGGTTGAAGTCGGCATACGGCACCAGCACGTATTCGGCCTGGCCACCGGTCCAGTCGCCCATGTCGACGTAGCCGTAGGCACCACCGGCGCGGGCCGGGTTGACGGTGAGGCAGACACCGGTGTGCATTTCCTTGCAGGAGCGGCAGCGGCCGCAGGCAACGTTGAACGGTACCGATACCAGATCACCGATTTTCAGGCGTTCGACATCACGCCCCATCTCGACGATTTCACCGGTGATTTCGTGGCCCAGGACCAGGCCAACCTGGGCAGTGGTGCGACCGCGGACCATGTGCTGGTCGGAGCCGCAGATGTTGGTGGAGACCACCTTCAGGATCACGCCGTGCTCGATCTTGTTGCCGCGTGGGTCCTGCATTTTCGGGTAGTCGATCTTCTGCACCTCGACCTTGCCGGCGCCGAGATATACCACTCCACGATTGCCAGACATGCTCTTACCTCGCTTGATTTGTATTTATGCAGCGGTGGTTGAACGCGCCGCCATCCGTGGGCGGCATGTGTTTCTGGAATGCAGGGGATTGTGGGCCTGATACGGCAGATTGCACTGACTGGAAGCGACAGGGAGATGCCTTTTAACGGCAGGGGAAATTGTGTTGGTCCATTCGCGGGCAAGCCCGCTCCCACAGGAAGAATGCCAGCTGTGAAGGCCGCATATAACCTGTGGGAGCGGGCTTGCCCGCGAATGGCCGGTGCAGGTTGTTAGAGCACGACCGTCCGGTTGGCGTTGAGGAACACTCGCCGCTCGATGTGGTAGCCCACCGCCCGCGCCAGGGTCAGGCATTCGATGTCGCGCCCCTTGGCAATCAGGTCTTCCGGATAATGGCTATGATCCACCACCTCCACGCCCTGGGCGATGATCGGCCCTTCGTCCAGGTCGTTGTTGATGTAGTGCGCCGTGGCGCCAACCATCTTCACCCCCTTGTTGTAGGCCTGGTGGTAAGGCTTGGCGCCTTTGAAGCCGGGCAACAGCGAGTGGTGGATGTTTATCGCCCAGCCATCCAGGCGGCGGCACAGCTCCGGCGACAGCACCTGCATGTAGCGGGCAAGCACCACCAGCTCCGCGCCGGTTTCCTCGATCACCTGGATCACCTTGCGCTCTTGCGCAGGCTTGTCCTTGGGGTCGAGGGCAAAGTGGTAGTAAGGAATCTTGTGCCATTGTGCCAGGGGCTCGAGGTCGGGGTGGTTGGACACCACTGCGACCACGTCCATGGCCAGCTGGCCGATGCGCTGGCGGTACAGCAGATCATTGAGACAGTGGTCGGCTTTCGACACCATGATCACCACCTTCGGGCGGTGGTTGGGTGCGGTCAGCTCGAAGGCCATGCCGAACGCTTCGCTGCGCTCGGCAAGGCCGGCGCGAAAACCTGCCTCGTCGAAATCGTCCGGCTGGCGAAACTCCACGCGAATGAAGAAACGCCCCGACAGCCGGTCATCGAAGGAGTGGTGCTCCGTCACGTAGCAGCGCTGCTCGAAGAGGTAACGCGTCACCACGTCGACGGTACCGAGCATGCTCGGGCAGTCGGCGGTGAGAATCCAGGTATCCGGTGCCCGACTCATGTTCGCTCTCCTTAAGCTTCGATGCTCAGGCCGTACTCGGCCGAAGCGTCCTGCAGCCACAGCCACCAGTAGTCGGCGAAGCTGCGGCGAATCACCAGCTCCCAGGTGTCTTCGGCGGTGCGGCGGATCACCAGTTGCGACTTGGCGAACACGGTACCGACAGCCTTGCCCACCGGGAAGTTGTTCGGATGAACATCATAGCTGGTGGACTTCATCAGCACTTCGCGCACGTTCGGGCCGCGCAGTTCCAGCAGGCTCTGCCCACCGCTGACGTTGACCACCTGGATGTGCTGGCCTTCGAGGGCAGCGCGCAGCTTTTGCTCGACGGCAAACTCCTGGCCGCCGGGGACGATCAGCAACCACTCGTCAGGGCCCATCCATTGCAGCGACATTTCATTGTTGGCGACCACGGTCAGCGCCACTGGCAGCTCCAGGCCCAGGGCCTTGTGCACGCCGGCGGCGAACTCCGGGTCGTGGCCATCGCCACGAATGGTCAGGTGGCCGAGGAACTTGCGTTCACGCAGGGTCACGCCTGCGTTCTTGCGGCCTTTGCCAACCAGGCTGGCCAGGTCGGCGTGGTGCAGTGGCGACTGGGCCTTGGCCTCGGCGCCGGGGTTTTGCTGGAAGACGTTGATAGCGCTCATTTCTTACCTGCCTTGAATTCTGGAGTCGACCACGATGCCTGCGGGAGACGATCATCCTGTGGGAGCGGGCATGCCCGCGAATGCGATGGTGGATTCACCGCCTTCTTCGCGGGCACGCCCGCTCCCACAGAGACCTCATTCCAAGCTGGGCATCAGTTGGTACCGGGGCCTTAGACGTTCTGCCGCTCACCCTTCGGATCGAAGAACACCGAAGACACGATCTCCGCCTCGATCACGCTGCCATCCGCCTGCGGCGAGTACACACGCTCGCCCATGCGCTTGAGGCCGCCCTTGACCACACCCATGGCGAACGAATAGCCCAGGGAGTTGGCTGCGTAGCTGGAGGTGACGTGGCCGACCATGTCCATCGGGATCGGTTGCTTCGGATCGAACACCAGCTGGGCACCTTCCGGCAGCCACTTGGTCGGGTCGACCGGCTTCAGGCCCACCAGCTGCTTGCGGTTCTCGCGCACGCAGTCTTCGCGGTTCATGCCACGCAGGCCGATCCACGAGTACGGCTTGTTGCGGCCTACGCACCAGCTCATGTTCAGGTCGTCCGGGGTCATCGAGCCGTCGGTGTCCTGGCCAACGATGATGAAGCCCTTCTCGGCACGCAGCACGTGCATGGTCTCGGTGCCATACGGGGTCAGGTTGTACTTCTTGCCCGCCTCGATGATCTGCTCCAGCACGCCCATGGCGTAGTTGGCCTGCACGTTGACTTCGTACGACAGCTCACCGGTGAACGAGATACGGAACACCCGGGCTGGCACGCCGCCGACGTTGCCTTCCTTCCAGGTCATGAACGGGAAGGCTTCCTTGTCCATGTCGATGTCGGTCAGCTCGCTCAGCAGCTTGCGGCTGTTGGGGCCGGACAGGGTCATGGTCGCCCAGTGGTCGGTGACCGAGGTGAAGTACACCTTCAGCTCCGGCCATTCGGTCTGGTGGTACAGCTCCATCCACTGCAGCACGCGCGCAGCGCCGCCGGTGGTGGTGGTCATGATGAAGTGGTTGTCGCCGACGCAGGCGGTCACGCCGTCGTCGAAGACCATGCCGTCTTCCTTGCACATCAGGCCGTAACGGGCCTTGCCCACGTCGAGCTTGGTCCAGGCGTTGGTGTAGATGCGGTTGAGGAACTCACGCGCATCCGGGCCCTGGATGTCGATCTTGCCCAGGGTCGAGGCGTCCAGCAGGCCCACGCTGTCGCGCACGGCCTTGCATTCACGGGCCACGGCCGCATGGATGTCTTCACCGGCCTTGGGGAAGTACCAAGGGCGTTTCCACTGGCCGACATCTTCGAACTCGGCGCCGTTCTTCACGTGCCAGGCATGCAGGGCAGTGAAGCGCACGGGCTCGAACAGATGGCCACAGTGCCGGCCTGCTACCGCGCCGAAGGTTACCGGCGTGTAGTTGGGGCGGAACATGGTGGTGCCCATTTCCGGGATGGTGATGCCCATCGAACGGGCGGCGATAGCCAGGCCGTTGATGTTGCCCAGCTTGCCCTGGTCGGTACCGAAGCCCAGCGCGGTGTAGCGTTTGACGTGCTCGACCGACTCGAAGCCTTCGCGGGTGGCCAGTTCGATGGCGGCCGCGGTAACGTCGTTCTGCTGGTCGACGAACTGCTTGGGCGCACGGGCAGTGCCCTTGTCGTGCGGCACCTGGAACAGCGCCACGGTGGCCTCTTCCTTGCGCGCCACGGTTTTCGGCAGGCTGCCGACAGTGGCCTTGAAGCCGGCTTCGGTGGCTGCGCGCACGCCGCCTTCGAAACCATCGGCAATCGCGTCGCCCAGGGGGTACACACCATTGATACCGCCGACACATTCGCGCTTCTGCGGCGCATCACCCGGTACGAAGCCGAGGATGTCTTCGCGCCAGATCGGCCGGCCGCCCAGGTGCGAAGCCAGGTGCACGACCGGGCTGTAACCGCCGGAGGTGGCGATCAGGTCGCAGTCCAGGGTTTCGCCAGGGCTGGTGACCTTGTGCGCCTGTACGTCGATGGCGGCCACGCGGGCGCCAGTGACATGCTTGCTGCCCTTGGCCTCGATCACCGCGCTGGAGGTGAGAATGCGGATGCCCTTGGCACGTGCTTCTTCAACCAGCGAACCACGCGGGTTGTGGCGGGCGTCGGCGATGGCGACCACCTGCAGGCCGGCATCGTGCCAGTCCAGCGCGGCGCGGTAGGCGTGGTCGTTGTTGGTCGACAGCACCAGCTTGCGACCCGGGGCCACGCCGTAACGGCGCACGTAGGTGGAAACGGCACCGGCCAGCATGTTGCCCGGCACGTCGTTGTTGCCGTACACCAGCGGGCGCTCGTGGGCGCCGGTGGCCAGCACCACGCGCTTGGCGCGGACGCGGTGCACGCGGTGGCGCACCTGGCCGATAGGGGCACGGTCACCGAGGTGGTCGGTGAGGCGCTCGTGGATGGTCAGGAAGTTATGGTCGTGGTAGCCGTTGACCGTGGCGCGTGGCAGCAGGGTCACTTCCGGCAGGCTTTCCAGCTCTTTGACCACGGCGTTGACCCAGTCGGTGGCAGGCTTGCCGTCGAGGGTTTCGCGGGTGTCGAGCAGGCTGCCGCCGAACTCTTCCTGCTCGTCAGCCAGGATCACTCGGGCACCGCTGCGCGCAGCGGCCAGGGCCGCGGCCAGGCCGGCAGGGCCGGCACCGACGATCAGCACGTCGCAGTGCTGGTTCATGTAGTCGTAGCTGTCCGGGTCGTTCTGCAGCGGCGCGCGGCCAAGGCCGGCGGCTTTGCGGATGTACTTCTCGTAAGTCATCCAGAACGATTTCGGGTACATGAAGGTTTTGTAGTAGAAGCCCGGCGGCATCATGCTGCCGCCGACCTTGCCGAGAATGCCCATGACGTCATTGTTGACGTTCGGCCAGCCGTTGGTGCTGGTGGCGACCAGGCCGGCGTACAGTGCCTGTTGGGTGGCACGCACGTTAGGGATCTGGGTGGCTTCGCTGGAGCCGATCTGCAGGATGGCGTTCGGCTCTTCGGTACCGGCGGCGATGATGCCGCGAGGGCGCGAGTACTTGAAGCTGCGGCCAACGATGTCGACGCCGTTGGCCAGCAACGCGGCGGCCAGGGTGTCGCCGGCATAACCCTGGTAGGTCTTGCCGTTGAAGCTGAAGTTAAGGACCTTGCTGCGGTCGATACGGCCGCCGCTGGCGAGGCGATAGGTCTGGCTCATACTTTTTCCCCTTGGCCTTTGACGGTCGACGGTGCGCTGCTTTGCTTGCCGTTGGCGGTCACTTGCGGCTTCTCGCCAATCTTGTAGGTTTCCAGAATTTCGTAGGTCACGGTGTCGCGGGTGACGTTGAAGTACTGGCGGCAGCCGGCAACGTGGTCCCACAGTTCGTGGTGAATACCGCGCGGGTTGTCACGGTAGAACATGTAGGTACCCCACTCCTCGTCGGAGCAGGCGTTGGGGTCCAGCGGGCGGGCGATGTGCGCCTGGCCAGAGGCGTGGAACTCTTCTTCGGAGCGCAGCTCGCCGCAGTGGGGACAGAAAATATGCAACATGACGGTGTCTCCGGTTAGTGGGCGACGGCGGCGGCGCCGTGTTCGTCGATCAGTGCGCCGTTGTAGAAACGGTCCATGGAGAACGGCGCGGCCAGTGGGTGCATTTCGCCCTTGGCCAGGCTCGCGGCGAAGACGTTGCCCGAACCCGGGGTCGCCTTGAAGCCGCCGGTACCCCAACCGCAGTTGAAGAACAGGTTCTTGACCGGGGTCTTGGTGATGATCGGGCAGGCGTCCGGCGAGGTATCGACGATGCCGCCCCACTGGCGGTTCATGCGAACGCGCGAGAGGTTGGGGAACATCTCGACGATGGCCTGCAGGGTGTGCTCGATCACCGGGTACGAACCGCGCTGGCCGTAGCCGACCCAGCCGTCGATGCCGGCACCGATCACCAGGTCGCCCTTGTCCGACTGGCTGATGTAGCCGTGTACGGCGTTGGACATGATCACGCTGTCGATGATTGGCTTGATCGGCTCGGATACCAGCGCCTGCAGCGGGTGCGATTCCAGCGGTAGGCGGAAGCCGGCGAGCTTGGCCATGTGCCCGGAGTTACCGGCGGTGACCACACCGACGCGCTTGGCGCCGATGAAGCCTTTGTTGGTTTCCACACCGATGACCGCGCCGTTTTCCTTGCGGAAACCGGTCACTTCGGTCTGCTGGATCAGGTCCACGCCCAGGGCGTCGGCAGCACGGGCGAAGCCCCAGGCCACGGCGTCGTGACGGGCCACGCCACCACGGCGCTGTACGGTGGCGCCAAGGATCGGGTAACGGGTGTTCTTCGAGCAGTCCAGGTACGGGATCTCGGCCGCGACCTGGGCAGTGTTCAGCAGCTCGCCGTCCACGCCATTCAGGCGGTTGGCGGAGACGCGGCGCTCGGAGTCACGCATGTCCTGCAGGGTGTGGCACAGGTTGTAGACGCCGCGCTGGGAGAACATCACGTTGTAGTTGAGGTCCTGGGACAGGCCCTCCCACAGCTTCATGGCGTGCTCGTACAGGTGCGCCGACTCGTCCCACAGGTAGTTGGAACGCACGATGGTGGTGTTACGGGCGGTATTGCCGCCGCCCAGGTAGCCCTTCTCGATCACGGCAACGTTGGTGATGCCGTGTTCCTTGGCCAGGTAGTAGGCCGTGGCCAGGCCATGGCCGCCACCGCCGACGATAACCACGTCGTAGACCTTTTTAGGGGTTGGCGTGCGCCACATGCGCTGCCAGTTCTCGTGGTGGCTGAGGGAGTGCTTGAAAAGGCCGAATCCCGAGTAACGTTGCATGGTGTGTGGCTCCACTCAGCGGTAAACAGGGAAATCTGCGCACAGCGCCGCGACGTTCTTCGCCACATCGGCTTCGACGTCTGCGTCACCGAGGTTGTCGAGGATGTCGCAGATCCAGCCGGCCAGGGCGACACATTGCGCGACCTTGAAGCCGCGGGTGGTGACGGCCGGGGTGCCGATGCGCAGGCCCGAGGTGACGAACGGCGACTGCGGGTCGTTCGGCACGGCATTCTTGTTGACGGTGATGTGCGCACGGCCCAGGGCGGCGTCGGCGTCTTTGCCGGTGAGGCCCTGGCGAATCAGGCTGACCAGGAACAGGTGGTTGTCGGTGCCACCGGAAACCACGTCGTAGCCACGCTCGATGAACACCTGGGCCATGGCCTGGGCGTTTTCGATCACTTGTTTCTGGTAGGCCTTGAACTCAGGTTCCAGCGCTTCCTTGAAGCACACCGCCTTGGCGGCGATCACGTGCATCAGCGGGCCGCCCTGGGCACCCGGGAATACTGCGGCGTTGAGCTTCTTCTCGATCTCTTCGTTGGCCTTGGCCAGGATCAGGCCGCCACGTGGCCCGCGCAGGGTCTTGTGGGTGGTGGTGGTAACCACGTCGGCGAACGGAATCGGGTTCGGGTACAGGCCGGCGGCCACCAGGCCGGCAACATGGGCCATGTCGACGAACAGCAGCGCCCCGACCTTGTCGGCAATGGCGCGGAAGCGCGGGAAGTCGAGGGTCTTGGAGTAGGCCGAGAAGCCGGCCACGATCATTTTCGGCTTGTGCTCGACCGCCAGGCGCTCGACTTCGTCGTAGTCGATCAGGCCGGTATTGGTGTCGATGCCGTACTGCACGGCGTTGTACAGCTTGCCCGAGGACGACACCTTGGCGCCGTGGGTCAGGTGGCCGCCGTGGGCCAGGCTCATGCCGAGGATGGTGTCACCCGGCTGCAGCAGGGCCAGGTAGACCGCGCCGTTGGCCGACGAGCCGGAGTGCGGCTGGACGTTGGCGTAGTCGGCACCGAACAGCTGCTTGGCGCGCTCGATGGCCAGGGCCTCGACTTTGTCCACGTGCTCGCAGCCACCGTAGTAGCGCTTGCCCGGGTAGCCTTCGGCGTACTTGTTGGTCAGGCCGCTGCCTTGGGCCTGCATCACGCGCTTGGAGGTGTAGTTTTCCGAGGCGATCAGCTCGATGTGATCTTCCTGGCGCTGTTCTTCGGCATTCATCGCCGCCAGAAGTGCATCATCGTAACCCTGGATCTGGTCTTGCTTGCTGAACATCGTGTATCTCCCGGCGGCGATCATTTTTTGTCGTGGGGCACTGTGGCCCTTTGTGGCGATGTTATGACTGGCCGGGGCGGGTCAGATGCCTGCGCACGCCTTGCAATGGCGCGTTTACGACATTGGCTTTGTGTTGTCTGTGCCGGCCCTTTCGCGGGTGAACCCGCTCCCACAGCTACTGCGGTGCATTCGAGGCCTGTGAGATCCCTGTGGGAGCGGGTTTACCCGCGAAAGGGCCGGCACAGACAACCCAACAATCCGCAGGTGCACGGGTTGTATAGGCAACTGCTGAATCGATGGTTTAGAGTGCTGCTCTGCGTCGTTCACAGGACAGAAGTGCCATGACAGACAAGAGCCAACAATTCGCCAGCGACAACTATTCCGGCATCTGCCCCGAAGCCTGGGCCGCGATGGAAAAGGCCAACCACGGCCACGACCGCGCCTACGGCGACGATCAATGGACCGAGCGCGCCGCCGAATACTTCCGCAACCTGTTCGAAACCGATTGCGAAGTGTTCTTCGCCTTCAATGGTACCGCTGCCAACTCCCTGGCCCTGGCCTCGCTGTGCCAGAGCTACCACAGCGTGATCTGCTCCGAGACCGCCCACGTCGAAACCGACGAATGCGGTGCACCGGAATTCTTCTCCAACGGCTCCAAGCTGCTGACTGCGGCCAGCGTCCACGGCAAACTGACCCCACAGTCGATCCGTGATGTGGCCTTGAAACGACAGGACATCCACTACCCCAAGCCACGCGTGGTGACCATTACCCAGGCCACCGAAGTGGGCACGGTGTATCGCCCCGAAGAACTGAAGGCGATCAGCGCCACCTGCAAGGAGCTGGGCCTGAACCTGCACATGGACGGCGCGCGCTTTGCCAACGCCTGCTCGTTCCTGGGCTGCAGCCCGGCCGAGCTGACCTGGAAGGCCGGCGTCGACGTGCTGTGCTTTGGCGGCACCAAGAACGGCATGGCGGTGGGCGAAGCGATCCTGTTCTTCAACCGCCAGCTGGCCGAGGACTTCGATTACCGTTGCAAGCAGGCCGGCCAGCTGGCATCGAAGATGCGCTTCCTGTCGGCACCATGGGTGGGCCTGCTGGAAGACGGCGCCTGGTTGCGTCACGGCGCGCATGCCAACCGCTGCGCGCAGCTGCTGGCCTCGCTGGTCAGCGACCTGCCTGGGGTGGAGCTGATGTTCCCGGTGGAGGCCAACGGGGTGTTCCTGCAGATGCCGGAGCATGCGATCGAAGCGCTGCGTAGCAGAGGCTGGCGGTTCTACACCTTCATTGGCAGTGGTGGGGCGCGCTTCATGTGCTCGTGGGATACCGAGGAAGAGCGAGTGCGCGAGCTGGCGGCGGATATCCGCGCGATCATCGCTGGCTGAGGGATTGCCGGGAGGGCTTCGCCCTCCTATCGCGACACAAGGCCGCTCCTACACGGGATTGCGTTCCCTTGTAGGAGCGGCCTTGTGTCGCGATGGGCCGCATAGCGGCCCCGGCGATCTAAAGCCTGAACCCGCCCATCTGCCGCGCCAGGTCATCGGCCAGCCCACGCAATGCCCGGCACTCCTCGCGACAGCCCTGCACCTCTGCCGCGGTCTCCCGCGCCAGGTCGGAAATCCCCTGCACCGTGCGGTTGATTTCCTCGGTCACCGCCGACTGCTCTTCGGTCGCCGTCGCGACCTGATGGTTCATGTCGCTGATGTGCTCGACCCGGTCGGTAATGGCCCCCAGCGATGCGCCTGTACGCTGGCTCGCCTCGACACCGCTGCCAGTCGCCTGCTGCCCCGCCTGCATCGAACTCACCGCCACGCCCGCGCCCTGCTTCAGGCGCTGGATCATCTGCTGCACCTCGTCGGTGGACAGCTGCGTGCGCCGCGCCAAGGTGCGCACTTCATCGGCCACCACGGCAAACCCGCGCCCCATCTCGCCTGCCCGTGCGGCCTCGATGGCAGCATTCAGCGCCAGCAGGTTGGTCTGTTCGGAAATGCTGCGGATCACCGCCAATACTTCATCGATCGAGGCGACTTCACCGGCCAACTGGCTGACAGCAGCGGCCGCCTTGCCAATATCGCCCGACATACCTTCGATGCCCTGGACCGAGCGCCGAACCACTTCGCGCGCCTGCACGGCCTCATCGCGCGCCGCCTGCGAGGCCTGGGCCGCATCGCCGGCATTGCGGGCAATGTCCTGCACGGTCAGGCCCATTTCGTGTACGGCGGTAGCCACCATTTCGGTCATTTCCTGCTGGCGCCCGGAACGTTCGGCCGTGTTGTCCACCACCACGGTCACCTGTTCAACTGCCTGGTGCAGCCGCTCGGAGGTCTGCAGCACTTCACCGATGAGCCGCCGCTGGCTGTCGAGGAAGCGGTTGAAACCGCGAGCCAGGTCACCCAACTCGTCCAGGCGTGAATCGTCCAGGCGCTGGCTGAGGTCACCCGCGCCACTGCCAATTTGCACCAGCGCAGCCGTGACGCGACGGATCGGCCGCACCAGGCCGCGGGCCAACAGCACCACCAGCAGCAGCGAGACCAGCGCCACGGCGCCACCGATCAGGCTGGTCAGCCACACTGCCTGGTGCATTTGCGCGTAGATCTCCTGCTCCGGCACCTCGGCGACCAGGGTCCAGTTCAGGTCGCGCAAGGGCAGGCCGAGCGCCAGGTAGCTTTCGCCGTCTCGGCTGAAGCGGCTGCTGCGCAGGCCCTGCGCCCCGCTCAGCACCGCCTTGGCGGCGTCCCCACCGAGCTGCTCGGCCAGCTGGCGCTTGCCGCTGAAGGCGTTATCCGGGTGCACCTGGATCAGGCCATCGTTACGCACCAGAAACACTTTGCCGTGTTCGCCAAAGCTGAAGTCGTGGATCAGCTGCGACAGCTCGGTCATGCGCAGGCCCATACCGGCGACGCCGACCAGTTGGCCATGCTTTTCCACCCGGTAGTCGATGAACAGGGCCAGCTCGCCCGTGGCGCCATCGATGTCGATATTGATGAACCGCTCGGCACCGCTGTCGATGTAGCCGTAGAACCACTGGTCCTTGGGGTTGCTGCGGCTGAGGGTACGGTCCAGCCCGTTCTCGTTGTAGTAGTGGCCGCTCTCGGTGGAGACGAACAAGGTGGTGAACGCCTGGTTGCGCTGCTTGGCGGCGGTGAGGTATTCGATGAACTGCGGGGCCTGCGCGGGGTTCTCACCTGCGGCGAGCCAGTCGCGCAGCAGCGTGTTGCCAGCGATGTCTGCCGCCGCTACCAGCGGCTGGCCGAGCATGCGTTCGATGTCGTTGCGGATGGCCTCGATGCTGGCCGGCAAGGCACTGCCCACCAGGTAGCGTTCGGTGAGGCGATTGAGCGCCACGGTGAAAATGATGACTACGACCAGAATGCTCACCAGCAGGGCGGCGCCCATGCTGGTGATCAACTGCCACTGGATGCTTTTACGCCAGATACGCATGCCCCTGCTCCCCGCATAATTATTGTTTTGCGGGAAGTGTATACACTTGCGTATCCAGTTAATCCAGTGATCTAGAACAACAGCTTCCCGCCCGTGCCAGCGGGGATGCCCAGGATTACTTCATCACTGTGTCTGGCACCGGCTGCGCCGGTGTTTGCGGTGGTTCGAAGCCTCGACACGCTCGCTCTCACAGGCACCTCGGTATCAGGCCGTCATTGTTCGGCGATAGTCCGGACGATGGTGTCCACGGTGGCATCTATCTGCGCCTGGGTACGCTCCAGCGTCTTGCGGTGCTCATCCTGCAGTTCGATCTGTCGCGAACACAGGTTCAACGCGGCCAGCACCAGCAACTTGTCACCGATCAGGGTCGGGTACTGGCGCTTGGTCTGGGCCAGGGCGGTGTTGAGCATTTGCACGGCCTGGGCCAGGGTTGCTTCCTGGCCTTCAGGCGCCTTGATCGAATAGTCGTTGCCGAGGATCGACACGACATTGATCGGCTGAGCACGTAGTGTCATGCGCCGACGACGCCAGCGTTGGCGCGTTCGATCAGCGCCTGCAGGCGCGCGGCGGTGCTGCCGTGCTTCTCTTCCTGCTCCATCAGCGACAGCTGCAGGGTCTCGTTCTCTTCCTTGGCCTGGGCCAGTTCCTGGCCGAGGGCGGCGTTCTGCTCGGTCAGTTGGGCGTTCTTCTGCAGCAGGTCGTTGACCAGTTGCTCGATTTGATTCAGGGAAGCTTCCAGCATGGGTCTATCTCAGGTTGTTGCGGGGGGCGCACACGATAAAGAAAAGTGCCGCCCGTCGCCATTAAATATCGGATTCACAACGTGTCGAACCCGCAGATTGACAGGGTAACCGGCCCCTTGTTCCGACCTGGGTCAACCGCCGGTCAGGAACACCTGGGCCAACTCGGGATTTTGTCAGGCGCACACTCAAGACTGGCCGGTCACGACCGATACTCAAAGAGACACATTCTGTCGCACTGGGTGCCTCTCCTTCACTTTCCTGGATCTGCCCACCATGTCATTACGCAACATGAACATTGCCCCGCGCGCACTGCTGGGCTTTTCGCTTATCGGCCTGCTGATGCTCGGCCTCGGTACTTTCTCCCTGATGCAGATGGGCAACATCCGCCAGGCCGGCCTGGTCATCGAGCAAATCAGCGTCCCGGCCATCAAGACGCTGGATGAGATCAGCGCGCTGAACCTGCGCCTGCGCAGCCTCTCCTACCGCCTGCTGGTGAACCGCGACCCGCAAAGCCAGCAGGAAATCCTCAACCTGATGGAGCAGCGCAACCAGCAGATCGACCGCGCGCGCGAAACCTACGTGCCGCTGATCACTGCCGCTGACGAAAAGGCCGCGTACGACCAGTACGTCCAGGCGCTCAACCAGTACCGCCAGCTCGAGGCGCGCATGCGCAGCCTGAACCAGGCCGGCCGCCTCGACGAACTGAGAGATGTGCTCAACCGTGACTTGCAGGCCAACTCCGAGCAGATCAACAAGATCATGGAGACCCTGGTACAGATCAACACCGAGCAGACCCGTGACACCAACGCGAAAGCTGCCAACCAGTATGACGTGGCTTTCTCCCTGGTGATCGCCCTGCTGGTCGCCGCCACCGTGCTGACTTTTGCCTGCGCCCTGCTGTTGACCCGCAGCATCGTCAAGCCTATCGACGAGGCGCTCAGTTGCGCCGAACAGATCGCCGACGGCGACCTGACCCACGTCATCCATGCCGAGGGTACCGACGAAGCTGCCCGCCTGCTGCGCGCCATGGCCCGCATGCAGGACAAGCTGCGCGACACCTTGCAGCTGATCGCCGGCTCGGCCACGCAGCTGGCCTCGGCTGCCGAGGAGCTGAACGCCGTCACCGACGAAAGCGCCCGTGGCCTGCAGCAGCAGAACAACGAAATCGAACAGGCCGCCACGGCGGTGAACGAGATGACCAGCGCCGTCGAAGAGGTGGCACGCAATGCCGTCAGCACCTCGGAAGCCTCCAGCGAAGCCAGCCGTTCGGCAGGCGATGGCCGTGACCTGGTCATGGAAACCGTGGGTGCCATCGAGCGCATGAGCGGTGACGTACAAGCCACCGCCAAGCTGGTTACCCACCTGGCCGAACAGTCGCGTGATATCGGCAAGGTGCTGGATGTGATCCGCGGCCTGGCAGACCAGACCAACCTGCTGGCACTCAACGCGGCGATCGAGGCGGCTCGTGCCGGCGAGGCCGGCCGTGGTTTTGCCGTGGTCGCCGATGAAGTGCGGGCGCTGGCCCACCGTACCCAGCAGTCGACCAGCGAGATCGAGCGGATGATCGGCAGCATTCAGGGCGGTACCGAAGAGGCCGTGAACTCGATGCGCACCAGCACCGAGCGTGCCGAATCGACCTTGAATATCGCCCGTGGAGCAGGCTTGGCGCTGGATACCATTGCCGGGGCGGTGGCGCAGATCAACGAGCGTAACCTGGTGATTGCCAGCGCTGCGGAAGAGCAGGCGCAGGTAGCGCGGGAAGTGGACCGCAACCTGGTGAACATCAACGACCTGTCGGTGCAGAGCGCTACTGGGGCGAATCAGACCAGTGCAGCGAGTGCCGAGTTGTCGCGCCTGGCGGTGGATCTGAATGGGTTGGTAGCACGGTTCCGTACTTGAGAGACCTGGGGCCGCTTTGCGGCCCTTTCGCGACGCAAGGCCGCTCCTACACAGGTGATCGCGGTCTCCTGCAGGAGCGGCCTTGTGTCGCGATGGGCTGCAAAGCAGCCCCTGCAATCGCGGATCAGTAATCGATCCGCACATCCCCTTTCGGCACACTGCAGCACGACAGGATGTAGCCCTCGGCTTCGTCCTCTTCGGTGATGCCGCCGTTGTGCTCCATCTCCACCTCGCCGCCCAGCTTGAGCACCTTGCAGGTGCCGCAGATGCCCATGCCGCAGGCTTTCGGGATCATCAGGCCAACCTTGGCGGCCGCTGCATGCACGGTCTCGCCCGGAGCGATGCGGATACTCTTGTCGCTGCCGATGAACTCCACCAGGTTGAGGTCGGCGGCATCCAGTTCCGGCGCATCGGCAGCCTGTTCGGCATGCTCCACCGCGTCCGCCTTGGCTTCCGGCGGCGTGGCACCGAACGACTCCTCGTGGTAGTTCTTCATGTCGAAGCCCACCGCTTCGAGCATGCGCTTGACCGCGCTCATGTACGGCGTCGGGCCACAGCAGAACACCACGCGCTCCATGTAGTCCGGCGCAATCAGCTCCATCAGGCGCTGGTTTAGGTAGCCGCGGTAACCCGCCCACGGCTCACCCAGGCCATGCTTTTCGCAAATGATGTGCAGGCTGAAGTTGGGGATGCGCGAGGCCATCTGTTCCAGCTCGCGATGGTAGATGATGTCCTTCGGCGAACGGGCACTGTGCACGAACACCATGTCGACATTGCCGTTGGTGTCGTAGAACCAGCGGGCCATCGACATCACCGGGGTGATACCGACACCGCCGGAAAGGTACAGCACCTTCTGCGCCGGGAAATCGATGGCGTTGAACAGCCCCACCGGGCCGTGCACCGGCAGTTCGGCGCCTTCGTGCATGGTGTCGTGGAGGAAGTTGGACACCAGGCCGCCCGGTACGCGCTTGACCGTGATCGAGAAGCTGTAGGGCACCGAGGGCGAGCTGGAGATGGTGTAGGAGCGCATCACCGGCTTGCCTTCGATCTCCAGCTCCAGGGTGACGAACTGCCCGGGCTTGAAGAAGAACATGATCGGCTGGTCGGCCATGAAGCAGAAGGTGCGCACGTCCCAGGTCTCCTGGATGACCTTGACGCAGCGCACGATGTGGCGGCCGTTGGCCCAGGTCTGGGTGGTGACCGGATTGAGGAAGGTATCGGACATGTTCATCTCCAGCAGCCGACTATTGGCCTTTTATGGCTTGGATAATGCGCAAGCTGAAGGCGACGTACATTCCTGCCAGCGACATCGGCGTGCTTATCGCGACCAGCCCCGCACCACAGGGGCTGCGGAGTCGTAATTCAATTCGGCCATGTCGCCCATGGATACGGTTCACGACGTCTTCGGACGCACACTCCACGGCAAAACAACCGCTGTTTCTTGATAAGCAGCCTTGCGGCACCACAACAACGATTAGCCACCTTTTGCCGGCCGCACACGGCCCCGAGGAATACACGATGGACGTCACCGCAACCCTGAGCCTGGGCGATCCACTGGAACCTGCACGCAAGGCGACAGCCGAAATGCTGCAGACCCGCGAGCGCACCTTCTCGCTGCCCCAGCCTTTCTACAACGACGAGCGTCTGTTCCAGATCGACATGCAGGAGATCTTCCACAAGGAGTGGCTGATCGCCGGCATGACCTGCGAGATCCCGGCCAAGGGCAACTACATCACCCTGCAGATCGGCAAGAACCCGATCATCGTGGTGCGTGGCGCCGAAGGCAAGGTGCATGCCTTCCACAACGTCTGCCGCCATCGCGGCTCGCGCCTGTGCGTCAGCGACAAGGGCAAGGTGGCCAAGCTGGTCTGCCCGTACCACCAGTGGACCTACGAGCTGGACGGCCGCCTGCTGTTCGCCGGCACCGAAATGGGTGCCGACTTCGACATGAACCAGTACGGCCTGAAGCCGGTGAACGTGAAGGTCGCTGGCGGCTACATCTTCATCAGCCTGGCGGAAAACCCGCCTGCCATCGACGAGTTCCTGGCCACCCTGGACCACTACATGGAGCCGTACGACATGGAGAACACCAAGGTGGCGGTGCAAACCACCTTGATGGAAAAGGCCAACTGGAAGCTGGTGCTGGAAAACAACCGCGAGTGCTACCACTGCAACGGTTCGCACCCGGAACTGCTGCAAACCCTGCTGGAATGGGACGACACCAACGACCCGCGCGCCAGCCAGGAATTCAAGGACCACGTGGCTGCCTCGGCCGCCGCCTGGGAAGCCGAGAAGATCCCGTACCTGCACAAGAGCCATGGCCTGCGTAACCGCATCGTGCGCATGCCGCTGCTCAAGGGCACCGTGTCGATGACCATGGACGGCAAGCAGGCCTGCCAGAAGCTGATGGGCCGCATCAAGAACCCGGACCTGGGCTCGATGCGCATCCTGCACCTGCCGCACTCGTGGAACCACTGCATGGGCGACCACATGATCGTGTTCACCGTGTGGCCGATCAGCGCCCAGGAAACCATGGTCACCACCAAATGGCTGGTACACAAGGACGCCGTGGAAGGCGTGGATTACGATCCGGAGCGCATGCGCAAGGTGTGGGACGCCACCAACGACCAGGACCGCCGCCTGGCCGAAGAAAACCAGCGCGGGATCAACTCCACCGCATACCAGCCGGGCCCTTACTCGAAGACCTACGAGTTTGGCGTGGTCAACTTCATTGACTGGTACAGCCAGCGCTTGCTGAACAACCTGGGGGCGGAGCCAGCACCTTACCTGAAGGAAGTACAGGCACAGTAAGCCCAACCCCGCCACTGGACGTTGTTTGGTGGCGGGGACTCCCCTTTCTACACTCCCCGCCTGAAACCCGCTGTGTAACCCTTCCCCCCTGCAACACTTGCCCCAGCGAATCACTGATCAGTATTTGACCAACTCGGTCAAACCCGCATGCGCGCTCGGGTGCAGCGGTGTTCATACACCTTATCCACAGAGCCACCAACAGAGTTTGTGAGCAACCGCACGAGCGTTCGCAAGCGAACTGTGGATAAGCGCTGCAAGACCCTGATTATCAAGTTCGGAAGGTTAAAAACAGGGCTTTGATCATTTTTCGAACAAATCCGTCAACGCCTTTGAATACGCGGCTCGCAGCCGATGCCGAACATATTATCCACAGAGGGGCTAACAGCGATTGTGGGCAAAAACCGGAAGAGGCTGATGCGCTAGGCAAGCAAGCGCCCCGACAGAGCCTGACTGTTTTTTGATCAAATCATTGGAGGCAGCGTGATACGAGGCCTGCGGCCATGCGCCAACACTTTATCCACATGTTGGCGAACAGATTTGGTGGGCAAAGTACGCGGCCGATGCCTTGCCCCAAATGTAGGAGCGGCCTTGCGTCGCGATGGGCTGCGCAGCAGCCCCGACAATCCTGAGTCTGGCTCAAGATCTGGGGGCTGCTGCGCAGCCCATCGCGACGCAAGGCCGCTCCTACATGGGACCGCGGGAGGCTTTATCGCAGCACGCCTTCTTCCACCAGCAGCTTGAGGATGGCTTCGGCGCCTTCCTGCGGAGTAACGTCTTTCAACACCTTGCCACCGCCACCACTGGCCTTGGCAGTCGCCGCCTTCATGCGGTCGGCGCCGCTCTTGGCCTTGATCACCTTCAGCCGCTTGGGCCGTGGGCGTGCCGGCTGCAGCTCGGCCTCGACCAGCAGCTGGTCTTCGACGATGGCCACGTTGCGCGCCGCCAGGACACCACGGCGCGCCGGCCCGAAGGCACTCTGGCGCGGCTTCGGCGCGGCGTTATCCACAGTCGCCAGCAGCGGCAGGCGCACCTTCAGCCGGCGCCGCTGGCCACGTGGCAGGGCCTGCAATACCTGGGCGGTGCCGTTGTCGATCGATTCCACTTCGGCCAGGCCCACGATCAATGGCCAGCCGAGTTTCTCCGCCAACAGGAACGGCAGCATGCCCGACCCTTCGCCGGTCTCTGCCTGGCTGCCGGTCAGCACCAACTGTGCCCCGGCGTCACGCAGGTAGTCGCCCAGCACGCTCAGCACATCGGCACCGGCCGGCTGCTCCAGCACATCCAGGTGGTCGAGGCCCATGCCCAGGTAGGCGCGCAGCGCCTCTTCGCGAGGGTCGCCGGCATGCACCACCTGCAAGTTATCCCCAGCCAGCTGCAAGCCCAGTTCCACCGCGCGGGCATCCTGCTCGGCGCGGCGCGCGCGGCCAGAGCTGGGGTGGGCACCGATGGAAACCAGGCTGATCACTTTCGTACTCATGCTCGTGCCCTTATGCCGCGTCGCGCTGGCCGCCGCTGCGGTAGTTATCCACAGCCTCGATCAGTGCCTTGAGAATTGCCGAGCTGTCGCCAATCACCGACAGGTCGGCCCGTTTGATCATGTCGCAGCCTGGGTCCATGTTGATGGCCACCACCTTGTCGCAGGCGCCAATGCCCTGCAGGTGCTGGATCGCACCCGAGATACCCACAGCCACGTAGACCCGTGCGGTAACCCAGGTACCGGTAGCGCCCACCTGGCGGTTGCGCGGCATGAAGCCGTCGTCCACCGCCACCCGCGAGGCACCTTCGGTGGCGCCCAGCGCTGCGGTAGCCTGGTGGTACAGGTCCCAGTCCTTGACGCCGTTGCCACCGGAGACGATGAACTCGGCCTCGGCCATGGCAATGGTGGCCGGGTCGACGGCCACCGAGCCGAGGTCCTCGATACGCGACAGGCTGCGCGGAACACTTGTGGACAACTCTACCGGCAGCGCTTCATGGCGGGTTTCGCTGACCGGCTCGGCGCATTCGGCCGCCGCCAGGATCAGGCGCGGCACGGCGCGTTGCAGGTCTTGCTGGCCGGCACCGGCACGGCCAATGCACTGGCCATCCTTGACCTGCCATACCCGCGTCGCCGGGCGCTCGCCCAGCGCCGCGCCCAGGCGTCGGCCAAGTTCGCCGCCACCGGTGCGGCTGTCGGGCAGCAGCCAGTGGCGCGGGGTGAACTGGTTATCCACAGCGCGCAGGCCCTGCACCAGTTGCTCCGGTGCATAACCTTCGAAGGCCTCGCCTTCGATGACCAGCAGGCGGTCGACGCCAGCTGTGGAAAAGTTGCTTTCCTTGTGCTCACCGAATACCACCGCCAATACCGCGCCGTCGCTGCCGGCCAGGCTGTGGGCCAGGCCGAGCAGGTCGCGGTCGTGGCTGCTCAGGCGGCCACCGACCATGTCCGGCACTACGGCAATGTAGAACGCCGGCGCCGTTACCTGGTGTAGCGGCAGCTGCACCTCGGCCGCCGCCGTGCGCCGCCCGCCCACACCGGTGCCCTGCTGGGCGCCGCTGCGGTCGATGCGCTTGAGGCCGGCCGGGCCGATGAAGCCTGCGGCAATCGCATGAGGGTTCTTGCGGATCAGGCCGTTCGGCCCCATCCAGCGGGTTTGCTGCGTCTGCATCGCTGCGTGCAGCGGGTGCAGACGGTTACGGGCGATCCACTCGGCGCGCGGGTCGCGGCGGATAATGTCGCTCATCAATGCACCTCCGCAGGTTCACGTTTGGCCGTTTGCGCCTTGGTGGCAGCAGGCGCGTCCTCTTCGATCAGCACGTCGGCGACCAGCTCGGCCAGGTCCTTGATCTGTGGGCGCGGTTCGACCACGCCTTCGAGCATCGCGGTGCACTGTGGGCAACCCACTGCCACCAGCTCGGCCTCGGTCTGGCGGATATCGTCCATGCGCATGTCGGGGATCCGCTGCTTGCCCGGGATGTCGGTGATCGGCGCACCGCCGCCACCGCCACAGCAGCGCGAGCGGAAGCCGGAGCGTTCCATTTCGCGCACTTCGATGCCCAACGCCTTGAGTACTGCCCGCGGGGCTTCGTACTCGCCGTTGTAGCGGCCCAGGTAGCACGGGTCGTGGTAGGTGACGCTGCCACCTTTGTGCTGGCCGAGGTTGAGCTTGTTGGCCGCGATCAGTTCGGCGATGTAGGTGCTGTGGTGCTGCACCTGGTACTCACCGCCCAGGGCGCCGTACTCGTTCTTCAGCACATGGAAGCTGTGCGGGTCGCAGGTGACGATGCGCTGGAACTTGTACTTGGCCAGGGTCTGGATATTGCGCTTGGCCAGCTGCTGGAAGGTCGCTTCGTCGCCCAGGCGGCGCGCCACGTCGCCACTGTCGCGCTCTTCCAGGCCGAGCACGGCAAAGTCCACGCCGGAGGCCTTGAGCACCTTGACGAACGAACGCAGGGTCCGCTGGTTGCGCATGTCGAAGGCACCATCACCGACCCAGAACAGCACTTCGGTGGTTTTCACCTCCGACAGCAGTTGCAGGTTGAGGTCGGCGGCCCAGTTCATGCGCCCACCGGGGGCGAAACCGCCCGGGTTGTCGGTGGCGATCAGGTTGTCCAGTACCTCGGCGCCCTTGTTCGGCGTGGCGCCCTTTTCCAAGGTGAGGTGGCGACGCATGTCGACAATGGCATCGACGTGCTCGATCATCATCGGGCATTCCTCGACGCAGGCGCGGCAAGTGGTGCACGACCACAGCGTTTCGGCATCGACCAGGCCATTGACGATCGGCTGGTGCGGGTGGCCGCCATGCTCGCCGATCGGCTTGCCAGGGTACGGGCTGCCGGCGAACTGGGCGTCGGTACCACCGGCCAGGCCGATGACCATGTCCTGGATGAGCTTTTTCGGGTTCAGCGGCTGGCCGGCGGCAAACGCCGGGCACATGGCTTCACATTTGCCACACTGCACGCAGGCATCGAAGCCCAGCAGCTGGTTCCAGGTGAAGTCCACCGGTTTTTCCACGCCCAGCGGCGCGTTCGGGTCTTCCAGGTCCAGCGGCTTGAGGCCGGTGGAGCGGCCGCCGCCGAAGCGCTCGGCACGGCGGTGCCAGGCCAGGTGCAGGGCACCGGCGAAGGCGTGCTTCATCGGCCCGCCCCAGGTCATGCCGAAGAACAGCTCGGACACGCCCCACAGCACGCCCAGGCCGAGAATGGCGACCATCACCCAGCCGCCGGTATTGGCAGGCAGGATGCCGGCGACCGGCAGGGTGGCGATGAAGAAGCTCGCGGCGAACGCCAGCAGGCTCTTCGGCAGGCGCATCCACGGCCCCTTGGACAGCCGTGCTGGCGGGTTGAGTCGGCGCTTGAAGACGAAGATGGCGCCGCTGAACATGATCACCGTGGCCACCAGCAGTGCGTAGCCGAGGATCTTGCTCTGCAGGCCGAAACCGTGCACCAGGATTGCCAATGCGGCAGACAGCACGAAGCCGCCTGCGGTGGCCACGTGGGTCTTGGACATGTACTTGTCGCGCTCGACCACGTGGTGCAGGTCCACCAGGTAACGGCGCGGCATGGCCAGCAGGCCGCCGATCAGGTTGACCTTGGATGGCCGGCCGCGCCGCCACATGCGCACCCGGCGCAGGGCGCCGAGCACTGCCAGGCCAAGGGCAGCGAACAGCAGGATGGGTAGAAGGGTGTTCAACATGGGAGGCTCCCACAACAGCTGGATACTTGCGCCCCCTCAAGGGCGGCGCGGACCCCTGTAGGAGCGGCCTTGTGTCGCGATGGGCTGCGCAGCAGCCCCAGGGGTCAGTGGCGCTGCACAAATCCTGGGGCTGCCGTGCAGCCCATCGCGACACAAGGCCGCTCCTACAGGGGGGCCAGTCCCGCCTCTAGAGAGGCGGAGCGATCAGAAGTCCTTGCACAGGCGCAAGGCGTCGTAGATCGCCGCATGCACGTTGCGCTGGGCCACGCAGTCGCCGATGCGGTACAGCAGGTAGCCTTCGCCCGGCTGGCTGAGGATCGGCTGTGGCTTGATGGCGAACAGCGCCTCCACGTCGATCTGGCCCTTGTTGCGCGAACCTTCCTTCAGCGCGTAGTACAGCTGCTCGTCAGGACGCACGCCGTTCTCCACCACTACCTGGTCGACCACGCGCTCTTCCTTGGCGCCGGTGTATTCGTTCTCCAGCACCGCCACCAGCTTGTCACCCTCGCGGTAGACCTTTTCCAGCATCATGTCGCCGGTCATGATCACTTCTTTCGGGTAGATGCTGCGGTAGTAGGTCGGGAAGCTGGTACCGCCCATGGCCACGCCCGGCTTGATGTCGTCGGTGACGATTTCCACCTGGCTGCCCTTGTCGGCGATGAAATCCGCCACCGACATACCGGTGAATTCACAGATGGTGTCGTACACCAGCACGTTCTTGCCCGGTGCCACCTTGCCATCGAGCACGTCCCAGCTGCTGACCACCAACCCTTCGGCGGCGCCCCAGTGCTCGTTCTGCTCAAGGAACGAATGCCCACCCACCGCCAGCACGATGATGTCCGGGCGCAGGTCCTGGATGGTCGCCACGTCGGCAGCGGTGCCCAGGCGCAGGTCGACCTTCAGGCGCGCCAGCTCCAGCTGGTACCAGCGGGTGATACCGGCAATCTGGTCGCGTTGCGGCGCCTTGGCGGCGATGGTGATCTGCCCGCCGATCTGGTCCTTCTTCTCGAACAGGGTCACATCGTGGCCACGTTCGGCAGCCACGCGGGCCGCTTCCATGCCGGCAGGGCCGGCGCCCACTACCACCACCTTGCGCTTGGCGCCGGTGGTCTTCTCGATGATGTGTGGCACGCCCATGTATTCACGGGAGGTCGCGGCGTTCTGGATGCACAGCACGTCCAGGCCCTGGTACTGGCGGTCGATGCAGTAGTTGGCACCAACGCACTGCTTGATCTGGTCGATCTGGCCCATCTTGATCTTGGCGATCAGGTGCGGGTCGGCGATGTGCGCACGGGTCATGCCGACCATGTCCACGTAGCCGCCTTCGAGGATACGCGTGGCCTGGTTCGGGTCCTTGATGTTCTGCGCGTGCAGTACCGGGACCTTGACCACTTCCTTGATGCCGGCCGCCAGGTGCAGGAACGGCTCCGGCGGGTAGCTCATGTTGGGGATGACGTTGGCCAGGGTGTTGTGGGTGTCGCAACCCGAGCCGACCACGCCAATGAAGTCGATCATGCCAGTGGCGTCGTAGTACGCGGCGATCTGCTTCATGTCCTCATGGCTGAGGCCGTCCGGATGGAACTCGTCACCGCAAATGCGCATGCCCACGCAGAAGTCGTCACCGACCTCGGCGCGTACGGCCTTGAGCACTTCCAGGCCGAACTTCATGCGGCCTTCGAAAGTGCCGCCCCATTCGTCGGTACGCTTGTTGACCCGTGGGCTCCAGAACTGGTCGATCATGTGCTGGTGTACGGCCGACAGCTCGACGCCGTCCAGGCCGCCCTCTTTGGCGCGGCGTGCCGCTTGCGCATAGTTGCCGATCACGCGCCAGATCTCTTCCACCTCGATGGTCTTGCAGGTGGCACGGTGCACGGGTTCACGGATACCCGACGGCGACATCAGGGTCGGCCAGTTGAAGCCGTCCCAGCGCGAGCGACGGCCCATGTGGGTAATCTGGATCATGATCTTGGCGCCATGCTTGTGCATGGCGTCGGCCAGGTTCTGGAAGTGCGGGATGATGCGGTCGGTCGACAGGTTGACCGACGACCACCATTCCTGCGGGCTGTCGATGGCGACGACGGACGAGCCGCCGCAGATCGCCAGGCCGATACCGCCCTTGGCCTTTTCTTCGTAGTACTTCACGTAGCGGTCGGTCGTCATGCCGCCGTCAGTGGCGTAGACCTCGGCGTGCGCAGTGCTGAGCACGCGGTTACGGATGGTCAGTTTGCCGATCTGAATCGGCTGGAACATTGCTTCGAATGCCATGACGCTATCTCCGGCTTACAACGGCTTGACGACGAACAGGCCATCTTCGTGGCCTTCTTCCGAACCGCCGTAGACCTGTTCGGCCACGGTGCGGATCGAGCTGCCGCGGGCAGCGAGAATCTGGTCCATGGCGCCGGCGAACCAGCCGGTGAACATGTAGTCGACCTTGCGGCCACACTTGCCATAGACGTACACGAACGCCGAGTGCTTGAGCTTGACGCTGCAGGTACCCTTGTCCAGGTCGATGTCCTGGATCTCGAACAGGCCCCAGCCGCGCTGGCTCAGGCGCTTCATGTAGTGCTCGAACACCGCCACGCCTTCCAGGCCATGGCATTCGGCTTCTTTTTCACACCAGTGCCAGGCGGACTTGTAGCCGGCCTTGTAGAGGATCTCGGCGTACTTGTCGGCACCGAGGACTTCTTCGATACCCATGTGGTTGTTGACGAAGAAATGGCGCGGCACATACAGCATCGGCAAGGCGTCGCTGGTCCAGACACCGGTCTCGCTGTCGACTTCGATTGGCAATTGCGGGGCGATCTTGGCCATGGAAACTCAACTCCATAAAAATTTTGTTTGGGATGCCCCGGCGTTGCTGGCAAGGGCTTACAGGCTTGGAGAGCGGCTTATTCGCCCCACACGTCCTTGAGGACGTTGACCCAGTTCTCGCCCATGATCTTGCGCACCACGCGCTCGGAGTGGCCGCGCTTGAGCAGGGTTTCGGTGAGGTTGGGGAATTCGCCCACGGTACGGATACCCAGCGGGTTGATGATCTTGCCGAAGTTGGTCAGGCGACGGGCATAACCCTTGTCGTGGGTCAGGTACTCGAAGAAGTCCTGGCCGTGGCCCTGGGTGAAGTCGGTACCGATACCGATAGCGTCTTCACCGACGATGTTCATGGTGTACTCGATGGCTTCGGCGTAGTCGTCGATGGTCGAGTCGATGCCCTTGGCCAGGAACGGCGCGAACATGGTCACGCCAACGAAACCACCGTGGTCGGCGATGAACTTCAGCTCTGCATCGGATTTGTTGCGCGGGTGTTCTTTCAGACCCGACGGCAGGCAGTGCGAGTAGCACACCGGCTTTTTCGATTCGAGGATGACTTCTTCGGAAGTCTTGGAGCCAACGTGGGACAGGTCGCACATGATGCCGACGCGGTTCATTTCGGCGACGATCTCGCGGCCGAAGCCCGACAGGCCACCGTCGCGCTCGTAGCAACCGGTGCCCACCAGGTTCTGGGTGTTGTAGCACATCTGCACGATGCCCACGCCCAGCTGCTTGAACACGTCGACGTAGGCGATCTGGTCTTCGAACGCGTGGGCGTTCTGGAAGCCGAAGAGGATGCCGGTCTTGCCCAGCTCCTTGGCCTTGCGGATGTCGGCGGTGGTGCGCACCGGCATGACCAGGTCGCTGTTGTCGCGAATCAGCTTCTGGCTGGCAGCGATGTTGTCGACGGTTGCCTTGAAGCCTTCCCAGACCGAAACCGTGCAGTTGGCCGCAGTCAGCCCGCCTTTGCGCATGTCTTCGAACAGCTCGCGGTTCCATTTGGCAATGATCAGGCCGTCGATGACGATGCTGTCGGCGTGAAGTTCGGCTGGGCTCATCAGGCTGTCCCCTTTTATTGAATAGGTTGGCGCCAAACCTTGTGCCGGCGCTTTGGGGCCAGCATATGCCTGTGCCCAACGGCGCCCCGATGCAAAAACGACAGGGGGTTTGCCGAAAGCGTCAATGCGCGACAACGCGCCAGTTCCAGCGCCTTGGCTACGCCGTTTGGGGATGAGAGACAGTCTCGATAACGACGTTTTCCTGCGCTTTATGAACATTTGTTCAGGCAGCTACCGCAGCGCCGTCGTCTGAGCGAGAATCCCAGCGATTCGTCAGCCTGTTGAGGAGAATACGGATGAAATCAATGGCATGGCTGGTATTGCTGGCTGTCGTGTCGGGCGCCCAGGCCGGCGAGGAAGAAACTACCCCCTGCGACAACGTCGAGACCGACCAGCAGACCTACGCCTGCGCTGCATTCAACAAGCAGACTGCCGAGCGCGAGCTGAAAGCGGCGTACGACGACCTGATCCAACGCATCCATGACCAATATGCCGACGAAGGCGACCAGGCGAACGCACTGGTCACCCGCATGGACGCTGCCGAAAAGCTGTGGACGCAGTTGCGTGACGCCGACTGCAAGGTCGAGACCTTTGCCGAGAAGCCTGGCAGCAAGGCATTCCAGGCGGCCTGGGATACCTGTGTGGCGCAGCGCAGCGATGACCGCTCGGAGTACCTGCAGTCCATCGGCCAGCAGTAAGCCTGTACCGGCCTCTTCGCGGGCACGCCCGCTCCCACAGGTACTGCGCAACGCTCACGGGCGGCGGGGTTCCTGTGGGAGCGGGCGTGCCCGCGAAGAGGCAGGTACAGGCGCAAATCAAACCGCCCGGGCCAGACGGTCCTCCCGCGGGCAGCGCTGGTACCGCGCCCGATAGCAGCGGGTAAAGTACGAAGCCGATTCGAACCCGCACGCCACCCCTACCTCCAGGACGCTCATGTCGGTCTGGCGCAACAGCTGGCGGGCCTTGTCCAGCCGCAGTCGCAAATAGAAACCGCTGGGCGTGTCGCCCAGATGCAGGCGAAACAGCCGCTCCAGTTGCCGCCGGGTCACCTGCACCGCATCGGCCAGCACCTGGGTGTTCAGCGGCTGCTCGGTGTTGCGCTCCATTTCGCCAATCACCTTTACCAGCTTCTTGTTGCTGATGCCGTAGCGGCTGGCGATCTGCATACGCTGGTGGTCCTGGCGCTGGCGGATACGCCCCAGCACGAACTGCTCCGAGACCTGCACCGCCAGTTCACTGCCGTGCGCTTGCGCAATCAGGTCGAGCATCAGGTCGATCGACGCGGTACCGCCGGCGCAAGTGATACGCCGCCGGTCGATCTCGAACAGTTCCTGGGTCGCCTGCAGGTTCGGGTAGTTCTCCTTGAACGCTTCGAGCGCCTCCCAATGCACGGTGGCGCGGTGGCCATCCAGCAGGCCGGCCTCGGCCAGCACCACCGCACCGGTGTCGATGCCGCCCAGTATCACCCCGTCGCGGTCGAGGCGGCGCAGCGCGTGTTGCAAGGCCGGCCCGTAGCAGGCCAGGGGGTCGAAACCGGCCACGATCAACAGGACGCCGCCAGGCCCGGCCGCCGTCAGCGCCGCATCGGCATTCACCGACATGCCATTGCTGGCCTGCACCGCGCCGCCATCCAGGCTCAGCACCTGCCAGCTGTACGACGGGCCTTGGAAACGGTTTGCCACCCGCAGTGGCTCCAAGGCACTGATGAAGCCCATCGCCGAGAAACCGGGCAACAGCAGGAAATGGATGATTTGCGGCATTGCATGCTCCACGGCAAAGGTGGTCGCCTCCGTGCAATTGTTGGTCGCCAGGGTGCGATTTTCCACCCTGGCAGCAGCGTAGCGTGTTCACACGGCCCAGAGAGGCCGGCCCCCATAAAAAACGCCCTGCCGATGGAGAGCCACCATGCAACGCTTGATCCGCCGCAGCCTGTTGTCCGTAGCCCTGAGCACTATCGTCGCTTCCCCGCTTTATGCCGCCGAACCCGCGGCCTGCAAGAACGTCCGCCTGGGCGTGGTCAACTGGACCGACGTCATCGCCACCAGTGCCATGGCCCAGGTGCTGCTCGACGGCCTGGGCTACCAGACCAAGCAGACCAGTGCGTCGCAGCAGATCATCTTCGCCGGCATCCGCGACAAACGCCTGGACATGTTCCTCGGGTACTGGAACCCGATCATGACCCAAACCATCACCCCGTTCGTCGACGCCAAGCAGGTCAAGGTGCTCGACAAGCCCAGCCTGGAAGATGCCCGCGCCACCCTGGCGGTGCCGAAGTACCTGGCCGACAAGGGCCTGAAGACTTTCGCCGATATCCACAAGTTCGAAAAGGAGCTGGGCGGGAAAATCTACGGCATCGAGCCAGGCTCCGGCGCCAACACCCAGATCAAGGCGATGATCGCCAAGAACCAGTTCGGCCTGGGCAAGTTCCAGCTGGTCGAGTCCAGCGAGGCCGGCATGCTCGCCGCCGTCGACCGCGCGGTACGGCGCAAGGAGGCCGTGGTGTTCTTCGGCTGGGCGCCGCACCCGATGAACGTGAATATCGACATGGTCTACCTGGGCGACAGCCAGGACGCCCTGGGCCCTGACGAAGGCCGCGCGACGGTCTGGACCGTGACCGCGCCGGACTACGCCGAACGCTGCCCCAACGCCCACCGCCTGCTGGCCAACCTGAACTTCAGCGCCGAAGACGAGAGCCGCATGATGCAGCCGCTGCTCGACCACAAGGACCCGTTGGAATCGGCTCGCCAATGGCTCAAGGATCACCCACAGGACAAGGCCCGCTGGCTTGAGGGGGTGACCACCTTCGACGGCCAGCCGGCGGCGGACAACCTCAAGCTCACCGCCAACTGATCCGGCCTCTTCGCGGGCATGCCCGCTCCCACAGGTACAGCGACACACTCAGGGTCACGTAGATCCTGTGGGAGCGGGCGCGCCCGCGAAAAGCCCAACACAGCTATCACAAGGAACCCACCATGAACCACGACGTCATCATCACCTGCGCCCTCACCGGCGCCGGCGACACCGCCTCGAAAAGCCACCTGGTCCCGGTCACCCCCAAGCAGATCGCCGAAGCCGCCGTGGAAGCCGCCAAAGCCGGCGCCACCGTGGTCCATTGCCACGTTCGCGACCCGCAAACCGGCCGCTTCAGCCGCGACGTGGCGCTGTACCGCGAAGTCATGGAACGCATCCGCGAAGCTGACGTGGACATCATCGTCAACCTCACCGCCGGCATGGGCGGCGACCTGGAAATCGGCCCAGGCGAAACGCCGCTGGAATTCGGCCCGGGTACCGACCTGATCGGCCCGCTCGAACGCCTGGCGCACGTCGAAGCGCTGCTGCCGGAGATCTGCACGCTGGATTGCGGCACCCTCAACTTTGGCGACGGCAATTCGATCTACGTTTCCACCCCGGCGCAACTGCGGGCCGGCGCCCGGCGCATCACCGAACTGGGGGTCAAGGCCGAGCTGGAAATCTTCGACACCGGCCACCTGTGGTTCGCCAAGCAGATGATCAAGGAAGGCCTGCTCGACGACCCGCTGTTCCAGTTGTGCCTGGGCATTCCTTGGGGTGCGCCGGCCGATACCACCACCATGAAGGCGATGGTCGACAACCTGCCGGCCAATGTCACCTGGGCCGGCTTCGGCATCGGCCGCATGCAGATGCCGATGGCCGCCCAGGCGGTGCTGCTGGGTGGCAATGTGCGGGTGGGCCTGGAAGACAACCTGTACCTGGACCGTGGCGTGCTGGCCAGCAACGGCCAGCTGGTCGAGCGCGCGGTGGAAATCATTTCGCGCCTTGGTGCCCGTGTGCTTACCCCGGCCGAAGGCCGGGAAAAGATGAACCTCAAACGCCGCTGATCCATTCAGGAGAACACCATGACCTTCATCACCCAGATCAACACCTTCGCTGCCCTGGGTAGCGGCGTGATCGGCAGCGGCTGGGTCGCCCGCGCCCTGGCCCACGGCCTGGACGTGGTCGCCTGGGACCCGGCGCCCGGCGCCGAACAGGCGCTGCGCAAGCGTGTTGCCAATGCCTGGCCGGCCTTGCACAAGCAAGGCCTGGCGCCGGGTGCTTCCCCGGACAGGCTGAAGTTCGTCGCCACCATCGAGGAATGCGTGCGTGATGCCGACTTCATCCAGGAAAGCGCGCCGGAGCGGCTGGACCTGAAGCTCGACCTGCACGCGAAAATCAGCGCCGCGGCCAAACCCGACGCCATTATCGGCAGCAGCACCTCGGGCCTGTTGCCCAGCGAGTTCTACGAATCGGCCACCCACCCCGAGCGCTGCGTGGTCGGCCACCCGTTCAACCCGGTGTACCTGCTGCCACTGGTAGAGATCGTCGGCGGCAAACGCACCGCGCCCGAGGCCATCGAAGCGGCCAAGGCCATCTACACCGCGCTGGGCATGCGCCCGCTGCATGTGCGCAAGGAAGTCCCCGGTTTCATCGCCGATCGCCTGCTGGAAGCGCTGTGGCGCGAAGCCCTGCACCTGGTCAACGACGGCGTGGCCAGCACCGGCGAAATCGACGATGCGATCCGCTTCGGCGCCGGGCTGCGCTGGTCGTTCATGGGCACGTTCCTGACCTACACCCTGGCCGGAGGCGACGCCGGCATGCGCCACTTCATGGCCCAGTTCGGTCCGGCGCTGAAGCTGCCGTGGACCTACCTGCCAGCACCGGAGCTGACCGACAAACTGATCGACGACGTGGTCGAAGGCACGTCGGAACAGCTGGGCGAACGTAGCATCGCCGCGCTGGAGCGCTATCGTGATGACACCCTGCTGGCCGTGCTGGACGCCGTGAAAACCAGCAAGGCCAAGCACGGCATGGCTTTCGGCGATTGAGGACCCTGTAATGCCCGCACTGATCACCTACCGCACCCCGGTCCAGGAGGACTGGGTCGACTACAACGGGCATCTGCGCGATGCCTTCTACCTGCTGATCTTCAGCTATGCCACCGATGCACTGATGGAGCGCATCGGCCTGGATGCCGACAGCCGGGGGCAAAGCGGCAATTCGCTGTTCACCCTGGAAGCGCACATCAACTACCTGCACGAAGTGAAGCTGGGCAGCGAGGTGTGGGTGCAGACCCAGATCATCGGCTTCGATCGCAAGCGCTTGCACGTCTACCACAGCCTGCACCGGGCAGGCGTCGACGAGGCGTTGGCGGCCAGCGAGCAGATGCTGCTGCATGTGGACCTGGCCGGGCCGAAGTCGGCGCCGTTCAGTGAGCGCAGTGTGGGGTTGCTGCAGGGGTTGGTGGACCAGCAACAGGATCTGCCAGCAGCCGAGTACCTGGGCCGGGTGATGGGCTTGAACCCCAAGCCGCTGTAGGAGCGGCCTTGTGTCGCGATGGGGCGCGCAGCGGCCCCAGAATTCCAGCATCGATGCAGAAACTGCCGGGGCTGCTTTGCAGCCCATCGCGACACAAGGCCGCTCCTACACGGGTGCGCAACACATTCAAGGCAAAAAAATAGCCCCGGGAAGCCGTGAGCAACCGGGGCCAAGAGCGAGCAGCATCCACGTTGCACGAACGAGGGTGACCAAACCCTCCGTTGCGGTAGATGGCTTGAGTTTGCGCAGTTCATGGCAGCTCGATTTAGCCGGAAACGACCTGTTCTTAGCCAAAGCAGCCATGGCGCCATTCTGTGGTTGCGGGTATGTCGCCAGCGTCACAGAATCGGTCGTAAATCACAGCAGCACTCTCTTAGCGATAAAAGGGACAACAGCCATGATGCATGCGGATTTGATTGACCAGGACGACCTGGCAGGCCACCTGCGCGCGCGCGGGTTCGACATTCCGGCCGGTGCCAGCGCCGAGCAGGCCTGCGAGGCGGTGGTGCGCGGGCTGACCGAGCCTAATGCACGAGCGCTGAAGGGCATGGTGGAGCAGATGTATACCGGTAGCGCGACGATCCTGCCGGCGGTGCGCCAGGCCATCGACAAACAGCTGTTGCCGGCATTGGCGCAGTTCAACCAGCGCGCCTGACCGAACTTTCCTGCACTGGCCTCTTCGCGGATAAACCCGCTCCCACAGGTACTGCACTGAACTTGAAAGCAGTGCAGTACCTGTGGGAGCGGGTTTATCCGCGAAGGGGCCAGTGCCGTTTCAGAGCCTCACACTGGCAAAGGTCGACTCGTTGCGCGCCTGGCTCAGGGCCGCCATCGGCCCGCTGTGCGGCGACAGGGTCATGGCCTGCGGGATCGGCATCATGGCCACCTGCTGCGCGGTGTTGGAACCCACACGCTCGTCACGCGGCGGAATGCCGAAATACTCGCGGTAGCACTTGGAGAAGTGCGGGGTCGACACGAAGCCGCATACCGAGGCCACCTCGATGATCGACATCGGCGTCTGCTTCAGCAGCTGACGGGCGCGGATCAGGCGCAGCTTCAGGTAATAGCGCGACGGCGAACAGTGCAGGTACTTCTGGAACAGCCGCTCGAGCTGGCGACGCGACACCGACACATACACCGCCAGTTCGTCGAGGTCGATCGGCTCTTCGAGGTTGGCCTCCATCAACGCGACGATCTCCTGCAGCTTCGGCTGGTTGGTGCCGAGCATGTGCTTGAGCGGCACGCGCTGGTGGTCCTGCTCGTTGCGAATACGCTCGTAGACGAACATCTCCGAGATCGCCGCCGACAGCTCGCGCCCATGGTCGCGACTGATCAGGTGCAGCATCATGTCCAGCGGCGCAGTGCCGCCAGAGCTGGTGAAGCGGTTACGGTCCAGGGTGAACAGGCGGGTACTCATGTTCACCCGCGGGTAGGCTTCCTGCATGGCCGCCAGACATTCCCAATGCACGCTGCAATCGAAACCGTCGAGCAGGCCGGCGCAGGCCAGCGCCCAGCTGCCGGTGCACACCGCACCCAGGCGGCGCGACTGGCGGGCCTGGGCCTGCAGCCAGGTGACATGCTCACGGGTAACGGTGCGCTGGATGCCGACGCCGCCACAGACGATGACGGTGTCCATCGGTGGGGCGCTGTGCATGGCCGCGTCCGGGGTGATCTGCAGGCCGTCGCTGGCCCACACCTGGCCGCCGTCGACGGTCAGGGTGTGCCAGCGGTACAGCTCGCGACCGGACAACTGGTTGGCCATGCGCAGCGGCTCGACCGCCGAGGCCAGCGAAATCAGGGTGAAATTGTCCAATAGAAGAAACCCGATGGACTGGGGTGCTGTGCGGTTCTGGGTTGGATTCCCGGAGGTGTAGGACGTCATCGCGATTTCTCCTCACACAAATGCAGGGTATGCCTCAGGCGGGCATTCATTTCTTGTTATTACCCCCGCCTCATGTGCAAGGGGCTTGTGCCAATCTCAACGCAAAGGCCGTGCCTGAAATTGAACGGCCATCCAAAAAAACCTGAAAACGACGCCTTTATTCGGCAAATCAGGTGCTTCGATCAAGTTGGCAAGTCTTTGCAAACCGCCGTGCTAGCGCCTTGCGTGTAACTGCTGAGCAATTTGGTGACACGCGCAGGGTTGGTTGCCCAGAAACGACACTATTGAGTGTCACCGACAATGCTCGTACTGATAGCGACACCCGACGATCGGACAGCGTAGACCACGCACTGAAACAGGGCGCGGCGCACTTGAAACGTTCAAGGGCCTCATCGCGGATGAATCCGCTCCTACCAGGGATGCATGACCCTGCAGGAGCGGATTCAGCCGCGATGAGGCCCTTGAGAGGGCTCGACAACTCAGCATTCAATGGCGCTGACCGCCAGGCCACCGCGCGAGGTCTCTTTATATTTGTCGTGCATGTCGGCCCCGGTATCACGCATGGTGCGGATCACCTGGTCGAGGGAAATGAAGTGCTCGCCATCACCACGCAAAGCCATCTGCACCGCATTGATGGCTTTTACCGCAGCAATTGCGTTGCGCTCGATGCACGGCACCTGAACCAACCCGCCAACCGGGTCACAGGTCAGGCCCAGGTTGTGCTCCAGGGCGATTTCAGCGGCGTTTTCCACCTGGGGCGGGGTCGCACCCAGCACTTCGGCCAGCCCGGCAGCTGCCATGGCACAGGCCGAGCCGACTTCACCCTGGCAACCAACTTCGGCACCGGAAATCGACGCGTTCTTCTTGCACAGGATGCCCACCGCAGCGGCAGCGAGGAAGAAGTCGACCACGCTGGACTCGTTCACCGCGTCACTGAAGCGCATGTAGTAGTGCAGCACCGCCGGAATGATGCCGGCAGCGCCGTTGGTCGGTGCCGTGACCATGCGCCCGCCGGCGGCGTTCTCTTCGTTGACCGCCAGGGCGAACAGGTTGACCCATTCCATGGCGCTCATGGTCGAGCCAATCACGTTGGGCTTGCCGATCTCCTGCAGGTTGCGGTGCAGCTTGGCGGCGCGGCGGCGCACATTAAGGCCGCCAGGCAACGTGCCTTCGTACTTCAGGCCATTGTTTACGCATTCCTGCATGGCCTCCCACAGCTTGTGCAGGCCAGCGCGAATCTCTTCCTCGCTACGCCAGACCTTCTCGTTGGCCATCATCAATTGCGACACGCTGAGGTCGTTTTGCTTGCACAGACGCAGCAGTTCAGCGGCACTGTTGAAGTCGTACGGCAGCTCCGTCTGGTCGGCGTCCAGCACGCCGCTGGCGGCCTGGGCAGCATCGACCACGAAGCCGCCACCCACCGAGTAGTAGGTGTCGCGGTGCAGCTCGCCCTGCTCGCCTTCGGCAATCAGGGTCATGGCATTGGGGTGGTACGGCAGGTTCTCGTCCAGCAGCAGCATGTCGCGGGCCCAGACGAATTCGATGGGCAGGCGGCTGTCCAGCAGCAGCGTGCGGGTTTCCCGCAGGTCGGCGATACGCGGCGCGATCTGGGTCGGGTCAATGGCGTCAGGCCATTCGCCCATCAGGCCCATGATGGTGGCGTTGTCGGTGCCGTGGCCGACCCCGGTGGCCGACAGCGAGCCATACAGGCGCACTTCGATCCGCTTCACACGCTCCAGCTCGCCGCGGTCGCGCAGGCCCTGGACGAACAGGGCGCCGGCACGCATGGGGCCGACGGTGTGGGAGCTGGAAGGCCCGACACCGATCTTGAACAGGTCGAACACGCTGATGGCCATTGTCGAATCACCTCTTGATGGGCTTGTCTCTGCGCGCCATGCGCAGGGCGCGGCAGCTGCTAGGCTGAAGCAGCGGGCCGCCTTGAATGCACGCATCATCGGGCTTTTGTCGTCCCCCTCGCCGTCTGCAACCGACGTACTTTTGTCCAGCAGCGCCGCGCTGTTTTTGCATGGGGAGCCAACCTTTCCATGCCGTTTCAGGGCGCCCTGGTGACGCAAAAATGCGCCTAGGGGGATGGAAAAATCCATAAGCGACATCGCCTGTACTGGATACGACCCGTTCCGTACTGGTTACGACCCTACCAGTAGGCGATTGCCCGGCGCTGGAGGATTATCGAAAGCGACTCGTAAAGCACGGCCACGCATCCTGCCCTCTGCAGGCCTGGTCGACCGGACCCTGAGAAAGCCCGGCGACCCACGCGAACCCGAAGACAAATCCACAGGAGTCCATCCATGAAAGGTTCACCATCGCTGTTGCTGGCTGCGTTGCTGTCCGCACCCTTGCTGGCCCAGGCCGCCGAGCCCGAGCAGTGTCAGACGGTACGCTTCTCGGACGTCGGCTGGACCGATATCACGGTCACCACCGCGACCACCAGCGTTGTGCTCGAGGCCTTGGGCTACAAGGCACACACCACCATGATCTCGGTACCGGTGACCTACAAGTCGCTGGCCACCGGCAAGGACCTGGATGTGTTTCTCGGCAACTGGATGCCGACCATGGAGAACGACATCAAGCAATACCGCGACGCCGGCACTGTAGAAACCGTGCGCGCCAACCTGGAAAACGCCAAGTACACCCTGGCTGTGCCCCAGGCCCTGTATGACAAGGGGCTGAAGGATTTCAGCGACATTCCCAAGTTCAAGAAGGAACTGGACAGCAAGATCTACGGCATCGAGCCCGGCAACGATGGCAACCGCACCATCCAGAGCATGATCGACAAGAACGCCTTCGGCCTGAAGGACGCTGGTTTCAAGATCGTGCAGTCCAGCGAGGCCGGCATGCTGTCGCAGGTCGACCGCGCACAGAAGCGCGGCGAGGCCATCGTGTTCCTCGGTTGGGAACCGCACCCGATGAACACCCGCTTCAAGATGCAGTACCTGACCGGCGGGGACGAGTTCTTCGGCCCCGACTTCGGCAAGGCGACCGTGTTGACCAACACCCGCAAGGGCTATGTGCAGGAATGCAGCAACGTTGGCCAGCTGTTGAAGAACCTGTCGTTCGAGCTCAAGGATGAAAGCACCATGATGGGCTATGTCCTGGACGACAAGATGAAACCCGAGGCGGCCGCCAGGAAGTGGCTCAAGGAGAACCCTGGCAAGCTGGAAGCCTGGCTGGCCGGCGTGACTACCGTGGACGGCAAGCCCGGCCTCGAGGCGGCCAAGGCCAAACTGACGCAATAACGCAATATGCAATAGCGCTACCCCAGGGCAGATCGTGTCTGCCCTGGGTTGAGTTCAATCTATGCAGGTGGAAGCTCGCTATCATGCTTATCGATCAGAAAATACCCCTGGGGCAGTACATCGCGTCGTTCGTCGAATGGCTTACCCAGAACGGCGCGAGTTACTTCGACGCCATCGCGCAAGGCCTGGAATTCATGATCCATGGCGTCACCAGTGCCCTGACCTGGTTCAACCCGTTCGTCCTAATCGCCCTGTTCGCCGCCCTGGCGCACCTGATCCAGCGCAAATGGGCGCTGACTGCATTCGTTGCCCTGTCGTTCCTGCTGATCCTCAACCTGGGTTACTGGCAGGAAACCATGGAAACCCTGGCGCAGGTCACCTTCGCCACAGTAGTGTGCGTGGCCATAGGCGTGCCGCTGGGTATCGTCGCCGCGCACAAGCCGATGTTCTACACCGCCATGCGCCCGGTACTCGACCTGATGCAGACGGTCCCCACCTTCGTCTACCTGATTCCCACCCTGACCCTGTTCGGCCTGGGTGTGGTACCGGGGCTGATCTCGACCGTGGTGTTCGCCATCGCCGCGCCGATCCGCCTCACCTACCTGGGCATCTGCGACGTGCCGCAGGAGCTGATGGACGCCGGCAAGGCGTTCGGCTGCTCGCGCCGCCAGCTGCTTACCCGTATCGAACTGCCGCACGCGATGCCGAGCATCGCCGCCGGCGTAACCCAGTGCATCATGCTGTCGCTGTCGATGGTGGTGATTGCCGCCCTGGTCGGCGCTGACGGCCTGGGCAAACCTGTGGTCAACGCACTGAACACCGCTGATATCTCCCTGGGCTTCGAAGCGGGCCTGGCGATCGTGCTGCTGGCGATCATGCTCGACCGTATCTGCAAGCAACCGGACCTGCCGGTAAGGGGTGAAGCATGAGCATCATTCGATTCGAAGACGTCGACGTCATCTTCTCCAGCAAGCCGCGCGAGGCGCTGGCACTGCTCGACCAGGGCAAGACCCGCGAGCAGATCCTCAAGGAAACCGGCCTGGTGGTGGGTGTCGAGAAGGCCAACCTGGACATCCAGAAGGGCGAGATCTGCGTACTGATGGGCTTGTCCGGCTCCGGCAAGTCGAGCCTGCTGCGCTGCATCAACGGCCTCAACACCGTCAGCCGCGGCAAGCTGTTCGTCGAGCACGAAGGCAAGAACATCGACATTGCCCACTGCACCCCGGCCGAGCTGAAGATGATGCGCACCAAGCGCATTGCCATGGTGTTCCAGAAGTTTGCCCTGATGCCCTGGCTGACGGTGCGCGAGAACATCAGCTTTGGCCTGGAAATGCAGGGCCGCCCTGAAAAGGAACGGCGCAAGCTGGTTGACGAGAAGCTCGAGCTGGTGGGCCTGACCCAGTGGCGCAACAAGAAGCCGGACGAACTGTCTGGCGGCATGCAGCAGCGCGTGGGCCTGGCCCGGGCGCTGGCAATGGATGCCGACATCCTGCTGATGGATGAACCGTTCTCGGCACTCGACCCGCTGATTCGCCAGGGCCTGCAAGATGAGTTGCTGGGCCTGCAGGCGAAGCTGAGCAAGACCATCGTGTTCGTCAGCCACGACCTGGACGAGGCGTTGAAGCTGGGTAGCCGCATCGCGATCATGAAGGACGGGCGGATCATCCAGTACAGCAAGCCGGAAGAGATCGTGCTGAACCCGGCCGATGAATATGTGCGTACTTTCGTCGCCCATACCAACCCGCTGAACGTATTGTGCGGCCGCAGCCTGATGCGCAGCCTGGACCAGTGCAAGCGGGTCAACGGCTCGGTGTGCATCGATCCTGGCATCGACTCGTGGCTGGACCTTGGCGAAGGTGGCTCGATCAAGCGCGCACGCCAAGGGCAGAACGGGCTTGACCTGCAGAACTGGGCACCCGGGCAGGATGTGGAGCTGCTGGGCCGCCGCCCAACATTGGTCAATGCCGATATCGGAATGCGCGAGGCGCTACAGATTCGTTATCAGACTGGCAACAAGCTGGTGTTGCAGGACAACGACAAGGTGGTTGGGATTCTTGGCGATACCGAGCTTTACCACGCCTTGCTCGGCAAGAACCACGGTTGAGGGCATGGGGCCGCTTTGCGGCCCATCGCGACGCAAGGCCGCTCCTACAGGGATACGCATCCCCCTGTAGGACCGGCCTTGCGTCGCGATGGGCTGCAAAGCAGCCCCAATCACTGTTTCAGCGCACGACGATCCCGCGCGAAGCCATGTAGGCCTTGGCTTCCGGCACCGTGTACTCACCAAAGTGGAAGATGCTGGCCGCCAGTACCGCACTGGCATGCCCTTCCAGAATGCCGTCAGCCAGGTGCTGCAGGTTACCCACACCCCCCGAGGCAATGACCGGAATACCCAGCGCATCGCTGATCGCGCGGGTGACGCCCAGGTCGAAGCCGTTCTTCATGCCATCCTGGTCCATGCTGGTCAGCAGGATCTCGCCGGCACCCAGGCCTTCCATTTTCTTCGCCCACTCCACCGCGTCCAGCCCGGTCGGCTTGCGCCCACCATGGGTGAAGATTTCCCAGCGCGGTGCTTCACCCGGCGCGGAAACCTTCTTGGCGTCGATGGCGACGACGATGCACTGCGAACCGAAACGGTCCGCCGCCTCGCCGACGAACTCCGGGTTGAACACCGCGGCCGTGTTGATCGAGACCTTGTCGGCACCGGCATTGAGCAGGTTACGGATGTCCTGCACGGTGCGCACGCCACCGCCCACGGTCAGCGGGATGAATACCTGGCTGGCCATGCGTTCGACGGTATGCAGGGTGGTGTCGCGGCCATCGACGCTGGCGGTGATGTCGAGGAAGGTGATTTCGTCGGCACCTTGCTCGTCGTAGCGACGGGCGATTTCCACCGGGTCGCCGGCATCACGGATGTTCTCGAACTTGACGCCCTTGACCACCCGGCCGTTGTCCACGTCCAGGCAAGGGATGATGCGCTTGGCCAGTGCCATGGTTCAGTCCTCAGCCTTGGTAGTTGTCGCAGAAGGCCTGGGCCTCGGCAACATCGAGGGTGCCTTCATAGATGGCACGGCCGGTGATGGCGCCGATGATGCCTGGGGCCTTGGCGTCCAGCAGGGCCTTGATGTCGCCCAGGTTGTGGATGCCGCCCGAGGCGATCACCGGGATCGAAGTAGCTTCTGCCAGCGCCTTGGTGAACGGCACGTTGCAGCCCTGCATCATGCCGTCCTTGGCGATGTCGGTGTAGACGATCGCCGAGACGCCATCGGCCTCGAAACGCTTGGCCAGGTCGATGACCTGCACCGAGCTGACTTCGGCCCAGCCGTCGGTGGCGACGAAGCCGTCCTTGGCATCCAGGCCAACGATGACCTTGCCCGGGAAGGCCTTGCACGCTTCGGCAACGAACTCTGGCTGCTTGACCGCCTTGGTGCCGATAATCACGTAGCTGACACCGGCCTTGACGTAGTGCTCGATGGTTTCCAGCGAGCGGATGCCACCACCGATCTGGATCGGCAGGGTCGGGTAGCGCTTGGCGATGGCGGTAACCACTTCACCGTTGACCGGCTGGCCTTCGAAGGCGCCGTTGAGGTCGACCAGGTGCAGGCGGCGGCAGCCACCCTCGACCCACTTGGCGGCCATGCTCACCGGGTCATCGGAAAATACCGTGGAGTCTTCCATGCGGCCCTGGCGCAGGCGCACGCAGGCACCGTCCTTCAGATCGATAGCGGGGATAATCAGCATCTTGGGAACCTGTCTGTTCTTGGGGTTTCAGGGCTTCTCGAGCGCCCACAGATCGCTTTCGATGCTGTCGAACCGCTCCTTGAGGTGCAGCTGAACATCGGCAATCGCCCTGTTGTAGTAATGGGGTGCAATTTCCTTGCTGAACACATTGAGGACCTCGGCCACCTCGAACGAACCCAGCGTCAACTCGAAACGGTCTTCGAGGAAGCGCTTGAGCGTGTCGAGCGCGGCGCGCTCCTGCTCGGGGGCCAGGGTGATGACTGGGGCCTTGGTCTTCGATCTGCTCATTTACCAGCGCCCGTCCCAGGCGACGAAGTTCTGCAGCAGCTGCAGGCCATGGGTATGGCTCTTCTCCGGGTGGAACTGCACGGCAAAGCGCGAACCATCGGCCAGCGCTGCAGCGAAGTCGACGCCGTAATGGCCACGACCGACCACCTGCGCCGGCTTGCCGGCATCGATGTAGTAGCTGTGCACGAAATAGAAGCGCGCACGGTCGGGGATGTCATGCCACAGCGGGTGGTGGTTGGTCTGGCCCACCTCGTTCCAACCCATGTGCGGCACCTTCAGGTGTTCGCCGTCTTCCTTCAGGTCCTTGCCGAAGAAGCGCACCTGGCCGGGGAACAGGCCAATGCAATCGACACCGTCGTTTTCTTCGCTGTGCTCCAGCAGCGCCTGCATGCCTACGCAGATACCCAGGAACGGGCGGTCCTGGCTGACTTCGCGCACCAGGCTGTCGAAGCCCAGGCGGCGGATTTCAGCCATGCAGTCGCGAATCGCGCCCACCCCCGGGAACACCACGCGGTCGGCCTCGCGGATGACCGCGGCGTCGCTGGTGACCAGTACCTTGCCGGCACCTACATGCTCGAGCGCCTTGGCCACCGAGTGCAGGTTGCCCATGCCATAGTCGATTACGGCTACCGTCTGCATTTACAGGCACCCTTTGGTGGAAGGCATCTGCCCGGCCATGCGCTCGTCGAGGGTGATGGCCATGCGCAGGGCGCGGCCGAATGCCTTGAACACGGTTTCGATCTGGTGGTGGGTGTTGTGGCCACGCAGGTTGTCGATGTGCAGGGTCACCAGGGCGTGGTTGACGAAGCCCTGGAAGAATTCCTGGAACAGGTCGACATCGAAGCCACCAACACTAGCGCGGGTGTATGGCACATGCATCTGCAGGCCCGGGCGACCGGAAAAGTCGATGACCACGCGCGACAGCGCTTCGTCCAGCGGCACGTAGGCATGGCCGTAGCGGAAGATGCCCTTCTTGTCACCGATGGCCTGGGCGAATGCCATGCCCAGGGTGATGCCGACGTCTTCGACGGTATGGTGATCGTCGATATGCGTGTCACCCTTGCACTCGATATCCAGATCGATCAGCCCATGGCGGGCGATCTGGTCCAGCATGTGTTCAAGGAAAGGCACACCGATATCGAATCGGGCCTTGCCACTGCCATCGAGGTTGATCGAGCACTTGACCTGGGTTTCCAGGGTGTTGCGCTCGACGGACGCCTTACGTTCAACCATCACCAGCTCCGCAAAATCATTGGGCGAAAAGGGCTTCATTATAGGCCCAGAACGCGCCCGCTTGAAACGCGGATGACATATGGCATGGCGAGGAATTACGGGGCTGATTAGTGCTACAGGTCTATACAACCGACTAACACGGGACTGTTTGTAGGAGCGGCCTTGGGTCGCGATGGGCCGCAAAGCGGCCCCGGCGATTTCTGCATCAGCGCCGAGACCCTGGGGCCGCTTCGCGCCCCATCGCGACGCCAGGCCGCTCCTACATCATCACGTTACCCGTGGGTACCGGATGATTCCATCAATGGAACAGCACCGCCGTCTTCTGCAGGGTAATCCACACCCCCCAGGCCAACGGCACAACCACCACCGCCCAGGCCAGCAGCACCAGCGGCAGGCTACCCGGCGCTGCTTTCCACTCCAGCGACTGCACGCCATCGGCGCCCTTGTCGTGGCTCAGCGCCCGCTCGGCGGCCAGCTCGGCATCGCTCATGAAGTACTTGTCGGCTACCGGGCGCACCAGCATGTTGCAGACAAAGCCCAGCACCAGCAGGCCGGCCAGGATGTACAGCGTCATGTCGTAAGCCGCGGCACGTTCCACCCCGGCGGCCAGCTGATACTCGCGCAGGTAGGTGATCAGCACCGGCCCCAGCACGCCCGCCGCCGCCCAGGCAGTCAGCAGGCGACCGTGAATGGCACCGACCATCTGCGTGCCGAACAGGTCGGCCAGGTAGGCAGGTACGGTGGAGAAGCCACCGCCGTACATCGACAGGATGATGCAGAACGCCGCCACGAACAGCGCCACGTTACCCAGGTGGCCCATGTTCGGCACCAGGCTGTACAGGCCAACCCCAAGTGCAAAGAAGGCGAAGTAGGTGTTCTTGCGGCCAATGTAATCGGAGAACGAAGCCCAGAAGAACCGCCCACCGATATTGAACAGACTCAGCAGGCCGGTGAAGCCGGCGGCGATCGCGGCAATCTGCGCCAGCTGGGCGCTGTTCAGCTCGCTGAAGCTCAGCCCGTTGCCCAGCAGCTTGCCGGCGAACACTTCCTGCAACAGCGGCGAGGCCATGCCGAGAATGCCGATACCCGCCGACACGTTCAGGCACAGCACCAGCCAGATCAGCGTGAACTGCGGGGTTTTCCACGCCACGCTGACGTGCACGTGGCGGTCGGTGACCATGGTGTTGCCGGCCTTTTTCGCCGGCGCAGTCCAGCCTTCGGGCTTCCAGCCGGTTGGCGGTACGCGATAGGCCAAGGCGCCTGCAGTCATGAACACGAAGTAGATCGCCGCCATGGCCACGAAGCTCTGCCACACCCCCACTTCCTGCGCGTTGCCGAAGTGCCCCATCAGCGCCGTGGCCAGCGGTGCACCGACCATGGCGCCGCCACCGAAGCCCATGATCGCCATGCCGGTGGCCATGCCGCGTTTGTCCGGGAACCATTTGATCAGGGTCGAAACTGGCGAAATGTAGCCCAGGCCCAGGCCGATACCGCCGATTACACCGGAGCCCAGCCACATCAGCCACAGCTGGTGGGTTTTCACCCCCATGGCCGAGATCAGCATGCCGCCACACCAGCACAGCGCCGACACCAGCCCGGCCTTGCGCGGGCCGGCGTGTTCCAGCCAGCCGCCCAGCACCGCCGCCGAGCAACCGAGGAAGACGAAGAACAAGGTGTAGATCCAGCTCAGCATCGAGATCGGCCAGTCACATTCGGCGCTGAACATGCGGGCGATGAAGCCCATGTCCGCCGCGCAGGCGACCGGGGCAGTAATGCCGAGGGCTTGCGACAGCGGTAGCCAGAACACCGAGAAGCCATAGGCCATGCCGATGCACAGGTGAATGGCCAGGGCGGCCGGCGGAACCAGCCAGCGGTTGAAGCCCGGGCGGGCGATAATGCGCTCCTTCGACAGGAAGCCTGGCGCACTGACCAGGGCCCCCGCCGCGACGGTACTGCTCATGGGATAGGATCCTTCTTATAGGGGGAATGCAGGCAAAGCGGCGCAAGGGTAGCAGCATCAAGTAGCGTGAAGGCAATCTGATATTGCAAATTTTCGCTCGGCTGAAACGGTCATGCTGCCTGTTCCGACCCTACCGTCGGCAAGCCGGCGCCCACCGGGACGCAACAGCCAGCGAGGTTTGTGCAGCCTGTGGGGCGCTGGCTGGAAGGTGATTAGGCCAGTGCCGGCGAAACATGCGGAACTGGCAAAATCGTGGTTGTCGAAAGCCTTACCCTCTGATGCACACGTAGGAAATGCCCTGTATCTCTAGTCGAATACGCAGGGACAACCACTGCGGCGCTATACTCTGGCGCTTGAATTTCAAACGACTACAAGGACTCGCCCATGAAAGCGTTCGGCAAAATCCTGGGACTTGGGCTTCTCGGGTTGCTGCTGATCATCGTGGCGCTGGGCTTCGCCCTGACCCACCTGTTCGATCCCAACGACTACAAAGACGAGATTCGCCAGCTGGCGCGCGACAAGGCACACGTCGAGCTCACCCTCAACGGTGACATTGGCTGGAGCCTGTTCCCATGGCTGGGCCTGGAGCTGCACGAAGCAAGCATCGCCACCTTGAACAAACCCAAGGAGCCGTTCGCCGACCTGCAGATGCTGGGCTTGTCGGTGCGTGTGCTGCCACTGCTGCGCCGCGAAGTACAGATGAGCGACGTGCGCGTCGAGGGCCTGAACCTGACCCTGGCGCGTGACGAACAGGGCCATGGCAACTGGGAAGACATCGGCAAGCCGTTGCCCGCCCAGGACGCCGGCGCGCAGGCCAATGCCCCGGCCCAGGCACCCGCCGAACAACAGCCTGCACCGGCCCCCAGCAACGACCGCGCGGTCAAGCTGGATATCGACAGCCTGACCGTGAACAACGCCCGCGTGCAGTACACCGATGCCAAGACCGGCCACAGCTACAGCGCCGAGAGCATCCAGCTGAGCACCGGCCCGGTCCACGAAGGCGCGAACATTCCGCTCAAGGCCAGCGCCTTCCTCAGCGCCAGCCAGCCGAACATCAAGGCCCGCACCGAGCTGGCCGGCGAGTTGCGCTTCGACCGCAAGCTCAAGCGCTACAACTTCGAAGACATGCGCCTGTCGGGCGAAACCTCGGGCGAGCCAACCGGCGGCAAGACTGTAACCTTCGCCGCGCAGGGCCAACTGCTGGTCGACCTGGGCGCCAATGTCGCCTCGTGGAGCGGCCTGAAAGTATCGGCCAACCAGCTGCGCGCCCTGGGCGAGCTGAACCTGCGTGACCTGGACAAGGCACCCCAGCTCAGCGGCGGCCTGTCCATCGCCCAGTTCGACCTGCGCACGTTCCTCGACAGCATTGGCCGCCCACTACCGGCCAGCAACGACCCGGCAGCCTTCTCCAGGCTGGAAATGGTCACCCGCCTGCAAGGCACGCCGAACAGCCTGGCCCTGGAAGACCTGGCCGTGAAGCTGGACGACAGCACCTTCACCGGCCGCGTGGCCGTCGAGGATTTCGCCAAGCAAGCCCTGCGCCTGCAGCTCAAGGGCGACAGCTTCGACGCCGACCGCTACCTGCCGGCCAAGAGCGAGCAGGCCAAGGGTGCCACTGCCGCGCGCCAGGCCGAGGTCAAGCAGCAGGAAGCCAGCGCGGTCGCCGGTGCCGGCACCACGCCGCTGCCCAACGCCCCCACCCAGGTAGCCTGGAGCGACGACAAGCTGTTGCCGGTCGACCGCCTGCGCGCCCTCGACCTGCAGGCCGACCTGGCCTTCGGCGCGCTGACCCTGGATAAACTGCCGATCACCGATGCCCAGCTCAAGGCCATCGGCCAGGGCGGCCTGCTGACCCTGCAAACCCTGCGTGGCGGGCTGTACAACGGCACCTTCGAGGCCAAGGGCACCGTCGATGTTCGCCCTGCCGTGCCGCAACTGGGCGTCAACACCAACATCCAGCGGGTACCGGTGGAGCACTTCATCAAGACCGAGGGCAAGGAACAGCAGCCGCCGGTCAAAGGCCTGCTGACCCTGACCAGCGACCTGACCGCCACCGGCAACAGCCACAAGGCCCTGGTGGATACCCTCAACGGCAACGCCAGTTTCGTCATCAACGACGGCGTGCTGGTCAATGCCAACCTGGAACAGCAACTGTGCCAGGCCATCGCCACGCTCAACCGCAAATCGCTGAACGGCGAGCCTCGCGGCAAGGACACCCCCTTCCAGGAGCTGCGCGGCAGCCTGGTGGTACGCAATGGGGTCGCCAGCAACCCGGACCTCAAGGCGCGCATCCCAGGCCTTACCGTCAACGGCCAGGGGGACCTCGACCTGCGCGTGCTAGGCATGGACTACAAGGTCGGCGTGATTGTCGAAGGCGACCAGCGCGCCATGCCCGACCCGGCCTGCCAGGTCAACGAACGCTATGTTGGCGTGGAAGTGCCACTGCGTTGCCGCGGCCCGCTGGAGCTGGGCGCCAAGGCCTGCCGCCTGGACCAGGACGGCCTGGGCAAGGTTGCCGCCAAGCTGGCCGGCAACCGCCTGCAGGAAAAGCTCGATGAAAAACTCGGAGACAAAGTGAGCCCGGAAGTGAAAGACGCGCTCAAGGGGCTGTTCAAGCGATGACCCCAGAGCAGTTCTCCAGCGCTGTGCTGGATTGGTATGACGAGCACGGCCGGCACGACCTGCCCTGGCAGCAGGGCATCACCCCGTACCGGGTGTGGGTGTCGGAAATCATGCTGCAGCAGACCCAGGTCAGCACCGTGCTCAACTACTTCGACCGCTTCATGCAGGCCCTGCCGACCGTGCAGGCCCTGGCCGAAGCGCCCGAGGACGAGGTGCTGCACCTGTGGACCGGCCTGGGCTACTACACCCGGGCGCGCAACCTGCAGAAGGCCGCGAAGATCGTGGTCGAGCAGCATGCTGGCGAATTCCCGCGCAGTGTCGAGCAGCTCACCGAGCTGCCCGGCATCGGCCGTTCCACCGCAGGCGCCATCGCCAGCATCAGCATGGGCATCCGCGCACCGATCCTCGACGGCAACGTGAAACGCGTGCTGGCCCGCTACACCGCCCAGGCCGGCTACCCTGGCGAGCCCAAGGTGGCCAACCAGCTGTGGGCCACGGCCGAGCGCTTTACCCCGCAGCAGCGCGCCAACCACTACACCCAGGCGATGATGGACATGGGCGCCACGCTGTGCACCCGCAGCAAGCCCAGCTGCCTGATCTGCCCACTGCGGCGCGGCTGCCAAGCGCACCTGCATGGCGAAGAAACCCGCTACCCGGAACCCAAGCCGCGCAAGGCGCTGCCACAACGGCGCACGCTGATGCCGCTGCTGGCCAACCACGAAGGCGCCATCCTGCTTTACCGCCGCCCGTCCAGCGGGTTGTGGGGTGGCTTGTGGAGCCTGCCGGAACTGGACGACATCGCCCAGCTCGACGACCTGGCCTACCAGCACGGCCTGCGCCTGGCCGAAAGCCGCGCCATGGACGGCCTGACCCATACCTTCAGCCACTTCCAGCTGGCGATCGAGCCCTGGCTGGTGCGCGTCGACCCGCTCGGCCAGCACGTGGCCGAGGCCGACTGGCTCTGGTATAACCTCGCCACCCCGCCGCGCCTGGGCCTTGCCGCCCCGGTGAAAAAGCTGCTCAAACGCGCGGCCGACGAACTGATTGCAGGAGACGCCCGATGACCCGCACCGTGATGTGCCGCAAGTACAAAGAAGAACTGCCAGGCCTGGAGCGCCCGCCCTACCCCGGCGCCAAGGGCCAGGACATCTTCGAACACATCTCGCAGAAGGCCTGGGCCGACTGGCAGAAACACCAGACCATGCTGATCAACGAAAAGCGCCTGAACATGATGAACGCCGAGGACCGCAAATTCCTCCAGGGCGAGATGGACAAGTTTTTCGCCGGCGAAGAATACGCCCAGGCGGAAGGCTACGTGCCGCCCTCGGAATGACCCCACGGAACGTAAGCGACGGAATTAATTTAAAATTTTTTCAAAAAGTCGTTGACGAGCGGTCTGAAAGTCTATTTAATTCACCTCGTCGCCCAGATAGCTCAGTCGGTAGAGCAGAGGATTGAAAATCCTCGTGTCGGCGGTTCGACTCCGTCTCTGGGCACCACCTTCAGCTTCTGGTGGTTGCAAAGTTACCCGAAGCGACAACAAGAAACCCGCCTAGTGCGGGTTTTTTGTTGTCTGCGATTTTTGCGCAAGGCATGGCAGCCTACCGGCCTTGCTACCATCCCATGAACCTTATCCTGCAGCGCGCGGCAGCAGCTCGGCATGAAGCCTTACCCCCAGCGCCGCCATCACTTTCATGATGGTTGCCAGGCTCGGGTTACCTTCCGCAGACAGCGCCTTGTACAGCCCTTCCCGTGTCAGGCCGGTGTCACGCGCCAACTGAGCCATGCCTCGGGCACGGGCGATATCGCCCAAAGCAGCAGCAAGCAGTGCCGGGTCGTTTTCCTCCAGACACGCCTCAAGGTACAAGGCCATGTCTTCCTCTGTTTTCAAATGGTCCACAGCGTCCCATTTGCTCAGCTTGATATCTGTCATGGCAGCCTCCTAAAGGTCTCGTGCGAGCTTGAGGGCAGATTTGATATCTCTGGCCTGGCTGGCCTTATCGCCACCCGCCAAGAGGATGATCACCTCATAGCCTCGTTGAACGAAATACACCCGATAGCCCGGAACATAATCGATCCTGAGTTCGGATACTCCCACAGCAACGGGCTTACAGTCCCCCATCACCCCGAGCTCCACTCGACGCAACCTGACGTTGATACGAGCCTTTGCCCGTGGATCACGCAGAGCAGCGAACCACCTTCGGTAGGTCTCGGCTTGAATTAATGTGTGCATGAGAAAAATGTAAACCGTAGTTCACACTACATTCAATTTGCAGCTGTTTCAAACTGTTTATCCATACGCTGTTGACCAGCATCAAAATGCCATTAATCGCTCATCCTAGAATGCCAGATGGCCATCCGAATCGACCCGCAAGGACCGTCATGAGCGAAGAATCCCCCCTCCTGCTCCCCGCCCCCAGCGAACCTGCTGCCGCCCCAGCCCGCACCCGCCGCCCACGCCAGCGCAAGCCGGAGCCGAGCATCACCCGTGTCAGCCAGCAACCCGCAGCCCTGGAAGTGGCCACGGCACCCAAAGGCAGCAACGAAGACAGCACTTCAGCCCGCCTGCCAGAAAGCTACCCCTACCGCACCCGGCTGCGCCGCCAGGACTATGAAAAGGCCAAGCACGCGCTGCAGATCGAATTGCTGAAGGTGCAAAGCTGGGTGAAGGAAACCGGCCAGCGCGTGGTAATCCTGTTCGAAGGGCGCGATGCAGCCGGCAAGGGCGGTACCATCAAGCGTTTCATGGAGCACCTCAACCCGCGCGGTGCGCGCATCGTGGCCCTGGAGAAGCCTTCCGAGCAGGAAAAAGGCCAGTGGTACTTCCAGCGCTACATCCAGCACCTGCCCACGGCGGGTGAAATGGTGTTCTTTGACCGCTCCTGGTACAACCGCGCCGGGGTCGAGAAGGTGATGGATTTCTGCACGCCACTGCAGTACCTGGAGTTCATGCGCCAGGCGCCGGAGCTGGAACGCATGCTGTGCAACAGCGGCATCCTGCTGTTCAAGTACTGGTTCTCGGTGAACCGCGAAGAGCAACTGCGCCGTTTCATCTCGCGCCGGGACGACCCGCTCAAGCACTGGAAGCTGTCACCCATCGACATCAAGTCGCTGGACAAGTGGGAGGACTATACCGCCGCCAAGGAGGCGATGTTCTTCCATACCGATACCGCCGACGCGCCCTGGACGGTGATCAAGTCCGATGACAAGAAACGGGCGCGGATCAACTGTATCCGCCACTTCCTGCATTCGCTGGACTACCCGGGCAAGGACCCGCAGGTGGCACACGCCCCCGACCCGCAGCTGGTAGGCCGGGCTTCACGTGGTTTCGAAGAAGACGAGACACCACGGCCAGCAGGCTGACGCCCGACCTGCCATCGACAGACGCCGCAGCCCGAGACGGGCTGCGGGCGCATCTTAGTCGCCTGTCATGCAACGAAGATGCTCGAAAGCATCTTGGGTCATGCAGCCCATATAGGAGATTCCGTGCAGATCAAGCGGAAACTCACTGTCTTCCTGGGCTTTTTCGCTAATTGCCGCAACGTCAGCCTTTGTGATCGACTGTCGGTCGCACTTGGCGAAACCGGTCGCATAAAAAAGTCTACCCTCCTCGTCATAGCCATACAGGGTTACAAGATAGAAATGCTTCATGGCTCTCTCCTTCCGCGCAGCTGCGCGCGTTTTGCAAACGCCGATTGACATAGCAGTGAGCCGCCACCCAGACAGGGATGACGGTGCAGAGACGTTATGCAGTTCAGGTAGCGGGCATAAGCTGGAGGCATGTCCATCGCAGAGAGCATCGCCCCGCGGCGGCACACGGCTTGGGTTTATCCGGCAATTGCGCTTCAATACGCGCAATTTCCAGCAGCCTCAGGATTTGCCCCATGGCCACCCCTACCAAGCAACAGAAACGCGCCAAGCGCGCCGCCAGCAAGGCCAAGCAGAACCGCATGGTACGCAGCGGCCAGGCGGTCAAAGCCAGTGCCGGCGACAGTGCCAGCATCGAGCAGGTGTACAACAAGGCCATGGAGTCGGGCAGCTACGATGCGCTGTTCAAGAAGATGAAGGAAGCCCAGGAGGGCGGCCTGGTACCGATGATCTCGGTGTTCCTGGTAGACCCGCTGCTGGGCCTGGTGCTCAAGGGGCACAAGGAAGAACACGCCACCGACTACATCGTGCTGGTGTTCAACGCCTACCGCAAATGGCTGGACGGTGCAGACGAAGAGGCCACCATGGCCTGGCTGGAAAGCGACGAATTCCAGGCAGCTTATGTCGCGGCATCGGAGCTGGTTGCCAAGCAGCAGCAACAACAGAAGCAGTTTGGCTGACAGGGCCAGGTAGCCTGTTCCGGCCTCTTCGCGGGCTTGCCCGCTCCCACAGGTTCACCGCCAGCCTGAAGGCAACGCCACCCATGTGGGAGCGGGCAAGCCCGCGAAAGGGCCGGAACAGGCAACAAAAAAGGCCGCGCCCTGCACAGGACGCGGCCTTTTCATTTGCAGCCAGCGCGGATCAGTTATCCAGCGCTACCCGCCCGGCAGCTTCACGCTTGCGGTGCACCAGCAAGCCCGCCGCCACCACACCAATGCTCAGCAGCGCGGTCGCGATGATTTCGGCGCGGTGGTCTTCACGCAGCGCCATCACCACCAAAATGGCAATGATGAAGGCGATGGTCGCCCAGGTCAGGCCCGGGAACAGCCACATCTTGAAGGTAATCTTCTCGCCGCGGGCCTCACGCTGGGCACGCATGCGCAGCTGCGACACGGCAATCACCAGGTACACCAGCAGCGCAATGGCACCGGAGCTGGCCAGCAGGAACTCGAACACCTGGGCCGGGGCCACGAAGTTGGCGAACACGCAAAGGAACGCCGCTGCGGTAGACAGCAGCACAGCCACATGCGGGGTAGCCGACTTGGTGGTGCGCTGGGCGATGGCCGGGGCGTCACCGCGCTTGCTCAGCGAGAACAGCATGCGCGAGGAGGTGTACAGCGCCGAGTTCAGGCAGCTGGTTACCGCGATCAGCACGACGATGTCGACGATCAGCTTGGCATTCGGCACGCCGATGCGGCTCAGCACGGTCTGGTAGGAACCGGTTTCGGCCAGCGCCGGGGCGTTCCACGGCACCAGGGCCACGACCAGGAAGATCGACACCAGGTAGAACAGGCAGATACGCCAGATGACCGAGTTGGTAGCACGGCTGATCTGCTTGCCCGGGTCCTTCGACTCGGCCGCGGCGATGGTGACGATTTCGGTACCCATGAACGAGAACATGGTGGTCAGCATGGCTGCCAGCACCGCGCCCAGGCCGTTGGGCATGAAGCCCTGGGTGTCGAACAGGTGGCTGGCACCGCTGACCTGGCTGCTCGGCACGAAGCCGAACAAGGCAGCACAACCCACGGCGATGAAGCCGATGATCGCCAGCACCTTGAGCAGGGCGAACCAGAACTCGAACTCACCGTAGTTCTTCACGCTGCACAGGTTGGTCAGGGTCAGCGCCAGGGTGATCACCAGGGAGAACGCCCACAGGTCGACCGCAGGGAACCAGGCGTGCAGGATGGCTGCGGCGGCGTTGGCTTCCAGCGGAATCACCAGCACCCAGAACCACCAGTACAGCCAGCCGATGGTGAAACCGGCCCAGCGCCCGATGGCGCGGTCGGCATAAGTAGAGAACGAACCGGTGTCAGGCGAGGCGACCGCCATTTCACCCAACATGCGCATGACCAGTACGACCAGCGTACCGGCAGCAGCGTAAGCCAGCAGCACGGCAGGGCCGGCAGCGGCAATGGCGTGGCCGGAGCCAACGAAAAGGCCGGCACCGATCACGCCAGCGATGGACAGCATGGTCACATGCCGTTGTTTGAGCCCCTGAGCGAGGTCATTGGAATTGTTACCGCTCATAAAACTACCTTTGTAAGGAGTGGACCACCCGACTGCGGTTACAAAGCGCGCCAAGGGTTGACCTGGGCGTCGCTGCAATCGGCGGTTTCCTGCTGGCAATAAGCGCGCCATGTGCTGAATGCGTTCGTCAGAAAGCCCGGCAGGCCTTTCAGCACGCGGTTCGGAGGGCTTTCGGCCAAGAGCTGACCGAAAGGACATCAAATCTTCGGATTACTGGAATACCCACTTACAAACGCACCAAAGGTGCTCCTCGGTAACACCTTTGCACCGCTGCAAGGCAAAAAAGTGCAACCCACAGGTACAACCGAACACCTTATAAAGGCCTGTGCAGGTGCACCTGTTTTCACCGGCGCGGCAGCCTTGGCGGCGCGGATCTACCCGCGAATGGTCTAAAAGCGCTTCCCTGAGCCGGCCAAAGCTGGCACCATCGCGCCTTTTTTCATCAAGGCTCTGGTGCTGGGCGAGACCTTCGCGGACATCCGCGCGACGTTGCGCTGCAGCGATGCGACAAACTGCCCCACCAGCGCCCCGAGCACCTGGCGCCCCTGTTGGCCGCCGCGATACCGCTATGCTAGCTTGGCGCTCGCCAGGAAGGCCGCCAACAGCTGGGAACGCACCCGAACACAATGAGGACCGCACATGGCTCAGGCCACGCCCGCGCTGGAAATCCGCAACCTGCACAAACGCTACGGCGAGCAGGAAATTCTCAAGGGCATTTCGCTGACCGCACGCGACGGTGACGTGATCTCCATCCTGGGGTCGTCCGGCTCCGGCAAGTCCACCCTGCTGCGCTGCATCAACCTGCTCGAGAACCCGCACCAGGGCGAAATCCTCGTCGCCGGTGAAGCGCTCAAGCTCAAGGCCGCCAAGAACGGCGACCTGGTCGCCGCCGACAATCGCCAGATCAACCGCCTGCGCAGCGAGATCGGCTTCGTCTTCCAGAACTTCAACCTGTGGCCGCACATGTCGATCCTCGACAACATCATCGAGGCGCCACGCCGCGTACTTGGCCAGAGCAAGGCCGAGGCCATCGAAGCCGCCGAAGCGCTGCTGAACAAGGTCGGCATCTACGACAAACGCCACAGTTACCCCGCCCAGCTTTCCGGTGGCCAGCAACAGCGTGCCGCCATTGCCCGTACCCTGGCCATGAAGCCCAAGGTCATCCTGTTCGACGAGCCAACTTCGGCGCTCGACCCGGAAATGGTCCAGGAAGTGCTAAACGTTATCCGCGCATTGGCCGAAGAAGGCCGTACCATGCTGCTGGTCACGCACGAGATGAGCTTTGCCCGGCATGTGTCCAGTGAAGTCGTCTTCCTGCACCAGGGCCTGGTCGAAGAGCAGGGATCGCCGCAGCAGGTGTTCGAGAACCCGACCTCGGCGCGTTGCAAGCAATTCATGTCCAGCCACCGTTAACGGAGCAATACATGCACACTTACAAGAAGTTTCTCCTGGCAGCCGCTGCCACGCTGGTGATGTCGGCCAACGCCATGGCCGCAGAAAAACTGCGCATGGGTATCGAGGCCGCCTACCCACCGTTCAACAACAAGGATGCCAGCGGTAACGTGGTCGGCTTCGACAAGGACATCGGCGACGCCCTGTGCGCCAAGATGAAAGTCGAGTGCTCGGTCGTCACCTCGGACTGGGACGGCATCATCCCGGCGCTGAATGCCAAGAAGTTCGACTTCCTGGTGTCGTCGCTGTCGATCACTGACGAGCGCAAGCAGGCCGTGGACTTCACCGACCCGTACTACTCCAACAAGCTGCAGTTCATCGCGCCGAAGAACGTCGACTTCAAGACCGACAAGGCCTCGCTCAAGGGCAAGGTGATCGGCACCCAGCGCGCCACCCTGGCTGGCACCTGGCTGGAAGACAACTACGGCGATGACGTAGAGATCAAGCTGTACGACACCCAGGAAAACGCCTACCTCGACCTGGTCTCCGGCCGCATCGACGGCATCCTGGCCGACAAGTACGTGCAGTACGAGTGGCTCAAGAGCAAGGACGGCTCGAACTTCGAGTTCAAGGGCGAGCCGGTGATGGACAGCGACAAGATCGGCATTGCCGTGCGCAAGGGCGACGACAAGCTGCGCAACGACCTGAACAAAGCCCTGGCAGAAATCAAGGCCGACGGAACGTACAAGAAGATCAACGACAAGTACTTCCCGTTCAGCATCGAATGACCCGCCCTGACTGGCGCGCCCTTGCGGCGCGCCAGTCCCTAGAATGACCTGCCCATGAATATTGACCTGCACGGATTCGGTCCGGCCATGATGGCCGGCACCCTGATGACCGTAAAACTGGCGCTTTGCGCCTTGCTGCTGGGCCTGGTTTTGGGCCTGCTCGGCGCCCTGGCCAAGACTTCCTCGGTCAAGCCTTTGCAATGGCTTGGCGGCTTCTATTCGACCCTGGTGCGCGGCGTGCCCGAACTGCTGTGGGTCCTGCTTATCTATTTCGGCACCGTCGGCTTGATGAATGCCCTCGGTGAAGCCTTGAACATGCCGGGCCTGGAGCTCAGCGCCTTCGCGGCAGGCGTGATTGCCCTGGGCCTGTGCTTTGGCGCCTACGCCACCGAAGTGTTCCGTGGCGCGATCCTGGCGATCCCCAAGGGCCACCGCGAAGCCGGCCTGGCGCTGGGCCTGTCCAAGGGCCGCATCCTGTCGCGGATCATCCTGCCACAGATGTGGCGTATCGCCCTGCCCGGCCTGGGCAACCTGTTCATGATCCTGATGAAGGACACCGCCCTGGTGTCGGTGATCGGCCTGGAAGAAATCATGCGCCACGCGCAAATCGGCGTGACCGTGACCAAGGAGCCGTTCACCTTCTACATGGTCGCGGCCTGCATCTACCTGAGCCTGACCATCATCGCCATGACCGGCATGCACTTCATGGAAAAACGCGCCGCTCGCGGCTTTGCGAGGGCCGTGTAATGAACTGGGAAGTGATCATCAAATGGCTGCCGCGCCTGGCCCAGGGTGCCACCCTGACCCTGGAGCTGGTAGCCATCGCCGTGGTGGCCGGGCTGATCCTGGCCATCCCGCTGGGCATCGCCCGCTCTTCGCGCCACTGGTATGTGCGCGCCGTGCCGTTCAGCTACATCTTCTTCTTCCGCGGTACGCCGCTGCTGGTGCAGCTGTTCCTGGTCTATTACGGCCTGGCGCAATTCGACGTGGTGCGTTCGAGTTCGCTGTGGCCTTACCTGCGCGATCCGTTCTGGTGCACGGTGCTGACCATGACGCTGCACACCGCCGCGTACATCGCCGAGATTTTGCGCGGCGCGCTGCAGTCGATCCCCAAGGGTGAGATCGAGGCGGCACGGGCGCTGGGCATGTCGCGTGGCAAGACGCTGTTCTACATCATGCTGCCACGCGCCGCGCGCATCGGCCTGCCGGCGTACAGCAACGAAGTGATCCTGATGCTCAAGGCCAGCGCCCTGGCCAGTACCGTGACCCTGCTGGAACTGACCGGCATGGCCCGTACCATCATTGCCCGCACCTACCTGCCGGTAGAGATCTTCTTTGCCGCCGGGGTGTTCTACCTGGTGATCTCGTTCGTGCTGGTGCAGGGCTTCAAGCTGCTGGAGCGCTGGCTGCGTGTGGATGCCTGCCAAGGCCGCTGAAACTTCACTGACTGCTTCGCGGGCACGCCCGCTCCCACAGGTGTAGCGCCAACCTTGAATGTGGCGCTATACCTGTGGGAGCGGGCGTGCCCGCGAAGAGGTCCTCAAAACCACCACACATCCTTGCCATGCCCAGCCACCTCCACAGCCACCACCTAAGCACCCGCTTCCAGGCCCTCGACCAATTCCTGATCGAGCACCAGCAGCTGTGGAAACCCCGCCCCTTCACTACCCTGCAACTGGAGTGGGAAACCGCGCATCCAGAACTAGCCGCCCACCTGCGCCAGAGCTCCCTGGCAGACACCGAAAGCGAAGGCACCGCCTCGGCCTTGCCCGCCCCATTCCCACAACTGGCCCGGCAAGCCCAACAGCTCGCTACCCTTGGCAACCTCCCGGCCACCGACCTGCCCGCTGCCGCCCACCGCCTCGACGTTGCCGTCCCCGGTCGCAAATGGCAGCAGATCGAAGCCTTCGCCAGCCACCTGAGCTTCCGCGCGCAGCCCCGCCACTGGCTGGACTGGTGCGCCGGCAAAGGCCACCTCGGCCGCCGCCTGCTGCAACCTGGCCAGCAGCTGACCTGCCTGGAATACGACGCCGACCTGGTCGCCGCCGGCCAGGCCCTGAGCGCGCACCATCACCTGCCGGCGCTGCACCTGCACCAGGATGTGATGGCCGACGACAGCGCCCGCCACCTGGCAGACGACAAAACCGTGGTCGCCCTGCACGCCTGTGGCGACTTGCATGTACGCCTGATGCAGCTGGCCAGCCAGCAAGGCTGCCGGCAGCTGGCCGTGGCCCCTTGCTGCTACAACCGAATTGCGGCGCAGCAGTACCAGCCGTTATCCACAGCCGCGCAAGCGTCCATCCTGCAGCTGTCGCTGGACGACCTGGGCCTGCCGCTGAGCGAAACCGTCACCGCCGGCGCCCGCGTGCGGCGCCAGCGCGACACCTCGATGGCCCGGCGCCTGGGCTTCGACCTGCTGCAACGCCAGCAGCGCCAGAGCGCCGAATACCTACCGACGCCTTCGTTGCCTGTGGCCTGGCTGGAAAAGCCCTTCGAGCAATACTGCCGCGACCTGGCCGCGCTCAAGCAACTGCAACTGACCGGCAACCCGGACTGGGCGGCCTTGGAAGCAGCCGGCTGGCAACGCCTGGCCGAGGTCCGTAACCTGGAGCGCGTGCGCAACCTGTTCCGTCGGCCGCTGGAGCTGTGGCTGGTACTGGATCGCGCCCTGTTTCTGGAAGAACGCGGCTATAACGTGCAACTGGGCCTGTTCTGTGACTATCCACTGACTCCACGCAACCTGCTGATTCTCGCCGAACGCGACCGTTAGCCGCAGTACAACCTGTGGATAACTCTGTGTACAAGCTTTTGATTAGCTGTTGGATCCAAGCGCTATTTCAAGCGTTTGGCTTATTCCGCCTAGTACTTCAAGCCCAGTAAAAACAGGCGTTTGCGCAAAGACCAGCGGAATGCCGATCCGGCATGCGTTTCGCGCAAGCCGTCAATGCCACTTGTGCATAAACATTTGTTGTGGTTAGCGACCACAGCTGCCAACGCAATCCCTGTAGGAGCGGTCTTGTGTCGCGATGGGCCGCAAAGCGGCCCCGCTTTTAGCGTAATTACAGAGAGTACTGGGGGCTGCTTCGCAGCCCATCGCGACACAAGGCCGCTCCTACACACACCCGTCCGCGTCAGGATTCAGTGCGCCTTGTTCCTGGCAATCTCGACATCGTTCATCAGCGCCTTGGCCATGTCGCACAAATAGTCGGCCGCACCGAGGAATTTATGGTCATCCTCCATATCCCCTTCGCGCACCAGGTGCTTGATGTAGCCCATCAGGATCGAGACGTGCTCGTAGACAGCATCGGCCGGGACGCCGGGCTCGACGCGTAGCAGGTTGAGGGACGGGTTGCCGGCTGCGAGGAAGGTTTCCACGCCTGCGGTGGTGATTGGCTTGGGACTGCTGAGATCAGAATCTTTCAATTTTCAAACTCCTATATTCCTCAAGGAGTTACCACCTTCGTTCTTCTCACGGAACGAAGGGCGGCAACCGTGCACGGGGTGAGAAACCGAGTGAATATAGGAAGCCTCGGCCAGACCGAAGTCTGCCCGCGCACGGTCGCCATAACGCAGCCGCTAAATTCGTAATCGGGTTCTCACACCCGGTCGCCAGAGCGACCCGAAAACGGTATCCGTGAGCCATTTCCCCGACAACAGCGATACTTCAGCGGCGCGCGTAGGATAGGTCCGAGGCCCCCAAACCTTGAAGCATTTGCCCCCAAGTTCAGAATTGTCTGACCTCTATCTTCACAGCGACGCGGTACCTGTAGGAGCGGGTTCACCCGCGATGAGGCCCTACCAGACAACACAAGGCTAATGCTCAACCACCGCAACGGTGTATCATCCGCCCCCAAATCATTAAAAAGTGACGTCGCGCGCTGCCCGCCAGCCCCGCGACCTTCTGGCGTTGCGCCAGAACCGACAATGGACTAACGGACCCGACCATCGTGACCCAGACCAAGCCCCTCGCCCTGCTGTGCCTCACCCTGGCTCTGACCGCCTGCGCCAGCAGCACCCCGCCCCAACCCCGCAGCAGCCTGGGCTGGAACCACCCCGGCATGCAGCTTGGCGGCGACAACGGCCTGCCCCTGCGCACCGAAAGCCCTTGCCGCAAGCGTGGCTGCGACAACGACAAGCTGTTCTTCAACCCGGGCAAAACCGAGCCAAGCGTCACTACCATCCACCGCGGCTGGTAGGAAAATTCTTCTTTCAGACCGGTAACTTAGGTCATTTGCGAACAATCGCAAGGAAGTGGTTTACAGGCGCCAACCGATCGTTATAATGACGCCCCACTGCCGGTATAGCTCAGATGGTAGAGCAACTGACTTGTAATCAGTAGGTCCCGGGTTCGATTCCTGGTGCCGGCACCATACGCAGTATCAAAGAAGGCTCACCGAAAGGTGAGCCTTTTTTGTTTTAAGTACACTCCGCTCGCTCCCTCCCCAGACTTGACCCCAATCAAGCCCGCTCCAGACAGATGACTTAGCCTGAGATCAGCCCCCATCGAGGCAGCTCACCATGGCCAAGAAATTCCCCACCAACCCCAGCCACCCCGAACGCATCTGCTGGGGCTGCGACCTCTACTGCCCAGCCAAGGCACTCGCATGCGGCAACGGCGCGAGCCGGACCATGCATCCAGCAGAACTGTTCGGCGAAGACTGGGACAGTTTCGATAACCAACTGGAAAAACCGATCGACCGCGAGCATGGAACAGCCCCCAAGCCCTGACAAACCATGCATTAAATCGGCGCCCGTCCAGGCCAGAGCCATGACAACCATGCAACAGTCTTTTACCGATTCCCCAGGTTTTCCCTAACCCTGCTTTGCCTATCCTAGGCCGGGTCATCCCGCCTGTGATGGACCCATGAAACATTCCCTACCCAGCCGCTACGCCTGCCTCGCATTCTGCCTACTATTCACCCTCGCCAGCCTGCCGTTGCTACACACGCATGCCTGGCTGTGGCCCATCACGCTGATCACCGCGTTGCTCAGCCTGGTCGGCCTCAACGACCTGCGCCAAAGCCACCATGCCGTGCGCCGCAACTACCCGATCCTGGGCAACATCCGCTACCTGATCGAAACCATCCGCCCGGAAATCCGCCAGTACCTGATTGAGGGCGACGACGACAAGCTGCCGTTTTCCCGCGCTCAGCGCTCGCTGGTCTACGCCCGGGCCAAGAACGAAAGCGCCGAAAAAGCCTTTGGCACGCTCAACGACGCCTACAAGCCCGGCTTCGAGTTCATCAGCCATTCCATGTTGCCGGTAAACACGCCGGACCCTGCCTCGTTTCGCATCGCCATCGGCGGGCCGCAGTGTCGCCTGCCCTACTCGGCGTCGATCTTCAACATTTCCGCGATGAGCTTCGGCGCGCTCAGCGCCAACGCCATCGCGGCGCTCAACCGTGGTGCACGCATGGGCCGTTTTGCCCATGACACGGGCGAAGGCAGTATCAGCCCGTACCACCGCGAACATGGCGGTGACCTGATCTGGGAAATCGGCAGTGGCTACTTCGGCTGCCGCACCGAGGACGGTCGCTTCGACCCGCAGCGCTTCGCCGAGCAGGCCCGCTCGCCGCAGGTGAAGATGATCGAGGTCAAGCTCAGCCAGGGCGCCAAGCCGGGCCACGGCGGCATCCTGCCGGGGCACAAGGTCAGCCGCGAAATCGCCCAGACGCGGGGCGTACGCGAGGGTGAAGACTGCATATCGCCAGCGGCGCACAGTGCCTTCCGCACGCCGGTCGAGTTGCTGCAGTTCATTGCCAGCCTGCGCGAGCTGTCGGGCGGCAAGCCGGTGGGCTTCAAGTTCTGCCTGGGCCACCCGTGGGAATTCATGGGCATCGCCAAGGCAATGCTGGCCACCGGCATTACCCCGGACTTCATCGTCGTCGACGGCAAGGAAGGCGGTACCGGCGCGGCGCCACGCGAGTTCAGCGACAACATGGGCGTACCGATGCGCGAGGGCCTGATGTTCGTGCACAACACCCTGGTCGGCCTGAACCTGCGCTCCAGCATTCGCATTGGCGCAGCGGGCAAGATCGTCAGCGCCTTCGACATCGCCAGTGTGCTGGCTATCGGCGCTGACTGGGTCAACTCCGCGCGCGGCTTCATGTTCGCCATCGGCTGCATCCAGTCGCAGAGCTGCCACACCAACAAGTGCCCGACCGGGGTGGCCACGCAAGACCCACTGCGCCAGCGCGCCCTGGTGGTGCCGGACAAGGCTGAACGGGTTGCCAGCTTCCATCGCAATACGCTGCATGCGTTGGCAGAGATGCTGGCCGCTGCGGGGCTGGAGCACCCTTCGCAGCTCAAACCCAAGCACCTAGCGCGGCGTATCAGCTCAAGCGAAATCGGCTTGTTTTCGGACCTGCACACGTTTCTCAAGCCGGGCGAATTGCTCAGTGGCTCGATTGAAAGCGAGTTTTATGCGCGGATGTGGCGGATGGCGCGTAGCGACAGTTTTGCGCCAGAGACGGGTGAGGGGGAGGTGAGGGTTGCAGCGGTGCGGCGCAGGGAGGTGGAGCCGGCGTAACAGAAAAGCCTGGGGCTGCCCTGCAGCCCCAGGCTCTGCTGATCAGAAGATGCTGATCGGGTACTCGACGAATACGCGGACTTCGTTGCCGTCGTCGTTGTAACCGTTCTGCTGCACGGCGTTGTTGGTACGCACGAACGAGCTACGCAGCTTGATCGACAGGTCCTTGGCCGGGCCGTCCTGCACCACGTAACGGATCTGGTTGAAGATCTCGCGCTCTTTACCTTCGCCGAAGCCCTGCGGGTTGGCGACGTTGCGGGTATTGATGTTGTCACCCACCACGTAGGCCAGCTTGTAGGTCAGGCCCGGAATGCCGTAGGCACCGAAGTCCAGGCCGTAGCCCAGCTGCCAGGAACGCTCGTCTTCGGCGTTGAAGTCGGACCAGTACGAGTTGGCCAGGTAGATGGTCGAACCACCGTCACCCACGCCGCCGGCATTCTGGTACCAGCCGTAGTTGTAGCCGGTGCTGCCGGTGCTGCGCTGGTGGGCGATGGTGAACGAGTGCGCACCGTAGGCGTAGGTGGCGGCCAGGCTCCAGATGGTGTTGGAGTCGCCGTTGAGTTCGGCGCTCTTGACGAACTTGTTGTCGATGTCCGACTTGTAGCCGTTGAAGTCCAGGGTCAGGGACTGGTCGTTGGCAATCGGGAAGACGTAGTTCAGGCCCAGATAGTGCTTCTTCATCACGTCTTCGTTGTCGGCGGTGTACAGCGAAGCGGTGAAGTTGTCGGTGAACTTGTAGCTGCCACCGAGCACGTTGATCGACTTCAGGCCACCACCGTCACGGCGCTCGGCGCTCTTGCGCGCTTCCTGGGTGAAGCGGCCGGCGTTCAGTTCCAGACCCTGGATTTCCTTGGAGGTGATCAGGGTGCCGGTGAAGCTTTCTGGCAGCAGGCGAGCGTCGTCGTATTGCAGCACAGGCAGTGCCGGCATCTGGTCACCGTACTTGAGCACGGTGTTGGAGATGCGGAACTTCACTGCAGCGCCACCACGGGCCAGATTGTGCGGCGAGTTGGCGTTGCCGTTCTCGTCCTTGAAGTCCGATGGCTTGAAGAAGTCGACACCAGCGCCACCGTTGTGGCCCTTGCCGCCGTCCAGACGCACGGCGTACAGGCCGAATGCATCGACGCCGACACCGACGGTGCCCTGGGTGAAGCCGGAAGAGAAGTTGGCGATGACGCCCTGGCCCCATTCGATCTGGTCGTCGGTGCCGTGCTTCTTGTCACGATTGATGTAGGCGTTGCGCAGCAGGACGTTGGCGTGGCTGTCCTCGATAAAGCCTTTGCTGTCGGCCTGGTCATTGGCCTGGGCCTGGGTCGCGGCGATCATCGCCAGGGCGACCAGGCTGATCCTGGTTTTCAACATGTTGTTTTCCTTGTTCGTAATCAAAAACGCTCTGCAATATGACGCCAGGAACCAACGCCCCTTCGTAGGTTCGACGCTATGCGGATCCAGACTGGAAGGCCTGCCGGTACTCACACGGCGGCTCTGGCAGCTGCGTGGCCACGATGATGGCCAGCAGGCGTTGGCCGAATCCTAGCCGTGCGCGTTTGCAAATGTCAAAAAATCGTGAAATGAAGATGGTTATAACCAAAATGTGGGCAAGCCGAGTGCATTTCTGCCTAGCGTTGCGCTATCAGCAGGCAATTTATCTTGAGTAGGAAAAGTCGGACTGATTGTGGGGCGAGGGCCTAGGTGCAGGGCAAGACGCAGGGGCGTGTGCTGTGGGACGGCAGGGTGAAGCGAGAAGTGGCCAGGGTGGGGGCTGGCCGAGGGTTGTACCTTCATAGATGCCTGTTGCCTGTGCCGGCCCCTTCGCGGGCAAGCCCGCTCCCACAGGGGCCGGCAGGTTCAAACAACCGATCAGTGCCACACCGCCATCAGCGCCTGCATTTCTGCTTCGCTGATCAGGCCTTGGGGATATCGCCCGGCAAGCAGATGTCGTGGGTCGGTCGTCCTGACCCTGATGCTTCCATGGTGTTTCAACCACTTCGCCACAAGCTTGAGCGATTGGTGATTCACTGCCGATGGGCGCAAAGCCGACTCACTTGCTGCATTCATCTCTACACGTACTCCTAGGCCCGTGGACGGCAAATCTACTTATGTATTGTTACAGATCGATAGCGCGGGCTCGCCGGGCCACCGATCTGGCTATCCATTTGAAATCAATACAAAAGATATGCCAGCACAACCCACCGGACATCGCCCGGAAATGAAAAAGGCCCGTCAGGTGACGGGCCTCTTCATTCACGCTGCGCTCAACGCTTGATCGGCGCTGGCTGCTGCTGGGTCAGGCAGTGGATATTGCCACCGCCCAACAACAGCTCGCGGCCGGGGATCATCACCACTTCATGATCGGGGAACACCTTCTCCAGGATCGCTCTGGCCTCAGTATCTGCCGGGTCGTCAAAGCTTGGGGCGATGATGCCGCCGTTGACGATCAGGAAGTTGACGTACGAGCCGGCCAGGCGCACCGACGGGTCACGCTCCTGGCTGCCGGCCACCTGGTCGACACCGGCACATTCTTCAGCGGTGGCGAACAGCGGGCCCGGGATTGGCATTTTATGCACGATGAATTCACGGCCCTTGGCATCACGGGTGCGCTTGAGCACCTCCATGGCAGCGTGGCAGCGTGCATAGTTGGGGTCGTTGGAATCATCGGTCCAGGCCAGTAACACTTCGCCCGGGCGCACGTAACAGCAGAAGTTGTCGACGTGGCCATCGGTTTCGTCGTTGTACAGGCCATCCGGCAGCCAGACCACGGTGTCCACCGCCAGGTGGTCACGCAATACCGCTTCGATCTGCTCGCGGCTCAGGTGCGGGTTGCGGTTGCGGTTGAGCAGGCATTCTTCGGTGGTGATCACGGTGCCTTCACCGTCCACATGGATGGAACCGCCTTCGAGCACGAAGCCTTCGGTGTGGTAGCGCTGGCAGCGCTCCATTTCCAGCACCTTGGCCGCCAGTTCCTCGTCGCGGTTCCAGGGTGCATACAGGCCGCCGTCGAAGCCGCCCCAGGCGTTGAAGCCCCAGTCCACCCCGCGTACTTCACCCTGGTCGTTGATGACGAAGGTCGGGCCGGTGTCACGCACCCAGGCGTCATCGTTGCTGATCTCGACCACGCGGATGTTCGGCTGGTCGAGTTGGCGACGGGCATTTTCGTACTGCGCAGCAGAAACCGCGACGGTGACCGGCTCGAAGCGGGCAATCGCCTTGGCCAGGGTCACATGGGCAGCTTGTGCCGGCTTGCCGCCCAGGCGCCAGTTGTCCGGGCGCTCTGGCCAGACCATCCATACCTGGGTTTGCGGGGCCCACTCGGCGGGCATGTGGAAACCATCGGCACGGGGGGTGGAGTTGAGGGTTTTCATGGTTGACCTCTGTGATGGCCCTGAGCCGGACTGTGCTGGGGCGTTTGTCCATTTATAACCGATATATATCGACATTTAAAGCATCATATAGGAAGTCGAAGTGACCGATCAGCGCCTTTAAGCCGATATCAATCGATAGGCATCCGGCTATCCCAAGGCACATACCATAGCCGGGCCTTGTGAAGCCGTTGCAGCGCAGGGCGGACAAAACCGTCGAGTACAGCTAGGGTCATTACGTAGGCAAACCGGCCAGCGATCCGTCATGAATATCATCCCCACCGCAATCCCCGACGTCCTGATCATCGAGCCGAAGGTCTTCGGTGACAGCCGTGGGTTCTTCTTCGAGGTATTCAACGCCCGTGAGTTCGCCCGGCAAACCGGCGTGGCGACGACGTTCGTCCAGGACAACCAATCGCGCTCCATCAAGGGGGTACTGCGCGGCCTGCACTACCAGGTGGAAAACACCCAGGGCAAGCTGGTGCGCGTGGTGCAGGGCGAGATCCGTGACGTTGCTGTGGATGTGCGCAAGAGTTCGCCCACCTTCGGCCAGTGGGTGGCGGTGCAGCTGTCGGCCAACAACCATCGCCAGCTATGGATTCCACCCGGTTTTGCCCATGGCTTCGCAGTGCTGAGCGACGCCGCCGAATTCCTGTACAAGACCACCGACTACTACAACCCAGTCGCCGAGCGCTGTATCCGCTGGGATGACCCAGACCTGGCCATCGACTGGGGGCTGGAACAGCCACCGTTGCTGTCGGACAAGGACAAGGTCGGCAGTTCATGGGCAAAGGCGGAACTGCTGCCTTAACTAGCGCATAATTGCGTCAGACTTTCCTGGCGCCTCTACGTGATGATTGCAAAACCCACGCCCCCTCGCCGTCCGCGCTGGCGCAGCCTGGCCCTGCTGGCCCTGTGCCTGGCCCCGTTACTGTGGCCTCTGCATCACCTGGCCGAACGTTATTACCAGCAAGAGCTGGCCTCGCAGAACCGCCAGACCCTCGACCTGTACGTGGCCAACCTGCTCGGTACCCTGCACCGCTACGAGACCTTGCCGCAGATCCTCGGCGACCTGCCGGCGCTGCGCAGCGTGCTGGCCGACCCGTTGCGCCTGGAAGCGGTGACCAACGCCAACCGCCTGCTCAAAGGCATCGTCGAGCAGACCGGCGCCGAGGTGATGTACCTGATGGACATCAACGGCAACACCCTGGCCGCCTCCAACTGGGACAAGCGCGACAGCTTCGTCGGCCGCAACTTCGCCTTCCGCCCCTACTTCAACGAAGCCATGGCCGGCCGCCTGGGGCGCTTCTTCGGCCAGGGCACCACATCGGCCAAGCGTGGCTACTTCTTTGCCGCGGCGGTACGCGACCGGGAGCGCATCGTTGGCGTGCTGGTGGTCAAGGTCGACCTCGACCACACCGAAACCCTGTGGGGCCGTACCCCCGAGCAACTGCTGCTGACCGACCACAATGGCGTGGTCATCCTCACCTCACGGCCGGACTGGCGCTTCCGTGCCACCCGCCCGCTGAGCGAGGCCGAGCGCCAGGCCATCATCGCCATCCAGCCCTACCCGACCCAGGCCCCGCAACCGCTGGTGCTCAACCCGCAAGCGTGGATCGCCCAGACCCGCGACATCCCGGAAACCGGCTGGCAGGTCAGCATCCTTGCCCCGCGCATGCTGGTCGACCGCTCGGTGCAAACGGTGATGGCCATCGGTGCCGGCACCTTGCTGGTGCTGATGCTGCTGGCCGGCCTGGTGATGCAACGGCGCCGCCACTACATCGACCGTATCGATTTCGAGGCCCGTGGCCGGCAGGAACTGGAACAACGCGTGGCCGAGCGCACCGCCGACCTGGAAGGCCTGAACACCCGCCTCAAGCGTGCCGTGCTGGAGCGCGAGAACGCCCAGCAGGAGGCAGTGCGCGCCCAGGACGAGCTGGTACAGGCCGGCAAGCTGTCGGTGCTCGGCACCATGTCGGCCAGCATCAGCCACGAACTCAACCAACCGCTGGCGGCCATCCGCAGCTACGCGGAAAACGCCGAAATCCTGCTCGACCACCAGCGCATCGAGGACGCCCGCGGCAACCTCAAGCTGATCGGCGAGCTGACCGGGCGCATGGCCTCGATCATCGCCCACTTGCGCGCCTTCGCCCGCCGTGACCGCCATGCACCGGAGAGCGTGGCGCTGCAGCCGGCCCTGGACGATGCCCTCGCGCTGCTGGCCAAGCGTCGGCGCGCCATGGCCGTGGAGCTGATTCGCGACCTGCCGGAAGCCACCTTGTGGGTCCAGGCTGGCGAGACCCGCCTGCGCCAGGTGCTCGGCAACCTGTTGGCCAATGCCCTCGATGCCCTGACCGAAAAGGCCAACCCCCGCCGCCTGTGGCTGAGTGCCGAGCAGCGCGACGACTGCGTCTACCTGTACATTCGCGACAACGGCCCCGGCTTCAGCCGCCAGGCCCTGGAGCACGCCAAGGAGCCATTCTTCACCACCAAGACCCGCACCCAGGGCCTGGGCCTGGGCCTGGCCATCTGCGAAAGCCTGATGCGCGCCCTGGGCGGTGAACTGCTGCTGGCCAACCACCCGGAAGGTGGCGCACTGCTGACCTTGCAGCTGCGTGTGGCCGCGCCTGGCGCTACTTTGCCCAATTCGGAGGACCCCTCGGCATGACCACCGAGACACTCATCGACAGCCAAGCCCAGGTGATCCTGGTCGACGACGACCCGCACCTGCGCCAGGCGCTGAGCCAGACCCTGGACCTGGCCGGGCTCAAGGTGGTCGCCCTGGCCGATGCCCACGGCCTGGCCGAGCGCATCGAAGCCGACTGGCCTGGGGTAGTGGTCAGCGATATCCGCATGCCCAGTATCGATGGCTTGCAGTTGCTGGAACAGCTGCATGGCCGCGACGCCGAGCTGCCGGTGCTGCTGATTACCGGCCACGGCGATGTGCCGCTGGCGGTGCAGGCGATGCGCGCCGGCGCCTATGACTTTCTGGAAAAGCCCTTCGCCAGTGACGCGCTGCTCGACAGCGTACGCCGCGCCCTGGCCTTGCGCCGCCTGGTGCTGGACAACCGCAGCCTGCGCCTGGCCCTGAGCGACCGCCAGCAACTGGCCACCCGCCTGGTCGGCCAGTCGCCGGCCATGCAGCGCCTGCGCGAGCAGATCGGCGCCCTGGCTGGCACCCGTGCCGACGTGCTGATCCTGGGCGAGACCGGCGCGGGCAAGGAAGTAGTGGCCCGCGCCCTGCACGACCTGTCCAGCCGCCGCGATGGCCCGTTCGTGGCGATCAACGCCGGCGCCCTGGCCGAATCGGTGGTCGAAAGCGAGCTGTTCGGCCATGAGCCCGGCGCCTTCACCGGTGCGCAGAAGCGCCGCATCGGCAAGTTCGAGTTTGCCAATGGCGGCACGCTGTTCCTCGACGAGATCGAGAGCATGAGCCTGGATGTGCAAGTGAAACTGCTGCGCCTGCTGCAGGAACGGGTAGTCGAACGCCTGGGTGGCAACCAGCTGATCCCGCTGGACATCCGCATCATCGCCGCGACCAAGGAAGACCTGCGCCAGTCCGCCGACCAGGGGCGCTTTCGCGCCGACCTGTATTACCGCCTGAACGTGGCGCCGCTGCGTATTCCGCCGCTGCGCGAACGCGGTGATGACATCCTGGTGCTGTTCCAGCACTTCGCCGACGCCGCCAGCCAGCGCCATGGCCTGCCCCCGCACACCCTGCAGCCGGCCCAACGCGCCATGCTGCTGCGCCACGCCTGGCCCGGTAACGTGCGCGAATTGCAGAACGCCGCCGAACGTTTCGCCCTGGGCCTGGAGCTGGCCCTGGATGGCCAGGCAACGCCTGCCGCGATGCCGGCGGCACCCCTGCTGAGCGGCAACCTCAGCGAGCAGGTCGAGCAGTTCGAGCGCTCGCTGATCGCCGCCGAACTGGCCCAGCCCCACAGCTCCATGCGCAGCCTGGCCGAAGCGCTGGGCATTCCCCGCAAGACCCTGCACGACAAGTTGCGCAAGCATGGCTTGAGCTTTGACGGTGGCAGCGGCGGGCAAGACGATCATGAGGACCACCGTTGATGAATAGCGATAGCCAGTATCTCCAGGCCGTGCTGCACGGCGACATCCCGCTGACCCGCGAAATGGGCCTGGAGGTGCTCGACTGGCAGCAGCACACCCTGCGCCTGCAACTGCCGTTGGCGGCCAACGTCAACCACAAGAGCACCATGTTCGGTGGCAGCCTGTACTGCGCGGCCGTATTGGTGGGTTGGGGCTGGCTGCACCTGCGCCTGCGCGAGCTGGGGATCGATGACGGGCATATCGTCATCCAGGAGGGGCAGATCAATTATCCGCTGCCGGTGACCGGGGCGGCGGTGGCACGTTGCGCGGCGCCGGACGAAAAGACCTGGGAACGCTTCGTGACGATGTACCAGCGTCGCGGGCGGGCGCGGCTGACGCTGGAAACCACGGTGAGCAATGCCGGTAGTGACGAGCCGGCGGTAAGGTTCAGCGGGCAGTACGTCCTGCACCGCTGAAACCCTGAGCGGCCTTGTGTCGCGATCGGGCCGCAACGCGGCCCCAAGGTTTCAGCTTCGCCGCTTGAATTGCCGGGGCCGCTTTGCGGCCCTTTCGCGACACAAGGCCGCTCCTACACGATCGTGTGCGGCGGTCAGATCAGGCTCAGGAAGGCCTGGCGCCATTGTGCATTGGCCGGCAACGCCAGGAAGTGCGGGTTGAGCAACGACTCCCGTGGCGGGTAGCGGAACGGCAGGCCATCCAGTCCGATCACCTCGCCCCCGGCGCCTTCCACCACCCCCTGGGCCGCCGCCGTATCCCACTGCGAAGTCGGCGCCAGGCGCGGATAGCAATCGGCGCTACCTTCCGCCAACAGGCAGAACTTCAACGAACTGCCAATGTTGGCCAGCTCCAGCTCACCCAACGCAGCGCCCAGCCCGGCCAGCAACGCTTCCTGCTCCGGGCTGGAATGCCGACGGCTGGCCACCACGGTAAAGCGCTCTCCCAGCGGCGGTGCATTGCGTACCTGGATTGGCTCAGCGGCTTCACCGGCTTGCGCACGCCAGGCGCCCAGCCCACGGCCACCGAAGTAACAGCGCCCGTTGGTTGGCATCGAGACTACGCCAAACACCACCTCGCCGTTTTCCACCAGGGCGATGTTGACGGTGAATTCCTCGCTGCCGGCAATGAACTCCTTGGTGCCGTCCAGCGGGTCGACCAGCCACCAGCGCTGCCAGCGCTGGCGCTCGGCCAACGGGATATTGCAGTCTTCTTCCGACAGCAGCGGAATCTGCGGCGCCAGGGCCAGCAGGCCATCGGCAAGCACCCGGTGCGCCGCCAGGTCGGCGGCGGTCACCGGCGAATCGTCAGCCTTGCTGGTCACGGCGACATCGGCACGCCAGAACGGCAGGATCGCCTCGCCGGCCTTCAGCGCCAGCTTGACCACTTCGTGCATCAGTTGCAGGTCGTTCATGCTTCCAGCAGCCCCCGCTGAATCAGCAGGTCACGCGCCAGGTACAGCGCCGCCAGGGCACGACCTTCGGTGAACTGCGGGTGCATGGCCAAGGCCGACAGCTCGCGCAGGTTGACCTTGTCGACCCGCATCGGCTCCGGCTCGTCGCCCTCCAGGCGCTCTTCGTAAAGGTCGCTGGCCAGCACCACCTGGATCTTCTGGCTCATGTAGCCGGGCGACAGCGACAGCTCGGTCAGGTGCTCCAGCTGGCGCGCGCCAAAACCGGCTTCTTCCTTGAGCTCCCTGTCGGCTGCCGCCAGCACGTCCTCGCCCGGCTCGATCAGGCCCTTGGGCAGCGACAGCTCATATTCATCGGTGCCGCCGCAGTATTCTTCCACCAGCACGGCGTGCTCGGCGTCGAGCATGGCCACGATCATTACCGCGCCGTAACCATTGCCGCGCCCCACCAGGCGCTCGTAGGTGCGCTCATTGCCATTGCTGAAACGCAATTGCACGGCTTCGACGCGAAACAGGCGGCTGCTGGCGACGATTTCGCGGCTGAGGACGGTGGGTTTCTGGCGCATGGGGCGGCTCCTTGGCGTGAACGGGTTACTATACCGTGGCTTGCCGACTGATCGAGAATTTCCCATGCCTGTTCTTCCCTGGTCTGCCATCGATACTGTCCTGCTGGACATGGACGGCACCTTGCTCGACCTGCATTACGACAACCGCTTCTGGCTGGACCACCTGCCCCAGCGCTATGCCGAGCTGCACGGGGTGAGCCGGGCCATGGCGGAAATGGAACTGCAGCCACTGTTCGAGCGTAACGCCGGTACGCTGAACTGGTATTGCCTGGACTTCTGGAGCCGCGAGCTGCGCCTGCCGATTCGCGAGCTGAAACGGGAAATCGCCGACCTGATCGCCCTGCGCCCAGATGCCGACACCTTCCTGGCGGCCATTCGCCAGGCCGGCAAGCGCGTGGTGATGATCACCAATGCGCACCGGGATTCCCTGTCGCTGAAGCTGGAGCGGGTGGAGCTGACGCCGTATTTCGAGCGGCTGATCAGCTCGCACGACTATGGCTACCCGAAGGAAAGCCCGCAATTCTGGGATGCCTTGCAGGCGGACATCGGCTTTGCGCCGGAGCGCAGCCTGTTCATCGATGACACCCTGGCGATCCTGCGCAGTGCGCGGCGGTTCGGCGTGGGGCACTTGCTGGCGGTGCGCCAGCCCGATAGCCAGGCGGGGCCGCGGGATACCGAAGAATTTGCTGCGGTCGAGGACTACCGGGAGCTATTGGCAGGCCTGTGAGGGCCTCTTCGCGGGTATGCCCGCGAAGAGGCCGCTAGCGGCTGTGGAGATCAGTCAGGAATACGCAGCACCTGCCCTGGGTAGATCTTGTCCGGGTGCTTGAGCATCGGTTTGTTGGCCTCGAAGATCTTCTGGTACTTGTTGGGGTCGCCGTACACCTTCTTCGAGATGGCACTCAGCGTGTCGCCCTTCTCCACGGTCACGAACCGCGCCGCCTGCGCCACCGGCCCGGTTACGGTGATCTGGTCATCCACACTGGCGACACCGCTGATGTTGCCCGCCGCCAGGATGATCTTCTCCTTTTCCTCCTGGCTGGCCACCTCGCCCTGGAGGATAATCTTGTCCCCCTCTACCTTGACCTTGATGTTCGGGTTACCCAGGCCGACAGTTTCCACGTGCTTTTTCAGCTGCTCTTCGGCGTTGGCATTACCGGGGGTCAGCAGATCGATCAACTTTTCGCCCGCTTCTTTCACAAAACTGAACAGACTCATGACACTCTCCTTGTTGACGTGAAACCGTTGGACAGTGAAGTCTAGGCGAAGACTCCGCCGACCCACCCGCATCTTCCATCGACGCGCTCTATCAAGGCATAGACCCTAGCGATTAGACGCCGCCGGCCCGCACGCCTAGGCTTGTGCTATCAAAAAGCTGCCGATAGCTCCGGTGAACAGCCAGCCCCGATGAAAAGCAAGCCTCCGCTCTGCGCGGCCTCGCCCCTGTCCATGCCCGCAGCCAGCAACACCTACGATTACGTCCAGCTCAACGACGCCCGACGCGACAGCACCCCGCTGGCCGAGGAAGTGGCCCTGGCCATCGCCTACAACGGCCTGAACCAGGCAGTGATGCTGGTCAGCCCCACCGACCTGAAGGACTTCGCGGTCGGCTTCAGCGTCGGCAGCGGCATTGTCGAAGGCACTGCCGAAATCTACGACCTGAAACTCTCCGGCAGTGGCTCGGCGATGTATGCCGACCTGGAGATTTCCAGCCGTGCATTCTGGAACCTGAAGAACCAGCGCCGCCAGTTGGCCGGCACCAGTGGTTGCGGCCTGTGCGGAGTCGAAGCGCTGGAGCAGGCATTGCCGGACCTGGCCAAGCTGCCTGGCGCCCCTTTACCGCCTGCGCAATGGCTGGCAGGGCTGCGCGAACGCATCGATGCTTTCCAACCCCTTGGCCAGCATTGCGGCGCGGTGCACGCGGCGCTGTTCATGGACCGCAACGGCGAACTGTTGCTCGGCCGCGAAGACATCGGCCGGCACAACGCCCTCGACAAGCTGATCGGTGCACTGCTGCGCCAGGGCATCGACAGCCAGGGCGGCCTGGCCATCGTCACCAGCCGCTGCAGCCTGGAGCTGATCCAGAAGGTGCTGCGTGCCGGTATCCAGACCCTGGTCAGCCTGTCGGCGCCCACCGGCCTTGCCCTGCAATGGGCGCGCAAACACAACCTCAATCTCATCCATCTGCCCAAGCACAGCGCACCGCGGGTCTATAGCCCCGCGGCGGAGTCGTAACAGTCGTGACCTCGTACCAGCACTTCCCGGAAAACGCCCCAGCCTCCCCTCCTCGCTACAAGCCCTACCACGGCCCCGCCGGTGGCTGGGGTGCGCTGCGCAGCGTGGCCAAGGCCTGGGTCGGCAGCGATAACGCGCTGAAGAACATTCGCGCGCTGCTCAAGACCAACCAGAACGGCGGTTTCGACTGCCCAGGCTGCGCCTGGGGCGACTCACCCGAGAGCGGCATGGTCAAGTTTTGCGAGAACGGTGCCAAGGCGGTGAACTGGGAGGCGACCAAGCGCCGCGTCGACGCGGCCTTCTTCGCCCGCTACAGCGTCACTTCGCTGCTAGGTCAGAGCGACTACTGGCTTGAATACCAGGGGCGCCTGACCGAACCGATGGTCTACGACGCCCCCAGCGACCGCTACCTGCCGATCAGCTGGGACGCCGCCTTTGCCATGATCGGACGCGAACTCAACAAGTTGGCCAGCCCCGACCAGGCCGAGTTCTACACTTCGGGCCGCGCGAGCAACGAAGCGGCGTACCTGTACCAGCTGTTCGTGCGCGCCTACGGCACCAACAACTTCCCCGACTGTTCGAACATGTGCCACGAAGCCAGTGGTGTGGCGCTGGCGCAAAGCGTCGGGGTTGGCAAGGGCACCGTCACTTTCGACGACTTCGAACACGCCGATGCGATTTTCGTCTGGGGCCAGAACCCGGGCACCAACCACCCGCGCATGCTCGACCCGCTGCGCGATGCGGTGAAGCGTGGTGCGCAGGTGGTGTGCGTCAACCCGCTCAAGGAACGTGGCCTGGAGCGCTTCCAGCACCCTCAGCACCCACTGGAAATGCTGACCAACAGCGACCGCCCGACCAATACGGCGTTTTTCCGCCCGGCCCTGGGTGGCGATATGGCGATGCTGCGCGGCATGGCCAAGTTCGTGCTGCAATGGGAGCGCGAAGCCCAGGCCAAGGGTGAGCCGGCGGTATTCGACCACGCCTTTATCGCCGAGCACGGCCATGGCGTCGACGACTACCTGGCGGTGGTGGATGCCACACCATGGGAACACATCCAGACGCAGTCCGGCCTGCCCCTGGCCGACATCGAACTGGCTGCACGCATGTATTGCCGGGGCAAACGGGTAATCATGTGCTGGGCCATGGGCATCACCCAGCACCGCCATTCGGTGCCGACCATCCAGGAAATCGTCAACCTGCAGCTGTTGCGCGGCAATATCGGCGTACCTGGCGCAGGCCTGTGCCCGGTGCGTGGCCACAGCAACGTGCAGGGTGATCGCACCATGGGCATCAACGAACGCCCCCCAGAGGCGCTGCTCGATGCCCTGGAAAAGCGCTTTGGCTTCCCCGTACCACGGCAGCAGGGCCACAACACCGTCGAGGCGATTCACGCCATGCTCGAGGGCCGCGCCAAGGTGTTCATCGGCCTCGGTGGCAACTTCGCCCAGGCGACGCCGGATACCGAACGTACCGCCCAGGCGCTGCGCAACTGCGAACTGACCGTGCACATCAGCACCAAGCTCAACCGTAGCCACCTGGTGCACGGCAAGCAGGCGCTGATCCTGCCGTGCCTGGGGCGTACCGATATCGACCTGCAGGCCGAAGGGCCGCAGGCGGTAACGGTGGAAGACTCGTTCAGCATGGTCCACGCGTCCAATGGCCAGCTGCAACCGCTATCGCCACAGATGCGCTCGGAGCCCGCGGTCATCGCCGGTATTGCCGCCGCTACCTTGGGCAACAACCCGGTTGATTGGCGTTGGCTGGTGGCTGACTACGACCGTATTCGTGACCTGATCGGCGACACCATCGCCGGCTTTGCCGGCTTCAACCAGCGCCTGCGCCAGCCGGGCGGCTTCTACCTGGGCAACAGCGCCGCCGCCCGCGAGTGGAAGACCAACACCGGCCGAGCCAATTTCAAGGCCAACCGGCTACCGGACACGCTGCTCGACGAGCGTGTACGCGCCAGCGGCCAACTGCCGGACCTGATCATGCAGTCGATGCGCTCGCACGATCAGTACAACACCACCGTCTACGGGCTGGACGACCGCTACCGCGGTGTGCGCGGCCAGCGCGAAGTGTTGTTCGTCAACGAAGCCGACATCCTTCGCCTGGGCTTCCAGCCGGGGCAGAAGGTCGACATCGTGTCGTTGTGGGGGGACGGGCATGTGCGCCGGGTGCGGGGCTTCACCCTGCTGGCCTTCGACATCCCGGCCGGACAGGCAGCGGCGTATTACCCTGAGGTGAACCCGCTGGTACCGCTGGAGAGTGTTGGCGACGGCAGCTACACGCCGACATCGAAGTTCATCGCCATCAAGCTGGAGCGGGCGCAGGGCGACGGGCGAATCCTCTAGGTTGCGCCGGCCTGTTCGCGGCCAAAGCCGCATGTACAGGTGCAGCGTCAAGTCGAAGCCGTGTGTAGGAGCGGATTTATCCGCGATGCAGGCGACGCGGTGGACGGCACCGGCTGTACCGGTAATCGCGGCTGCAGCCCCTACAGGGAAAATCACAAGGCCTGAGTCGTGGTGTTTCTGTAGAAGCAGTTAGCCGCAAAGAGGCCAACAGCCCCAACGCCAAAAACGAAAAAAGCCCTGTTCCAGTGCGGTTCAGGGCTTCGTCATAAAAGTCTCAGACAGCGAAAAATAGATAAAGTTTCACAGCAAATACAGTAACTTAGAGAATTGTGTACAACTCGTGTTACTCGTCGGATTTCCATTGCCAGGCGCGCTTGTTAGCCTCAAATTCGCCTCGTCATCCCTATGAGGCTCTCTTGATGAAGAAGTACTCCTCGATACTGTTGTTGTCTTTCAGCTTGCTCAGCGGCGTTGCCATGGCAGGCGGCACCACCGAGGCCGGCATTGGCGGCGCATTGGGTGGGGTACTGGGCTCTGTCGTGGGCAACTCCATCGGTGGTAGCACAGGCGGCGCCATTGGTGCGGGCCTGGGCGGTGCAGCCGGTGGCGCCCTGGGTGCCGACAAACGCCAGCGTGGCGAGGCTGCAATCGGCGGCGCGCTGGGCGCTGCTGGCGGTAACGTGGTCGGTCGCTCGGTCGGCGGCACTACCGGTAGCTACATTGGCGCGGCAGCCGGCGGTGGTGCCGGTGGCGCACTGGGTAACTACCTGGGCAAGGAGGCCGACGAAGATGATTACCACGATGGCCGCCGCTACCGTCGTGGCTATGACGACGACCGTCGTCACTGGGACAATGGCAACCACTACGGCCATCGCAAGCACAGACGCCACTGGCGCGACTAACGCCTGAGGGCCCTGCCCCGGCAACAAAAGCCCCGCCCCTGCCAGCGGGGCTTTTTTATGCCGGCTGTTCCAGCATGACGCCGGACAGGATCATCTGCAGCGTCTCCGCCAGCATTACCGGCCGGCCGCTGGCGCGCTCGATGAACACCTGCACCACCGTCCCTGCCGCACAGGCCTCCGGCTCGCCCGGACGGAACAGCGCCAGGCGGTACTCCACCGTACTGCCCGCCAGGCGCGTCACCCCCAACCCGACTTCCAGCACGTCCGGAAAGCCCGGCAACGCGTAGAAATCCGCTGCGGAGCTGACCACGAACGCTGCCAGCTCGCCGTCGCGCAGGTCCAGTTCGGCCTGTTCGACAAGAAATGCCTGGATTGCAGTTTCGAAGAAGCCATGCACGGTAGCCCCGGCGATATGGCCATTGAGGTCGTTGTCCTGCGGGCGGGTAAGGATGGGGTGGAAGTGGCAGAAGGCAGTGCGTTGAGGGGATTCGGTCATCTGGCTGGCTCTTGTCTTCGCAACGGATGCTGACAGTGAAACAGAAAAACCTGATTTCCGCTGCTTGCACCGGCTCTGCGTAGCAGCGGCCTTGTGTCGCGATGGGCCGCCAAGCGGCCCCTGGATTTCAGCGTGGATGCAGAACTGGCGGGGCTGCCTGCAGCCCATCGCGACACAAGGCCGCTGCTACAAGGGGCGCGTGTCGGCCGGAAGAAACAAAAAAGCCGCCCCGAGGGGCGGCTTTCGTTGCAACCGGCTTCAGCTTACAGCTGCGGGCCAGCGGCCTTGATGGCGTCGGACACGTCGAACTTCTTGAAGTTCTCGATGAACAGCTTGGCCAGGCCCTTGGCAGCCTCGTCGTAGGCAGCCTTGTCAGCCCAGTTGGTGCGCGGGTTGAGCAGCTCGGTTTCAACACCCGGAACAGCTTTCGGCACGTCCAGGTTGATGATGTCCAGGTGCTCGGTTTCGGCACCGACCAGCGCGCCGCTCTGGATCGCAGCGATCACGGCACGGGTGGTCGGGATGCTGAAGCGCTTGCCAACGCCGTAGCCACCGCCGGTCCAGCCGGTGTTGACCAGGTAGACCTTGGAGTTGAAGCCGTTGATACGCTTGATCAGCAGCTCGGCGTACTCGCCAGCCGGGCGTGGGAAGAACGGAGCGCCGAAGCAGGTAGAGAAGGTCGACTTGATGCCGCCGCCCGAGCCCATTTCGGTGGAACCGACCAGCGCGGTGTAGCCGGACAGGAAGTGATAGGCCGCCTGCTCGTTGTTCAGGATCGACACCGGAGGCAGAACACCGGTCAGGTCGCAGGTCAGGAAGATGACTGCGTTGGGCTCGCCGCCCAGGTTCGCTTCGGAACGCTTGGCCACGTGCTCCAGCGGGTAGGCCGCACGGCTGTTCTGGGTCAGGCTGACGTCGGTGTAGTCGGCGTGCTTGTTGGCGTCGAGAACGACGTTCTCCAGCACTGCACCGTGCTTGATGGCTTTCCAGATGACCGGCTCGTTCTTCTCGGACAGGTCGATGCACTTGGCGTAGCAACCACCTTCCATGTTGAACACCACGCCCTCGCCCCAGCCGTGCTCGTCGTCACCGATCAGGTAACGGCTTTCGTCGGCCGACAGGGTGGTCTTGCCGGTGCCGGACAGGCCGAAGAACAGGGTCACGTCGCCTGCTTCGCCGATGTTGGCGGCGCAGTGCATCGGCAGCACGTCGGCAGCCGGCAGCAGGAAGTTCTGCACCGAGAACATGGCCTTCTTCATTTCGCCGGCGTAGCGCATGCCAGCGATCAGCACCTTCTTCTGGGCGAAGTTGATGATCACGCAGCCATCGGAGTTGGTACCGTCACGCTCCGGCTCGCAGACGAAGTTGGCCACGTTGAGGATCTGCCACTCGCCACGGCCAGCCGGGTTGTACTGCTCCGGGTTGATGAACAGGCAACGACCGAACAGGTTCTGCCAGGCAGTCTGTGTGGTCATCTTCACCGGCAGGTAGTGCTCGGCAGCCGCCCCTACGTGAACGTAGGAAACGAAGTGATCCTGGGCGTTGTTGAACGCCTCGACGCGGTCCCACAGGGCATCGAACTTGTCGGCCGGGAACTTGCGGTTGATCGGGCCCCAGGCAATGGCGTCCTGGGTGGAAGGTTCTTCGACGATGAAACGGTCAGCCGGCGAACGGCCAGTACGGTGACCAGTCTCCACGACCAGTGCGCCAGTATCGGCTAGTACGCCTTCACCGCGTTGCAGCGCTTCTTTTACCAGCTCATCGACGCTCAGGTCGGTGTACACGGTGTTGTTGGCTTGCGTCATGAGATACCCCATCCGGCCCGAGGCCGAGTGCTCCAAACGTTTTGTAGTTGTCTCGAAAAAACTACTACAGCGAAAAAAGTGGCCGGATTATGCCAGAAACGCCCAAAAAAAGTAGGCCCCTCCTGTCAGAACTGCGCTTTTGCGCAATTCGACAGGAAATTATCCTGTAGTTAAACGTTTCAGTGACGAGTTTCTGAGGCTACGTCCGTGCCGCCACCGGCAAACAGTTGCGCCACGTCACTGGCGTCGAAGAAATAGCGCTCGTTGCAGAACTGGCAATCGATCTCGACCTGCCCGCCGCACTCTTCCACCAACGCCTTGGCGTCCTGCTCGCCCAGACTGACCAGCGCATTGCCGGAACGTTCACGAGAGCAACTGCAATTGAAGCGCAACGGCTGGATGTCGAACAGGCGCACGGCATCTTCGTGGTACAGGCGGTGCAGCAAGGTTTCGTTGCCCAAGGCCCACTCCTCGGCCTTGAGCGTGGTGGCCAGGGCGACCACGTGCTGCCAGCTTGCTTCGCGCTCTTCGTCGTCGGGCTGGCGATCGCGCGGCAATTGCTGCAGCAGCAGGCCACGGGCCTTGCCGCCTTCGGCATGCAGCCAGAAACGGGTATTGAGCTGTTGCGACTGCACGAAATAGTTGGTGAAGCACTCTGCCAGGTTGTCGCCATTGAGGTCGACAGTACCCTGGTAGCGCTGGCCCTTGACCGGGTCGATGGTGAGGGTCAGGTGGCCGTCGGGCATCAACTCCGACAGGGTCGCGTGGGGCGGGATCTGCTCCGCTTCGTAGCGGGCCATGCCGCGGATGTCGCGGTCACCGGAACACTCGACCATCAGCAGCGGGATCGGCCCGGCCGAACGCGCCTGCAGAATCAGCAGGCCGTCGAACTTCAGCGCCCCGACCAACAGGGCAGTGGCGGCCATCAGTTCGCCGAGCAGCGTCTGCACCGGTTGCGGGTACTCATGACGCGCCAGCACCGCGGCGTAGCTGTCATCGAGAGACACCCACTCGCCGCGCACATCGCGCTCGTCGAAGATGAAACGTTGGGTGAAATCGGTATCAGGCAAGTCGCTCATAGGTTTTGGCTATCTGAGAATAATGACAAAATGGTTACAAGGGTTGTCGGAAATCGAGCGAGAACCCCGTTATAGAGCGCTTACGATGCGCTCCGCGTCCTGTTTGCAATAGAGGTATTTTATGGACAATCCACCACTGTTCCAAGCAAGGTGGTCCTTCGGGCCCTTGGCAGCCTGTACGCTGCTTCCCATCGTTCTACTGTGTTTCTGGTTATGGCCCGTTGGCCAGATCCTGTGCCTGACTTTCGACGAATGGCTGTTCCACAGCCTGAATGCCCCGCTGGCGGAAAGCACCGTCTGGCGCTACATCTGGACGCTCGGCAGCCTGCGCCCATTCGACATCGTCGTTGGCCTGATCCTGCTGGCAGTGCTTATCCGCGGCGACTGGGTGTTCAAGGCGGCACAGGTTCGCCAGGCCTTTTTCGGCTTTCTGGTCACGCTTGTCCTCTTAGTGGTGATTCGCGCACTGTTTTCCAAGTGGGTGGCTGCAATGGGCTGGCAACACGACAGCCCATCGATGGTGTTCGACAACGTCGTGCACCTGAGCGATTACTATCCGAACCTGGAAAAGGCCTGGGAGTTGAAGGACCGCTCAAGCAACAGTTTTCCCGGCGACCACGCCTCGGTTCTGCTGATCTGGGCGCTGTTCATGAGCGTGTTCAGCCGCCGCCTGGTGCAGTACCTGGTGATCTGGGGGCTGGCGCTGCTGTTCATGCTGCCGCGCCTGGTAGCTGGTGCCCACTGGGGGCAAGATGACTACATCGGCGGGTTGCTGATGGCCGTGCTGGCGTTGGGCTGGAGCTACTACACCCCGCTGGCGGCCAAGGGCAGTGCGGCGCTGATGCGCTGGACAGCGCCGTTGTTCAACCTGCTGGGCAAATTACCGTTGGTCGGACGGATGGCCGTCACCCGGTGAGGCCATGGGGCTGCTGCGCAGCCCATCGCCGGCAAGCCCGCGATGGGCCGCAACGCGGCCCCTTTCAATCGAAACTGCCATGCAACTGGTGAATCTGCCGCCGCTGCTTCTTGGTCGGCCGGCCATCGGTCGTCACCCCCAGGGCGCCCGCCTTGCGCATTTCTGCCGCCTGCTCACGGCGGCGCACGCTCTCTTCGGTTTCCTCGTACAACGTCTGCGCCTCCGGCGCCCCACGCCGCACCACCGACAGTGCTTTTACCACCACCGTGCGTTCATCGAACCCGGTGCGCAGCACGAACTCGTCGCCTACCCGCGGCTCCTTGCCCGGCTTGCAGCGCTCGCCCCGGCAATGCACCTTGCCGCTCTCGATCGCCGCCTTGGCCAGTGCGCGGGTCTTGTAGAAGCGAGCCGCCCACAGCCATTTGTCCAGGCGGACCTTGTCGTCTTCTTCGGCTTTTTGTGCCATCCCGTTACCTCGAACGCTGTGTTTCATCGAACTGTACTACCGTAACGAGCGGATGCAAAAAATCCCCGCCGTGCTTACAGTTCAACACCTCATCAGCAGGGTGCGTTTCGTGAAGACATTTGACCATTTGACAGTGATCGGCCTGCGCGAGTGGGTAGCCCTGCCCGACCTTGGCGTGGCCGGGTTGCGCGCCAAGATCGACACCGGCGCCAGCACCTCCAGCCTGCATGCCACCGAAATCGAACCGTTCGAACGCGACGGCCAGCCCTGGGTCCGCTTCACTGCCCACCTGGGTTCGGTGGTGCAACTGCGCCACCGTCGCTGCGAGGCACCGCTGGTGACCATGAAGACCATCAAGAGCTCCAATGGCCAGGCCCAGACCCGCTATGTCATCCGCACGTCACTGGCATTGGGCGATGGTGTGTGGGAGGTGGAGTTCACCCTGGCCTGCCGCAAGAACATGCGCTACCGCCTGTTGCTGGGTTCCAAGGCGCTGATCCACGGCCAGTTGGTGGTCAACCCCGGGCTGAAATACGTACAAGACAAACCGGCCTTCCCGGCCACCCTTTCCCCTGTCACAGGTGCTGCATGAAGATCGCTGTGCTGTCGCGCAATCCGCGTCTGTATTCCACCCGCCGCCTGGTCGAAGCCGGAACCCAGCGGGGCCACGAAATGGTGGTGATCGATACCCTGCGGGCCTACATGAACATTGCCAGCCACAAGCCGCAGATCCACTACCGCGGCAAACCGCTGGAAGGTTTCGATGCGGTGATCCCGCGCATCGGCGCCTCGGTGACTTTCTATGGCTGCGCAGTGCTGCGCCAGTTCGAGATAATGGGTGTATATCCGCTCAACGAGTCGGTGGCGATTGCCCGCTCGCGGGACAAGCTGCGCTCACTGCAGCTGCTATCGCGGCGTGGCATCGGCCTGCCGATTACCGGCTTCGCCCACTCGCCAGACGATATCCCCGACCTGATCCAGATGGTCAATGGCGCGCCGCTGGTGATCAAGGTGCTGGAAGGCACCCAGGGCATCGGCGTGGTGCTGTGCGAAACCACCAAGGCGGCCGAGTCGGTGATCGAGGCGTTCATGGGCCTGAAGCAGAACATCATGGTGCAGGAGTACATCAAGGAAGCTGGCGGCGCGGACATCCGCTGCTTCGTGGTCGGCGACAAGGTCATCGCCTCGATGAAACGCCAGGCCAAACCCGGCGAATTCCGTTCCAACCTGCACCGTGGCGGGGTGGCCAGCCTGATCAAGATCACGCCGGAAGAACGCATGACCGCCATTCGCGCGGCCAAGGTGATGGGCTTGAGCGTGGCGGGTGTGGATATCCTGCGTTCCAACCATGGGCCGCTGGTGATGGAGGTGAACTCGTCACCGGGGCTGGAGGGCATCGAGGTGACCACCGGCAAGAACGTGGCGGCGATGATCATCGAGCATCTGGAGAAAAATGGCGGGCCTAATCAGACCCGGACCAAGGGCAAGGGTTGAGAGCCTGGGGCTGCTTTGCAGCCCATCGCGACACAAGGCCGCTCCTACAGCAGGTCGCGCACTTTTTGTAGGAGCGGCCTTGCGTCGCGAAAGGGCCGCAAAGCGGCCCCGGTAATCACACGGCGTTACGTGGCAGCAACAGCCCCAGAGGCAGCCTTACCCGCGCCTCGATCCCGCCCCCGGAGCGGTTGCGCAGCTCCACATTGCCGCCATGCTGCGCCGCGATCCGCTTGACGATCGCCAGCCCCAACCCGGTGCCCTTGCCACCGCGCGCCCGGTCGCCGCGAATGAACGGGTTGAAGATGGTTTCCAGCTCCGACTCGTCGATCCCTGTGCCACGGTCCAGCACACTCAGCACCACGTACGGCGCACTCTCGTCGCCCGACACGTAGGCGGCCACCTCAACCCCCTTGCCGGCATGGTGCAAGGCGTTGCCGATCAGGTTGCCGAGCATGCGCTTGAGCGAAACCCGGCGCAGCGGGAACGGCGGAATCGGCTCCAGGCACAGGCGCACGCGTTCTTCCGGCTGGTTGTAAGGCGCCACCACTTCGCGCACCAGGTCGGCCAGGTCGACTTCTTCGAGCGGTTCGTCACGGCCATCGCGAATGAAGGCCAGGAACTGATCGAGGATCGCATCCATGTCCTCGATATCACGGACCATGTCTTCACTCAGCTCGCTGTCGCTGTTCAACAATGACAGCGACAGGCGCAAGCGCGTCAGCGGGGTGCGCAGGTCGTGGGACACCCCGGCGAGCATCAGCTCGCGCTCGCGCCCGGCCTGCTCGACATCCTCGGCCATCTGGTTGAAGGCCTTGTACACCTCGGTCATCTCGCTGGGCGTATCGCTGATCGGCAGGCGCACGCTGCGCCCCTGGCCGAGCAGGCGAGCAGCGAATACCAGGCGTTTGAGCGGCTGGTTCAACTGGCGCACGAAGATCCACGCCGAGGCGGTGGAAAGCAGGCCAATGGCGAGGAACCAGCCCAGCACGTTCCAGATCTTCTGCCCCCGCAGCGGGTGCGGATACAGCGGCACTTTCAGCCAACCGGGGCCCAGGCTGGGCGCGTTGACCCACAACGCCGGTGGGGCGTGAATACGCAGGCGCACCTCGGTATCATCGCCCAGCTCGGCCTGCATCTGCCGTTGATAGATTTCACTGTAGGGCCAGTGCTGTTCGCCCTCGGGTACACCCGAGCCGGTAACCCGGATAAGGCCTGCCGCTTCGGCGATCTTGTCGCGGTTTTCTTCGTCGGCAGCCCAGTAGGCGCGCAAGGTCAGCGCGACGCCGTGGCTGTACTGGCGGTCGACCAGCACGTCCTCGTTCATCAACAGGTAGACCAGGGTCAAGGCCTTGGAGAACAGGACGACGATCAACACCAGCCACAGCGTGCGGGCGAAGAAGCTTTGCGGAAACCACAGCGGTGTCTTCATCGACGGCGAGGCATCATTTGCCGGCGTTTCCGTCCGGTACGAACACGTAGCCCACGCCCCAGACAGTCTGGATATAGCGCGGCTTGGACGGGTCCGGCTCGATCATGCGGCGCAGGCGCGAGATCTGCACGTCGATGGAGCGCTCCAGCGCATCCCATTCGCGGCCACGGGCCAGGTTCATCAGCTTGTCGCGGGTCAGCGGCTCGCGTGCATGCATGACCAGCGCCTTGAGCACGGCGAACTCACCGGTGGTGAGCATGTGCACTTCGTCGCCACGCTTGAGTTCGCGGGTAGCCAGCGACAGCTCGTAGTCGCCGAAGGTGACCGACTCGTCTTCACTGCCCGGCGCACCCGGCACGCTCGGGGCTTGGCGGCGCAGCACGGCCTTGACCCGGGCCATCAGCTCGTCCGGGTTGAACGGCTTGCCGAGGTAGTCGTCGGCGCCCAGTTCCAGGCCCTTGATGCGGCTGAGCTCGTCGCCCTTGGCGGTGAGCATGATGATCGGGATCTGGTTGTTCTGCTGGCGCAGGCGCTTGCATGCCGACAGGCCGTCTTCACCAGGCAACATCAGGTCGAGCACGACCAGGTTGAACACCTCGCGCTGCAGCAGGCGGTCCATCTGCTCGGTGTTGGGCACCGCGCGGGCACGGTAGCCCTTGCTGGCGAAAAAACGCTCCAGCAGGCTGCTCAGCCCCGGGTCGTCATCGACGATGAGAATCTTTTCACCTTCAGCGGTGTTTGGCGTGCCGGTCATGAATTACTCCTCTGGTATCGCCGCGCATTATGGCGTAGCCATTGCTGCACGTTGCGTGAGCATTGTTAGCAGATTTTTCCCCGGGCGCCAGTTCCGGCTGGCCGGGCGCCATCACCGCAAGGCGGTTGCGATGGGTATAATGCGCGGCTTTCATCCAGCGCCGCCGGGCGAAAGGCCCACAGGCGCCCTCCGTATTCATCAATGTCAGGTGGTTTACATGGACAGCATCAACAGCCGTATCGCCGAGGAACTGGGCGTACGCCCCCAGCAGGTCGAGGCGGCCGTGGGCCTGTTGGACGAAGGCTCGACCGTGCCCTTCATCGCCCGTTACCGCAAGGAAGTGACCGGTAGCCTGGACGATACCCAGCTGCGCCATCTGGAAGAGCGCCTGCGCTACCTGCGCGAACTCGACGAGCGCCGCGCCAGCATCCTGGCCAGCATCGAGGAGCAGGGCAAGCTGACCCCGGAACTGGCCCGCGAGATCAAGCTGGCCGACACCAAGACCCGCCTCGAAGACCTCTACCTGCCGTACAAGCAGAAGCGCCGCACCAAGGGCCAGATCGCCCTCGAAGCCGGCCTCGGCGAGCTGGCCGACGGCCTGTTCAACAACCCTGACCTGGCTCCGGAAAGCGAAGCCGCACGTTTCGTCAGCGCCGACAAAGGCGTGGCCGACGTCAAGGCGGCGCTGGAAGGCGCCAAATACATCCTCATGGAGCGCTTCGCCGAAGACGCCGCGCTGCTCGACAAGCTGCGCAGCTTCCTCAAGCAGGAAGCCGTGCTCAGCGCCCGCGTGGTGCCCGGCAAGGAAGAGGAAGGCGCCAAGTTCCGCGATTACTTCGCCCACGACGAATTGCTGCGCAACGCGCCGTCGCACCGTGCCCTGGCGATTTTCCGCGGGCGCAACGAGGGCGTGCTGAGCGCCTCGCTCAAGGTTGGCGAAGAACTGCCCGGCACCCTGCACCCCTGCGAGCTGATGATCGGTAACCACGTCGGCATCGACAACCGCAACCGCCCGGCCGACAAGTGGCTCGGCGAAGTGGTGCGCTGGACCTGGAAGGTCAAGCTGTACACCCACCTGGAAACCGACCTGTTCGGCGAACTGCGCGACAACGCCGAAGGCGAGGCGATCAATGTCTTCGCCCACAACCTGCACGACCTGCTGCTGGCCGCCCCGGCCGGCCCGCGCGCGACCCTGGGCTTCGACCCGGGCCTGCGCACCGGCTGCAAGATCGCCGTGGTCGATGCCACCGGCAAGCTGCTGGACCACACCACGGTCTACCCGCACGCGCCGAAGAACGACTGGGACCGTACCATTTCCATCATGGCCGCGCTGTGCGCCAAGCACTCGGTGGAACTGATCGCCATTGGCAACGGTACCGCCAGCCGCGAAAGCGACAAGCTGGTGGCCGAGCTGGTCAAGAAGTATCCAGCGCTGAAGATTACCAAGGTCATGGTTTCCGAAGCCGGCGCTTCGGTGTACTCCGCCTCGGAGCTGGCCGCCCGCGAATTCCCGGACCTGGACGTGTCGATCCGTGGCGCTGTTTCCATCGCCCGCCGCCTGCAGGACCCGCTGGCCGAGCTGGTGAAGATCGACCCGAAATCCATCGGCGTCGGGCAGTACCAGCACGACGTCTCCCAGGTGAAGCTGGCGCGTGGCCTGGACGCCGTGGTCGAGGACTGCGTGAACGCCGTGGGGGTCGACGTCAACACCGCCTCGGTGGCGCTGCTGACCCGTATTTCCGGCCTCAACGCCACCCTGGCCCAGAACATCGTCGCCCACCGCGATGCCAACGGCCCGTTCGCCACCCGCGCGGCGCTGAAAAAAGTCAGCCGCCTGGGTGAGAAAACCTTCGAACAGGCCGCCGGCTTCCTCCGCGTGATGAACGGCGACAACCCGCTGGACGCCTCGGCAGTGCACCCTGAAGCCTACCCGCTGGTGCAGCGCATAGCCGCCGACACCGGCCGCGACATCCGTTCGCTGATCGGTGACAGCAGCTTCCTCAAGCGCCTGGACCCGAAGCAGTTCACCGATGAAACCTTCGGCCTGCCGACCGTCACCGACATCCTGCAGGAACTGGACAAGCCTGGCCGTGACCCGCGCCCTGAGTTCAAGACCGCCACCTTCCAGGACGGCGTCGAAGACCTCAAGGACCTGGAACCGGGCATGATCCTCGAAGGCGTGGTGACCAACGTCACCAACTTCGGCGCCTTCGTCGACATCGGTGTGCACCAGGACGGCCTGGTGCACATCTCGGCGCTGTCGGAGAAGTTCGTCAAGGACCCGCGTGAGGCGGTCAAGGCCGGCGACGTGGTCAAGGTCAAGGTCATGGAAGTGGACATCCCGCGCAAGCGTGTCGGCCTGTCCATGCGCATGAGCGATACCCCGGGCGAAAAGGTCGAAGGCAACCGCGGCGGCAACCGTGGCACCGGCGGCAACCGCCAGCAGCAGGCACCGCGCCAGCGCGAAACTGCCACTGCCGCCCCGGCCAACAATGCCATGGCCGCACTGTTCGCCAATGCCAAGCAGTTGAAGAAGAAGTGATGGACGTACCCGGCGAATACGTCGAAAGCGCCTTCAGCCAGCTACTCGGCTGCCGCCTGCAACACCTGGAGACAGGTGTTGCCGAGGTAGCCCTGGCGCTCGGGCCGCACTTGCGCAACCGTGGCCAGAAACTGCACGGCGGGGCGATCTTCAGCCTGGTGGACATAGCCATGGGCCTGGCTTGCTCGGCCAGCCATGGCTTTGACCAGCAAAGCGTGACCATCGAGTGCAAGATCAACTACATGCGCGCCGTCAGTGACGGCGAAGTGCTGTGCACGGCTCGCGTGCTGCACGCCGGGCGGCGCACCCTGGTAGTCGACGCCGACGTAGTCCAAGGCGACAAACTGGTGGCGAAAGCGCAAGGAACCTTCGCGGTTCTCTAGCTCACCAACCGCTATGTGCGGTATTTTCGGCAACGACTGGGGGCTGCGAAGCGGCCTCCGAAGTCGGCGTTGTGCAATGCCGGAACCGCATAAACCAGGCGACAACGCCAGTTCCTTTTCCCACTACCCTTGTAGACCGTCTTTTCTACCCCCATATTGGGGCGACTGACGCGTGAAGGAATACATCTTGAGCGAACTCCTCAACCGCCGCCTGAGCCTGCTCGGCGCCAATCTCCCCCTGCTCAAGCAGTGCCTGCACGGTATTGAGCGCGAATGCCTGCGTGTGACCGCCGAAGGTCGCCTGGCCCAGACGCCGCATCCGCAAGCCCTGGGGTCGGCGCTGACCAACGAGCAGATCACCACCGATTATTCCGAGTCGCTGCTGGAGTTCATCACCCCGGCCCTGCCCGACCCGGCCAAGGTGCTCGAAAGCCTCGAGGAGACCCACCGTTTCGTCTACAGCAAGCTGGGCGACGAATACCTGTGGAGCCCATCGATGCCGTGCACGCTGCCGGCCGAGGAAGACATCCCGATCGCCGAATACGGCAGCTCCAACATCGGCAAGCTCAAGCACGTCTACCGCAAGGGCCTGGCCCTGCGCTACGGCCGCACCATGCAGTGCATCGCCGGTATCCATTACAATTTCTCCTTGCCGGAGGCACTGTGGCCACTGCTGCGCAGCGCCGAAGGCAGCAGCGAGAGCGACCGCGACTACCAGTCGTCGGCCTACATCGCGCTGATTCGCAATTTCCGCCGTTACAGCTGGCTGTTGATGTACCTGTTCGGCGCCTCGCCGGCCCTGGACAAAGGCTTCCTGCGTGGCCGTCCGCATCAGCTCGAAGAGCTCGACGCCGAAACCCTGTACCTGCCCTATGCCACCAGCCTGCGCATGAGCGACCTGGGCTACCAGAGCAACGCCCAGGCTGGCCTCACACCGTGCTACAACAACCTGGCCAGCTACACCGACAGCCTGCGCAAGGCGGTGGGCACGCCCTACCCGCCCTATGTTGAAATCGGCACACACGTGGATGGCGAGTGGGTGCAGTTGAACACCAACATCCTGCAGATTGAAAACGAGTACTACTCGAACATCCGCCCCAAGCGCGTCACCTACACCGGCGAGCGGCCAATCCAGGCCCTGACCTCGCGCGGCGTGCAGTATGTGGAAGTACGCTGCCTGGACATCAACCCGTTCCTGCCGGTGGGCATCGACCTGACCGAGGCGCGCTTCCTCGATGCGTTCCTGCTGTTCTGCGCGCTGGAAGACAGCCCGCAACTGGATAACGGCGAATGCGGCCAATGCACCAACAACTTCCTGACCGTGGTCAAGGAAGGCCGTCGCCCTGGCTTGGAACTGCGCCGCAATGGCCAGCCGATCGGCCTCAAGGACTGGGCTGGCGAGCTGATCGGGCGCATCCGCCAATTGGCCGACCTGCTCGACCAGGCACATGGCGGTGACGAACACGCCAAAGCCCTGGATGCGCAGCAGGCCAAGGTTGACGACGCCTCGCTGACGCCATCGGCCCAGGTGTTGGCGCGCATGACCGAGCATGACGAAAGCTTCGTCAAGTTCGCCCTGCGCCAAAGCCATATCCACGCCGAAACCTTCCGTGAGCAGCCGCTACCGGTCGAGCGCCAGCAGGCCTTCGAGACCCTCGCCCGCGAATCGCTCGCCGAGCAGTCGCGCCTGGAGCAGCAGGAGGTGGGCGATTTCGACCTGTTCGTCGGCGCCTACCAGGCCAGTATCCTGGCGATCAGCAACTGATGACCCGCACGGCCACCCCGCGCAAGCCCCGCGCCAGCAGCCAGGCCAGGATCGCGGCGATCCTGGCGGCGGCACGCGAGCTGCTGGCCGAACAGGGGGTGGCCGCGCTGTCGATCTACAGCGTGGCCGAGCGCGCGCAGATACCGCCATCGTCGGTGTACCACTTTTTCGCCAGCGTGCCGGCCTTGCTGGAAGCGTTGACCGCCGATGTGCACCGTGCCTTTCGCGAAGCCCTGAGCGCACCGATCGACAGCGGTGCATTCACCACCTGGCATGAGCTGTCCCGGCTGATCGAGCAGCGCATGCTGGATATCTACAACGAGGATGCGGCAGCGCGGCAGCTGATTCTGGCTCAGCATGGGTTGAGCGAAGTGGTGCAGGCTGACCGGCAGCACGACATGGAGCTGGGCGACTTGATGCACAAGTTGTTCGACCAGCACTTCCATCTGCCGGTGATGCCGCTGGATGTGGATGTGTTCGCCCTGGCCATGGAGCTGAGCGACCGGGTGTACGCGCGCTCGGTGCAACTGCATGATGCAATCACCCCGCGCATGGCCGAGGAAGGCAAGCGGGTGTTCGAGGCGTATCTGGGGTTGTATCTGCCGCCATTTCTGGCCAGGCGTTCCAGCTGAGATCATTGGGGCCGCTGTGCGGCCCTTCGCGGGCACGCCCGCTCCCACAGGGTCCGCGCAAAAACTGAAACCTGCGCAGGACCTGTGGGAGCGGGCGTGCCCGCGAAGGGCTGCCAAGCAGCCCCATGGCCGACACCCATCACAGCTTGGCGATGGACACTTCAGTCGACTTCACGAAGGCAATCACTTCACTGCCCACTTGCAGCTCCAGCTCACGCACGGAGCGGGTAGTGATGACCGAGGTGACGATGCCCGAGGCGGTCTGCACGTCGATTTCCGACAGTACCGGGCCTTCGAGGATTTCTTTCACGGTGCCTTTGAACTGGTTGCGAACGTTGATGGCTTTGATGGTCATGATGTCATTCCTTCTCTAGGGACTTCCGGGGGATTAGTGCGCCCAACGCAATTGCGTGGGCAGAGGGGCGACAGGATCCGGCTCGGGCGCAGCGCCCGGGGCCGACAGCACTCGGTTGAGCACTTCGCTCTCCAGCGCGGCCAGGCGGTGCGAACCACGCGCCCGGGGCCGTGCCAGGTCGACAGTGAGATCGAGCCCGACCTCACCGTCCTCGATCAGGATCACCCGGTCAGCCACGGCAACCGCCTCGCTGACGTCGTGGGTGACCAGCAGCACGGTGAAGCCGTGCTGGCGCCACAGGCGTTCGATCAGCTGCTGCATCTCGATACGGGTCAGTGCATCCAGTGCACCGAGCGGCTCGTCCAGCAGCAGCAGGCGCGGCTGGTGGATCAGCGCCCGGGCCAGGGCCACGCGCTGCTTCTGGCCACCGGAGAGCGCTGCCGGCCATTCGTTGCCACGGTCGGCCAGGCCAACGGCCTCCAGGGCTTGCAGCGCACGCGGGCGCCAGTCGCCGGACAGGCCCAGGCCGACGTTGTCGATCACCTTCTTCCACGGCAGCAGGCGCGCATCCTGGAACATCAGGCGGGTTTCTTCGCGGGCCTCTTCCAGCGCTGCGGCGCCAGCCAGCAGCTGGCCTGCCGTAGGCTGGTCGAGGCCGGCCAGCAGGCGCAGCAAGGTGCTCTTGCCGCAGCCACTGCGGCCGACGATGGCGACGAACTGGCCAGCCGGGATATGCAGCTCGATGCCCTTGAGCACTTCACGCTGGCCGAAGGTCTTGCGCAGGCCGCTGGCAGCCAGCGGGATACCACGCAACAGGCGTGGCGGCTGTTCCTTGAGCACAGTCATGCGCCCTCCTTCTTCGCCACTTGATAGGCCGGGTGCCAGCGCAGCCACACGCGCTCCAGGCCCCGCGCAGCAAGGTCGGCAAGCTTGCCGAGCACGGCGTACAGGACGATGGCCAGTACCACCACGTCGGTCTGCAGGAATTCGCGGGCGTTCATTGCCAGGTAGCCGATGCCGGCGTTGGCCGAGATGGTTTCGGCAACGATCAGGGTCAGCCACATGAAGCCCAGGGCAAAACGCACGCCGACCAGGATCGATGGCAAGGCCCCCGGCAGGATCACCTGGCGGAACAGGCTGAAGCCGGACAGGCCGTAGCTGCGCGCCATCTCCACCAGCGCCGGGTCGACATTGCGGATGCCGTGATAGGTGTTCAGGTAGATCGGGAACAGCGTGCCCAGCGCGACCAGGAAAACCTTCGCCGACTCGTCGATACCGAACCACAGGATCACCAGCGGAATCAGCGCCAGGTGCGGCACGTTGCGGATCATCTGCACCGAGCTGTCGAGCAGGCGTTCGCCCCAGTTCGACAAGCCGGTGATGAAGCCCAGCACCAGGCCGATGCTGCCACCAATGACGAAGCCCAGCCCGGCGCGCCAGCCACTGATCGCCAGGTGCGACCAGATATCGCCACTGCGCACCAGCTCGACGCCGGCGCTGACCACCGCGCTGGGCGCCGGCAGGATGCGGGTCGACAGCCAGCCGGCGCTGACCGCCAGCTGCCAGGCGGCCAGCAGCAGGACCGGCAGCGCCCACGGTGCCAGGCGCTGGCCAAGGCTATTGGAAGTTGCACGACTCATGGCCAGGCCCTCAACTTTGCGCAACGGACTTGGGCAGGATGTCGTTGGCCACCATCTCGCCGAACGGGCTGACGTAGCCGCCGGCCTTGGCTTGCTCCGGGCGCTGCACGTCCAGGTGCGGGAACAGCAGCTCAGCCACCCGGTACGACTCTTCCAGGTGCGGGTAACCGGAGAAGATGAAGGTGTCGATGCCCAGCGCGGCGTATTCCTTGACCCGCGCCGCAACGGTCGGGCCATCCCCGACCAGCGCGGTACCGGCACCACCACGCACCAGGCCGACGCCAGCCCACAGGTTGGGGCTGACTTCCAGCTTGTCGCGGCTGCCGTTGTGCAGCGCCGCCATGCGCTGCTGGCCGACCGAGTCGAAGCGCGCCAGCGAGGCCTGGGCACGGGCGATGGTGTCGTCATCCAGGTGCGAAATCAGCTTGTCGGCGGCAGCCCAGGCTTCTTCGTTGGTTTCCCGCACGATCACGTGCAGGCGGATGCCAAAGCGCACCTCGCGGCCCTGGGCAGCGGCTTTCTCACGTACCTGGGCGATTTTTTCCGCAACCGCGCTCGGCGGCTCGCCCCAGGTGAGGTACAGCTCTACCTGCTCGGCAGCCAGGTCCTGGGCGGCTTCGGAGGAGCCGCCGAAATACAGGGGCGGGCGTGGTTGCTGGATCGGCGGGTACAACAGCTTGGCGCCCTTCACCTGGATATGCTTGCCGTCATAGTCGACCACCTCGCCTTCCAGCACTTTGCGCCAGATACGGGTGAACTCCACAGACGCTTCATAGCGTTCCTGGTGGTTCAGGTGCAGGCCGTCGCCGGCCAGTTCGTCCGGATCACCGCCGGTCACCAGGTTGAACAGCGCGCGGCCATTGGACAGCCGGTCGAGGGTTGCCGCCTGGCGTGCCGCCACGGTGGGCGAAATGATGCCGGGGCGCAGGGCAACCAGGAATTTCAGCCGCTGGGTCACCGGGATCAGCGACGCTGCGACCAGCCAGGAGTCCTCGCAGGAACGCCCGGTAGGGATCAGCACCCCACCAAAACCGAGGCGGTCGGCCGCCTGGGCGATCTGCTGCAGGTAGCCGTGATCGACAGCGCGGGCGCCATCCGAGGTGCCCAGGTACTTACCGTCACCGTGCGTGGGCAGAAACCAGAAAATGTTCAGGCTCATTGGAGTTGTCTCCTCAAGGGGGCTCGGCCAGGGCAAGGCCCCGGCGCGGCAAGTCAATCAAGGCGCACTGGCGACCTTGGCCGGGGGTGTCCAGATCACGTCCTTGATGCTCAGCGGCTTGGGAATCAGCTTCAGTGCCTGGAACGTGTCGGCAATCTTCTGTTGCGCGGCCACCACTTCCGGGGTGAGCGCTGCGGCGCCATAGCCCTGGCGCTTGACCGAGGTCAGGGTGATGTCGGCGGGCAGGCCGAGCAGCGGTGCGACTTGCTCGGTCACCTGCTGCGGGTTGGCCTGGGACCACTGGCCCACCGCACGGACTTCTTCGATCAGGGTGTTGATCACCGCCGGGTGCTGGGTCGCATAGTTGCGGGTAGCGAGGTAGAACTGGTGGTTGTCGACCAGCCCTTTGCCGTCGCGCAGGGTACGCGCCTGCAGCTGTTGCTCGGCAGCCGCCTGGTAGGGGTCCCAGATCACCCAGGCATCGACGCTGCCGCGCTCGAAGGCGGCGCGGGCGTCGGCCGGTGGCAGGTAGACGGGCTGGATGTCGCTGTACTTGAGGCCGGCATCCTGCAGCGCGCGGACCAGCAGGTAGTGCACGTTGGAGCCCTTGTTGAGGGCGACTTTCTTGCCCTTGAGGTCCTTGACCGACTGTACCGGCGAACCCTTCGGCACCAGGATCGCCTCGCTGTGCGGCGCTGGCGGCTCATAGGCGACGTACAGCAGGTCGGCACCGGCGGCCTGGGCGAACACTGGCGGCGTTTCGCCGGTGACACCGAAATCGATGGAGCCGACATTCAACCCTTCAAGCAGCTGCGGGCCGCCGGGGAATTCGGTCCACTGCACCTGCACGCCCTGCTCGGCCAGGCGCTTCTCCAGCGTGCCTTTGGCCTTGAGCAGCACCAGGGTGCCGTATTTCTGATAGCCGATACGCAGGCTCTCGGCCTGGGCTTGGGTAATGGCGCCGAAGGACACAGCCGCCGCAAACAGGGCGACCAGACCGCGACGCAAGAAGACTGTGCGCATGGCGCTCTCCTGTGCGATGGGGTTCGGGTTGCACCTGCTTGCCTCGTTGTCGGGCGAGTAAGGTGGTGAAGCAAATAAGGCCGGTCAGATGCTCCAGCGAGCGCTGATCAGGCGTTCTTCCAGCACGCCGGGGGCTACCGGGCGCGGCCGGCGGGCCAGGGCGACGTGGAAGGTCTCCAGCGAATCCTGCAGGCGTTGTTCCAGCGCCGGTACCAGATGCGCGGGCTTGCTGCCGTCTGCGTAGGCAATCTGGCTGTCGTCGGCGAAGATCCCTTGCAGGGTCTCCTGCGCCTTGAGTGCCGACAGCACGGGTTTCAGTGCGTAATCCACCGCCAGCATGTGGGCGATACTGCCGCCGGTGGCGATCGGCAACACGATCTTGTTGGCCAGGGCCCGTTCGGGCAGCAGGTCGAGCAAGGTTTTCAGGGCGCCGGCAAAAGAGGCCTTGTACACCGGGGTGGCAACGATCAGGCCATCGGCCTGGGCTACCAGTTGCTGGAAATGCTGCACCTGCGGGCTGTCGAAACGGGCATGCAGCAGGTCTTCGGCGGGGAAGTCGCGTACCTGGAACGTCACCACTTCGACACCACGATCCTGCAGCCACTGGCGCGAACGCTGCAGCAGCACGCCGGAGCGTGAACGGGTACTGGGGCTACCACCGATTGAGACAACCAACATTGCAGCGTTTCCTTGTCTGGGTTGGGAGTGACATTACCAGTGCAGCCATATACCTAGAAATCATATTTTTTCATTTGTTTATTCCATTTTGTTTTTCATCTGGAAGGCCCGCGGAAAGGCCAACGCAATTTCCACAGGCATAAAAAAGGGCCGTCGAAACGGCCCGAATATCCCTGCTATGGCTAAGAGCAATGCAACGAGGAATTCTTTAGCGATTGGGCTGCGGGGTCAGACGCAAGTAAGGTTTGACCGCCCGGTAACCTTTGGGGAAGCGCTGCCTGATCTCCTCTTCGTCCTTCAGCGAAGGCACGATCACCACGTCGTCACCGTCCTGCCAGTTACCAGGCGTGGCCACCTTGTGGTTGTCAGTCAGCTGCAGCGAGTCGATCACCCGCAGGATTTCGTTGAAGTTGCGCCCGGTACTGGCCGGGTAGGTGATGGTCAGGCGCACCTTCTTGTTCGGGTCGATAACGAACAGCGAGCGCACGGTGAGGGTGTCGCTGGCATTCGGATGGATCAGGTCGTACAGGTCGGACACCTTGCGGTCGGCGTCGGCGATGATCGGGAAGTTGACCACGGTGTTCTGGGTCTCGTTGATGTCCTCGATCCAGCGCTGGTGCGAGTCGACCGGGTCGACCGACAGGGCGATGGCCTTGACCCCGCGCTTGGCGAATTCGTCCTTGAGCTTGGCGGTGAGGCCCAGTTCGGTGGTGCACACCGGGGTGAAGTCGGCCGGGTGGGAGAACAACACGCCCCAGCTATTGCCCAGCCACTCGTGGAAACGGATCTTGCCTGCGCTGGAATCCTGTTCGAAATCGGGGGCGATTTCGCCGAGTTTGAGGCTCATAGGCTGCGGCTCCTGTGCTGTGTTCTGTAGTGCATGGAGTGAATGTGCCTGTACTCGGAGAGAAATAAAAAGAATAAATAACGATTTATTTATAATCCTAAGGAATTATGGACGACAGGCATAAAAAAAGCCTCGCACTAGGCGAGGCTTTCTTTGTGACTACGGCTTACAGGAAGCTGTAAGTGTAGTTCACGATGAAGCGAGCCTGATCCTGGTCGGCGTTGCTCTCGCCGGCACCACGGAAGACGCCCTGGCGCAGGCTGAAGCCCAGGCCTTTGAAGGTGCCTTCCTGAAGGGTGTAGTCGATGCGCGCGTCGCGTTCCCATTCGTTATAGGTGCCGTTGCCCGACCTGTTGCGGATATCGTCACCGCGCAGGTAGGCAACCGATGCCTTCAGGCCTGGTACACCCAGGGCCGCGAAGTCATAGGAGTACTGACCGAAGGTGGTGTTTTCGCCAGCGCGGGCGAACGAGTTGATCATGCTGTCGGTGAACAGGTAGAAGCTGGAACCTGCAGCGCCCTCCGAGGTGCCGCTGTCGTTGACAAGGCCGCCTTGGTTCAGCCATACGAAGCCACCGTCGTCGCCGACCTGCTGGTGACCGAGCATCAGCGCATGACCACCCAGGGTATAGGTGAACATGGCGGACCAGGTCTTGTTGTCGACCTCGCCTGCGTGTTTGGCATAACCCTTGTTGTTGTCGAAGTCGTATGCGCTGTCGTTGCCGTTCTTGCCGTCGCTGCTGCTGTCAAAATAGCGCAGGTCGGTTTTGAACGACTGGTCGTCAGCGATCTTAAAGACGTGAGTAGCTCCCAGGAAGTGCTGCTTGTAGAAGTCTTCCAGGTTCGAGTAGTAGTACTGCAGGGTCAGGTCTGGGGTGAGCTTGTAGTCCAGGCCGCCGTAGCGGAACTTGTTACTATCCTGCTTGGACCCCGACACGGAAAGACCGGTACGGTTGCTCGAAGCACGGCCCATGGCGTGGGTCAGCTGACCGGCGTTGATGGTCAGGTTGTCGATTTCCTTCGACTGGATGGTGCCACCCTCGAAGGTTTGTGGCAGCAGACGACCATCGTTGGAAACCAGGATCGGCAGGTTCGGTGCGAGTGCGCTACCGAAATGCGCTTCGGTCTTGGAGAAGCGCGCCTTGGCATTGGCACCGAAACGGGCCCACTGGGCAGCGGAACCTTTGCCGTCATCCGGGAAGAAGCCAGACTTGTGGTAACCCTCGCCGCCATCCAGGTGAATACCCCACAGCGCCTGGGCATCAACACCGAAGCCTACGGTGCCTTGGGTAAAGCCCGAGATGTAGTCGAGCTTGAAGCCTTGGCCCGACTCACGCTGGTCCGGACGCTCAGCAGTGCCGGTAGCGTGGGCTTCACGGTTGTCGTTGTTGAAGTACATGGTGCGCGAGCTGAGCGACAGTTTGCTGTCTTCAACGAAACCGGCAGCGCCTGCTTGCTGGGCGAGAACCCCCAATGCCACGGCCAGGGCCAGGCTGGACTTGTACATATTTTGCTCCTCTACGTTCTAATTCTTGTGTATCTCTGGCGGCAGGATCTTTTGCCCCGCTCACCGTGGATTGGCGATTTAGTCCCAAAGCGTGACCATTAAGTCAATCGTTTCTAAACGTTTCGCGACTTTGGTCTAAGACGCCCCCTGCGCTACAGGATAATGACAATCCTATAAATCCAAAATGACCGTTTTATGAATTGGTAAGATTTTTCTGGAATATGTTAGGAACTGTTACAGCCATTCGTAGTAACAACGGGGTAATTCATAACCTATGGTTATTTGCAAACGTTTGCTCATAACCTAATTCCACATCGTTCTATCAGGACGGGAAAGCCTAGCAGCCCTCTCGCATTTCGCCATTGCGTGACATCACCCTTGCTGACGCACCCTGTGTAGGAGCGGCCTTGCGTCGCGATGGGGTGCGAAGCAGCCCCAGAATCTCAGCTAGCACCGAAAAAATTGCCGGGGGCCGCCTTGCGGCCCATCGCGACACAAGGCCGCTCCTACACGAATCGGGTAAAGACAGACGGCGAATTCAGACGATCGGCTCCTAAGCTAATGCAAAAAAGTTATTTATTTTAGCTTTCTTAGATCATTTAGCCTTTCGCCATCCATCACACCGATTGCTGACGAGAGGTTCACCATGATCCCGCACGCTCCGCTGCGCCTGTTCGCCGCCCTGACCCTCGCCAGCGCCAGCTGGCTGGCACAGGCTGCCGACCTGACCGTGGCCTACCAGACCACCGTCGACCCCGCCAAAGTCGCACAGGTCGACGGCACCTACGAAAAGGCCAGCAAGGCCAGCATCGACTGGCGCAAGTTCTATAATGGCGCCGACGTGATCACGGCCGTGGCCAGCGGCGACGTGCAAATCGGCTACCTGGGCTCCAGCCCGCTGGCCGCCGCCGCCACCCGCAAGCTGCCGGTCGAAACCTTCCTCATCGCCACGCAGATTGGTGCCGGTGAGGCACTGGTCGCGCGCGATGGCATCAACACACCGCAAGACCTGGTCGGCAAGAAAGTTGCCGTGCCGTTCGTCTCCACCGGCCACTACAGCCTGCTGGCAGCGCTGAAAAGCTGGAACATCGACCCGTCCAAAGTGCAGATCCTCAACCTCGCACCGCCAGCAATCATTGCTGCCTGGAAGCGTGGCGACATCGACGCGACCTATGTATGGGACCCGGCCCTTGGCGTGGCCAAGGAGAACGGCAAGGTGCTGATTACCTCGGGCGAGCTGGCCGCAAAAGGCGCGCCGACCTTCGACGCGTGGATCGTGCGCAAGGACTTCGCCGCCAAGCACCCGGACGTGGTCAAGGCCTTCGCCAAGGTGACCCTCGACGCCTACGCCGACTACCGCAAGGACCCGAAAGCCTGGCTGGCCAACCCCGACAACGTCGCCAAGCTGGCCAAGCTGTCCGGTGCCAAGCCTACCGATATCCCGGTACTGCTGCAGGGCAACGTCTACCCGCTGGCAGCCGACCAGGCCAGTGCCCTGGGCACGCCGACCACCCAGGCGCTGACCGACACGGCCACCTTCCTCAAGCAGCAAGGCAAGGTCGACGCGGTACTGCCGGACTACGCGCCATACGTCAGTGCCCAATACCTGCCCAACTAAGCCTGTAGAAACCGACCGGAGCCTGCCATGGCCTTGCTCGAGCTGGAGCGCATCAGCGCACAGTACCCCGGCGCCGCTACCCCGGTGCTGGCCGACATCAACCTGAGCCTGGGGCCGCGCCAATTGCTGGTGGCCCTGGGGCCTTCCGGCAGCGGCAAGACCTCGCTGCTCAACCTGATCGCCGGCTTCGTCGCCCCCAGCGGCGGGCGCATCACGCTGGACGGCATGCCCGTCCAGGGCCCCGGAGCCGAGCGTGGCGTGGTGTTCCAGGACGATGCCCTGCTGCCCTGGCAGAACGTGCTGGCCAATGTCGCCTTCGGCCTGGAACTGGCCGGCATGCCCCGCGCCGAGCGCGAAGCCAAGGCCCGCGAAATGCTGGCCCTGGTCGACCTCGACGGTTTTGCCGAGCGACGTATCTGGCAATTGTCTGGCGGCCAGAAGCAGCGCGTGGGCCTGGCTCGGGCGCTGGCAGCCGACCCTCGGGTACTGCTGATGGACGAACCGTTCGGCGCGCTCGATGCCTTTACCCGCGAGCAGATGCAGGAGCTGTTGCTGCAGGTGTGGCAACGCACCGCCAAGCCGGTGTTCCTGATTACCCATGACATCGAAGAAGCGGTGTTTCTGGCCAGCGAGCTGGTGCTGCTGGCACCCAACCCAGGTCGCGTGGTGGAACGCCTGCAACTGGACTTCGGCCAGCGCCATGCGGCCGGCGAACCGGCCCGGGCGATCAAGTCCGACCCGGCCTTCATCGAAACCCGCGAGCATGTGCTGGCGCGGGTGTTCTCGCAACGGCAAAGCCTGCAGGAGCGCGTATGAGCAGCCTGGACCTGCCGGTTACCGGCAAACACAACACCCAACCCCGGCCAGTCGCGAGGCTGCGCGCCCCCCTGGCCACCCGCTGGATCAGCACGCTGACCCTGGCCGGCCTGCTGCTGGCCTGGTGGCTGGTGACCGCAGCCGGCTGGATCGAGCCGCTGTTCCTGCCCTCGCCGGCCGATATCGTAGCCAGGGCCTGGACCTTGCTGACCCAGGGCTACATGGACGCCAGCCTGTGGCAGCACCTGGGTGCCAGCCTGGGACGCATCGGCGTAGCCCTGCTGGCCGCCACCCTCACTGCCATTCCGGTGGGCATCGCCATCGGTTACAACCGCGTAGCGCGTGGCATTCTCGACCCGTTGATCGAGTTCTACCGGCCGATCCCACCGCTGGCCTACCTGCCACTGATCGTCATCTGGTGCGGCATCGGCGAGCTGTCGAAGGTGCTGCTGATCTATCTGGCGATCTTCGCGCCCATCGCCATTGCCACAGCCACCGGCGTGCGCACGGTCGACCCGGCCAAGCTGCGTGCGGCGCAATCATTGGGCGCTACCAGGGCCCAGCTGATCCGCCATGTGATCCTGCCCAGCGCCTTGCCCGACATCCTCACCGGCCTGCGTATCGGCCTGGGGGTTGGCTGGTCGACCCTGGTGGCCGCCGAGCTGATCGCGGCTACCAGCGGCCTGGGCTTCATGGTGCAGTCGGCGGCGCAGTTCCTGGTAACCGATGTGGTGGTGCTGGGCATCCTGCTGATCGCCCTGATCGCCTTCGCCCTGGAGATGGGCCTGCGCGCCCTGCAACGCAAACTGGTGCCGTGGCACGGGCAAAGCCACTGAACCCTGTTGACCACGCCAGCAGCCTGGCTGCCTGATTGAAGAGACCGACATGAGCCTGACCATCACCCCACTCAGCCCGGCGCTCGGCGCCCAGATCAGCGGCGTGGACCTCAGCCGCGACATCAGCACCGCGCAGCGCGACGCCATCGAACAGGCGTTGCTGCAGCACCAGGTGCTGTTCTTCCGCGACCAACCGATAACCCCACAACAGCAGGCACGCTTTGCTGCCCGCTTCGGCGACCTGCATATCCACCCGATCTACCCCAACGTGCCGGAAACCCCGCAGGTGCTGATCCTCGATACGGCGGTCACCGATGTGCGCGACAATGCCGTGTGGCACACCGATGTGACCTTCCTGCCGACCCCGGCACTGGGTGCGGTACTCAGCGCCAAGCAGCTGCCGGCCTACGGTGGCGATACCCTGTGGGCCAGCGGGATCGCGGCCTTCGAAGCGTTGTCGGCGCCCCTGCGCGAGCTGCTCGACGGGCTCAGTGCCACCCACGACTTCACCAAGTCGTTCCCACTGGAGCGCTTTGGTACCACGCCAGAGGACCTGGCGCGCTGGGAAGCCACGCGACGCAACAACCCGCCTTTGTCGCACCCGGTGGTGCGTACGCATCCGGTGAGCGGGCGCAAGGCGTTGTTCGTCAATGAAGGCTTCACCACACGTATCAATGAACTGAGCGAGCTGGAAAGCGAAGCGCTGCTGAAGCTGCTGTTCGCCCATGCCACGCGGCCGGAGTTCAGCATCCGCTGGCGCTGGCAGGAGCATGATGTGGCGTTCTGGGACAACCGCGTGACCCAGCATTTTGCCGTGGATGATTACCGGCCGAACCGGCGGGTCATGCATCGGGCGACCATTCTGGGGGATGCGCCCTTCTGACAGGGCCCTGGGGAGGCCTTCGGCCTCCTTTCACGACACAAGGCCGCTCCTACAGGGGAACGCGATTTGCTGCAGGAGCGGCCTTGTGTCGCGATGAGCCGCAAAGCGGCCCCCAGCGGGTTACCTGACCAGGTGCAGGAACTGCATGTGCCGTTCGTACTGGTCGAGGATGTCGTTGATGATCTGCTCCCTGCTATAGCCCACCAGGTCATAGTTCTGGCTACCTTCGCTCAGGTGCACCTCTGCCCGGTAGTAACGACGGTTCTTCAACTCCTGGGTGCCCAGCCCACCGAGCGCGAACGATGGCGTGAAGTAGCCACGCATCTGCACCTGGTAGATGAACGGCTGTTCTTCGCCATGGCCAATCTTCAGGCTGACGTTGTCATGGCTCGGGTCGTCCTGGGTAATCAGCACCAGGCCCTTCTGCTCGAACACCTCGCGCACATCGGCAATTGCCGGGCGCACCACGTCGTCCATGAAGCGATACACCTCGTCGCGCGACGGGAAATGCACCGCCTGGCTCAGGCGCTGACGCCAGCCGCCGCGCCCGCGACGAGACTGCGCGAACGGGGCCAGCGAGTGCATCTGCGCGATCTGCCGTTGCGACTCCAGGTAGAACGCCTTGTGCAGCCCCCACATCATGCACAGCAAGATCAGCGAGAACGGCAGCGAAGTCAGCACCACTGCCGACTTCAGCGAATCGATGCTGCCGGCGAACAGCAGCGCGCTGGTGATCAGCGCCGTCATCGCGCCCCAGAAGATCCGCAGCCAGTTCGGCCCGTCCTCGTCGGCATCACCCCCGGTTGCCGACAAGGTCGACAGCACCACGGTGCCCGAGTCGGCAGAAGTGACGAAGAACACGAAGCTGATGAACACCGTCACGGCGATCACCGTCTTGCTCCAGGGGTAGGTTTCCAGCAACAGGTACAGGCTCATCGCCGGGTTATCCAGCGCCGACTGGCCCAGCGCGGTCATGCCGTGGTTGATGACCTGGTCCAGGGCGCTGTTGCCGAAGATCGACATCCACGCCAGGGTGAAGCCCAGCGGAATCAGCAGTACGCCGAAGACAAACTCGCGAATGGTACGGCCGCGCGAGATCCGGGCGATGAACAGCCCCACGAACGGCGCCCAGGCAATCCACCAGGCCCAGTAGAACACCGTCCAGCCGCCCAGCCAGCCGCTATTCTCGCCGTAGGCATACACATCGAAGCTCTTGCGCGGCAGGGCCCCGAGATAATCGCCAAGGTTCTGGATCAAGGTGTTGAACAGGTGCTGGGTAGGCCCGGCGAACAGCACGAACAGCAACAGCGCGCAGGCCAGGAACAGGTTGATGTCGCTCATCACCCGCACGCCCTTCTCCACCCCGGCGACGGCCACGGCGACCGCCGCGCCCATCATCAGGACGATCAGCAGCACTTGCACCCACTGGCTATGGCTGATGCCGAACAGGTAATCGAGGCCGGCATTCAGGTGCAGCACGCCAAAGCCCATGTCGGCACCCAGGCCGAACACCGTGGCAATGATGCCAAAGCCGTCCACCGCGTAGCCGATCGGCCCGTTGATGCGCTTGCCGATCAGCGGGTACAGCGCCGACCGCAAGGCCAGCGGCAGGTTGTGCCGGTAGGCGAAGTAGGCCAGGGCCATGCCGACGAAGGCGAACACGCCCCAGCCATGCAGGCCCCAGTGCAGGAACAGGATCTGCATGGCCTGGCGCCCGGCCTCGGCCGTGCCCGCCTCACCCTGGGGCGGCTGCAGCATGTGGGTCAGCGGCTCGGAAACGCAGAAGAAAAACAGGGTGATGCTGATACCAGCGGCGAACAGCATGCCAGCCCACGACAGGTAGCTGAACTCGGGTTCGTCGTGGTCGGCACCGAGCTTGATCTTGCCGTAGCCGGACAAGGCGGTGACCACCACGAAGACCAGGTACAGCGTCATCGCCAGCATGTAGTACCAGCCGACCGTGTTGGCCGCCCAGTTCTGCGCTGCCAGCAACCAGTCGCCGGCACTGCGCGGGTTGGCAATGACCACGAGGCCGAAGAGCAGGATGAAACTCGCCGCGAAATAGAACACTGGGGGGTTCATGCGGATCTTGCCAGTGGCAAGGGATGGGATCGGTGCACTCATGGGCGGCGCACCTCGTCGAATGACGTAAGGTTCGGAATGAACGGGTTCAGCAAAGGAATCCTCCTGTTGAACACCGGCAGCGGACCAGCGTTTTTCATTGAACAAGCGTTCAAGTTAAACATGGATCGGATGTCAATGCGAATCAGGGCGCTGGTTGGTGCCCTCCTGCACTGACCTCTTCGCGGGCTTGCCCGCTCCCACAGGTAATGCACAAGATTCAATATTTGTGCGGTCCCTGTGAGAGCGGGCAAGCCCGCGAAGAGGCCAGTACAGGCTAAAGAGATGCTCGATCAATTCTTGTCCTGGCAATCCAGCTGCAGGTTGGCCTGGGTAATGTTGCTGTCGGCCGGCACGCTACGGGTCAGCCACACATTGCCGCCGATGGTCGAGCCTTTGCCGATGGTGATCCGCCCCAGGACCGTGGCGCCGGCATAGATGACCACATCGTCTTCGACGATCGGGTGACGCGGCAGGCCTTTGTGCAGGGTCCCCGACTCGTCGCTGGGGAAGCGCTTGGCTCCCAGGGTCACGGCCTGGTAGATGCGCACGCGCTGACCGATGATCGCGGTTTCGCCGATCACCACACCGGTACCATGGTCGATGAAGAAGCTTGGGCCGATCTGTGCCCCGGGGTGGATGTCGATGCCCGTGGCCGAATGCGCCAGCTCCGAGCTGATCCGCGCCAGCAGCGGCAAGCCGGCCTGGTACAAGTGGTGCGCCAGGCGGTGGTGGATGATCGCCAGGATGCCGGGGTAGCACAGCAGCACTTCATCGACGCTGCGCGCCGCCGGGTCACCGTGGTAGGCGGCCAGCACGTCGGTATCGAGCAGCACGCGCAGGCCCGGCAGAGCGGCGGCAAAGCCCTGGACCAGGCGCAGCGCATGGGCGTCGACGCCGGCCAGTTCGGCCTTGTTTTGCCGCGCGGCGTAGCGCAGCTCCAGGCGGGCCTGGGCCAGCAAGGCGGTCAGCGCGGCATCCAGGGTATGGCCTACGTAGAAGTCTTCACTTTCTTCACGCAGGTCGACCGGGCCAAGGCGCATGGGGAACAGCGCGCCGCACAGTTGCTCGAGAATCTGCCGCATCGCCTCGCGCGAAGGCAACTCACGCCCGCCTTGCTCGCCACTGCTGCGGCCATTGCGCGTACGCCATTGTTCACGGGCGCCGCGCAGACCGGCGACGATGCTCTGCAACTGCCAGTGCCCGGATGAAGGTTGTTCGCTCACGGTTTTCTCCTGCCTGAGTAGGCCAGACTCATTTTTTATTGGCAGGTCCGGCCCTTCGCCGGCAAACCCGCTCCACAGCGAACGCACAGTAGCTGTGGCAGCGGGTTTACCCGCCAAAGGTCGGGCCTGCATACATGCAATCCACTCTACGGCAAATCCTTCCCTTGGAAAAAACAACGCTTTATTCCATCCTGCACTATGTCAGGCATAAGCAGCGATGACGGGGAACAGATACTCGCCTACCCTGAATGCAGCCGGCACTGACAAAAACGAAAGGGAATAATAAAATAATTTTTTATTATTTCCTGGCCTAACCGGCCAACCCTATAGTCGCCACCCACCACTGACAACAAGCGCGGGGCTTCCACATGTCGAAATTCGCCAAACCGCTACTCAACGCCAGCCTGGCTCTCCTGCTGGGTGCCGGCCTGCTCAGCCAGGCCTTTGCCGGCGAACAGCTGAAGACCATCCAGGAAAAAGGCGTGATCAACGTCGGCCTGGAAGGCACCTACCCACCGTTCAGCTTCCAGGACGAGAACGGCAAGCTGACCGGCTTCGAAGTCGAGCTGTCGGAACTGCTGGCCAAGGAACTCGGCGTCAAGGCCAAGGTGCAGCCGACCAAGTGGGACGGCATCCTCGCCGCACTGGAGTCCAAGCGCCTGGACGTGGTGATCAACCAGGTGACCATTTCCGAGGAGCGCAAGAAGAAGTACGACTTCTCCGAGCCCTACACCATCTCCGGTATCCAGGCGCTGATCCTGAAGAAGAAGGCCGAGCAGCTGAACATCCACAAGGCCGCCGACCTGGCCGGCAAGAAGGTTGGCGTGGGCCTGGGTACCAACTACGAGCAGTGGGTGAAACAGGATGTGCCGCAAGCCGATGTGCGCACCTATGAAGACGACCCGAGCAAGTTTGCCGACCTGCGCAACGGCCGTATCGACGCCATCCTGATCGATCGCCTGGCCGCGCTGGAATATGCACAGAAAGCCAAGGACACCCAGCTGGCCGGCGATGCCTTCTCGCGCCTGGAAAGCGGCGTGGCCCTGCGCAAAGGCGAGCCGGAACTGCTGGCCGCGATCAACAAGGCACTGGACAAGCTCAAGGCTGACGGCACGCTGGCCAAGCTGTCCGAGAAGTACTTCGGTGCCGATGTCACCAAATGATCGCTGAAAGCCTGCAACTCGTTGTCGATTCTGCGCCCTTCCTGCTGAAGGGCGCGGGTTATACCGTGCTGCTCAGCGTTGGCGGCATGTTCTTCGGCCTGCTGCTGGGGTTTGCCCTGGCGCTGATGCGGCTGTCGAAGATCATGCCACTGAACTGGCTGGCCCGGGTTTACGTGTCGTTTTTCCGCGGCACACCGCTGCTGGTACAGCTGTTCGTGATCTATTTCGGCATGCCGCAGATCGGCATCGAGCTGGACCCGATCCCGGCCTCGCTGATCGGCCTGTCGCTGAACATGGCCGCCTACATCTGCGAAATCCTCCGCGCGGCGATCTCCTCGATCGACCGCGGCCAGTGGGAAGCCGCTGCCAGCATCGGCATGACCCGTGTCCAGGCCATGCGCCGGGCCATCCTGCCACAAGCCTTGCGCACCGCCCTGCCACCGTTGGGCAACAGCTTCATCTCGCTGGTCAAGGACACCGCCCTGGCGGCGACCATCCAGGTGCCCGAGCTGTTCCGCCAGGCCCAGCTGATTACCGCGCGCACCTTCGAGGTGTTCACCATGTACGTGGCGGTCGCAGTCATCTACTGGGTGCTGTGCAGCATCCTCGCGCACTTCCAGAACCGCATGGAAGCCCGCGTCAACCAGCATGACCAGGAGCATTGAGCATGATTGAAGTCAAAGGCCTGACCAAGCGGTTCAAGGGCCAGACCGTGCTCAACGGTATCGACCTGACCGTGCAGCCGGGCGAGGTGGTGGCGATCATCGGCCCGAGCGGGTCTGGCAAAACCACCTTCCTGCGTTGCCTGAACCTGCTGGAAACCCCCGATGCCGGGCAGATCCAGATCGGTGACATCAGCATCGACGCCAACCGCCCGCTGGGTGGCCAGCAAAGCGCGATCCGCCGCCTGCGCCAGCAGGCCGGGTTCGTCTTCCAGAACTTCAACCTGTTCCCGCACCGCACCGCCCTGGAGAACGTCATCGAGGGCCCGGTGATCGTCAAGAAGACGCCCCGCGAGCAGGCCATCGAGCTGGGCCGGCGCCTGTTGGCCAAGGTCGGCCTGGCGGGCAAGGAAGATGCCTACCCGCGGCGCCTGTCCGGTGGCCAGCAGCAACGGGTAGCCATCGCCCGGGCCCTGGCCATGGAACCGGAGGTGATCCTGTTCGACGAACCGACTTCGGCGCTCGACCCGGAGCTGGTGGGTGAAGTGCTGGCGACCATCCGCGGCCTGGCCGAGGAGCGACGCACCATGATCATCGTGACCCACGAGATGAGCTTTGCCCGGGACGTGGCGAACCGGGTGATCTTCTTCGACAAGGGGGTGATCGTGGAACAAGGCGAGGCCAAGGCGCTGTTCGCGGCACCGAAGGAAGAACGTACCCGGCAATTCCTGCGCAAGTTCCTCGGGACAGCCGCTTCCGAGTGAACCTTAGCCGGCCTCTTCGCGGGCGCGCCTGCGAAGGAGCCGGCGCATCCGCAACAAATCCCTCCTTCTATGCATATTCCAAAGAGTTAGTTCATAAAGTTTTTATAAAGCATTAGGGTATATCCACCGGACCACCGGACCAGCACACATCCGTCGCGACCCGCTACAGCGACATAACCAATTTGTGAGGTCAGGAATGGTCAGGATCACAATCACCCCAGTGCGCAACGCCAGGGCATTGAGTGCAGCCAAGGAGCGGCACTGATGTCCAGCCAAGCCAATACCCGATTCCACAGCGACCTGGACAGCTCGCCGGTGCTGCTGCCAGCCAAGGTGCTGCGCAACGACGCCGAAGCCTTGCAAGCGGCCCGCGAACTGGCCGAGGTCGCCCGCGAGCAGGCCGCCCGCCGCGACCAGCAACGCAAACTGCCATGGGCCGAGATCGAGCTGTTCACCCGCAGCGGCCTGGGCAGCATCAGCGTCCCCAAAGCCTTTGGCGGCCCCGAAGTGTCGTTCGAGACCATCGCCGAAGTGTTCCGCCTGATCAGCGCCGCCGACCCGGCCCTGGGGCAGATCCCGCAGAACCAGTTCGGCATCCTGCAACTGCTGCGCCTGACCGGTACCGAAGCGCAGCAGGCAGCGATCTACCGCAGCGTGCTTGACGGCTGGCGCATCGGCAATGCCGGGCCCGAGCGCGGCACCAAAGATACCCTCACACTCAAGGCCAGGCTTACCCGGGCCGGCGACGGCTATCGCATCAGCGGTGAGAAGTTCTATTCCACGGGTGCACTGTTCGCCCATTGGGTGGCGGTCAAGGCGCTGGACGACGAAGGCCGCCAGCGCCTGGCGTTCGTCCGCCGCGGCAGCCCGGGGCTGCGCATCGTCGATGACTGGTCCGGGTTCGGCCAGCGCACTACCGCCAGCGGCACCGTGCTGCTCGACCAGGTGCCAGTGGAGGCCGAGCTGGTGATCGACAACTGGCGCCAGCGCGACATCGCCAATACCCAGGGTGCAGCTTCGCAACTGATCCAGGCGGCCATCGATGCAGGCATTGCCGAAGCGGCGATCGAGGATGCGATCACATTCGTCCGCGAGAAGTCGCGCCCATGGGTCGACGCCAATGTCGAACGTGCCAGTGACGATCCGTATGTGATTGCCGACGTCGGCCGCCTGAAGCTCGAACTGCACGCCGCCGAAGCGATGCTGCGCAAGGCGGCGCGGGTCCTCGACGAAGTCAATGCGGCGCCGATCGACGCCGCAAGCGCGGCGCGCGCCTCGATCGCGGTGGCCGAGGCCAAGGTGCTGACTACCGAGATCGCCCTGCAGGCCAGCGAGAAGCTGTTCGAGCTGGCCGGCAGCCGCGCCACGCTTGCCGAATTCAACCTCGACCGCCACTGGCGCAACGCCCGGGTGCACACCCTGCATGACCCGGTGCGCTGGAAGTACCACGCGGTGGGCGCTTACCACCTCAACGGCACGCTGCCTGCGCGGCATTCCTGGATCTGATTTGCTGCCTTTGGGGCTGCTGCGCAGCCCTTCGCGGGCTCGCCCGCTCCCACAGGATTCCCACCGCCTGAACGGGTATCACTTTACCCGTGGGAGCGGGCGAGCCCGCGAAGGGCCGCACAGCGGCCCCCGGAGAACACCATGACTACAACCATCATTACCAACGACACCCAAGCACTGGCCGTCGCCGAAGACATCACCCAGCAACTGCGCCGCGACAGCGCTCAGCGCGACCGCGAACGCCGCCTGCCGCACGCCGAACTGGAGCTGTTCACCCGCTCCGGCCTGTGGGCCATCAGCGTGCCCAAGGCCTTCGGCGGTGCCGGGGTGTCCAATGTCACCCTGGCCAAGGTCATCGCCCGCATCGCCCAGGCCGACGGCTCGCTCGGGCAGATCCCGCAGAACCACTTCTACGCCCTGGAAGTGCTGCGGGTGAATGGTTCGCCCGAACAGCAAAAGCGCCTGTATGGCGAAGTATTGGCTGGCCGTCGCTTCGGCAACGCCCTGGCCGAACTGGGCACCAGGACTGCCAACGACCGCACCACCCGCCTGAGCCGCGATGGCGACGGTTTTCGCATCAATGGCCGCAAGTTCTACGCCACCGGGGCCATCTACGCCCAGCGCATTCCCACCTCGGTAGTCGACGAGCACGGCGTGCAACACCTGGCGTTCGTCCCGGCCGACAGCCAGGGCCTGCAGGTGATCGACGACTGGAGCGGTTTCGGCCAGCGCACCACCGGCAGCGGCTCGGTGGTGTTCGACAATGTCCATGTCAGCGCCGCCGACGTGGTGCCGTTCCAGAGCGCCTTCGAGCGCCCTACCCCGGTCGGCCCGCTGGCGCAGATTCTTCATGCCGCGATCGACACCGGCATCGCCCGCGCCGCCTATGAAGACGCCTTGCACTTCGTGCGCAGCCGTAGCCGCCCGTGGGTCGACTCCGGCCTGGACAAGGCCACCGACGACCCGTTGACGCTGAAGAGCTTCGGCCAGCTGGCGATCCGTCTGCACGCCGCCGAAGCCCTGCTGGAGCGTGCCGGCGAATACCTGGACCGCGCCCGCGACGACAGCAGCGCCGACAAGGTTGCCGCTGCCTCCATTGCCGTGGCCGAAGCCCGCGCGATCAGCACCGAGATATCCCTGGCAGCCGGCACGACGCTGTTCGAGCTGAGCGGCAGCCAGGCCACTCTCGCCGAACACAACCTCGATCGCCACTGGCGCAACGCCCGCGTGCACACCCTGCATGACCCGGTGCGCTGGAAGTACCACGCCATCGGCAATTACTACCTCAACGATGCCAACCCGCCACGCCGGGGGACCATCTGATGGCCAAGCAGATCCTGCTCAATGCCTTCAACATGAACTGCATCGGGCACATCAACCACGGCCTGTGGACTCACCCGCGGGATACCTCGACCCAGTACAAGACTCTCGACTACTGGACCAACCTGGCGCGGCTGCTGGAACGCGGCCTGTTCGACGGGCTGTTCCTCGCCGATATCGTCGGTACCTACGACATCTATGGCCAGTCGCTTGACGTCACCCTCAAGGAGTCGATCCAGCTGCCGGTCAACGACCCGCTGCTGCTGGTCTCGGCCATGGCTGCCGTCACCCGCCACCTGGGCTTCGGCCTTACCGCCAACCTCACCTACGAGGCGCCGTACCTGTTCGCCCGGCGTCTTTCCACCCTGGACCACCTGAGCAATGGCCGGGTGGGCTGGAACATCGTTACCGGCTACCTCGACAGTGCCGCCCGGGCCATGGGCCTGGCGCAGCAACCTGAGCATGACCGCCGCTACGACCAGGCCGACGAATACCTGCAGGTGCTGTACAAGCTGCTGGAAGGCAGCTGGGCCGACGATGCGGTGGTCGCCGACCGCCAGCAGCGCGTCTATGCGCGGCCCGACAGGGTACGCAAGGTCCGCCACCAAGGTGAGTTCTACCAGGTCGAGGGCTATCACCTGAGCGAGCCGTCGCCGCAGCGCACGCCGGTGCTGTTCCAGGCCGGCAGTTCCGCGCGTGGCCTGGCCTTCGCCGGCAACCATGCCGAATGCGTGTTCATCAGTGGCCAGGACAAGGCCGCCACCCGCGCCCAGGTAGACAAGGTGCGGGCCGCTGCCCAGGCCGCTGGGCGCGACGCGCAGGCGGTCAAGGTGTTCATGGGCATCACGGTGATCGTCGCGGCCACCGAGCAACAGGCCCAGGCCAGGCACGCCGAGTACCTCCAGCATGCCAGTGCCGAGGCGGGGGTGGCGCATTTCGCGGCCTCCACCGGTATCGACTTTTCCGCCTTCGAGCTGGACGAACCGATCGCCTTCCGCCAGGGCAATGCCATCCAGTCCGCCACGCGCCAGTTGCAGGACAACGCCTGGACGCGGCGGCGCCTGTTGCAACAGCACGCCCTGGGTGGCCGCTACGTGACCCTGGTCGGCGCGCCGGAGCAAGTGGCCGAGCAGCTGATCGCCTGGATCGATGAAACCGGCCTGGACGGCTTCAACCTGACCCGCACCGTCACCCCGGAAAGCTTCGAGGCCTTCATCGACCTGGTCATCCCGCAGCTGCAGCAACGTGGCCGCTACAAGACCGCCTACGCCGAAGGCACATTGCGCGAAAAGCTGTTCCAGGCCGACCACCCGTACCTGCCCGCCGACCACCCTGGCTCGACTTACCGCTTTGCCTCTGCCCCTACCCCGACTGGAGCCCTGCACCATGCTTGAGAAACTGTTCCGGCCCGTCGCGGCCATTGCCCTCACCCTCGGCCTCAGCGCCAGCACCCTGGCTGCCGAACCGCTGAAGATCGGTACCACTGCCGCCTTTGCCATCCCGCTGGAAGCGGCTGTGGAAGAAGCGCACAAACAAGGCCTGGAAGTGAAGCTGATCGAGTTCAGCGACTGGATCGCGCCGAATGTCAGCCTCAACAGTGGCGACATCGACGTGAACTACTTCCAGCACATCCCGTTCCTGGAAAACGCCAAGGCTGCCGCAGGTTTCAACCTGGTGCCCTACGCACCCGGCATCATCAACAACGTCGGCCTGTACTCGAAAAAATACCAAAGCTTCGCCGACCTGCCCAAAGGCGCCAGCGTGGCCATCGCCAACGACCCGATCAACAGCGGCCGCGGCCTGCAGCTGCTGGCCAAGGCAGGCTTGATCAGCCTCAAGCCGGGGGTCGGCTACAAGGCCACCGAGGCCGACATCGTCGCCAACCCGAAAAAGCTGAAGATCCTCCAGGTCGAGGCGGTACAACTGGTACGTGCCTATGACGACGCCGACCTGGTGCAGGGCTACCCGGCGTACATCCGCCTGGCCAACAGCTTCGACGCCGGTTCGGCGCTGCTGTTCGACGGCCTGGAGAACAAGGAGTACGTGATCCAGTTCGTCATTCGCCCACAAAGCAAGGACGACCCGCGCCTGGCCAGGTTCGTCGATATCTACCAGCATTCGCCAGCAGTGCGCGCGGCGCTCGACAAGGCCCACGGCAAGCTTTACCAGGTCGGTTGGGAGGGCTGACATGAGCCAGGCCAGCGCGCTCCGGGCGCCCACCGCAAAATCACTGGCACCGACGGCCAGGGACCAGGCCCTGCGCCCCGAGGTCAATCAGGCTCATGTGCGCTTCATCGGCCTGGGCAAGACCTACCCGGGCCAGGCGCAACCGGCCTTGCAAGGGATCGACCTGAACATCCGCCATGGCGAGATATTCGGCATCATCGGTCGCAGTGGCGCCGGCAAGTCATCGCTACTGCGTACCATCAACCGCCTGGAGCAGCCCAGCCAGGGCCGGGTGTTGATCGACCAGGTGGACATCGCAGCCTTTCACGAGGACCAGCTGGTAACTCTGCGTCGGCGCATCGGCATGATCTTCCAGCATTTCAACCTGATGTCAGCCAAGACCGTGTGGCAGAACGTCGAGCTGCCGCTGAAGGTCGCCGGCGTGGCCAGGGCCGAGCGTCAGCGCAAGGTGCGCGAACTGTTGGAGCTGGTCGGCCTGCAGGAAAAGCACCATGTGTACCCGGCGCAGCTATCCGGCGGGCAGAAGCAGCGGGTCGGCATTGCCCGGGCGCTGGTGCATGACCCCGAGATCCTGCTGTGCGACGAGGCCACCTCGGCGCTGGACCCGGAAACCACCACGTCGATCCTTGAATTGCTGCGCGATATCAACCAGCGCCTGGGCCTTACCATCGTGCTGATCACCCACGAGATGGCAGTGATCCGCGACATCTGCCACCGGGTGGTAGTACTCGAGCGCGGTGAAGTGGTCGAGCAGGGCGAGGTCTGGCGGGTATTCGGCGCACCGCGCCACACGGTTACCCGGACCCTGCTCGCGCCCTTGCAGGCCAGGCTGCCTGCCGCCTTGCAAGCCAGCCTGCAGGCGACCCCGGCGAGCCATGACAGTGCCGTGGTGCTGAAGCTGACCGTGCTCGGCGAGCCGGAGCTGTCGGCCCTGTTCAACGACCTGGGTGGCCGCGTGCGCCTGCTGCAGGGCGGCGTGGAAACCATTGGCGAGCATGCCCTGGGGCAGCTGATCCTGTCGGTGCAGCACTCGCCGCACGACCCTCATCATTTGCTGGAGCGCGCCCGCCGCTGGGCCGAGGACGTGGAGGTACTAGGCCATGTGGTTTGATCGCCTGCTCGAAGGCTTGCTCGATACCTTGTTGATGGTCGGCGTGTCGTCGCTGATTGCCCTGTTGGCCGGGGTGCCGATGGCGGTATTGCTGGTCACCAGTGACAAGGGCGGGATCTTCCAGGCCCCCGTGCTGAACCGGGCGCTGGGCGCCTTCGTCAACCTGTTCCGCTCGATCCCGTTCCTGATCCTGATGGTCGCGCTGATCCCCTTCACCCGCCTGGTGGTAGGCACCACCTACGGTGTGTGGGCGGCAGTGGTGCCGCTGACCATTGCCGCCACGCCGTTCTTCGCGCGGATTGCCGAGGTCAGCCTGCGCGAGGTCGACCACGGCCTGGTGGAAGCGGCACAGGCCATGGGTTGCCGGCGCTGGCACATCGTCTGGCACGTGTTGCTGCCCGAGGCGCTGCCGGGGATCGTGGGGGGATTCACCATTACCCTGGTAACGCTGATCAACTCCTCGGCCATGGCCGGGGCGATTGGCGCCGGAGGCCTGGGGGATATTGCCTACCGTTATGGCTACCAGCGCTTCGACAGCCAGATCATGCTGACCGTGATCGCCATGCTGGTGGCGCTGGTGGGGTTGATCCAGCTGGGTGGCGACCGGTTGGCGAAAGGCTTGAACAAGCGGTGAGTTCTTCGCGGGCGTGCCCGCGAAAAGGCCCTCAACCCCAGTGCAAATCCGCAGGTGGTACCGGCCGCCCGAACCAGTATCCCTGCCCCAGCTGACACAGCTCCTGCAGCAGGAAGCAGGCCTGCTCGGCCTGCTCGATACCCTCGGCATGCACCTGCATCCCCATGCTGCGGGCCAGGGCGATGATCACCCGGACGATCGCGATATCGTCCTCGTCCAGCGGCAACCCGGCGACAAAGCCCTGGTCGATCTTCAGCTTCTGCACCGGCAGGCGCTTCAGCCGCAGCAATGATGAATACCCAGTGCCGAAGTCGTCGATGGCCAAGGTCACGCCCAGCTCACGCAGGCGATGCAATTGCTCCAACGCCACTTCCGGGTCTTCCATCACCGCGCTCTCGGTAACCTCCAGCTCCAGCAAGGCCGGGGCCAGGCCGGTTTCGTGCAGCACTTCGGCCACTTGCTGGTACAACTCATGCTGGCCAAACAAGCGGCTGGAGATATTCACCGCGACGAATTCCAGCTGTTGGCCCTGACCTTGCCATTGCACCATCTGCCGACATGCCTGGTGCAGCACCCAGGCGTCGATCTCGGCAATCAGCCCGGTGCGCTCGGCAATCGGGATGAACTCGCCCGGCGGCACCAGGCCGCGCTGCGGGTGCTGCCAGCGCACCAGCGCTTCGACCCCGACCGGTCGACCGGTCGCCAGGTCGTGCACCGGCTGGTAAAACACTCGCAGCTCATCCTGCTCCAGCGCCCGGCGCAGCTCGCCGGCGGTTTCGACCCGATGCTGGGCGTGAGCGGTCAGCTCTTCGGTATAAAGCGCATAGCAGGCCCGCCCGTTGCTCTTGGCCTTGTACAGGGCCGAGTCGGCATTGCGCAGCAACTGCTCGGCGCTCAAGGCATCGCTGGGGAACAGGCTGATGCCCGCACTCACACTGATGAACAGGCGATGACCATCGAACTGGAACGGCTCGCGCATGCGCTCGATGATGCCCTGCGCCAGCTTGCCCGCCTGGCCGACCTGCTGGCAGTTCTCTGCCAATACTCCGAACTCGTCGCCACCCAGGCGCGCTAAAGTCACGCCGCTGCCCACCACCTCGCCGAGGCGCTCGCCCACCAGCTTGAGCAGCTGGTCGCCAATGGTGTGGCCAAGGCCGTCGTTGATGCTCTGGAAGTGGTCGAGGTCCAGCAACAGCAGGGCACAGCCGCGCTTGTTGGCCTGGGCTGCGGTCAGGGCCTGCCCGACCCGGTCGGTGAACAGCAGGCGGTTGGGCAGGCCGGTCAGCGGGTCATGGTGGGCCAGGTAGGCCAGTTCCTGCTCTGAATGCTTGATCGCGCTGATATCGCTGAACACCGCCACATAGTGGCTGAGTTCACCTTCGTCATCGTGAATGGCGCAAATGGTCTGCCATTGCGGGTAGATTTCGCCACTCTTGCGTCGGTTCCAGATTTCGCCGCTCCACTCGCCCTTCTCCGCCAGGGTGGTAAAAATCTGCTGGTAGAACGCCAGGCCATGGCGGCCCGACTTGAACTTGTTCGGGCGCTGGCCAATGACTTCGTCCTGCTGGTAGCCGGTAATGCGCATGAAAGCCCGGTTTACGTGCACGATCAGGCCCTGGCGGTCGGTCACCAGCACGCCTTCGAGGGTACTGTCGAACACGGCAGCCGCCATGCGCAGCCGCTCGCGGTCTTCGCAGCGCAAGCGCGCGCCACGGCCGATGAAGTTGAGCAGGCGCACCCGCGACACGTAAATCAGCAAGGCACTGAACAGTACCCAGACCACCACGTTGATCTGCCGCCCCACGGTCTGTGCCAGGGGATCATCGGTCATGCTCTGCAGTACCACCTCGGCCAGTATCAGCCACAGGACGGATAGCACCACATACAGCGCAGCCATGCGCAAGGCGTCGCGAACGGAAACAGACATGTCGGGTGCGATAGCCCATCAGAAAGGAAGGGGCATTATAAAGGCTGAAACATGTCGTGACTTCCTATCTGAACGGTTGACTGGTTTTATTTCCCCACCAAGGGATAATCACCCCTTCCCCCTGCATTTCGAGGGTATCTGCACCTATGTGGTACAACGGCCTGCTCGACTTGTCGGCCTGGCAACTGGTCGGCATCACCTTGTTGATGACCCATGTGACCATTGTCAGCGTCACGGTCTACCTGCACCGCTACTCCGCGCACCGGGCGCTGGAGCTCAATGGCGCGCTCAAGCACTTCTTCCGTTTCTGGCTGTGGTTGACCACCGCCCAGAACACCCGCGAATGGACCGCCGTGCACCGCAAGCACCACGCCAAGTGTGAAACCCCCGAAGACCCGCACAGTCCGGTATACAAGGGCCTGGGCACGGTGCTGCGCAAAGGCGCCGAGCTGTACCGGGAAGAAGCACGCAGCCCCGACACCCTGCGCATCTATGGCAAGAACTGCCCGGACGACTGGATCGAGCGCAACCTCTACTCGCGCTACAAGCTGGGCGGCATCGCGCTGATGGCGGTGGTCGACCTGCTGCTGTTCGGCACCATCGGCATCACCATCTGGGCAGTGCAGATGATGTGGATCCCGTTCTGGGCTGCGGGTGTGGTCAACGGCCTGGGCCATGCCCTTGGCTACCGCAACTTCGAATGCCGCGACGCCGCCACCAACCTGGTGCCGTGGGGCATCGTCATCGGTGGCGAGGAGCTGCACAACAACCACCACACCTACCCCAACTCGGCCAAGCTGTCGGTCAAGCGCTGGGAGTTCGACATGGGCTGGGCGTGGATCCGCCTGTTCTGCCTGCTGCGCCTGGCCAAGGTACAACGCGTGGCGCCCATCGCCCACCGGGTGGCCGGCAAGGCCAGCCTGGACATGGATACCGCCATGGCGATCCTCAACAACCGCTTCCAGATCATGGCCCAGTACCGCAAGCTGGTGATCGGCCCGCTGGTCAAGCAGGAACTGGCCCGCGTCGATGCCTCGGTGCGCCACCACTTCCGCCGGGCCAAACGCCTGCTGTCGCGTGAAACCAGCCTGCTGCAGGACCGCCACCATGTGCGCATCGAGTCGATGCTGGCACACAGCCAGGCGCTGAAGACCATCTACGAAAAGCGCCTGGCCCTGCAACAGATCTGGGCGCGCACCAGCGCCAACGGCCACGACATGCTGGCCGCCATGAAGGACTGGGTACACGAGGCCGAAAGCAGCGGTATCCACGCCCTGCGCGACTTCGCGGCACAACTCAAGACTTATTCCCTGCGCCCCACCAGCGCCTGACCACCGTTGATCGGCACGCCCTTCTGGCAGGGCGTGCCGCCCGGAACTTCGCCCCATCGCTCCTACTCGAATCTGGCACATCGCCCCGCGTGGCGGGCCGGATGCTGGCCGCACGCTTTCACGTCGAGACCTGCTTCGTGCACATGGCCAAGAACATTCCAACGACATTGCCCGGCACACCACCTCCCGAGGCCGCCCAGACCTTGCTTGCCCTGCTTCACGCGCAAGGCGAAGTTGCCCGCCTGAGCGAGCGCGAGCAGCTGTTCAGCTCCCTGCTCGACAGCGTCAACGCCGTGCTCTGGGCCTTCGACTGGGAAACCCGTCAGGTGCTGTACGTCAGCCCGGCCTACGAGCGCATCTTCGGCCGCCCCGTCAGCCTGGTGCTGGCCGACTACAACGAGTGGCGCGACAGCATCTACCCCGACGACCTGGAGTTCGCCGAGCGCAGCCTGGCACAGGTGTTGCTCAAGGGTTCGGTGGAAGACCGCGAGTACCGCATTCTCAATGCCGACGGCCAGGTCCGCTGGCTCAGTGACAAGTGCTACATCAACCAGCAACGCGATAGCGACCGGGTGATCATCGTCGGCATCGCCGAGGACATTACCGAAAAGAAACAGCTCGAAGGCGAACTGCAGCGGCTGGCCACCACCGACGTATTGACCCAGAGCAGCAACCGCCGGCATTTCTTCGAATGCGCCCAGCAGGCCTTCGATAGCGCCCGCGAAGACGGCACGCCACTGGCCTTCCTGCTGCTGGACATCGACGACTTCAAGCGCATCAACGACAGCTATGGCCACCAGGAAGGCGACCAGGTGCTGCAGCGCATCGCCGACAGCGGCAAGGCCGTGCTACGCCGTGGTGACCTGTTCGGGCGCATTGGTGGTGAGGAATTCGCGGCGGTGTTCCCCGGCTGCAATGCGCAGGTAGCCGAGCAGATTGCCGAACGCTTGCAGCGGCACATCCAGCGCCTGAGTTTCAGCCATGGCGAGCAGAGCTATGGGGTGACGGTGAGCCAAGGGGTGACCGCGTTGACCGACGACGATATGACGCTGGACAGCCTGTATGCGCGGGCCGACGCGGCCATGTACCGGGCCAAGCGCCAGGGCAAGAACCAGATCGTCTGCGGCTGAGGCCTGGGGCTGCTTCGCACCCCGATCGCGCCCCAAGGCCGCCAAGGCGCCGCACCCGGTGTAGGAGCGGCCTTGCGTCGCGATGGGCCGCAAAGCGGCCCCCGAAGCTCAGCCGGAAACCTCAGCCCCAGCCACAGGCGGTTCTTCTTCCGGCTTTACCTCCGGGCTCTGCACCTTGCGCAGCCGGCTCAGCTCCGGCAGGCCAATTTTCAGCAAGCGTGCCGTCTTGCTGCTGGCCACCCGCTCCAGCCCCAGCTCCAGCCCGGCCGGCAGCCGCGACAACTGCCCAGCCAGGTTCATGGCCAGAATTTCTCGGGAATACACCCCGCCACCCAGCTGGTAGATGGCCGCAATCAGCTCGCGCAACGCCAACGGCAACCGCCAGCGGGTGCGTAGCGCCGAGCCGAACGCAGCACCGAACTCGTCGAGCGACCGCTGCACCTGGCCCTCATCCAGCTCGCCGCCGGCCAGCCGCCACTCCTGCAGGCAACGCAGCACTGCCAGGTCGCCCAGGCAATGCAGCAAACCTGCGCAGTAGCAACGCCCTTCGTCCAGTTCGAGCATGCGTGCCAGGGTACGGCCATATTCGGCAGCATGCAGCGAAAGGCCCCAGTAACGAGCTGCATGCTTGGTCAGCAACGGGTCGCTGAGGCGTGCACTGCGTTTCAGCGTCATGCCCAGGACCAGGTTCATGCTCTGCGTGCTGCCAAGCTTGTTCAAGGCCTGTAGCAACGTCTGCACTGGTGCTTCCCGGTGCAGCGCAGCGCTGTTGGCCGCAGCGATCAGCACGGCGGTGATCTGCGGGTCGTCGTGCAGCTCCTCTTCGAGCACCTTCAGGTTCAGGCCCTGCGGGTTGAGCGCGCGCTTGAGCGCCGCCTGCACATCGGCCATCAGCGGCCCGCCATCGGCGCTGGCGCGGCGTTGCTCAAGGTAGGTCGGCAGGCTGGCACCCGCCTGCAAGGCTGGCGATGGGCAAGCGATCTCTTCGTCAACGGAGAGCAGCAGCTCTTCCAGGCGTTTGCGCAAGTTGGCCAGGTTCAGCGGTTTGCTCAGGTAGGCGGTGGGATGCAGGGGCAGTACCTCATGCACACTGGCACTGTCACTGCGGTTGCTCATGAGGATGAACGGCAACCCCGGCCCTCTGGCGCGGACCTTGCGCAACAGGTCGAGGCCATCGACACCGGCCAGTTCACGCGCGGCGATGATCAGGTCGGGCTGGCTGGACAGCGCGCTCAGCGCCTGCTCGCCATCGGCGCACACCTGCAGGCGGGCATCGCAGCGCACGCTGAGCAACATTTCGCTGAGCATGTCACGTACCCAAGGGTCACCTTCGACGATCAGTACACTGGGTGGGGAGGGGTGCGCAGCGTTCATCGCCAAAACTCCTGAAAATCCCTGACACACAATCCGTCGCAGCTTGCCAAGCGAGTCCTGCCACAACGATAGCGCCAGCAGCGGTATATGGGCATAAAAAAACCCGCCGAAGCGGGTTTTTTCTGCAGCAGGTCACATCAGGCGATTTCAGCGAAGCACTCTTCGATGATCGCCAGGCCCTTGTCGAGCAGTGCGTCTTCGGCGGTCAGCGGAACCAGAATCCGCAGGACGTTGCCGTAGGTACCGCAGGACAGCAGGATCAGGCCCTTCTCGCGCGCCTTGGCCACAACCTGGCCAACAGCAGCAGCGTTCGGCGTGTGAGTGCCTTTCTCGAAGACTTCGACAGCGATCATCGAGCCCAGACCACGCACGTCGCCGATGATCGGGTACTTCTTCTGGATTTCGCGCAGGCCAGCGGTCAGGCGCTCACCGACAGCCTTGCTGCGGTCCAGCAGTTTCTCTTCTTCGAACACTTCGATGACGGCCAGGGCCGCAGCACAAGCGATCGGCGAACCGGCATAGGTACCACCCAGGCCGCCCGGGGCGATGGCGTCCATGTACTCGGCCTTGCCGCACACACCGGCCAGCGGGAAGCCGCCAGCGATGGATTTGGCGAAGGTGGTCAGGTCAGGCGCAACACCCATCTGCTCCATGGCGAAGAAGGTGCCAGTACGGCCAGCACCGGTCTGTACTTCGTCGGCGATCAGCAGGATACCGTGCTGGTCGCACAGGGCACGCAGGCGCTGCATCAGCTCTTTCGGCGCCGGCAGGAAGCCGCCTTCGCCTTGAACCGGCTCGAGGATGATCGCGGCAATGTCGCGCGGCTCGGCGTCGTTCTTGAAGATGCGCTCGACCGAGGCGATGGCGTCGTCAACGCTGATACCGTGCAGTTCGCTCGGGAACAGGGCGCGGAAGATGCCGCCTGGCATCAGGCCCATGCCGGCAGAGTACGGCACGACCTTGCCGGTCAGGCCCAGGGTCATCATGGTACGGCCGTGGTAGCCGCCGGTGAAGGCGATGACGCCAGCACGGCCGGTAGCGGCACGGGCGATCTTGACGGCGTTTTCAACGGCTTCGGAGCCAGTGGTGACCAGCAGGGTCTTCTTGGCGAAATCGCCCGGGACCAGCTTGTTGATCTTCTCGCACAGCTCTACGTAAGGTTCGTAGGCCAGGACCTGGAAGCAGGTGTGGCTGACCTTGGTCAGCTGCTCTTGCACGGCCGCAACCACTTTCGGGTGCAGGTGGCCGGTGTTCAGTACTGCGATGCCGCCGGCGAAGTCGATCAGTTCGCGGCCTTCAACGTCGATTACGGTAGCGTTCTTCGCAGTATCGACGAAGATCGGGTGGATCTGGCCAACACCACGTGGGACGGCGGCGACACGACGTTGCATCAAGGATTCGTTGGTCTTGCTCATAATGCCCTCATTTGCGCCGTTCTGAATGGCGCTTTTATTCGGGGGTGGCTGGATGTGCTCGCGAACAGTATTCGTTGATCGACTGCCGTGAACACCCGGGCCACCAGGTACTGCGATGTCAAAAAGGCCAGCGAGACGTCGCTCTCGCGCCCCGCTGGCAGAGGTAAAACCGTTACCTTGCGATCAGATGCTGATGCACAGGTATTTGATTTCGAGGTAGTCCTCGATACCGTATTTGGAACCTTCGCGGCCCAGGCCGGAGGCCTTGATGCCACCGAACGGTGCCACTTCGTTGGAGATCAGGCCGGTGTTGATACCCACCATGCCGTATTCCAGCGCTTCGGCAACACGGAAAACACGGCTCATGTCGCGCGCATAGAAGTACGAGGCCAGGCCGAACTCGGTGTCGTTGGACATGGCGATGACTTCGGCCTCGTCCTTGAAGCGGAACAGCGGCGCCAGCGGGCCGAAGGTTTCTTCCTTGGCGACGGCGGCAGTCTTCGGTACGTCGACGAGGATGGTCGGCTCGAAGAAGTTGCCTTCGATGATCTTGCCACCGGCCAGCACCTTGGCGCCTTTGCCAACGGCGTCTTCGATGTGTTCCTGAACCTTGGCCACAGCCTTGCCGTCGATCAGCGGGCCGGTGGTGGTGCCTTCTTCCAGGCCGTTACCGATCTTCAGCTTGGCAACAGCGGCGGCCAGCTTCTGGGCGAACGCGTCGTAGACGCCGTCCTGCACGTAGATACGGTTGGCGCAAACGCAGGTCTGGCCGTTGTTGCGGTACTTGGAGATGATCGCGCCCTCGACCGCCTTGTCCAGGTCGGCGTCGTCGAACACGATGAACGGGGCGTTGCCACCCAGCTCCAGGGAAACCTTCTTGATGTCCTTGGCGCATTCTTCCATCAGCTGGCGACCGATTTCGGTCGAACCGGTGAAGGACAGCTTGCGTACCAGGGAGTTGCTGGTCAGCTCGCCGCCAACTTCGCCGGCGCTGCCGGTAACCACGCTCAGCACGCCAGCCGGGATGCCGGCACGGTGGGCCAGTTCGACCAGGGCCAGGGCGGAGTACGGGGTCTGCGAGGCAGGCTTGAGCACCATGGTGCAGCCAGCGGCCAGGGCCGGGCCGGCTTTACGGGTGATCATGGCGGCCGGGAAGTTCCACGGGGTGATGGCCGCAGTAACACCGATTGGCTGCTTGATGACGATCAGGCGCTTGTCTGGCTGGTGGCCAGGGATGGTGTCGCCGTAGACGCGCTTGGCTTCTTCGGCGAACCACTCGATGAACGAGGCAGCGTAGGCGATTTCGCCCTTGGCTTCGGCCAGCGGCTTGCCTTGTTCGGTGGTCATCAGGCGGGCCAGGTCGTCCTGGTTCTCGATCATCAGTTCGAACCAGCGACGCAGCTTGGCCGAGCGCTCTTTGGCGGTCAGGGCACGCCAGGCCGGCAGGGCCTTGTCGGCGGCCTCGATGGCGCGGCGGGTTTCCGCAGTGCCCATCTTCGGCACGGTACCGATGACTTCACCGGTGGCCGGGTTGGTCACCTTGATGGTCTGGCCGTTGTCCGCATCCAGCCACTCACCGTTGATGTAGGCTTGCTGGCGGAACAACTGAGCGTCTTTGAGCTGCATGTCGGCTTCCCGAATTGTTGATTGTTGAAAAGCGCCCAAGGCAGGGCATCGAGCGTTTGAAATCTCAAACGAATGCTAAGCGGCTGCTGGGGTGTTGGACAATAGGCTGTTCGAAAAAAAGAACGAATGGTTGAACACCCGGGGCAAAATTCACGATTTTGCACAATGGACCCGGCCTTTTCGCGGGCTGACCCGCGACAAGGCCAGTACAGGTTAGACGAGCGGGCTGAAGGAAATGTGATGGGAGGACCGACGGCCTCCCGGAAGGGATTGATCAGAATGCCTTGGGCAGAACGATCACCAGCACCCGGTAGCCGGCCGAGCCCGACTGGCGACAGTGCAATTTCAGCTCGACCAGTACCTCCTCGACGACAGAGAGAAAAAACCTACAGATCAAGGCGATGGACGCCATCGGCACAGATGGGTATCATGCGTGCGCGTTGCACTCGTAGCTCAGCTGGATAGAGTACTGCCCTCCGAAGGCAGGGGTCGTGGGTTCGAATCCCGCCGAGTGCGCCATCTTCTTTCCCTTGCGTCGCAAGGGTCAGCGCTTCCGACAGAAGCCCGTCCTGATTCAATTCGCCGTAAAGGCTAGCCAGCCCAGCGCAAAAACCTTCTAGACCAAAACCGACGCTCAAGCCTGTGGCGCGTACGATCGCAAGCGAAATCGACCGGTCTTGGGTTGAGGCATTTCAGAACAACCGCAGCGGCATGTTGACCACCAGGCGCACTTCGTCGTAGCTGCCATCGATCTGCCCGCCATGGGCCCGATGGTTGTAGACGATGGTGCGCACACTGGTGTCGCGCCAGGAGCCGCCCTGCAGCACGTAGCCGAGCACCAGGCCATTCTCCTCATGCCGTGCGCCACGTAGGCCACGCACGTTGTAGCCGGCATGGCGGCCATTGCGATCGCCCTGGTAATGACTGCCATCGATGCCCCAGCCCTTGGCGTGCCACACCCCCAGGCTCAGGCCCGGCACGCCGTAGGCGCTGGCATCCAAGTCGTAGCGCAACTGCCAGGAGCGTTCGTTCGGGCCGTTGTAGTCCGAATACAGCGAGTTGGCCATGTAGTTGCCGGTCGACTCCCACACATAGTCGAAGTACTCGTCACCCTCGATCTGCTGCCAGGCCAGCGTCAGCCCGTGGGCCTGGTGCATCAGCGTGGTGGCCAGGCTCCAGGCCTGGTTGTCGATGTAGCCCAGTTGCTGCTGGCCGCTGTCGCGGGTGCGGTAGTAATGAAAGGCCGGGCGCACAGCCAGCTCGGCCCGATCACCCAGCGTGCCACCCAGCCCCAGGTACAGCTGCTGCCAGGTATCTGCCAGGTGCGAGCCGTACAAACTGGCGGACAGCGCACCGCTGTAGCGGGCACCCACATAGCTGATCGAATCGGCCTTCACCGCCCGATCGCCGAAGGTGCTGGTCAGCCGTTCGCTGCCGGTGCCGGTGCGCGGGATCGCCCGGTCGAAGCGCCCGGCATCCAACTGCAGGCCATCAATGCTCTGATCGCTCAACGCCACGCCCTGGAAGCTCGACGGCAACGCCCGGTTGTCCTTGTAGCGCAACATCGGGTTGTCCAGGCGTTGCCGGCCGACCCGCAAAGTACTGCCGGCCAGGCGCAGGCGCAGCGCACCGACCGCCAGGCGGCTCCAGGTCGGGATAGCGTCGCCGTCGCTGTCCACCAGTACCCGGTCACCGCCATTGGCCACCCGGCCATGGCCGCGCTGCAGGTTGACCGCGCTGTATAGCGAGGCATCCACACCGATGCCGAGCAGGCCTTCGGTGTAGCCCGATGCATAGTCGAGCATCGCCGCCTGCACCCAGGTCTCGCGCACCCGCGTGGGGGTCAGGCGGCCATCCTTGCGGATCGCCAGGTAGGTGTCGCCCTGGGTGTGCTGGTTTGAGTAGTAGTGCCGCAGGTTGAGGTCCAGACGGCTGCCGTCGATGAAGCCGGGCTGGCCCGCAGCCACGCAGGGCGTGACCAGGGCGCAGCACAGAAGCGTGCGTCGTAGCATGTGCAAGTGGTGTTCCTGTCCGTGAACAAAGGTCGGGCCGCGCCTGCCTGGCACGGCGTGGGAGTCACTCGGGCCAGTGGCGGATCGGCCCGCGCCAGGTCTCGAAGGCCTTGGCCAGGCGCAGCAGCCAGGTGTCGGCGAAACGCGGGGCGACCATCTGCAAGCCGATGGGCATGCCTTGGTCGCTGAAGCCGCAGTTGATCGACAGCGCCGGTTGCTCGCCCATGTTCCAAGGCACGGTGAACACAATGTGTTCGAATGGCCGTTGCGGGTCGTTGCCGGGCGAGGCCAGTTCGGCGGGATAGGCCTGCACCTGGTTGGTTGGTGACAGCAGCAGGTCGCATTGCTCGAACAACCGTGCGGCGCGCCGGCGCATCTCGAAGGTCTGGTTGAAGCCTTCCACCGCTTCTACCGCCGTCATGTGGCGGGCCGGCTCGGCCCACTGGCGGATGTACGGAAGCACCTGGGCCAGCCGCTCGGGCGCCAACTGGCTGAGTTCGCTCCACTGGCGCGCACGCCAGAAGTGGTCGAGGCCGTCAAGCAGGCGACGCTCCATCAAGGGCGCCACTTCCACCAGCCTGGCACCCTGCGCCTCGAACAACCCGGCGGCGGCGCGCACCGCGGCGCAGGTCTGCGCGTCGGGCTGCAGGCCGCAACCGGGCTCAAGTAGCAGCCCCACCCGCAATCCACGCACACTCACCGGGGCCAGGCCCCAGTCAAGCTCGGCTGGCGGCAGGCTGGTGGCGTCGCGTACATCCGGACGCGCCAGCACCGCCATCATCGCCGCGCAGTCGTCCACCGTGCGGGTCATCGGCCCGGCGCAGCGGCCGGTGTAGTACGGGTCGATAGGAATGCGCCCGAGGGTCGGCTTGAAGCCCACCAGCGCGCACCAACCGGCCGGCAAGCGCACCGAACCACCGATGTCGGTGCCTACGTGAAGGGGGCCGTAGCCTGCCGCCGCAGCCGCAGCCGCCCCGGCGCTGGAACCGCCGGGGTTGAGCGCCGTGTTCCACGGGTTACGGGTGATACCGTGCAGGCTCGACAAGCCCGAGGACAACATGCCGAAGTCTGGCACGCTGGTCTTGCCCAGCAATACTGCGCCCGCCTCGCGCAAGCGTGCCGCCGGTGGCGCGTCGGCTACAGCCAGGCGCGGCTCCAGGCCTGCGCAGCCCTGGTCGAGCATCTGGCCACGGGTAGCGATCAACGACTTCAAGGTCACCGGCACGCCATCCAGCGGCCCGAGCGGCGCACCCTTGGCCCAACGTTGAGTGGACGCAGCAGCCTGCTCCAGTACCCGCTCAGGGGCGAACTGGCACAGCGCGTTCAGGGCTGGCTCGCGGCGCTGCACATGGTCGATCAGATACTGGTGGTACTCCAGTGGTGACAGCTCGCGGCGAGCATAAAGCGCCGTCAGTTCGCCCGCCGACAGCCACTGTAAAGACCCGCCGCTCATTTGACACCTGCCGGCACACCGGCATTTTCTGCGGCCGGCACGCGCTGGCCGAACAGGCGCACGCAGCACAGCCCCACTGCGCCCATCAGCACGCTGAAGCCCACCGCCACCCACGGGTTCCAGGGCATCAGGGCAATCAGCAACAACGGCGTGACGCTGGCCCACAAGGCGTAGGCGATGTTGTAGGTGACGGAAATTCCCGACACACGAATCGCCGCCGGGAACAGCTCGACCATGAGCGACGGCACCACCCCGACCACACCGCAGCACAGGCCGGCCAGCGCGTAGGCCGCGGCGATCAGCGGCAGTTCGAAAATCAGGCTGGCATACAACGCCGCCACGCCGGCCGGCAGCAGTGCGCTGTGAATCGCCAAGGCGCGCCAGGGGCCGAGGCGGTCGGCCATGCGCCCGGCGAGCACGCAGCCGATATTGAGGAAGACAATGCCCACGCTGCTGAGGGCGAAGGTCTGGTCCGCCGGCAGACCGAAACGCTTCTGCATCACCGTCGGGGTTATCACCACCAGCACCACCACCGCCGAGGTCAGCAGGCAGGTCAACAGCAGCGCCGGGGCGATGGCTGCCCGGTGTTCGCGCAGCACGGTGCGCAGCGGCAGCTCCGGGTCGGCGGCACGGCGCGCCTGCAGGGCGACGAACACCGGCGTTTCGCTGAGCCAGCGGCGCAACCACACACCGACCAGGCCGAACACGCCGCCGAGAATGAACGGTAGCCGCCAGCCGTGATCGAGCATCTCCTGTGGGGTGTAGACCCGCGCCAGCACCGCCGCGGTAACCGCGCCCAGCAGGTAGCCGAAGGTCAGCCCGGCCTGCAGCATGCCCAGGGCGAAGCCGCGGTGCCCGGCCGGCGCGTGCTCGGCGACGAACGCCCAGGCGCTGGGCACTTCGCCGCCCACTGCGGCGCCCTGCAGGATGCGCAGGGCCAGCAGCAACAATGGCGCCCAGTATCCGATCTGCGCGTAGGTCGGCATCAGGCCGATCACCAGGCACGGCAAGGCCATCATCAGGATGCTCAGGCTGAACACGCGCTTGCGCCCCAGGCGGTCGGCGAAGTGCGCCAGCAGGATGCCGCCCAGCGGTCGCGCCAGGTAACCGGTGACAAAAATGCCGAAGCTCTGCAGCAGGCGCAGCCATTCGGGCATCTGCGGCGGGAAGAACAGCTCGCTGAGGATCAGCGCAAAGAACACGAAGATGATGAAGTCGTAGATTTCCAACGCACCGCCCAGCGCGGCGAGGCCCAAGGTCTTGTAGTCGGCGCGGCCGAAGCGCGTGGGAACGGGTAGAGGATGGGCCGTCATTGGCATGGCTGTCCTTTAGTCGGGTAACGGAGACGCCGGCAGCACCGGTCGGGCGAATGGTCACCGTGGCAGGCAGGCGGGACAATCAAAAAGCGCATCTGGGTCGCTTTTTCACCTGAATCTGTACATTGAGTTTTGATCGCGAAAGCCAATAATCGGGCCACCTTTCCTCACAAGATGACTCCATCATGGAAGATGTTCAAAGCCAGATCGCCGCATTTGACCACCCAGACGTCGAAGCTGTGGCCATTATCCGTGGCCGTGTGCTGCACGCCTTGCAGACCTTCTTGCTCGACCGGGACTTCCGCCAGCTGCTGCCCATCCTGATGTCGCCGATCACCGACCCACTGAACCACGCGGTGTACCCGGCCGAGATCCAGTACCAGCAGCGCCGCCTGAAACTCACCGCCAGCATGATCTTCCACAAGCAACTGGCCCTGACCGCCCGCGGCCACGAGCGCATCTTCATCGTCGCGCCGAACATCCGCCTGGAAAAGCCGGAGATCAAGGACTCCCAGCGCCACCTGCTGGAGTTCTCCCAGTTCGACTTCGAAATCCGCGGCGGCACCATGCAGCAAGCCATGCAGTTGATCGAGCAGATGGTCAAGCACACCCTGGACGAGGTGCGTGAGCATTGCGCTGCGCAGCTGGCCCAGCTGGGCCGTGAGCTACCGCGCTACGAAACCGCCTTCCCGGTGTACAGCACCAACGAACTGCAGGCCGAGCTGGGCGACGACTTCGAGCGCCTGATGTCGGAAAAGGCCCATACGCCGTTCTTCATCACCAACCACCGCCGCGAGTTCTACGACCGCGAGACGCCTGGCCAGCGCGGCCACTACAACAACTATGACCTGATCTGGCCCGAGGGTTATGGCGAGGCCCTGTCGGGCGCCGAACGCGAATACGAGCATAGCCAGATCCTCTATCGCATGAACGAGCTGGACATGGACCTGACCCCGTTCGGCAACTTCCTCGAAGTCGCCCGCCAGGGCCTGCTGCACCCCAGCGCCGGCGGCGGGCTGGGCATCGAGCGACTGCTGCGCTTCATCTGCGGCAAGCGCCATATCCGCGATGTCGCCCTGTTCGACCGCAGCGTCGGTAGCGACTTCCTGTTCTGAGCCCCACCGCCCTCGTTCGGCCTGCCCTGACGGCAGGCCCTTTCCGGAGATATCCGCATGAACCCCTTGCGCATTCACTGGTGCTCGCCGCTCGACAGCGGCCAGCAGAAAGCCACCGACAAGTACGACACCGGACGCCTGGACTTCGCCGGTATCATCGATTTCGCCCAGGAAGCCGACGAACTGGGCATCGACTCGCTGCTGATGGGTATCAGCTATCACATGCCCGACCCGCTGCCGATGATCGGCGCGCTGGTGCGCGAAACCCGCAACGTAAAGTTCATCCTCGCCTACCGCCCCGGGCTGTTGCACCCGACCCTGTTCACCCAGGTGGTCAACACCCTGTCGTGGATGTCCGACAAGCGCATCGCGCTGAACCTGGTGGCCGGCATTTCGCCGGACGAGCAGGCGTACTACGGTGACTACGTCGCCCACGATGGCCGCTACGCGCGCACCTGCGAGTTCATCGATATCCTCAGGCGCTTCTGGGCCGGGGAAACCCCGCTCAGCCACCACGGCGACTTCTACCAGTTGGACAAGGCGCAGCTCGGCCTCCCGTTCAAGGACCACGAGCGGCCACGCCTGTATCTGAGCGGCGCCTCGGGCATCGCCCAGCAGGTGGCGGTATCGCACAGTGACTGCTGGCTGCGCTACGGCGACACCCCCGAAGGCATCGCCGAAGCCGCGCGCGAGGTACTTGCAGCCGGCCGCTCGGTAGGCATACGCATGCACGTGCTGGCGCGGGAAACTCGCGAAGAGGCCCTGGCCGAAGTCGAGGCGATGATGGAAAACCCCGACCAGCAGCACCGCGAATGGGTACGCCAGTTTGTCGCCCGCTGCGACTCCGAGGCGGTCAAGACCTCGTTCCGCCTGGCCGAGGGCGCGCGCCACGACTGGTTGTCGCCGATGCTCTGGTCGGGCGCCGTGGCCTACCGAGGCGGCCCGGCGCTGTGCGTGGTGGGCAGCTACGAGGAGGTGGCGGCCTACCTGCTGGAGTACAAGAAGGTCGGGGTGAGCGAGTTCATTTTTTCCGGCTGGCCAACCCGCGACGAGATGCGCCGCTTCTGCCAGCACGTACTGCCGCGCCTGCGCGAACTGGAAGCCGACCTGGACCGCCAGCATGGCTGAGCACGCGCCCCTGCGCCGCTTCGGCGCCGGCCTGCTGCTGGGCCTGATGGCCGAACAGACGGTGCTGTTTGCCGTGCCGCTGATGGTCTACCAGGCCACCGGTAGCCTGCGCTATTCGGGGCTGGTGTTCGCCCTGGAGTGGCTACCGGCGCTGCTCGCCTACCCGTTTGCCGGGGTGCTGGCCGACCGTGTCGGCGGGCGCACCCTGCTGCAGTGGGCCAACGTGCTGCGCGCCGCCAGCCTGGCGCTGACCGTGCTCTGCTGCAGCCTGGCGCCGGCCCTGACGGTCTGGGTGCTGGCGGCCAACGGGGTGCTGCTGTCGCTGCTGATGGCACCGGTACGCATGGCCGTGGAACGCACCGTGCCGCAGGTGGCGCCGGCCGAGCGCCTGGCGCATACCCAGTCGCTGGTGCAGAACATGGAGCTGCTGGCGCAGGTGCTGGGCCCAGCCAGCGCCGCCGCGCTGGTGCTGTACAGCGGCAAGCTGTCCCTGCTGGGCCTGGCCGCCGCCGCACTGCTGCTGGCAGCACTGTGCTGGCGCGGCCTGCCCGACGCCCACGCCAACAGTGCTCGGCAACCGGTGCTCGACGCCCTACGCCAAGGCTGGCAGCTGCTGCTGGGCAACCCGCCAATCGTCAGCCTGGCGCTGCTGAACTTCAGCATCAACCTGGCCTTTGCCTGCGTACTCAGCGCCAATGCCTTCGTCGTAAGCGGCGTATTCCAGGCCGCCGACGGTGCCTTCGGCCTGATCAACAGCGCCGCCGGCGCCCTGGGCCTGCTGAACTTTTTGCTGGTGCCGTGGCTGCTGACGCGGCTGTCGATCCACCAGCTGGGCGCGTTGGGTTTCGCCGTGCTGTGCGGCGGAATCCTGGCCATGGGGCTGGCCAACGGTGTGCTCGCCTACGGTGCCAGCTTCGTCCTGGCCATGGCTGGCTGCACCCTGTTCAACGTGTTCAACCGCACCCAGCGAATCAAGGTGATCCCGCGTGAGCACCTGGGCAAGGTGATGGGCCCGTTCTACCTGCTCAACCTGGCGTCCTTCCCGCTGGGCGGCCTGCTCAGCGCCAGCATCGGCCAGCGCTACGGCATCCAGGGCCTGATCCTCGCCCTGGGCCTGCTGCTGTGCGTGCCGGGCGCCCTGCTGTTTCACCTGACCACGCGGCGCCTGAACGCCGCACTAGGCACTGAAAACCCCGCCATGGAGGCATCCCGATGAACAGCCAACCCCTGTGCCTGCTGGCCACGGTCGAATCCGACTCGCACATGTGGAACCTGGTGTACTTGCAGATGTGGCTGGGCGAACGCGGCCTGGAGGTAAAGAACCTGGGCAGCTGCACACCAGTGCAGGCCGTGCTCGACGCCGTCGAGCAGCACCGCCACGCGCGTTTGCTGGTGATCAGCAGCGTCAACGGCCACGGCTACTCCCAAGGCCTGACGCTGATCCACGCGCTGCGCCAGCAGTACCCGCACCTGCACGTGGTGATCGGCGGCAAGCTGACCACCTCCGAGGAGCAGACCCGAGCGGTGCGCGAGGAACTGCTGGGCGCCGGGTACAACGCGGTGTTCACCGAGGCCGACGCCCTCGACGCCTTCCAGCACCACCTCGAACGCCTGGCCCAGGCCCGTTATTCGCTGGTGCTCGGCACCGGTGACGTCGCGCACTGGACCTGAGCCCCCGTCTGTTGCCCGAACAAGGAACGAACCCATGCATATCGTGATCGTCAACCGCTGGCCGCGCTTTCACGACGGCCAGCGTTGGGACAATGAACTGACCCGCTACGAAGCCTTCTTCGACCACCAGGCCCACCGCATCAGTTATGTGGTCGACGGCCCCGGCGCGCTCGGCGTGCTGGCGCCGCGCGAGCAGATCGCCCACCTGGTGCAGGTCGAGGACGTCAACCAGTACTCGCAATTGCTGGCCGCGGTGACCGAGGTAAGCGAACGGGTCGGCCCGGTCGACCTGCTGATCGCCTTGTCCGAATTCACCCTCGAGATCGCCGCCCAGGTGCGCCAGGCGCTGAACATCCCAGGCCATGGCCCGGACGAAGTGGCCGTGTACCGCGACAAGGCGCGGATGAAACAGGTGCTGCAAGAGCATGGCCTGGCCGTACCGGCCTTCACCCGCTGCGAGAGCCTGGCCCACACCCTGACTTTCGCCGCCAAAACCGGCTACCCGCTGATCGTCAAGCCGGTGGACGGCGCCGCCAGTATCGGCGTGGTGCGGGTCGATGACGAGCGCCAGCTGCTGGCCGCACTCGACGGTGTCGACCTGGCGCGCCACGAAGTGGAAGCCTTTGTCGAGGGCCAGGTGTACCACGTCGATGGCTACACCGACGCCACCGGCCAGGTGCCGTTCCAGGCAGTGTCGCGCTACCTCAACAGCTGCCTGGACTTCGCCCGGCGCCAGCCGTTGGGCTCGGTGCTGCTGCAAGCCTCGCCGTTGCGTACGCGCATCGCCGACTTCAGCCGCCAATGCCTGCAGGCGTTGGGGCTGCGCGACACCGCCTTCCACCTGGAACTGTTCGTGTGCGAGGACGGCAGCCTGGTGTTTCTGGAGGTGGGCGCGCGGGTCGGCGGCAGCGAGGTGCCGCACCTGATCAACCGGGTGTTCGGCGTCAACCTCTACGAACATTGGCTGAAGAACCTGCTCGGCGAGCCCGCCGCCCTGCCCGACCAGGACGGCGATCCCAGCGGCGGCTGGTTGATCATCCCCAAGCCGCAACAACTGCCGTGCAGGGTGCTTGAGGCGCCGTCGCAGCGCACCCAGGTCGCCTCGCTGTGGCGCGAACTGCTGCCCCAGCCCGGCGAGGTGCTGGAGGCCGGCGGCGGCTATGACGCATTGCAGGGTGGGCGTTTCATCTTCACCGGCAGCGACCAGGCTGGCATCGAGCGAGACATCCGCCACGTCATTGAACACTACCGCCTGGAGGCGCAACCGGCATGAACCACGCCGCCCGTACCGAACACGACGACGCCGCGCTGCTGGCCCGGCTCATCCCTTACCTGAGCGACAACGACCAGCATGCCGTACGCGTGTTCGGCGAACGTCTGATTGAAGCCGCCGGCGGCCTGGCAGGCCTGGCCAACTACCGCCTGATGGTCGCCTACGGCGGTGGCAAGGACAGCTCCTACACCGTGTCACTGCTGCGCGCGACACAGCTGCACCTGGCCATCACCCATGGCTGCACCTTTCACCTGCGCATCGCCAACATGCGCCATGCTGGGGTGGCTGATGCAGTGATGGCCAACATCGACCGGGCCTACCACGCCCTGGCGTTGTACGGCGACCCGCGGGTCGAGATGCTGGTGGTCGACCACCGGCAGATCCGCCCGTTCGAACGCCACCTGCCCTTCCCCAGCGAGGTGAAGGCGATGAACCGCTTCGACGTGCTGATGAACGGCCACCGTACCGCCGGTGACGGCCGCCCGACCTTCTGCAACAGCTGCAACCTTGCAGTTGCCGACTTCTTCGGCCGCGCCGCCTGGTGGCAGGGTGGCGTCGACGCAGTGGTCACCGGCGACTCGCGCAAGGAACAGAAGCACTACTTCACCTGGATCATGCGCCTGGCCGAACGCCTCGGGCTGGACGTCGAGGACTGCCGTCGCCAGGGCTTTCGCGGGCTGTTGCAGGCGCTGGACGGTATTGCCCAGGCCTACTTCATCGAACTGCTCGGCGACGGCTTCGACGCTGCCCTCGACGAGCGTCGGGTCAGCACCGGTAACGCCAGCGGCGAGCCTGCGTTCATCAGCATCTACGACCTGGTGAGCTACCGCGTCGACGACCACTGGGAGCTGATTACCGAATTTCTCGGCTTCCGCTTCGAGGAGCTGGCGTTCAGCTTCACCGAGTCGGACTGCGCCAACCCGATGCTGATGGCGCACCTGCGCGGGCTCAAGGCCGAACAGGTGCAGGGGCGCAGTTATGACCAAGGACTGGCCGAATACCTGGAGCTGGCCCAGGCGCTGATGCGCAAGAAAGAAATGCCAGACCGCCTCATCGAGCTGGCCCTGGCGCCCTACGCCGACGCCGCCGGCAAGGCCAACCGGCGCGCGCTGGCCGACGGCTTCGCCCGCTCGGCCTTCGACCTCGACGAAGAGCAGCTGATCTGCATGCAGTTCTCGCCCTTCGTCAGCCAGGGCCGCGACCTGGCACTGTACCTGAGCCTGCGTCACCCGCAACTGGTGGGGCGCCTGCAAGACCTGCACGCGCTGCTCGGCGGCCAGGCCGAGGACGAGGTGCTCGGCCACTGGCTCGGCGAGGTCAGCGGCCTGCCGCTGGCGGCATTGCGCAGCCTTTACCGGCACGCGCCCATCGACTTCGACAGCGACGCCTCACTGATCGCCCGAGTGCGCGCCGGCGACCCGCACAAGGGCCGTATCGTGCGCCACGATCCGGCCACCGGTGTACAGGTAGTCGAACTGGTGTCGGGACGCTGACCATGGCCAGCACCGATACCAGCCACTTCCAGCGTTTCATCGAACGGGCCCGCGAGCGCGGGCAGCTCGTGGTGCAACCGCGCATGGGCTTCGCCGACATCCCCAGCATGCGTGCTGGCCTGGAAGCAGTGGCCCGCCAGCCGGGCGCCCTGGGTACCATCACGCTCGACAGTTACACCCGTGTCGGCGATTACCAGAGCGCCCTGCGCTGCCTCAATGACGGCAGCCCGCTCAACGGCTTCCCTATCGTCAGCCATCCGCTGGAAGCCCTGCGCGGCATGCTCGACGGCCTTTACGGCGCGGACTTCCCGATCCAGGTACGCCATGGCACGGCCCAGCCACAGAACATCTTCAAGCGCATGGCCGCAGTCGGCCTGGACGCCACCGAAGGCGGCCCAGTGTCCTATTGCATGCCCTACAGCCGCTTGCCGCTGCTGCATGCGGTGGACGCCTGGGGGCAAAGCTGCCGGGCGCTGGCCGAAAGCACCGCACACGGCCACATCGAGAGCTTCGGCGGCTGCCTGCTGGGTCAGTTATGTCCGCCCTCGATGTTGCTGGCGGTGGGCCTTCTCGAAGCCATGTTCTTCCGCCAGTACGGTATTCGCAGCGTGTCGCTGAGCTACGCCCAGGGTACCAGCATGGTCCAGGACCAGGGCGCGCTGCGCGCCTTGCGCGAGCTGGCGGCGCACTACCTGAGCGACATCCACTGGCACGTGGTGGTGTACACCTACATGGGCGTGTTCCCCTGCACCGAGCATGGCGCCCGCCGGTTGATCGTCGACAGCGCCCGCCTGGCCCAGGCCACCGGTTGCGAACGGCTGATCGTCAAGACCGTAGCCGAGGCCCGGCAGATCCCTTCGGTGCGCGACAATCTCCAGGCGCTGGACATGGCCAGCAGCAGCGCGGCGCAGGCGCCGGCGGCGCTCGACCCAGCCAGCCAGGGCTATTACGAAGAGATCCTGCTGGAAACCCGGCAACTGGTCGACGCCGTGCTCGAGCTGCACGCCGACCTGGGCACTGCGCTGCTGCAAGCCTTCGCCCGGGGCTTGCTGGATATCCCCTACTGCCTGCATTCGGACAACCCCGGCCGCGCCACCACCCTGATCGATGACCACGGTGCGCTGCGCTGGGCCAGCCTCGGCGGCCTGCCGCTGGCGCGTAGCCACGCGGCAGGCAACGCCGACCACGGCGTGCGCGCCGACCAACTGTTCCAGATGCTGCACTACATGGTGAACCGTTATGACCAACCCTTGCATTGAACCCGGGCAGCGCCCGCTGGTGCTGGTAGACGCCTATTCCACCGGCGCCTTTCTCGCTCGCGCGCTGGCCGAGCACCGCCCGCTGCTGCATGTAAGCTCACGACGCGACATGCCGGCGGCCTTCGCCGCCAGCTGCCCGCAGGCCCTGTTCACCCAGTATTACCAACTGCACGAGGTCGGCTTCGAGCCGCTGTGCCAGGTACTGGCAGCCCAGCACCCCGAGGCCGTGCTGACTGGCAGCGAGTTCGGCGTTGAGCTGGCCGACCGCCTGGCCGCCGCCCTTGGCCTGCCGGGCAACGACCCGGCGCTGTCGGTAGCGCGCCGCGACAAGGCGCTGATGGCCGAGCAAGTCGCCGCTGCTGGCTTGCCGGTGGCAGCACAGTTGCGCACCGGCAGCGCCGAACAGGCCTGCGCCTGGTTCCAGGCCCAGGGCGCACGGCCGGTGGTGGTCAAGCCGCTGGACAGCGCCGGCTCCGACCAGGTGTTCATCTGCCGCGACGCCAGCCAGGTCCGCGATGCCGCCAATGCCATCCTCGGCGGCACCAACCTGATGATGCGCGACAACCATGAAGTGTTGGTGCAGGAGTACCTCGAAGGCGACGAATACGTGATCAATACCGTCAGCCATCAGGGCCAGCACTGGCTCAGCGATGCCTGGCGCTGCACCAAGACCCTGAGCGGGGATGGCCGCAAGATCTACGACAGCGAATACCTGCTGGCTCCCGACGACCCGTGCCTGGAGACCTTGGTCGGCTATGTCGAGGGGGTGCTCGACGCCCTGGCCATCGCCGAGGGCCCGGCGCACACCGAGGTCATCCTCACCGCCGCCGGGCCACGCCTGCTGGAAACCGGCGCACGCCTGTCCGGCCTGGCCAACCCGCCCGCCCTGCAGGCTGCCACCGGCGCCGACCAGGTCAGCCTGACCGTCGAGGCCTGCCTGACCCCAGCCCGCTTGCTGCAGCGCCCTCGGCGCTATCGCCAGTTGCAGGCGGCCTGCACCCTCAACCTGATCGCCCGTGGCCAGGGTCGCTTCGACCTGGGCCGGGTAACCTCGCACCTCGACCAGCTGGCCTCGTACCACAGCGCCCGCTGGCGTTTCAGCGACGGCCGCGCCCTGGCGCCGACCGTCGACCTCAACAGTTCGCCGGGGGCCGTGTTCATGGTCCATCCGCAACCTGACCGCATCCGCCAGGACCAACTCGCCTGGCGGACGTGGGAGCAAGACTGGCTGTAACCGGGAGCCCCACCTACCGGGGCCGTTTCACCACTAAGGAGACACTGATGAGCACGCAAATCCGTAACGGACGCATGACTGTCCCGCAACTGGTGGCCATGAAGGGCCGCCAGAAGATCGTCTCACTGACGGCATACTCCAGCGCGATTGCCCAGGTAATTGACCCTCTGGTCGACTTCATCCTGGTCGGTGACTCCACCGCGATGGTCGGCTACGGCCGCAGTTCCACCCTGGGCATGCGCCTGGACGAGACCATCGCCCATACCCGCGCGGTAGTCGACAGCACGCGCCTGGCCTGCGTGATCGCCGACATGCCGTTCGGCAGCTACCAGGAAAGCCCCGAGCAGGCATTTCGCAACTGTGCCGAGGTGCTGGCCCGCACCGGCTGCGCCGCAGTGAAACTGGAAGTCAACCAGGTGCTGGCCAGCACCGTGGCATTTCTGGTTGAGCGCGGCGTACCGGTGATGGCGCACATTGGCCTGATGCCGCAGTTCGTCAACGTCATGGGCGGCTACAAGGCCCAGGGCCTGAGCCCGGAAGGCGGTGCAGCACTGTTGGCCGACGCCCGCGCCAACCTGCAAGCCGGCGCCTTCGCCCTGCTGCTCGAAGGCGTCGCCGAGCCGGTGGCCAGGGCCATCACCGAGGCCAGCGACAAGCCGACCATCGGTATCGGCGCCTCCCCGGCTTGCGATGGCCAGGTGCTGGTCACCGAGGACCTGCTGGGCCTGGGGGGCGAGCACGTGCCACGGTTCGTCAAGCAGTACGCCGATGTAGCCGGGGTGATCCGCGAGGCCTGCGCACGCTTCGGCGACGAGGTGCGTGACGGCACCTTCCCGACGCTTGACCACTGCTATGGGGTCTGAGCCTCGTCCTGGATCGCCTTGACCAGGCGCTGCAGCGCCTGGGGAATGTCCTTGCTCCAGTCCAGCGTGTAGCACAGCCGCAGGTGGCTGCGCCACAAGCCTTGCTGGCTGAAGATTTCCCCGGGTGCGATGACGATGCGCTGGTTCAACAGGCGCTGGAAGACCCGGCGCATTTCTACCGGCCGGGTCGCTTCCAGCCACAGGCTCGCCCCACCCTGGGGCACGCCCCAGCGCAGGTAACCCTGGCCGTGAAGCTCCAGCAGGCCATGCATGTGCTGCATGCGCTCGCGCAGCATGGCGCGTAGCAACTGCACGTGCTGGTCGACCCGGCGTGAGGCGTACAGCTTGGCGATGGCCTTCTGGCGTATCGGCGAGAGGCGGAAGGCGCGCTCCAGAAACAGTTGCTGCAATTGCTCGATATGGCGCCGGCACAGCAGGTAACCATAGGGCGCCTCGGAGCCGATGACCTTGTCGAGGGTGGAAAACACCAGCAAACGATTGGGGTCGGCGAAGTCGCGATAGCGGGCCGGCGAGGCCTCGAAGCAGAACTCACCATAGCCATCGTTCTCGAACAGCCACACATCCTGCTCGGCCAGCCAGCGGCAAATCTGCTGCTTGTCCTCAGCCGGCATCAGCCCGCCCTGGGGTACGTTGGTGGCCGACGACAGCACCGCCAGGCGCACAGGCTGGGCATGCAGCAACTGGCGGAACTGCTCCAGGTCGAAACGGCCGTCGGCGCGCAACGGCACCTCGACGATGGTCATGCGCGCCGCCAGCAACTGGCGCAGCACCGCCCAGGAACAAGGCGACTCGACCAGCGCTACCTGGCCTTCCAGGCTCAGGGCACGCAGCGACAGCTCGAGGATGCTGCGCAGGTCCGAGCCGATGAACACATGCTCGGCATGCCAGTAGCGCTGTGGCGAGCGCGTGTAGCGGTCGGCCAGCACTCCGCGCAGCTCCGGCTCGCCGAACGGCTGGTACAGCGGTGCATGGGAACGTGGGTACTGGCGCGCCAGTTCACGCTCGATCATCAGCAGCGGTTTTTCCAGCGACAGCAGCATGGCCGGCGCGTCGCTGCTCAGGGCCAGCATGCCGGGCTGGCGGGCGCTGGAGAACACCGTGTCGAGCAGGCTGGGTGAACATTCGCCGTGCAGCGGTGCCTTGCTGGCCCGGGTGAAGTAACCGTGCCTGGGCCTCGCGTACACCCGGCCCTCGTCTTCGAGCAGCGAATAGGCGTACTTGGTAGAGGACACCGACACGTTCAGGCGCTGGGCCAGCTGGCGCAACGACGGCAGGCGCTGTTCAACATCCGACGGTGAGGCCTCGATCCAGTCGAGCAGGTACCGGTATACGGCCTGGTAGGTGTAGTGGGACTTGGTGTTGTTGTCTGCTTCCATTCTCACGGGGTCACTTCTGAAAAAGCGCAGGCACAGGGTACACGCGAATCCCGCGCGCTGCCCTACGCCCCGGGTGGTGTAAACCCTGTTCGGAACGGGACAGAAGCACTGAACGGGACCCGGCAACGCGCCCGGGGCTTTTTCGTTTGTGCGACATGTCGCGCTTCTGGCACTCCCGTGCCAAGGGTCATTGGTGTTAGCGTGGGCGTCTTCCCGTTTGCGGACGGGTAACCCACACAATGATTGGCGAAGGAATGCGCACAACCATGCACCTGAAAAAACTTACCGCCACCGCCTTGCTGCTGGCCAGCATCGGTCTTTTCACCCAACCGGCCCAGGCCAACCTCACCCAGCAGCAGTCGGCTGCCATCGTCAAGGCCTTCGACGGCAGCGATCCAAGCGACTTCAAGCAGTTCATCGGCAAGCTCAAAGGCAGCGACCTGGCCAAGGCCGACAACCTCGAGGCAACGCTCGATGCCTACCTGGCCGGCAAGCCACTGGCAGCCGAGCAGCAGAATGAGATCAACCGCCTGCTCGGCCTGTACACCCGCATCAAGTACGGCAAGGCCGCCAGCGAAACCCTGCGTGAACTGGTGGCTATCCCGACCTTCAACGTCGAAGGCACGCCGCAGCACGAAAACCCCGAGTTCCTCAAGATCGCGGACAAGATCAAGGCCCTTGCCGAAAGCTTCGGCCTGGCATTCCGCAACATCGACAACCGGGTTTACGAGATTTCGCTGGGCAGCGGCAAGGAAGTGGTCGGCATCCACGCCCACGCCGACGTGGTGCCGGTCAATCCGGACAACTGGAAACTGGCCGATGGCACGCGCCTGGACCCGTTCAAGGTGACCCTGGTCGGCGACCGCATGTATGGGCGCGGCACCGAAGACGACAAGAACGGTATTGTCGTGGCGATGTACGCACTGAAAGTGGCCAAGGACGAGAACCTGCCGCTGGCCCGGCAGTTCAAGCTGCTGATCGATACCACCGAAGAAACCAGCGGCGATGCCATCCCGTACTACTTCGAACGCAACCCCACCCCCGACTATAACCTGGCGCTCGATGGCGGCTACCCGGTGGTCATCGCCGAGAAAGGCTACGGCACGATCATGGCCAGCTTCAGCAAGCGCCCGGCCACTGGCAAGGGCGCGGAGATCGTCAACCTGACCGGCGGCCTGGCCACCAACCAGATCCCGACCACGTCCGTGGCGACACTGGTCTCCGATAACCCGGCAGCGCTTGCCAAGCGCCTGCAGCAAGCCGGCGCCAAGTACGTGAAGCAGCATGGCGGCGATTTCAGCATCGACGCCAAGCCTCAAGGCAACAACGTGCTGCTGACGGTAACCGGCGTTTCCGCCCACTCTTCGGAACCGGAATCCGGGGTCAACCCGGTGGCGCGCATGCTTGATTTCATCAATGGCCTCGGCCAGCAGGTGCCGATCAAGCACAACCACTTCACCGATGCCGCCCGCTACGCCGCCGACAACTGGGGCCTGGACTACCTGGGCAACAAGCTTGGCGTGGCCTTCAAGGACTCGTTCATGGGCCCGCTGACGGCATCGCTGACCTTTGTCGGGGTTGATGACAAAGGCCTGAAACTGGCCGTGAACCTGCGCATTCCCAAAGGCAAGCCAATCGCCACGATCAAGGACGAACTGGCCGACAAACTGGGCAAGTGGACCCGCCAAAGCCACACCTCGGTGGCCTTCGACTACAGCCTGGACGAGCCGATGTACCGCAACCCCGAAGGCGAATGGGTCAAGGCCCTGCTTGACGTGGCTACCGAGAACCTGGGCATGAAGCATGAGTTCGGAACCTCGGCAGGGGCGACCTCGGTACATGACCTGCCTAACGGCGTGCAGTTTGGCCTGGCCATGCCGGACGTGAAATACACCGGGCACAACGACAACGAGTTCAAGACCGTGGAACAGTTCATGCTGGACCTGCAGGTGGTGAGCGAGATGGTGGCGCGGATCGGGCAGATGCCGAAACTCTGATTGACTGTACCGGCCTCTTCGCGGGCACGCCCGCTCCCACAGGAATTGCGCGAAGTCGGTGCGATACCAGTGGGAGCGGGCATGCCCGCGAAGAGGCCAGCACGGGCGACCACTCATGACGTTTTTCAATCGACTCGATGCCGTTTCCTGCATTGCCGTGCAGAGCGCCGTGCCGGATGCTTTATTTACTCCGAGACATGGCTTTTCCACCCGCAGAGGCTCGTATGAAGACCGTCGAACAAATCCTCAAGACCAAGTCCCAGCACCACACCGTTTACACCATCGGCCCAGATGACTCGGTACTCGACGCCCTGAAACTGCTGGCGGAGAAAAACGTCGGTGCGCTGCCCGTGGTCGAGGGCAACCAGGTGGTGGGCATCGTCAGCGAACGGGACTATGCGCGCAAACTGGTGCTCAAGGGCCGCTCCTCCGCCGCCACGCCGGTGCGCGAGATCATGAGCGCGCCGGTGGTGACCGTGGAGCCGAAGCAGAACCTCGAGTACTGCATGAACCTGATGACCAACCGCCACCTGCGCCACCTGCCGGTGGTCAGCAATGGCGAGTTGCTCGGCCTGCTGTCGATCGGCGACCTGGTCAAGGAAACCATTGCCGAACAGGCCCACCTGATCCTGCAACTGGAACAGTACATCCGCGGCGAATGATCCGCCTCAATGGTAGGCGCGCTCCAGCTCGTCCAGCTGATGGTCGAAGCTGCGCAGGCGCGCCGACCAGGTATACACCAGCACCTCCAGGTCACGATTGAGCACGGCGGTGTTGCCGTGGCCGCTGCGGGTGGGCTCGCCCAGGTCCAGCTGGTAGCGCTCACGGGCCATCGCCTGGGCAACGCTGGACAAGTCGCGGGCATTGGCCAGCCAATGGTGATGATGGTCATGAATTTCGCGATCGAGCGCCCTGCACTGACGTTTCAGGGCATCCAGGCTCTGCTCCAGCGGGGTACCCTTCAGCTCGCCCATGACTTCTTCGAAAGTGCGCCCGGAATGCCAGTAGCTGCCCCAGAAATAGCGATCGAACACCGTTTCGACGCGGCGCAGCGCGACCTTGGTGTTCCAGATGGTCAGCAACGTTCGCCCCTGCACCACTTCGCGTTTGTTCAGGTGCAATTGCTGCCAGGCGATCCAGGCCAGGGCCACCAGGGCCACCGCCACGGTGACCGCGGCAGCGGCATACAGAAAATGCACGGCCTGGTTCATCTGTTGCGTCTGCCTGATGCCATAGAAGTAACTGGCCGTCAGGGTGCCCAGGATCGTCACGGAGCACCAGAAACCCGGTGCGTAGGGATCTTTCATCGCGCTATCCCCTTGTTGTTTTCCTGAGCATAGCAACGACCAATCACTCGTCAGGCACCACTCGGCGCTTTATTTCTTGCTTGGGTGCAGCGCCTCGTTGAGTTGGTCGATCATCGGAATCCAGTCGTCATCCGCGAGGTATTTCTCTTTCAGGAAATCGCGCTGTGAATCACTCCAGAAAGGCGCATCAACCAGCTTTACATCATCATCCAGCGGCGAATGGGTGCTGATGAACCGGTCGATTTCGACCGGATCGTCAGACAGCCCCAGCTGCTTGAAAATCTCCGACAACGGATGAATCGGCTTGTCCATGGTTCCTCCTCGGCGCCGGGCCGGTCGTCGACGATGCCGGCCTGGCATGGGTTGAGAGCATCAACTGAGCTCGCACACTTCGGCGCGCGGCACCAGCTTCAGATATTGCTCCATGCTCATGTGGATCAGATGATCGTGATCACCCGCCTCCAGGTAGACATCGCCTTGGCGGGTAAGACTCGAATCAAGCAGCATCTTTATCTGGTAGGCATCGCCAAGCGCCGGTACGGCACCGCGTTCGCAGTCGCCGAACAGGCTCGGCAGGCCGCTCTCACGGGTCAGTTGCCAGGCCCCGGACATGCGCACCTTGCTCATGTCCAGGTGCCGGTTGGCCGGCAACACGGCCATGATGTAGTTGCCATGACGATCATCGAGCACCACCGACTTGGCGACCCGCTCGGCGGGTACGCCGGCCGTGCGGGCCGATTCCAGGCTGGTGGCCGAATGGGGATGGGAAATGATGTCGTAGTCGCAGTTGGCCTTGTTCAGGCGGTCCTGCAGGGTCTTTGCCATACGCATGATGCACCTCCGGTTTCGCCCCCCATGTCCAATTCTAGGCCGGGTACCGACTGGCAGGGCTAAACTTGTGCAATAGAACACACGAGGTGACGACAGGTGATCGCCCGCTGCTGGCGCTGGCTGTTGCTGCTGTTGCTGCTTGGCATCACGCCGGGCGGCCAGGCCGCGCCCGGTGCAGTGTGGGTGCTGGGCATCGATGATGCCATCGGCCCGGCCAGCGCCGACTACCTGGTGCGTAGCCTTGGCCAGGCCCAGCAACAGGGGGCGCAACTGGTGGTGATCCGCATGGATACGCCGGGCGGGCTGGACAGCGCCATGCGCCAGATGATCAAGGCGATTCTCGCCAGCCCGGTGCCGGTCGCCACCTTCGTTGCCCCAAGCGGGGCCCGCGCCGCCAGCGCCGGCACCTACATTCTCTACGCCAGCCACATCGCTGCCATGGCACCAGGGACCAACCTGGGGGCCGCCACGCCAGTACAGATCGGCGGCCCACCCGGCCCTGCCAGGGAGGACAAGGCCAAAGGCAGCGATGACGAAACCCTCGCGCGCAAGCAGGTCAATGATGCGGCGGCCTACATGCGTGGCCTGGCGCAGCTGCGCGGGCGCAACGCCGATTGGGCGGAGAAGGCCGTGCGCGAGGCAGTGAGCCTGTCCGCCAGCGAGGCCTTGCGGCTGAACGTGATCGACCAGGTAGCCGATGACCTGCCCGGGCTGCTGCGCAAGCTCGATGGCCAAACCCTCACCGTCGCGGGCCAGACCCGCCAGTTGCAGACCGCCGGCGCGAGCCTGGTCGAGCACCTGCCGGACTGGCGTACACGGGTACTGGCGGTAATCACCAACCCCAGCGTGGCGCTGATCCTGATCATGGTCGGCGTGTACGGCCTGCTGTTCGAGTTCATGAACCCTGGCTCGACGGTCGGTGGCGTGGTTGGCGGCATCTGCCTGCTGCTGGCCTTGTATGCGCTGCAACTGTTGCCGGTGAGCTTTGCCGGAGTGGCGCTGATCCTGCTCGGCATCGCCTTCATGATCGGTGAGGCGTTCCTGCCCAGTTTCGGCGTGGTCGGCTTTGGCGGCATCGTCGCTTTCGTGGTCGGTGCATTGATCCTGATCGACACCGACGCCCCCGGCTTCGGCATTCCACTGACCCTGATCGGCACCCTGGCGCTGCTCTCGGCGTTGCTGATCGGTGGGGTGATGGGCATGGCCCTCAAGGCCCGCCGACGGGCGTTGGTCAGCGGCGATGCCGGGCTGCTCGGCAGCCTGGTCACGGTCACCGAGGTAATGGCCGGCAACCCGTTCTGCGGCGTGGTCCTGGCCCAGGGCGAACAATGGCAGGTGCAGTGTGCAACGCCGCTGCAACCAGGCCAGAGCGTGCGGGTGACAGCCCGCCATGGCGTCATGCTGCAAGTGAGCGCCGCCGCTCCTGCGGCGCAAGGAGAGTGACCATGTTCATGCAACTGGGTTTCGGCGCGGTGCTGGTCGTGCTGCTGATGCTGTTGCTGTCGGCGTTCCGCATCCTGCGCGAATACGAGCGCGCAGTGGTGTTCCAGTTGGGGCGCTTCTGGCAGGTGAAGGGGCCGGGGCTGATCCTGTTGATTCCGGTGGTGCAGCAAATGGTGCGGGTCGACCTGCGCACGGTGGTGCTGGATGTGCCGCCGCAGGACGTGATCACCCGTGACAACGTCTCGGTCAAGGTCAATGCCGTGGTCTACTTTCGCGTGCTTGACCCGCAGAAGGCGATCATCCAGGTCGAGGATTTCCTGGTGGCGACCAGCCAACTGGCGCAGACCACGTTGCGCGCGGTGCTGGGCAAGCACGAACTGGATGAACTGCTGGCCGAACGCGAACAGCTGAACGCGGACATCCGCCAGGTGCTGGACGCGCAGACCGATGCCTGGGGCATCAAGGTGGCCAACGTCGAGATCAAGCACGTCGACCTCAACGAGTCGATGGTGCGCGCCATTGCCCGCCAGGCCGAGGCCGAGCGCGAACGGCGCGCCAAGGTAATCCATGCAGAAGGTGAGTTGCAGGCATCGGAGAAGCTGATGCAGGCGGCGCAGATGCTGAGCAAGGAGCCGGGCGCGATGCAACTGCGCTATATGCAGACACTGGGGGCGATTGCCGGGGACAAGAGCTCGACCATCGTCTTTCCACTGCCGGTGGAGTTGCTCAAGGGGGTGGTGGGCAAGCAGGAATAGCGGGGGGCGCCTTGCGCCCCTTTCGCGACGCAAGGCCGCTCCTACAAGGGTCGTTTAACGCCTGCAGGAGCCCTGGGTCGATCAGATGGGCGCGCGGCGCAGGGTCGCCAGGAAGGTAGCCGCACCAATGAACAACCCGGCAAAGGTCCGGTTCAGGCGTTTCTGCTGCCTGGGCGTACGCAGCAGCCGCAGTACCCGTGCAGCCAGGCCGGTGTAGCCGGCCATCACCAGCATGTCGACGGCGACCATGGTCACGGTGATGGCCACGTACTGCGGCAGCAGGGGGGCATGCGGGTTGATGAACTGTGGCAGCACCGCCAGCATGAACACCAGCGCCTTGGGGTTGCTGACGTTGACCAGGAAACCGCGGAACACCAGGCTCAGTGGCTTGCCGATCGGGCGCACGCCGGACTCATCGCTCATGTCCATCGGCAGGGCGCGCCACTGCTTGTAGGCCAGGTACACGAGGTAGCCGACACCGAACCATTTGATGATGTGGAAAGCCGTGGCCGAAGCGGCCAGGATGGCACCGACGCCGGCGGCGATGATGGCGATTTGCACAATCAGGCCCAGCTGCAGGCCCAGGGCGTTCCAGTAGCCACGCCAGAAACCGTATTGCAGGCCGCTGGACATCGAGGCAATTGCCCCGGCGCCGGGTGAAAGGCTGATCACCCAACAGGCGGCAAAGAAGCCCAGCCATACTTCCATCGACATCACACACCTCGCTCGAACATTTGTCGCAAAACGTTAAGCTAAGGCGTTGATGAAAAAATAACCAGCAGATTTTGCAGGGTTTGCATTGGCTGTACCCGCGAAGAGGGCAGTACAGGTTCAGTCAGCCTCGGCCGGCGCCTCTTGTTGCAGCGACTGCACTTCAGCGCCGCGCCAGCGCCGCACCGACTTCTGGAAAAACTGGCTGTTCGGCACCTGCACCAGCGCCCCTCCCGCCTCGGGCATTTCCAGCAGGGTGGTGAACAGCAGGTTGATGGCGATGACCCGGCCCTTTACGCCCGGCTTGTCGAGGGTGTCGACCAGTTCGACCACGTCACCGATGCGAAACGGCCCGACCGTGAAGATCAGCACCGCACACAGCAGGTTGGACAGCACGCTCCAGATGGCGAAGAAGGCCACCGCCGCTACCGCGACGAAACCGGACAATGCTGTCCACAGCACGGTTGCCGATACACCCAGGCGCTCCAGCACGAACAACAGCGCGCTGCCCATGATCAGCCAACGCAGGCCTCCGCGCACCGGCACCAGCAACTCCGGCGGCAGAGGATAACGCTGGCCCAGGCGGCTCAGCCCACGGGCAATAATGCGTTGCAGGACGAACGCCACGATCAGGATCAACAGAATCTGCAAGCCCACCCAGAAGGTGTCCATCCATTGCCCTGGCAGCAGCGAACGCAGTTCCTCCATCAGGACAGCGCCTCGAGTTCGGCCTGCATGCTTTCGAGGGTTTCCAGTGCTTCCATCCAGGCCTCTTCCAGTTCGCCCTCGCGCTGCTTGAGCTTGGTCTGCCGCGCCAGCAATTCACGCAGTTCATCCTTGCGCGCCGCGTCGTAGAGGCCACCATCACCTAGCGCGGTTTCGATTTCAGCCAGCTGCGCGTGCACCTGGTTGAGCTCGGTCTCGAGCTTGTCGGCGGCCTTCTTGTGCGGAGCCAGTTGCTGGCGCAAGGCTGCGGCAGCCTGGCGCTGGGCCTTCTTGTCGGTCTTGTCCGGGTTGGCCGGGGTGCTACTGGCCGGCGCACTGCGCTGGCGATACTCGACCAGCCAGCGGCTGTAGTCGTCCAGGTCGCCATCGAAGGTATCGACCTTGCCGTCGGCCACCAACAGGAAGTCGTCGGTGGTGCTCTTGAGCAGGTGACGGTCGTGGGACACCACCACTACAGCACCGGCGAACTCCTGCAGGGCCATGGTCAGAGCCAGGCGCATTTCCAGGTCGAGGTGGTTGGTCGGTTCGTCAAGCAGCAGCAGGTTCGGCCGCTCCCAGGCAATCAGCGCCAGCGCCAGGCGGGCCTTTTCGCCACCGGAGAAGTTCACTACCGGCTCGTCGACACGGTCGCCATGGAAGTCGAAGCCACCGAGGAAATCGCGCAGGGTCTGCTCACGCTCGGCAGGCGCAATGCGCTGCAAGTGCAGCAGCGGGCTGGCCTTGTCGTCCAGCGAGTCCAGCTGATGCTGGGCGAAGTAACCCACGGCCAGGTTCTCGCCACGTACCAGGCGACCCGACAGCGGCTCAAGCTCGCCGGCCAGGTTCTTGATCAAGGTCGATTTGCCGGCACCGTTGGGGCCGAGCAGGCCAATCCGTGCGCCCGGGGTGAGCTGCAGCTTGACCTTGTCGAGAATGGCCTTGTCACCGTAGCCCAGGCGGCCTTCGGACAGGCTCAGCAGCGGGCTGGAAATTTTTTGCGACTCGCGGAAGACAAAGTCGAACGGCGAATCGACGTGCGCCGCCGACAGCTCTTCCATGCGCTCCAGGGCCTTGATTCGGCTCTGGGCCTGGCGGGCCTTGGTGGCCTGGGCCTTGAAGCGGGCAATGTACTTTTCCATGTGCGCGCGCTGCGCTTGCTGCTTCTCGTAGGCCTGCTGCTGCTGCGCCAGGCGCTCGGCACGGGTGCGCTCGAAGGCGGTGTAGCCGCCCTTGTACAGGTTCAGCTTGCGTTGCTCGACGTGCAGCACATGGTCGACCACGGCGTCGAGGAAGTCGCGGTCGTGGGAGATCAGCAACAGCGTGCCTGGGTAGCCCTTGAGCCAGTCCTCGAGCCACAGGATCGCGTCCAGGTCCAGGTGGTTGGTGGGCTCGTCGAGCAGCAGCAGGTCGGACGGGCACATCAGCGCCTGGGCCAGGTTCAGGCGCATCCGCCAGCCCCCGGAGAAGTCGCCGACGCGGCGATCCATCTGCTCGTTGGTGAAGCCCAGGCCGGCCAGCAACTTGCGGGCGCGGGCATCGGCGGTATAACCGTCGGCGCTTTCCAGCTCACTGTGCAGGCGTGCCAGGGCGGTGCCATCGTGGGCCTGCTCTGCCGCAGCCAGCTCGGCCTGAACCTTGCGCAGGCGCGCGTCGCCGTCGAGCACATAATCCACGGCCAGGCGGTCGAGCGTGTCTACTTCCTGGCGCATGTGGGCGATGCGCCAGTCGCCGGGCAGTTGGCAATCGCCGGCATCGGGCGACAGCTCACCACGCAGCAAGGCGAACAGGCTGGATTTTCCGGCACCGTTGGCGCCGATCAGGCCGGCCTTGTGACCGGCGTGCAGGGTCATCTCGGCGCCTTCTAGCAAGCGCTGCGGACCACGCTGTAAAGTGAGGTTGGATAGTCTGATCATGATGGTCGCGGAGTCTACCAGCTTCCTCGGCCCATAGCGCGAGTGGAACCATGCACACCGACCTGTGGAATCACGCCCTGGCCTTGTACGCCAGGCCCGGCGTGGAAGCGGCCTGCCTCGCCTTGCAGGCGCAGGGTGGCGATGTCTGCCTGTTGCTGTGCGCAACCTGGCTGCAAGCACGTGGCGTGGCCGTGCTGGATGAGCGCGCGCAGTTATTGCACGGGGTTGCCGAGCCCTGGCAGCGTGAAGTGGTTGCGCCGTTACGCAGCCTGCGCCAACAGTGGCGCGCGGCAGCGCAGGGCGATGCGCGGCTGGCAGCGTTGCGTGATCAGGTCAAGCAGTTGGAACTGCAGGCCGAGAAAGCCTTGCTGGAACGCTTGCAAGCGTGTGCACAACAGTGGCCCACGGACGCTGACGTGCCCGCGGGCGACTGGCTGGCCCGGCTGGCGCCGGACCCGGCCCGCCACCACGACGCGCTGGACCAGTTGCGCGTCGCGGCGACCGCGCTTCAGGACGCCGAAGGCGCCTGAACCGAGGTACTGGCAGGTGCCGAAGGGGCTACCGAAGCAGCCGGCGTGGCCGAGTTGGTCCCAGCAGCCGTACTGCTGGCGGCAGGTGTTGCCGGTTTGGTTTCGGCTGGCTTGCTGGCAGCAGGCTTGGCGGCAGCAGGCTTGGTCGCTGCACGGGTTGGTGCTTTGGCTGCGGCGGGTTTCGCGGCCGGCTTGGCAGCAGTGGCTTTGGCTGGCGCTGGTTTGGCCGCAGCGGTGGTCTTGGCCGCTGGTTTGGCAGCAGCGGTAGCCTTGGCTGCAGGTTTGGCCGCCGGTTTGGCAGTTGCAGTGGTCTTGGCCGCAGGCTTGGCTGCCGGTTTGGCGGCAGCAGTAGTCTTGGCTGCTGGCTTGGCCGCCGGTTTGGCAGCTGCGGTAGCTTTGGCCGCTGGCTTGGCTGCCGGTTTGGCAGCTGCGCTGGCTTTGGCCGCTGGCTTGGCTGTCGGTTTGGCAGCTGCGGTAGCTTTGGCTGCTGGCTTGGCTGCCGGTTTGGCAGCTGCGGTAGCTTTGGCTGCTGGCTTGGCTGCCGGTTTGGCAGCTGCGGTAGCTTTGGCTGCTGGCTTGGCTGCCGGTTTGGCAGCTGCGGTAGCTTTGGCTGCTGGCTTGGCTGCCGGTTTGGCAGCTGCGGTAGCTTTGGCTGCTGGCTTGGCTGCCGGTTTGGCAGCTGCGGTAGCTTTGGCTGCTGGCTTGGCCGCCGATTTGGCAGCTGCAGTGGTTTTGGCTGCTGGCTTGGCCGCCGGTCTGGCAGTTGCAGTGGCTTTGGTTGCTGGCTTGGCAGCTGCGCGTTGGTCAAGGGCTTTGGCTGCTGCTTCTCGAACCTTGCCTACACCTTGAGCCAGCTTGAGGCTGTCCTGTGCATCGCGCTTGAGTTGTTGAATATAAGAACGGGTCTGGCTTTGACGTTCCTTGAGAGAATCGAGCAATTCTTCCAGTTCACCAATGGCTTTATGTGCCTTGGCCTGCGCCTTGGCTTTACCTGCCTTGGCTGCGTCTTGCAGTTTCTGACGTCCACCGTGCAGTTTTTCCTGCGCCTTGACACGCTGCTTTTCCAACTTGGCCAGCAGTTTTTCCGCATCAGCCAGCGCTTGCGAGCAGGCATCCTCCAAGTGTTCGAGCAGGCTGCCCGAAAGTTGCTGGAGCAGGTGTAACGGCGTACTTACTGGCTTCTTCTTGGCCGACATGGTTTACCTCCTGGCTGATGAGATTGCGGCTCATACTATGCTTCTGCTGCTACCGCCGCTAGGGCATGTTGACAGTATTGTTTACGCCGCGTTGCATGCCTGGGCAAAGTTGTTATCTTGCAGCTCCGAGCAAGTGTAGTTGCTGAATAAATGATTGCAGATATTCGGCAACTATCTGAACTGCGCGGTGCCCTTGTAGGAGCGGCCTTGTGTCGCGATGGGGTGCGAAGCAGCCCCGGCATTATCAACCCGATGCACAAATCCTGGGGCTGCTTCGCACCCCATCGCGACACAAGGCCGCTCCTACAAGGGCCTGCAAGCACGCACAATACAAAACTGAACACTGGCATAATTCCCCGCTCATTGGCGCAGGAACTGATCATGCCTCGATATCTAGTTTTAGGTTTATGCCTGCTGGCCCCTCTCGCCCTGGCCAACAGCGACGAACACGACCTGGCCTACAGCCTTGGCGCCAGCCTGGGCGAGCGGCTGCGCCAGGAGATGCCGGGCCTGCAACTGGACACATTGGTCGAAGGCCTGCGTGCGTCTTACCAAGGGCAACCGCTGAAGCTCGACAAGGCACGCATGCAGGCCGTGCTGCAGCAACATGAAGCGCAGGAAGACGATGCCGCCGCGCAGAAACAGCAGGCTGCCGAGACACGCTTCATGGCCAACGAGCGCGGTCGTTATGGTGTACACGAACTACCAGGGGGCCTGCTCTACAGCGAGCTGCAGGCAGGCTCTGGCGCGCAGCCCAAAGCCGGCGGCAAGGTGCAGGTGCGCTATGTGGGCAGGCTGCCCGATGGCTCGATATTCGATCAGAACCAGACACCCCAGTGGTTCAGCCTGGATTCGGTAATCGAAGGGTGGCAGGTGGCGTTGCCGCAGATGCGCACCGGCGCCAAATGGCGCCTGGTGATTCCGTCGGCGCAAGCTTATGGCGCCGACGGTGCGGGTGACCTGATCGCACCCTACACCCCGCTGGTGTTCGAGATCGAACTGCTGTCGGTTGCTGACTGATCTCGGCCGTCAGGCCTCGACCGCGCCCTCTTCCTTGTGCGCGTTGTGCAGTACCTCGATCAGGCAGTCTTCCAGCTCGAAGCGTTCGTGCAGCAGGGCTCCCAGCTTGGACAGCTTCTCGGCGAAGCGTTCGGTGTCCTTGCATTCACCCTTTTCGCAATGGTCATTGAACGCCAGCGCGATCTGGGTGATGTCGTTGATCCGGGGATTGATTTCTTCGGCCAGCTTCAGCGCCTTTTCGTCGTCGAAAGCCTTGGCCTCACTGACCAGTTGCTCGCAGACTTCGAAATGCCACGCTGAAACGTAGTCGACCAGAACCGCGCAGAAATCGCGGTTTTTTTCCTTGTCGGCAAAGGCCGGCTTGGCGTCGCGCAATGCGCGGAAAGCCTGCACCAGTTCCTGGCGCTCCTCCAGCCAGCGATCGATCAGCTTGTGAACCCCACCCCAGCGTTCCTGAGCGTTCTGACAACTATCGAGCATGGCGATCTCTTCCCTTCTGGGTAGATGCCGCTGCACCTCGCACTACGACCGTGCAGCACAAAGGTGACATCAGCAGGACGGCATCGAGCAGTTGTGTTTTCGGTATGCGTGTTGCGAGATTATTCCCGCGCGTGCTGCCCATCAAGGTACGCAGCGGACAAAGTTCATACAAGCGTTTAATACCCTGTTACACCGCCATTGGTCGCGCTACTGGCCAAGCCTTGCGCCAGGTCAACTTCCGGCCAGGGTGCGGAAACGATACGCCAGCAGGCAGCTCGCGGGTGGTACCGCCAACAGCAGGAAGGCCAGCAGGCTCCACTCGGGCAGCGTCAGGTCGAGAAAACTCCAGGTCAGCGCGTTGCAGTCAGGGCCGCCGAGCAACAATTGCCGCGCCGCTTCGCTCCAGGATTGTTCCAATACCCATGCGATCGGCAGCGGGCAGAGAGGCAGGGCATCGTCCGCGCCCTGCAACCAGACGTGCCGTGCCGCCAGCAACGCCCCCGCCAGCGCACAACCCAGCGTCGCCCGCGCATAACGGCGGACACCCTGCGAACGCGGTGCCTGCAGCACCGCCGCGAGGCACAGCAGCGCGTATAGGCCAAGCAGCACGCGCTGGCTGAAACACAATGGACACGGCACCAACCCCAGAACCTTTTCCAGCTGAAAGGATGCCGCCAGCACCGCCAGTGCGGCCAAGCAGGCGGGTAGGAAAAAGGTGCGTAAACGGGCCGGCAGCATGGGCGGTCAAGGTCCCGAGATGATGAAGTGGCTTGAAACGGTAGAGGAAAGACACGCTTTGTTTCAAGGCGCGACAGCAGCGACAAGTCGCTGAATCGCGAGGGAAATTTCTAGCAGACGAGTAGGAAACGTCTGAAGACAGGGACTGCAGATCCAGCTTGCATCAGCGGATAAGTTACCCGGCCCCATGGCCCGCACCTTGGCGCGGGCCATGGGTAAGGTCAGGCGCGCACGCCTTCTGGCAATGGCAGGGCCAGCAGGCGCTCGTCCAGCAGGCCGAGGCCCTCCTGGAACAACTGGTTGCTGCGCTCGGTCTCGCCAAGGCTGGCGAGCAACCGGGCCAACTCGGCGCAGGCCTCGGGGTTGCGTTCCATGCGCAGGCTGCTTTCCAGGTAGTCGCGCGCCTTGCCCCACAGGCGGTTCTGCAAGCTCAGGCGGCCCAGGGTCAGCAGCAGGCTGGCGTCGTCCGGGTGTGCCTTGAGCCAGCCTTCGGCGGTTTGCAGCTGGCGCGCCGGGTCTTCGCCGCGCACCAGGCCGTACAGGCGGGCCAGGTGGCTTTCGTAGTCACGCTTGAGGGCGGCGCGCAGCACTTGCTCGGCTTCGCTCTGGGCGCCGACCTGGCGCAACTGTTCGGCGTAGGCCAGCACCAGCTGTGGTTCCTGGCGCTGCGCCGCGGTCAGTTGCTGCCAGGCACGCTCCAATGCCTGACGCGCACTTTGCGCATCCTCGCCCCGGGTCGAGGCCAGGCTCAGGTTCTGCCCCCAGGCGCGCTGCTCCAGGGCGGCCAGCTCGGCAGCCGGCAGCACCTTGCCTTTGCGCAGCTCGGGCAGCAGGCGGATCAGGGCCGACCAGTCGCCGCGCGCCTGGTACAGGCGCTGCAGCAGGCGCAGCACCTGGCTGTTATGCGGGTGGCGGTCCTGCATGGCCAGCAGGGTTTCCAGGGCGCCGTCGCTTTCGCCACGGTCCATCTGCAGCTGCGCATGGGTCAGGGCGATGGCCAGTTCCGCTTGCGGCTGACGCTCCAGGGCACGCTCCAGCAGGTTGTCGCTGTCTTCGGTGCGGCCTTGCTCGTTGGCGGCGCGCGCCGCACCGAGGTAGAACAGCAGCGGCTGGCGCTCGGCCTCGGCGGCCCGGTGCAGGTGGCGTTGGGCGCTGGCCCAGCGGCCCTCGGCAAGGTCCAGCTGGCCCTGTTCGATGGACAAGCGGATGCGTCGGCTGCGGTTGCGTCGCGACCATGGGTTGACCACGCCGCTGGAAGTCAGCACCAAACCGACCAGGTAGCGCAGCAGCCACAGCAGCACGATCACGGCCAACAAGCCGGCCAGGGCGGCCCACAACCCCGACTGGTAGCGGAAACTGCCATAGGAAATCAGCACATAGCCGCTGTGCTTGGCGACCGCGATACCCAGCGCTGCGGCGATCACGATCGCCAGCACGGCCAGCAGGTAGACGCGCTTCATGGCTTGCCCCCTTCCGCCTCGGCCGGCAGGTGACGGCGCTGGATATACGCCTGTACTGCGGCCAGGCTTTCGCTCAGGTCGGGGGTGACCACCGAGACGGGTTGTTCGGCCAAGGCATTGAGGCTGTCGAGCATGGCCTTGCTCTGCGGGTTGTCGGCATTGAAATTGGCCAGCAGCACGCTACGGGCATCGTCCAGGGCCTGGGTGTAGACCTTGGCATCGCCATTGAGCGCCGCCCACTGGGCCTGCTCGATGGTCAGGCTCAGGGCCAGGCGCAGCTGGTTCAGCTGCTGCCCGGCCAGCAGTGGGCGCACGTTGTCATCGGCGTTGAAGTCGATCTGGAAATACTTGGAGATCTCGGCCCACCACTGCGACAGGCGGCTGGCGCCATCGCCGTCGGAGGTCAGGGCACCGAGCGCATCGGCATTGCTGGCGAACTCTGGCGACTGAGCGCTGAGTTGCTGCACCAGCTCGCGCTGCGCGGCCAGTTTCAGAAACAGGCCGGTACGGTCCGGTTGCTGCGTGCTGTTGAGCGTGGCCAGGCTACGCGCCAGCTGCTCGCGAGCGGCGAAGACGCCCGGGTCGCTCTGTTCACGCAGGATCTCGTCGGCACCCTCGACCAGCGCCTTGGCACTGGTGATGTCCTGCAGCGCCGACAGGCGCAGGGTGGCCAGGCGCAGCAAGTGCTCGGCTTCGGCCAGGCGCCATTCCTTGCGGCTTTCACCCAGCACGGTTTCCAGGCGCTGGCTGAGGCGTTGCTGGTCGCCTTGCAGTTGCGCCACCAGGCGGCGGCGGTCTTCCAGCTCGCTGGCAGGCGGCAGGCTGGCCAGTTGCGCGCTGATCTGCTGTTCACGCTGCTGCAGGGCTTCGGCGCGTTGGTTCAGCGCCTCGATGTGCTGGCCCTGGTTGAATTCGCTGCCTTGCAGTTGACGCACCTGCCAGACACCCCAGCCACCTACCGCGACCCCGGCCGCCCCCAGCAGCAGGGCCAGGGCTGCCAGGCCACTGCCGGAGCGCTTGGCAGGTGGGGGGGTGACGGGTTCCGTCGGCGCCTGTGCCGACGGCTGATCGTTTTTGGACAAGACAGTCTCGCTCACGTATCCATCCTTTGCATGGGGGCGCACCGCGTTCAGCTTAGCGCCTTAGGAGGCAGGTGCAGCGCTGCGCTGCACGGCTGCCAGCAAGGCCGTGGCACTGGCGCCACGGCAATCCACAACCTGTTGGGCCCCGGCGGCCCTGGCCTGTTCGGCGACCCGCGGGCTGGGCACGAACAGCGGCAGGCGCGCCAGCTGCGGCCAATCGGCGCCGGCCATCTGCTGCAAGTGTTCAAAACCCTGCCCACTGCTGACCACCAGGCCATTGAGGCGTTCCGCTTCGATGCGGCGCATCAAGGTGCCCGGCGGGTAAACCGGCAGGCAACGACGATACAGTTCCAGATAATCGACACTAGCACCTTGCTCTGCAAGACGCTCTGCCAGCAGTTCGCGACCTCCGACCCCGCGCACGATCAAGATGCGCGGCGTCGGCACGGCCACAGCCCGGCGCAGGGCTGGCAGCGCCAGCAAGGCTTCGCTGTCATCGCCGGCCGATGGGACGTTCACTTCCAGGCCCGCCGCCTGCAACACCGCCGCAGTCGCCTCGCCCACGGTGAACCAGCCTTGCCGTGGCGGCTGCAGGCCGGCCTCGGCCAGTTGTTCGAGCAATAACCTGGCGGCCGGCTTGCTGACCACGATGATCGCCTGGAAGCCCGACAGGCCTTCCAGCAATTGGCGTTGGCGGTTATCCACGGCAACCGGTTCGATCGCCAGCAACGGCAGGCAGCTACTGCCCACCCCCGCCGCCGCCAGGCTTTGCGCCAGCGCTGCGCAGTCTTCGACAGGCCGGGTCAGCAACAGGCGCCAGGGGCTCACGGGTGGCCGGCCTCGCCGTAGACTTCCTTGAGGATGGCCTCGGCGCCCTGCCCCAGCAGCTCTTCGGCGACCTGCACGCCAAGCGTCTCGGCGTTGCCACGGGGTGCGCGGGCTTCCGCCACCAGCAGGGTGCCGCCGCTGGGCTGGCCGACCAGGCCGCGCAGCCACAATTGGTCACCTTCCAGCACCGCGTAGCAGGCGATCGGCACCTGGCAGCCGCCGTTCAGGCGTTTGTTCAGGGCGCGCTCGGCCACCACCCGGTCGGCGGTATCGACGTGGTGCAGCGGTGCCAGCAATGCGTGGATCTCGCGGTCGGCGCTGCGGCATTCGATGCCCACCGCCCCCTGGCCACCCGCCGGCAGGCTATCCTCGACGCTGATGGTGGAGGTGATGCGGTCTTCGAAGCCCAGGCGGATCAGGCCGGCAGCGGCGAGGATGATGGCGTCGTACTCACCGGCATCCAGCTTGGCCAGGCGGGTGTTGACGTTGCCGCGCAGGAACCGGATCTGCAAGTCGGGGCGGCGCGCCAGCAGCTGGGCCTGGCGGCGCAGGCTGGAGGTGCCGACGATGCTGCCGGCCGGCAGTGCTTCGAGGCTGGCAAAGCGGTTGGAGACGAAGGCATCACGCGGGTCTTCGCGCTCGCAGATGCAGTACAGGCCCAGGCCTTCGGGGAAGTCCATGGGCACATCCTTCATCGAATGCACGGCGATGTCGGCTTCATTGTCCAGCAGGGCGGTTTCCAGTTCCTTGACGAACAGGCCCTTGCCGCCGATTTTCGCCAGGGGCGCGTCGAGCAGCTTGTCACCGCGGCTGACCATGGGCACCAGGGTCACCAGCAGACCGGGGTGGGCCTGCTCGAGGCGGGCTTTGACGTATTCGGCCTGCCACAGGGCCAAGGCACTTTTACGGGTGGCGATGCGGATTTCGCGAGTGGACATGAAACGCCCCGATCCAGAGAAATGCTGCCGATGATAACAGCATCGCCGCTATCGCTAGCAGATGTGGATCAGTTGAGGGCCTCTTCGCGGCTTAAGCCGCTCTCACAAGCTACAGTGCCGCTCGACGGGGCAATGCCGGACCTGTGGGAGCGGCTTCAGCCGCGAACAAGGGCGCAGCCCTTGCCATGCGGGTGCCGTATCAGAGGGTTTGCATCATCTTGCGCACGCCGGCGACATGGCGTCGGCTGACGGTAAGGGCATCGCCGTCCAGGCCCTTCAGGTACAGCTGGAAATGCCCCAGCGGGGTGCGCTGCAGGCGTTCGATACGTTCACGGGCAACCAGTGCGTTGCGGTGGATACGCACGAAACGTTCACCAAACTCGTCTTCCAGGGCCTTCAGCGGCTCGTCGAGCAGCACTTCGCCGGCCTCGTGGCGCAAGGTCACGTACTTGTGGTCGGCAATGAAATAGATAACCTGGGGCAAAGGGATCAGCTCGATGCCTTTGCGGGTGCGGGCACTGATGTGGCTGCGCGGGCCGCCACCTTCACTGCCCGGCCGGGTGAGCGCGGCCAACTGCGCGCGATTGGGTTTTTCGGCCTTGCGCAAGGCATCGCGCAAGGCCTGCGCCTGGAAAGGCTTGGTCACATGGCTGAGGGCACTGTCCTTGAACGCCTCGGCACCATATTCATCGTCCCCGGTGCAAAACACCACCGCCGGCGGCGCCTCGCGCTCGCACAGGCGAGCAGCGACCTGCAAGCCGTCCAGGCCTGGCATGCCGATGTCCAGCAGGACCACATCGGGCTTCAGGCTTTCGATCAGCGCCAGGGCCTCCTCGCCGTTGGTGGCGCTAGGCTCCAGCACGGTGTATCCCTCCAGCTCGCCGAGCAGGCGGCTGAGGCGCTCACGGCCTTGGGGTTCGTCATCAACGATCAGGACATTCATAATTGCGCTGGATTCCTGAATGAGTCTCGCACAGGTATAGCGTAGACAGGTATGGTTCGAGCGACACTGCGGTCAGGCTCTAGACCGGTGCGATGGCCAAAGATTCACTCGGCAGGCAGATTCACTGCCAGTCCTCTGTCCAACTGTAGACGGTCCGTGGAACACTGCCGTTCATTCCATGAAATCGTTGTTCGGCGTTTTCCCTTGCATTTCTCTCGACCAGCGCCCTGCGGCGCCCCGCACAACCCTGCTATCATCCGCGCCACTTCTTTCGTTCACGCCTGCAATGAGTGAATCCATGAGCACCGACAAGACCAATCAGTCCTGGGGCGGCCGCTTCAGTGAGCCCGTCGACGCCTTCGTCGCCCGTTTCACCGCCTCGGTCGATTTCGACAAGCGCCTGTACCGCCACGACATCATGGGTTCGATCGCCCACGCCACCATGCTGGCGCAGGTCGGCGTGCTCAGCGACGCCGAGCGTGACACCATCATCGATGGCCTGAAGACCATCCAGGGTGAGATCGAGGCCGGCACCTTCGACTGGCGCGTCGACCTCGAAGACGTGCACATGAACATCGAGGCACGCCTGACCGACCGCATCGGCATCACCGGCAAGAAGCTGCACACCGGCCGTAGCCGCAACGACCAGGTGGCCACCGACATCCGCCTGTGGCTGCGTGACGAGATCGACCTGATCCTGGCCGAGATCACCCGCCTGCAGCAGGGCCTGCTGGAACAGGCCGAGCGTGAAGCCGAAACCATCATGCCCGGGTTCACCCACCTGCAGACGGCGCAACCGGTTACCTTCGGCCACCACCTGCTGGCCTGGTTCGAAATGCTCAGCCGCGACTACGAGCGCCTGGTCGACTGCCGCAAGCGTGCCAACCGCATGCCTTTGGGCAGCGCCGCCCTGGCCGGTACCACCTACCCGATCGACCGTGAACTGACCTGCAAGCTGCTGGGCTTCGAAGCCGTGGCCGGCAACTCGCTGGACGGCGTGTCGGACCGTGACTTCGCCATCGAATTCTGCGCTGCAGCCAGCGTGGCGATGATGCACCTGTCGCGCTTCTCCGAAGAGCTGGTGCTGTGGACCAGTGCGCAGTTCCAGTTCATCGACCTGCCAGACCGCTTCTGCACTGGCAGCTCGATCATGCCGCAGAAAAAGAACCCCGACGTGCCAGAACTGGTACGTGGCAAGAGCGGCCGTGTATTCGGCGCCCTGACCGGCCTGCTGACCCTGATGAAAGGCCAGCCGCTGGCCTACAACAAGGACAACCAGGAAGACAAGGAGCCGCTGTTCGACGCCGCCGATACCCTGCGCGACTCGCTGCGTGCTTTTGCCGACATGATTCCGGCAATCAAGCCCAAGCACTCCATCATGCGTGAAGCGGCCCTACGCGGCTTCTCCACCGCCACCGACCTGGCCGACTACCTGGTACGTCGTGGCCTGCCGTTCCGTGACTGCCACGAGATCGTCGGGCATGCGGTGAAATATGGTGTGGACACCGGCAAGGACCTGGCCGAGATGAGCCTGGATGAACTGCGCCAGTTCAGCGACCAGATCGAGCAGGACGTGTTTGCCGTGCTGACCCTGGAAGGCTCGGTGAATGCCCGCAACCACATTGGCGGCACCGCACCGGCGCAGGTGCGTGCGGCAGTGGCTCGCGGCAAGGCGCTGCTGGCTTCGCGTTAAGCCCTGGACTTGGGGCCGCTGTGCGGCCCATCGCGACACAAGGCCGCTGCTACAGGGGTTCGGGTACCCGCTGCTAGAGCGGCCTTGTGTCGCTTTGGGCTGTGAAGCAGCTTCTGGCTTCTAGCGCTTGCCGCTGCGAATCATCTCCATGAAGGCTGGCATCGCCGCCGCCTTGTCCGCCACGATCCGCGCCATGTGCGGGTTGTCGCCCATCAGCCCGAGCAAGGTCTTGGCCTGGGGGAAATCTTCCAGGAAGTCGACGTTCAGCACTTTCTTGCCCACGGCGCAGGCCAAGTCGACCGAGAAGCAGAACATCAGGTCTGCCAGCGTCAGTTGCTCACCCGCCACATAGGGTGCGAAGCGGCCGTTGCGCTTGAGCGTGGCAAACCCGGCCAGCAGGTCGGCACGCGCCCTTTCCTTGATCAGCGGCTCCACCGCCATGCCAAAGAACGATTCGGCGTAGCAGGTACGCGCCGGCAGCTCGATGTACAGCTCGATTTCCTTGAGCAGCTCACGCACCTTGGCCTGCCCGAACGGGTCGGCCGGCAGCAGCGCCTTGCCGCCCTGGGTTTGCTCGATATAGTCGAGGATCACGCTGGTTTCGCTGAGGAAGCCATGTTCGGTCTGCAACACCGGCACCTTGCCTCGTGGGCTCACATCCAGCGCCTGCGGCGCCTGGCCGCCATAGAAGGTGACCTCCTCGAAGGGCAGGCCTTTTTCCAGCAGGGCCAGCTTGACCATGTTGTAGTAGTTGCTGACCGCGAATCCGTGAAGCTTGAGCATGAGGTAACAGCCTCCAGGCCGTAAGGGGTTGGCCTGGCTTTTATAGACCGATCGCCAGCCCCTTGACCAGTGTCATGCGCCCCGTCAATGCCCGGGCATTGCCGTCGCAGGCGTGGCACACTGTGCATCCCATCACAGGAGTACCGCCATGAGCGAGCCCACCGACATCGACAATGACGACGACGAAGCCTTCGCCGAGGCGACGCTGACCCAGGCCATCGAAAACCAGATCGAAAGCGGCGAGCCGCCTGCGGCCAAGGCCACCTTCAACAAGCTGACCCTGGTCGGCTATGCGCGCGAAGACATTCTCAACCTGATGGCCCATGTGCTGGCCTTCGAGATCGACAACATGCTGGTGGAAGACCGCGCGTTCGACAGCGAGTGGTATGAAAGCGCGCTGCGAGCGCTGCCGGAGTTGCCGCCTGAGATGGATCAAGGCGACGACGAATAACCCGTCTACACTCCAGGATCAGGCACCGCCACTGGTGCCGCCATCCTTGTCTGGAAGTCAGGAGTCGCCATGTCCTTCACCCCCGATCTGATCGCTGAACTGGAAGTGCTCGCGCTGTTCAAACACGACAGCAGCCAGGAAGGCATCAAGATTCACAAGAACGCCTCGCCTGCCCTGGTTGCCGCCGCGCAACGCCTGCATGAAAAGGGGCTGACCGATCAACCTGATGGCGGCTACCTGACCAGCCTGGGTCATGACGCCGTCGAAAGTGTCCAGCTGTTGCAGAACATCCTCAAGGCGCCACAGCCGGCCTGACAGATTGCAGCAATGCCTGTAGGAGCGGCTTTGTGTCGCGATCGGGCCGCAAGGCGGCCCCGGCAATGAGTGCAGCGTGGCTGAAATCCGGGGGCCGCCTGGCGGCCCGATCGCGATCCAAGGCCGCTCCTACAGGCGGTCCGTATATGCCTTCAGTGTGCTACTGCCCGGCGCTTTTCCGCCAGGCGCGAGCGCCCGTACAGGAATACGATGGCCAGCAAGGCCACAGCCTGCGCCGACAGCGAGTAGGCATCGGCGTGGATCCCCAGCCAATCGAACTCGAAGAACGCCACTGGCCGCGTACCGAGCACCCCGGCCTCTTGCAGTGCCTTCACGCCATGCCCGGCGAATACCACCGACAAGGCGCACAGCAACCCGGCGTTGATACTGAAAAACAGCGACAACGGCAGTTTGGCCGAGCCCCGCAGGATCACCCAGGCCAACCCCACCAGCAGCACCAGCGCCGTAGCACCACCCGCCAGCACCGCCTGGTGCCCGCCTGGGCCTGCCTGCAGCCACAGGGTCTCGTAGAACAGGATCACCTCGAACAGTTCGCGGTACACCGAGAAGAACGCCAGCACGGCAAAGCCGAAACGCCCACCGCCACTGACCAGGCTGCTCTTGATGTAATCCTGCCAGGCGGCGGCGTGGCGGCGATCGTGCATCCATACACCAAGCCACAGCACCATCACCGCGGCGAACAGCGCCGTACAGCCTTCCAGCAGCTCACGCTGGGCGCCGCCCACGTCGATCACATAGGCCGCCAAGGCCCAGGTGGCGAAGCCGGCCACCAGCGCCAGGCCCCAGCCCATGTTGACGCTGCGCACCGCCGACTGCTGGCCGGTGTTGCGCAGGAAGGCCAGGATCGCCGCCAGTACCAGGATCGCCTCGAGGCCTTCGCGCAGCAGGATCAGCAAACCGGACACAAAGCTCAACGACCAGCTCAAGCCATTGCTGCCCAGCAGCTTGGCTGCCTGCTCGAGCTTGGCCTTGGCTTCGCCCAGGCGTTGCTCGGCTTGGGCGACGGGCAAACCGTCCTGCAGCGCCTGGCGGTAGGCCATCAGGGATTTTTCAGTGTCCTTGCGCGCCAGGGTATCGATGTTGTCCAGTGAGCTTTCCACCAGTTCGAAGCCTTCCAGGTAGGCCGCCACCGACAGGTCGTAGGCCTGGTCATGGTCGCCTGCACGGTAGGCAGCCAGGCTCTTGTCCAGGGTACTGGCGGTGTATTCGAGCAATTGCGCCGGGCCACGCTTGACCTGGGGTGGCTGCGCGCGCTGGGCGCGGAACGCCTCGACGACGGCATCGCCCTCTTTGGCGGCGACTTCGGCCGGGGTCTGGCGGGCCAGGTCGGCAATGTTCCAGGTCTTGTCGCCTTTGCCGGCTTCCGGCTTGGCGGTAAAGCCGGCGATATAGGCGGCCACGTCCCAGCGCTGGCGATCATCCAGCTGGTCGGCGAAGGACGGCATCTCGGTGCCGTCGATACCCAGGGCCAAGGTGTTGTAGAGGTCGAACAAGCTCAACTGGTCGAGGCGCGCGACATCGCGCAGGTTGGCGGGTGCCGGCTCCAGGCCCACGCCAGCCGGGCCGTCGCCGGCACCGGTGTCGCCGTGACAGATCGAGCAGTTTTGCGCATACAGCGCCGCGCCACGGGCCGGGTCCGGGGTGATCACCGGGGCTTGGCTGACCTCGTAGGCCACTGCCAGACGTGCGCCCAGCTGACGGGCCTGCTTGGCTACCGCTGCACCATCCTGGCGCTGGTCGATGGCTTGGCGCAACGCCTGCACGCCCTGCTCCAGGGCCGCTTGCTCGGCGTGCGCAGGCAGGCCTTTGATCAGGTCGGCCAGCACAGTGCTGAATTCCTGCTGTTCGCGATATTCGCCGTCGTCGATGACCTTGCCGTTTTCCACGGTCGGCGGGTAGTCGGCGCCTATATAGTCGAGCAGGTGCAGCGCCTTGGTAGCCTCGGCGGGGGCTTCGGCCAGCGCCAGGGTACTGCACAGCGCCAGCACCGGGCCCAGCACCAAAGCAGGCAGCCAGGCAAGCAGACGGGAACGGGTATTCATGGCCAGTCTCGAGGGAAATGCGAAAGAGAACATTGTTCACTTCCACTTTGCTTCTCTCAAGGGTGTCGGACGGATTTCATGAAAAATCTTGCTACAAATCAGACGAAGTGAGGGAAAGGCATGACGGCTGGGCAATGCCGTGGATCTTGAGGTGCCTGGCGGGGGATTGGGTGGGCCTGACGGATGCCTGCCCTCCCCCGATCTCCCGTCAAACACCCCGCAACTTCAGCGCCTCCCAGCCTCATTCCACCCCCCACCCAACGCCAGGAACACACCAATCTGCCCCAACGCCACCTGGCTATTGGCCGCCGCCAACTGCGCGCGCATGTCGGTATAAGTCCGCGTTGCCTGCAAGTCCGCCAGGAACGATTCACGCCCCGCCTGGTAATAGCGGTGGGTCTGGTCGGCCGCGTCCTTGGCCGACTGCTCCGCCTCGGCCAGCGCATCGCGCCGGTCCAGCAAGGCACTGTACTGCGCCAGGCGAGTCTGGGTTTCGCGGATGGCGTTCAGCACCACCCCATCGAAGTTAGCCAAGGCCGCCTGGGTCGAGGCTTCGGCCATGCGGATGCGAGCACGGGTGCCATTGGTGGGGATGCTCCAGCTGACCTGCGGGCCAAAACCCCAGCGGTTGGTCGAGGGCTCGCCAAGGTTCTCGAGGATACCGATGGTGCCGACCTGGGCGCCGATGCTGATATCCGGGTACAACGCGCCGGTGGCCACACCGATGTTGGCAGTGGCCGCAGCCAACTGGCGTTCGGCCTGGCGTACGTCGGGGCGGCGCTTGAGCAGGGCTGCGCCATCGCCGACGGGCAGCAGCTGGCTCAGGTGCGGCAGTTCGGCACAATCGGCAGTGCCGGCAGGCAGTTGCTCCACCGGCTTGGCCAACAACGCCGCCAGGGTGTACAGGCCGGCCTCGCGCTCGGCCTTGAAGCGTGGCAGCTCCGCGCGCAAGGACTTGAACTGGGTCTGCGAGCGGGTGACCTGGGTCTCATCGCCACGGCCGGCATCACGCAAGCGCTGGGTGAGCTTGACGCTTTGTTCCTGCAGGTCGAGCGACTCGCGGGCGATATGGTATTCCTCGTTGGCCGAGCAAACCTGGGTATAGGCCTTGACCACGTCTGCCACCAAGGTGATGCGGGCGGTATCGGCTGCGGCCTGCACAGCATCGGCATTGGCCTTGGCGGCCTCGGTGCCGCGCTTGAAGGTACCCCACAGGTCGAACTGGTACGAGGCGCTGATGATCGCCTCACCAATATTCGCCACCGGTACTTTCTCGGGCAGCAGGAAGGCTTCGCCAGACTCCTGCAGGCGCTGGGCACCCAGTTTGACGCCGCCGTTGAAGCCGCCTTGCGACTCAGCCACTTCGACCTGCGCGCGGGCCTTGGCAATGTTGGCAGCGGCCACACGCAGTTCGCTGTTGGCACTCAGGGCCTGGCGCACCAGCTCGTTCAACCGCGGGTCCTGATACAACTGCCACCAGTCCTCAGGCACCGGCGTCGACACCACGCTGTCAGCATCCTGGCGCAACGGGCCATTGAGGTCGCTGCGCTGCACCGCGGCATCCTTCGGTACCTGGTAGTCGGGGCCAACCATCATGCAGGCCCCCAGCGACAGGCACAGGCCAGCCAGCATCAGCTGTTTCATGGCCGCTGGCCCTCGATGATCGACACCGTGGCGGTTCGCCCGGCGATCATGCGGAAGTCCTCTGGTACCTCGTCGAAGGCGATGCGTACCGGAATACGCTGGGCCAGGCGCACCCAGCTGAACGCTGGGTTGACGTTGGGCAGCAGGTTGGCCCCGCTGCTGCGGTCGCGGTCTTCGATACCGGCAGCAAAGCTTTGCACATGGCCGCTCAGGCGGGTGTTGTCGCCCATGACCCGGATATCCACGGCATCGCCAATGTGAATGCCGCCCAGCTTGGTTTCTTCGAAGTAACCGTCGACGTGGTACGAGGCGCTATCGACCACCGACAGCACCGGCCGGCCAGCAGTGACAAATTCATGGTTACGCGGCGCACGGTCGTTGAGATAGCCGTCCACCGGGCTGCGCACCACCGAACGGTCGAGGTTGAGCTGGGCGCTGTCGACTGCCACTTGCGCTTCGCTGACCGCCGAGCGGGCACGGGCTTCGCGAGACTGGCTCTCTTCCAGCTGCTCGGCCGCCACCAGGTTGCCCAGCTTGCGGTTGCGCTGCGCCTCGCGGGTAGCCTGGGCCAGGGTTTCCTGGCGCTCGGCCAGGGTCGCCTTGGCCTGGCGCAGGGCCAGGGTGAAGCGGTCCTGATCGATGGTGAACAGCACATCGCCGCGCTTGACGGTCTGGTTGTCGCGCACCTCGACCTTCTGGATCAGCCCGGAAACGTCCGGGGCGATCTGGATCACGTCGGCGCGGATGTGGCCGTCGCGGGTCCACGGGGCGAACATGTAGTACACCACCATCTGCCACACGAGCACGGCGGCGAAGCTCACTACCAGCAAGGTCAGGACCACACGGCCCAGGGTCAGCAAAGGTTTTTTCATGGCAGCATCAGGTTTCGGCAAAAGTGGTCCACCGCGCCAAGCAGCACGGCATACAAGGCAACGTTGAACAACGCCCGGTGCCAGACCAGGCGGTAGAAATGCACGCGCACCAGCACCGCGTGCACCCCGAGGAACAGCAGGTAGGTGCCAAACATCATCACCAGCAGCGTGGGCAGGAATACCCCGCTGATATCCAGTTCACCAATCACAGGGGCGCTCCGTCGAGTCCGGGGGGCAATTGCGGCTGTTCGGCGGGTTCGAGCATCACCTCGACACCCGGCAACAGCGCCAGGCGCAGGCCGCTCAAGGCATGCAGCAGGTGGGTGCGGGCATCGCCGCGCTCGTACAGCTCATCGAGGTTCAGCGCCAGGCGCGCGCGCTCCATGTTGCGCAGTAGCGCGGCAGGCGCATGCAGGCGTTCACCAGCGCGCAGGCAGGCGGCGTAATGCGCGCCGACTTCCTCGATCACGGTGCCCAGGCGCTCACGGGCCTGCTGGCCGGCACGCGGCATGTAGGCCAGCAGGTCCAGCAGGTTGAGCCCTACGCGCAGGTCGCGCAGTGCCACGCCACTGTCCTGGCCGGTCTGCGACAGGCGCGGCAGGTGCTGCATCAGGCGGTCGAGCATCTGCACACCCACGTGGCGGTGTTCGGCAAGGGTGGCCGGTTCGGTCATTTCGACGATGTCGCGCCAGGCGAAGCGGGTCATGCGCTTGGCCGCCAGCTCCACACCGAACGGGCGCATCACCAGGGTCCAGATGAAGGCGAACAGCAAGCCGACGGGGCCGGCCAGGTTGGAGTTGAGGAAGGTGAAGAAATCCGCGTCGTAGGCACCCTGGATGCTGATGAAGGTCGAGGTGTTGACGATGGTCAGCAAGGTGCCGAGGTAAAAGCGCGGTTGCACGGTCAGGGTGCCGACGCAGATGAACGGCACGGCAAACGCCAGCACCAGCATCGGGAAGTCGTGCAGGTTGGGCAGCACCAGGAACAGGTACAGGCTGGAGAAGATCACCGACATCAGCGTCCAGAAGAAGAACCTGTAGATCTGCGGCGCCGGGTCGTCCATCGCAGCGAAGAAGCTGCACGACACGGCAGCAAGGATCACCGCGCTGGCCCCGTCGTTCCAGCCCAGGCCGATCCACAGGCCGCAGGCGACAATGATCGCAAGCACGGTAGAGGCTACCGAATACAGCATCAACCCGCGGTCGAAGAACGCTGTCAGGCGGCCCAGCCGCCAGTGGCGGTACACCGCGCGCCAGGGTTTGGCATCGTCGCTGCGCAAGGCGTGCTGCAGGCTGCAGCAGTCCTGCCAGAGGTCGGCCCATTCCGTAAGGCGATACAGGGCGTTGGACAGCAGCAGCTCGGCACGTTGGTCGAGGGCTGCGGCGCCGGGCTGCAGGCGCTCGATCTGCTCGTGCAGGGCGGCCCAGCGGGCGGGCGAAGCGCTGTCGGCGGTGCCCCTGAGCCATTCGCGGGCGGCCTCCAGCAGCGGTCGCATCTGGGCGAATTTCTCCGGAGCACGGCCTTCGAGGGCGACCAGGGCGTCGTCGAGGGCGTCGATCAACGGCAGCAGGTGGATCATGCGCCCGCGCAATTCGCGAGCATTCTTCAGGGTGTGCGGGCCGGCACCTTCATGGCCGAGCTGGCCGATCATCAGTTCCAGCGAGTTGAAGGTGGTGACCATCGTGCCGCGCAGGCCACCCACCTGGTCGGCGCTGGCTTGGCGGGCGAGGTAGGTATCGCTGTAACGGATCGCCTCGCTGAACCAGGTAGTGGTGGCACCGACCACCACTGGCGCCAGCCGACGCGGCCAGAAGATGGCCCCGACCACTGCCGCGCAAACGATACCCAGGCAGATTTCCTGGGCACGGGAAGACGCCACGTCGAACACTGCCAATGGGTTGTCGACCACCGCCAGGGCGATCATCGGCAAGGTGTAGCCCGCCAGCATCAGCACGTAGTTGTTGGCGGTGCGCAGATTCAGCGAAAGGAACAGCAAGGTGCCGGTCCACAAGGCGATGGCGATACTCAGCAGCAATGGCGACTGTACCAGCGGCGGCACCAGGAAGATCGCGCCACCGGCACCAAGCAGGGTGCCCAGGGCACGGTACAGGGCCTTGGAGCTGGTTGGCCCGAGGAAGGGGCTGGAGACGATGTACACCGTGGCCATGGCCCAATAGGGGCGCGGCAGCTGCATGAGCAGGGCGATGTACAGGGCGATCATGGAGGCGGCGAAGGTACGCACGCCATAGAACCAGTCGCGCGCCGGCGGCACCGAGCTGAAGAAACCGTTCATGCGGCCTCGCCTGTGCTGCCCAGGCCGGCAGCTTCGAAGGCACGCAACACGCGCAAGGCGGCTTCCAGGTCAGCTTGGTCGATATGCTGCAGCACCTCACGGCGCAGGCGCACCAGTTCGGCTTCGATGGACTCGGCCAGGGCGCGGCCTTCGGCGGTCAGGCTCAGGCCCTTTGCACGGCGGTCCAGCGGGTCTTCGCTGCGGCATACCAGGCCAGCCTTGCACAACTGGTCGAGCAGGCGCACCAACGACGGGCTTTCCAGGCCCGCAGCCTGGGCCACGGCAACCTGGTGCACACCGTCGCCCAGACGCACGATCATCAGCAGGGGCGTGGCGCAGGCTTCGGAGATGCCGTAGCCGGTCAGGGCGGTGTGGCAGATGCGCCGCCAATGCCGGGCGGCGACCACCATGCCGCTGCTGACTTGCAGGCGCAGGAGATCAAGGGACATTGAAGAAACCAAGGATATTCATAGTTTGCTAACTATCAATATACGCTTGGCCCTCCCCCTGTCGTCAACCAGCGGTGACGGATAGCCTGGGTGAAATGTTGTTCATGCCTGTTGTCAGTACCGGCCTGAGCAGAACGACTCAGGGCTGAATCTGGTCTTCCAGCTTCATGGTCAAGGCCAATGTGCTGCCCATCTGTACCGCCCGGTCGCGCCACTCCTGGTACCGCACCTCGTCACGGTTGCTGAAGTGCACTGCCAGCTCTTCGGCGGCCTGCACCACGCCCGCCGCTGCCGCCAGCTCCAGCCAGTACAGCGCCGCCTTGATATCGGCTTCCACGTACAGCCCGTGCATCAACCGGTATCCCACCTCGAAACGGCAACGTGCCTCGCCCCGCTCGGCACCGCGCAGGAACCATTGGTAGGCCTGCACCAGGTCGACCTGCCACTGCAGGTCGCCGTCGCACACTTCTTCCTCGTACAGGTCGCCCAGCGCAGCGGCGGCATGCAACAGGCCGCGCTCGAACGCCTGGCGGTAGCACTCTGCCGCCTGTACATAGGAGGGTTCGATACCTTTGCCGAAGTAATGCTGCTGGCCGAGGTTGAACCAGGCCGCGGCACTGCCCTGCAGGGCGGCCATGCGCAACAGGTGGCCGGCCAGCACGGTATCGGCACGCCAGTACTTGCCGTTGAGCCAGATCCAGCCAAGGTCATTGAGCGCCGCCACGTTGCCTTGCAGCGCCTGGCGGCGCAGGTCGGCATATACCGCCTGCACGTCGCTGGCCTCGTCCAGGCGGCTGATCAGTAGCGAGCGCTGGCTGGGCAGCCCTACCCCGGCAAACAACCGCTGTCGCCTCCCGACAGCAATCGGTGGGGCGATGACCCGCTCGGGCAGGAGACGGGCAAGCAGCGAATGGATATTGCTGGCAGCAGACATGTTCATCCTCATTGAACGACGCACAACCCCAACCTTCGGCTGTGATGAGGCGTGATTCTGCGTGACGACACGTCAAAACCTGTCGCGAACGAATCGGCACCTGGCAACCAAATGCGACTTCCTTGATCTGAGCAGGCTGTGGCCAATTGCCATGCCCCACGCCTGCCGCCATCCTATTGCGGCAAGCCTAGACAAGGACGTTACCTTTTGCCGTTCGCCACTACCCGCGCCACCCTCAGCCGTCAGTGGGCGCTGCTGCGCCAGCTGCCCAGCCGCTCTCCAGGCATTACCAGCGCCGAGCTGGTCTGGCGCCTGCGTGACGTAGGCTTCACTGTCAGCAAACGTACCGTCGAACGCGACCTCAATGAGCTGTCGCTGATATTCCCGCTGGAGCGCAATGACAAGAGCATCCCGTTTGGCTGGCACTGGTCGGCGAGCGCGGTGGGCGAATTGCGCGGCAATTTCGATCTGCTGACGCACCTGCGCGGCGACGCGCTGCAACCGGCACGGGGTGAGGGGGTCGAGTTGGTGGCACGGATCAGCGATGCACTGGCGCGGCAATTGCGCGATGCGCCGCTGAGTAGTGACATGCAACTGACGGCGCTGGAACACGGGCATCGGATGCGGGCCACGGTGAGTGATGGCTGGCCGCTGCGCTGGTGGCTGTTGAGCCATGGCGATGGGGTGGTGGTCGAGCAGCCTACCGGCCTGCGGGAAGAGATTGGCAGAATACTCAACAATGCGGCTGCGCAGTACCAGAATTCATAGCCGGTACCGGCCTCTCGCGGGTGAAGCCGCGAGGCACCGGTACCGGCTTACCGTTAGCGCTGCAACCCCCACCGCCGCACGGTCAGCCGCTCCAGGGTATTGAACACCAGCCCTTCCACCAGCAGACCAATCAGGATCACCACCGCCAACCCGGCGAATACCTTGTCGGTGTAAAGCTCGTTGCGGTTCTGGAAGATGTACCAGCCCAGCCCACCTTTGCCGCTGCTGGCACCGAACACCAGCTCGGCGGCGATCAAGGTGCGCCAGGCAAATGCCCAGCCGATCTTCAACCCCGACAGGATCGACGGCAGCGCCGCCGGCACCAGGATGTGCAGCACCAGCCGCAGCCCCTTCAGGCCATAATTGCGACCGGCCATGCGCAGCGTCTCCGACACGCCGAGGAAGCCGGCATAGGTATTGAGCGCCAACGCCCATAGCACCGAGTGCACCAGCACGAAGATCAGGCTGTTGTCACCCAGCCCGAACCAGAGCAAGGCCAATGGCAGCAGGGCAATTGCCGGCAGCGGGTTGAACATCGAGGTCAATGTGCCCAGCAGGTCACGGCCCAACTGGGTCGACACTGCCAGGCTGGTCAGGCCAAAGGCCAGGACGATGCCCAGCACATAACCCTTGAGCAAAATCACCAGCGAGACGCCGACCTTGGCTGGCAGTTCACCGCTGAACAGGCCATCCCACAAGGCGACGGCGGTTTGCACAAAGCTTGGCAGCAACAGGTCGTTGGCCTGGTAGCGGGCCACGGCCTCCCAGAGCACGACGATCACCAGCAGGATGACCGCCTTGCGCAACCAGCCTTGCTGCCACAGGCGCTGCAGCAACGGCAGTTGACGTTCCACGGGCACACTGAGTAGGGGCTGTAGTTGCACCTCGTATTCCTGGCGTACAGGTGTAGTGGTCATGGCTGAAGCTCCTGTCAGTAGGCGATGCGGATATCGTTGAAGCCAAGCTCACCAGCCGGTTCCGGCGCGCCCGCTTCGTCAAACAGCAAACGGTGGATGCGCCGGGCACTGGCCTGGAAGTCGTTGCCGCCCAGGCTGCCCAGGTCGTACTGGTGGCTGTGCACTTCGGCCCGTACCCGCCCAGGGTGTGGCGACAACAGCAGGATGCGGTTGCCGACCACCAGCGCTTCTTCGATGGAGTGGGTGACGAACAGCAAGGTGAAGCGCACCTCCTCCCACAACAGCAACAGTTCTTCCTGCATCTTGCGTCGGGTCAGCGCATCGAGTGCGGCAAACGGCTCATCCATCAGCAGGATCTTCGGCTGCGTGGCCAAGGCCCGGGCGATGGCCACGCGGGCCTTCATGCCGCCCGACAGGGTGTGCGGGTAGGCATCGACGAAGGCGGCCAGGCCGACCTTGTCCAGATAATGCAGCGCCCGCTCCTCGGCCTCCGCGCGCTTGAGTTGGCCCGATACCAGCAGCGGGAACGTGACGTTCTGCTTCACCGTCTTCCAGGGCGGCAACTGGTCGAATTCCTGGAACACCACGATGCGATCGGGGCCCGGGCCATTGACCGCCCGGCCCTGCAACAGCACCTGCCCTTCCTGGGGCGAAATGAAGCCAGCCACCGCCTTGAGCAAGGTGGACTTGCCACAACCAGAGGGGCCGAGCAGCACGAACCGGTCGGCACGGTCGACTTCGAAGCTGACCTGGTGGGTGGCCCGCACCACGCGTTGCGCGGTACGGTATTCGAGGCTGAGGTTGTCCACCTTGAGCAAAGGCGGCGTAGCGACATGGCTCAGGTTGCTGGCCGTGCGGCCTGGCAAAGGGGCGGTCATGATCGGTCAGCTCCCCTGCAGCGGGCGTTCATCCTGGAAGAAATAGTCCTTCCACGATTCCGCCTTGTGCTTGATGGCGCCCACCCGATAGAGGAAGTCGGCCAGCTTGTAGGTGTTTTTTGGCGTGATGGTGAATTCGTACTGCGGGTTGTCGATCAGCTTGATCAGCGTGTCGCGGTCGATCTTGGCTTTGGTCACGCGGATATAGGTGTCGGCAGCCGCTGCCTTGTCGTTCTGGGCGAAGTCGGCAGCCTCGGCCAGCGCATCGACGAAGGCCTTGTAGGTCTTGGGGTTGTCCTTGCGGAATTTCTCGGTGGCAAACAGCAAGGTCGGCGAATTGGGGCCGAGCAGGTCGTAGCTGTTGAGCACCACGTGCACGGCCTTGTTGGCCAGCACCTGGTCCTGGAACGGCGGGTTGGAGAAATGCCCGTTGAGCTCGGTGCCGCCGGCCAGCAGCGCGGCAGTGGCATCCGGGTGCGGCACGGCCAGGGTGTACTTGTCGAGGCGGTCGTATTGCTTGTCACCCCATTGCTGGGCGGCAGCGTACTGCAGGAAGCGCGACTGCACCGAAACGCCTACCGCCGGCACGGCGATGCGGTCCTTGTCGGAGATGTCGGCGATGGTCTTGACGTTGGGGTTGCTGCTGACCAGGTAATACGGGAAGTTGCCCAGCGAGGCCACAGCCTTGACGTTCTGCCGGCCCTGGGTACGGTCCCAAACCGTCAGCAACGGGCCGACGCCAGCGCCGGCGATATCCACCGAGCCGGACAGCAAAGCGTCATTGATGGCCGAACCACCGGATAGCTGGGCCCAGTCGACTTCGATGTCGATGCCCTGCGCCTTGCCGTGCTTTTCAATCAGGTGCTGGTCCCGCACCACGTTAAGTAGCAGGTAGACGATACCGAACTGTTCGGCAATGCGGATCTTGCCTTCTGCCTGCGCCGCAGCAGGAGCGGCCAGGCTGCCGACAACCAGGCTCGCACCCAGGCCGATGCTTGCCGCCAGGCGGCTGATGGATTTGCGCATGTTGGGTTCCTCAGTGGTCAGAACGGGGCATCGCCCTGGATAGTGGTGCGGTACAGCTTGCGGCGCAGGTTTGCTGGGCAGCCGGTGGCCAGGTGGATCAACGAGCGGTTGTCCCAGAACACCAGGTCGTGGGGCTGCCACTGGTGGCGGTAGATGTTCTGTTCCAGCACGCTGAGGGCATACAGCTGTAGCAGCACCTCGCGGCTTTCGTCGTCTGGCATGCCGACGATGCGGGTGGTGAAGCCTTCACTGACGAACAGCGCCTTGCGGCCGTTTTCCGGGTGGGTACGGACGATCGGATGGATGACTTCCTGAACTTGCGCCAACTGCTCTGCGGTCAGGGTCGGGCGCCAGTTGCCTTCGAACTTGTTCTCGGCGTAACGGGCCGTGTAGGAGTGCGCGGCACTGCGCCCCTCGACCACCTTGCGCAAGGCTTCGGGGACGGCGTCCCAGGCCTTGTGCATGTCGGCGAACAGGGTATCGCCGCCCTCGATGGGCAGCTCCTGGGCATGCAGCATGGAGCCGAGGCTTGGCAGTTCCTTGTACGACAGGTCCGAATGCCAGAATTTGCCGGCATCCCCCAGGCCAATGTTGCGACCATCCTCGATGATGTTGGAAACGATCAGGATTTCGGGGTGGCCGGCTAGCAGGAACTGCTTGAGCACGTGGATCTGCAACTCGCCGAAACGGCGGCTGAAGGCGATCTGCTGCTCGGGGCTGATGCGCTGGTCGCGAAACACCAGCACATGATGGTCGAGGTGGGCGCGGTGGATACGGGCGAAATCTTCGGTGTTGACCGGTTGAGCCAGGTCCAGGCCGATGACTTCGGCGCCTGTGGCAGCGGAGAACGGGCGGATTTCGAAGCGTTGCGGCTGGGCGCTGTCGATGATCGACAAGGCGTTCGAGGCGGCTGACATTTTTAACTCCCACGCAGTGCGCGACGTCAATGGCGCGCAACGATCAGAAACGCACGGGGATTTCCCGTGTGGATTCAAGTCGTGCGGCGCGCCGATTGGTCGACGGGTACGCAGTGGAAGCGACTATAAAGGCATAAAACCTATAATTTAAATATCTTTAATGAATAACCATAGCACTGGCGTTTGCCTATTCCCCGATCAGATCAGGCCGCCCTGCTCTTCTTCTTCGATAAGGTTGTTCAGGCTGCTGAGCGCCTTGCGCGCCGTGGAGCGATTAAGCAGCTTGGCCTGCGCCCCGGGAGGCAGGTCGGTGATCTTGAAGACCCCCTTGGCAGTCAGCACGTCGATCAGGTCCTCGAGCACCCGGATCATGTCGAGGTCGCTTTGCTTGAGCTGGTTGAGGCTGTTTTCCACAATGTCGTCGGCGAACCAGGCCTGGATATCGGCATGGTCGGCAGGGAGCATTTCTGTGAACTCGTCGAAAGCGGCTGCCTCTACCCGCCGCAACTGGCCGGCAGCATCGCGTTGCACATAGAACATGGCGTCCCTCGTCACATTGGTTCCTTGTTGGTAGGCAGCAGCATAGGCAAAGATTGCCGGGCGCGCAGGCACGGCGCCAGAGTATGCGCTGTCGCAGGGTTGCGGGAAAGATCTGAGGGAGCGTGCCAGCTGGCTATTGGGCTGCAGGGCAGCCCAATAGCGCACCAGCTATCAGCTGTCCTTGTTGTGGATGATGATGGTCGGGTCAGCACCGCTGATCAACGAGTTGATCGTGGTGTTGGACCAGTTCACCCCTTCCAGCTTGATGGTCACATCAGCATTGGCGATACCACCTTCGGCGTTCAGCTTGCCTTCGCTGCTCACCTGCAGTGTCGTCGTGCCTTCCACCGTGGTGAGCTTCAGGTAGTTGTCGATGGTGCTGCCCTTCTCGCCCTGGAGCAGGTCCTTCAGGTCGATCCGGTCGCCCTCGGCCACCTTGAAGTCCTTGATCACATCGTTGCCGATGTCACCAGCCTTCCACACGAAGGTGTCGGCACCGCTTCCGCCGATCAGGATATCGTTACCCTGGCCGCCGATGAGGGTGTCGTTGCCGGTACCGCCCAGCAGGATGTCGTTACCTTTGCCACCATCCAGCGTGTCGTTACCCCCCTGACCAAAGAGGATGTCATTGCCATTGCCGCCCGACAGGAAGTCGTGGCCGTCGTTGGCACCGGAAATATCGAACTCGTTGTAGTGCTCGGTAATGTACTGGTGGACGTTGCTGGTGGTAATGGCACTGGCTTCGACGCCGCTCTTCTGTGCCACATAGGTCTGCAGCGCTTGGTAGCCTTCGCTGACGACACCGTCGAGGGTGATCAGGTCGCCGAAGATGATGTCGTTGCCATTGCCGCCATCAAGGCTGTCGGCGCCCGGCAAGGTCGCCTCGGAATGGCCGAGAATCGCCTTGGCCAGATCGGACGGGTCAATGCCTGCCTGGGGTTTGCCAGCAGAGTCGTACGGTTTCAGGTCGTTCAGCGTGACATCGCTGTTCAAGCCAATCGCCTGCACTTTACTCACGCCGTTGGTGCCACCGAGCAGGTTGAAGCTGGCGGTAGTGCCTGCTGCCGACTCCTGGTAGTTCCAGTACTCACCGTAGCCCGAACCGTCCAGGCTGGAGAACTCATAGGTGCCATCGCCCTGGGCATGCAAGGTGCCGACGGTGTTGGTGGACTGCAGCACCAACTCCCCTTTCTTGTTCTCGCCGTAGGTCAGAACCTTGACCGAGCCACTGCTGCTGATCTCGACTTTGTGAGTGGCGTCGGCCCAAACGCTGAAAGTGTCGCCGAGTTTGTAGTTGTTGACGTTGACCACGTCATCCAGATACTTGCCGTTGGTCCACAGCCGCGGGTTGGTGCTCTCCCCGCTCTGGTAGTAGGTCGGCTTGCCGTCGGTGATGAAGTAGGTCAGGTTCTCGGCATTGGTGTTACTGCTGGCCATGGTGCTCTTGAAGAAGTTGGCCGTAGCCTTGAACACGTCTTCATAGTTGGTACCACCACCGCTCGCCATGGAGTTCAACACGGACTGCAGCTTGCTCAGGGCATTCGGGTCGGCAAGGTTCACCGCCACGTTCTGCTTGACCTGGGTATCGAAGTCGACCAGGAAGATGTTGACCGTGCCCGAAGTATCCGAACCCAGGCTGGCCTTGAGCGTATTGAACACCGAGGCCAGCTGAGTCTTCGCGTCCGAAATCGACTTGTCGCTCATACTGCCGGAGCTGTCGACGATAAAGGCAATGTTGTAGTTCTTGCCCTGAACCACGTTCAGCCCGGATACGTCGGCGACCATGATGTCGTTGCCTTCGCCGCCGGTCATCGTATCGTTGCCCGAAGTACCAACGTTGGCTTTATAGGTGGCAGCGTATACGGTCACCGGAATATTGCCGGTGGTGACAGCCGAACCGCCCACGCTTTCGGTTGCGACCGAAGTGACCGCGATGTCGAACGAACCTTTGAAGTAGGCCGGCGGAGTCAGCGTCAGGCTGCTGAGTTTCCAGCCGGTCACGTCTACGGGGCCCGTACCGACCGTGACAGTGTGGCCTGCGCCATCGCTCAGCACAGTGCCTTTCGGAATACCGCTGAGGGATACGCTCAGGCTCTCGGAACCGTCGGTATCGGTCAGCGCGGTCGAGATACCGACCAGTTTCACCGAACCACCTTCCGGCCCTTCATTGAGCTTGTAGCCGTCGTAGTAGCTCTGGCCATTGACGGTGTGCAGGTCGGACACGCCCAGGCCTGCGTTGGCCATCTCGGTCACGTTCTGGTACATCTTGATGTTCGAGCTGCTCAGGTCGGTGACAGCACCCGAGCCGACCTGGATGTTAAGGTCGTAGCTGCCTGGCCCAGTCTGGTTGGCATGGTAGACCTCGATCGGGTAGTAGCCACTGGTGTTCGGGGTGAAGCTGCCCGAAACCTGGCCACCCGCGCCCCAGGTGGCGGTGACCACAGTCTTGCCACCGATGGTGACCACGAAGCTGTCGTCGGCGGTGCCGCTGAAGTTGTAGGTCTTGCCGGCTTCCAGATAGATCAGGCCGGAGGTTTTCGAGCCGGTACCAGCACTGACGCTGCCATCGGACTGCACATTGGTGGTGGTGCTGCTGGCGTTGGCATTGCCGGAGTTGGCAAAGACCGTCTTCAGGGCGTCGCCGGTAATGCCACTACCGTCGGTACCCAGGCCTTTGAGGCTGGTCCAAACTTCCTTGGTCAGGCCTTTGGACTCGATCTCGGCGCTGCCGAAGCTCAGGGTCGGCTTGTCGGCAACCGGGCTGATGTCGACCTTCATGGTCACTTCACTGCCCAGGTTGGTGCCATCGTTCGGCTTGAACTTGAACTGCGCGTAGTCGGCCTGCTGGTTACCTACGCCATTCCCTCCGTAGTTGTCCGTACCTGACTGGTTGGGAGCCGGAACGAACTTGAGGTTGTTGGCCGTAATATCAGCCTGGCTGACCACCTGGCCAACGGTCACGTTCACCCACGTTGTACCGTTGAAGAACTGCAGGCTACCCGCAGCCGGTAGCGAGGTAATGGTCACGGACAAGCCGGTGTTGGTATCGGCATCGGTGACTTTGAAATCGCCCCAGGCAAACACGTAGTCGGTGTCTTCCACGCCAAACACTGCACCGCCAGGAGAAACCGGCAAGTGGTCATTGTCGAGGATGGCCGTGGTCACGCTGGCATTGCTGCTGTCGACCTTCAGGTTCTCGAAGCTGCCACCGGTGGCACTTTCGATCTTCACGGTGAAGTTCTCGGTACCCTCGACAAGCTTGTCGTCAATGGTCGCGATGTCGAAGGTGGTGCCAGTGCTGTTGGCCGGGATCTTCACAGTGGTGACACCGGTGAAGTCCTCGCCATTCTTGGCAGTGCCGCTGTAGCTGAGGGTAATGGTTACCTCAGACTTCGATGGGTTGCTCAGGGCCAGCGTGTAGTGGCCGGTTTCGCCTTCGGTCAGCGACGTACTACCGCTGATGCCAACCGTGGTGACATCGCCCTGCCCGCTGCCTGGCTCATCGGTCACGGTGGTGCTTACCGGGGTCTTGTCCAGGGTCAGCTGTTCGAACTTGCCGACGTCGCTGCCGCTGACCGACGCGATCGACTTGATCACGGGGTCGTTGGCACCTGCGTAGACGTTGTCTGGCGCAGTGACAGTGGTGCTGCCCGTAGTACTGTTCGCCGGCACGGTGATGGTGGTGCCGTCGTTCAGGGTGAAGGTCAGCGCGTTGTGCTTGTCGATCGGCAAGCCGTCTTTGTTGGTCAGGGTCACGGTGTAGGTGATTACCCCGCCTTCGGTAACCGACGGTGTTGCGGTCAGTTTGGCCACCACTTCGTCAGTGGTGTCGGTGACCTGAACCTTGGCCGCATCGCCAAGTTGCAGGTTTTCGAAGGTACGGCCATCGACGTCCACAGCCGACTTGATACCCAGGCTTACTTCGCCTGCGTCCTTGTAGACGTCATCGCCTTGTGCTGCGTGCTCGTACGCTGCGCTGGTCTGGCCGGCTTTGATGGTGACCTGGGCGTTGTTGCTCAGGGTCACGACGAGATCGTGGGCCAGTGCCTGGTTGATGTTTACCGTGAAGGTCGGTTTGACGTTCTCGGCCACCGAAGGCTGGTCGGCAGTGATGGTGACCTTGACCAGGTCGCCTTCGTTGCCTGGAGTACCCGGCTCGTCGGTGACCGTGGTGCTGACCGGCGTCTTGTCGAGGGTCAGTTGCTCGAACTTGCCGGCGTCGGTGCCGCTGACCGACGCGATCGACTTGATCACGGGGTCGTTGGCGCCTACGTATACGTTGTCCGGAGCGGTGACCGTGACCGAACCGGTCGTGTCATTGGCGGGCACGGTAATGGTTTTGCCGTCGCTCAGCGTGAAGGTCAGTGCCGAGTGGTTGTTGATCGGCAGACCATCTTTGTTGGTCAGCGTGATGGTGTAGGTGATATCGCCGCCTTCGGTAACCGACGGCGTTGCGGTCAGCTTGGCCACCACTTCGTCAGTGGTGTCGGTGACCTGGACCTTGGCCGCATCACCCAGTTGCAGGTTCTCGAAGGTACGGCCATCGGCGTCCACCGCGGACTTGATGCCCAGGCTGACTTCGCCCGCATCCTTGTACACGTCATCGCCTTGTGCCGCGTGCTCGTACGCTGCGCTGGTTTCACCCGCCTTGATGGTGACCTGGGCATTGTTGCTCAGGGTCACGACCAGATCGTGGGCCAGGGCCTGGTTGATGTGCACGGTGAAGGTCGGTTTGACGTTCTCGGCCACCGAAGGCTGATCGGCAGTGATGGTGACCTTGACCAGATCGCCTTCGTTGCCCGGAGTACCCGGCTCGTCGGTGACGGTGGTGCTGACGGGCGTCTTGTCCAGGGTCAGCTGTTCGAACTTACCGACGTCGGTGCCGCTCACCGAAGCGATCGATTTGAACACAGGGTCGTTAGCGCCGACATAGACGTTGTCCGGCGCAGCGACAGTAGTGCTGCCGGTAGTGCTGTTCGCCGGAACAGTGATGGTGGTGCCATCGTTCAGCGTAAAGGTCAGCACGCCATGCTTGTCGATCGGCAGGCCATCTTTGTTGGTCAGGGTGATGGTGTAGGTGATGTCACCACCTTCGGTAACCGAAGGGGTGGCGGTCAGTTTGGCCACCACTTCGTCAGTGGTGTCAGTGACCTGAACCTTGGCCGCATCGCCCAGTTGCAGGTTTTCGAAGGTACGACCATCGACGTCCACGGCGGATTTGATGCCCAGGCTGACTTCGCCCGCATCCTTGTACACGTCATCGCCTTGGGCCGCTTGCTCGTACGCTGCGCTGGTCTCACCCGCCTTGATGGTGACCTGGGCATTGTTGCTCAGGGTCACGACCAGATCGTGGGCAAGTGCCTGGTTGATGTGCACGGTGAAGGTCGGTTTGACGTTCTCGGCCACCGAAGGTTGGTCGGCGGTGATGGTGACTTTGACCAAGTCACCTTCGTTGTTGCCACCTGGATTGCCCGGCGTACCTGGCTCGTCAGTGACAGTGGTGCTGACGGGGGTCTTGTCCAGGGTCAGCTGTTCGAACTTACCGACGTCGGTGCCGCTCACCGAAGCGATCGACTTGACCACAGGGTCGTTAGCGCCGACATAGACGTTGTCCGGAGCGGTGACAGTGACCGAACCGGTCGTGCCATTAGCCGGCACGGTGATGGTGGTGCCATCGTTCAGCGTGAAAGTCAGCGCGCCATGCTTGTCGATCGGCAGGCCGTCTTTGTTGGTCAGGGTCACGGTGTAAGTGATTACGCCGCCTTCGGTAACCGAAGGGGTAGCGGTCAGCTTGGCCACCACTTCGTCAGTGGTGTCGGTGACCTGGACCTTGGCCGCATCGCCCAGTTGCAGGTTTTCGAAGGTACGACCATCGACGTCCACGGCGGATTTGATGCCCAGGCTGACTTCGCCCGCATCCTTGTACACGTCATCGCCTTGGGCCGCGTGTTCGTAGGCTGCGCTGGTCTCACCCGCCTTGATGGTGACCTGGGCATTGTTGCTCAGGGTCACGACCAGATCGTGGGCGAGTGCCTGGTTAATGTGCACGGTGAAGGTCGGTTTGACGTTTTCGGCCACCGAAGGTTGGTCGGCGGTGATGGTGACTTTGACCAAGTCACCTTCGTTGTTGCCACCTGGATTGCCCGGCGTACCTGGCTCGTCAGTGACAGTGGTGCTGACGGGGGTCTTGTCCAGGGTCAGCTGTTCGAACTTACCGACGTCGGTGCCGCTCACCGAAGCGATCGATTTGACCACAGGGTCGTTAGCGCCGACATAGACGTTGTCCGGAGCGGTGACAGTGACCGAACCGGTCGTGCCATTAGCCGGCACGGTGATGGTGGTGCCATCGTTCAGCGTGAAAGTCAGCGCGCCATGCTTGTCGATCGGCAGGCCGTCTTTGTTGGTCAGGGTTACGGTGTAGGTGATGTCACCGCCTTCGGTAACCGAAGGGGTGGCGGTCAGCTTGGCCACGACTTCGTCGGTAGTGTCAGTGACCTGAACCTTGGCCGCATCGCCCAGTTGCAGGTTCTCGAAGGTACGGCCATCGGTGTCCACCGCGGACTTGATGCCCAGGCTGACTTCGCCCGCATCCTTGTACACGTCATCGCCTTGTGCCGCGTGCTCGTACGCTGCGCTGGTTTCACCCGCCTTGATGGTGACCTGGGCATTGTTGCTCAGGGTCACGACCAGATCGTGGGCCAAGGCCTGGTTGATGTGCACGGTGAAGGTCGGTTTGACGTTCTCGGCCACCGAAGGCTGATCGGCAGTGATGGTGACCTTGACCAGATCGCCTTCGTTGCCCGGAGTACCCGGCTCGTCGGTGACGGTGGTGCTGACGGGCGTCTTGTCCAGAGTCAGTTGCTCGAACTTGCCGACGTCGGTGCCGCTGACCGAGGCGATCGATTTGATCACAGGGTCATTGGTACCGACATAGACGTTGTCCGGAGCGGTGACAGTAGCCGAACCGGTCGTGCTATTAGCTGGCACGGTGATGGTGGTGCCATCGTTCAGCGTGAAGGTCAGCGCACCGTGCTTGTCGATCGGCAGGCCGTCTTTGTTGGTCAGGGTTACGGTGTAGGTGATGTCACCGCCTTCGGTAACCGAAGGGGTGGCGGTCAGCTTGGCCACGACTTCGTCGGTAGTGTCAGTGACCTGAACCTTGGCCGCATCGCCCAGCTGCAGGTTTTCGAAGGTACGACCATCGACGTCCACGGCGGACTTGATGCCCAGGCTGACTTCGCCCGCATCCTTGTACACATCATCGCCTTGTGCCGCGTGCTCGTACGCTGCGCTGGTTTCACCCGCCTTGATGGTGACCTGGGCATTGTTGCTCAGGGTCACGACCAGATCGTGGGCAAGTGCCTGGTTGATGTGCACGGTGAAGGTCGGCTTGACGTTCTCGGCCACCGAAGGCTGGTCGGCAGTGATAGTCACCTTGACCAGATCGCCTTCGTTGCCTGGGGTGCCCGGTTCGTCAGTGACAGTGGTGCTGACGGGGGTCTTGTCCAGATTGAGATTTTCGAACTTCCAGACATCTGCACCGCTGACTGCCTCGATGGCATTGACCACCGGTTGGTTGGCACCGACGTAGACGTTGTCTGGCGCGGCTGCAGTAGCCGAACCGGTAGTGCTGTTGGCTGCCACGACGACTGTGGTGCCATCACTCAGCTTGAAGTACAACTCCGAGTGGTTGTCGATCGGCAGACCGTCTTTATTGGTCAGCGTGATGGTGTAGGTGATCTCGCCGCCTTCGGTAACCGACGGCGTTGCGGTCAGCTTGGCCACCACTTCGTCAGTGGTATCGGTGACCTGAACCTTGGCCGCATCGCCCAGTTGCAGGTTCTCGAAGGTACGACCATCGACGTCCACAGCGGACTTGATGCCCAGGCTGAGTTCACCCGAGTCCTTGTAGACGTCATCTCCCTGCGCAGCATGCTCGTATGCTGCACTGGTCTCACCCGCCTTGATGGTGACCTGGGCATTGTTGCTCAGGGTCACGACCAGGTCATGGGCCAGGGCCTGGTTGATGTGCACCGTGAAGGTCGGTTTGACGTTTTCAGCCACCGAAGGCTGGTCGGCGGTGATGGTTACTTTGACCAGGTCGCCTTCGTTGCCCGGGGTACCCGGCTCGTCGGTGACGGAAGTGCTGACCGGAGTCTTGTCCAGATTCAGATTTTCGAACTTCCAGACATCCGCACCACTGACCGCCTCGATGGCATTGACCACCGGTTGGTTGGCACCGACGTAGACGTTGTCAGGCGCGGCTGCAGTAGCCGAACCGGTGGTGCTGTTGGCTGCCACAACGACGGTTGTACCATCGGTCAGCTTGAAGTACAGCTCCGAGTGGTTGTTGATCGGCAAGCCGTCTTTATTGGTCAGCGTGATGGTGTAGGTGATCTCGCCGCCTTCGGTAACCGACGGCGTTGCGGTCAGTTTGGCCACCACTTCATCAGTGGTGTCGGTGACCTGAACCTTGGCGGCATCGCCCAGTTGCAGGTTCTCGAAGGTACGGCCATCGGCGTCCACCGCGGACTTGATACCCAGGCTGACTTCGCCCGCATCCTTGTACACGTCATCGCCTTGGGCCGCGTGCTCGTACGCTGCGCTGGTTTCACCCGCCTTGATGGTGACCTGGGCATTGTTGCTCAGGGTCACGACCAGGTCGTGGGCCAGGGCTTGGTTGATGTGCACGGTGAAGGTCGGTTTGACGTTCTCGGCCACCGAAGACTGGTCGGCAGTGATAGTGACCATGACCAGGTCGCCTTCGTTGTTGCCGCCTGGGTTGCCCGGCGTACCTGGCTCGTCGGTGACCGTGGTGCTGACCGGGGTCTTGTCCAGAGTCAGTTGCTCGAACTTGCCGGCGTCAACGCCATCAACGGTGGCGATGGACTTCACAACCGGATCATTGGCACCTGCGTAGACATTGTCCGGCGCAGTGACATTTATGCTGCCGGTAGTGCTGTTCGCCGGAACGGTGATGGTAGTGCCATCGTTCAGCGTAAAGGTCAGCGCACCGTGCTTGTCGATCGGCAGGCCGTCTTTGTTGGTCAGGGTCACGGTGTAGGTGATTACGCCACCTTCGGTAACCGAAGGAGTAGCAGTCAGCTTGGCCACCACTTCGTCAGTAGTGTCGGTGACCTGAACCTTGGCGGCATCGCCCAGCTGCAGGTTTTCGAAGGTACGGCCATCGACATCAACGGCGGAGTTGATACCCAGGCTGAGTTCACCCGAGTCCTTGTACACGTCATCGCCTTGTGCCGCGTGCTCGTACGCTGCGCTGGTTTCACCCGCCTTGATGGTGACCTGGGCATTGTTGCTCAGGGTCACGACCAGATCGTGAGCCAGGGCCTGGTTGATGTGCACGGTGAAGGTCGGCTTGACGTTCTCGGCCACCGAAGGCTGGTCGGCGGTGATGGTGACCTTGACCAGGTCGCCTTCGTTGCCCGGAGTACCCGGTTCGTCAGTGACAGTGGTGCTGACGGGGGTCTTGTCCAGGGTCAGTTGCTCGAACTTGCCGACATCGTTGCCGCTGACCGAGGCGATCGACTTGATCACAGGGTCGTTGGCACCGACGTAGACGTTGTCCGGCGCAGTGACAGTGGTGCTGCCGGTAGTGCTGTTCGCCGGCATGGTGATGGTGGTGCCATCGTTCAGCGTGAAGGTCAGCGCGCCGTGCTTGTCGATTGGCAGGCCGTCTTGGTTGGTCAAGGTCACGGTATAGGTGATTTGGCCACCCTCGGTAACCGAAGGGGTGGCGGTCAGCTTGGCCACGACCTCACTGATAGTATCCGAGATCTCAACGGTAGCTGGGCCACTCAAGGCCAGCTTCTCGAAAGTGGCACCCGGAACAGTGGCGTCAGTAACGCTCAGGGTAATAGAGCCGGCGTCCTTGATGACGTCATCGCCCTGGGCTGGCGTTTTGTATTCGACTTCGGTTTTACCTGCCTCGATGGTCACGGTCTCGCCGTTAGACAGGGTTACGGTCAATGGTCGATCCAGCGCCTGGCTTACCTTCACGGTAAAGGACGGCTGCTGATCTTCAGTCACATTGCCATTGCTGACGATACTTACCGTGACGGTATCAATGCTGTCATTGATGACGGTAGAAGCCGGAGTCGGGTTCGGGACCAACTGCTCGAAGTTGCCACCGGTTGCACCGGTAATCGTGGTGCTGACGGTCGAGCCGTTGTTGTAGACATCGTTCGCTGGCGTCGCGAAGTCAACGCTGCCCTGGGTCTTGCCCGCTTCAACAGTGATGGTCTGCCCGTTGGACAGAGTCACGGTCACCGGAGTCTGGGCCGGATTGCTCAGGGTCACGGTGTAGGTGATGACGCCGCCTTCGGTTACCGATGGGGTAGCCGTCAGGGTCGCGGTGGTGGTGTCGACCGAGTCATTGATCGTGGTCTGGGCCGGAGCCGGGTTCGGAACCAGCTGCTCGAAGTTGCCACCGGTCGCGCCGGTAATCGTGGTGCTGACGGTCGAACCGTTGTTGTAGACGTCGTTCGCCGGGGTCTCGAAATCGACACTGCCCTGGGTCTTGCCCGCTTCAACCGTGATGGTCTGCCCGTTGGACAGGGTCACGTTCACCGGAGTCTGGGCTGGATTGCTCAGGGTCACGGTGTAAGTGATAACACCACCTTCGGTCACCGATGGGGTAGCCGTCAGGGTCGCAGTGGTGGTGTCGACCGAGTCATTGATCGTGGTCTGAGCCGGAGCCGGGTTCGGGGTCAGCTGCTCGAAGTTGCCACCGGTTGCGCCGGTAATCGTGGTGCTGACGGTCGAGCCGTTGTTATAGACATCGTTCGCCGGGGTCTCGAAGTCGACGCTGCCCTGGGTCTTGCCCGCTTCAACGGTGATGGTCTGACCGTTGGACAAGGTCACGGTCACCGGAGTCTGGGCCGGATTGCTCAGGGTCACGGTGTAAGTGATAACACCACCCTCGGTTACCGAAGGCGTGGCTGTCAGAGTCGCGGTAGTGGTGTCGACCGAGTCGTTGATCGTGGTCTGGGCCGGAGCCGGGTTCGGGACCAACTGCTCGAAGTTGCCACCAGTTGCGCCGGTAATCGTGGTGCTGACGGTCGAGCCGTTGTTGTAGACGTCGTTCGCTGGGGTCTCGAAGTCGACGCTACCCTGGGTCTTGCCCGCTTCCACGGTGATAGTCTGGCCGTTGGACAAGGTCACGGTCACCGGAGTCTGGGCCGGATTGCTCAGGGTCACGGTGTAGGTGATGACACCACCCTCAGTCACCGAAGGAGTGGCTGTCAGGGTCGCGGTAGTAATGTCGACCGAATCGTTGATCGTGGTCTGGGCCGGAGTCGGGTTCGGGGTCAGTTGCTCGAAGTTGCCACCGGTCGCACCGGTAATCGTTGTGCTGACGGTCGAACCGTTGTTGTAGACGTCGTTCGCCGGAGTCTCGAAGTCAACGCTACCCTGGGTCTTGCCCGCTTCCACGGTGATAGTCTGGCCGTTAGACAGAGTCACGGTTACCGGGGTCTGGGCTGGATTGCTCAGGGTCACGGTGTAAGTGATAACACCACCCTCGGTTACCGAAGGCGTGGCTGTCAGGGTCGCGGTGGTGGTGTCGACCGAGTCGTTGATCGTGGTCTGGGCCGGAGTCGGGTTTGGAGTCAGCTGCTCGAAGTTACCGCCGGTTGCATTCTCGATGCTCACATTGACGGTCGAACCATTGCTGTAGACGTCGTTGGCCGGGGTCGCGAAGTCGATGCTGCCCTGGGTCTTGCCGGCTTCCACAGTGATGGTCTGACCGTTGGACAGGGTCACGGTCACCGGAGTCTGGGCAGGGTTGCTCAGGGTCACGGTATAGGTGATGACACCACCTTCAGTCACCGAAGGAGTGGCTGTCAGGGTCGCAGTGGTGGTGTCGACCGAGTCGTTGATCGTGGTCTGGGCCGGAGTCGGGTTCGGGGTCAACTGCTCGAAGTTGCCGCCAGTGGCACCGGTAATCGTGGTACTGACGGTCGAGCCATTGTTGTAGACGTCGTTCGCCGGGGTCTCGAAATCGACACTGCCCTGGGTCTTGCCCGCTTCAACGGTGATGGTCTGGCCGTTGGACAAGGTCACGGTCACCGGAGTCTGGGCTGGATTGCTCAGGGTCACGGTGTAGGTGATGACGCCGCCTTCGGTTACCGATGGGGTAGCCGTCAGGGTCGCAGTGGTGGTGTCGACCGAGTCGTTGATCGTGGTCTGTGCCGGGGCCGGGTTCGGGGTCAGCTGCTCGAAGTTACCACCGGTTGCGCCGGTAATCGTGGTGCTGACGGTCGAACCGTTGTTATAGACATCGTTCGCCGGAGTCTCGAAGTCAACGCTGCCCTGGGTCTTGCCCGCTTCAACAGTGATGGTCTGCCCGTTGGACAGGGTCACGTTCACCGGAGTCTGGGCTGGATTGCTCAGGGTCACGGTGTAAGTGATGACACCACCCTCGGTTACCGAAGGAGTGGCTGTCAGGGTCGCAGTGGTAATGTCGACCGAGTCATTGATCTTGGTCTGAGCCGGAGCCGGGTTCGGGGTCAGCTGCTCGAAGTTGCCACCGGTCGCACCGGTAATCGTGGTGCTGACGGTCGAACCGTTGTTGTAGACGTCGTTCGCCGGGGTCTCGAAGTCAACGCTGCCCTGGGTCTTGCCCGCTTCAACAGTGATGGTCTGACCGTTGGACAGGGTCACAGTCACCGGAGTCTGAGCAGGGTTGCTCAGCGTCACGGTGTAGGTGATGACGCCACCTTCGGTTACCGAAGGCGTGGCTGTCAGAGTCGCGGTAGTGGTGTCGACCGAGTCATTGATCGTGGTCTGGGCCGGAGTCGGGTTCGGGGTCAGTTGCTCGAAGTTGCCACCGGTCGCACCGGTAATCGTGGTACTGACAGTCGAGCCATTGTTGTAGACGTCGTTCGCCGGCGTCGCGAAGTCAACGCTGCCTTGGGTCTTGCCCGCTTCAACGGTGATGGTCTGGCCGTTGGACAGGGTCACGGTTACTGGAGTCTGGGCCGGATTGCTCAGCGTCACGGTGTAGGTGATGAGGCCGCCTTCGGTTACCGAAGGAGTGGCTGTCAGGGTCGCAGTGGTGGTGTCGACCGAGTCGTTGATCGTGGTCTGGGCCGGAGTCGGGTTCGGGACCAACTGCTCGAAGTTGCCGCCAGTGGCACCGGTAATCGTGGTACTGACGGTCGAACCGTTGTTGTAGACATCGTTCGCCGGAGTCGCGAAATCGACGCTGCCCTGGGTCTTGCCGGCCTCGACCGTGATGGTCTGGCCGTTGGACAGGGTCACCGTCACCGGAGTCTGGGCCGGATTGCTCAGGGTCACGGTGTAGGTGATGACGCCGCCTTCGGTTACCGATGGGGTAGCCGTCAGGGTCGCAGTGGTGGTGTCGACCGAGTCATTGATCGTGGTCTGGGCCGGAGCCGGGTTCGGAACCAGCTGCTCGAAGTTGCCACCGGTCGCACCGGTAATCGTGGTGCTGACGGTCGAACCGTTGTTGTAGACGTCGTTCGCTGGGGTCGCGAAGTCAACGCTGCCTTGGGTCTTGCCGGCTTCAACGGTGATGGTCTGACCGTTGGACAAGGTCACGGTCACCGGAGTCTGGGCCGGATTGCTCAGGGTCACGGTGTAAGTGATAACACCACCCTCGCTCACGGACGGGGTAGCCGTCAGGGTGGCAGTCGTGGTGTCGATGGTATCGGTAACCTGGGTAACCGCTGGCGTTTGCGGCACTGTCACCGTCAAACCATTGCCTCCGCTGGTACCCGTCACGGTCGTCGAAATCTGACCACCATCGATATACGGGGTATCGTTCGCCGGGACTACCACGTTGACGCTACCGCTGGTCTGCCCGGCGGGAATGACGATGACGGCACCATTGGACAGGGTGACGATCAGATTGCTGGTCGGAGCCTGACCAACCGTGGCGGTATAAACAATTACGCCGCCCGCTTCGCTGATTGAGGGTGTAGCACCCAGAACCAGGTCGGTAATGACATTGGTTTCAGTCGGCGGCGTGGTCACCAGGTTGTTGCTGGTTGTGTCCAGCACGCCAACCTCTTCGTCACCAGGCGCCGCGGCAAAACCCAGCCCTTCAGTCTGGAAGCCGACGGTAGGATCAACCCGGCCTGCCGTTTCTTCGAGCATGACAAAGCTGTGGCCACCGCCCAGCGCACCACCACCGCCCGCCGCCGATGGGCCAGCCGCAGTCGCTTCCAGTTCGGTAGTCGGGTCGACACCGGCAGCGATCGCCTGTTGCAGTTCCTCCACCGACGGTGCGGCCTGGGCAGTCGCCTGGCTCAGGTCGGCGCCGCTGTCAGGTGCATCAGCGCTCCATTGGCTATCGCGGCCCAGGTCGAGCAGACGGCCATCGGCCAGCTCCAGAGTAACTGCGCCGCCCGGGCCGGTGAGCACTTCCTCACCGGCCAGCAGACGATCTCCTTCAATCAGTACACGCCGGATGCCCTCTGGGGATACCGCAATAACCTGGCCGACAATACTTTTGACGATGGCTACAACGCTGCTCATTGGACTCTCCGTGTGACCCGATGGGTACTTCCCTGCCAGAGCGGCACTCACAAGCCACTTCAGGCGGAACTATGTCGATGATCTGTTGACGCTTTTTGGCGTCAATATTCCGTCTATAACGATTGAGGATTGTATAACTGCCAAACTATTGACCTTATACATGCCATCCTAAACAATCGGCAATGTAATGTCACATTGATATTTGAACCCTAGCCAAACGTTTCCTGGGAACAACTGCCGCACATCATCAAAAGCGTGTCCATGGTTTGAATAACGTGCGATTTTCCATGCGGTCACAGTCACATATTTGGCGTCAGCGCCACCGTCCATCGGCAGCTGGCATAGAGGCCGAATCAATATTCAGGGTTAATTTCCGTCACCCAGGCGCTCACAATGACTACAAGCACAAACCTTGCCCAACATGCGGCCTGCAGCGCCCGAAAGGCCGGCCGGAGCGGGGTTGCAAGCCAATCCGATTGGCAGCAGCTCGCAGCGCTGCCTAGCCCGTGAGAACGATTTGCCTTGGATCAAAGAGATAACGAAGAACTGCGCGAATACTTGTAACCCCGTCAATCAAAAAGCATTGCGAACCTGCGCAACCAAACCTGACGGAAGCCCATTTTTCAATATATGAATTTTGACTAATAACCCGCCAAAAAACGTCAACGCGCCAGCGCCTGATTCCTGACGCCTGGATAAGTCGGTACTGATTGCAATCTGTCGGCAATGAGATGGCAGGCTATGCTGCAAATGAGCTTCGGCGTGCAAGCCGACTGGTACAAAACTGAAGCAACCACAACCAGGCATCGTCTGGTAAGAATGAAGACCGAAGAATTGTTTACTCAATATCGATTCAAGGCGACCATTGGCCGGTTGCCCAAGCGTCAGATGCCGTAGCCCCCAGGCCCACTGCCTGGCAGCAGCATTTGAACGCCAAGGTGAGCCAACCAACTCGAACGGCGGCTCACCCCCTACCCACCACAAGGATGAAGAGAGCGCCGCGTGGAATCCGAAGTCAGTCGAGTCCAACTCAGCCACGATCCACGCAGTCAGCATGACGATCCTCTGCTGGATAGTCTGTTGAGCCTGTGTGTCCTGCACCAGAAACCAGCCAGCCGGGTCATGCTGACCACCGGCCTGCCGTTGCCTGCCCAGCGCCTGAGCCCCGAGCTGCTGCCGCGCGCAGCCGCCAGAGCCGGGTTGCAAGGGCGCCTGCTCCAGCGCAAGCTGGAGCAGATCCCGAGCATCGCCATGCCGGCCATGCTACTGCTCAAGGAAGGCCGCAGCGCCGTCCTGTTGGGCTGGGAAAACGAAGACACTGCGCGTCTGCTACTGAGCGAGAGCGATGGTGGCGAGGTGCATGTCAGCCGCGAAGCCCTGCAGAGCGATTACAGCGGCCGGGTGTTCTTCGCCCAGCCGCAGCACAAGTTCGACGTCAACCACGGCAACCTCATCCCGCGGGCGAAGTCGTGGTTCCGTGACACCTTGCTGCGCAGCAAGTGGCTATACATCGATGCCATCGCCGCCAGCCTGGTGATCAACCTGATCGCCCTGGCCGCCCCCTTGTTCGTGATGAACGTGTATGACCGGGTGGTGCCCAACCAGGCCACTTCGACCCTTTGGGTATTGGCGATCGGTATCGCCGGCGCCTACATCTTCGACCTTATCCTCAAGGGCCTGCGAGGCTTGTGCCTGGACCTGGCCGGCAAGAAGACCGACCTGATCATCTCGGCAACCCTGTTCGAACGCATCGTCGGCATGTCGATGAAGTACCGCCCGGCCAGGGTCGGCAGCTTTGCCCAGAACATTCACGAGTTCCAGGGCCTGCGCGATTTTCTCGCCTCGCTGACCCTCACCAGCCTGATCGACCTGCCGTTCACCATTCTCATCCTGATTGTCATCGCGGTCATTGGCGGGCACCTGGTATGGATTCCGATCATCGCCTTCCCATTGGCCCTGGGCATCGGTTATGCCCTGCAGCGGCCATTGATGGCGACCATGGAGCGAACCATGGCCCTGGCCTCGGAGCGCCAGTCCAGCCTGATCGAAACACTGGCTGGCCTGGACGCGGTCAAGGTCAACAATGCCGAAAGTGAACGCCAGTACCTCTGGGAGCAGACCCTGGGCACCCTCAGCCGCCTGGAACTGCGAGTGAAGTTACTGTCGAGCCTGGCGATGAACATCACCCTGCTGATCCAGCAACTGGCGGGCGTGGCGATGATCTGCGTCGGCGTGTACCTGATCATCGACGGCAACCTCAGCATGGGCGGCCTGGTTGCCTGCTACATGCTCAGCGGCCGTGCCCTCGGCCCGCTGGGCCAGCTCAACGGCCTGCTCGCCCGCTACCAGCAGGCCAAGGTAACCATGGTCTCCACCGACCACATGATGGAGCTGCCGCAAGAGCGCAATTTCGAAGAGCGCCCGCTGAGCCGCAAGGTGCTGCAGGGCAGCGTCGAATTCCGCGGGGTCGATTTCACTTACCCGAACCAGCAGAACCAGGCCCTGAAGAACATCAACCTGACCATCCGCCCCGGCGAAAAGGTGGGCATCATCGGCCGCAGCGGCTCGGGTAAAAGCTCGCTGGCCAAGCTTATCGTCGGCCTCTACGAGGCCGATGCCGGGTCGCTGCTGGTCGATGGCGTGGACATTCGCCAGATCGACGTCAGCGAACTGCGCCACAACATTGGCTACGTACCGCAGGACATCCAGTTGTTGGCGGGCACCCTGCGCGACAACCTGGTCAGCGGCGCGCGCTACATCGAGGACGAGTTGATCCTGCAAGCCGCCGAACTGGCGGGCGTCCATGAGTTCGCTCGGCTGCACCCGGACGGCTACGAGCTGCAAGTGGGTGAACGCGGCCAGAACCTCTCCGGCGGCCAGCGGCAGAACGTCGCCCTTGGCCGTGCGCTGCTGCTCAACCCGCAGATTCTTCTGCTGGACGAGCCGACCAGCGCCATGGACAACACCGGTGAAGAACGCCTCAAGCAACGCCTGCAAGCGGTGGTGGAAGGCAAGACCGTGCTGCTCGTCACGCACCGTGCCTCGCTGCTGTCGCTGGTAGACCGGCTGATCGTGATCGATCGCGGGCAGATTGTCGCCGACGGCCCGAAAGCCGCGGTCATGGATGCGTTGAAGAAGGGGCAGATCAGTGTTGCATAAGCTGGATATGGGGCAATTCAAGGATGGCCTGCGGCGCTATTTCAAAGGTTCCGACTCACTGGGCGGCCAGCCGCTGCCCGAGGTCAACAAGGCCCTGATCGAGGATGCCCCGCGGGTCGTGCGGCTGACCATCTGGGGCGTGATCCTGTTCTTCGTGTTCCTTATCGTATGGGCCAGCGTTGCCCCCATCGACGAAGTCACGCGCGGCGAAGGCAAGGCCATCCCGTCCTCCAAAGTACAGAAGATCCAGAACCTGGAAGGCGGCATCGTTGCCGAAATCTTCGCCAAGGAAGGGCAGATCGTCGAAGTGGGCCAGCCGTTGTTGCGCCTGGATGAAACCCGCTTCGCCTCCAACGTTGGTGAAACCGAAGCAGACCGCCTGTCCATGGCCCTGCGGGTCGAGCGCCTGAGTGCCGAAGTGGAAGATCGCCCACTGAAGATCGACGAGGCGCTGCGCAAGGCTGCACCAAGCCAGGCCGCCAGCGAAGAATCGCTGTACCAGAGCCGGCGCCAGCAACTGCAGGACGAAATTGGCGGCCTGCAACAACAGCTGGTACAGCGCCAGCAGGAGCTGCGCGAGTACAGCTCCAAACGCGCCCAGTACGCCAACAGCCTGGAACTGCTGCGCAAAGAAATCAGCATGTCCGAGCCGTTGGTGGCCACCGGCGCGATCTCCCAGGTCGAAGTACTGCGCCTGCGCCGTGCCGAAGTGGAAAACCGCGGCCAGCTGGATTCCACCGCGCTGGCCATCCCCCGGGCCGAAGCGGCGATCCGTGAGGTGCAAAGCAAGATCGAAGAGACCCGCGGCAAATTCCGCAGCGAGGCGCTGACCCAACTGAACGAAGCGCGCACCGAGTTGAACAAGGCCACCGCAACCAGCAAGGCCCTGGACGATCGGGTCAACCGCACCATGGTCACCTCGCCGGTACGCGGTATCGTCAAACAGTTGCTGGTCAACACCATTGGTGGGGTCATCCAGCCTGGCAGCGATATCCTCGAAGTGGTACCCCTGGACGATACGCTGGTCATCGAGGCGAAGATCCTGCCCAAGGACATCGCCTTCCTGCACCCGGGGCAGGAGGCGACGGTCAAGTTCACCGCGTATGACTACACCATCTACGGCGGGCTCAAGGCCAAACTGGAACAGATCGGCGCTGACACCATCACCGATGAAGACAAGAAGACCACCTACTACCTGATCAAGCTGCGCACCGATCGCAGCCACCTGGGGACTGACGAGAAGCCGTTGCTCATCATTCCGGGGATGGTGGCAACGGTAGACATCATGACCGGCAAGAAGACCATCATGAGCTACCTGCTCAAGCCGATCATGAAGGCGCGTTCGGAGGCGCTGCGCGAGCGTTGATCGCTGTAGGAGCGGCCTTGTGTCGCGAAAGGGCCGCACAGCGGCCCCGGAATTCAGCAGCGATGCGTGAAATGCTGGGGCTGCTGTGCAGCCCTTTCGCGACACAAGGCCGCTCCTACAAGTTACCGCATTGTTCCTCAGCGATACCTGTAGGCTGTCAGCGCCAAGGCGCAGGCTCGCCGACCAACTGCCCCTGAATCCCGCCCACGCCCATCTCGCGCAACACCAGCCGCTCCCCTTCGGTCTCGACCCGCTCGGCAATCAGCGGCAAGTCGATGCTGTGTGCCGCGCGCTGGATCGCTTCGATGAACAGCCGCTTGTGCTGTTCATGGTCGATGTTGCGGATGTAGCTACCGTCGATCTTCAGGTACGCCAGGCCCAGGTGCGCCAGGTTGCCGATCATGCTGAAGCGCCCGCCAAAGCGTTGCAGCGCCAGGCCGAAGCCAAGCGCATGCAGGCGCCGGGTCAGCTGCTCCAGGGCAGCTTGTTCGGGCAGTTGCTCTTCGCCAATCTCGAAAATCAGACGCGGCCCCAGCGCCACATGCTGGCTCATCAATTCGAAGATACGCTGCAGGGCCTTGGCATCGGCCAAGGTAGCTGCTGACAGGTTCAGCGCCAGCACCTGGTCATGCCCGCGCAGGTGTGCGAGCACCTTTTCCAGCACCAGCACATCCAGCCGTGGCATCCAGCCAAAACGCTCCAGCCAGGGCAGGAAGCGGCCCGCCGGCAGTGCCTCGCCCTGGCCATCCTGCAAACGTGAAATCACCTTGTGGTGCAGTACTCGTTGCGCGGTGTCGCAATCCACCACCGGTTGGAAGAACAGCTCGAAATGCCCATTGTTGAACGCCTGGTCCAGCCGCTCATGCCAGGCATGCTGGCTGTCGGCGGCAACGGCGGCCACACCCTGCTCGAGGCATACCCAGCCCGGCGTCGGTTGGTTCTCGGCACGCGCCAGGGCCTCATCGGCGAGCTTCAGCAGCGCCTGTGGTGAGTCGCCTGGGCTGTAGGGCGCCAGGCCGATGCACGCCACTGGGTCGATATCACTGGCGCCAGTCTCATGCAGGCTGTGCAAGGTCGCTTCCAGGGCCTGGGCAAGCTGCACCGCCTCTTCATGCACCATGCCTGGCGCAAGCACCGCGAACTCGCCACCGCGGCTGCGGGAAATCAGGTCGTTGGTTTCCGGGTAGCTGGCACAGGTGCGGCGCAACTGCTCGCCCACAGCCTGCAGCAACTGGTCGGTACGCTGACCACCAAGGCGGGCGTTCAACCCCGCCAGCCCCTGGACCCGCAGCAACAGCAGGTAGCCGGAGCGCGCTTCTTCCAGGTTGCTCACACGGGTGTTCAGTTGCATCTCGAAATAACGCCGGTTGGACAACCCGGTCAGGCTGTCCTGGTAGGACTCGGCCCGCAGCCGTTCGCTGCGCTCGGCCTGTTCGGTGAACAGGGCCTTGAGCTTCTCGACCATCTGGTTCATCGCCTGCACCACGCGGCGCAGTTCCGGCGTACGCGGCAACTCTGGCAGGCTGAGGAATTCCCGGCGGGCGATAGCGTGGGACTGCTCGACCATATAATCCAGCGGGCGCAATTGGCGGCGCAGCAGCAACGCGCCGAGCACCGCGCTGGCCGCGCCACACAGCAGCAACCAGCCCAGGCTGCCCAGGGCGCTTTGCCAGAGCTTGGCGACGGCGAACATTGGGTGGCTGATCACTTCAACGCGCGCGGCCTGCTGCCAGCCGCGGCTGACGATGGCATCGCCCCCGGCGGCTTCCAGGCCGATCAGGCGTACGAACCAGCGCGGCACACCGCCAGGGTCCGGTTCGGCATGGCGTTCCACCAGCACCGCATTGGAACCCAGGTCGACGACCTTGATGCTCGAATAGTAACCGCTGTCGAAGATTGAACTGACCATCAGTTCGACCATCGCCGGGTCGTCGATATTCGGTGTCAGCGACAGCGCCAGCGCAGTCGCCGCATCCTGGGCGTGCGAGCGCAACTGGTTGACGTATTGGCTGCGCGAACTCTCCAGGCTGACCATGAAACTGCCACTGAAGGCGACCACCAGGAACAGGCAAATGGCCAACAGCAATTGTTTGAACAGTGACATCTGTGCTCCTTCAGTAAACCGGCTCGGCCGGGAACCCTTCGGCCTGCATTTTCTTCAGCAGATCCTGCCAGCGTGAAAGCCGCTTGGTATCGCCGACCTTCTTGTTGCCTGCGGCGCCCGTCAGCCACAGCCCTTCACCATTGAAAGCGTAAACCGGCAGCAGGTCTGTGCGCTGGCTGGCCGGCTTGATGGCGTCCATCAGGCTGTCCAGCACCAATGGCTGTGCCTGTGGGCTTGAATAATAGGTCAGGACCATGTGCGCCCGGTTCTGCCGCAGCGCCTTGACGTAGGTGATACGCAGCTTCTCGCTAGGGATACCCATGCGCCGCAGGCTGAAATACTTGGCGATGGCATAGTCCTCACAGTCCCCTGCGCCCTTGATCAGCGCCTGGATCGGCGTGGCCCAGTAATCGACCTCGTGCCACAGGTCGATATCCTCGACATAGCGCAACTGCTGGTTGAAGAAGCGGTTGACCGCCTGCAGTCGCTCAAGCTCCGTACCCTGCTTCTGGGTAGCCATCAGGTTCTGCCAGGCATCGATGCGACCCTGCCCGCTCCCCAACGAGCCATACAGCGCCTGCGACTTGCGGCTGATCTGGGAAAAGTCCCAATCCGCGTGCAGGCCGCCCAGCAGCATGCTGCCCAGCAGCGCAGCGAGGCCGACACGTTGCACAACGGTTTTGAGCATCCAGGTTAGCGCCACTGCGAAGCCCTGTTCAGGCCTGTCGAAAGCAGCGATGGTGCGGCTTGCAGCGGCAAAAGACAATGGCACCCTGCAATCATGCATCCGCTTGTCAGCCGACCTACACTTTAGGCTTATAACCTTCGTTGGGCCGCTTCCTTTGACAGGCGACTTCATCCACCATAGCCGCGCTTTTGGGGCGCCCGTTCCACTGCGGGGGCAAGCTGGACGCTCCCATGAGCTTTACTAGTGTCATTGGATCCAACTTTAGTCATCGTTGAGGCAGACGTCGCGTGGCCCAGAAATTCAAATTGAGCAATGTGCTGGCCAGTGAACAGCTGTTGCCGCACCAGGCCCGTGGCGTTATCGAAGAACGCCTGCGCAGTGCCATTCTGGATGGCCGCCTGCCTCCGGGTACTGCTGTGCGGCAACAGGAGCTCGCTACCTTGTTCGGTGTCAGCCGCATGCCCGTGCGCGAGGCGCTGCGCCAGCTCGAGGCTCAATCGTTGCTGAAGGTGGAAATGCACAAGGGTGCAGTGGTTGCACCGTTGATTGGCGAGGACGCAGTGGATACCTATGCCCTGCGCGTACTGCTCGAAACCGAGGCGCTGCGGCAGTCCATTCCGCTGCTCGATGCCAGCGACATCGCCAGCGCTCGCGGATATATCCAGCAACTGGAGAACGAAACCCGGCATGCCGAAATCGGCCGTCTCAATCGCCTGTTGCACATGTCGTTGTACAACAAGGCACCCAACAAGAAATTGCTGCGCCTGATCGAAGATGAGCTGAACCAGGAAGAACGCTTCCTGCGCTTTCATCTCTCATCCATGGGCCTGGGCAAGCTTACCCAGGACGATCACAACGCACTGGTCGATGCGGCCAGCGCCAAGCAGGTAGACGAAGCGATAACGGTGCTGGAAAAACACCTGAATACCGCAGCAGGGGTGATCCGCAGGTACCTCGATAGCCAGTTGGGGCGCTAGCCGTGCAATGACACCCGGGCACGGATCAGGCATGGGTTGCAAATCGATCGGCCTCCGCCAACAATGAGACTAATTATCATTCATGTCCATTGATGGCAGCGCCCTCATCCATGTCCAGCAACGACTCCTTGCAAACGCTCTACAGTGACCACCACAGCTGGTTGCATGCCTGGCTGCGCAGCAAGCTGGGCAATGCCGCCGATGCCGCAGACCTGGCCCAGGATACCTTCGTGCGCTTGCTGCAGCGTCGCGAACACCTGCAACTGAATACGCCACGTGCCTTCCTGCGGACGGTCGCGCGTGGGCTGGTAATTGATCACTGGCGGCGCGAGGAACTGCACAGGGCCTATCTCGAGGCGCTGGCACACCTGCCGCAAGCACACACCCCCTCGGCCGAAACCCAGGAATTGCTGCTGGAGTTGCTGGAGCGCATCGCGCGCATGCTCGACGGCCTCAAACCCAAGGTACGCCGCGCCTTCCTGCTGGCCCAATACGAGGGGCTGAAGCATCAGGCCATTGCCGACCAGATGGGAATCTCGGTGCGTACCGTGGAGCGCTACATAGCCGATGCGCTCTACCACTGCTACCTGCTGCGCTACGCAGACGAGTACTGATGCCATGAGCACCGCACAGCCTGATGCAACGACGGTCAAGCAGGCCATCCAGTGGATGCTGAGGCTACGCGAAAGCGGGCACGATCCTGCCCTGCAGCGACAGTGCGCGCAATGGCGGGAAGCCCGCCACGAACACGAACAGGCTTGGCAACGGCTGGTACACCTGCACCAGGAACTCGACATGCGCGCAATCCCCGGAGCTGGGCTGGCCATGCAAACCCTGGAAAGCAGCCAGCGCCGCTTGCAGCGTCGGCAGGCCCTGAAACTGCTTGGCGGGGTTGCGATGGTTGGCTCGGCGGCATGGCTAGGCACAGGCCTTGATGGCATCAATAGCTGGACATCGGACTATGCCACCGCCACGGGAGAACGACGCAGCTTCCGGCTTCCCGATGGAACGTCGATACAACTGAATACGCGCAGCGCAGTCGACCTGGCTTTCAAAGACGGGCAAAACCTGATCCGCCTGAAGCAAGGGGAAATGCTGATTACCTGCGGCCCGCAGCGGCCGATTCTTGTACAAACACGCGACGCACTGCTGGAAGGGCTCGAAGGACGCTTCGTGGCGCGGCAGGACAGCGACTGCACCAGGGTCAGTGTCAGCCATGGCAGGGTAGCGATACACCGGCCCGGCAAAGGCGCGATGCAGTGGATTGAAAGCGGCCAGAACTGGCGCCTGGATGCACAAGGGGCCTATCGGCTTGAGCAGGTGGACATGGATGCGATGGCCTGGACTGAAGGGTTGCTCGTCACCCGGGACATTCGCCTGGTCGACTTTCTCACGCAGGTCAGCCGTTATCGTCATGGTTATCTGGGCTGCAGCGATGACACCGCCGATTTGCGCCTGTCTGGTGTATTCCGCCTCGAAGACCCGGAGCAATTGTTGCTGGTGCTGCCACGGACGCTGCCGGTAAAGCTCCGGCAAGTCACCCGCTGGTGGGTGCGTGTCGAGGGGCTGGCCTGACGGGTGACGACGCTTGCCTTGGGCGCTGCGAAGCGCTCCAACAGCTTTTTTGGCGGGTTTCGAATGCCAGTTCGGCTAGGACAGTAAACCTTCCCCTGCCCTCACGTTAACGGACCCTTCATGCCTACCGCCTCCGCGCACCCAGCCAACGCGAATGATTTTCGACCTGTCTTAGACTCAACAAAACTTCACAAAGCGATCCGGGCCGCCTTGTTCGGTACCGCATTGGGCCTGACAGCTGTCACATCGATGTCCATGGCAGCTGAACCTGCCGAGCTTAGCCAACACTATACAATTTCGGCCGGCCAGTTGGATGATGTGCTCAACCAGTTCGCCCGCCAGGCCGGCATCACCCTGTCAGCCACACCGCAGCTCACCCAAGGCTTGCAGTCCAACGGGTTGCAGGGGCAATACCCTACCGACAAGGCACTGCGGCAGCTGCTTAACGGCAGCGGCCTGGAAGCAGTCAGCCAGGACGGGCGTAGCTACGTGCTGCAAGCCCAACCGCAAGGTGCGGCGTTGTCGCTGCCAGACACCGATATCCATGGTTTCACCCTAGGCAATGCGCTGGGTAGCATGGACGGGTACAACGCCACGCACAGCCAGGTGGCGACCAAGACCAGTATGGCGTTGGTCGAAACATCCCAATCGGTCTCGGTGGTCACCCGGCAGCAGATGGACGACCAGGGCTCACAGACGGTTGCCCAGGCCATGCGCTACACACCCGGGGTACTGACCAACCCCTACGGTGCTACCCACCGCTACGATTATGTGGCCATGCGTGGTTTCAATGACGGCTCGGTGGACAACATCTACGTCGATGGGCTCAAGTCGATGGGGGACAACGGTACCTACAGCACCATGCAGGTGGACCCTTACTTCCTGGAACGGATAGACATCCTCAAGGGGCCTTCTTCGGTACTCTATGGCCGTAGCTCCCCAGGAGGCCTGGTAGCACTGACCACCAAGAAGCCGTTGTTCACCCGCTACCGCCAAGTTCAGGCCACGGTCGGTACCCAAGGCCAGCGAGGCATGGGTTTCGACTTCAGCGGCCCTGTGGATGACGACAAGCGCATTGCGTACCGCCTGACAGGCCTTGCGGATGCTTCCGACACGCAGTTCGACCACAACAAGGAAGAACGCTACGCCATCGCGCCGGCCATCAGCATCGACTTCAGCGAGGACACCTCGCTTACCCTGCAGGCCTACCTGCAACACGACCCCAACGGCGGGTACCACGGCGGCAACCCCGCAAACGGCATGCTGCACAAGCGCAACGGCTTGCGCCTGTCGGACCATTTCTTCGAGGGTGAGCCGGGTATCGACAACTACGAGCGTACCCAGCAGTCCTTCAGCTACCAGTTCGAGCATCGCTTCAACGATGTACTCACCGCGCGACAGAACTTCCGCTACCAGGATTCGGACGTGTCGATGGACCAGGTGTATTCCGCCGGTTGGGCGGATGCCGACAGCAATATCCTCAACCGCGCCTACACCGGCGGCGACGAGCGCCTGCATTCGTACATCATCGACAACATGCTGCAGGCCGAATTCTTCACGGGGGCCGCCAAACATACCTTGCTGCTGGGTACCGATTATCAACGACGCAAGGCCGATGTGGCATGGCGTTATGGCACAGTCGACCCGCTGGATGCCGGCAACCCGCAGTACGGCAATGGCAACCTGCGGGTGCTGGGCGAAAACCGCTACCAGCGGCGTTTACAACAAACGGGTGTGTACTTGCAGGACCTTGTGGAACTGGACCAGTGGCGTTTGTCCTTGGGGCTGCGCCAGGATTGGGTGAAGGTGTCCGAGGAGAACCGCGATAGCAACACCAAGGTCAATGATCAGCGCTCCAGGTTTACTACCCGCGCTGGGGTGCTCTACCTGTTCGAAAATGGCATTGCGCCTTATGTCAGCTACTCGGAGTCATTCAACCCCAATACGGTTTCCGACCAGGCTGGTCGCCCATTGGCACCAACCGAGGGCACTCAATGGGAGGCCGGCATCAAGTATCAACCGCCCGGGAGCGACAACCTGTTCACTGCATCGTTATTCCGAATAGAACAGGAGAACCTGGCCTCCAAGCAGCCTGACGAAGACTTCTATCGCCCTGTAGGCCAAGTGCGCTCGCAAGGGCTCGAGTTGGAGGCCCATGTGCAGCTGACCGACAGCTTGAAGGTGCTGGGCGGCTATACCTTCACCGATATCGAGTACGCCAAGTCCATGCCCAGCCTGGTGTCGGCCACCTTGGACAACAAGGGCAATTCACCAACCCAGGCGCCAAAACAGATGTTCTCCCTGTGGGCGGATTACAACTTCCGGCAAGGGGCGCTGGATGGCCTGCGGCTGGGCGGTGGCGTGCGATATGTGGGGTACAGCTGGGTCGATGCGGAAAACAGCATGAAAGTGCCCGCCTACACCTTGTTCGACGCCTCGATCGGCTATGACCTGAGCAAGATCGGCCTTCGGGGTGTGGATGTCCGCCTGAACGCCAACAACCTGACCAATGAAAGCTACATCAGCTCGTGTGCCAGCTTGGACTACTGCTACATGGGAGAGGAACGCAACGTGAGTGCTACCGTCAGCTATCAGTTCTGAACCCGCGGTAGCCGTAGCTGCACATTCCTATACCGCTATCGCCCTGGCTTGGGAGTCATGGCCCGGAAAAGACAAAGCCCCTGTCTGCAGCGCAGACAGGGGCTTTGGATTTGAATCTTGACGATGACCTACTCTCACATGGGGAAGCCCCACACTACCATCGGCGATGCATCGTTTCACTGCTGAGTTCGGGATGGGATCAGGTGGTTCCAATGCTCTATGGTCGTCAAGAAATTCTGTGTGCTGGCCCGTCCCTCGGACGTGCCTGCGAATCTCTGTAGTTCCTACTTAAAGACAAAACCCCTACCTGCATGTGCAGATAGGGGTTTTGCGAAATGAATCTTGACGATGACCTACTCTCACATGGGGAAGCCCCACACTACCATCGGCGATGCATCGTTTCACTGCTGAGTTCGGGATGGGATCAGGTGGTTCCAATGCTCTATGGTCGTCAAGAAATTCTGTTGCCAGAAGGTCCTGATAGACACTCCAGCGAATTCGGATATGTGATGTTCGTGGTTCGTTGCGAACTTTCGGTTCGTATCATCTTCACCACCGCAATCTGCGCTAGCAAATTGCTTGGGTGTTATATGGTCAAGCCTCACGGGCAATTAGTATTGGTTAGCTCAACGCCTCACAGCGCTTACACACCCAACCTATCAACGTCGTAGTCTTCGACGGCCCTTCA
>NZ_JAENHV010000023.1:0-451710 GCF_016620375.1 Pseudomonas sp. LAM2023 | reverse complement strand
AACGATGCATCGCCGATGGTAGTGTGGGGCTTCCCCATGTGAGAGTAGGTCATCGTCAAGATTCATTTCGCAAAACCCCTATCTGCGCATGCAGGTAGGGGTTTTGTCTTTGCGCCGGCGAAACCAGCGCGACCTTGTAGGAGCGGCCTTGCGTCGCGATCGGCCGCACAGCGGCCGCCACCCTGCAACCCCGATCGACCTGGCAAACCGCGTCGCCGGTTTCGCGGCTAAAGCCGCTCTTACACTGTTCGCGTGATATCGTTCCCCCCTCAGCCACCAGCGCCTTGCAGAGACCTGTCGATGCCCAGCACCACCCACCTTCACCCCGGCTTCATGATCGTCCATGGCAACCGCCTCGACGACCTGCGCAGCCTGGTGGTGAGCTGGATGCGTCGCTATCCCCTGGCGCCGCTGGAAAACGAAATCGCCCTGGTACAAAGCAACGGCATCGCCCAATGGCTCAAACTGGCCCTGGCTGCAGACCCACTGGAAGATGACCTTGGCGGCTGCGGCATCGCTGCTGCCATCGACGTGCAACTACCAGGCAGCTTCATGTGGCAGCTGTACCGGAGCCTGCTGGGGCGCGACGAAATTCCCCAGGTTTCCCTGCTCGACAAGGCACCATTGACCTGGCGCCTGATGCGCCTGCTCCCGGCGTTGATCGAACGCCCGCATTTCGAGCCGTTGCGGCGCTTCCTTACCGACGACAGTGACCTGCGCAAGCGCTATCAGCTCGCCGAGCGCCTGGCCGACCTGTTCGACCAATACCAGGTGTACCGCGCTGACTGGCTCAAGGACTGGGCTGCCGGTGAGCACATCCTCAACACCGCCCGTGGCGAGCGCAAACCACTGCCCCCGGGGAACCGCTGGCAAGCCGAGTTATGGCGGGCATTGCTGGAAGATGTCGGCGAGCAGGGCATGGCGCAGAGCCGTGCCGGCGTCCATCAGCGTTTCATCGAACGCATCAACAGCCTGGAACAGGCACCGCCTGGGCTACCGCCCCGGGTCATCGTGTTTGGCATTTCCTCGTTGCCAGCCCAGGCCCTGGAAGCACTCGCCGGCCTGGCACGCTTCAGCCAAGTGTTGCTGTGCGTGCATAACCCATGTCGCCACCACTGGGCCGATATCGTTGCCGACAAGGACCTGCTGCGGCATCAGTACAAGCGCCAGCAGCGCAAGCAAGGCATGCCCCTGCAACTGGACGACCAGTCGCTGCATCAACATGCCCACCCGCTGCTGGCCGCCTGGGGCAAACAAGGCCGCGACTACATCAACCTGCTCGACAGTTACGATGACCCTGCCAGTTACCAAGGCGTGTTCAGCGATGGCCGCATCGACCTGTTCAGCGACGGCTCGCCTGCCACGTTGCTCAACCAGTTGCAGGACGACATCCTCGAACTGCGTCCGCTCGCCGAAACCCGCGAGCTGTGGCCGGCAGTTGACCCGACGCAGGATCGCTCGATCCGCTTCCACATTGCCCACAGCCCGCAGCGTGAAGTGGAGATACTCCATGACCAGTTGCTGGCCCGCTTCAGTGCCGACCCCACCCTGCGCCCTCGTGACGTCATCGTCATGCTGCCGGCCATCGATACCTATGCACCGCATATCCGCGCCGTTTTCGGCCAGTTGCAGCGCAACGACCCGCGCTACATCCCGTTCACCCTGACCGACCAGGGCCAGCGCGGCCGCGAGCCCTTGCTGATTGCCCTCGAACACCTGCTCAAGCTGCCGGACAGCCGCTTCGCGGTCAGTGAAGTACTCGACCTGCTGGACGTGCCGGCAGTCCGCGCCCGTTTCGGTATCCGCGAAAGCGACCTGCCCACGCTGCACCGCTGGATCGAGGGCGCCGGCATCCGCTGGGGCCTCGATGCCGAGCAGCGGGCCAGCCTGGGTTTGCCAGCAGGCCTGGAACAGAACAGCTGGCGGTTCGGCCTGCGGCGGATGTTGTTGGGTTATGCCGTGGGTGTGGGAGCAGCCTGCGACGACATCGAACCCTACGATGAAATCGGTGGGCTGGATGCAGCACTGATAGGCCCGCTGGCCGCCTTGCTCGAGGCCCTCGACGTGGCCTGCCAGGCCTTGTCCGAACCTGCCACGGTCAGTCAGTGGGGGGAGCGCCTGCATGCCTTGTTGCAGGTATTCTTCCTGGCCGAGGGTGAGCGTGACGAGTTTCTGCTGATGCAATTGCAGGATCTGCGCGACGGCTGGCTTGAGGTATGCGAGGCCGTTGGCCTGCAAGACCCGCTGCCGTTGACCGTCGTACGCGAAGCCTGGCTGTCGGGCCTTGACCAGGGCAAGTTGTCCCAGCGCTTCCTCGCCGGCTCGGTGAACTTCTGCACCCTGATGCCGATGCGCGCCATCCCGTTCCGGGTGGTCTGCCTGTTGGGCATGAACGATGGCGACTACCCCCGCGCCCAGCAACCGCTGGACTTCGACCTGATGGCCAGTGACTACCGCCCGGGTGACCGTTCGCGCCGCGAGGATGACCGCTACCTGCTCCTGGAGGCGTTACTGTCGGCACGCGACCAGCTTTATGTCAGCTGGGTCGGGCGTAGCATCCGCGACAACAGCGAACGCCCGGCCTCGGTACTGATCGGCCAGCTGCGTGACCACCTTGCGGCCGGCTGGCTACTGGCAAATGCACAGCCAGGGCAGCCTGCCGAACCCGGCGAACAGCTGCTGCATGCGCTTACCCAGGAGCACCCGTTGCAGCCGTTCAGCCCGCGCTACTTCCAGCAAGGCAGCCCGCTGTTCAGCTTTGCCCATGAGTGGCAGGTGCTGCACCAGCAGGGGCTGGATGACGAGCAAGGTGACCCTGGCCTGCCGCCCTATCAGGATGACGAAGCCCTGAGCCTGAGCCTGTTGGGTGACTTTCTGCGCCACCCGGTGCGGCACTTCTTCAGCCAGCGCCTGAAAGTGTACTTCGAAGCCTTGGAGGCACCGACCCCGGACGAAGAGCCCTTCGTTCTCGATGCCCTGCAACGCTACGGTGCCAGCGAAAGCCTGCTCGGTGCCGCGCTGGCCGAGCCGGACAATTCCGAACAGGCCCTGCAGGCGCAGGCCCAGCGCCTGCAGGCCTGTGGCCTGCTGCCACTGGCGGGGTTCGGCGAGTTGCTGCAGCGCGAGCTGATCGAGCCGCTGCCAGACTTGCTGCAACGCCACCGCCAGTTGTTGCAACGCTGGCCACACCTGGTCGAGGGCGCGTTACCGGTGCATTTCGAACATGGCCAGCATCGCCTCGAAGGCTGGCTGGGCCGGGTGTTCCAGGCCGATGACCAGAGCCTGCTGAGCATCTCGACCGTGCCCAACACCATCAGTGCGGGGCGCAATGCCCTCAAGTGGCACCGCCTGATCGTGCCCTGGGTCACCCACCTGGCAGCGTGCGCGGCGGGCTATCCCTATCACAGCGCACTGGTGGCCAGTGACCTGACCCTGCTGCTTGCGCCATTGCCGCAGGTGCAGGCGGCGCAACTGCTGGGTGACTTGCTGGTGGCCCGTCAGGCGGCGATGAACGCGCCGTTGCCGGTCGCGGCCAAGACCGCGTTCGCCTGGCTGGCCCAGGACGACAGCGACAAAGCCCTGGCCGCCGCAACCCGCGCCTACGAAGGCGACGGGCGCACCAGCTTCGGCGAGCGCAGTGAAAGCGTCGCCCTGGCCCGCCAGTTCCGTGACTTTGCCGCGCTCACCGCCGATGAAACCTTCGAAGGCTGGTGCGAAACGTTGTACCGCCCGCTGTTCGACGCCCCTTGGCAGACCCTGGGCAACCCGGAGAAAGGCGCATGACCCAGGACCGTCCCCTGGCACTGAGTTTCCCCCTGCATGGCAGCCAGCTGATCGAGGCCAGTGCCGGCACGGGCAAGACTTTTACCATTTCTGCGCTGTACTTGCGCCTGATCCTCGGCCATGGCGGCGAGCAGGGCTTCGATCGCGAGCTGCTGCCACCGCAAATCCTGGTGGTGACCTTCACTGACGCCGCGACCAAAGAGCTGCGCGAGCGCATCCGCGCCCGCCTGGCGGAAGCCGCGCGGTTCTTCCGCGGTGAACTGCAAGCCGCTGATCCGCTGTTGCATCAACTGCGTGGTGACTACCCGGAAGAGGCCTGGCCGCGCTGTGCCGGGCGCCTGGAAATCGCCGTGCAATGGATGGACGAGGCCGCCGTGTCGACCATCCACGGCTGGTGCCAACGCATGCTGCGCGAGCACGCCTTCGACAGCGGCAGCCTGTTCACCCAGACCCTGGAAACCGACCACAGCGACTTGTTGGCGCAAGTGGTGCGCGATTACTGGCGGCGCTTCTGCTATGGCATGCAGGGCGATGCGCTGGCCTGGGTGCGCAACCACTGGGGCAGCCCCGACGCCTTGCTGCCGCGCATCCGCCCGCTGTTCGGCCGGGTGCGCGCCCAGCAGGAAGGGCTGGAACCGGCGGCGCTGATCCAGGCGTCGCTGCAACAGCGTGGCGAGCAATTGGCCCGGCTCAAGGCGCCATGGGCGCAATGGGCGGAGGAGCTGCGGCAGATCTGCCATGCTGCGGTGGCCGCCAAGCAGGTCGATGGCCGCAAGATGCGCGCACAGTATTTTGATTCCTGGTGCGACAAGCTGTGCGCCTGGGCTGCTGACGAGCAGCTGGTCGAGCTGGAGCTGGGCAGCGGCTTCAGCCGCCTGACGCCGGCGGGCATGCTTGACGCGTGGAAGTCCGGTGAGCCACCCGTCCACCCGGCCCTCGATGCCATGCAGGCCCTGCAGCAGCAGTTGCAAGCCCTGGACAGCCCGGAGGCGCCCTTGCTCGAGCACGCCGCCAGCTGGGTATCGGCACGTTTCGAAGTGGAAAAACGGCGGCGTGCGGAAATGGGCTTCGACGATATGCTCCTACGCCTGCAACATGCCCTGGCCAGCGAGGCCGGCGAACGCCTGGCCGGGCTGATCCGCGAACAGTTCCCGGTCGCCCTGATCGACGAATTCCAGGACACCGACCCGGTGCAGTACGGCATCTTCGAGCGTATCTACCGGATCAGCGAGAACCGCGCGCAGACCGGGCTGTTCATGATCGGCGACCCCAAGCAGGCGATCTACGCCTTCCGTGGCGCCGACATCTACACCTACCTTGCTGCGCGCCGCGCCACCAGCGGCCGCCTGCACAGCCTGGATACCAACTACCGCTCCAGCAAGGCCATGGTCGCAGCGGTGAACCAGCTGTTCCTGCAGGCCGAGGCGCGTGAAGCCGGGCGCGGGGCGTTCCTGTTCCGCGAGGCCGATGACAACCCGCTGCCGTTCATCGAGGTTCGTGCCAAAGGCCGGGACGAGCAATTGCTGATCGACGGTGAACCCTGTGCCGCCCTGCAATGCTGGCAGCTGGAAAGCGAGGAGCCCGTTTCCGGCAGCGTCTACCGCCAGCAACTGGCCGCCAGTTGCGCCAGCCATATCGTTGCCTTGCTCAATGGTGGCCAGCAGGGCAGTGCAGGTTTCCGCACTGCCGAGGGCGAACTGCGCCCGTGCCTGCCCTCTGACATCGCCATCCTGGTGCGTGATGGGCACGAGGCGCAAATGGTTCGTGCCGAGCTGGCCGCGCGCGAAGTGCGCAGCGTCTACCTGTCCGACAAGGACTCGGTATTCGCCGCCCAGGAAGCGCACGACCTGCTGGCCTGGCTGAAGGCCTGTGCCGAACCCGACTCGGAGCGCCTGCTCAAGGCCGCCCTGGCCAGCCTGACCCTCAATCTGTCACTGGCGGCGCTGGACCGGCTGAACCAGGACGAGCGCGTCTGGGAAGACTGGGTCATGCGTTTTCGCCGTTACCGCGATATCTGGCAGCGCCAGGGCGTGCTGCCAATGCTGCGGCATCTGCTGCATGACTTCCAGCTGCCGCGCACGCTGATCCGCCGCAGTGATGGCGAGCGGGTGCTGACCAACCTGCTGCATCTGGCCGAGCTGTTGCAGCAGGCCGCTGGCGAACTGGACGGCGAACAAGCGCTGATTCGGCATCTGGCCGAGCACCTGGCCAGTTCCGGGCAGGCCGGCGAGGAGCAGATCCTGCGCCTGGAGAGCGACGAGCAACTGGTCAAGGTGGTGACCATTCACAAGTCCAAGGGCCTGGAATACCCGTTGGTCTACCTGCCGTTCATCTGTACCAGCAAACCGGTCGATGGCAGCCGTCTGCCGCTGGCCTGGCATGACAGCCTGGGTAACGCTCATCTCACCCTCACGCCCGACCCGGAACAGATCGCGCGCGCCGATGACGAGCGCCTGGCCGAGGACCTGCGCCTGCTCTACGTGGCCCTGACCCGGGCCCAGCATGCCTGCTGGCTGGGCGTTGCCGACCTCAAGCGCGGTAACCAGAGAAGCTCGCAGTTGCACCGTTCGGCGTTCGGCTACCTGCTTGGTGGCGGCCTCGCCTTGCCGAGCTCGGAGCAACTGGGGAGCTGGTTGCAGGCCCTGGCGGCAACCAGCCCGCACATCAGCTGCCCAGGCCTGCCGCAGGCGGATCAGCAGCTGTACCGCATGCCACATGCCGCGCGAGAGCTGCTGCCGGCCCGCAAGCCGCGCCGCGCGGCGGCCGAGCACTGGTGGATCGCCTCGTACAGCGCCCTGCGCATTGGCGAGCAAGCGCTCGGCGCCGACAGCTCGCAGGCACAGCAATTGTTCGACGACGAAAGGGCCGATGCGCAGATGTTGCGCGAGGTACCGGCCGACAGTGGCGATATCCACCGCTTCCCGCGTGGGCCCAACCCTGGCACGTTCCTCCACGGCTTGCTTGAGTGGGCGGGCCGTGAGGGCTTCAGCCAGGTGAGTGGCAACCCGCAGCTGATCCAGGAAACCGTCGGCCAGCGCTGCAACCGGCGTGACTGGACCGGCTGGATCACCACCCTAAGCCAATGGCTGCAACGCCTGCTGGGCGAGGCGTTGCCGTTGGCAGGCAAGGGCTTGAGCGTGACCCTTGGGCAGTTGCGCCACTATCAGGTCGAAATGGAGTTCTGGTTCGCCAGCCGTCAGGTCGATGCCGAACAGCTCGACCGCCTGGTGGCTCGCCATACCCACCCCGGCCGGGCGCGCCCCGCGGCGCAACCGACCTTGCTCAACGGCATGTTCAAAGGCTTCATCGACCTGGCATTCGAGCTGGACGGGCGCTACTACGTGGCCGATTACAAGTCCAACTGGCTGGGCCCGGACATCCAGGCCTACGATGGCCTGGCCATGGAAAAAGCCATTCTCGAACACCGTTACGACCTGCAGTACGTGTTGTATGTGCTGGCCCTGCATCGCCAGCTGCGCGCTCGCCTGCCCGATTATGACTACGACCGCCATGTCGGCGGCGCCCTGTTCATCTTCCTGCGCGGTGCCAGCAGCAGCGGCCACGGCGTGTATCACGCCAAGCCGCCGCGTGAGCTGATCGAAAGCCTCGATGCGCTGTTCCGCGGCGAGCACCCGCCCATGCAGCAGGACCTGTTTGCCGGAGCCATGATATGAGCCGCAGCCTCGTCGACCTGTTGCCAACCCCGCTGCAGGCTGAGCATTTGCTGGCCCTGAAGCCACGAGACGACAGCGCTGACCTGCTGCAACTGCTCGACCGTTGGGTGGAGCGCGGCTGGTTGCGGGCCCTGGACCGCGCGTTCGTGTCGTTCCTGGAAGAACGCGCCCCCGGCAGCGATCCCTTGCTGTTGCTGGCTGCCGCCCTGGCCAGCCACCAGCTGGGCCATGGCCATGTCTGCCTCGACCTGCAGCAAACCCTGGCAGAGCCTGACTTTGCGCTGTCGTTACCGCCCGAAGGCGATGCCTTGACCGGCCCCTTGCTGCTGCCCTCGCAATTGTTGGCCAACCTCGACCTGCACGCCTGGCGCCAACGGATTGCCGCCAGCGCGCTGGTGGCTGCCGGCGATACCCCAGGGCAGCAAGCGCGACCGCTGGTGCTCAGCGGCGAGCGCCTGTACCTGCGCCGCTACTGGAATTACGAGCGGCGCATCGACCATATCCTGCGCCAGCGCCTGACTCAGGCTGAAGCAGCACCGGCCGACCTGCCCGGCCGCCTGGCGCAACTGTTCGATGGGGGCGCGCCGGCAGGCCAGGTCGACTGGCAGAAACTCGCCTGCGCCCTGGCCACCCGCGCCGGCTTCAGCATCATCACCGGCGGCCCCGGTACCGGCAAGACGACCACCGTGGTACGCCTGTTGGCCTTGCTGCAGGCGCCAGCGGTGGAGCAGGGCAGGCCACTGCGCATTCGCCTGGCCGCGCCGACCGGCAAGGCGGCCGCGCGCCTGACCGAATCCATCGGCCAGCAAGTCGAGCGCCTGCAGGTCAGCGCCGAGGTGCGCGGGCAAATCCCTACCGAGGTCAGCACCGTGCACCGCCTGCTCGGCAGCCGACCAGGCTCGCGACACTTCCGTCACCATGCCGGCAACCCGTTGCCGTTGGACGTGCTGGTGGTCGACGAAGCCTCGATGATCGACCTGGAAATGATGGCCAACCTGCTCGATGCCCTGCCGCCACGGGCGCGCCTGGTGCTGCTGGGTGACAAGGACCAACTGGCCTCGGTCGAGGCCGGCGCGGTACTCGGCGACCTGTGCCGTGACGCCGAAGACGGCTGTTACTCGCCGGCGACCCAGGCATGGCTGGAGCAGGTCGGTGGCGAGTCGCTGGCCGGCAGCGGCCTCAAGAGCGGTGACGAGCAGCGCCATCCGCTGGCCCAGCAGGTGGTGATGTTGCGCTTCTCGCGGCGTTTCGGCGAGGGCAGCGGCATTGGCCAGCTGGCGCGGCTGGTAAACCGCCAGGAGGCGTACGCGGCGCGTAACCTGCTGGCCATGCCGCCACCCGACGTGCACAGCCTGGCCCTGAAACAAGAGCACGACCGCGTCTTCGATCGCCTGCTGCTCGACGGCCTCGACCGTGGCAGCGATGGCCCGCAAGGTTACCGCAGCTACCTGCGCACCCTCGGGCGCTACCGTCCGGCGCTGGATACCGCCTTCGATGACCCAGCATGGGAGCAATGGGCAGGCCGAGTGCTGCACAGCTTCGAGGACTTCCAGCTACTGTGCGCGGTACGCCGCGGGGCCTGGGGTGTCGAAGGCCTCAACGAGCGGGTGGCGCGGGTGCTGCACAATGCCGGGTTGATCGACAGCCAGCAGCCCTGGTACGAAGGGCGCCCGGTGCTGGTGACGCGCAACGATTACGGCCTGGGCCTGATGAACGGTGACATCGGTATTGCGCTGCGCCTGCCCGACGAGCGCGGCGAGCCCCTGCTGCGCGTGGCCTTCCCGCGTAACGACGGCAGTGGCGGGGTGCGCTTCGTCCTGCCCAGCCGGTTGAACGAGGTGGAAACGGTATTCGCCATGACCGTGCACAAGTCGCAGGGCTCGGAGTTCGGTCATACCGCCCTGGTGCTGCCGGATGCGCTGAACCCGGTGCTGACCAAGGAACTGGTATACACCGGTATCACCCGTGCCAAGCACTGCTTCAGCCTGGTCGAACCCCGCCAGGGCATTTTCGAACAAGCGGTGGCGCGCAAGGTACGGCGTATTTCCGGGTTGATGCTGGAACAGGTCTGAAACCTTACGCGTTCCCCTGTAGGAGCGGCCTCGTGTCGCGAAAGGGCCGCAAAGCGGCCCCCGCTTTCGGCAGCGCCACAGCTATCGCGGGGGCGGCTTTGCCGCCCTTTCGCGACACAAGGCCGCTCCTACACAGGATGCGGCCATATGCTATCGTTGCGCCGTATTCCGATAGGATCTTGAGAGATTTCCCGCATGAAGCTGGCCGCAAGGCGAGTGACAAGCTGTGTGCTTTCGCTATTGCTGGCCGCCCTGTTCCTTGCAGCAGGTCCTGCCCAGGCGGACACCGCCACAACCGTCGCCCAGGCGCAGCAACGCGCCAAAGCCGTCACCCAGGTCGTACTGGGTATCTTCAGCTATGCCCGCTGGCCCGTGGAGCCGTCACCCTTGCGGCTATGCCTGGTCGGCCCGACCGAGTACGCCGATGACCTGATCAAAGGCCACGTCCAGGAGTCCGGTCAGCCGCTGCAGGTACGGCGCCTGCTGGCGACGGACAGCCAGGTTGCCCAGGCCTGCGATGCCATCTATATCGGCAAGCTCGACCAGGGCCAGCGTGACCGGCTGTTCGAGCGCGTCAGTGGCCACCCGGTACTGAGCATCAGCGAAGCGGACGATCCGTGCACGGTCGGCAGCCTGTTCTGCCTGCGGGTCAGCGACCGACAAGTCGCCTTCGAGGTCAACCTCGACTCGGTGGCACGCTCCGGCGTGCGCATTCACCCCAGCGTGCTGCAGTTGTCGCAGCGCCGGGCGGTGCAGCCATGAAGCCGGCGCACAAGCGCGGCGCCCGCCCGACCCTGCGCTCGGTGCTCGGCCGTGGCCACCTGAGCGTCGCTTTGCTCGCCGTCGGCCTGGCTGGTGTTTCGCTGACCCTGCTGGGCGTGCTTGCCCTGCGTGTTTACGCCAACCATAACCTGCACCTGATCGCCCGTTCGATCAGCTACACCGTGGAAGCGGCCGTGGTGTTCGATGACAGCGCTGCGGCCAACGAAGCGCTGGCGCTGATCGCCAGCGCCGAGGAAGTGGCCGAAGCCAGGGTATTCGACAACGAAGGCCAGCAACTGGCGCATTGGCAGCGCAGTGACAGTGGCCTGCTTGCGCGGTTGGAAGGGCAGGTTGCCAGCGCCTTGCTGGATGAACCGGTCAACCTGCCGATCACCCACCAGCAGCGGCAGGTAGGGCGCATCGAACTGGTCGGCCAGGGGCGTAGCCTGTTGCTGTTCCTGCTCAGTGGGTTGGCCGGCATCCTGTTCTGTACGCTGCTCAGCGCCTTGGCTGCGCAACACCTGTCGCGGCGTTTGCTCGGTGATATCGTCCGCCCGCTGCGCGGCCTGGCCAGTGTCGCCCATGCCGCCCGCCGGGAGCGCAGCTTCGATCGGCGTGTACCGGAGGCAGCGATTGCCGAGCTCAATGAACTGGGCAATGACTTCAACGCCCTGCTCGACGAACTGGAGGTGTGGCACAGCCACCTGCAGAACGAAAACCAGACGCTGGCCCACCAGGCCAGCCATGACAGCTTGACCGGCCTGCCCAACCGCGCCTTTTTCGAGGGGCGCCTGACCCGCAGCCTGCGCAATGCCGAGCGGCAGCAGGAGCACCTGGCGCTGCTGTTTCTCGACAGTGATCACTTCAAGCAGATCAACGATACCCTCGGCCATGCCGTGGGCGATGAAGTGCTGATCAGCGTGGCCGACCGTGTGCGCGCCCAGCTGCGTGAGCACGACCTGGTGGCACGCCTGGGCGGCGACGAGTTCGCCGTGCTGCTGACGCCTTTGCATTCGCGCCAGGATGCCGAGCGCGTTGCCGAGAAGATCGTTGCCAGCATGAAACTGCCGGTGCAACTGGACAGTGGCCGCAGTATCGCCACCTCGTTGAGTGTCGGTATCGCCTATTACCCAGATGACGGCAGCGATCCCGCCAGCCTTCTGAATGCCGCTGACGCGGCGATGTACCAGGCCAAGCGCAATCGCCGCGGGCACTGGCAGGTTAGCACAGATGGAAACCAACAACAGGAGTTGAACCCGTGAAGCAGGCTTTGCGTTTCCCCCTATGGGCCTTGTTGCTGGCGCTGCTGGCCTTGGCTGGCTGCCAGAGCGCGCCGCCCAAAGGCCTGAGCGCCGAACAGGTCGCCGTGCTCAAGCGCGAAGGCTTCACCCCGACCGATGAAGGGTGGGCCTATGACTTGTCGGGCAAGGTGCTGTTCGGCAGCGACCTGGACAGCCTCAACAGCCAGAGCCAGGCGATTGTCGAACGTATCGGCAAGGCATTGCTCGGCGTTGGCATCCAGGGCGTGCGGGTGGACGGGCATGCCGACGCGTCGGGCAAGGCGGCATACAACCAGCAGTTGTCCGAGCGGCGTGCGCAAAGCGTGGCCCAAGCGTTGGTCGCGGTAGGCATGCCGGCGCAGAATATCCACAGTCGCGGCCTGGGCAGCAGCCAGCCGGTGGCGGACAACCGCACCAGCGCCGGGCGTACCGAGAACCGGCGGGTGTCTATCGTCGTGGCTTCCTACTGATTCCCGCCCTACGGTTACAGACCTACTTGCGAGAGCGGGCTACAGGGTGCCTGGCACCGGCTCCGCCGGTGTTTGCGGGCAAGCCCGCTCCCACACTATCGATGATGCGCCCAAGCATGCTCACTCCTGAGCAAAGCGCATCTCGCGCGTCTCGCCCATCAACAACGGCGCATTCGCCTCGGTCACCCCGCGGATGTAATCCCACAGCAGGGTAATCCGCTTCAACTTGCGCAAATCCTCCCGGCAGTACATCCAGAATTGCCGTGTCACCTCGATTTCTTCCGGCAGTACCGTCACCAGTCGTGGATCCTGCGCGGCCAGGAAGCAGGGCAATATCGCCAGCCCTCGCCCTTGCAGCGCCGCCGTGTACTGGGCAATCACGCTGGTACTGCGCAAATGCGCGCTGGCGCTGGGGATCAGGTTGGCCAGGTACAGCAGCTCCGAACTGAACGCCAGGTCGTCCACGTAGCTGATGAACGGGTGCATGGCCAGGTCCGCGATCTGGCGGATGGGGGCGTGGTTATCGAGGTATTCCCGGGTGGCGTACAGGCGCAAGCGGTAGTCGCACAGCTTGCAGCACACGTACGGCCCATGCTCCGGTCGCTCCAGGGCGATGACGATGTCCGCCTCGCGCTTGGACAGGCTGATGAAGTGCGGCAGCGGCAGTATGTCCACCGAGATTGCCGGGTAGGCATCGACGAAGTGGCTCAGCTGCGGGGTGACGAAGAAACTGCCGAAACCTTCGGTGCAGCCCATGCGCACATGCCCGGACAACGCCACGCCCGACCCGGATACCTGTTCGCAGGCCATGTGCAGCGTGCTCTCGATCGACTCGGCATAGCCCAGCAGGCGCTGGCCTTCGGCGGTGAGGACAAAGCCGTTGGTCCGCGACTTCTCGAACAGCAGGGTGCCGAGTGCCCCCTCCAGCGAGCTGATGCGCCGCGACACCGTGGTGTAGTCGACGCTCAGGCGCTTGGCGGCGCTACTGGCCTTGCGGGTACGGGCCACTTCGAGGAAGAACTTCAGGTCGTCCCAGTTGAGCGCGCTCAGGGATGTGAGGTCTTTTTGCATGATGATCCGGTTTTTTTGTGCGTTCTTGTTGGATGTTTGCACATCTATACTCGAAACAAGCCTCAGGACGCCACCTCGCGTTTGCTCGGCGCTGGCGATCTCGTCCCGACAATAATTCCAAGGAGAATGCAGATGAACGCACCGCAATCCCCTAACCAGACCAAAATCGACCGGGTCAAGCTGCTGATCGACGGCCAGTGGGTCGAGTCCAAGACCTCTGAATGGCGCGATATCGTCAACCCGGCCACCCAGGAAGTGTTGGCGCGCGTACCGTTCGCCACCGCCGAGGAAGTGGACGCCGCCGTGGCTGCTGCCCAGCGTGCCTTCAAGACCTGGCGCGATACCCCGATTGGCGCACGCATGCGCATCATGCTCAAGCTGCAGGCGCTGATCCGCGAACACACCAAGCGTATCGCCCAGGTGCTCAGTGCCGAACAAGGCAAGACCCTGGCCGATGCCGAAGGCGATATCTTCCGCGGCCTGGAAGTGGTCGAGCATGCCGCCTCGATCGGTACCCTGCAGATGGGCGAGTTCGCCGAAAACGTCGCCGCTGGCGTCGATACCTATACCTTGCGCCAGCCCATCGGTGTATGCGCCGGTATCACCCCGTTCAACTTCCCGGCCATGATCCCGCTGTGGATGTTCCCGATGGCCATCGTCTGCGGCAACACCTTTGTGCTCAAGCCGTCCGAGCAGGACCCGCTGTCGACCATGCTGCTGGTCGAGCTGGCGCTGGAAGCCGGCGTATCGGCTGGCGTGCTCAACGTGGTGCACGGTGGCAAGCAAGTGGTGGATGCCATCTGCACCCACCCGGACATCAAGGCGATTTCCTTCGTCGGCTCCACCGAAGTGGGCACCCACGTGTACAACCTGGGCAGCCAGCACGGCAAGCGTGTGCAGTCGATGATGGGCGCCAAGAACCACGCGGTGGTGCTGCCCGATGCCAACCGCACCCAAACCATCAACGCCCTGGTCGGTGCCGCCTTCGGCGCGGCGGGCCAGCGCTGCATGGCCACCTCGGTGGCGGTCCTGGTAGGCAAGGCGCGCGAATGGCTGCCGGACATCAAGGAAGCGGCCAGCAAGCTCAAGGTCAATGCCGGTTGCGAGCCAGGCACCGATGTCGGCCCGGTGGTTTCCAAACGTGCCAAGGAGCGTGTGCTGGGCCTGATCGAAAGCGGCATCAAGGAAGGCGCCAAGCTGGAACTCGATGGCCGTGACGTCAAGGTGCCGGGATATGAGCAAGGCAACTTCGTCGGCCCGACCCTGTTCTCGGGCGTGAAGACCGACATGCAGATCTACACCCAGGAAATCTTCGGCCCGGTACTGGTGACCCTGGAAGTCGACACCCTTGACGAGGCCATCGCCCTGGTCAACGCCAACCCATTCGGCAACGGCACTGGCCTGTTCACCCAGAGCGGCGCGGCAGCGCGCAAGTTCCAGAGCGAAATCGACATCGGCCAGGTAGGTATCAACATTCCGATCCCGGTACCGGTGCCGTTCTTCAGCTTCACCGGCTCCCGTGGCTCCAAGCTCGGCGACCTCGGCCCGTACGGCAAGCAAGTGGTGCAGTTCTACACTCAGACCAAGACCGTCACCGCCCGCTGGTTCGATGACGACAGCGTCAACGACGGTGTGAACACCACCATCAGCCTGCGTTAAGGAGAGCGTCATGCGTATCGCATTCATCGGCCTCGGCAACATGGGCGCACCCATGGCCCGCAACCTGATCAAGGCTGGCCACCAACTGAACCTGTTCGACCTGAACAAGGCCGTGCTGGCCGAGCTCGCCGAACTGGGCGGGCAGATCAGCCCTTCGCCCAAGGACGCGGCGGCCAATAGCGAGCTGGTGATCACCATGCTACCGGCCGCTGCCCATGTACGCAGCGTGTACCTGAACGAAGACGGCGTGCTGGCCGGTATTCGTCCTGGCACGCCAACCGTGGACTGCAGCACCATCGACCCGCAAACCGCGCGCGATGTCTCCAAGGCGGCCGCAGCCAAGGGCGTGGACATGGGTGATGCGCCGGTTTCCGGCGGCACCGGTGGTGCGGCGGCAGGTACCCTGACCTTCATGGTTGGTGCCAGCGCCGAGCTGTTCGCCACCCTCAAGCCGGTACTGGAACAGATGGGCCGCAACATCGTGCATTGCGGTGAAGTCGGCACCGGGCAGATCGCCAAGATCTGCAACAACCTGCTGCTGGGTATCTCGATGGTCGGTGTATCTGAGGCCATGGCCCTGGGCAATGCACTGGGCATCGATACCAAGGTGCTGGCCGGCATCATCAACAGTTCGACCGGGCGTTGCTGGAGTTCGGACACTTACAACCCATGGCCCGGCATCATCGAAACCGCACCGGCGTCGCGGGGCTATACCGGTGGCTTTGGCGCCGAGCTGATGCTCAAGGACCTGGGGCTGGCCACCGAAGCGGCGCGCCAGGCGCACCAACCAGTGATCCTCGGGGCCGTGGCCCAGCAGTTGTACCAGGCCATGAGCCTGCGCGGCGAAGGCGGCAAGGATTTCTCGGCCATCGTCGAGAGTTACCGCAAGAAAGATTGACCAGCGAGGTGGACTTCATCGCGGGCCAGGTGGCCTTCCCTCTGTAACTGCGCACCAGAGGGAAGGGCGCCTGATCCGCGATTTTTTTTGCCTGTCCCGGCCCAATCGCCGGCTTGCGGCGGTTGGGCCGGGACAGTTTACCAATCAGGCGAAGACGAAATACTTGCGCACGGTTTCGACCACTTCCCAGGTGCCTTTCATCCCCGGTTCGATCACGAACACGTCACCTGCCTTGAGGTGCTTCGGCTCTTCGCCTTCCGGGGTGATGATGCAGTAGCCGTCGAGGAAGTGGCAGAACTCCCACTTCTCGTAGTTGACCTCGAACTTGCCCGGGGTGCAGATCCAGGTACCCATGATCTTGCTGCCGTCGGCCGACAGGTAGGCGTTGAGGTTGACGGTGTGCGGATCGCCGCCGATGCGCTTCCACTTGGTGGCGTCCACGACCGGTGTCGGGCAGGTTTCGCGCAGGACGGTGATGAAATCGGACATGGCACAACTCCTGGTGACTGGCTGAATGACTCGTCACCATAGGGCCATCGGCCGAGCCGCAGTTGCCTGGGCTCGACGTCCAGCTGTCTGGTCGCGCTATGCCAGGCGGTTGACCTCGACGGTGACATGCGCCAGTTCCTCGTGCACGCCCAAGGCCTGGCGCACGCTGTCGGCGCTGAGTTCGCAAGCTGCGGCGAGGCCGAGGATGCAGGCGTACTGGTCCTTGCCGACCCGCCACACGTGCAGGTCGGTAATGCTGGCCGGCACCGGCAGCTGTGCCACCACTTCGCGTATTTCCGCCACCACCGGTGCGTCCATCTCCGCGTCCAGCAGTACCCGGCTGGTGTCGCGCAGCAACCCCCGGGCCCACAGCGCCACCAGCAACGCCCCCACCAGGCCCATGACCGGGTCGAGCCAGCCGGCGCCCCAGAACTTGCCGGCCAGCAGGGCGACGATGGCCAGCACCGAGGTGGCGGCATCGGCGACCACATGCAGGTAGGCCGAGCGCAGGTTCAGGTCGTGGTGATGATGACCGTGGTCGTGCTGATGATCGTGGCCATGGTGATGATCATGATGATGGTGGTGATCGTGATCGTCCCGCAGCAGCCAGGCGCAGATCAGGTTGACCGCCAGGCCCACGGCCGCGATGAAGATCGCCTGGTCATAGTGGATCGGCCCCGGTGCCAGCAGGCGCTCGACCGACTGGAAGGCCATCAGCCCCGCCACCCCGAGCAGCAGCAGGGCACTGGAGTAGCCGCCGAGAATCTCGATTTTCCAGGTGCCGAAGGCAAAGCGCCGATCGCCGGCATAGCGCCGGGCAGCGGCGTAGGCCAGCAGTGACAAGCCCAGGGCCAGCGCGTGGGAACTCATGTGCCAACCGTCGGCCAGCAGCGCCATGGAGTTGAAGAACCAGCCGCCGGCAATTTCCGCCACCATCATCACGGCGGTCAGCCACACCGCCAGGCGGGTCTTGCGCTCGGCACCGAGGTTACTGGTATGGAACTGGTGGCTGTGCTGCCAACGGTCTGAGGTTTGTGTCGCCATGGTTTATCATGCTTCCGGAATGTCGAGAAATATACTATACCCCAGTATACCTAGCATGGTGTGAAACCCTATGGCACATACCCTGAAGAGCAAGAAGCAACTGCTGACCCGGGTGCGCAAGATCAAAGGCCAGGCCGCCGCCCTGGAGACGGCGCTGGAGCAGGACAAGGACTGCCTGGCGATCCTGCAGCAGATCGCCGCCGTGCGCGGTGCGGTGAACGGGCTGATGGCCGAAGTGATGGAAGGGCATATCCGCGAACACCTGGTGGCGGACGGGCTGAGCACCGAGGCGCGGCAGGACGAGGCCGACAAGGTGGCGGCGTTGCTGCGTTCGTACCTGAAGTGACTACGCCGGCGTGGCACGACCCTTTGTAGGAGCGGCCTTGTGTCGCGATGGGGCGCGTAGCGGCCCCCGGTTTCAGCTTCGCCGCGAATATTACCGGGGCCGCTTTGCAGCCCTTTCGCGACACAAGGCCGCTCCTACAAGAATGCGTATACCCCTGGGGGGTATGGTCATGCCCACCAATAGCGCACAAAGTGGAAGAACACCGGCGCGGCAAAGCACACCGAGTCCATGCGGTCGAGCATGCCGCCGTGGCCTTCGATCATGTGCCCCCAGTCCTTCACCCCGCGATCACGCTTGATCGCCGACATCACCAGCCCGCCGAAGAAGCCCATGGCGTTCACTGCCAGCGCCATCAGCGCGGCCTGCCAGAAAGTGAACGGCGTGATCCAGCACAGCAGGGCGCCGGTCAGGGTGGCCAGCGCCACGCCACCGGCCAGGCCCTCGACAGTTTTCGACGGCGACAGGTTGGGCGCCACCTTGTGCTTGCCGAACAGCTTGCCGCACACGTACTGCAGCACGTCGCTGATTTGCACCACCAGGATCAGCCAGGCGATCAGCAGCAGGTTGCGGCCTTCGTAGCCGGGGATGTCGAGGGTCATCAGTGCCGGCACCGACGACACGCAGTAGACCGCGATCATCAGCCCCCACTGCACCTTCGAGGCACGCTCGAGAAAGCGTGTGGTGTCGCCACCGAAGCTGGCCAGGATCGGCAACAACAGGAACAGGTACACCGGGATGAAGATACTGAACAGCCCGTACCAGTCCATGGCGATCAGCACGTACTGCACCGGCAGCGCCACGTAGAACGCCGCCACCAGCGCCGGGTAGTCGCTGCGCCGGGTCGGGGTGAGGGTCATGAACTCACGCAGGGCATAGAACGACACGCCATAGAACAGCACGATCACCCCGTACTTGCCGAACAGGAAGGCGATGCCGATCACCAGCACCATGACCCACCAGGCATTGATGCGGGCGTTGAGGTTGTCGATCACCGCGTGTGGTGCCGGGCCGGCGCGCCATTTCAGCAGGCGGCCGATCACACTGGCGAGCAGCAGCAGGGCGCCGATGCCGGCGAACAGCGAAAGGGTGTTGTGGTCCATGTCAGGCATCCTTGGGGGCCAGGTTCAGCAGGGCCTTGCTGGCCCGTTCGAGGAACGCCTGTTTGCTTTCATCAGCCTCCAGGTGCAGCGGTTCGCCAAAGCTCAGCGTGCACAGCAACGGCAGAGGCAAGGCGCGGCCCTTGGGCATCACCCGGTTGAGGTTGGCGATCCATACCGGTACCAGCTCGACGTCGGGATTCGCCGCAGCCAGATGGTACAGCCCACTCCTGAACGGCATCAGCGGCTCATCGCCAAGGTTGCGCGTGCCCTCCGGGAAGAAGATCAGCGAGTCGCCCTGGGCCACGGCTTCGAGAATCGGCTGCAGTGGGCTGCCCTGGCCTTCACTGCGTTGCCGGTTGATCAGCACGCCATTGAACACCTTGCGAATGAGGAAGTCGCGGATACCTGGCCTGGCCCAGTAGTCGGCGCCGGCCACCGGGCGGGTGTGCTTGCGTAGCGGTGCTGGCAATGAGGCCCACAGCAACACGAAATCGCCATGGCTGCTGTGGTTGGCGAAATACAGGCGCTGCACCGGCAGCGGTGTGCAGCCCAGCCACAGGGCGCGGGCGCCAGTGATCAGGCGGGCGGCGGAGGTAATGAGGTAGGCGGTCAGGCTGGCGAGCATGGGGTTGTCGTTATCCCTTCAAAGGCAGTGTCAGCAGGGTAGTCAAGGCCAGTGCCAACTGCAGGCCCAGGCATACGGCCTGGCGGCGCAGCAGGGCCAGTGCAGCCTGGCTGCGGGCAGGCCAGGCGCGCGAGTCGGCGGCGTGCGGTTTGAGTTTCAGTTCGAACAAGGCGCGGTCCAGGGCCTGGGTGTCTGCCGGCAGGTCGGAGCTCTTGACAAGGTGGGCAAACAGGTCGGCATCTACCGCCACGCGGATGGCCCAGTACTTGTGAAGTACGCCCAGTACCAACAGCACGCTGCACAGCAGGCTGGCCAGTGGTGGCAACGGCGCATTCAGCAATGGCGCCAAGCCGTAGGCGAGCGCCAGCAAGGTGAGGCCGTCGGACAGCCGCTCCAGCTGTTTGCCACGGCCCAGCAGGCTGGCCACCAGCAGCAGGATCATGATTGTGCTCCCAGTTGTTGCAGGGCCTGGTGGTGTGCGCGACGCAAGACTATCCCTGGGCGAGCTTTGCCGATCAGCGCTTCGGCCTGCCGAGCGTCGCTGCAGCGGCCGCTGACCACCAGCCAGGCGGCTACGGCGCTGGCGCTGCGCGAGTAGCCCAGGGCACAACAGACCAGCACCGGGCCTTGGGCGCGCAGGCGTTCGATGGCGACGGCGGCCTGGTGCAGCAATGGGCTTTGCGGGGCGATCAGGTCCAGGGTAGGAAAACAGACGTAGTCAACGGCGGACGCGACCTTTGTAGGAGCGGCCTTGTGTCGCGAAAGGGCCGCGAAGCGGCCCCAGGTTTTCAGCTTCGCAGCAGATATTGCCGGGGCCGCTTCGCAGCCCTTTCGCGACACAAGGCCGCTCCTGCAAGAGGCCGCGCTGTCCTGAACATGACACGGTAGCTCCGCGCATAAATCGACCACCGCAGCGAACTGCGCGCCACGCCCGGGAATCCGCCCCAGATAAACCCCATCACACACTTCATCCGCCTGCGGATGTCGCCAGGTCCACAGGCGCGAATTGGCCCAGGCCCCCAGCAGATAAGGCGCCAGCAGCCAGCGGGCAGCATTCGACAAGCGCCCATCGGCACCTTTCTGAAACCCGCCAGCACCGAACAGGCCGTAATTCAACGCCACCAGCGCCAACGACACGGCCGGCCAGGCCAGCCACAGCCAGGCGCCCCCCAAATTCATGGCAAACACGGCGCACAACAGCGCACCCGCGGCATAGCTCAAGGCCAACCGCCAGCGCTTGGCATCCTGCGCAAGGTGGGCCTGCTGCCAGGGCAGCCGGCCCTGGTGTGGCCACAGCCAGACACACAAGAACCCCGCCAGCGCCCCGGTCGGTACGTCGATGAAGTGGTGCTGCCAGGTGGTCAGCACCGATACCCCGATCAGCGTCATCCAGCCATGCATCAGCCAACGCCAGGGCTGGCGCTGCACATGCCGGGCAAACATGGTCCAGATGATCACCAGCAGGGCGATATGCAGCGATGGCGCCTGGTTGAACGGCTTGTCGAACCCCATCAGCACATCGAACATCCAGCCGTACACGCCATCCAGTTCCGGCCGCGCGAAGGTGAAGCGCAGCGGCCAGAGCAGGAAGCAGCTGACGCTGATCACCTGTGCTGTCAGCAGGGCCAGGGCATGCCGGTCCATTTCCTGGCGCGTGCGCGGCAGCAGGAAGGACAGCCCGTAGAGCAGGTCGATCGACCAGTACGGGATGATCGTCCACGGCCACAACGGCATGCGGCTTTCCCAGCCGAACACCAGGCTGCCGACATCATTGCGCCCAACCGTGTGGCTGTTGGCCAGCCCATAGCTGAGGAAAAACAGCGGCCCCAGCAGCAATAGCCAGAATACGCCCCGGCGGACCAGCCCGGGCTCGCGCGATGGCTTCATTCAGCGCACCCGTTGGGCCAGGCTGACACTGAAAATACCCCATTCATCGATGCGCTGGGCCAGCTTGCGGAAGCCCGCTGCCTCGACCAACTGGTCCATTTCGGCCTGGCTGCGCCGGCGCATCACCCAGGCCTCGCCGCCGCGGTGGCTGGTGAGGGCGCGGGAGATCATCTCCAGTTGCGGGTGCCACGGTTGGCCGGTGTAGACCAGGTAGCCGCCATCCTCCACCGCGTCGGCCAGGCCGGCCAGCGAATTGCCCACCAGCTGGTTGCTGGTGAACAGTTCGTACAGGCCGGAGACCACGGCCAAGGTCGGCGGCTGTTCCAGCGTCGCCAGGCTCTGGCGGTCGAAGGCATCGCCCTGGACGAAGCGGGCGATGTCAGCCAGGCCTTTTTCCGCGATCAGCGCGCTGCCTTGCTGCACGTTCAGCTCGCTGTAATCGCGTAGCAGGATCGAGTCCGGCAGTTGCTCCAGCTCCTGCAGGGCTTCGAGGATGTAGCGGCCATGGCCGGCAGCGATATCGACGATGTGCACCGGCCGTTGCTGTTCGCGCAGGCGGGCGATGGCCAGGCGCAGCAACTCTTCGACGTGCAGCTTGCGTTGGCGGATGCCACGCCAGCCGATGGCATCGAGATAGTTGCGATCGACCAGACGGCCCAGCTTGCCCTTGCCGGTCGGCTGGTTGCGGTACACGTAGTCAAGGGTACTGCCCGAGTCGAAACCGGTGTCGAACCCTAGCTTCACGCCTTCCGAAAGCCCCTTGCCCAGGCGCAGCCCGGCGCGGGTGGCGCGCCAGTAGAGGTCGCGGGGCGAGTTGTGCGGTAATGGCGCGGCCAGGCTTTCGGCCTCGGCGCAACTGGCGCCGACCTTGTCGGCATCGAGCAGCGACGGCAGCGGCGCAGGGCTGGCGAAGCAGTGCTCGACGAACCGCTCGATGCGCCGCAGGGCATGGGCCCGGTCACGCTCGCCCAGGGTGTCGTGGAAGAACCCCGGCAGGATGTGCATTTCCTTGCGCGCACTGCCCAGGCGCTCGAAGAAGCGTTGCTGCGGCTGACGCTCGACCACGAAGTCGGCACCGGATACCAGCAGCTGGGTCGGCACCTGGATGGCTTGGGCATCCGCCACCACGCGGTCGGCGGCTTCGTACAGGCCTAGCAGCATGGTCACCGAAATCGGCCGGCTGATCAGCGGGTCGGCCACGTACGACATGACCCGTTCGGGGTCGTGGGTGAGCAGGCGTGGCTTGACGTAGCTGTTGACGAAGAAGTTGCCGCGCAAGGCCTTCAGCAGTTTCAGGCCGGGGCGGGCGAACGGTACATACAGCTTGACCTTGAACGCCGGCGACGCCAGCACCAGGCAGCGCACCTTGGGGGCATAGTCGTGGGCCCAGGTGGCGACCAGCACGGCACCGACACTCTGCGCCAGCACCACCAGGTCCGGCTCGGCGATACCGTGGCGGGCCTGGATATGCTCGATGAAAGTCTGCACATCGCGCACGCTGGTGGCGAACCCCGGGCTGTCGCCGCGTGCTCCCGGGGACTCGCCGTGGCCACGGGCATCCCAGGCGAAGAAGTCATAGCCCGGCATGTCCAGCTCATCGGCCAGGTGGGCCATGCGCCCGCCATGCTCATGGCCGCGGTGGAACATCACCACAGCCCGGCGGGGCTGGTGTTCGTTACGGGTGGCGGGCCAGTGACGGTAATGCAGCTCGACGCCGTCATGGGTACTGAAGTGCAGTGCTTGCGCTTGGCGCATGGTCAACATCCTTTTACGACGGCAGGAGGCTCAACGGGTTTCGGCCAGCCCCTGGCGGACCCGGTTGTAGAGGGTATAGAGCGAGAGTGCGAGGATCACCAGCAACAAGCCGTTGATCCAGGCCCCGGCCAACAGGCCGAAGGCCACGCCGGTGCCCAGTACGCCGAAGGCAAAGGCCCGGTCGCTCTTGCCCATGGGCCCGTCGTAGCGCCGCGAGGCACCGGCCAGCGGGCCCATGACCCCGGCGTACTCACTGAAGGTGGCGCCGAGCACCACGAGCACGACCAAGGCTGGCGATACCCCTGGCAGCAGGGCGAAGGGCAGGTACAGGGCGGCGTCGGCGATCACGTCGCAGAGTTCGTTGAGGTAGGCGCCGAGGGTGGATTGCTGGCCGAACTCCCGGGCAAGCATGCCGTCGATGGCGTTCAGGGCCATGCGCAGCAGCATCCATACCGGTAGGAGGATGAACAGCCAGGCGGAATGATGCCGGGTAACCAGCAGCAGGCCCAGCAGCACTGATACCAGGGCAGCTGCGAGCGTGACCTGGTTGGCGGTGACACCCCGCTCGTGAAGGCGCTGCACCGTGGGGCGGAGCAGGGCCTGGAAGCGCGGCTTGAGCTGGTAGATCGAGGCCACCGTGAAGTCCTTTTCGTTGGGCATTGGGGCGCTATTTTGTGTGAGTCTGCGTTGCGGGTAAAGCCGGAAGCCTGGTAGTCCGGTATTGCTCTGATGAAAATGTGGGAAGCCACTGATTCAGGGCTTTCGGCATCTATAGCTTTCCCCGGGTGGCAGGTTTTCAGCCCTCGCCATCGGGCCAGGCGCTCCAGGATGAGCGTCCGTCCTGGGGGAGGGGGCAGACAGGCTCTGCCGGCTTGGTGGCGCCGCTCTGCGCGATTCTGGCCGCGCGAGCGGGTGGGCTGGCAGGAGCGAAATCAGGACAATGGCTGGCGGATCTGGGGAAGTTTTGTTTGAGGCTTATTACCCTGCAATGGCAGCGAGCAAGCCCGCCGCATACCCCGGCAATGCCGCAAAATCCCGCGTGCACACCAGCAACCTCCGGTTGGCCCATGGCTCCGCCAGCGCCACCCAGTGCAAGGGCAACATACCCTGCCAGCGCCGCACCGCTGCCAGCGGCACCACCCCCACCCCAGCACCGCCGGCGACCATGCGAATCACCCCGTCGAACCCCTCGGCCCGCACGCGTACCTGCATCCGCCGCCCCTCGCGCAAGGCTTGCTCTTCAAGGTACAAGGCCAACGCACTGCCGGCCCCAAGGCCGACATAGCCGTGCGCCAGGCTATCGCTGAAGCTGGGCGCGAGCGCACTGGCCAGCGGGTGGCCCGGCGGCATCACCAGCACCAGCGGGTCGTCGCGAAAGGGGCGGGTTTGCAGGTGTTCGCAAGGGGCTGCGGTCGAAACGATGCCCAGGTCGGCCATGCCCTGGGTAATTGCCTGTACGATGCGCAGGCTCGGCAGTTCCTGCACATCGACGCTGATACCGGGGTTTTCAGCCAGGTAGCTGGCCAGCAGTTCCGGCAGGTATTCGGTGAGCGCCGCCGTGTTGCACAGCAGGCGCACCTGGCCTTGTTGCCCTTGCGCATACTGGCCGAGGTCGAACTGCAGGCGTTCGACCTGCTGCGCTATCAGCCGGGCATGCCGCAGCAGGGCCTGGCCGGCCGGTGTCGGCTGTACGCCACGGCGATTGCGCTCCAGCAAGGGGATGCCCAACGATGCCTCCATGGCGCGGATGCGCGCACTGGCTGCTGGCAGCGACAGGTGGCTGCGGCTGGCGCCGGCGGTGATGTTGCCGCACTCCAGGGTGTGCTGGAACAGCCTGAGGTCGATCAGGTCGAAATGCATCTGGCTATGTCCTGGCAAGAGTCTGCCTGAGTATATGACAGATTTTCAGCCAGGCCGGCGCGCGCCATCATCGGCTGATGGATACCTTGCTCGCGTTCTATCAGAACCTTGGCCCAGCCCTCGCATCGCTGGTGGTGATGACCTTTCTGCTGGCCGGCACGGTGAAAGGGGTGATTGGCCTCGGCTTGCCGACCATCGCCATGGGCCTGTTGGGCCTGGCTATGCCTCCGGCGCAGGCTGCCGCGTTGCTGATTGTGCCTTCGACCTTCACCAACCTTTGGCAGCTGGCGAGTGGCGGGCATCTGCGGGCGTTGCTGGTACGTCTGGGGCCGATGCTGGCAATGCTCTTCATCGGTACCTTGCTGGGCAGCGCCTGGTTGGGGATCGACAGCGGCCCGTGGGCCAAACATGCACTGGGCGCGGCCCTGCTGGCCTATGCGCTGTACGGGTTGGTCGGGGCTGGCCTGTGCCTGGCGCCGAGGCGCGAGCGTTGGCTGGGGCCGGCCTGCGGCTTGGTGACCGGCGTGGTCACCGCAGCGACAGGGGTATTCGTGATACCGGCGGTACCCTACCTGCAGAGCTTGGCCCTGAACCGTGAGCAGATGGTCCAGGCCCTGGGCCTGTCGTTCACGGTGTCGACGCTGGCCCTGGCCGTTGGCCTGGCCGGGCAGGATGCCCTGGGTGGCCAGGCCCTGGGGGCCTCGCTGCTGATGCTGGCGCCGGCCTTGCTCGGCATGCTGGCCGGGCAATGGCTGCGTCAGCGCATCAGCGCGCTGCTGTTCAAGCGCTGCTTCTTCTTCGGCCTGGCCGCACTTGGCGGCCATTTGCTCATCAGCGGCTAGCGGACGAGGCGCTGAGCATGTCGATCATCTGGATGTCGAAATCGCGCTCCAGGTAGTCCATGCGCTTGTCGAAGAACGCGGTCATGTGCGGCAGCGCCGAGTGCACATCCAGCGCGGCCTTGTCGGCCCAGACCTCGAAGAACACGAACAGGCTCGGGTCCTGCTTGTCGCGCAGCATGTGGTACTCGATGCAGCCCGGTTCCTGGCGGCTTGGCTCGACGTAGGCGCGGAACAGGGTTTCGAATGCCTCGGCCATTTCCGGACGGGTCTTGGCTTTGAGGATGAAGGCGTACTGCTCAGTCATGGGTCGCTACTCGTTGACGGGAGATGAGGCGATTCTACGGCAATAATGTGCCAGCCATTCGTGACTTGTGGTCAATTGTATTTTGCCCCTGCGCCACTGTATCCCCTGCCCGCGAGCCCCTAACCTGCCGACCTGAATTTTTCGCGAGGCTCACATGAAAAAGATCCTTCTGCTCAACGGCGGTAAACAGTTCGCTCACTCCGATGGCCGTCTCAACACCACCCTGCACGAAGCGGCCATGGCTCACCTGGATCGCGCCGGTTTCGATGTGCGCCAGACCTTCATCGATGGCGGCTATCACATTCAGGAAGAAGTGCAGAAATTCCTCTGGGCCGATGTAGTGATCTACCAGATGCCAGGCTGGTGGATGGGCGCGCCATGGACCGTGAAGAAATACATCGACGAGGTGTTCACCGCAGGCCATGGCAGCCTGTATGCCAACGATGGTCGTACCCGTTCGGACCACTCGCAGAAATATGGTAGCGGTGGCCTGGTACACGGCAAGCAGTACATGCTGTCGTTGACCTGGAATGCGCCGCAGCAGGCATTCGACGACCCCAGCGATTTCTTCGAGGGCAAGGGTGTGGATGCGGTGTATTTCCCGTTCCACAAGGCCAACCAGTTCCTCGGCATGACTGGCTTGCCGACCTTCCTGGCGGTGGATGTGATGAAGCGCCCGGATGTGCCGGCGGCGCTGGCGGCCTATACAGCACACCTGGACAAGGTGTTTGGCAAGGCGCAATAAGTGTTCGACCTGCCTGCCTCTTCGCGGGCTTGCCCGCTCCCACAGGTACTCCACAAGCTTTCAGGCCTGTCTGATCCCTGTGGGAGCGGGCGAGCCCGCGAAAGGGCCGGTACAGGCAGCGCTGGACTTGGCCGCGACAAGCGGCTATCTAGTCACAGCAGAGAGCAACCACAGGCCCCGATGTGAAAACCCGATCCGAAGAGCTCCAGGTATTCGTCACCGTCATCGACTGCGGCTCGATTTCCGCTGCTGCCGAGCAGATGGGCCAGACTCCGTCCGCCGTCAGCCGCACCCTGTCACGCCTGGAAGGCAAACTGGGCACCACCTTGGTCAACCGCACCACCCGACGCATGGACCTGACCGAAGAGGGCCGCTTTTTCCTCGAACGCTCGCGCCTGATCCTGGAGCAGATGGACGAGATGGAAGAGCGCCTGTCGATGAACCGCCAGACCCCTACCGGGCGTCTGCGCATCAACGCCGCTGCGCCGTTCATGCTGCATGCCATCCTGCCGTGGATCGGCGAGTTCCGCCGCCAATACCCCGGCATTGAACTGGAACTCAACACCGATGACCTGATCATCGACCTGCTCGAGCAGAGTACCGACGTGGCCATCCGCATCGGCGAACTGGCCGACTCCAGCCTGCACGCGCGCAGCCTGGGCTGCAGCCCGGTGCAGGTGCTGGCCAGCCCGGCGTACCTAGAACAGCATGGCACGCCGCTGCGGGTCGAGGACCTGGCCAACCACTGCCTGCTCGGCTTCAGCCAGCCCGAGTCGCTCAACCATTGGCCACTGCGCCATGCCCAGGGGGATCGCTGGAGCATCCGCCCGGCGCTGATCGCCTCCAGCGGCGAGACCTTGCGCCAGCTGGCGCTGGCGGGCGAGGGCATCGTCAGCCTGTCGCACTTCATGACCCACGAAGACATCCGCAGCGGGCGCCTGCAAGTGTTGCTCAGCGAAGCCAACAACGGCTATCGCCAGCCGATCCATGCGGTGTACTACCGCAATACCCAGCTGGCGCTGCGTATCCAGTGCTTCCTTGATTTCATCCAGCGCAAGCTGGCGATGTACGCCTGCTGAGTTGCCTGGACGCGACATGGCCTGCCCACAGGCGGCGAAACTTCCTGCTATTGATTGCGCAGTGGAAACGCTTCGGCCTTACTGACTGCTCAACAAAAACAACACCAAGGAAGTGTCATGCGTATGGTTCCGTTCCAGTACCTGGCTCTCGCAGCCGCGATCCTGAGCTGTTCCTCGGTTCATGCCGCCACCCTGGAAGGCGGCGCAGTGGCCGCGCCCGATCAATATGGTGCACAGGTGGCCGCCGATATCCTCAAGAAGGGCGGCAATGCGGTGGATGCGGCAGTGGCCACGGCGTTCACCCTGGCGGTTACTTACCCCGAGGCGGGCAACATCGGCGGCGGCGGGTTCATGACCCTGTTCGTCGACGGCAAACCCTATTTCCTCGACTACCGTGAAGTCGCGCCCAAGGCCGCTACGCGCAACATGTACCTGGACGACAAGGGCGAGGTCATCGAGAACCTAAGCCTGGTCGGGGCCCGTGCAGCTGGCGTACCGGGCACGGTAATGGGCTTGTGGGAGGCGCACCAGAAATTCGGCAAGCTGCCCTGGAGCGAGCTGCTGACTCCGGCCATCGGCTATGCGAAAAACGGTTTCAAGGTGGCAGAAAAGCAATACCAGTACCGCAACGATGCCCAGGGCATGTTCAAGACCGCGACCAATTTCAACGACTACTTCGGCAACATGAAAGTCGGTCAGCTGTTCAAGCAGCCAGAGATGGCGCAGACCCTGGAACGCATCGCCGACAAGGGCGTGAGCGAGTTCTACCAGGGCGAGACCGCCGACCTGCTGGTGGCGCAGATGCAGGCCGACAAGGGCCTGATCACCAAGCAGGACTTGCAGGACTACAAGGCGGTATGGCGTGAACCGATGGCTGTCAGCTGGCGTGGCAATGTGGTCTATACCGCGCCTCCGCCAAGCTCCGGCGGCGTCGCCCTGGCCCAGCTGCTGGGCATCAAGGAAGACCGCGCCGCGGACTTCAAGGGCGTGGCGCACAACTCGGCGCAGTATATCCACCTGCTGGCCGAGATCGAAAAGCGGGTGTTCGCCGACCGCGCCGACTACCTCGGCGACCCAGCCTTCACCCAGGTGCCAGTGGCGCAGCTGGTGGCCAAGGACTACCTGGCCAAGCGTGCCGCGCAGGTCAACCCGAAGGCCATTTCCGCGACCGACAAGGTCAAGCCGGGCCTGGAACCGCACCAGACCACGCACTTCTCGATCGTCGACAAGCAGGGCAATGCGGTCAGCAATACCTACACCCTGAACCTTGATTACGGCAGTGGCGTGGTGGTGAAAGGTGCCGGCTTCCTGTTGAACGACGAAATGGATGACTTCAGTGCCAAGCCGGGGGCGGCCAACGCGTTCGGCGTGGTAGGCGGGGATGCCAATGCCATCGCACCGGGCAAGCGCATGCTGTCGTCGATGAGCCCCAGCCTGATGACCCGCGATGGCAAGGTCGAGCTGGTCATTGGTACGCCAGGCGGCTCGCGGATCTTCACCTCGATCTTCCAGGTCATGAACAACCTGTACGACTATGGCATGCCGCTGGACAAGGCGGTGGCGGCGCAGCGTGTGCACCATCAGTTGCTGCCCAAGGACACCATCTACTTTGACAGCTACGCGCCGTTGACCGGGCCGGTGGCTGACGAGCTGAAGAAGATGGGTTATGTGCTGGAGGATCAGGGCTGGGAGATGGGCGACATCCAGGCGATCCGGGTGAACGGTGCGAAGCTGGAGACTGCTTCGGACCCACGTGGGCGTGGGGTCGGGATGATCGTCGAGTAATACCTGTTCCATCGCCGGGAGGGCTTTGCCCTCCATCGCGACACAAGGCCGTTCCTTACAGGAGATTGCAGGAGCGGCCTTGTGTCGCGACGGGCCGCAAAGCGGCCCCGAATTCCAGGGTCAGACGCGGAACTGGCTGACCAACGTCTGCAATTGCCCGCCCAACCGCGCCAGCTCCACGCTGGACGCTGCCGTCTCGTCACTGGCCGCCGCCGTCTGCTCGGACACATCGCGCACATTGAGGATGCTGCGGCTGATCTCCTCCGCCACCGCACTCTGCTGCTCCGCTGCCGCGGCAATCTGCTGGTTCATCGACTGGATGCTCGACACCGTGCTGGTGATGCTTTCCAGCGAGGCCCCGGCCTTGCGTGCCAGCTCGACGCTGCTGTCGGTCAGGGTACGGCTACCGTGCATGGCCGCGGCCACTTGCTGGGTACCGTGCTGCAGGCTGGCGATCAGTTCCTCGATCTCTTCGGTGGATTTCTGCGTGCGCTGGGCCAGCCCGCGCACTTCGTCGGCAACCACGGCAAAGCCACGCCCGGCCTCGCCGGCACGCGCTGCTTCGATCGCAGCGTTCAGCGCCAGCAGGTTGGTCTGTTCGGCCACCGACTTGATCACGTCCATCACGCTGCCGATCTTCTGGCTTTCCTGCTGCAGCAGGTTCATGGCCTCGGTGGAGCGGTGCATGTCTTCGGCCAGACGCTCGATCTGGCCAATCGCCTCGCCTACCACGCGGTCGCCGGCACGGGCTTCGTCATCGGCACCCGTGGCGGCATGCGATGCCTGTTCGGCGTTGCGCGCCACTTCCTGAACGGTGGCTGCCATTTCGTGCATGGCGGTGGCCACCTGGTCGGTCTCGACCTTCTGGCTGTTGGCGCCGGCGCTGGTCTGTTCGGTCACCGCCGACAGCTCCTCGGCGGCGCTGGCGATCTGGGTGACACCGTCGCGGATGCCGCTGATCAGCTCACGCAGGGTGCTGCCCATGCGCGCGATGCCCTGCTGCAGTACGCCCAGTTCGTCGCGGCGAGTAACCCGCAGTTGCTGGGTGAGGTCGCCGCTGGCGATTTTTTCCACCGCTGTCAGGGTGTCACGCAATGGGCGGGTGATCTGCCGCGTGATCAGCACTGCCGCCAGCACGCCGACCAGCAGCGCCAGCAGGGTGGCGATAGCCTGCAGGCTACGGGCCTGGCTGCTCTCGATGTCGCGGCGTTCCAGCTGGATCTGGTACAGCGCGTCGCTGCGCTTGACGATGTCGGCACCTTGCACGGTCATTTCGGCGCGTGCAGTGGTGATGTTGGCGACGGCGTCGCGGAACTGGCGCACAGCGTCACGGTAGGCCAGCACCGAGCCTTCGAACTGTTGCAGGCGCGAGTCTTCGCCGGGCAACTGGCGCTTGAGGCTGTCGATGCCGGCCAGGGCAGCATCCAGCTGGCGCAGGGCGGCCTGTTCGTTGGTAGCGCTGTTGTCGGCGATGTAGCCGCGGACGTCGATGCGTACCTGCAGCAGTTGCTGACGCGCCTTGCTGATCAACTGGTACTGGGCCAGGCGCACGCTGTCGGCTTCAGCGCGGGCGGTGACTTCCTGGCTGAGTGCGTCCATGGCCTGGTCGGCCTTGCTGGCCGAGCTTTCCATGGCCGCGCGCGCGGTGCGGGTGGCGTCGTAGCCCTGGCGCATCTTGTTCAGCGAGACCTTGTAGGCACTGATGGTTTCGCCCAGCTCATTCAGCAACTTGACGTTCTCGGGGCTCTTGAACGTGCTGGCCAGGTACGCCTGCTGCTTGCTGAAGGCGTCCAGCTTGGCCTGGGTGTTGGCGGCGGCGGCATCATCACCGTTGGCGATCATGTACTGCAGGCGCGCAATGCGCAGGTCGGTCAGGTCCTTGTTCAGCTGGCCGATATCGCCCATCCAGTTGCTGCGGTCGATCAGGCTGCCCAGGCTGGTCCAGCCAGTCAGGGCCAGCAGGCCGGTGAGAATCAGTACCAGACCGAAGCCCAGGCCCAGTTTGAGGTTGACGCTGATGTTGGCGAACCAGCTGTTCATGCACGCTCTCCAGAAGTTGTTTTCGCTCGATTTGTCTTCGATCGCCAGGCGTTGTTGTTCTGGATGCCTGCTGATTCGTGCAGGGGTTATCGGCCATGATGGGCGAAGCTGAAACGCTTTTTCAGCAAAAAGATGTACAAGCGCTTTTGGGGTAGGAGCGGCCTTGTGTCGCGAAAGGTTCACAAAGCGGCCCCTGCAATAGTCGCGTCAACGCTGAAATCCTGGGGCCGCTTGGCCCTTTCGCGACACAAGGCCGCTCCTACAGCGCTTGCGCCGGCCTGGCGAGAGGTGTCAGAGGTTACGGGCGCTGAAGGTATCGCAACTGTTCACTTCACCCTCGGCGAACCCGGCCTTGAACCAGCGTACCCGCTGTGCCGAAGTGCCGTGGGTGAACGAGTCCGGCACTACCCGCCCGCGGCCCTGCTGCTGCAAGCGGTCATCGCCAATCGCATTGGCGGCGTTCAGAGCTTCCTCGACGTCACCCGGCTCCAGCCAGTTCAGGCGCTTTTGCGCCTGGTAGGCCCACACCCCGGCCAGGCAGTCGGCCTGCAGCTCCTGGCGCACCAGCAAGCCGTTGTCACCTTCCAGGCGTTGGCCGCTGCGGCGTGCGGCGTCGACCTTGGCCGACACACCCAACAGGGTTTGCACGTGGTGGCCGATTTCATGAGCGATCACGTAGGCCTGGGCAAAGTCGCCGGCGGCCGCGAAGCGGGTTTCCATCTCGCGGAAGAACGACATGTCCAGGTACACCCGCTGGTCGGCGGGGCAGTAGAACGGCCCTACTGCCGCAGAAGCAAAGCCACAGGCCGAATTGACCTGGCCGCTGAACAGCACCAGCTTGGGGTCGCGGTATTGCTTGCCAGCCTCGGCGAACAGGGCTTTCCAGGTGTCTTCGGTGTCACCCAGGATCGAGGCGACGAACTCGGCCTGCTGGTCGTTGGCCGGCGGCGCCTTGCCGCCCACGCTGCTGGGCGCCTGCCGTTGCTGCTGCTCCATCTGGCCAGTGAGCTGGCCAAGAATCTGCAATGGGTCCTGCCCGGTGAGCCAGCCGATACCGACAATCAGCAGTACCGCGCCAAGCCCCAGCCCCTTGCCGCCGCCGAACCGCATGCCGCCGCCACCGCCACCTTCGCCTCGGGCATCGACCACATTGTCGCTGCGTCGGCCTTTTCGCCATTCCATGAAATGCTCTCCGGAGCGTGAAACAAGAAGACAAAGATTAGTTCACCACTGCGGCCGGTGTCAGGCCAACGTGTTCACTCATAACCATCTGGTTATGTCTTAGGCGGCTGATTTCAATATTCACCGTGCGCAGCTTGTCCGAAACTGCAAGTCCGCCTGCCACGCCCAGGCGTTCACATAATTCCAAGAGAGGAAACCGGCATGCCCGCCCAGGACACCAGCCGCTTCGTGATCCGTGATCGCAACTGGCACCCGAAAGCCCTTACGCCTGACTACAAGACGTCCATTGCCCGTTCGCCGCGCCAGGCACTGGTCAGCATTCCGCAGTCGATCAGCGAAACCACCGGCCCGGACTTTTCCCACCTGGGCTTCGGTGCCCACGACCATGACCTGCTGCTGAATTTCAACAACGGTGGCCTGCCGATCGGTGAGCGCATCATCGTCGCCGGGCGCGTCGTCGACCAGTACGGCAAGCCTGTGCCGAATACCCTGGTGGAAATGTGGCAGGCCAATGCCGGCGGCCGCTACCGGCACAAGAACGACCGTTACCTGGCACCGCTGGACCCGAACTTCGGGGGTGTCGGTCGCTGCCTGACCGACCGTGACGGCTACTACAGCTTCCGCACCATCAAGCCGGGCCCGTACCCTTGGCGCAACGGGCCGAACGACTGGCGTCCGGCGCACATCCACTTCGCCATCAGCGGCCCTTCGATCGCCACCAAGCTGATCACCCAGTTGTATTTCGAGGGTGATCCGCTGATTCCGATGTGCCCGATCGTCAAGTCGATCGCCAACCCGCAAGCGGTGCAGCAACTGATCGCCAAGCTCGACATGAGCAACGCCAACCCGATGGATTGCCTGGCCTACCGCTTCGACATCGTGCTGCGCGGCCAGCGCAAGACCCACTTCGAAAACTGCTGAGGACCCCGCCATGCCAATCGAACTGCTGCCGGAAACCCCTTCGCAGACTGCCGGCCCCTACGTGCACATCGGCCTGGCCCTGGAAGCGGCCGGCAACCCGACCCGCGACCAGGAGATCTGGAACCGCCTGGCCAAGCCTGATGCGCCTGGCGAGCATATCCTGCTGCTCGGCCATGTGTATGACGGCAATGGCCACCTGGTGCGGGACTCGTTCCTGGAACTGTGGCAAGCCGATGCCAATGGTGAATACCAGGATGCCTACAACCTGGAAAACGCCTTCAACAGCTTTGGCCGCACGGCTACCACCTTCGACGCTGGCGAGTGGACGGCACATACGGTGAAGCCAGGCGTGGTGAAAAACGCTGCCGGTGTGCCAATGGCACCGCACATCAACATCAGCCTGTTTGCCCGGGGGATCAACATCCACCTGCACACGCGCCTGTATTTCGATGATGAAGCGCAGGCCAATGCCAAGTGCCCGGTGCTCAACCTGATCGAGCAGCCGCAGCGGCGCGAGACCCTGGTGGCCAAGCGCTGCGAGGTGGACGGGAAAACGGCGTATCGCTTCGATATCCGCATTCAGGGGGAAGGGGAGACGGTGTTCTTCGACTTCTGAGTGAGGCCTGGGGCTGCAAAGCAGCCCCGGCTATCTGCACGTCAGCGCCGAACCAGCAGAACCCCACTCTCCATGTGGTGGGTATACGGGAACTGATCAAACAACGCACAACGCTCGATGCGGTGGGTGTCGTGCAACTGGGCAATGTTCGCCGCCAGCGTCTCCGGGTTGCAGGAGATGTACAGGATCCGATCGAAACGCCGGGTCAGCTCGCAGGTGTCCGGGTCCATCCCCGCGCGCGGCGGGTCGACGAACACCGTGCCGAAGTCATAGCTCTTCAGGTCGATGCCTTCCAGCCGGCGGAACGGCCGCACGTCATTCAGTGCCTGGGTCAGTTCTTCCGCCGACAGGCGCACCAGCCGCACGTTATCCACAGCGTTCTCGTCGAGGTTGCTCAGGGCGGCATTGACCGAGGTCTTGCTGATTTCGGTGGCCAGCACCTGGCGCACGCGGGTGGCCAGCGGCAGGGTGAAGTTGCCGTTGCCGCAATACAGTTCCAGCAGGTCGTCTTCGCGCTCGCCGAGCGCCTCGAAGGCCCAGCTCAGCATTTTCTGGTTCACCGCGCCGTTCGGTTGGGTGAATGCGCCTTCCGGCTGGCGATAGCTGAACACGCGGCCTGCCACGTCGAGTTTTTCCACCGCGTAGTCGCGGCCGATCACCAGGCGTTTGCCCTTGGAACGGCCGATCACGCTGACGCCCAGTTCGCCCGCCAGCTGCCGTGCAGCCACCTCCCAGGCCTCGTCCAGCGGGCGGTGATAGCACATCGTGACCATGGCATCGCCCGCCAGGGTAGTGAGAAACTCTACCTGGAACAGCCGGTTGCCGAGTTCTTCGCTGGCCTGCCAGGCCGCCTTCAAGCGCGGCATCAGGGCGTTGATACGCTGGCTGGCGATGGGGAAGTCGTCGATCAGGATCGCCTTGTGCTTCTCGCCCGGGGCGAACATGGCGTAGTGACGCTGGCCATCTTCACGCCACAGGCGGAATTCGGCGCGCAGGCGGTAGTGCTCGCGCGGCGAGTCGAAGACAGCCGGCTCCGGCGCAGCGAACGGCGCCAGCAGCTCGCGCAGCCGGGCCACCTTGGCGTCCAGCTGGGTGGCATAGGAGGAGGGGTCGAAAACAGCACTCATGCGTTGAACCAGCCCAGCTTGATGACGAACAGGATGGAAAGGATCACCAGGGCCGGGTTCATGTCGCGGTGGCGACCGGAAATCAGCTTGACGGCGGTCCAGGCGATGAAGCCGAAGGCGATGCCGTTGGCGATGGAGTAGGTCAGCGGCATTGCCAGGGCGGTCACCACCACCGGTGCGGCCTCGGTGACGTCGTCCCAGTTTATTTCCGCCAGGCCCGAAGCCATCAGCACCGCGACGAACAGCAGCGCCGGGGCGGTGGCGAAAGCCGGCACGCTACCGGCCAGCGGAGCGAAGAACAGCGCCAGCAGGAACAGCACGGCGACCACGATGGCGGTCAGGCCGGTGCGGCCACCGGCGCTCACGCCTGCGGCGGATTCGATGTAGCTGGTGGTGGTCGAGGTGCCCAGCAACGACCCGGCCATGGCTGCGGTACTGTCGGCGATCAGCGCACGGCCCATCTTCGGCATGTGCCCGTCCTTGCCCATCAGCCCGGCACGCTTGGCCACGCCGATCAGGGTGCCGGAGTTGTCGAACAGGTCGACGAACAGGAAGGCGAAGATCACGCTGACCAGGCCCACGTCCAGCGCACCGGCGATGTCCAGCTGGAGGAAGGTCGGGGCCAGCGACGGCGGCATGGAAACGATGCCACCGAAGGGCGTCACGCCCATCACGATCGAGGCGATGGTCACGGCAAGAATGCCGATCAGCACCGCGCCGCGCACTTTCAGCGATTCCAGGCCGACAATCAGGAAGAAGCCCAGGGTGGCGAGGATCGGTGCCGGCTGCTTGAGGTCGCCCAGGCCCACCAGGGTGGCCGGGTTATCGACGACGATGCCGGCGTTATGCAGGGCGATCAGCGCCAGGAACAGGCCGATACCCGCGGCGATGGCCGAACGCAGTGGCAGCGGGATGCTGTTCACGATCCATTCGCGGATGCGGAAGATCGACAACAGGAAGAACATCACCGCCGACAGGAACACCGCGCCCAGTGCCACCTGCCAGGTGTGGCCCATGTGCAGCACCACGGTGTAGGTGAAGAATGCGTTCAGGCCCATGCCCGGTGCCAGGGCGATCGGGTAGTTGGCGATCAGGCCCATGGTCACCGAACCGATGGCCGCGGCCAGGCAGGTGGCGACGAAGACCGCGCCCTTGTCCATGCCGGTCTCGCCGAGGATGCTCGGGTTGACGAACAGGATGTAGGCCATGGCCAGGAAGGTGGTGACGCCCGCGAGAATCTCGGTGCGCACATTGGTGTTGTGTGCTCTTAGTTGAAACAGCCTTTCCAGCATGCCCGCTCCCCGAGGCGCCCCAGGCGCCATCAATCTATCGACCCCAACAGCAAAGCACAGACCGTACCGGTTGCCGTGGTTTTGTGCGGGGCGGAAAAAAGCCGCGCATCATACCAGCATGCTCGGCGGGGGCCTATGGCTGTTGGGGAATGGGTGCTGTATAGCCTGTACCGGCGCCTTCGCGGGCACAGGCTGTGTCTCAACCGTTATGCAACCGATCCCGCTTGGCCAGTGTCGGGAACAGTCTTATCCACACCCCGGTCACCACCAGGGTGCCAATACCACCCATCACCACCGCCGGCACTGTGCCAAACCAGTGCGCCGTCACCCCCGATTCGAACTCGCCGAGCTGGTTCGAGGCACCAATGAACAGGCCATTCACCGCGCTGACCCGGCCGCGCATTTCATCCGGTGTTTCCAGCTGCACGAAGGCGCCGCGGATGACCATGCTGATCATGTCCGCTGCACCCAGCACCACCAGTACCGCGAGCGAGAACCAGAACGAGGTCGACAGGCCAAAGGCAATGGTCGCCACGCCGAATACACCCACTGCCGTGAACATCGTTCGCCCCACGTTGCGCTCGAACGGGAAACGCGCCAGCCACAGCGACATCAGCAACGCCCCCACCGCCGGCGCCGAGCGCAGCAGGCCCAGGCCCAGTGGCCCGGTCAGCAGGATGTCCTTGGCGAACACCGGCAGCAGCGCGGTGGCCCCACCGAGCAATACGGCAAACAGGTCGAGCGAGATGGCGCCGAGGATGTCCGGCCGGCTGCGGATGAAGCGGATGCCGGCCAGCAGCGATTCGATGCTGGCACGCCCTCGCTGGGCTACCTGGCCGCGTGCCTCCAGGCTCAGGGTCAATATGCAGGCGATGGCATACAGGGCCACGGTCGGGCCGTACACCCAGAGGCTGCCGAATGCATACAGGAAACCACCCAGGGCGGGCGCCACGATGGTGGCCGACTGGGTAGCCGATGCCGATGCCGCCACCGCGCGTGGAAACAGCCCGGCTGGCACCACATTGGGCAGCAACGCCTGGGTCGCCGGCATCTCGAAGGAGCGCGTGGCGCCGAGCAGGAAGGCCAGGGCGAAGATCAGTTCGCGGGTGACGTTGTCGGTGGCGCTGCCCACTGCCAGTGCCAGGGCGATCAGGCCCTGCAGGCTCTGGCACAGGGCGGCGACCTTGCGCCGGTCGTAGCGATCGGCGACATGCCCGGTGTGCAACATGAACAGCACACGCGGGGCGAACTCGACCAGGCCGACCAGGCCCAGGTCCAGTACGTTGCCAGTCAACTGGTAGAGGTGCCAGCCAATGGCCACGGTGAGCATCTGGAAACCGCTGGCGGTGAACACGCGGGCCAGCCAGAAGGCCAGGAAAGGTCGGTGGTGACGCAGTAACTGCGGAGCGGAATCGGGCATCGGAAACCTGGGGCCTCGGCGCGGTAGAGGGGCTCGCAGCGTATCATCTGTTTGTAACAAATGGTTGCTGTTTGCCCGGAGCGGCACTTTTCCGGGCCTTTTTGAAGAGGGTGGGGCAACCGGTCACGCGGCAATCAACCGCACGGCCCGGCGCGCCATTCAGGACTATGCTTCCTAGCATTCGTTGATCTGGATCAATCGTTGCTTTTGCAACGGCTGGCCGACGATGTGGCCCTACGGGCCGGAATCCCTGCGATCGAACAGAACAATTCCAACACGCCGCACTCGATAACCGTGGGGGCAGTGGGCGACGGGGCCAGCAGCCCGGACGCCGGATTATCTGAAGAGGAAGCACCATGTTCGGAATAGAGGCCCTAGAGCTCGCCCGAATGCAGTTTGCCTTTACCGTTTCGTTCCACATCCTGTTCCCGGCCATCACCATTGGCCTGGCCAGCTACCTGGCCGTCCTCGAAGGCCTCTGGTTGCGGACCGACAACCAGGTCTACCGTGACCTTTATCATTTCTGGTCGAAGATCTTTGCCGTCAACTTCGGCATGGGCGTGGTCTCCGGCCTGGTCATGGCCTACCAGTTCGGCACCAACTGGAGCCGCTTCTCCGACTTTGCCGGCGCCATCACCGGCCCCTTGCTCACCTACGAGGTGCTGACCGCGTTCTTCCTCGAAGCAGGCTTCCTCGGCGTCATGCTGTTCGGCTGGAACCGCGTCGGCCGCGGCCTGCATTTCTTCTCCACGGTGATGGTAGCGCTCGGCACGCTGGTCTCGACCTTCTGGATCCTCGCCTCCAACAGCTGGATGCAAACCCCGCAAGGCCACGAGATCATCGATGGGCGGGTGGTGCCGGTGGACTGGCTGGCGGTGGTGTTCAACCCTTCGTTCCCCTACCGCCTGATGCACATGGCCACCGCCGCGTTCGTTGCCACGGCGTTCTTCGTCGGTGCCTCGGCGGCCTGGCACCTGCTGCGCGGGCGCGATAACCCGGCGGTGCGCAAGATGCTGTCGATGGCCATGTGGATGGCCCTGATCGTGGCGCCGATCCAGGCGGTGATCGGTGATTTCCACGGCCTCAACACGCTCAAGCACCAGCCGGTGAAGATCGCCGCGATCGAAGGCCACTGGGAGAACGTGCCCGGCGAGCCGACCCCGCTGATCCTGTTCGGCATTCCTGACATGCAGGCCGAGACCACCCGCTTCAAGCTTGAAATCCCGGCGCTCGGCAGCCTGATCCTGACTCACAGCCTGGACAAGCAGGTGCCGGCGATGAAGGAGTTCCCGCCGGAGGACCGGCCCAACTCGACCATCGTCTTCTGGTCGTTCCGGATCATGGTCGGGTTGGGCCTGTTGATGATCTTCGTCGGCCTGTGGAGCCTCTGGCTGCGCAAGCGCGGCACGCTCTATACCTCGCGCCCGTTCCTGCACCTGGCCTTGTGGATGGGGCCGTCCGGGTTGATCGCCTTGCTGGCCGGCTGGTTCACCACCGAAATTGGCCGCCAGCCGTGGGTGGTGTACGGCCTGATGCGGACGGCGGACGGTGTGTCCAACCACAGCTACGCCCAGCTCGGCTTCACCCTGGTGGCCTTCGTGGTGGTGTATTTCGCCCTGTTCGGTACCGGCCTCGGCTACATGATGCGCCTGGTGCGCAAAGGCCCGCAGACCGGCGAAGGCGACGAGCACAGCAGCGGTGGCCCCGGCACCAAACGCACGCCGGCGCGGCCGCTGTCCGCCGCCGATGATGGCCGTGAGGCCAACTCCGCCAGCCTGAGCAAGGAAAACTGAGCCATGGGTATCGACCTTTCGCTGATCTGGGCCGTGATCATCATCTTCGGCGTGATGATGTACGTGGTGATGGATGGTTTCGACCTCGGAATCGGCATGCTCTTCCCGTTCGTCAAGGGCGAGCGTGACCGCGATGTGATGATGAACACCGTCGCCCCCGTCTGGGACGGTAACGAAACCTGGCTGGTACTGGGAGGTGCCGGGCTGTTCGGCGCGTTCCCGATGGCCTACTCGGTGGTGCTGGAGGCGCTGTACCTGCCGTTGATCCTGATGCTGATCGGCCTGATCTTCCGCGGCGTGGCCTTCGAGTTCCGCTTCAAGGCCAAGGACGACAAGCGCCATATCTGGGACAAGGCGTTCATCTGGGGCTCGCTGGTGGCCACCTTCTTCCAGGGCGTGGCCCTGGGCGCGTTCCTGGAGGGCTTCAAGGTAGTCGACCGGCATTTCGCCGGTGGTACGCTCGATTGGCTCACCCCGTTCAGCCTGTTCTGCGGCCTGGGGCTGATCGTTGCCTATACCCTGTTGGGCTGCACCTGGCTGATCATGAAGACCGAAGGGGCGCTGCAGCAGAAGATGCACGACATTGCCCGCCCTCTGGCGCTGGTGTTGTTGGCGGTGATCGGCATTGTCAGCCTGTGGACACCAATCGCCTACCCGCAGATCGCCGACCGCTGGTTCAGCATGCCTAACCTGGTCTGGTTCATGCCGGTGCCGATCCTGGTGCTGGTGACCTTCTACGGCTTGCTCAAGGCGGTGGCGCGCAATGCGCACTACACGCCGTTCCTGCTCACCCTGGTGCTGATCTTCCTTGGTTACAGCGGCCTGGGCATCAGCCTGTGGCCGAACATCATCCCACCGTCGATCTCGATCTGGGATGCCGCGGCGCCACCGCAGAGCCAGGGTTTCATGCTGGTCGGTACGCTGTTCATCCTGCCGTTCATCCTGATGTACACCTTCTGGAGCTACTACGTGTTCCGCGGCAAGGTTACCCACGAAGACGGCTATCACTAGGGAGGCCGCATGATGGCTGGCAAGCATGGCTTGGAGGAGAAAAAGCCCCTGTGGCAGCGGCTGGGCTGGCTGCTGCTGATCTGGGCGATGAGCGTGGCAGCGCTGGGTGTTGCGGCCTGGGTGATGCGCCTGTTCATGGGGGCAGCGGGGTTGACCACCCATTGAACCAAGGGGGCGCTTTGCGCCCCTTTTGCAACACAAGGCCGGATCGCGATCATTCAGTCAGTCGCGTCTCCCTGTAGGAGCGGCCTTGTGTCGCGATGGGCTGCAAAGCAGCCCCAACGGCCTATTTACGAGCCTTCAGGATGACGAACTTGGGCGTAGCCGCCACCTGCTCCACGCCACGGAACAACCGCGCCAGCTTGCTGTGATAACCCAGGTGCCGGTTACCCACGATATACAGCGCCCCGCCCACCACCAATGCCTCACGCGCCTGCTGGAACATGCGCCAGGCAAGGAAATCGCCCACCACCTGCTGCTGGTGGAACGGCGGGTTGCACAGCACCACCTCCAGCGACTGTTTTTCTACCCCGGCCAACCCATCGGCTGCCTCGAACACCGCCGGGCGCTCGCCCAGTGCGGCCTGCCAGTTTTCCCGCGCCGATTGCACCGCCATGTACGACTCATCGACCAAGGTGTAATGCGCATCCGGGTTGGCCAGGGCGCTGGCAATCGCCAGCACACCGTTGCCGCAACCCAAGTCCGCCACCCGGGCACGGCCCAGGTCGCGTGGCAGGTGCGGCAGAAAGGCGCGGGTGCCGATGTCCAGGCCTTCACGGCAGAACACGTTGGCGTGGTTGACCAGCTCCAGGGCCGGCGCGTCGAGGCGATAGCGGCTGGGGTAGGGCGACCGGGCGAGCGGCCGCGTGGCCAGCGTCGCCGTCAGCAAGCGGGCCTTTTTCTGCGCCAGCGAGGCCTGCACCGGGCCGATGTATTTCTCCATCAGGTCACCGGCAGCCCGGGGCAGGTGCTTGATCATCGCCCCGGCAATCACCTGTGCACCCGGCGCCAGGTGGCCTTGCAGGCGGATCAGTTGCTCTTCGAGCAAGGCCAGGGTCTTGGGCACCCGCAGCAGCACTCGATCGAACGAGCCTTGCCAGGTTTCGCTGGCCGGGACGAAGGGCACGCTGTCGAACGGCAGGCCATTTCGCGACAGGTTTTTTTCCAGGGCCAGGTGCGCCAGGTGCGAATCGCCACTACTGACCACGTGCAGCTTGCCCGCCAGGCTGGCAGCCAGGGCGCCGAAGCTGTCATTGAGCACCAGCACCCGGCAATCGGCCGCCGGGGCCTGTGCGTGCATCTGCGCAAGCAGGTATTCGTCGGCTGCATCGAAAGCCTGCAAGGGGTCGTTGGCCTGATCCGGCTGGCGGATCAGGTCGAGTTCGGCGTAGGGAGTGGTCAACAGGGGCATGGCGTCTGGCTCGGGAACGATCTGCCCGTTGCGGTTCGCCCCGGGCTTTGCCGGGCGATTCTACAGGGCTTTGCCCGGGGTCGCAGGTTTGCTGGTCAGATCCAGCCGCGCAGGGCGGCAATGGCGACGGCGCCGGCCTTGTTGGCAGCGCTGGTCTTGGTGATAACGCTGCGGATATGGAAATTCACCGTGCTTTGCGACAGTGACAGGATGCAGGCCACGTCGGCAGCGGTCTTGCCGGCGGCTGACCATTTCAATACTTCCAGTTCCCGTTTGCTCATCTTGGGCTGCGGGGGGCACAGTGCATTCAGGTGGTATTCACCAAGCACCGCATGCAGGGTATGGCACAGCCACTGCACACTGCCAGCCTTGTCGTAGAGTTCGGTAATGCCGATGGTGCCGGTGGGCCTGGCCACGCTGATCTGGCTTTCATTGTGCTGCAAGTCGTGCAATGACTGTGTCCAGCCATGGCACAGGCCATACTGGCAGGCTGCTTGACGAAACTTCGGGGCTTCACGATACAGGTCGTCATTCCAGAGCACGGGCATGGTCGAGCTGTGGCTCGCATTGGCGGCGGCGTCCTGCTTGTAGAACTCATCGCGCTGGTAACGCTCGATCCATTCTTTCGGGTAATTGCTGTAGAGGTACAACCGTGGCGTTTGCGTCGCGATCTGGATGCGAACGTTCAGTCCCAGGTAAACCATGTCCAGGTTCTGGGCCAGGTGCACTGCGATATCAAACAGTCTTTGGGGTCTACGCTCACTGACGAACGCATGAAGATATTCGGGTTTCCAGTGACGCATCTGACACTCCTTGCTGACGCAGTAGCAGTCCAATCCGTTTGGGGACCCGATTGATTGTAGGAAAAGACCTACCAAGGCGTTGGGATTTTTTTGTTACAGCGAGCAGGATTATCCGCGACCTAGGCAGGTTCACCGTTGGTGAGGCCCTACAAAGCAGTGGTTTTTATCCGCGCCACTTTGCGCGACACTGTGCGCATGCCAAACCTGGAGCCCGATATGACCGCTAGCGCCGAAAAGTTCACCCGCCAGTCCCTGCTCGATGTTCAGCCGCTGACGCCGAACCTCTTCAGTCTGCGGGTCACGCGCGATGCGGGGTTTCGCTTCCGTTCCGGCCAGTTCGCCCGCCTGGGCGTGACCAAGGCTGATGGCAGTGTGGTATGGCGCGCCTATTCGATGGTCAGCGCCCCCCATGACGAGCATCTCGATTTCTTCTCCATCGTGGTACCAGGGGGCGAATTCACCAGCGAGCTGAGCCGGCTGGAGGTGGGCGATACCTTGCTGATCGACCGCCAGGCCTTCGGCTTCCTGACCCTGGACCGCTTCGTCGGTGGCCGCGATTTATGGTTGCTCGCAACCGGTACCGGCATTGCGCCGTTCATGTCGATTCTGCAGGACTTCGAGGCCTGGGAGCGTTTCGACAATATCAAGCTGGTGTACTCGGTGCGTGAAGCGAAAGAGCTGGCTTATGTGGATGAAATCGCCGGGTTGGAGCAGCGCGATTACCTGGCCGAATTTGCCGGCAAGTTGCAGTTCATTCCGGTGGTCACCCGCGAGCAGCATGCCGGGGCCTTGAGTGCGCGCATTACCACGCTGATCGAGAATGGCGAGTTGGAGAAGGCTGCGGGGCTGGAGCTGTCACCGGAACATTCGCGGGTGATGCTGTGTGGTAACCCGGAAATGGTCGACGAGACACGCAAGGTACTCAAGGCGCGGGACTTGCAGCTGAGCCTGAGCAAGCGGCCGGGGCAGGTGGCGGTGGAAGCCTACTGGTAAGGCGATTGGGGCTGCAAGGCAGCCCCTGGTGCTCTCAAGGCAGGCGGTTCTGGTTCTGCGCCTTGAGCAAATCGCGAATTTCGGTCAACAGGGTCTCTTCGGCACTCGGCACGGGTGGTGCAGTCGGCGCCACGGCCTCTTCACGCTTGAGCCGGTTGATTGCCTTCACCCCCATGAAGATGGCAAACGCCACAATCAGGAAGTCGATCACGGTCTGGATGAACTTGCCATAGGCCAGTACCACAGCCGGTGCATCACCTTCGGCGGCCTTCAGGGTAACGGCCAGGTCGCTGAAGTCGACACCACCGATCAACAGGCCCAGTGGCGGCATGACCACGTCACCAACGAAGGACGAGACGATCTTGCCGAAGGCTGCGCCGATGATGATACCGACCGCCATGTCGACGACATTGCCTTTGACCGCGAAGGCCTTGAACTCACTGATCATGCCCATGTTTGGTTCCTTGTAACAAAAGGTAAGGTTTACGCAGTGTAAGCCACTTAAACGCTTCATGCGTTATGTTCAGGGCTTCCGACTGCGGTTAGAACGAATAGTTTTGTCGCACCTCGAGGCGTTCGAGACACGTCCAGCTCGGCTATCATGGCGGTTTTTCCCAGGAGACCCCAGCCATGGCCAAGGCCAAGCGCTTGTATGGCTGCACCGAATGCGGTGCCACCTTTCCCAAATGGGCCGGCCAGTGTGGCGAATGCGGGGCCTGGAACACCCTGGTCGAAACCATGATCGAAAGCGGCGCTGCCGCCGCGCCCGGCAACGGCCGCACCGGCTGGGCCGGGCAGCAGGCGCAGATCAAGACCCTGGCCGAAGTCAGCGTCGAGGAAATCCCGCGTTTCACCACCAGCAGCACTGAACTGGACCGCGTGCTGGGCGGGGGCCTGGTGGATGGCTCGGTGGTGCTGATCGGTGGTGACCCCGGTATCGGCAAGTCGACCATCCTGCTGCAGACCTTGTGCAACATTGCCGTCGGCATGCCGGCACTCTACGTTACCGGTGAGGAATCGCAGCAGCAGGTAGCCATGCGCTCGCGACGCCTGGGCCTGCCGCAGGACCAGCTCAAGGTGATGACCGAAACCTGTATCGAAACCATCATCGCCACGGCGCGCCAGGAAAAGCCGCGGGTGATGGTGATCGACTCGATCCAGACCATTTTCACCGAGCAGCTGCAATCGGCACCTGGCGGCGTGGCCCAGGTGCGCGAGAGTACTGCGTTGCTGGTGCGTTATGCCAAGCAGAGCGGCACGGCGATCTTCCTGGTGGGCCACGTGACCAAGGAAGGCTCGCTGGCCGGCCCACGCGTTCTCGAGCACATGGTCGACACCGTGCTGTATTTCGAAGGCGAATCCGATGGCCGCCTGCGCCTGTTGCGGGCTGTGAAGAACCGCTTCGGTGCTGTCAACGAACTGGGCGTGTTCGGCATGACCGACCGCGGCCTGAAGGAAGTATCCAACCCGTCGGCGATTTTCCTCAACCGCGCTCAGGAAGAAGTACCTGGTAGCGTGGTGATGGCGACTTGGGAGGGCACCCGGCCGATGCTGGTGGAGGTGCAGGCACTGGTCGACGACAGCCACCTGGCCAACCCGCGCCGGGTGACCCTGGGCCTGGACCAGAACCGCCTGGCCATGCTGCTGGCGGTGTTGCACCGGCATGGTGGCATTCCAACCCATGACCAGGACGTGTTCCTCAACGTGGTAGGCGGGGTGAAGGTACTGGAAACCGCATCCGACCTGGCGTTGCTGGCGGCGGTGATGTCGAGCCTGCGCAACCGGCCACTGGCCCATGGCTTGCTGGTGTTTGGCGAGATCGGCCTGTCGGGCGAGGTACGGCCGGTGCCCAGTGGCCAGGAGCGCTTGAAGGAAGCGGCCAAGCATGGCTTCAAGCGGGCCATCGTGCCCAAGGGCAACGCGCCGAAAGAGGCCCCGGCGGGGCTGCAGGTGATTGCCGTTACCCGGCTGGAGCAGGCACTGGATGCACTGTTCGAGTAACTCGTAGCCTGGACCGGCCTTATCGCCGGTTCAGACAAACAAAAAAGGGGCCGACGATGCGCATCGGCCCCCCACCTCACCGCTCAGTCAGTGGTCAATGTTCGGCGACCGGCGTGCGCCTGACCGTCTCATTGCCATGTTCATCCAGCTCCAGCATCGGCACTTCATTACCTTCGGCATCGAACAGCTTGCCATCCTTGAAGTAATCGCCATCACGCAGCGCTGAAATGTCCGAGTACTGGATGGTGCGCTCGTAGGCTGCAGCGAACACCGACTGGTTTTCCGAGTTGCCAGCGGTGAAGTGGTTGAAGATCAGGTTCAGCAGGATGGCCATGATTGCCGCCGAGCTGATGCCCGAGTGGAAGATGGTCTCGAACCAGTTCGGGAAGTGATGGTAGAAGGTCGGCGCGGCAATCGGGATCATGCCAAAGCCCAGCGAGGCGGCGACGATGATCAGGTTGACGTTGTTCTTGTAGTTGACCTTGGACAGGGTGCGGATACCGCTGGCTGCCACGGTGCCGAACAGCACGATGCCGGCGCCCCCCAGTACCGGCGTCGGCACGGCAGCAATCACCCGGCCCATGATCGGCAGCAGGCCGAGTACCACCAGGATTACGCCACCGGTGGCCACCACGTAGCGGCTCTTGACCCCGGTCACCGCCACTAGGCCCACGTTCTGGGCGAACGCGCTCTGGGTGAACGAGCCGAAGATCGGCGCCAGGATGCTCGACGCCATGTCGGCGCGCAGGCCGTTGCCCAGGCGCTTGGAGTCGACTTTGGTGTCGATGATCTCACCCACGGCGAGGATGTCGGCCGAGGTTTCCACCAGGGTCACCATGATCACGATGCACATCGACAGGATCGCGGCGATGTGGAACTCCGGCATGCCGAAGTGGAACGGCGCGGGGAAGGCGAATATCGGGCCTTCGGTGACCTTGCTGAAGTCGGTCATGCCCAGCGCCCAGGCGATCAGGGTGCCGACCACCATCGCCAGCAGGATCGACAGGCGCGAGATGGTCGCACTGCCGAGCTTGCTCAGCAGCAGCACGATGGCGAAGGTCAGCGCCGCCAGGCCGATGTTGGCCACGCTGCCGAACTCTGGCGAGGCGCTATTGCCGCCCATCACCCAGCGGGCGGCCACCGGCATCAGGGTCAGGCCGATGGTGGTGATGACGATACCGGTTACCAGCGGCGGAAAGAACTTGGTAATGCGCGAGAACACCGGGGTAATGAGAAAGCCGATCAGCGACGCGGCCATGACTGCGCCCAGTACGCCTGGCAGGCCACCGCCGCCTTCGCTGCTGAGGATCGCCCCCATGGTCGCCACGCCAGCGAACGACACGCCCTGCACCAGCGGTAGCTGGCAACCGAAGAATGGCAGGCCCAGTGTCTGCAGCAGGGTGGCCAAGCCACCGGCAAACAGCGAAGCGGCGATCAGCATGCCGATTTCGGCGCCGTTCAGGCCCGCGGCCTGCCCCAGGATCAGGGGTACCGCGACGATCCCCCCATACATGGTCAGCACATGCTGCAGACCATAGGCCAGGTTGGCCCCAAGGCCGAGGTTTTCGTCCTCGGGGCGCTTGGCGGGAGACGTGCTAGGGGACGTAGTCATGGAGCAGGCTCTCTGTTTATTGTTGTGTCGCTACTGTAGACATTTCCGACAAATGAATGCCACAAAAATTGTATACAATTTTTTGATCCGAGCGCGCACATGGGCGCTGGCGCTGGGCACCAGAACCCAATGCAGGAGGCGTACCATGTTGGAAAAGGCTGGATTAGAGAGGTGTGTACAATACGTCGCGACCCAGGCTTAAAGCTGTCTGGGTAGACAGGAAACACAAGATGCGGATTTTCTTAGCTAGCTAAGAGATCCCATTATTCGATCAGTTCACGCAGTTCGCGCATCATTTCGGTGCTGTCGGCCAGGTTCAGTTCCACAAGACGGTGCAAGTGGGACATCGACTCGACATCGATGTACAGGCAGATGAAGCCCAGGCGGGTGGGCTCCTCATGGCGCAGTTCCACCTGCATCTGCACGCGCACATCGCGGTCCAGGTGGATGACTGCATCGAAGTCCTGGGTAAGGTCGGCATCCCACGGCTCGGGGCGCTTGACCAGCAGGCCCTTCAGCGACACATCCAGCAGTTTTACCGGCCAGCGGCGGTCGCCCTGGCGCAGTTCGGTGGGGGCATCGAAGTCGATGCGGCGGAAGCGCCGACGCTCGTCGTGATCGCTCATGGGAAGGCCCTCGGATGACATCCTGACTATAGTTAGTTTGACCTGTGCATCAGGTACCGCAATCTGGCCGCAGAGGCTCTAGGCCAAAGCAAGTGTGGCAATGCGCGATGACACGCCCTAGACTCGATGGGCGGTCTTTTCCAATCCACCAGCTGGAAGCAAACCATGAACAACAATAATAGCCTGCTACGCCACATTCCGTGGCTGGCGCTGGCAGTCATAGGAGCCTGCGCGCTGGGTGTGGTCGCCCTGCGTCGCGGCGAGGCGATCAATGCCTTGTGGATCGTGGTCGCGGCAGTGGCCATCTACCTGGTCGCCTATCGTTACTACAGCCTGTTCATCGCCACCAAGGTGATGCAACTCGACCCGCGCCGTGCCACCCCGGCGGTGCTCAACAACGACGGCCTGGACTACGTTCCGACCAACAAACACATTCTTTTCGGTCACCACTTCGCCGCCATCGCCGGTGCAGGCCCATTGGTTGGCCCGGTACTCGCCGCGCAGATGGGCTACCTGCCCGGCACGCTGTGGCTGATCGCCGGCGTGGTGCTGGCCGGTGCGGTGCAGGACTTCATGGTCCTGTTCCTGTCCACCCGCCGCAACGGCCGCTCGCTGGGCGACATGGTGCGCGAGGAGATGGGCCGCATCCCCGGCACCATCGCCCTGTTCGGCTGTTTCCTGATCATGATCATCATCCTCGCGGTGCTGGCGCTGATCGTGGTCAAGGCCCTGGCCGAAAGCCCGTGGGGCATGTTCACGGTGATGGCGACCATCCCGATCGCGATGTTCATGGGCGTCTACATGCGCTACATCCGCCCGGGCCGCATCGGCGAGATCTCGGTGGTCGGCGTGGTCCTGCTGCTGGCCTCGATCTGGCTTGGGGGCCAGATTGCCGCAGATCCGGTGTGGGGCCCGGCGTTCACCTTCACTGGCGTGCAGATCACCTGGATGCTGGTGGGCTACGGCTTCGTCGCCGCCGTGCTGCCGGTATGGCTGGTGCTGGCGCCGCGTGACTACCTGTCGACCTTCCTCAAAATCGGCACCATCGTCGGCCTGGCCATCGGTATCCTGATCATCGCGCCCGAGCTGAAAATGCCGGCGCTGACCCAGTTCACCGACGGTACCGGGCCGGTGTGGAAGGGCACCCTGTTCCCGTTCCTGTTCATCACCATTGCCTGTGGTGCGGTGTCCGGCTTCCACGCGCTGATCTCTTCGGGGACCACGCCCAAGCTGCTCGACAACGAAACCAACGCCCGCTACATCGGCTACGGCGGCATGCTGATGGAATCGTTCGTCGCCATCATGGCCATGGTCGCCGCCTCGGTGATCGAGCCTGGCGTGTACTTCGCCATGAACAGCCCGGCCGCCGTGGTCGGTGCCGACGTGGCATCGGTGGCGCAAACGGTCAGCAGCTGGGGCTTCCTGATTACCCCGGAACAGCTCGAGGCCACGGCCCGCGACATCGGCGAGCATACCGTCCTGGCGCGTGCCGGTGGTGCACCGACCCTGGCGGTGGGGATCGCGCAGATCCTTCACCAGGTGCTGCCGGGTGAGAACACCATGGCCTTCTGGTACCACTTCGCGATCCTGTTCGAGGCGCTGTTCATCCTTACCGCGGTCGACGCCGGTACCCGTGCCGGGCGCTTCATGCTGCAGGACCTGCTGGGTAGCTTCGTGCCGGCGCTCAAGCGCACCGAGTCGTGGACTGCCAACCTGATCGGCACCGCCGGCTGCGTGGCGCTGTGGGGCTACCTGCTGTACCAGGGGGTGATCGACCCGCTGGGTGGCATCAACACGCTGTGGCCGCTGTTTGGTATCTCCAACCAGATGCTGGCCGGTATCGCCCTGATGCTCGGCACCGTGGTGCTGATCAAGATGAAGCGCCAGCGCTATGTCTGGGTCACGCTGCTGCCGGCCGTGTGGCTGCTGATCTGCACCACCACCGCAGGCCTGATCAAGCTGTTCGACCCGAACCCGGCGGTGGGCTTCCTGGCCCTGGCCAAGAAGTACAGCACCGCGCTGGAAGCCGGCCAGGTATTGGCCCCGGCCAAGGATATCGGGCAGATGCAGCACGTGATCTTCAACGCCTACACCAACGCCGGCCTGACCGTGCTGTTCCTGGCGGTGGTGTTCAGTGTGCTGTTCTTTGCCGTCAAGGTCGGTTTCGCCGCCCTCGGCCGCAAGGAGCGTACCGACAAGGAAACCCCGTTCCAGGCCCTGCCTGACGCTTGAGAGGACTGCTGCGATGTTCAACGACCTGGGTCGACTGGGTAAATACCTGGGGCAGGCAGCCCGCCTGATGGTCGGCATGCCCGACTATGACAACTATGTCGAGCACATGCAGAAGACGCACCCGGACCAGCCGGTGATGAGCTACGAGGCGTTCTTCCGTGAACGCCAGGAAGCGCGTTATGGTGGCAAGTCCGGGCCCAAGTGCTGCTAAGTCCAGGCTAGCGCAGTACTGCGTAGGAGCGGCCTAGTGCCGCGATCGGGCCGCAACGCGGCCCCGGCAATTTTGGCTGCGAAGCTGAAAATCCGGGGCCGCGTTGCGGCCCGATCGCGACACTAGGGCGCTCCTGCAGGGATCGCGCTCCCCCCGTCCATTCCACTGCACAGGAGATGTTCTGCGTGCAGACGCCTATTCCCGTAACCGTACTCACCGGCTTCCTCGGCGCTGGCAAGACCACTCTGCTCAAGTACATGCTCAAGGCCGAGCATGGCCTGAAGATCGCCGTGATCGAGAACGAATTCAGCGAGGCTGGCATCGACAGCCAGCTGCTCGGCGACGAGCCGGTGCAGGTGATGACGCTGGCCAACGGCTGCGTGTGCTGCAGCATCCATGGCGACCTGACCCGTGCCCTGTACCTGCTGCTGGAACGCCTGGATGCAGGCGAGATCGCCTTCGACCGCCTGGTGATCGAATGCACCGGCCTGGCCGACCCGGCGCCGGTGGCGCAAACCTTCTTCATCGATGAAGAGCTGCGTGAGCGCTATATCCTCGACGGCATCATCACCCTGGTCGATGCCGCGCATGCCGAGCTGCACCTGACCCAGGCCATCGCCCAGGCCCAGGTCGGCTTTGCCGATCGCCTGCTGCTGAGCAAGACCGACCTGGTCGAGCCGGCTGTGGTCGACGCCCTCGGCGAGCGCCTGGCCCGCATCAATGGCCGTGCGGCGATCCGCGTGGTCGAGCATGGCCGCATCGACCTGGCGGAACTGCTGGATGTGCGTGGGTTCAACCTCAACCCCGACCTGGGCGCGAACCTGAAGCCAGCGCTGCGCCCGCTGTTCAAGCCCGCTACCCCGGACCGCATCGCCACCTTGGTGCTGCGCACGCAAACCGCTTTGGACATCGACCGCCTCAGCGACTTCATGAACGAGCTGCTGGAAACCCACGGCAAGCAGCTGTTGCGCTACAAGGGCGTGCTGAACATTGCCGGCGAGGCGCGCAAGCTGGTGTTCCAGGGCGTGCTCAAGCTCTACGGCTTCGATTGGGATGTCGAATGGGCCGAAGGTGAAACCCGCGAAAGCGTGCTGGTGTTCATCGCCGACGAACTGCCCGAAGCTACGATTCGGGCTGGGTTCGAGGCGCTGGCTGCGGGCTGAGCTGGCGCGGCGTCTGCGCCTGAAACCACTGCGGCCACGAGCTGCGGTGGCGGGTCTCGACCTCGATGCACGGGATCAGGCGCTCGCTCAGCACCGCCGTCTGCCGTACCGCTTTGGCCGTGCGGTACTTGACGCTGTGAATGCACTCGCGATCGCCAAACTCGCAACGGTTCAGCGCAGTACCGCCGCAAGGGCCGTTGGCCAGGCCCTTGGGGCAGGTTTCCGGGCAGATGTACAGGGTGTCTTCCAGGCGGCAACGGCCGCAGGTATCACAGCCTACCAGCGGCTGCTTCACCGCGCGTTCCACCGTGTGCAGTACCTGCGCGCCAAGGCGCGTGGCCCACAACGGCTGGCGCACCGCCCAGCCAAATGCCTTGCTCAGGGCATTGCGGCGGCTGAACAGCAGCGCATGCATGCCATGCATCAGGTGATAGTGCGCCTTCTCCGCAAATGAGGCAGCGACCCGTGATTCGCCCTGGCGCCAACCAGCCTGTGGCGGGTGGAAACTGACCGCCGGCAGGCCAGGCATCTGCCAACTGGCGTGCCAGGCCGGCGCCCAGTGTTCCAGCGTTTCGATTTGCGCTTGCCAATGCTCGAGGCGTGCTTCCAGCGCCAACAATTCCTTGAGTTCATGAATCCCTGACAGGTGCACACCGGCATAGCCCATCAGCTTGACGCCGATGATCTGCAGCGCCAGGCGGTCGACGCTACGTGCCTGGGCAAAGGCCTTGGACTGGGCCGCTTCAGCTTCGAGCAGGTCGCGCATGGACGGCGTGACGGTCACCCCGGCGACCTGGTCGAGCATCGCCGCGCGGCCATGGGTAAGGCTCATGAGGCAGGCCAGCATCGGCCTGGGCGTGGCCTGGCGGCTCATCCAGTGCATGGCTTCCTGATGCTTGTCGGCATCGAAGCCCAGTTGCAGGGTGAAAAAATCGGCGCCTGCCGCCAGCTTTTTCTCGGCCTTGAAGTACTGGGCGCCGCCTTCTTCCTCACAGTACTTGAACGGGTTGAGGGCCGCGCCGAGCAGCCAGTGCGGGCAGGCCTGGCGGGCAATCTGCAGGGCAGCGACCGACTCCAGGTAGCGCACCGGGCGTTGGCCAGGCTGGTGGCCGGGCAGGCGGTCGCCGGTCAGTAGCAGCAACTGGTCGAGGCCGGCCGCATCCATGCGTTGCAGTTGGGCGAGCAAGTGATGGCGTTCGCGGTCCTTGCCGGAGAAGTGCGGCAGGGCCGGTACCGGGTTGCTGAACGAGGCGAGAGCATCCAGGGGTGACATGTCCAGCGGGCTGCCGACGCGGTCGCCGATGGCCACCGTCATTGGCCAGCCGCACAGATGCGCGCGGGCCAGGATTGCCTCCATGGCAGCGAAACGTTCTGCCGAGGGCTTTGGGACGAATTCCATGACGCAGACGAAGGTGTTTTCGCGCAGCGCGGTTTTCAGCAGGCTCATGGGGCCGGGCACCTGGTGTGGTCAGGGTGGCATTGTGCGGCAGAAGGCGGGTGGGGTCATGCTCTGAATGAGACATGTGTGTGCCTGTGCCGGCCTCTTCGCGGGCGCGCCCGCTCCCACAGGTATTGCATGAACCTGGACGCATGTGGGAGCGGGCATGCCCGCGATGGGGCCAGTACAGACAGCACAAATTCTCGATCATGAGAAAATCTTGAGTTCATCTCAAATTTAATGAGTTTGTCTCAAGATTCCAGCACCCGGAAAATCCCCTCATTCATTTCTGCATGCTGAGGGACAAGACATGGCACTGGCACACAACCTGGGCTTTCCACGTATCGGCCGCGACCGCGAGCTGAAAAAGGCCCAGGAAGCCTACTGGAAGGGTGAACTCGACGAAGCCGGCCTGCGCGCCGTCGGCCGCGAGCTGCGTGCCCGCCACTGGCAAGTGCAGAAAGACGCCGGAATCGAACTGCTGCCGGTCGGCGATTTCGCCTGGTACGATCAGGTGCTGACCCACTCGCTGACCTTCGGCGTGATCCCGCAGCGCTTTCGCAGCCGTGACGGCGCCAGGCCAACCCTGCAAACCCTGTTCGCCATGGCCCGTGGTGCCGTCGGAGACAGCTGCTGTGGCGGCGCCCACGCCCAGGAAATGACCAAGTGGTTCGACACCAACTACCACTATCTGGTCCCCGAATTCACCGCCGACCAACAGTTCGTCCTCAGCTGGGAACAGCTGTTCGAAGAAGTGGACGAAGCCCAGGCCCTGGGCCATACGGTCAAGCCAGTGGTGATCGGCCCGCTGACCTATTTGTGGCTGGGCAAGGCCAAGGGCGGCGATTTCGACAAGCTGGAGCTGCTCGACCGTCTGTTGCCGTTGTATGACCAGATCCTCAACCGCCTGGCTGCCCAAGGCGTGGAGTGGGTGCAGCTGGACGAGCCGATCCTGGCCCTGGACCTGCCCCAGGACTGGAAGAACGCCTACGAGCGCGTCTACAACATCATCCAGCGTGCGCCGCTGAAGAAGCTGATCGCCACCTACTTCGGCGGCCTGGAGGACAACCTTGGCCTGGCTGCCAACCTGCCGGTCGATGGCCTGCACATCGACCTGGTGCGGGCACCCGAGCAGTACCCGACCATCCTCGACCGCCTGCCGGCCTACAAGGTGCTGTCGCTGGGCCTGGTCAACGGCCGCAATGTCTGGCGCTGCGACCTGGAGCAGGCGCTGGAGGTACTGCGCCATGCCCATGAACGCCTCGGCGACCGGCTGTGGGTAGCACCGTCCTGCTCGCTGCTGCACAGCCCGGTGGATCTGGACCGTGAAGACCAGCTGGATGCCGAGCTGCAAAGCTGGCTGGCCTTTGCCGTGCAGAAGTGCCAGGAGGTGGCGCTACTGGCCAAGGCCATCGATGACCCGCAGGCCGCGGAGGTTACCGCTGCCCTGGCGCAGAGCCAGGCCGTACAGGCCAGCCGCGCGGCTTCTCCGCGCATTCACAAACCCGCCGTGCAAGCCCGCCTGGCCGCCATCAAGCCCGCCGACAGCCAGCGCCAGTCGGCGTTTGCCCAGCGTATCGGCAAGCAGCGTGCGCGGCTCGGCCTGCCCGCGTTCCCGACCACAACCATTGGTTCGTTCCCGCAGACGTCGGCGATTCGCCTGGCACGCCAGGCCTACCGGCAAGGCAAGCTGAGCGAGGCCGATTATGTCGAGGCCATGCACAGCGAGATCCGCCACGCGGTGAAAATCCAGGAAGACCTGGGCCTGGATGTGCTGGTACACGGCGAGGCCGAGCGCAACGACATGGTCGAGTACTTCGCCGAGCAGCTCGATGGCTATGCCTTTACCCGCTTCGGCTGGGTACAGAGCTATGGCTCGCGCTGCGTGAAGCCGGCGGTGATCGTTGGCGACCTGAGCCGGCCGAAGGCCATGACCGTGGAATGGATCACCTATGCCCAGGGCCTGACCGGTAAGGTGATGAAGGGCATGCTGACCGGCCCGGTGACCATGCTGATGTGGTCGTTCCCACGCGAGGATGTCAGCCGCGAGGTGCAGGCGCGTCAGCTGGCACTGGCGATCCGCGACGAAGTACTCGACCTGGAAGCGGCGGGGATCCGGATCGTACAGATCGACGAAGCAGCCTTCCGCGAAGGCTTGCCGCTGCGCCACGGCGCCTGGGCCCATTACCTGGAGTGGGCTACCGAGGCGTTCCGCCTGTGTGCTTCGGGCGTGCGTGACGAAACCCAGATTCACACTCACATGTGCTATAGCGAGTTCAATGACGTGATCGAGTCGATCGCGGCAATGGATGCCGACGTGATCACCATCGAGACTTCGCGTTCGGACATGGAATTGCTGGCGGCATTCGAGCGGTTTGCCTACCCCAACGAGATCGGCCCGGGGGTGTATGACATTCACTCGCCGCGGGTGCCGAGCCGCGAGGAAATGGTCAAGCTGTTGCGCAAGGCGGCCCGGCGTATCCCCGCCGAGCGCTTGTGGGTCAACCCGGATTGCGGGCTGAAGACCCGTGGCTGGCCCGAGACCGAGGCGGCGCTGATCAATATGGTTGCTGCTGCCCGCGAGCTGCGTACCTTGGCCTAGGTAGGTGATTTGAGGGGGCAGCGAGGTGTTTGCCGTGATAACTGCAGCGCCTGTGAGACCGAGCGCCGCCCGCGCGGCGCATCGCGAGCTGCGCTCGCTCCTACGTCTGTTTCGGGCCAGTAACGCCTATGACAGTCGCGCGCGACCGCCTGGTTCATATGACGCGATCATTCCGTCATGCGCCAAAACGTTCGCGCGCAAATGCCCCAGAAATAATTGGCCCGAAACAGACGTAGGAGCGAGCGCAGCTCGCGATGCGCCGCGCGGGCGGCGCTCGGTCTCACAGGCGCTGCAGATACGGCGGCGTAATCAGCGCTCGATCGCCAACGCCACGCCTTGCCCACCACCGATGCACAGGGTAGCCAGGCCTTTTTTGGCATCGCGCTTGATCATTTCGTGCAGCAGGGTCACCAGCACCCGGCACCCGGACGCCCCGATCGGATGGCCGAGGGCAATTGCCCCGCCATTCACGTTGACCCGCGCAGCATCCCACCCCAGCGCCTTGCCCACTGCCAACGCCTGCGCGGCGAAGGCCTCGTTGGCTTCGATCAGGTCCAGTTCGGCCAGCTGCCAACCGGCTTTATCCAGGCAACGCTGGGTCGCCGAAACCGGGCCGATACCCATGATCGCCGGGTCTACGCCAGCGCTGGCATAGGCTGCGATCCTGGCCAGCACCGGCAAGCCCAGGGCCTTGGCCTTGGCGGCGCTCATCAACATCACGGCGGCGGCGCCATCGTTCAGGCTGGAAGCATTGCCGGCGGTGACGCTGCCATCCTTCTTGAACGCAGGGCGCAGTTTGCCCAGGGATTCGACGCTGGTGTCCTGGCGTGGTTGTTCGTCTCGCGCGAAGACCTTGGGCTCGCCCTTCTTCTGCGGCAGCACGATCGGCGTGATCTCGGCATCGAAGCGGCCCGCCTCGATCGCCGCCACCGCCTTGCGCTGCGACTCGGCGGCAAACGCGTCCTGCTGTTCACGGCTGAGGCCGTACTTGTCCACCAGGTTTTCCGCCGTGATACCCATGTGGTAGTCGTTGAAAGCATCCCACAGGCCGTCGCTGATCATGCTGTCGACCAGCTGGCCGTGGCCCATGCGCTGGCCGGTACGGGCCGAGGGCATCACATAGGGGGCGAGGCTCATGTTCTCCTGGCCCCCGGCGATGACCACCTCGGCATCACCGCAACGGATGGCCTGGGCTGCCAGGTGTAGGGCCTTCAGGCCCGAACCGCAGACCTTGTTCAGGGTCAGCGCCGGTACGCTGTAGGGCAGGCCGGCCTTGATCGCAGCCTGGCGTGCGGGGTTCTGCCCGGCACCGGCGGTAAGCACCTGGCCGAGGATCACTTCATCGACCTGCGCCGGCTCCAGCCCGGTCTGCTCCAGCAGGCGCTTGATCACGGCGGCACCGAGGTCTACCGCAGACACTGTGGCGAGGGCGCCCTGGAAACTGCCGATGGCGGTACGGGTTGCAGCGACGATAACCACGTCGTTCATGTTGTTGTTCTCCGTGCGATGGGCGTAGTGCTTCAAGCATCGGTGGCTTGGGCTCATTTGTTAAGTTTGTTTTTCTTTGCGATTGATGTGGAAAACCAATGAATAGGCGCACAGCCGACGCGCATCGGCCCCGCGACCAAGTGCACCGGCTGTTGCGCGCCGAACCGTTGCGAAAGGGCCGGTACCGGCGAAGCTCCGTTTTGCATCCCCCTGATCAGCCCGTAATATGTGTCGGATAACCAGCGAGGGTAGTCTCACCCTCTGATCAATTCATTCGGAAACGCCCGATGGTGGCGCTTCCCCGGCATAAACCTGACGAGGTACAGACATTGGCCATCATTCATCCTAAGGTTCGCGGTTTCATCTGCACCACGACTCACCCGAAGGGCTGCGAGCTCAACGTCCGTGACCAGATCGAAGCCACCCGCAAGCTGGGCGTGCGCGAGGATGGCCCGAAGAAGGTCCTGGTCATCGGCGCTTCCAGCGGCTACGGCCTGGCAGCCCGTATCACCGCGGCGTTCGGCTTCAAGGCCGACACCCTGGGTGTGTTCTTCGAAAAACCAGGCACCGAGACCAAGGCCGGCACCGCTGGCTGGTACAACGCTGCCGCCTTCGACAAGTTTGCCAAGGCCGAAGGCCTGTACAGCAAGTCGATCAACGGTGATGCCTTCTCCGACGAAGCGCGCGCCAAGGTCATCGAGCTGATCAAGAACGAAATGGGTGGCAAGGTCGACCTGGTCATCTACTCGCTGGCCTCGCCGGTGCGCAAGCTGCCGCAGACGGGTGAAGTGGTGCGTTCGGCGCTGAAACCGATCGGCCAGCCATACAAGTCGACCGCCATCGACACCAACAAGGACACCATCATCGAGGCCAGCATCGAGCCGGCCACCGAGCAGGAAATCCAAGACACCGTTACCGTCATGGGCGGCCAGGACTGGCAGCTGTGGATCGATGCCCTGGCGGGCGCCAACGTGCTGGCCGAAGGCGCCCGCACCGTGGCCTTCAGCTACATCGGCACCGAAATCACCTGGCCGATCTACTGGCACGGTGCGCTGGGCCAGGCCAAGCAGGACCTGGACGAAACCGCCCTGCGCCTGGACCAGAAACTGGCCGCTGATATCAACGGCGGTGCCAACGTGGCGGTGCTGAAGTCGGTGGTTACCCAGGCCAGTTCGGCCATCCCGGTGATGCCGCTGTACCTGTCGATGGTGTTCAAGATCATGCAGGAAAAGGGTGTTCACGAAGGTACCCAGGACCAGCTGGACCGCATGTTCCGCGACCGCATGTACCGCGCCGACGGTGCGCCGGCCGAGGTCGACGAAAAGGGCCGCCTGCGCCTGGACGACTGGGAACTGCGTGACGACGTGCAGGATGCCTGCAAGGCCATGTGGCCACAGGTGACCACCGAGAACCTGTTCGAGCTGACCGACTATGCCGGTTACAAGAAGCAGTTCCTCAACCTGTTCGGCTTCGAGCGTGCTGACGTCAACTACGACGAAGACGTGGCTACCGATGTGAAGTTCGACTGCGTCGAGCTGTAAGCTGAAACTGCGCTGGCCTCATCGCCGGCCAGCTCCCACCGAGTGTCCCCAGGCCTTTGGGCTTGTGCAATAGTTGTGGGAGCCGGCTTGCCGGCGATAAGGCCAGCACAGGCTGACGATTTTTTGCTAGCTTTGGCGCACCAGAACAGGGAATGTGCCATGAGCAGCCTTGCCCAACCTGCCACCGCCTTTCGCCATACCGCAGCCGACGGCTACAGCCTCGGCGGCTTCCGCTGGCGCCACGCCCAACCTGACAGCCAGCGGCCGCTGGTGATCATCAATGCTGCCACTTCGGTACGCTGCCGCTATTACTCGCGCTTTGCCGACTACCTGTTCGCCCAGGGCTGCGATGTGCTGACCTACGACTACCGTGGTATCGGCGAATCCCGCCCACCATCGCTGCGCGGCTTCCAGGCCTCCTGGAGCGATTGGGGCCGGCTGGATTTCGAAGCCATGCTGGTGCATGCCGCAGAACATTTCCCCGGCCAGCCGGTGGACGTGGTGGGGCACAGTTTTGGCGGCTGTGCAGTGGGGCTGGCACCTTCGGCGAGCAAGGTTCGCCGGGTGGTGATGGTTGGTGCGCAATTCGCCTATTGGCGCGATTACGCGGCTGACCAGCGTTGGCAGCTGTTCGGCAAGTGGCATGTGGTAATGCCGCTGCTCACCCGGGTGTTCGGTTACTTTCCCGGCAAGCGCCTGGGTTGGCTGGAGGACACGCCATCCGGCGTGGTGCACGACTGGACCACCCGTACCCCACGCTATGAGCACCGACCCAGCGGGCGTGCACTGGAGGCACTACCGTTCGCCCAGGTGCGGGCGGCGACGTTGGCCATCAGCCTGACCGACGACCCCTTTGGTACCGTGGCGGCGACCGAGCGTTTGCTGGGTTATCTGCAGGGCGCCAAGCGCCAGCACCTGCGCATTGCGCCTGTGGATATCTCGGTCGATGAAATTGGCCACTTCGCGTTCTTCCGTGACCGCTTTCGCGAAAGTTTGTGGCCGGTGGCCTTGCAGTGGTTGCAGCAGGGTGGGTTGCCGGGTGAGGTGCTGGGAACCATCATCCACTGAGGTTGGTTTCGAGATTTTGGGGCCGCTCTGCGGCCCTATCGCGACACAAGGCCGCTCCTACAAGCGAACGCGGTCTTCTGTAGGAGCGGCCTTGTGTCGCGACGGGCTGCAAAGCAGCCCCGGCTATCTCAAGCCTTGCGCGAAAGCGGCTGCCCGGCAAACTTCACACCTGCCAGGCCATGCTTGATCAGCGCGCGGATGTTGCCATGGTCGCTGCCCTCGGGCGTGGCCAGCACGTCACGGTAGTGCTCGCCAAAGGCCAGCAGCGCTTCCTGGTCGCTCAGCCCTTCCAGCAGCGCCAGGCCCAGGGTCTTGCACGAGCCTTCGTTCTGCCCGGCGGCATTCGCCACGCCGCCGTTGTCGAAGGCTTGTGGCTGGTAGCTGTAATGGTCGGCAATGAACGCCAGGGTGTCGGCAAATAGGTGTTTGCCGCTGGCCAGGCTGGCGCGCAGGGTGTCGAGGTCAGTCACGAGGTTTTCCTTTTTCGAACGCCGCTTGCTGCTCGGCGCTGGCTTCTTTCTGGTATTGGGCTTTCCACTCGGCATAAGGCATGCCGTACACCGCTTCGCGGGCATCATCCAGGCTCACCTCGAGCTGGCGCTCGTCAGCCGCCGCCTTGTACCACTTGGACAGGCAGTTGCGGCAAAAGCCGGACAGGTTCATCAGGTCGATGTTCTGCACGTCGCTGCGTTTTTGCAGGTGTTCGACCAGGCGCCGGAACGCGGCGGCCTCGAGTTCGAGCTGTTGCTGTGGGGTCATGGGCTTCTCTCAGGTCATGCGGTTCTTCAGGTGGCGGCCACCGTTGATGACCACCTGGCTGCCGGTGCTGTACTGGCTGGCGAGCAGGTACTTGACCGTCTCGATCAGCGGGCCGGCGCCTGGTTCGAACTCCAGCAAGGCCTTCTTCAGGGTTTGCTGGCGGTAGGCTTCGTCACCTCCTTCCTTGAGGATCAGCAGCCCGGGAAGAATACCGTTCACACGCACCTTGGGCGCATATTTTTCGGCGAACGACAGCACCATGTTCTGCAACGCCGCCTTGGTTGCGGCATAACCGATATGGCTTTTGCTGCCGCGCGAAGAGGTTTCGTCGCAAATGTGGATGATGTCGGCCTTTTCCTCCCTGGCCAGCAGGTCGCCCAGTGCCAGGTTGAGGTGGTAGGGTGCTTCGACATGCAGGCGGAACATGGTTTCGAGGTTGTCGAGGCCATCGTCCAGCCACAGCGAGGCGTTATGGATGATTGCGCGCAGGCCGTCGTAATGGCTGTGCAGGTAGTCGATCAGGGCCTGGCGGTCGGCCGCCTGGCACAGGTCGGCCTGGAACTGCACGATGTTCGGGTGGGTCGCCCCTGGCTGGGCGCTACGGCTGGCACTGACCACCGTGTGGCCGGCCTGGGCCAGTTCAAGGGCCAGGGCCAGCCCGACACGCTGGCTGGCTCCGGTTACGAGAATTGGGCTGTTCATGTTCGGGCGGTCAACTTGTCTGGTCTGTCGTTGCCGCCCAGCATACCTCAAGAAATTTCCTCTTGTACCGCTGCGCTCAGCGGCTGCGCAGTACTGCTCCACCGCGCGGCGCGGCCTGTAGCCAGCCGGCCAGCAGGCGGGTGGACAGCGGGATGAACAGGTAGACCATCACAGGCGTCAGGGCCAGGGTGCTGAGCAGTACCCGAGGCACCAGGTCCAGCGCTGCCAGCCAGTGGCCGAACACCAGGTTGAATACCAGCGACACCGGGAAAAACGCCAGCCAGATGGCCACGGCCTGCTTCCAGCGCGGTGGTTTTTGCACCATGTTGGTGCCAAACCAGTCATCAATGCCGCTTACGCGCGCTTCTCTGGGGCGTTCAAACAGGCCGTTGCCACGTTGCAACCAGGCCCGGCGCGACGCGGAGTGCTCCCAGGCATGCAGTGTGGGTTCGTCACTGAAGCGGAAGATGATCTGGAACTCATCGCCATCGCTGGGTGGGGCGAGGATGCCGGAGCCGAGGTAGCCGGGAAAGTCGGTAGCCAACTGCTCGCCTTCATGCAGCCAGGCCAGCAGGTCCTGGTAGCGGCCATGGGCGGCGCGGCGCGACACCATCAGGGTGACGGGTGGGGTAGACATCGTGTATCTCCTGGCAACAGGGCTGGCGGGTAGCTGGCCCTTCTGGCTGAAGCGCCCGGGGTGGTGGGCGACACAGGCGTGCATGCAAGAATCGGGCGCGGATTATCGCGTATCGGCGTGCATCGGCAACTGTCAGCCGGCAAACGGTCGATCCCTGTGGCCGTCGACGTCGTAGTAGACTACTGCTCGACTTCCGCCCACAGGGTACTCCGTGAAGATGAACGAACAGGGACGTAATCCAATGATTGATGCGGGCCTGATGCAGCAGGACCTGTTTCCGATCCGTGAGGTTTCCCGCCTGACCGGCGTCAATGCCGTAACCTTGCGCGCCTGGGAACGCCGCTATGGCCTGATCCAGCCAACCCGCACCGACAGTGGCCATCGCCTGTATTCGCAGGCCGACATCGATGACGTGCGGCGCATCCTTGGCTGGCTGGAGCGCGGCGTGGCGGTGAGCAAGGTCGCCAGCATTCTCGCGCGCGACCATGCCCTGGCCGGGCCGACAGGCGGGGTGACGGACGCCTGGGCGCGTTGGCAACAGCAGATTCGCCAGGCGCTGCAACGGTTTGACGCGGCGGGCCTGGACCGCTTGTTCAACGAGGTCTTCGCGGCAACTACCCTGGACCAGGTATTCAGCGAAGTGTTCATGCCGGTGTGGCATGACCTTGCGGTTGGGCAGGGCAGTTACGGGCAGGCCAGCGAGTGGCTGTTCCTTGACCAGTTCCTGCGTGGGCGGGTGTTCGCCCGCTTGCAGCTTGCCCAGGCACCGCGCCGGCGCACGGTGCTGCTGGCGCCGCTTCCGGGGCAATGTCACGAGCTGGAATTGCTGGTGACCAGCCTGATGCTGGGCAGCGACGAAGTGGGAGTTACCCTGCTGCCCAGCGGCCAACCGCTGGCGGAGCTGGCGCTGGTCTGCGAGCGCCTGAAACCGGATGCCCTGGTGTTGTTCTCCCACCAGTCGCTTACCACAGAACTCGGTCGCCGCCTGGCGCGCCTGGTGGCTGGGCTGGAGTGCCCGTTGCTACTGGCTGGTGAAGCGGCGGAGCTGGCTCAGGACAGCCTGGCAGGCAGCCCGATAGCCTGCCTGGGTGCGCAGGGCAGTGTGATGCGCCAGCGATTGCGGCAATTTCTGGCCGGTCAGCTCGATACTTGAGTGTGCAGCTCGGGGTGAGCCCGGCGGTGGGCTTGCAGAATGTAGTCGCGCAGGCGTTCGATCTCTTCTGCCGAGCTTTGGCTGAGGTCGTAGGCAGCCAGGTCCGGGCCGATGCGCCGGCTCAACACACCCAGCAGTTCGATGGGGTTGATACCTTCGGGGGCGAAGCGTAGTTCGAAACGGGCGGGCGCGGCAGGCAGGCCACGGATTTCCAGCAGCGTACCTTTGAACGAGATGTCACGAACCCACAGGCCGCTGTCCTGGCCTTGGGCATCGAGCAACGCGCTCGGCTGCTCCATCGACAGGCGCCACGGGCGCAAGCTGGGGCCGTCTTCGTAGATTTCCGGCGAGCCCAGTTGCAGGTGCAGGGCGTGGAACTCGTCCTCCACCAGTTGCAGCGGGAAGCTGATCTGCTGGTTGTTGAACTGGGCCTGCAAGGTGACTTGTTCGTTGGCTACCAGACGGGTGAGCAAACTCTGGATTCGGCGGTCGCCATTGACCAGCAGGCTCGACATGGGGTCGGCCAGGTTCAGTTGCGGCGAATGCTGCATGCTCTGTATGAAGTCCAGCTCGTCCTGAGTCAGGAGCGCTTCTGCTTGCATGATCGAACTCGAGGGTGACAATTTCTTCAACGGGATTGACCGCGAGCGTCGCGCTTGGTTCAGCTGCGTTCGTCGGGTTTCGGACGAGCGCGCATTTCGGCCAGCTCGCGTTCCAGTTCGACCTGGCGGCTGACTTCTTTCTGGATACCGATGAAGTAGGTGCGCTGTTCGGCGTCGTGCCTGACCGGGGTGATCGACAGTTCATTCCAGAAGGCGCTGCCATCCTTGCGGTAGTTGCGCAGCACTTCGCGGCACGGGCGGCCTTCGGCCAGCGCCTTGCGAATGCGGGCGCGGCCAAGCTGGTCGCGGTCATCGGCCTGCAGGAAGCGACAGTCCTGATAAAGGATCTCGTCACGGCTATAGCCGGTCAGGCGTTCGAAGGCGGCATTCACGTAGATCAGGATGGTGTCGTCGCCTTCCTGTTCGGCGACCACAATCCCGTCATTGGATGCATCGACCATGGATTGCAGTAGTTGCGCGTTGATCATGTTCGGGCCATTGGCGAAGAAGGGCTGAAGATGGCGACTAGAGTAGAGGCAGCCTTTTGCCAGCACTGAATGCTAGTATCCTACGTTTTCACTCAGTTTCGGAATCCTCTACTTGATGAAAGTCGCCATTATTTCCGGATCGGTCTACGGCACCGCCGAAGAAGTCGCCCGTCACGCAGAAGCACTGCTCAAGGCCGCGGGCCTGGAGGCCTGGCATGCGGCGCGCGCCACTTTGCAGGACCTCGAAGGTTTTACCCCTGATGCCCTACTGGCTGTCACCTCGACCACCGGCATGGGCGAACTGCCGGACAGCCTCATGCCGTTGTACTCCAGCATCCGCGATACGCTGCCAGCGGCCTGGCGCGGCCTGCCGGGTGCGGTGATCGCGCTGGGCGATTCCAGTTATGGCGATACCTATTGCGGTGGCGGTGAGCAAATGCGCGAGCTGTTCGCCGAGCTGGGCGTGCGGGAAGTACAGCCAATGCTGCGCCTGGACGCCAGTGAGACGGTAACCCCCGAAGCGGATGCCGAGCCCTGGCTGGCTGAGTTGGCTGTTGCATTGAAAGCCTGACGGTTTCTGTCGCCTGTACCGACCTTTTCGCAGGCCCGCGAACAGGCCAGCAAGGGCGTCTCATTCCTTGTTCTCGAGCACTGGCCGCTCGTTCACCAACGCCAACCACGCCTGCGCTGCCCGTGACAGGTACGCCCCGCGCCGCCAGATGAAGGCGATGTCCCAACGCAGATCCTTTGGTGAGCGCAGCGGCAAACGCACTACCCCGGGGCGTTGCAGTGCTTTTGCCACCACACGGGGCAGCAAGACCACGCCCTGGCCCGCCGCCACCAGCGCGGCAAGGAAGTCTGCCTGGCCACTGCGCCCGCCTTCCTTGGGGGTAAAGCCTTGTTGCTGGCAAGCCTTCAGCAACCGGTCGTTGAGCACGAAGCTGCGCTGGTACAACAGAAACGGAGTGTCGGCCAATTGCCACAGGTCTACCTCGTCCTGGTCCGCCAGCTCGTGGCCGACCGGTAGCAGGGCATCCAGTGGCTCGTTGCAGAAAGGCTGGTAGTCGAACGCCTCGTCAGCAGGTGTCAGGCTGCCGCCCAGCTCCAGCTCGCCACTTCTGACTGCCTGCTCGACACTGCGGCTACCGCCCTCGAGCAGTTGGATGGCGATGTTCGGGTGGCGACGCCGATACTCGGCGAACAACCCGGCAAACAGCGCGTCGCTGCCCAGCATCGGCAAGCCCAGGCGCAGTTCGCCGCGGCCCATCTGGCTGAGGTCGTCCAGTTCGCCCAGCAGTGCCTGGCGTTGGCGCAGCAAGGCTTCGCCACGCTCGAGCACGATGCGCCCGGCCGCCGTCAGGTGCAGTTGTGAAGCCTGGCGCTCCAGTAATGGCTGGCCCAGATCTTGCTCCAGCTGGGCAACTTGCTTGCTCACGGCCGACTGGCTGATGTGCAGGGTTTGCGCCGCCTGGGTGAAACCACCGCGATGGACGACTTCGATAAAGCTGCGCAGCTGTTTGAATTCCATGGTCGCAATTCCATTCTGGAATGGCTTGTAGTCTAACAATTCGCTTCTGGCCTAGGCAGCCGAATCTTAAAATGAGGGCCTGTCGAGGACTCCCCCCATGAAACCCGCGTTATTGAAAAAAGCCCTGCGCCTGCTAATCGAGCTGGCGATCCTTTGTTCCCTGTTCCTGTTCGGCGGCCAGCTTGCCGCCTGGCTGGGCTGGCCGATACCGGGCGGTGTGATGGGCCTGGCATTGCTGCTGTTGCTGTTCGCTTCAGGTGTGCTCAAGCCGGCCATGCTGCAATTGGGAGCAGGCTGGCTGATGGCCGAAATGCTGCTGTTTTTCATTCCGGCGTTGATGAGCCTGCTCGATTACGGCGCCCTGATCCGTGACGAAGGCTGGCGCATCTTGTTGGTGATTGCCGTGAGCACTTTGATGGTGATGGTGGTGACCGCATTGACCGTGGAGCTGGTGTGCCGCTGGAGGTTGCGCCATGAGCCTTGAACCCATGCCGCTGTTCTGGCTCGCCCTGACCCTGCTGGCCTATCTGGGCAGCCGCTGGTTGTACCGGCGCAGTGGCCGCTACCTGCTGTCGCCGCTGATCCTGGTGCCGGTCCTGCTGCTGGCGGTGGCGGTGCCGCTGCACACCGCCTATGCCGAATATGCCCGCAATACCCATTGGCTGATGAGTGTGCTCGGCCCGGTGACCGTGGCCTTCGCGGTGCCGATCTGGCAGCAGCGGGCCATGCTCGCGCGCCACTGGCCGGCACTGATGGTGGGCATGGTTGCCGGCAGCAGTGCCTCGATCGCCAGTTCCTGGGGGCTGGCTCATCTGCTCGCGCTGGACAGTGCGACCAGCCTGTCGTTGGTGCCGCGCTCGATCACAACGCCTTTTGCCATGCCGCTGGCGCATGACCTCGGTGGCGTACCGGAGCTGACTGCGGTATTCGTGATGTTCACCGGCGTGCTCGGGGCCATGTTCGGCGGCGTTCTGCTGCGCTGGTTGCCGTTGCGTACGCCGCTGGCACGTGGGGCGCTGTTTGGTGTCGGTGCTCATGGTGCAGGGGTCAGCCGTGCGCACGAGGTGGGTCGCGAGGAGGGTTCGGTGGCGGGCCTGGTAATGGTCCTGACCGGCCTGCTGAACCTGTTCGCGGCGCCGCTGCTGGCCATGCTGCTCTGACCGTTCGTGCCACTGACTCGCTCAGTCATCAAGCTGGCTGGCAATGCAAGTTCAAGGCCCTGGGCTGCTGGCTAGACTCAGCCTCGACTCAGAGAGCACATGTAAGTGCCGAGGTGACATGCTATGAGCACAGCCTTGCCTTGTTCAGCCAACACCACTTCACCGGGACCTTTCTGATGCCCATGGCCGAAATTCCATTGTGCGTCTGGCGTACCCGGGGACAGGGTTTCACCTTCCGGGGCCAGAGCATCCGCTACTGGACCGCAGGGCAAGGAGAGCCCCTGCTGCTGTTGCACGGTTTCCCCACCGCCAGCTGGGATTGGCATTACTTGTGGGGGCCTTTGGCCCAACGCTTCCGGGTAATCGCCTGCGACATGCTCGGCTTTGGCGATTCGGCCAAACCGGTCGATCATGTCTACAGCCTGATCGAGCAGGCCGACCTGCAGCAGGCCTTGCTCGCCGAACTGCAGGTCGACCAGCCGGTGCACCTGCTGGCCCACGACTACGGTGGCAGCGTGGCCCAGGAACTGCTGGCGCGGCATTACGAACAGCGCGCCCGCATCGCCAGCTGCGTGTTCCTCAACAGCGGGCTGTTTCCGGAAAGTTGCCGCATGCTGCTGATCCAGAAACTGCTGCTCAGCCGTGTGGGCTGGCTGGTAGGGCGCTCGTTCGGGCGCGACGACCTGGTGCGCAACCTTATCCAGGTCTATGGCCCTTGCACCCATCCCAGTGAAAGTGTACTGGATGATTTCTGGAGCCTGATCACCGCCAACCATGGCACGCGCGTGCTGCACAAACTGGTTGGTTACATGCCGGAGCGCAGGTTGTACCGCGACCGCTGGGTTGGCGCGATGCAACGCGAAGGCGTGCCGCTGCGCTTGATCACTGGCATGGTCGACCCGCTGTCCGGCGCGCATATGGTCGAGCGCTATCGGCAACTGGTACCAGCGCCGGACACCGTTCAGTTGCAAGGCATCGGCCACTATCCGCATACCGAGGCGCCGGTCCAGGTGCTACGCCATTACCTCGTGTTTCGCGAACGACCGCTGCGCAATTACCCGCAGAAGATGGCCTGGTCCTGACCAGGCCTTTCGACCATCGCGTTGCGTTATTGTCAGGCATTCAGCCGGCAGGCGCTTGATTGTCCGTTCGCCTTCGGCGGCGGACACTCGGCGGACCTGAACCTGCCTGGAGCCATGAGCATGAGCGAGCCTGTCCGTCTGCAAGATCGCGTGGTGATCGTCACCGGAGCCGGCGGCGGCCTGGGCCGTGCCCATGCGTTGCTGTTCGCTGCGCGTGGCGCCCGGGTGGTAGTCAACGACCTTGGTGGTTCCACCCATGGTGAAGGTGCCAGCGCCTGCGCCGCTGACCGGGTTGTCGAGGAGATCCGCGCCGCTGGCGGTAGCGCCATTGCCAGCCATGACTCGGTCAGCGATGGCGCACTTATCGTCGAGCAGGCCCTGGACAGCTTCGGCAGGGTCGATGTGCTGGTGAACAACGCAGGTATCCTGCGTGACAAGACCTTTCACAAGATGGAAGACAGCGACTGGGAGCAGGTCTACCAGGTGCATGTCGAAGGGGCCTACAAGGTCACCCGCGCCGCCTGGCCGCACCTGCGCGAGCAGAACTGGGGGCGAGTGATCTTCACCGCGTCCACGTCCGGTATCTACGGCAACTTTGGCCAGGCCAACTATGGCATGGCCAAGCTGGGCCTGTACGGATTGACCCGCACCCTGGCGATCGAGGGGCGCAAGCACGGCATCCTGGTCAACGCCATCGCACCTACCGGTGGCACGCGCATGACCGAGGGGCTGATTCCGCCCCAGGTGTTCGAGCGGCTCAAGCCCGAACTGGTCAGCCCGCTGGTGGTGTACCTGGGCAGCGAGCAGTGCCAGGGCAGCGGGGACCTGTTCGAAGTGGGCGGCGGCTGGGTGGGCAAGGTGCGGTGGGAGCGTAGCCTGGGCGTGGGTTTCGATCCGCGTGAAGGCTTTACCCCGGAGCAGGTGGCGGAGAACTGGGCACGCATCGGCGACTTCGAAGGGGCGGTGCACCCGCAGGACAGCTTGCAGGCCTTGCAGCAGATGATGGCCAACCTGCAGAAATACTCGTTGGGCTGAAACCTTCGCTGGCTGTGCCGGCCTCTTCGCGGGCACAGGTGAAGATTATTTTCAGGGCAGATAAAAAAGGCCGCTGCAAGCCGCAGCGGCCAATCGAGACGTCAGATCAAGGAGCTTCAAAATCTACGTCGGTGAACCTCGCAGGCCTGAAAGGCGGGGGGGAGAGCCCTTCATGCCGGCCAGTGAGTTAAGAATAAGCGCTTGATCCTGTAGGAAAAATAGCGGCTTATGACATTCACCTTTACGCATCGGGCAATAGTGCCGCAGGCGTATAGCCCATGCGCCAGCTGGTTTCCCGTGCTGCCGCCAGCAGCCGTTGCGCCGCCGGGCCGTGCTCGTCGGCATGGAAGATCGAGGTTGGCCCGACCACGGTCATCACCGCGGCGATCCGCCCCATGGCATTGAACACTGGGGCCGACAGCGCATCCACGCCCGGCATCAGCAGCCCGTGCACATGATGCAGGCCACGTGCGCGGATGCCGGCCAGGACTGCCTGGTAATCGGCGGCACTGTGCTGCAGCGCAGCCAGTTCCTGGTCCCGCAATTCAACGGTTTCGCGCTCGGGCAGGTAGGCGGCGAACACCAGCCCGGTGGATGAGCTGAGCAGCGGCAGTACCGAACCGATCTGGGTGACCACGGTAACCGCGCGTACTGCCGGCTCGATGCTGACCACGGTCGCGCCCTGGTTGCCCCATACGGCAATGAAGCAGCTCTCGTTCAGTTCATCGCGCAGTTGCGACAGCGGCAGCGCGGCAACCTTGAGCACATCAATGCTGCCCAGCGCCGCCAGCCCCACCCGCAGGGCCTCGCGCCCCAAGGCGTAATGGTTGGTGGCTGCATCCTGCTCGGCAAAGCCGCTGGCAATCAGGGCCTGCAGGTAACGGTGCACCTTGCTCGCCGGCATCTGCACATGCTCTGCCAGGCGCGACAGCGAGGTGGAGGGGGAGAGTTCCGCAAGGGCCTTGAGAATGTCGGTACCAACCTCTGCCGAGCGGACTTTCTGCTTGCCGTTGTCGGCGGGGGAACTGGCTTTGGCCATGGACATCTGTTTCCGGATTCTTCGCGTCGCGCCTTTATAGCTTGACGCCTTGTTCGTAGCAAATTACGTTATTCGTAATCTGATTACGATAAAAACAATGCAGACGTGCTGCCAACCCGATCGGGACCGGCGGCCAGCTGCCAGCAACGGCTCGGCCAGAGCCCGGAGGCATCGATGAATCGCGATACGTTACCCGACCTTCACTACCTCAGCGGCTTTGGCAACGAGTTTGCCAGCGAAGCCCTGCCAGGTGCCCTGCCGGTCGGGCAGAACTCGCCGCAAAAGGCCCCTTACGGGCTGTATGCCGAGCTGCTCTCGGGCACGGCGTTCACCATGGCCCGCAGCGAGCTGCGCCGCACCTGGCTATACCGCATTCGCCCGTCTGCGCTACATCCGCGTTTCGAGCGCCTGGCGCGCCAGCCGCTGAGCGGCCCGCTGGGGGCCATCACCCCTAACCGCCTGCGCTGGAACCCCCAGTCGATCCCCAGCGAACCGACCGACTTCATCGACGGCTGGCTACCCATGGTGGCCAACTCGGCAGCAGACAAACCGGCCGGCGTCAGCATCTACATCTACCGCGCCAACCGCTCGATGGAACGGGTGTTCTTCAACGCCGACGGTGAGCTGCTGCTGGTGCCGGAACAGGGCCGCCTGCGCATCGCCACCGAACTGGGGGTCATGCAGGTCGAACCGCTGGAAATCGCGGTGATCCCGCGCGGCATGAAGTTCCGCGTCGAGCTGCTCGACGCCCAGGCGCGTGGCTACATTGCCGAAAACCACGGCGCACCGCTGCGTATTCCGGACCTGGGCCCGATCGGCAGCAACGGCCTGGCCAACCCGCGCGACTTCCTCACCCCGGTGGCGCATTACGAAGAGGCCGCAGGCCCGGTGCAGCTGGTGCAGAAGTTCCTGGGCGAGCACTGGGCCTGCGAACTGCAGCACTCGCCGCTGGACGTGGTCGCCTGGCACGGCAGCAACGTGCCATACAAGTACGACCTGCGGCGCTTCAACACCATCGGCACGGTCAGCTTCGACCACCCGGACCCGTCGATCTTCACTGTGTTGACTTCGCCGACCAGCGTGCACGGCATGGCCAACATGGACTTCGTGATCTTCCCGCCACGCTGGATGGTGGCCGAGAACACCTTCCGTCCACCATGGTTCCACCGCAACCTGATGAACGAGTTCATGGGCTTGATCAACGGTGCCTACGACGCCAAGGCCGAAGGTTTCCTGCCGGGCGGTGCCTCGCTGCACGGGGTGATGAGCGCCCACGGTCCCGATGCCGAAACCTGTGAAAAGGCCATTGCCGCCGACCTGGCGCCGCACAAGATCGACAACACCATGGCCTTCATGTTCGAGACCAGCCAAGTGCTGCGCCCGAGCGTGCAGGCCCTCGAATGCCCGCAATTGCAGGCCGACTACGATAGTTGCTGGGCCACCCTGCCGAGCACCTTCAACCCGAACCGGAGATAACCGATGAACCAGACCGCCATTGCCCGTAGCTGGGTGGAGCACGCCAACGGGCACAGCGACTTCCCGCTGCAGAACCTGCCGTTGGGCATTTTCAGCCGGCCCGGTGAAGCCAGGCGCTGTGGCGTGGCCATTGGCGATGCGATCCTCGACCTTGAGGCGGTGCTGGCTGCCGGCCTGTTCGACGGCGCCGCCAAGGCCGCTGTCGAGGCCACCCGCGGTGGCGCTCTGAACGCATTCTTCGCCCTCGGCCGCGGCGCGCGCGTGGCCCTGCGCGAGCGCCTGCTGGTGCTGCTGGGCGAGCACAGCGAGCACCAGGCGGCGCTGCAGCCTGCGTTGTATCCGGCCGGCGCCTGCCAATTGCATGTCCCGGCGCAGATCGGTGACTACACCGACTTCTACGTGGGCATCGAACACGCCAAGAACGTCGGCAAGCTGTTCCGCCCCGACAATCCGCTGCTGCCCAACTACAAGTACGTGCCGATCGGTTATCACGGCCGCGCCTCGACCATTCGCCCGTCCGGCACCGACGTGCGCCGCCCCAAGGGCCAGACCCTGCCGGCCGGGCACAGCGAACCGAGCTTCGGCCCCTGTGCGCGCCTGGACTACGAGCTGGAACTGGGCATCTGGATCGGCCAGGGCAATGACATGGGCCAGGCGATCCCGATTGGCGATGCCGCCGAGCACGTGGCCGGCCTGTGCCTGCTCAACGACTGGTCGGCGCGGGATATCCAGGCCTGGGAATACCAGCCGCTGGGCCCGTTCCTGTCGAAAAGTTTCGTTACCAGCATCTCACCGTGGGTAGTCACTGCCGAAGCGCTGGAACCCTTCCGTTGCGCCCAGCCGCCACGCCCACAAGGCGACCCGCAGCCACTGTCGTACCTGCTGGACAAGCGCGACCAGGCCGCCGGTGCATTCGATATCGAACTCGAAGTGCTGCTGCTGACCGAGCGCATGCGCGAGCAGGGCATGGCCCCGCATCGCCTGACCCTGAGCAATACCCGCAGCATGTACTGGACCGTGGCGCAGCTGGTGGCGCACCACAGCGTCAATGGCTGCCAGCTGCAGCCGGGCGACCTGTTCGGTTCGGGCACGCTGTCGGGCGCCACGCCCGGTTCGTTCGGCAGCCTGCTGGAGATCACCGAAGGCGGCAAACATCCGGTGGAACTGGCCAGTGGCGAGGTACGCAAGTTCCTCGAGGACGGCGACGAAATCATCCTGCGTGGCCGTTGCGTGCGTGATGGCGTGGCCAGCATCGGCTTCGGCGAGTGCCGCGGCACGGTCGTCGCGGCCAACTGAGGAGGCAGGGCATGGAGCTGTACACCTATTACCGTTCCACCTCGTCCTATCGGGTACGCATTGCCCTGGCGTTGAAGGGGCTGGCCTACCAGTCCCTGCCGGTCAACCTGCTGCAGGGTGAGCAACGCGGTGCTGCCTATGTCGCCGTCAACCCGCAGGGCCGTGTGCCAGCCTTGCGCACTGACGGCGGTGAGCTGCTGGTGCAGTCACCGGCGATCATCGAGTACCTGGAAGAGGTTTATCCACAGCCCGCGCTGCTGCCTGCCACGCCGCAGGCGCGCGCCAAGGTGCGTGGTGTGGCAGCGATCATCGGCTGCGACATCCATCCGTTGCACAATGTCAGCGTGCTCAACCGGCTGCGCCAGGCCGGGCACGACGAGACCCAGGTCAACCAGTGGATTGGCCACTGGATCAGCCAAGGGCTGGCAGCGGTGGAACAACTGATCGGCGACCACGGCTTCTGTTTCGGCGATGAGCCAGGCCTGGCGGATGTCTACCTGATCCCGCAGTTGTATGCGGCCGAACGGTTCAACATCGAGCTCGACGGCTTCCCGCGCATCCTGCGGGTTGCCGCCCTGGCCGCCGGCCACCCGGCGTTCGCCAAGGCACACCCTTCCCGGCAGCCGGACTGCCCGGCTCAGTGAATGGACCGGTTCGCCGCCGGAAGCTTGCCGATACGTTCGGACAGCTTCAGGCGCTGGACCGGGTCTTCCGTCAGTAGCAAGGCATGTTCCAGGTCGAAGCGCTCGGCCTGCGGGCAATCCAGATGCTGGTAGAGCGAGGCACGAGTCACATAGTCGCCGACTTGCGCCGGCCCCAGTTGCATGACCCGTTCGGCATCGATCAGTGCCGCCAGGTGGTCGTCATTGCTGATATGCAACTGGCGCAGGTTGCGTGACAGGCGCTGCAATATCTGCGCGGGGCTGGCACTGCGCATGTGCTCGGCAGTCAGTGCTACCTGCGCGCCGAACTGACGTGCCAGCAGTTCGCGGCAATCGTTGGGGTAGAGGCGTCGGCCGCCGCAGGGATCGAGGAGGTGGTCGGCTCCCGGCACGCGCAGCAGGAAGTGGCCGGGGAAGCCCACGCCCTCAAGCGGGATGGACAGGCGCCGGGCCAGTTCCAGGGCGAGGATGGCCAGGGCCAGTGGTTGGCCGCGACGGCGCTGCAGCACCTTGTCCATCAGCGCGGCATGTGGGCGCAGGGGGTGATACTCATCTTGCTGGAAGCCCAGGGCATTGAGCTGGCGCAGGAGTGGCTGGGCCAGCTCGCACAGCGGCAGCATCGGCAGGTTGGCACTGATCGCGCGTTGCAAGTCATGCAGTAAGGCAAGGCTGGCCGCAGGCTCGACGCTGCGGTCATGCTCGGCGGCAATCCACAATGCGGCTTCCAGCAGGGCGACGGGCTCGCGTTCCAGGCAGGCCAGGCAGGCTTGACGTGGCTTCATGGGGCTTCTCCACACACGCTTGAGTATTAGCCGCGGCGGGTGGTTTCGTCCAGTGGTCCGGCGGCGGCGTCGGCTCAAGGGCCAAGCCTATACTGGAATGAGCACCTCTCAGGGGAGCCAGTCGATGTTCGCACTGATGCAAAGCACCCGTACCCAGTCGCTGCACCTGTTCACCGACCCGCCCACCGGCCTCAAGGCCGTGGTGGCGATCCACAGTGAACAATTGGGGCCGGCCATGGGCGGCTGCCGCTACCTGCCGTATGCCGACGACGAAAGCGCCATGACCGACGCCATTCGCCTGGCCCAGGGCATGAGTTACAAGGCTGCGCTGGCCGGCCTGCCGCTGGGCGGCGGCAAGGCGGTGATCATGCGCAACCCGCATGTGGAAAACCGCGCGGCACTGTTCGAGGCCTTTGGCCGCTTCGTCGATACGTTGCAAGGGCGCTTCATCATTGCCGTGGACAGCGGCACCTCGACCCTGGACATGGACTGCATTGCCCAGAGTACTCCCCATGTGACCAGCACCACGGCCTGCGGCGATCCATCCCCGCATGCGGCGATGGGGGTGTTCGCTGGTATTCGGGCGACCACGTCGTTTCGGCTTGGCAGTGATGACCTGCAAGGGTTACGGGTTGCGGTGCAAGGGTTGGGCAATGTCGGTTATGCGCTGGCCGAGCAACTGCATGCGGCGGGGGCCGACTTGCTGGTGAGCGACCTGGACCCAGGGCGGGTGCGGCTGGCGGTCGAGCAATTCGATGCCAAGCCGGTCACCAACGACGCATTGATCAGCACCCCTTGCGACATCTTCGCGCCCTGCGGCGTGGGGCCGGTGCTGAACGGACAGAGCGTGATGCAACTGCGTTGCGCGGCGGTGGCGGGGGCGGCGAACAACCAGTTGACCACCTTGCAGGTGGCCGACCAGCTGGAATCGCGCGGGATTTTGTATGCGCCTGACTATGTGATCAACGCCGGTGGGTTGATCTATGTGGCGCTTACCCATCGTGGCGAGAACCTGGGTACCATCACCGCGCACCTGGCGCGCATCCCCACGCGGCTGACCGAAGTGTTTGGCCATGCGCAGGCGGAGAAACGCTCGCCGGCGCGGGTGGCGCAGATGCTGGCGGAACGGCTGCTCTACGGCTGACGGCCGCTCCTACAAAGGCCAGCGCAGCTATTGCTCGGCTGCTGGCGCCTCGAGCAATTCGGCCAACGCATCCGGCTGGCTCTTGAACGCCCGGGCGAACACATCGCGGTTTCTGGCCATGTAGATGCCGGCTTCCTCGACCTGCTGCTCGGTCAGCGAGGGCACGGCCTTGTGCAGCACTTCGGCCAGGCGCTCGGCCAGTTCGAGCATCTTGTCGTGACGGTCTGCTTCGGCCTTATCCATGAACAAGCGCTCCGGGTCGCGGCTGCTGCGGTATACCACTTCGACGGCCATTCATCACCTCTGTGCCTTTTTGCTGGTTACGTTACGATCTACTGTATCCATATACAGTAATGGCATTTGCCACTACCGTGCAAGCCGATTCTTCTGCCCGTGCGCGCGTGCCTTGCGGCAATCGGTCGCCTTCCAAGGCAAGGGCCTGGCCCTTTAACTGCATGGCACAAGCGTCACACCGGTGGCGCATCATCCTTCAAGACGTATCGGGGAATGGAACATCGTGAACATCAAATGGGCAGAAAAGCTGCGCAAGGGCCTGCACGGCTCGGCCGACTCGCTGGGCAACCTGTGCGTCGAGGCATTCCATTACCTGGCGCTGTTCGGCATTGGCGCGATTACCGCCTATGCGGCGGTGATGACGTTCCTGGACATGCTCGGCAAGGGCGGGGTCAGCGTCGATGACATCCTGCTGCTGTTCATCTACCTGGAGCTGGGGGCGATGGTCGGGATCTACTTCAAGACCAACCACATGCCGATCCGCTTCCTGCTGTACGTAGCCATCACTGCGCTGACTCGCCTGCTGATCGGCGATGTCTCGCACCACAAGGCGCCGGACGCAGGGCTGCTGTACCTGTGCGGTGGCATCCTGTTGCTGGCGTTCTCGATCCTGGTGGTGCGCTATGCCTCGTACCGCTACCCCTCGACCAAGGCGCTGGACGCCAATGGCAAGGAAGTGGAGGAGGGCAAGTAGCCCTCAGTTGGCCATGAAATGCCGCGGCTCCCGCTGAGCGTCACGGGTCAGCGCGGCCAGCACCTGCAAGGGGTTCTGCTGGTGTTCGATGGCCAAGCCCAGGCGGATACTGTCGATCACCCGTTGCAGGCGCACCGGGTCATTGCGCTGGGCCTGGGTGATGAGGCGCTTGGCGACCACGCCGCTGTCGTCGGACAGGGTCAGCATGATGCTGCCGTCAAGGTTGGCGATGCTCAGGTTGACCCGGTATTCGTGGGCGAATGCAGCACTGATTCGTTCGAATGGGTTGTTCATGGTCGTGCTTCTGCAATGAATGACTGCAGGGGTTGACCGACGCCTTCGGCAGTTGGTTCAGTGCCATTGATCGACACCAATGAAAACGCCCGGCACGAGGCCGGGCGTAGCTTGCATTACCGATCAGGCGTCCGGGTCATTCAGTTCCAGGGCGCCGCGCTTGCTGCGCAGCTTGCCGTAGAAGTGTTCCAGCGCGTGGTTCAGTTTGGTGGCGGCACCATCGACTGCCTGGTCCAGCGAAGTGGCAGTGTGGGTCACGGAAATCGGTTGATGGCCTTTGGGGCGAGCCTCCATCTGGCAGCGTTTGTCATGCGGACCGGGCTTGGCGCCGTTCTCGTCGCGCAGGTGGACCTCGATGCGGGTGAGGTCGTCTTCGTAACGTTCCAGCGAGTTCTGCAGAGTGCTGCGGACCCACTGATCGAGCCGGGCGTTGCCTTCGAAATGGTTGCTGCTGTTGACCTGGATTTGCATGATTCAATCCTTATTCAGCTTGCTCGCATGGAGACGCGCCTAGGCCCTTGAGACCCTTGGAATTTCTGCGCCTCTTGACTCTAAGGTCAGGCAACGGCGAAACGAATTCAAGCCCTTTTTGAAAATAAATTTTTTGTTGCATACAGGGCCACAGCTGACCACACGGTGCTCAGCCTTTGCTTATGAGAATTGAAATCATTATTATTGAATGCCCGATAACGCCCGACCGTTCGCCATGACGCGTAAAATCGCCAGCCTCCCGCTCAGCTATCGCCTGGCCGTGACTTCACGCAGCCTGGCCGCCTTGCTGGGCGGCTACCTGCTGGCGTCAATGGCCAGTGTCTGCATTGCTCTGGTAGTGCCATTGCCGCAGGTCGATGCCACACTCACAGGCCTGTTGCTGTCATTCGTCTTCTACCTGTTGGCGTTCATCTGGTGCTTCGCCTGCCGCAGTGCTCTGCGTGCCTGGTTGGGTGTGCTGGCGCCCACTGTGCTGCTGGGCGTGATCAGCGGCTTGGCTTACTGGATGACAAGCGCATGAAAGAAGGCTTTCGTCAGGCCATGGCCTGGCTGCACACCTGGACCGGCCTGATCTTCGGCTGGCTGTTGTTCGCCATCTTCCTCACCGGCACGCTGTCGTACTTCAAGGAAGAGATCACCCACTGGTCCAGGCCGGAAGTGCGAAGTCAGGCACTGGACCCGACCCATGCTCTGGAGGTGGCCCAGCGTTACCTGCTGGACAACGCAGGTCATTCGGGAACCTGGTTCATCCGCATGCCCAACGCACGTGAGGCGGGCTTGAATGTGGGCTATCGCGACACCAATGGCGGGCCACGTGGCTTTGTCAGCCAGACCCTCGATACCCAGACCGGCGAGCCGCTGCAGGCACGCGACAGCCGCGGTGGCGAATTCTTCTACCGCTTCCATTTCCAGCTGCAGATGCCGCATCCCTATGGCCGCTGGCTGTCGACGTTCTGTGCATTCATCATGTTGCTGGGGCTGGTGACCGGCATCATCACCCACAAGAAATTCTTCAAGGAATTCTTTACCTTCCGCCCCGGCAAGGGCCAGCGCTCCTGGCTGGATGGGCACAACGCCATCGGCGTGTTGGTGCTGCCGTTCCACCTGATGATCAGCTACAGCAGCCTGGTGCTGTTCATGTACATGGTCATGCCGGCGGGCATCATGGCCAGCTACGGCAAGGACAGCGGCAAGTACTTCAACGACCTGTTCGGCCGCAACGATGCGCCTCCGGCAGCCCATGTCGCCGCGCCGCTGGTGCCGTTGGCAGGCCTGTACGCCAGGGTACAGGAGCTGCAACCGGGCGCGCATATTGGCGATATCCAGGTGCAAAGCCCGGGCGACCGCAATGCCCGCGTAACCTTCACCCAATCGTCGGCCGACCACGTCGCCTATCGGCGCAGCGCCAACTGGACATTCGATGGCGCCACGGGTGCGCTGCTGAGCCAGGGCAAGCCGGAGAGTGGGGTGATGATGACCGCGTTCAGCTTTGCCGGCCTGCACATGGGCAATTTCGCTGGGCCCTGGCTGCGCTGGCTGTATTTCTTCTTTGGCATGGCGGGTACCGCGGTGATCGGCACCGGGCTGGTGATGTGGCTGGGCAAGCGTCAGCTCAAGCATGCTGGGAACGAACGCCTGCCGGGCGAGCTGCGCCTGGTCGAGGTACTCAACATCGCCAGCATGAGCGGACTGCTGCTGGCCGTTGCCGGTTTCTTCTGGGCCAACCGTCTGATCCCGCTAGGGGTGCAAGGCCGGGCCGACTGGGAGGTCAACGTATTCTTCATCGCCTGGGGGCTGGCACTGGTGCACGCCATGCTGCGCAGAGGGCGCCGGGCATGGGCCGAGCAACTGGCCTTGGGCACGCTGGCCTTTGCCCTGCTGCCGCTGCTCAATGCCCTGACCACCGGCCAGGGGTTGAACCATTCGTTGCCAGCAGGGGACTGGGCTATGGCCGGCTTCGACCTGACGGCGCTGGCGACCGGCCTGTTCCTCGCCTGGCTTGCCGGCAAGCTGTCGCGTAAGCCCAGGGCGGCTGCCAGAAACGCCCGGCGAGCAACCAGAATGCCACCTGTCGAAACGGCGGGGGCAAGCTGATGGCGGGTATCGCACTGATCACATTCGCAGGCTTGGTTGCCTTGTGTCTGGCCATGCAGAAACACTTCACCGACTTGCTCGAGCGCAAGCCGCGCCCAGGCCAGCTGCGTCTGTTGCGTAGCACCGGCTGGTTGCTGCTGCTGGCTTCGCTTGTACTCAGCGTGCACCTGCTTGGCTGGGCTCATGGCCTGGTGCAATGGGTCGCGGTACTGATGGCCGGGGCGACCGTGTGGGTATTCGGCCTGCCATACCTGCCCCGGCTGCTGCTGGGCCTGGCCGCCGCCAGCGTGGTGCTGGGGCCGTTGCTTGTGGTGTACGCCGGGTGACCCGATGAGCGAACAGGGCAACATGTTCGAGCCGGACACCGACAACGGCGGCGGGCGTGCGCGTTTTGTCGAAGTGTTCCAGGCCCAGCGGGCGCGCATGGAGGCATTGGTCAGCCGTCGGGTCGGTTGCCGGGCCACGGCATCGGACCTGGTCCAGGAGCTGTTCCTGCGTTTCTGGCGCCGCCCCGAGGTCAAGGTCGAGGCGTTGGATACCTACCTGCTGCGCTGCGCTGGCAACCTGGCGATCGACCACTTGCGCAGTGAAGGCAGCCGCGAACGTGTGGTCGAAGCGGCGTTGTCGGCAGATGAAGCCCAGGCGCCGGAGCACGCCGTGCAGGTCGACCACGACCTGCAGCGCATCGAAGCTGCCCTGCGCGCCTTGCCCGAGCGTACCCGGCAGATCTTCCTGCTCAATCGCATTCACGGCTGCAAGTACGGCGAGATCGCCACGGCCATGCAACTGTCCCGGAGTGCTGTGGAAAAGCATATGATGCGCGCCCTCGAGGCGTGCAAGGCGAGTGTGGCCGAGCCCGCGTCCATTCCACGCCGGCCAGGGAGTGCCCGCCGATGAGCCGTCTACCGCAGATTACCGAGGCGCAGTCCCAGGCTGCACTGCAATGGCTCAGCCGCATCAACGAGCAGCCCGCGCAAGCCGAGGGCGCCGCGTTCAAGCGCTGGCTGCTGAGCGACCCCGCGCACCGCGCAGCCTACGCCCAGGCGCAGGCGCTGTGGCAGGCCAGCGGCAGCGCTGCAGCGCGCCTGGCTGGCGAAGAACAGCAAGGCTTGCAGCGTTATCTTGACGCCATGGCCCAGCCAGCGGCCCGGTCCCCGTGGCGGCAGCGGTTCGCGGCACTGGCGCTGGCGGCCTGCCTGGTACTGGCCGTGGGCATCGCCGGGGGGTGGCAACCCGGCCTGTGGTTGCAGGACCTGCAGGCCGACTACAGCAGCGCCGGGCAGGTGCGCCAGGTGATTCTGGCCGACCAGACGCAAGTGACGCTGGATGTGCAGAGCGCGATTGCAGTCGATTTTGTCCGAGGCGAGCGCCGCGTGCGGTTACTGCATGGCGCGGCGTTCTTCCAGGTCACGCATACCGGCGAACCGTTCCTGGTCGAAGCAGCAGGTGGCGAGGTGCGGGTGCTCGGCACGCAGTTCGAAGTACGTGAGCAGGGCGAAGGCGCCCAGGTCACGGTGCGTAGCGGGCGGGTAGCAGTAAGCCCGGCACCAGGCGCTGCAAGGCGCGAACTGACGGCCAACCAGCAGGTGGCCTACGTTGCAGGCCGGCTGGGCGACCTTGGGACGGTGGACAGCGACAACCGCCTGGCCTGGCGCCAGGGTTGGCTGAACTACTACCAGGTCCCGCTGGCGCAGGTACTTGAAGACCTGGGGCGCTATTACCCGGGGCGCATCCTGTTGCTCGACGAGCAACTGGGGCAGCGCAAGGTCAGTGGCAGTTTCCCTGTGGCAGAGCCGTTGCTGGCGCTGGATTCGCTGGGCAAGGTGATGGGCTTTTCGCAGCAGACCGTACTAGGGCGGTTGACGGTCATCCGATAGTCGCCGGCATAGGAAAAAAATATTTTCAGCTAGCGGGTGAGGTAACAGGACGTGACATCCGTGTAATGAGTGGAAGTGCGATTCATTCGCAGTCATAACCCTCTCACAGGTCAGCGTCCATGAAGTTCACCCCGCGTTGCGTCCCTCTCTTGCTCGGCCTGTCCGCGCTGCCGGCCCTCGTTTTCGCTCCACTGGCTGGCGCCGTCGAACAACAGCAAGCGTACGCCTTCGCCCAGCCGGCGCAACCGCTGGCCCAGGCGCTCAACGCCTTCAGTCGCACCACTGGCCAGGGCGTGGTCTACACCCAGGAGCTGGCAGGCGTGCAGGCCCCGGCGCTGAACGGCCGGTACAGCGCCGAGCAGGCCCTGCAGCAACTGCTGGGCAGCAGCGGGTTGGCCTGGCGTCGCGTCGACGCACGCACCTTCACCCTGGAAGCGCTGGACACTTCCGGCGCCCTCAACCTGCAGGCGACCACGATAAGCTCGGAACTGGACGACTACAGCTACCAGCCCCCCGCCAGCGCCTCGATCATGCGCGGGCAAGGCCCGAGCCAGGACATTCCCCAGGCGATCAACGTGGTGCCGGCCCAGGTCATTCGCGACCAGGCCCCGCGCAACCTCGACGACGCCCTGGCCAACGTCAGCGGCATCACCCAAGGCAACAACTTCGGCGGCACCGCCGACACGGTGATGAAGCGTGGTTTCGGTGATAACCGCGATGGTTCGATCATGCGCGACGGCATGCCGGTGGTACAGGGCCGCAACCTCAATGCCAGCACCGAGCGGGTCGAAGTGCTCAAGGGCCCGGCGTCGCTGCTATATGGCATCCAGGACCCGGGCGGGGTGATCAATGTGGTCAGCAAGCGGCCGCAGCTGCAGCAGTACAACGCCCTGAACGTGCGCGGCTCGACCTACGGCAGTGGCAAGAATGGCAGCGGCGGCGGCTTTGACAGCACCGGCGCGCTGGGCGACAGCAATTTCGCCTACCGTTTGATCGTCGACCACGAGGACGAGGACTACTGGCGCAACTACGGTGTGCGCCGCGAATCGCTGGTGGCGCCGTCGCTGGCCTGGCTGGGTGAGGACACCCAGGTGGTACTGGCCTATGAGCATCGCGAGTTTCTCTCGCCGTTCGATCGGGGCACGGCGTTCGGCAACAATGGCCACCCGCTGGACATCCCGGCCACGCGGCGCCTGGATGAGCCATTCAACGACATGGAAGGACGTTCCGACCTGTACCGCCTGGAACTCGATCACCAGCTGGCCGATGACTGGAAGCTGCACTTTGGCTACAGCTTCAACCGTGAAACCTACGATGCCAGCCAGGTGCGGGTGACCAAGGTCATTGAGAAAAGCGGCACGCTGTCGCGCAGCATCGACGGCACGCACGACGCCATGAGCCGGGACCAGTTCGCCACCCTGAGCCTGGCCGGCACTGTGCAACTGGCCGGGCTGCAGAACGACCTGCTGTTCGGCGTCGACCATGAGGACCGCAAGATCTTCCGCGGTGACCTGATCCGGCAGAAAGCCCGATCGACCTTCAGCTATGTCAACCCGGTCTATGGTCAGGAAGTGGAAGGCACCACGGTCGGTGCCAAGGAAAGCGACCAGACCGACAAGCTGCGCACCGATGCGCTGTTCGCACAGGACGCGCTGCACCTGGATGAGCACTGGATCCTGGTGGCCGGTGCGCGCTTCCAGCAATACGACCAGTACGCTGGCCGCGGGCGCCCGTTCCAGGTCAACACCGACAGCAACGGCCAGACCTGGGTACCGCATGCGGGCGTGGTGTACAAGCTCGATGAGCAGCTGTCGTTCTATGCCAGCTACAGCGAATCGTTCAAGCCCAACTCGACCATTGCGCCGCTGGTCGGCAACGTGGTGCTGGACGGTTCGGTGGCGCCGGAGGAGGGCAAGTCGTGGGAACTGGGGGCCAAGCTCGATATGCCGGGGCGCCTCACCGGTACCCTGGCGCTGTTCGACATCACCAAGCGCAACGTGCTGGTTTCCAGCCTCGACCAGCGCACGGGCGAGACGCTGTACAGCAATGCCGGTGAAGTCGGTTCGCGGGGTGTCGAACTGGACCTGACCGGGCAGCTGAGCGAGCGCTGGAGCCTGATCGGCAGCTACGCGTTCACCGATGCTGAAGTGACCAAGGACCCGGAACTCAAGGGCAACCGCCTGCAGAACGTGGCCCGGCACAGCGGTTCGCTGTCGGCGGTGTACGATTACGGCAGCCTGTTTGGCGGCGACCGCTTGCGCATGGGGGCCGGGGCGCGGTACGTGGGCGAGCGGGCGGGTGACTCGACCAACAGCTTCGACCTGCCTTCCTATACCGTGGCCGATGCCTTCGCCAGCTATGAAACCCGGCTCGACGAGCACAAGGTGCTGTTGCAGCTGAACGTCAAGAACTTGTTCGACAAGGTCTATTACAGCTCGGCGGTGAATCAGTATTTCGTGGCTATCGGCGATCCGCGGCAAGTGAGCTTGTCCAGCACCTTCGAGTTCTAGGCCAGCCTGTGCCGGCCTCTTCGCGGCTGAAGCCGCTCCCACAGGTACTGCGCAGCCCTTTAGGGTAATGCGGTCCCTGTGGAACGGCTTTAGCCGCCAATGGCCGAACGGTATTCGCCCGGTGTCGCACCGATCGCCTGGCGGAAGCGGTTGCTGAAATGGCTGGCGCTGGCAAACCCGCAGTGCAGGGCAATCTCCCCCAGCGGCATTCCCCCCAGCCGCAGCAACTGGCAGGCCCGGTGCAGGCGCCGGGCTAGCAGGTACTGGTGCGGCGGTAGGCCGAAGCTGGCGCGGAACATGCGCGCGAAATGGTATTCGGACAGGTTGCAGCGCAAGGCCAGTTCACCCAGGGTGATGGGTTGGTCAAGGTGTGCTTCGATGTATTCGACCATTTGCCGGCGCAGGTTCGGTGCCAGCCCGCCTTTCAGACGCAGGCCCTGGCGCAGGCCGACCTGGTTGAGCAATGCATGGTCGACGATTTCGTGCGCCAGGCTGCTGGCCAGCAAGCGCTCGCCGGGTTCGTCCCAGTCCAGGGTGATCAGCTGGCGAAAGCGCGCGGCCTGCTGCGGGTCGTCGAGAAAGGTCGCTTCCTGCAGTTGCAGCTCACGCGGTTCGCGGTCGAGCAGGCGCACGCAGCCCAGGGCGAACTGCGCCTCGCTTATGTACAGGTGCGCCAGGCGGATCGCGCCATTGATCACCCAGTTCGATTCCTGCCCGGCCGGCATCACGCACAGCTTGTTTGGCGCACCCTTGTCGGCCGGGCGCTGGCGGCGGAAGGTGCCGGTGCCGTCGGCGATGTAGCACGACAGGGTGTGGTGGCTGGGTGCCTGGTAGTCGCGGGCATCGTCGCGGTTGTTCCACAACGCCGCCGCCAGCCCGTCACCCAGCTGTGCGCTCAGCTCCAGCCGGGCGTGGGGCGAGGCATGCATGGCATTGAACACTTGCAGTTGGCTGAATGGCGTCATGGGCGGTTCCTCTTGCCTGCCATCCTACTGCGCCTTGCGCAGGCTTACAGCTACCCACGGGACAAATGCGCAAGTTTGTGCAAGCGCGCGGTTGTCCGGGCGGAGAACACTGGGATGCCTCGGCGAGGGCTGTGCCCTTGATTCGCGGCTAAAGCCGCGAAGCGCCGGGCACCGATCTTGAAAGGCCCAAGGAACCGCCACCATGAACTTGTCACTCTATCTACTTACCGTGCTGATCTGGGGTACTACCTGGATCGCCCTCAAACTCCAGCTGGGCGTGGTCGCCATTCCGGTCTCGATCGTCTACCGCTTCGCCCTGGCCGGTCTGATCCTGTTCGCCTTCCTGCTGCTTACCCGCCGCCTGCAGCCGATGAACCGCCGTGGTCACCAGATCTGCCTGGCCCAGGGCCTGTGCCTGTTCTGCGTCAACTTCATCTGCTTCCTCAGCGCCAGCCAGTGGATCGCCAGCGGCCTGATTGCCGTGGTGTTTTCCACCGCCACCTTGTGGAACGCGCTCAACGCACGGATATTCTTTGGCCAGAAGATCGCCGGCAATGTGCTCGGTGGCGGCGCCCTGGGCTTGCTCGGCCTGGGCCTGTTGTTCTGGCCGGAGCTGTCGCACCACACGGCCAGCCGCGAGACCCTGTATGGCCTTGGCCTGGCTTTGCTCGGCACCTTGTGTTTCTCGGCGGGCAACATGCTCTCGAGCATGCAGCAGAAGGCCGGGCTCAAGCCCATGACCACCAATGCCTGGGGCATGGTCTACGGCGCAGCGATGCTGGCGCTGTTCTGTGTGGTCAGTGGCGTGCCGTTCAGCATGGAGTGGAATGCGCGCTATATCGGCTCGTTGCTGTACCTGGTCATCCCGGGGTCGGTGATCGCCTTCACTGCCTACCTGACCCTGGTCGGGCGCATGGGGCCGGAGCGGGCCGCGTACTGCACGGTGCTGTTCCCGTTGGTGGCGTTGAACGTGTCGGCGGTGGCCGAGGGCTATCAATGGACGGCGCCGGCCTTGTTGGGGCTGGTGGCGGTGATGGCGGGGAATGTGCTGGTGTTTCGCAAGCCCAAGCCCAAGTTGGCAACCGGGCTGTCGCGACCTGTGTAGGAGCGGCCTTGTGTCGCGATGGGGCGCGTAGCGGCCCCGATTCAGCTTCTTCGCTGATATTGCCGGGCCGCCTTGCGGCCCATCGCGACACAAGGCCGCTCCTACAGGAGCCGCGCCGGGTCAGGCAAGCATCAGCCCTTCCACGCCTGCGGGTTCACCAGGTCTCGCGGCCGCTCACCCAGCAGCGCCGCGCGCAGGTTGTCGATTGCCCGGTTGGCCATGGCCTCGCGGGTTTCGGCAGTGGCCGAACCGATGTGCGGCAAGGTCAGCGCGTTGGGCAGCCTGAACAACGGCGAATCACCCAGCGGCTCTTTCTCGTACACGTCCAGGCCCGCACCGCGAATGGTGCCGTTCTGCAGCGCCTCGACCAGCGCTGCCTCGTCCACCACCGGCCCGCGGGCGATGTTGATCAGGAACGCGCTCGGCTTCATCAGTTGCAGCTCGCGGGTGCTGATCAGCTTGCGCGTGGCATCGGACAGCGGCACCACGATGCACACGAAGTCTGCCTCGGCCAGCAGTTGCTCCAGGCTGCGGAATTGTGCGCCCAGTTCTTGCTCCAGCGCGGCCTTGCGGCTGTTGCCGCTGTACAGGATCGGCATGTTGAAACCGAAGTGGCCCCGGCGCGCCACGGCTGCGCCGATGTTGCCCAGGCCAACGATGCCCAGGGTCTTGCCATGCACGTCACTGCCGAAGTGGGCCGGGCCCACGGTGGCCTGCCAGTTGCCGGCCTTGGTCCAGGCATCCAGTTCGGCGGTGCGGCGGGCGCAGCCCATGATCAGCGAGAAGCCCAGGTCGGCGGTGCTTTCGGTCAGTACATCCGGGGTGTTGGTCAGGGCGATGCCACGTTCATTGAGGTAGTCCAGGTCGTAGTTGTCGTAGCCGACCGAAACGCTGGACACCACTTCCAGCCTGGCCGCGCCTTCGAGCTGTGCCCGGCCCAGCTTGCGGCCGACGCCGATCAGGCCGTGGGCCTCGGGCAGGGCTTCGTTGAACTGGGCATTGATGTCGCCCAGCTTGGGGTTGGGCAGGATCACGTTGAAATCTTGCTGCAGGCGCTCGGCCATGGCCGGGGTAATGCGGCTGAAGGCCAGGACGGTCTTTTTCATCGGGCTACTTCTCTGCAAGGCGAGGGGCGGTGGGGCGCATTCGCGAGCAGGCCCGCTGCCACAGGTCCCGCACAGATTGCAGACCTGTGCATTTCCTGCAGGAACGGGCGTGCCCGCGAAGGGCCGACATTGGTTAGCAACCTACCATTGTCCGCCCCCGCAATGCAGCAGCTTTTTAATTGGCGATCAGCACCTGATGGGTTTTCAGGTCGGCCTCGTGCGCCGCGAGGATTTCTGGCAGCGAATTGCGCAGGTACTCGACCCAGGTCTTGATCTTGGCGTCCAGGTACTGCCGCGACGGGTAGATCGCATACAGGTTCAGCTCCTGCAGGCGGTACTCGGGCAGCACCCGTACCAGGCTGCCGTCACGCAGGCCGTCGATGGCCGAATAGATCGGCAGCACGCCCACCCCCATGCCGCTGCGAATCGCGGTCTTCATGGCGTCGGCGGTGTTCACCATGAACGGCGAGCTGGTGATGTTGACCATCTCCTGGCCTTCCGGGCCGTCGAACAGCCACTTTTCCAGCGGAATCACCGGGCTGACCATGCGCAGGCAGGCGTGCTTGAGCAGGTCGGCGGGCTTGTGCGGCACGCCGTGGCGGGCAATGTAGGCGGGCGAGGCGCAGACGATGCTGTAGGTGATGCCCAGGCGCTGGGACACGAACCCCGAGTCGGGCAGTTCGGTGGCCAGCACGATGGACACGTCATAACCCTCGTCGAGCAGGTCGGGCACGCGGTTGGCCATGGTCAGGTCGAAGGTCACGTCCGGGTGCGATTCGCGGTAGCGGGCGATGGCATCGACCACGAAGTGCTGGCCGACCCCGGTCATCGAATGCACCTTCAATTGCCCGGCGGGGCGCGCATGTGCGTCGCTGGCCTCGGCCTCGGCTTCTTCCACGTAGGTAAGAATCTGTTCGCAACGCATCAGGTAGCGCTTGCCGGCTTCGGTCAGCGCGATGCGGCGGGTCGTGCGGTTGAGCAGCCTTGTTTGCAGATGGGCTTCCAGGTTGGAGACTGCCCGCGACACGTTCGCGGTGGTCGTATCCAGCTGCCCGGCGGCAGCGGTGAAGCTGCCCAGTTGGGCTACGCAACTGAAAGCACGCATGTTTTGCAGGGTGTCCATGGGTCACTCTCGATGTAGAGGACAAAATTGTGTCACGAAGTAACGAAAAAAAGATGAAAAGTTGCCTTCGACCAAAGGCGGATTATCGCTGTTTTGGTAACAAAGATTCGCAGGAATCCACGCTTATCGCCAGTGCTGGCGCCCCCTAGAATTGCCCGGCCCTATCACCTCTTCCTCGGGAAATCGCAGCTGTGCCGCGTCGCATCATCAGAACGCTCAATGCGTTCAGTGCCTGTGCCCTTGCCCTCACCTTGAGCGGCTGTATCGGAACCTGGGGCATAGCCCCGCAAAGCAAGACGCTGCAAGTCAATACCCTGACCACCGACGCGGCCATACGCGAAGCCGCCAGCGACGCCCACTGGCCTGACCAGCAGTGGTGGCATGCCTACGGCGACCCCCAGCTGGACCGCTGGGTTGCCCTGGCCGTGGCCGGCAGCCCGAGCCTGGCCATGGCGGCGGCGCGGGTGCGCGAAGCCAAGGCCATGGCTGGTGTGGTCGAGTCGGCAGAGAAGCTCCAGGCCAACGGCCAGGCCACGCTCAAGCGCCACAACTGGCCTGAGGACCAGTTCTACGGCCCAGGCGCGCTGTCTGGGGCCAACACCTGGGACAACAACGCCGCCATCGGCTTCAGCTACGCCCTCGACCTCTGGGGCCGCGAACGCAATGCCAGCGAGCAGGCCGTGGATCAGGCGCACATGAGTGTGGCCGAAGCCCGCCAGGCACAGCTGGAGCTGCAGAACAACGTAGTGCGCGCCTACATCCAGCTGAGCCTGCACTTCGCCCAGCAGGATATCGTCAAGGCCGAACTGCAACAGCAGGAGCAGATCCTGGCCCTGGCCAAGCGCCGCCTGGATGCCGGCATCGGCACCCACTTCGAAGTCAGCCAGGCCGAAGCGCCGCTGCCGGAAACCCATCGCCAGCTGGACAGCCTCAGTGAACAAATTGCCCTGACCCGCAACCAGCTGGCCGCCCTGGCCGGCAAGGGGCCGGGCGAGGGTGCGCAATTGCAGCGCCCGACCCTGGCCTTGGCCGCGCCGCTGAAACTGCCGTCGAACCTGCCGGCCGAGCTGGTCGGTCAGCGCCCCGACGTGGTCGCCAGCCGGTGGCAGGTGGCCGCCCAGGCGCGTGGCATCGATGTCGCCCACGCCGGCTTCTTCCCCAATGTCGACCTGGTCGGCAGCCTGGGCTTCATGGCCACTGGCGGTGGCCCACTGGAGTTCCTGACCGGGCGCAAGTTCAACTACAACGTCGGCCCGGCCATCAGCCTGCCGATCTTCGACGGTGGCCGCCTGCGTTCGCAGTTGGGCGTGGCTTCGGCGGGCTACGATGTGGCCGTGGCGCGCTACAACCAGACCGTGGTGGGTGCGCTGAAGAACATCTCCGACCAGCTGATTAGACGCCAGTCGATGCAGGAGCAGTCGCACTTCGCCGCCGAGTCGGTCGCTGCCGCGCAAAAAACCTACGACATCGCCATGGTCGCCTTCCAGCGCGGGCTCACCGACTACCTCAACGTGCTCAACGCACAGACCCTGCTGTTCCGCCAGCAGCAGGTGCAGCAGCAGGTGCTGGCCGCCCGCCTGATCGCTCATGCCGAGTTGGTCACCGCCCTGGGTGGTGGCTTGCAGGCTGGCCAGGACGTGCCGCAGGAAGATCGCCAGGCGGCACCGAAAACCCCGGCCACCCTGGCCATTTTCGAGCAGCAGCCGGATAACGCCGAATGAGCACTTCGAGTTTGCCCGTGCGCTGGCTGCAGAGCCTGGAATGGCGCCGGGGCTTCTTTGCCTGGGCGCGCACCGACGGTGTGACCTGGGTGTACATCTTCAAGGTGCTGACCGCTGCGTTCATTACCTTGTGGCTGGCCATGCGCCTGGAACTGCCGCAACCGCGCACGGCGATGATCACCGTGTTCATCGTGATGCAGCCGCAAAGCGGGCATGTATTCGCCAAGAGCTTCTACCGGGTGCTGGGCACTTTGGCCGGTTCGGCGATGATGGTGGCGCTGATCGCCATCTTTCCGCAGAACACCGAGCTGTTCCTGCCCAGTCTGGCCCTGTGGGTAGGCCTGTGCTCGGCCGGTGCGATGCGCTATCGCACCTTCCGCGCCTATGGTTTCGTGCTGGCCGGCTACACCGCAGCGATGATCGGCCTGCCGGTGCTGCAACACCCTGACCAGGCATTCATGGCAGCGGTATGGCGGGTACTGGAAATCGCCCTGGGCATCCTGGTGTCGACCTTCGTCAGCGCGGCGATCCTGCCGCAGTCGGCCAGTGCCGCCATGCGCAACGCCCTGTACCAGCGCTTTGGCGTATTTGCCGGGGTAGTGGTCGAGGCCTTGCGCGGCGACAGCCAGCGCGACCGCTTCGAGACCAGCAACGTGCGTTTCGTCGCCGAGGCAGTGGGCCTTGAGAGCCTGCGCAACGTCACCGCATTCGAAGACCCGCACATGCGCCGACGCTCTGGCCGGCTGGTGCGCATGAACAGCGAGTTCATGGCCATCACCACCCGCTTCAATGCCCTGCACCGGTTGCTGGAGCGCCTGCGTGCGCGTGGCCCGCTGCAGATCGTCAGCGCCATCGAGCCAGGCCTGAACACCTTGGTGGAGTTGCTGCAACCTTACGTCGGCCGGGCGCTGACCGATGCCGACGCGTTGCGCCTGACCCTGGAGCTGGCGGCTTACAAGGAAGGCCTGCAGGCGCAGGTGCGCAGCCTGCGCGCCGAGTACCTGACGACCGAGCCGAGCGAGGCCGACCTGCTGGATTTCCACACGGCCTTCGAGTTGCTCTACCGCTTCGTCGACGAGATGTACAGCTATGCCGAGACGCACGCCTCGCTGGCCGCGCACCGGCACGAGCGCGAACAATGGGACGAGCCCTATGTGGCGCAGACCAGCTGGCTGGTGTCGCTGGCCGCCGGCCTGCGCGCCTCGGCGGTGCTGTTGCTGCTGGGCAGTTACTGGCTGCTCAGCGACTGGCCCAGCGGGGCGATGATGACCCTGATCGCCACGGTCACCGTCGGCCTGTCGGCAGCTTCGCCCAACCCCAAGCGCATGTCGTTCCAGATGGCCTGCGGTACCGCCATCGGCGCCTTCGTCGGCTTCTTCGAAACCTTCTTCGTGTTCCCCTGGATCGACGGTTTCCCGCTGTTGTGCATGGTGCTGGCGCCGGTATTCGTGTTCGGCGCCTTCCTCTCGTCACGCCCGGCCTACGCCGGCTATGGCATCGGCCTGCTGGTGTTCTTCGCCATCGGCTCGGTGCCGAACAACCTGACCGTGTATGACCCGTACAGCTTCATCAACGACTACATCGGCATGGTCATCGGCATGTTCGTCTGCGCTGCGGCCGGGGCGATCATCCTGCCGCCCAACAGCCGCTGGCTGTGGAGCCGCCTGGAGCAGGAACTGCGCGAGCAGGTGCTGTTCGCCATCAGTGGTCGCCTGCGCGGCCTGGGCTCGGCCTTCGAAAGCCGCACTCGCGACCTGCTGCACCAGGCGTATGGCCTGGCTGCCGGCAAGCCGCAGGTACAAAGCCAGTTGATGGGCTGGATGTTCACCGTGCTGGAAATCGGCCATGCGGTCATCGAGCTGCGCAAGGAGCAGGCCCGCGCGCCGGTGCACCCGGCCTACGCCGAGTCGCAACCCTGGCGCCAGGCTATCCGGGTCATGGGCCGCGCGCTGGCACGGTTGTTCCTGCAGCCCAGCGCCAGCAACCACGAACGCGCCCTGGTGGCGGTGGACCATGCCATTGCCCGCGTACAGGCCACCGACGAGCCGTTCGCCCGGCACTTCGACACCTCGGTACTGCGTCGCGCGCAAAGCTACCTGCACTTCATCCGTTCTTCCCTGCTCGACCCACAGTCGCCACTGGCACCGGCGAAAGGACTGCACCGTGCTCCGTGAAATCATGCCCCGCGAAATCGCCTTCCATGGCGTGTACATGCCCACCATGACCTTGATGTTCCTGTTCGCCCTGGGCCTGGCCTGGGGCCTGGACCGGTTCATTGCCAGCCATGATGGCTACCGCTTCTTCTGGCACCCGGCGCTGCTGCGCCTGAGCCTGTTCGTCTGCCTGTTCGGCGCCCTGGCGCTGTCGCTCTACTGGTGAGAAACCTTCGATGAAAAAGTTCTTCAGCCTGATCGCCACCCTGCTGGTGCTGACCGCTGCCGTGGTGATCGGCCGCCAGTTGTGGCTGCATTACATGACCACGCCATGGACCCGTGACGGCCGCGTGCGCGCCGACATCATCAACGTCGCCGCCGACGTGCCCGGCTATGTGGTGGACGTGCCGGTCAAGGACAACCAGCGGGTCAAGAAGGGCGACCTGCTGATCCAGATCGACCCCGAGCACTACCAGCTGGCAGTCGACCAGGCCAAGGCCCTGGTCGCTTCGCGCAAGGCCACCTGGGAAATGCGCAAGGTCAACGCCAAGCGCCGCGCCGACATGGACAACCTGGTGATCTCCAAGGAAAACCGCGACGACGCCAGCAACATCGCCAACGCGGCCCAGGCCGATTACCAGCAAGCCCTTGCCGAGCTGGCAGCAGCCGAGCTGAACCTGAAGCGCACGCAGATCGTGGCCACGGTGGACGGCTATGTGACCAACCTGAATATCCACAAGGGTGACTATGCGCGCACCGGCGAAGCGGTGATGGCGGTGGTCGACGAGCACTCGTTCTGGGTGTATGGGTTCTTCGAAGAGACCAAGCTGCCGCATGTGCGGGTGGGTGACCAGGCCGAGCTGCAGATGATGAGCGGCGAGCGCATCAAGGGCCATGTGGAGAGCATCGCCCGTGGCATCTACGACCGCGACAACCCGCAAAGCCGCGAGCTGATTGCCGATGTTAACCCGACCTTCAACTGGGTGCGCCTGGCGCAGCGGGTGCCGGTGCGTATTCACATCGATGAGGTGCCGGAAGGGTTCCTGCTGGCGGCGGGCACGACCTGTACGGTGGTGGTGAAGCCGGGTTCGCCTTGAGTGGTGTGGCGCCTGTGAGATCGAGCGCCGCGCGGGCGGCGCTCGATCTCACAGGCGATAAACCTCTCAAGTCATCCACCCGCAGCCCCCACCAACACCGGCATCTCAACCCGGTCAATCACCTTCGCGCTGATCGACGGATCCAGCAACCGCCCCAGCCGCGACAGGTGGCGGTGGCCCATGATGATCAGCTCGCAGTTCAGCTCCTGTGCCTTGCTGACAATTGCCTCGACCGGCTGCCCGGCAACCATGCAGCCCTGGCTGTCGAAGCCGGCCTGTTGCAATAACGCCACCGCTTCGGCCACGGCGCGGTCACCCAGGCGTTGTTCCTCGCAGGCGGCGGGGTATTCCTCCAGTTCCTCGGTGGTGTAAGGCGCGGGTTGGTCGTGCACGGCGAAAGTCGAGTCGATGGCCAGCAGCACGTGCAATTCATGATCGCCAGGGTTGCAATAGCGGCGGGCGAGGGTGAGCAGGACGGTGGAAGCGGGGGAGGCGTCGATGGCGATCAGGACGGGGCTGGGCATGCGGGATCCTTGGCTGAGGCTGGCTGATGTGCCAATGCCTCATTTATGGCCGAACACAGCCAGCTAATAAATGCCCCGCCACGCACGAGCGCATTGCGTCTGGTGCAATCCGCCAACCTGCTACCATCGCCATTCCCACAGCTGTCACGGAAAACGGCCATGCAACTCCCGGACATGAACCTGCTCGTCGCCCTCGATGCCCTGCTCGATGAAGGCAGCGTGGTCGGCGCGGCGCAGCGCATGAACCTGAGCCCGGCGGCGATGAGCCGAACCCTCGGGCGTATCCGTGATGCCCTGGGCGACCCGATCCTGGTGCGTGCCGGCCGTGGCCTGGTGCCGACGCCGCGGGCACTGGCCCTGCGTGAGCAGGTGGCAACCCTGGTGGAGCAGGCCGGCGAGGTGTTCCGCAGTGCCGACGAAGTCGACCTGCCCAGGCTCGACCGGGCCTTCAACATCCGCACCAACGACCTGTTCATTGCCCTGTACGGCGCCCAGCTGCTACGGCGCATGCACGAACAGGCGCCGCGCACGGTGCTGCGCTTCGTGCCGGAAAGCCCCGGCGGTGATGATGACAGCGTGCTGCGCGACGGGCGTACCGACCTGATCATCAGTTCGACCATGGAGCTGGGCCCGGAGATCAAGGTGCAGAGCCTGTTTCAGACTTACTATGTGGGCCTGGCCAGGCGCGATCACCCGATTTTCCAGCAGCCGATCACGCCCACCAGTTTCGCCAGTTATCCACAGATCAGCGTGTCTCGCCGTGGTCGTGCCAACGGCCCGATCGATGTCGAGCTGGCCAACTGCAAGGTGCAGCGGCGGGTGGCGTTGATTACCCCGAGCTTTCACTCGGCGCTGTTTTCCCTACCGGATTCCGACCTGATCCTGCCGATGCCGGCGAATATTCTCAACAGCGTGCACAAGCTTGGGCTACCGCTGCGTTCATTCGAGATCCCGGTGCCGTTGGAGCGGGTGACCGTGCTGCAGGCATGGCATCCCCGCTTCCACAATGACCCGGCGCATCTCTGGTTGCGGCAGATCTTGAAGGCTTGCTGCAGTGTCGACCCTTGATCGCGGGTTGGCTGCTTCGTCGGCATACCCGGGAAGCAGTGCTGATGTGGATTGCGCCTGACGCAACTTAAACCTACCGAGAAGTCAGTTTTCGTCAGCATTCGACCTTCTTAGACTTGCTCCAGTCGCAAATTTGTTGCCGGAGATGTCTGCCCATGAGTTCCCTGTCCGCCCCATCTGCCGCGCTCGCCGCGCCTGCGCCGGCAGCCCCTGCGCAGGCCGCGTTCGGCCTGCAGGTAGTGGTCGGGCTGTTCGGGGTATTGCTGGCCGTGTTGTGCGCAGGGCTCAACGAATCGGTGACCAAGATCTCCCTGGCCGATATCCGCGGCGCCATGGGTATCGGTGCCGACGAAGGCGCCTGGCTGCTGGCGGTGTACAGCGCTGCCTCGGTGTCGGCCATGGCCTTCGCGCCCTGGCTGGCCACCACCTTCTCGTTACGGCGTTTCACCCTGTGCGCCATTGGCTTGTTCGCGTTGCTCGGCCTGCTGCAACCGTTCGCCCCCAACCTGCACAGCCTGATGCTGCTGCGTGTGCTCCAGGGCTTCGCCTCGGGCGCGCTGCCGCCAATGCTGATGAGCGTGGCCCTGCGCTTCCTGCCGCCGGGCATCAAGGTCTATGGCCTGGCCTGCTACGCGCTCACCGCCACCTTTGGGCCCAACCTCGGCACGCCGCTGGCGGGGCTGTGGACCGAATACGTCGGCTGGCGCTGGGCGTTCTGGCAGATCATCCTGCCCTCGGCACTGGCGATGGCCTGTGTCGGCTGGGGCCTGCCGCAGGACCCGCTTCGCCTGGAGCGCTTCAAGCAGTTCGACTGGCGTGGTGTGCTGCTCGGCCTGCCTGCCATCAGTTGCATCGTGCTGGGCTTGTCGTTGGGCGACCGCTGGGGCTGGTTCGATTCGCCGCTGATCTGCTGGCTGCTCGGCGGTGGCCTGCTGTTGCTGGTGCTGTTCATGTACAACGAGTGGTCCGAGCCGCTGCCGTTCTTCCAGTTGCGCATGCTGTCGCGGCGCAACCTGAGTTTCGCCCTGGTCACCCTGGCCGGGGTGCTGATCGTGCTCTCCGGTGTGGGCAGCATCCCTTCGGCCTACCTCGCGCAGCTGCAGGGCTATCGCCCGGCGCAGACCAGCCCGTTGATGCTGCTGGTGGCGATGCCGCAACTGGTAGCCCTGCCACTGACGGCGGCGCTGTGCAACATCCGCGCAGTGGACTGCCGCTGGGTGCTGGGCGTCGGCCTGGCGTTGCTGGCGGTGTCCTGCCTTGGCAGCAGCCTGCTGACCGCCGAGTGGATCCGTGGCGACTTCTATCCGTTCTACCTGCTGCAGGTGTTTGGCCAATCGATGGCCGTGCTGCCGCTGCTGATGCTGTCCACCAATGGCATGTCCCCGCAGGAAGGCCCCTTCGCTTCCAGCTGGTTCAACACCGTGAAGGGGCTGGCAGCGGTGGTTGCCGGTGGCCTGCTGGACGCCCTGGGCACCGTACGTCGGCACTTTCATTCCAACCACCTGGTGGACAGCCTGGGCAACGCCCCGTTGGTCGACGACAACGCCGTGGGCCTGGCCAAGCGTATCCACGAACAGGCGTTGGTGCTGACGTCGGCCGACCTCTACCTGGTCATGGCTGGCATTGCCACGGCCTTGATCTGCCTGATTCCTTTCGTGCCTACCCGGGTCTACCCACCGCGTGCGGTGGCTTGAACCCGGGGTGAATTCGAGAACTGCTGAAATGACCAACAACCGTAAGACCCTGATCATCGGCTCGGTGCTTGCCGTGGCCGTCCTGGCCGGCATCGTCGGCCCCTGGCTGTTCGGCAGCGACCACCGCCAGAGCACCAATGATGCCTATGTGGTCGCCGACTACACCGTGGTCGCGCCGAAGGTCGCCGGCTTCATCAAGGAGGTGCTGGTGGAGGACAACCAGCAGGTCAAGGCCGGCCAGCTACTGGCGACCATCGATGCCCGCGACTACCAGGCTGCGCTGGATGCCGCGCAGGCGCAGCTGTTGGTGGCCAAGGCGCAGAGCGCCGACGCCAGGGCCACTTTGGAGCGCCAGGCCGCACTGATTGCCCAGGCCGAGGCCGAGGTTAAAGCCGCCCAGGCCGAAGCCGCATTCGCCGACCATGAAGTGAACCGCTACAGCCGCCTGGCCGAGCAGGGCGCCGGTACCGTGCAGAATGCCCAGCAGGCGCGCAGCAGGGTCGACCAGGCGCGTGCACGCCTGGCCAATGCCCAGGCGGCGTTGCTGGCAGCGCGCAAACAGGTGGATATCCTCGGTGCCCAGGTGGCCAGTGCCGATGGCCAGCTCAAGCGTGCCGAGGCGGGGCTGGAAAAGGCCCAGCTCGACTTGTCCTACACCCGCATCACGGCGCCGGTGGACGGCATGGTCGGTGAGCGCGCCCTGCGCGTCGGCGCCTACGTCAACCCGGGCGCCCGCCTGCTGTCGGTGGTGCCGTTGCAGCAGGCCTACGTGGTCGGCAACTTCCAGGAAACCCAGCTGACCCATGTGCAGCCTGGCCAGGCGGTGAGCATCAGTGTCGACACCTTCGCTGGCGAGCGGCTGCACGGCCATGTGGAAAGCATCGCCCCGGCCACCGGGGTGACCTTCGCCGCGGTCAAGCCGGACAACGCCACTGGCAACTTCACCAAGGTGGTGCAGCGCATTCCGGTGAAGATCGTCTTCGATGACGGTCAGCCGCTGTTAACCCGCCTGCGCGTGGGCATGTCGGTGGAAGCGACCATCGATACCCGTGGCGACACGCTGCATGGCAAAGAGGTGAGCACGCGATGAAACCGGCATTACGCTTGAGCCCGTTGCTGCTGGCCGTGTGGCTGGCCGGCTGCACCTTGGGCCCGGATTTCCAGCGCCCCGACAGCCAGGCACCGCAACAGTGGGCGCCGCTGCAAGGCGAGGCGGCGGCCAGCCAGGCGCAGGCCGAACCGCTGGAACTGCGCTGGTGGGAGAGCTTTCATGACTCCCGCCTGAGTGCCTTGATCCAGCGCGTTGCCGAGCGCAACCTGGACCTGCAGATGGCCAGCGCCCGGCTGCTGCAAAGCCGGACCCTGCGCAGCAGTGTCGCTGCCGATGAGGTACCGTCGGTGGAGGTGAACGCCGGCTATAGCCGCGCGCGCAACAGTGCCGATGGCCTGAGCGACCCGTCCGGCAAGGCGGGCAAGGCAGCCTTCAACCTCTGGCAGGGCGACCTGCTGGCCGGCTGGGAGCTGGACCTGTGGGGCCGCGTGCGGCGCCAGGTCGAAGCAGCCGATGCTACTGTCGAAGTGGCCGAAAACGACCGTCGCGGCGTGCTCCTGGCACTGCTTGCGGAAACCGCCGGCAACTACATCCAGCTGCGCGCCGTGCAGCACACCATCGATGTCACCCAGGACAACCTCAAGGTCGCCCGGCACAGCCTGAAGCTCTCCGAGGCCCGCCAGGCCGAAGGCGTCGCCACCCGGCTTGACGTGGCCCAGGCCAGTGCCCAGGTGGCTTCGATCGAATCGCGCCTGCCAAGCCTCGAGGCCCGCCGCGACGACCTGGTCAACGCCCTCAGCCTGCTCGCCGCCGAACCGCCGCGCAGCTTGCAGGCTGAACTGCTCAAGGGCGGCGAACTGCCTATGCCGCAGCAGAACTTTGCCATCGGCCTGCCGTCCGAACTGGCCGAGCGCCGTCCGGACATTCGCCAGGCCGAGGCTCGCCTGCATGCTGCGACTGCCAGCATTGGCGTGGCCAAGGCCGATTTCTACCCGAGTATCCGGCTGTCGGGCAGCGTCGGTTTGCAGGCCATGCAGCTGTCCGATCTGGGTGGCTGGGACTCACGACGCTTCGCCTTCGGCCCTCAACTGTCGTTGCCGATCTTCGAGGGTGGCCGGCTCAAGGGCACCTTGGAACTGCGCGAGGCACAGCAGCAGGAAGCGGCGCTGAACTATCGCAAGGTGGTGCTCGGCGCCTGGCATGAAATCGACGATGTGCTACGCCTGTACAACGCCAGCCAGTTGCGCCGTGACCACCTGGCAGAGGCGGTGCGGCAGAACCGCATCGCCCTGGAAACTGCCCAGCGCCAGTATGTGGAAGGGGCGGTGGACTTTCTCAATGTGCTGACGGTGCAGGGCGCATTGCTGGCCAGTGAGGAGCAGTGGATCGACAGCTCGGCGGCGGTGTCACAGGCGCTGGTGGGGCTGTACAAGGCTTTGGGTGGTGGCTGGCAGGCATTCGATCAGCCGCTGGCCAACAAGGCGTGAGTTTCGGGGGCCGCTTGGCGGCCCATCGCGACGCAAGGCCGCTCCTACCGGCGGACACGAATCCCTGTAGGAGCGGCCTTGCGTCGCGATGGGCTGCAAGGCAGCCCCGGCAATTGTCCTGATTACCGAGGAGGCACAAATGCACATTACCCTGAACGGCAAGCGCGCCATCGTCAGCGGCTCCACCGCCGGCATTGGCCTGGCCATCGCCATCGGCCTGGCCGAGGCGGGCGCCGAAGTGGTCCTCAACGGTCGCACCCAGGCCCGGGTCGACGAAGCCCTGAGAGGCGTGCGCGAGCGCCTGCCACAAGCCCGCATCATCGGCATCGCCGCCGACCTCGGCACCCAGGCCGGTGCGCAGACATTGTTCGACCAGGTGCCGCACACCGATATCCTGGTCAACAATCTCGGCATCTTCGAGCCCAAGCCGTTCTTCGAGATTGACGATGCCGACTGGCAGCGCTTCTTCGACGTCAACGTGCTCAGCGCCGTGCGCCTGTCGCGCCATTACGCCCAGGGCATGGCGGAGCGCAAGTGGGGGCGGGTGATCTTCCTGTCCAGTGAATCGGCACTGCAGATCCCGACCGAGATGATCCACTACGGTATGACCAAGACCGCGTTGCTGGCGGTGTCGCGTGGGTTGGCCGAGACCCTGGCCGGGACTGGCGTGACGGTGAATTCGGTGTTGCCAGGGCCCACGCGTTCGGAGGGAGTGGGGGACTTCTTCGCCAAGCTGGCCGCGGAGCAAGGGGTGTCGACTGAAACGCTGGAGGCGAACTTCCTCGCCGAACACCGACCGACCTCGCTGATCAAGCGGCTGGCGACGGTGGAGGAGGTGGCGAACATGGTGGTGTACCTGGCATCGATGCAGGCCAGTGCTACTAACGGGGCTGCCTTGCGGGTGGATGGCGGGGTGCTGCGTTCCATTGCCTGATCTGTTTTGCCTGTACCGGCCTCTTCGCGGGTAAACCCGCTCCCACAGGGAGAGTGTGATTCCGAAGATTGCACTGTACCTGTGGGAGTGGGTTTACCGGCGAAGAGGCCAGCACAGGCAACCCATCAATCAGAGCGGGCGCAGTAAGCCAAAGCGCTTGCGCAGCGCCCAATCCAGCAACCGCCGCGGCAGCAGCCGGGCCATCAGTGGCAACGCTGTGCTGCCATTGCCCAACCGCACCAGCGCCGGCACCGGCGACTTCCCGACCGCCGCCAGCACGCCCTGGGCAAACACCGCCGCTGAAGTAGGTTTGTCCTGCGAAGCCCCCGCCCGAGCCTGCACCTGCTCGCGCAACGGCCACCACGCCGAATCCGCCGCCAGCACCTGTTCGGCCTGGCGCTGGGCATTGCTGGCGAACTGCGAGGCAATCGCTCCTGGCTGCACTTCCATGACCTGCACACCAAACGGCGCCAGTTCCAGGCGCAAGGCATCGCTCAGGGCGTGCACGGCTGCTTTCGAGGCGCAGTAGGCGCCGGCGAACGGGGTGACCAGCACGCCTGATACGCTGCCGATGTTCACCACCAGGCCCCGTGAGCGGCGTAGCTGTGGGAACAATGCGCGGGTAATGCCAACCACGGCGAAGACGTTTGTTTCGAACTGCTGGCGCAGGGCATCCACACCGCCATCGAGCAGCGGGCCCATGGCGCCGTAGCCGGCGTTGTTGATCAGGATATCGAGGTTTTCCAGTTCCTCGGCCAGGCGGGCCAGCGCCTCGCTGTCGTTTACATCAAGTTGCCGGGCGGTGTAACCAGCGGCACTCAGCTGTGCGACATCCTCTGGTTTGCGGGCGGTGGCCCAGACTTGGTGGCCGGCGTCGCGGAAGGCGTCGGCCAGGGCGCGGCCGATGCCGCTGGAACAACCGGTGATCAGGACGGTGGGCATGGTTGGGGCCTGTTGTCAGGGAGGATTGGTTTTTCCTGTGCGGGCCTCTTCGCGGGTAAACCCGCTCCCACAGGTACACCACAGAATTTGAGACCTGTGTAGTCCCTGTGGGAGCGGGTTTACCCGCGAAGAGGCCCGCACAGGCGATACATTAGTTGGCAAACGTACCTTGCAGGTGCTCTGCCCGGAACTCCAGAGTCTGCGGCCGGTACCCGGAACGCAGGGGTGGCAGCGGCAGGCAGTCTTTCCATTCTGCCCCCGGTTGCAGCTCGCCCGGCCCACGGTAGCGCGGGGCGTTGTAGGTGTTCTCGGCCAGGTTCACGGTATCGCCCGGCGCATAGGCCGCCACCCGCCAGCGCAGTTCGGTCAACGGGACGTCGTTGCCATTCTTCATGTGTACCTGCAGGGCACGGTCGGCGGGGCAGTGTTCGGGGGCGTAGGTCAGGCGCAGGTCCAGGCGGGCCAACCGCGAGGTTTCGCGGGCATCCTGCCAGACGACGAACAGGGCAACCAGGCCCAGGCCGCACACGGCCGCCAGCGAGATCGGCAGGGCCTTGGCCGGATAGCGCAACAGCAGCACCAGCCAGGTAAGAATGAGGAAGGCACCGATGATCATGATGGGCTGATTCCGACCGGGGACTCAGACATCTTGGAGCGCCAAGCGCCAAGCGGCAAGCTGCAAGCCACAAGAAAAAAGCGGGGCGGTGGTGAACCCGCGCTCGCAGATTCACCTCCGTCCCGCTTTTTTCTTGCAGCTTGCAGTTTTACTGCGCGATGGTCTTCACCGAAACGCCACGCTCGATCGGCGTGGAAGTGCGCCCATACACGTCTTCGAAGCGCTCGATGTCGTCCTCGCCCAGGTAGCTGCCGGATTGTACCTCGATGATCTCCAGCGGGATCTTGCCCGGGTTGCGCAGGCGGTGCACCGAGGCGATCGGGATGTAGGTCGACTGGTTCTCGGTCAGCAGGAACACGTTCTCGTCACAGGTTACCTCGGCAGTGCCGGACACCACGATCCAGTGCTCGGCGCGGTGGTGGTGCATCTGCAGCGACAGGCTGGCGCCCGGCTTGACGGTAATGTGCTTGACCTGGAAGCGGCCGCCCATGTCCACCGAGTCGTACGAGCCCCACGGGCGGTACACTTCCAGGTGGTTCTGGGTTTCGCTGCGGCCCTGCTCGTCGAGGGTCTTGACCATCTGCTTGACGCCCTGGACCTTGTCCTTGTGGGCAATCATCATGGCGTCCTTGGTCTCTACCACCACGATGTTTTCCAGGCCGATCACCGATACCAGCTTGCCGTTGCCGTGGATCATGCAGTTGTGGCTGTCCTGTACCACCACGTCGCCCTTGGTGACGTTGCCGTTGTCGTCCTTCTCGTGTACTTCCCACAGCGACGACCAGCAGCCCACGTCGCTCCAGCCGGCCGACATCGGCACCACGCAGGCGCGCTGGGTCTTTTCCATCACCGCGTAGTCGATGGAGTTGTCCGGGCAGCAGGCGAAGGTGGCTTCGTCGATGGTCAGCACATCGCCGTCTTCACGGCTGCGTTCCAGGGCCAGCACGCAGGTGTCGTAGATGTCGCCGTCGTGCTTCTTCAGCTCTTCGAGGAAGCGGCTGGCACGGAACAGGAACATGCCGCTGTTCCAGAAGTAGCCACCGGCCTGGACGAATTCGGCAGCGCGTTTCTCGTCGGGCTTCTCGACGAACTGGGCAACGCGGGCCACGCCTTCGGGCAGCAGGGCATCCTGGCTGGAGCGGATGTAGCCATAGCCGGTTTCCGGCTTGGTCGCCGGTACGCCGAACAGCACCATCTCGCCACGCTCGGCGGCCACGGTGGCCAGGGCCAGGGCACGTTGCAGGGCCTTCTGGTCATCGATCACATGGTCGGCGGGCAGCACCAGCATCAGCTCATCGCGGCCTTCGTTGACCAGTTTCATCGCCGCCATGGCCACCGCCGGGGCAGTGTTGCGGCCGAACGGCTCCATCAGGATGCCTTGGGTCTCCAGCTTCAACGCGGCCAGTTGCTCCTGGACGATGAACTTGTGGTCCTTGTTGCAGACCACGATCGGGGTATCCATGCCTTCGAACACCAGGCGTTCCAGGGTTTGCTGGAACAGGGTGTGCTCACCGGTCAGGGCCAGGAACTGCTTGGGGAACTGCTTGCGCGACAGAGGCCACAGACGGGAACCGCTACCACCAGAAAGAATTACCGGGATCATCATGTTTCTCCAATAGTCGTTTAGAGGCAGGGAAATCAGTTGTTAGCCACGGGGCGAGTTACCCACACCGGCGACAAGGCGTTGCCGGAACCCGTTACATACAGCACTGCGGCTTCGCCGCGCTCCAGGGCGACGGGTTTGACGTCACCCACTTTCTTGTCTCCTTGGTACAGCGCCAGGTTGACCTTGACCGGGTTGATCTCACGCTCGCCGCGGCCGTTGGCGGCCACTGGCTTGACCACTTCGGTCTTGCCGTCGGCAGTCTTCAGGGTCAGTTGCTGGTCGCTCAGGTTCTGCACGCGAACCAGGGCTTTCTGCTTGTTCTTGAACGGCGGCTCTTCGATCAGCTTCGGGCTGCCGTTGGCGCTGTTGACCAGGGTGTAGTACTTGTCCGAGGCCAGCTTGACCGGCACGCTCTTGCCGCCGACCTGGGCGGTGTAGTCACCGCCTGGCAGGAAGCTGAAGTCGCTGCTGGCCTGGGCGCCAACCTGCTTGATCTGGGTATTGCCGACCGAGGCAGCGGTCGGGGTGCTGGAAGCGTTGTACAGGCGCACGAAGGTCGAACCTTTTGGTGCAGTCGGGCCGTACAGCGCGGCGTCGGCACCGGCGAATGCCTGCATCGAGGCCAGGGACAGGCCGGCCGCGAGGGTGAGGGCTTTGGCAATGGAAGTCTTGGTAGTCATTGGCGTGTTCCTCTCTATCAGTGGTTCGTCCGGGTGGACGACAAGGCCAGGTTTTCTTCGGATTTACGGGAGTTCTTCAGCTGCGCGATCCACTGTGGGTCGAAGCTGCTGAGGTCGTTCTTCATTGGCAGATAACGTTCGGGGAATTCCCACACCACCACTTGCGGTGCGGCGTTCTTGAAGGCATCGCTTTGCAGGTACTTGAGCATTGGCAGCAGCGGGCCGTGGCCGTCTTCGGCGTAGTTGGCCACGTCGCTGCGCAGCGCCTGCTGCAGCGCACCGAGGAAGTTCCAGTGCGGGTTGGCGCTGTAGCTGGTGCCTACCAGGGCTACCGGGATCTGCTTGTCGGCGAACAGTGCATCACCGCCTTCACCCTCGGCCTCGACCGGGCGGGTGGTGCGTTTCTGCAGGTTGTCCGGGGCTGGCAGCAGGTTGCTGAACAGCGGGTCCAGTGGCAGGAAATTGGTCAGGTCGCCCTTGTACGGTGCGGTGCTGCCGGCTTCGGTGATGAACGCTTGTGGCTCACCGTTGAGCAGGCTTTGCCGGCCGACGGCTTCGGCCAGTGCCTGGGCCGCCACCTCGGCGCCCATCGGTGTCCAGTGGGTATCGGTGCGCAGGAACACCTGGCCGCGGGCCTTGGCCTGCTCCAGCGGTGCCATCAGGTCCGGGGCGAACACGTTGGCCTGGCGTGCCTGGGCATGGAACTGGTTGTACAGGTCGTCATGCAGGCTGGTCGGCAGTTCCTTGCCCAGGTATTCGGCGTACACCCGCGCCTTGGCCGGCACGATCGCCAGCACCAGCTGGCTGCCGTGCTGCTGCAGGGTGTCGCGTACACCACGGATCAGCGCCAGGTTCTCCGCCATCAGTTGCTCAGCCCCGGCGGTTGGCTTGAATTCTTCGTCGCTGAACAGCCACTGGTCGCGGCCCAGTACCACGCCGGGGCGGCCTTCATTGAACAGCTTGAAATCCATCGCCGCCCACAGGTTGGTGCCCAACCGCTTGATCGGGAAGTGCTCGTCGTAGTGGGTCTCGGCGGCCTTGGCCAGCTTGCCGTTGAGCAGGGTCATCTGCTCGGTGCGCTGGAAGCTTTGCAGGCCACCGGTCGACCACACGCCCATGCCTACCAGCAGGCCGAGGAACGACAGTGAATAGGTGATGCGTAAGGTGCGGGTCATGTCATCCACCTCAGAACTGGAAGTAGAGGAACGGCGAGTAGCTCTGCGCCGAAAGCTTGAGGATCGAGGCCACGAACAGCAGCAGCACCAGGGCGCGGGTCATCACCCGGGTCCAGTCCAGGCCGATCGAACCGTCGGCGTTGACCGCCACCGGGGTGGCCTTGGGCGTCGGCTTGGCATTGCGATAGAAGTCACGCAGGCCGAAGAACGCCAGGGTGATGTAGGCAACCACCAGGGTGGCGACCTGCAGGCCGGTGAGCTGGGCGCGGTTGAGTTCCGACAGCTGCCAGTCGCCGAAGCTGAACATGGCGCCGTACATGCGGCCGGCCACTTCCAGGTTTTCGGCGCGGAAGATCACCCAGCCGACCACCACCAGCAGGAAGGTGAAGGCCCACTTCACCGGGTTGAAGCGCTGCGGGTTGGTGTCGATGCCCAGTGCGCGCTCGATGGCCAGCCACATGCCATGCCACGCGCCCCAGATGATGTAGGTGAAGTTGGCGCCGTGCCACAGGCCGCCCAGCAGCATGGTCAGGAACAGGTTGCGGTAGGTGTTGAAGGTGCCTTTGCGGTTACCGCCCAGGGTGATGTACAGGTAGTCGCGCAGCCAGGTCGACAGGCTGATGTGCCAGCGCCGCCAGAACTCGGTGATCGACTGGCTGATGTACGGCTGCTTGAAGTTCTCCATGAAGCGGAAGCCCATCATCAAGCCCAGGCCGATGGCCATGTCGCTGTAGCCGCTGAAGTCGAAGTACAGCTGCGCGGTATAGGCCAGGGCACCGAGCCAGGCATCGCCGGTGGTCGGGTGTTGCAGGGCGAAGCAGTGGTCGGCCACCACTGCCAGGGTGTCGGCGATGAACACTTTCTTGATGAAGCCCTGCATGAAGCGGGTGCAGCCTTCGGAGAACTTGTCCAGGGTGTGGGTGCGGTTGTTGAACTGGTCGACCAGGTCCTTGAAGCGCAGCACAGGGCCGGCGATCAGGTGCGGGAAGATCGCCACGAACGCGGCAAAGTCGATCAGGTTGCGGGTGGCCGGGGTGTCGCCGCGATACACGTCGATGATGTAGCTGATCGACTCGAAGATGTAGAACGAGATACCGATCGGCAGCAGCACGTGGGTGAGGATGAACGGCTCCAGGCCGAACGAGGTGATGATCGCGTTCAGGCTGTCGACGCCGAAATTGGCGTACTTGAAGTAGCCGAGGATCGCCAGGTCGACACCCACGCCGAGCAGCAGCCAGCGCTGGGCGGGCTTGGTGCGGACCCCGGCGGCGCCGACTTTCAGGCCGATCCAGTAGTTCCACAGGGTGACCCCGGCGAACAACGCCAGGAAGTCCACTCGCCACCAGGCGTAGAAGATGTAGCTGGCGACCAGCAGCAACAGGTTGCGATAACGTTGCCCGCTCAAGTAGTACAAGCCGAGGAAGATCGGCAAGAACAGGAACAGGAACACGTTGGACGAGAAGACCATCCCGGTTCTCCTTTTTGTTCACAGCATCCGGGGCAAAGCGCCCCCCAAACCCCCCACATGTTCGTGGCGGGCTACCTAGATTCCTGTGGGAGCGGGTTTACCCGCGAAGAGGCCGGCACAGGCACCGCACATGGCAGGTCTGGCCTTTTCGCGGGTAAACCCGCTCCCACAGGGGTTTTGCGTTACTTTTTCGATTCCGCGCTCGGGTCGTAGACCCGGGTCAGGTCGCCGCCCAGCCGGAAGCTGTTGAACGGCTGCATGCCGCGCTTGCGTTGCAGGGTGTCGCCGTTGCACGCATACAGGCTGCAGTAGGGCTCCATCCACGAGTACTTGCTGTCGATCTTCAGGTCTTGCATGTCCTGCTTCTCGCCATTGCGGGCTTTGAACACGCTGGGGTCCTTCACGCCGGCCAGCACCCGCTGCGCCAGGCGCTGCAGGGCGTTGTCGTTCTCGCTGCGCACATCCACGCCGTTGACCTGGGCAAAACTGGCGATCATCGCCAGCGGCGGCAGGGCGTAGTTGTGGTAGGCCAGGGCGCGTTGCTTGCGCTTCAGCTCGTTGGGCAGGAAGCCCTGCGCATCGACCTGGTTGGCACCGATCCGGTATTCCTTCACGGCCCAGTCGAACAGGTCGCGACGGTCGGTGGCCACGGCGGTGGCCATCACCGCCCAGGCTGCCCAGTAGCTGTGGTTGTTGATCTTCTCCAGGGGCAGGTCGCTCCAGTCGCGCACGGTCTGCTCGGCGAGGCGGGCGAACCATTTCTCGATCAGCTCGGCCTCGGCCTGGTGCGCGGCCAGCGGCTGCGAGTTGGAGAACTTCAGGCGCAGCCACGAACCGCTCATGCTGCCCAGCGCCCATTTGCGCATCGACTTGCCGGTGTGGTTGTAGTCGGTGGACATCAACGCATCGGCACGTGCCCAGCTGCCCAGCCAGGCCAGGGCGCATTCGAGCTGCGCCGGGCGGCCGTCACGCATGTACTGGCCGATCATCTTGCTCACGCCTTTTTCAAGGGTGGTGATGTCTTCGGTGGACTTGCGAAAGGCCTTTTCCGAATTGACGTTGAGGGTGGCCCGCGCCTTGTCCGAACCTTCGTACTTGCTGCGGAACTGCAAGGCGCCGGTGTACGGCTTGGGCACGGCTTCGCAGCGGAAGTTACCGTCGTTGGTCTTGAGCTTCTCGATCCCTTCGTAGTACCCCTGTGGCGGTACCAGCGCGGCATGCGCGGCACCACCGAACAAGGCCAGGGCGAGCAGGGCAGGGCGGAAAATTCGCTTGAACGCAGTCATGGTCGCCTCACTGGCCGGCCTGCGCGGTCTGCGCGGGCACGGCGAAGTTGTTGCGTTTGCAGAGCTTGGCCTCGACTTTCTGGGTGCCGCTTTCCGGGCCCTGTACCTCGAAGGCCAGCAGGCTCTGGCTGGCCCAGTCCTCGTCTTCGCGCATCTGGAAGACGAAACGGCCATCGGTATCGGCGGTTTCCGGTTTTTCCAGCTTGATGTCCTCGTGGCGGCCGTTGAGGTACCACAGGGTGGCCTGCAGGACTTTCACCGACGGGTCCTCGAACTTCACGTCCATCTGGATGTTGCGGTTGACCAGGTCTTTGATCACGCCGCCCTTGCCGTTCACCATCAACTCGTTCTTGCCCGGCTTGAGGGTGGTGCTGGCGCTCATCAGCGCCGGGCGGTTATCGCAGCCGTCATCGAGCAGGCCAAGGATCTGCCGCCAGATGGTTTCCTGGTCCAGGCGGTACAGCGGGGAGAATTCCCAGATCAGGATCTTCGGCGGGTTCTTCTTGAATTCCTCGCTGCCCAGGTACTGGATCATCGAGCCTTCCAGGCCGCCACCGGGGAAGGCGACGTTGAGCACGTCGGCACCGATGTACTGTTGCAGGAAGCCGGCGAAGTTGTAGTTCTTGCCGCTGTGGCTGGTGCCGACCAGGGTGATCTGGGCGTTGCCGGCGTCACCGAACAGGTCGTCACCGCCACCGTCGGAGCCCTTCGGCTCGGTGGTGAACTGGTCCATGTACTGGACGGCATAGCTGGTGCCGCAAAGCTGGCCGGCAACGTTGTGCAGGGTGCCGGTCTTGCCCATGCGGCCAGACTTCTTCGTCTCGAATTCCTTGCGCGGGATGCCTTCGAAAGCCGGCATCTTGTGCACGGTTTCGGCCACGATCTTCGCCGCGCGCTCGGCGCCGTAAGGCGTCCAATGCTGGTCGCCACGGAAGTAGAAGTCCTTGCCCTGGTCGGCGGCAGCCAGCTGTTCGTTGGTCAGCGGCGACAGGTCGGGCACGTTGTAGCCCATGCTGGCGAAGCGCTTGAGCATCGCCTGGTAGTTGCCCAATGCCTTCTGGTAGTCGAAGGCAGCTTTTTCTGCCGGGTTGAGCATGTTGCGGTTCACCAGGCCACGGGTCGGCTGGTACACCACTACCAGTTCCACGCCGCGCTTCTTGAACGCGTCGTGCACCTGCTGCAGGCGCTTGTAGCCGGCCGGGGTGGTGGTGAACTCGGTGCGCAGGTCTTCGCGGGTACGGAACAGCCAGTCACCCTGGGCCTGCACCAGCGTGGTGAAGTTCTGCTGGTAACGGGTGGTGTAGCGGCTGGGGTCGTGCGCTTCCGGGCACAGCTGGCAGCAAGGCTCGGCGGTGAAGGTCGGGGCCTTCACTTCGTCGGCGCTCACGCCCTGGCTGATGGCCAGGAGGGCAGTGGACAGGCCCAGCAGTTTCATCAGGTGTGGAGTCATGGTCTGGGCTTCCTTATTCGATCATTTCGGTCTGGCGTTCGACCGGGTCGATCAGCACAGCCTTTTTCTGGCGGACCAGCAGGTCGAGGATTTCGTCCTGGCGTTCACCCAGGATGCCGTTGAGGCTGATGCCGCTGGCCTTGCGCGGGGCGAGCATGGACACCTTGTACAGCTCGACCGACAGCGGCGAGTCGATCGACAGCGGGCCGGAGCCGTTGGCGGCGAGTTCGCCACCGACCAGGATCAGCGACACCTTGGTGTCGAACGGGTCGAGGGCGATGTCGCGGTCGGTGTCGGACAGGTCCTTGATGTGGCCGTACACGCCCACCAGGCCGTTGGCCATGGCGACGTTCTCGTACAGGCGGATGTTCACGCTGTTACGCACACGGATGCCGTGGCGGCGGTTGTTGATCAGCTTGTTGCCCCAGATCAGGTTGTCGCCGCTTTCGTACAAGGTGATGCCGTCGGTGTGGTTGCGGTAGATCTCGTTGTAGGCAATCAGGTTGTTGACGCTGTTACGGTCGATCACCACCCCGGAGAGCTTGTTGTCGTAGCTCTTGTTGTTGATGATCCAGCTGTCGTTGACCTCACGCGAAATGATGATGCCGTGCTTCTTCTTGGTGCCGTACACGGTGTTGCCGGCGATGATCAGGCGGTGCGAGCGGTCGTGCGGGTCGATGCCGTAGACGATGTTGTCGCGGTAGGTGCTGTCCTTGACCACGAAGTCCTGGGTCTCGTAGCAGTAGAAGCCGTACCACATGTCGCTGAATTCCGAGCCGATGATCCAGCCGGTGGGTTCCGGGCGGCCCATGCGCTTGGCCATGTTCGGCGTGTACTGCGAGATGCTCACGCCGTACGACTTGGACTTGGCATAGCCGAAGCTGGCCATCTTGCTGTTGACGATGTAGGTCTCGGTGCCGCCCCACGACAGCAGGAACGGGCGGAATTCCTTGGGCGAACGGAAGGTCGCCGGGCCGTTGTCCTTTTCGCGCCAGCCGGTCACCTGGGTATCGGTGACGAACAGCTTGCCGTCGTTGACCAGGAACGAACCGCCCTCCTGGGACAGGCGCAGCTGCTTGACCTTGCCGTCGATCTCGAGGATGCCCTTCTGCCCGACCACGATCGGCAGGCGCGCCAGGTACACGCCCGGCTCGACTTCGCTGAGGTACTGCCTGGGTACCTTCTTGCTCAGCTCGACCAGGTCGACATGCCCGTCATCGACGAAGATCGCCTGCGGAATGCCATGCTGGCGCTGGACCCACTCGGCCGCCTTGTTGTCGCCACCGACGAACTCCTTGAGGGTGTCTTCCTGGAACATGCGGCGCAGGCTGACCTTGCCCTTGTGACGGCGGTCGATCTTCTTCTGTACCGCCTCGGCGGTGTAGCCGGTCAGGTCGGGCAGCTTTGGCGGGTCCATGTGCAGTGGTTCGACCGGGGCACTGGAGACCGTGTAGGTCTTGGCCTGCTGCAAGCCCTTGGCCGTGGTGGTGGGCTCTGCGGCGGCGGCCAGGCCTGCGGCCAGCAGCAAGGCGCTGGCCAGCAGGCTGTGACGTAGGTGCGGGTGAAGGTTCATAACGGTAAGTCCCCTACCGGCCTCAGAAGCGCCAGATCACGTCGACGAAGGCACGGTGCATGTACGAGTCCGCTTCCTTGCCGTAGGCGTCGCCCGGCTTGAACACGCCGGCACGCAGGCGCACCAGGGCGGATGGCTCGTCGATGGCCTGGCTCATCGAAGCCGGCAGCAGGCCTTGCTTGAAGTACTTGGTCACGACCACGTCCATTTCCTGGCCAAGGTCTTTCTCGCCATCGACCAGCGGGCGGTTCACGCCGTTGTCGTTGACCACCGCGTTGATGCCGCTGGAGCCGATGTTCTGGTTGCCGTCGACACGCCAGAACTTGTGGTAGATGAAGCTGGCGTCGTAGTCGTCGCGCAGCTGCCAGGAAGCGAACAGGGTTGCCGCCTGCAGGTTGCCCAGCTCGCCGCGGAAGGCTTCACCGAAGCGGTGCACGCGCGAACGGGTACCGGTGTAGTTGGAGCGGTTGCTCTCAAGGCCGGTTTGCTCGTAGTTGCTCGAACCGTCGTCGCCGCCACCGCCGCTGCCACGGGCGTAGGCCGCACCGACCTGCCATTGCGGGTCGAGGCGCACGCGAATGCCGAGGTCGGTGGCCCAGGCGTTGACGTCGCCGCTCTGCTTGCCGGTGGCTACGGTCTGGTCGCCCACTACCTGGCTGCTGAGGGTGTCGCGGTCACCGGTCAGCCAGGTGACACTGCCCCAGTAGTTGACGGTGTGGTCGTTGCGCCAGTTATAGGCATCGCTGTTGGCTTCCAGGCCCAGCCAGGTCAGGTCGCCGGTGCGGGTCTTGTCCAGTGCGTCGACGGTTTCGCCCGGGTTCTTCAGGCTGCCGCCGTCATGGGTGTGGTGGGCGCGTACGCCGACCCAGTGGCCAGGAGTCCACTGCGTGGCGACGTTGCCGTAGACGTGCGTGCGGTCCTTGTCTTCCGGGGCCAGCTCGGTGAGGTCGGTGCGGTATTCGCTGAAGCGCTGGGCTACGCCCAGGTCGGCCTTGAGCAGGGTGGTGTCGAAGGTCCAGTTCAGCGCCTCGATGTTGGTGTCACGCCACATGCCATCGTCGCTGCGCAGGCGCTGGCGACCGAAACGCAGCTGCTCGCCGGGGTAGGCGGTGAGGCCGCTGTAGCCGACCCAGAATTCGCGCATGGCCAGGTAGCTCTTGTCCTGCTCGCGGCCGTCGGCGGCGGTGTCGGTGGTGGTGCCGTCGTCGTTCTGGCGCAGGGTGTCGGTTTCGATGGTGTCGGTAGCAGTGACGGCCTGGCCCATGGCATAGGCGCTCCAGTTGCCGCGCTCGCCATATACCCAAGGGCGCAGGTCGAGGCCCAGGCCGCTGACGTCGCCGCCGGAGCGGGTACCGAGGTCACGGTCGTCTTCCGACTGGCCGGTGATTTTCACATCCAGGCCGAAGTTCTTTTCAGCGGTCATTTCCGCCAGGGTCGGGCAGGACCAAAGCAGGGCGAAGCTCAGGCCGATGCCGGCTTTCACGAAGGGATTGAGCGTCATAGCGAGTCCTCACCGGTTACTTCTTTTTCGTCGTCTTGCAGGGCTTCGATGGCCAGGGTGCTGTTGGCGCCCTGGCTCATGCTGCCGCGTGCCTGCTTCTCTTGCGCCAGCAGGGTCTGTGCCTGGCTGCGCTGGTCAGGCGTGAGTTGCTGGTCGAGTTGCTGCAGCAGTTCAGTGGACTGCGGCGTCGGGTTGACCTGGGCCAGCTGGGCGAATACCCAGGCATTACCCGGTTGCGGGCGAATGCCATGGCCTTCGCTGAACAGCTGGGCCAGGGCATAGTCGGCGCTGTTCTGTCCGCCACGGGCGGCGGCCAGCAGGTGGTCGACGGCTTTCTGTGGCTCGACGTTGCCCAGGTAGCCACGGCGGTACAGCTGCCCCAGGTAGTAATGGGCGCTGACTTCGCCAGCATCGGCGGCAGCCTGCAGGTGTTGCTCGGCTTTTACCGCATCCGCAGGCAGGGTCTTGCCTTCGTAGTACAGGCGGCCGAGCAACAGTTCGGCGCGTGGCTGTTCGGCTTCGCGGCCTTTGTCGATGTAGGCCATCAGCTGGTCGGTATCGCCCAGCTCGGGGAAGTCGTAGACCAGCTGCGCCAGGCTGACCCAGGACGCCGGGTTGGCCGGCGCCACCTGCTCGAGCAGGTCCTTGGCGGTTTTTTCGTCGGTCTGGCCGAGGCTGCGGTCGGCCAGGACACGGGCGACGCTGTCGACCCGGGTGGCCGGTACCGCGCCGCGGGCATAGGCCGCCTTGAGCTGGCCGAGCAGGGCAGCCTGCTGGTCAGCCTGGCCACGCTTCTGGTACACGGTGGCCAGCTCGACGTAACAGATATCGGTGGCCGCGAGCGCGGCCTTGCAGATTTTTTCCACATCGCCCAGGTGCTGGTCATAGGTGCCCTGGGTGCGGTACAGCAGAATCTGGGCCAGGCCCGCTTCCGGGTTACCGGCGGCACGCCACTGGTCGATCTGCTGCTGTGCATTGACCTTGGGGAAGCTCTGCGGGTAGCTCAGGTAGAGCATCGCCAGCGGTATCAGGGTGTTGCCTTCGCCTTGTGCGGCGGCTTGCTTGAGCAGCTTCTCGGCTTCTTCGCGTTCGGCCTGGGTGCTGTCGGGCTTGGCCACCAGCAGGCGGCCAAGGCGCGCCTGGGCGCGCGGCGAAGTGGCAGCCGCGGCGCGGTAGGTGGCCTCGGCTTCCTTGATTTTCGCCGGGTCGCGGGTGGCGACCTTGATGTCGGCCAGGCCCACTTGCGCTTCGCTGTAGCCCAGGTCGGCCAGGGCCTTGTAGTTGCGCTCGGCCAGTGCCGTGTCACCGCGCTTCATGGCTTCGTTGGCCAGGCGCTGGTCGGGCAGGCCGGCACAGCCGGCCAGGGTGATGGCTGCAGCCAGGGCACACAGGCCCAGGCTGGCGCTTTTCTTGTGGGGAATCATACGGCGATCCTCTTACAGCCCACGGGCCATGGCTTTGTCGATCAGCCAGTTCAACGAAGGGCCACGGTCGCTGTTGACCGACGCCGGGCGCCCGGCCAGTTCGGCAGGCATGGCGCCGTCGGGCTTGATCTGCACGCGGATGTCGGAGGCCAGGTCATCGCTGTTGAGGCTGGCGCTGCTGACGATCTGGCCGGTGCGCACTTCATCTTCGCCGGCGACCTGGAAGTTGACCCGGGTACCTGGCTTGACCTCGTCGAACTGGCGATAGCTGAAACGCGCCTCGACCATCGGGTTGGTGGTGCGCGGGATCAGCTGGAAGATCGGCTGGCCCTTGGCCGCGTACTGGCCGTTGTCCACCAGCTGGCGGGCGACCACGCAATCACAGGGGCTGGTAAGGGTGCCGGACAGCTGCTTGCCGAACAGTTCCTCGATCTTGGCCGGCTCCAGCTGTGCGTCTTCCAGGTTGCCCTTGAGCATGTCCAGCATGCTGGTGGTGAAGGTGGCCAGTGGCGCACCTTTGCCGATCATCCCGCCGCTGTCGACCAGGCTGCTCACGGTGCCGTCGCGCGGCATGGTGATGGTGGTGGTCGGCACTGCCACCACGCCGGCTTCGGCGTGGCTGACGAAGTACATGCCGTACAGCGATTTGGCGACGAAGCCGAAGGCGGCGACACCAACCACGAACACGCCAAGGGTGACGGTGACCGCCTTGAGGCGGCCGAATGCGCTCAGGCCACTGCCGCCGTCCTTCTGCTTGCGTGCCTTGGTGAAGTTGTCGCGCTGCAGGGTGCTGAGTACGTCGCCGACACTGATCAGCTCACCCGACAGGTGGGTGGTGATGATGTGGCGCAGGGTGGCGATGTCGCGTGGCTCGAGGTTCTGGAACTGCGCGCCGGTACGGCCGCTGTCCGGGTGGTAGGAGCGCACCTGGAACTCGATGTCCATCGACAGGCCGAGGTTGTCGACCGTGAACTGCAGCCGTCCGCGCAGCACATCGCCAACCGACAGGGGTTGCTTGGTGTGGAAGCTCAGGCCACCGGCGGAGAGGTCGTCGACCTTCACATCGTGGGCCTGGCGCTGAGGGTCGAGGAACCGCAGCTTGGCGGGGATGCGTACCCGGGCATGCTGGCGCTGGGCTTCGGACTCATGCACGACGTTGACGTTCACGGCGGTATTCATGTGGTTTGTTCCTGTTAGTTCCGATCCGGGTTGGGCTCACACGACCATGAACAGCACAGCGACGAAGATGCTGGCAGCCGAGAAGGTCATGGTCCGCGAGGACCAGGTGTTGAACCATTGTTGAAAACTGGCGAGGTCACGCTTGAGGGCAGTGGGCTGACGCGTCCAGGACTGTTTGTCGAGGCGGAAGAACACATAGATCTTCATCAGCGCGCCGATGATCTGGTTGTAATAGAGAATCAGCGGGTAGGCCGGGCCGACGTTGTGGCCGGAGCACAGCAGCATGATGGTGAGGATCAGGCGGGTGATGCCGATCCACAGCAGGTACACCAGCAGGTAGCCCATGCCGAACTTGAGGCTGGCGATCACCGCCACGGTCAGGCCCAGCAGGCTGGTCCACATCGACACGCGCTGGTCGAACAGCACGATGCTGGTGAACAGCCCCAGGCGGCGCAGGCCCAGGCCCAGCGCACGGGAGTTCTGCCGCAGGTTGTTGCCATACCAGCGGTACATCAGCTTGCGGCTGGCCTTGAGGAAGCTCTTTTCCGGCGGGTGCTCGACCGTGTTGATGGCGGCATCCGGCACGTAGAAGGTGTCGTAGCCCAGGCGCATCAGGCTGAACCAGCTGGACTTGTCGTCACCGGTGAGGAACTTGAAGCGGCCCAGACGCCAGTGCATCAGCGAGTCGCTTTCGACGTCGGCGATGAATTCCGGGTTGGTCACCACGCTGGCGCGAAACATCGACATGCGCCCGGTCATGGTCAGTACGCGCTTGGACAGGGCCATCGAGCACATGTTGATATGGCGCTGGGCAAAGCGCAGCTTGTGCCACTCGCTCATGATGTAGCCGCCACGCACTTCGCAGAACTCGTTGGTGGTCAGGCCACCGACGTTGGGGAACAGCTTGAACCACGGCACGGTCTTGCGGACCACGCCGTCGCCGAGCACGGTGTCACCGTCGATCACCGCCACCACGGCGTTGTCGTCCGGCAGCATGCGCGAGATGGCACGGAAGCCATAGGCCAGGCCGTCACGCTTGCCGGTACCGGCGATGCGCACGATGTCCAGCTTGACGTGAGCTGGCGGGTTGTACTTGGCCCACAGGCTTTTCACCAGCAGTTCGTCCGACATCTCCACCAGCGAGCAGACCACGGTGGTGGGGAAGCCACAGTTGATCGCTTCGCGGATCACCGAGCTGTACACCTGGGCGGTGGTCAGGGCTTCGATACGGAAGCTGGTCACCATCAGGTACACGTGCGACGGGTCGGCGGCATTGCCCATTTTCTGCACCTTGCGGCGCAGGTACGGGTACACGCCGTAGAGGAAGATCATGCCGCGGATGAAATGGGTGGCGCCCATGGAATAGCGCCAGATGCCGACTGCGCCGACCAGGAAGATGAAGTGCTTCGACTGCGAGTCGAAGATATCGGCTGGCAGGGCCAGGGCGATCAGCATGAGCAGGCTCATGTAGAGCAGCCACCCGGCGCACTGCAACAGCACTGTCTGGAGCCTTTGCATGTTCAGCATCCGTCGAGAATTCGGGAAAGGGTGGGCGACGCAGGTATCACCTTGTGGGCAACACCTGCGCCGCCGGCGCCTGCTGTTACCAGCAGATGCCTTCGGTACGGCTGGTAGCGCAGGTCGGTTTGCTCATGAAGCCGACCAGGTCGATCACGTGCTTGCCAGCTGGCGCTTGCTCGGCAAGTGCGCGGAACTGCTCGTCACGGTTGCCCAGGACGATGATGTCGGCATTGTCGATGACCTTCTGGAAATCGGCGTTGAGCAGCGACGAGACGTGCGGGATCTTCGACTCGATGTAGTCCTTGTTGGCGCCGTGGACACGGGCGTACTGGACGTTCTCGTCGTAGATGTCCAGCTGGTAGCCCTTGCCGATCAGGCGTTCGGCCAGTTCCACCAGTGGGCTTTCGCGCAGGTCGTCGGTACCGGCCTTGAAGCTCAGGCCGAGCAGGGCGACCTTGCGCTTGTCGTGGGCTTCGATCAGCTCGAAGGCGTTCTGTACCTGCGACTCATTGCTGCGCATCAGCGAGTCGAGCAACGGTGCGCGGACATCGAGGCTGGCGGCGCGGTAGGTGAGGGCGCGCACATCCTTGGGCAGGCACGAGCCGCCGAAGGCGAAGCCAGGGCGCATGTAGTACTGGGACAGGTTCAGCACCTTGTCCTGGCACACCACGTCCATCACCTCACGGCCATCCACGCCCACCGCCTTGGCGATGTTGCCGATCTCGTTGGCGAAGGTGACTTTGGTGGCATGCCACACGTTGCAGGTGTACTTGATCATCTCGGCCACTTCGATCGGCTTGCGGATGATCGGGGCGTCGAGTTCTTCGTACAGCGCTTGCAGAATGTCGCCGCTGGCGCTGTCCAGTTCACCGATGACGGTCATAGGCGGGTGGTCGTAGTCCTTGATCGCGGTGCTTTCACGCAGGAACTCCGGGTTCACCGCAACGCCGAAATCGACGCCGGCCTTTTTCCCCGAGCAGTCTTCGAGGATCGGGATCACCACGTTCTTCACCGTGCCCGGCAGCACGGTGCTGCGCACCACGATGGTGTGGCGGCGATCGCTGTCGCGCAGTACGTAGCCGATTTCGCGGCACACCGACTCGATGTACTCAAGGCCTAGGTCGCCGTTCTTCTTGCTCGGGGTACCCACGCAGATCATCGACACGTCGCTGGCACGAATGGCTTCGGCGAAGTCGGTGGTACCGCGCAGGCGGCCATTGGCGATGCCCTGTTGCAGCAGTGCTTCCAGGCCAGGTTCGACGATGGGCGACTTGCCCTGATTGATCAGGTCGATCTTGGTGCTGGACACGTCCACACCGATCACTTCATGGCCTCGCGCCGTCAGGCAGCCTGCACAGACTGCACCCACATAACCCAAACCAAAGATGCTGATACGCATCGCTATCACCTCATGTGTTTATCACGTCGGCGCCTCCGCAGAGAGCCGGACTGGGTGGATTAACAACAGTTTTCGGGCGCACGGATCCATGGCGAATGCACACTTCGCCGAGCGCAGGCAAAATAAATCCGGAGCGCAAAAGTTATGCACTCAAACTTGGCAGTAAAAGGCCATCAATTAAAAAACGTGCCCTGGAATGCAGCCGTCTTTATTGCAAAGCGCTACTTGGCGCGTTGCTGTGCTTGTTCTTTCAACTGGAAAAACCCTTTGAAATCAACCACTAGGACGAATTGTAAGGGACGCGTCTCTCCTGCATGGACAGGGGCTCGGGGTGTGCCCGTTATACCTGTCGAAGTTATTAGGGCGGGTAGTGGATACCTGCCGTTGTCATCTGTAAGTCATCTCGTACAGCCCGGGGGCAGGAAAATCGTTACGGCACTATGAGCGATTCGGCGTAGCAGAAGTTCCGGGTCGGTTCGGCCCGGATGAAAGATTTCTAAATATTTTTTCAGTGGCCGACAGATTTCAATCTGATAGCACGCAGGTGTTTCGCCCCGATATATAAAGGGCGAAACTGTTGCGAGATATTTTTTTGCCAGCATCCAAAAAATTTTTTCAAAATTCGTCAAAAAAGGTACGAACGGTCTTATGGCGTTTGGCGATAACGCTAGGAGTGATGGTTTTTTGGCGTCGAACAAATGACATGCTGGCAATGTGATGCCGGCTCTGGACCGAGGCAGCGCGTTAACAGATGCGGAAACACATGATGGCCACATGAATGCTAAGGCTTTTGCCGCGCTGGCCGTTACTCCCTGTGGACGCTCTGCGGAGCTGTTCATGAACGAAGGAGCGTCTTGGGCGGCCTCGGGCCGCTGGCCACCGAGGGCGTCTCATCCATTCATCACATGGAAGAGACGAGAGAACGCCAAATGAAGAAGACATCGCAAATCCTGATCGCCAGCGGTTCCTTGTTGCTGGCTGGTATGGTGCAGGCGGGGCCAAAGGTAGATGTAACCGTAAAAAATCAGGGGACCGGCACCATGGTCCTCAAGCTGGTCACCTCCAACGAAACCAGCACCTATCAAATTGCTAATCCTCGGCCAGCTCAGCAGATAGTCCCTGGCGCTGTCGACGCTTTCGGCGTGCAGCGTGTCGTCAGTCCCGATGTCAACGCGGCGATGGTGCGTTACACGATGGGACTCAAGACTTGCGCTTTCGGGACCACCTTTCAGATGCGCCTCATGCCGGGCGACATCGCGAAGACGCTGCGATGGTGGTGCCTGCCGAGGCCTTGCAGGAGGATGGAGCGGGCAGGCAATACGTGATTTATCGCCAGTCTGCGCAACAGACGCCGCGCAGGGTTGTGGTCAGCGCGGCGAGGGCGGTGGTGCAAGGGCTGCGGGTGGACGGGCTGGAGGCAGGGTTCGTGCTGCTACCGTAGGGCCGCTGTGCGGCCCATTTCGCCGGTAAGCCGGCCCCTGCAGGTATTGCCTCGGCCTGGCGTGCAGCGCAGTACCGGTGGGGGCGGTTTCAACCTCGAGGCGGCCGTTACAGGATCACTCGGCAGGATGATCGCGCAGGAACACCAGGTGGTCCGGTTTCGACTGTTCGGCACTGTAGTAGTAGCCCTGCACATCGAACTGCTTGAGCTGTTCCGGGTCGTTGATGCGCCGCTGGATCACGAAGCGACTCATCATCCCTCGTGCCTTCTTGGCGTAGAAACTGATGATCTTGTACTGGCCGTTCTTCAAGTCCTTGAAATCGACGTTGATCACCCGCGCCGTCAAGGCGCTGCGTTTCACCGCGCTGAAGTATTCGTTGCTGGCAAGGTTGAGTAGCACCTCATCGCCCTGCTCGGCCAGGGCCTGGTTCAACCATTCGCTGATGCGCGTGCCCCAGAACGCGTACAGGTCCTTGCCGCGGGCATTGGCCAGCTTGGTGCCCATTTCCAGGCGATAAGGCTGCATCAGGTCCAGCGGGCGCAGCAGGCCGTACAGGCCCGAGAGCATGCGCAGGTGCTCCTGCGCGTAGCTGAAATCGTCCTCGCCCAGGCTCTCGGCATCGAGGCCGGTGTACACGTCACCCTTGAACGCCAGCAGTGCCTGCTTGGCATTGGCCGGGGTGAAGTCCGGGGTCCAGCTGCCAAAACGCGCGGCATTCAGGCCGGCGAGCTTGTCGGACAAATGCATCAGTTCGCTGATCTGCGCTGGCGACAGTTCGCGCAGTTGCCGAATCAGTTCCTGGGAGTCGTCCAGGTATTGCGGCAGGGTGTAACGCTCGGTCACCGGCGGGGTGTCGTAGTCGAGGGTCTTGGCGGGGGAAATCACCGTCAGCATCGGGTCGGCTCCTGGCATCGTTGGCCAGGGATTCTACGGGCTGGGCGGTCCAAGTCCAAACTATGGCGACGATAGTCACAGACCATGGCCGGTGCAGGCGCTATAGTGCGCGTTTCGCCGTTGCGGAGCCTTCAACCGTGCGCATTGCCTCTGCCTTGCTGGCCGGCCTGCTGAGCCTGGCCGTGCAAGCCGCCCCCTCACCCCAGGTAAGCCTGGACCGCAGCCTGTGGCCCGAACAGCTGGACAGCCCGGCGTTGTTCGATGTGGCCTCGCGGGCGGAAATCCTCTCGTTCGCCCAGGTGCTGCACGAAAGCGAGCTGCTGGACGAGGCGACGCTGGCAACCCGCTTGGGCTTGCGCCAGATCAACCTGCAGAAGGTACGCCTGCTGCGGGCGCGCATGTGGCAGCGGTTGTGGCAAGGCTATCAACAGGCACAGCGCAGTTGCGAACAGGATGCGTCGTTCTGTTATCCGGTGACCTCGATGGCAGAGTTGCGTACCCAGGCGGCAACCTTCGCTGCCGATGTCGGCACGTTCTACACGGGCTGGATCGAACCCAGCCACCAGTTCCATGTGCACTACCTCGACGAGCAACTGCGCAAGGCCGCATTGCTGCCGCAAACCAGTAGCGAGGTGGAGCGGCTGTCGGCGCGCGAGCGCAATGGTGATGAACTGAATGACCGCATGTTCCTGCTGACCTTCGTCGGTGGGCCCGGGCCGCAGGGTGGCACGACCGACCAGCTCACCGATTACCTGCGTCGGCAGAAGCTTGCCGGTACGTTCTTCGTGCTCGGTAACCGCCTGCAGCAACGCCGCGACGCCGGCGCGGCAAGCGCCTTGCGCCAGCTCTATGGCGGCCAGTGCGTGGGTATACAGGGCTGGGAATATCGCTCCCATGCACAGTGGACGGGCTGGCAGGACTCGCTGCGGCGCAGCCAGGCGCGGGTGCAGGCCGACCTGCCGCAACAGTATGTGCCGTTGTTCCGGCCACCTTATGGGCAACGCCGCGCCGACGGCGAGACGTTCATGGCCAGCCAGCAACTGCGGGTATCGTTGTGGGATATCGATGCTCAGGATGATGGTGCACTGACGGCGCAAGCCTCGGCGCAGCGGGTGCTGACCTTGATGCTGCTGTGGCGCAAGGGGGTGATCCAGTTCCATGACAGCTTGCCCAAGGCGCAGCCGGCACTGGACTGGTTGCTGCGCAACACCGCGCAGAGCGGTATCGGCTGGGAAGGCTGCCGCGAGTATGGGTACCGCGAACCAGGGGTGTGACTTCTGACTGTAGTCCCCTCTGGCGCTGCCGCCAAGGCCCCTTCGTCATTCGGCAAAATAAACTTCAAAAACGCGTAAAAACGCTTTTTCCGGTCATGGCTTTTGCGGTATGAAGAAACCAGACAGCCGATTCCTGCAGCACAGGTGGCGTCATCCAGGCCCACCTAGCCAGGTTCGCTTCCCGCCCGTAACAACGCGGATACGGGGAGAACGGCAGTCACTCTGCGGCGTAACAGACCACGCCGTGTGGCTTCGACATAAGGTGACCGAGTATGGATGACCAAGGACGCAACCCTCCCTCCAGCAAGCCAATCCTGTATGTGCTCGATACCAACGTCCTGATTCACGACCCCAACGCGTTACTCAACTTCGAGGAGCACCATGTCGCCATCCCGATGACGGTGCTGGAGGAACTCGACAAGCTCAAGACCGGCAAGCAGAGCATCGCAGCCGAATGCCGCCAGGCCATTCGCCTGATCGACCAGACCCTCGGTGACGCCTCGCCCAACGATGTCGAGCAGGGCGTGCCGATCCAGCGTGGCAAGAGCGGGCCCAAGGGCTTCCTGTCGATCCTGATGACCCCGCGCAACGAGCCCAACAAGCTGCTGCCGGAAAACCTCAACGACAACATCATCATCAACCAGCTGCTCGAAGTGAGGGCCCGGCGCACCGACCTGGACGTGGTGCTGGTTACCAAGGACATCAACATGCGCCTGAAGGCGCGCGCCTGCGGCATCGCCGCCGAGGACTACAGCACCGACCAGTTGGTCGATGACGTGTCCTTGCTGTCCAAGGGCTACCATTCGGTCAGCGGTTCGTTCTGGGACCGGGTAAGCAAGGTCGATACCCGCCAGGAGCGTGGCCGCACCTGGCACCGGGTGCAACTGATCGACAACCTGCCGGCGGTGCATGTCAATGAGTTCATCATCGATGAACAGGGCTTCGTCGGCTGGATCAAGGGCATCCGCAACGATGAGCTGCTGTTGCTCGACCTGCACCAGGAGCCGCTGCTGCACCAGGAGGCCTGGGGCCTCAAGCCTCGCGATATCCACCAGAGCCTGGCGCTGTTCGCGCTGCTCGACCCGGATATCCACCTGGTCAACCTGACCGGCGCCGCCGGTTCCGGCAAGACCATCCTGGCCCTGGCCGCGGCCATCGAGCAGACCATGGTCAGCAAGCGCTACCGGCGCATCATCGCCACCCGCAGCGTGCAGGGGCTGGACCAGGAGATCGGCTTCCTGCCAGGCACCGAGGCGGAGAAGATGGAGCCCTGGCTGGGCGCCATCACCGATAACCTCGAAGCCTTGCACATGGATGACGAAAGCACCCATGGCAGCGTCGAGTACATCCTTGAACGTGTGCCGTTGCAGTTCAAGTCGCTGAACTACATCCGTGGTCGCAGCTTCCAGCAAAGCCTGATCCTGATCGACGAGTGCCAGAACCTGACGCCGCACCAGATGAAAACCATCATCACCCGTGCCGGCTCCGGGTCCAAGGTGGTCTGCCTGGGCAACCTGGCGCAGATCGACACCCCCTACCTGTCCGCGACCAGCTCGGGCCTGACCTACCTGACCGAGCGCTTCAAGGACTTCCCCCATGGCGTGCACATCACCCTGCAGGGCGTGCCCCGCTCGGTGCTGGCCGAGTACGCCGAATCGCACTTGTAAAACCCTGCAGCCGGGCAGTTCACTGCCCGGCCCCCTGCTCAAACCTGACCCACAGGTTTACACTGCCAGTTCCCTTCACAGGAGCAGAGCAGTGCTGACACATCTTGATTCCCAGGGGCGGGCCAACATGGTCGACGTCACTGAAAAGGCCGTGACCGAGCGCGAGGCCACCGCCGAGGCGCGGGTGCGCATGTTGCCGCAGACCTTGCAGATGATCGTCGACGGCGACCACCCCAAGGGCGACGTGTTCGCCGTGGCGCGCATCGCCGGGATCCAGGCGGCGAAAAAGACCAGCGACCTGATCCCGCTGTGCCACCCGCTGATGCTGACCAGTGTCAAGGTCGAGCTCGGTGCCGAGGGCGAGGATGCCGTGCGCATCGTTGCCCGCTGCAAGCTGGCTGGCCAGACTGGTGTGGAGATGGAGGCGCTGACCGCAGCCAGCGTAGCCGCGCTGACGATCTACGACATGTGCAAGGCCGTGGACAAGGGCATGGTCATCGAGCAGGTGCGCCTGTTGGAAAAACTTGGCGGCAAGAGCGGCCACTACAAGGTGGACGCGTGATGAAGGTCAAGGTGATGTACTTCGCCCGTTACCGCGAACTGCTGGGTGTCGATGCCGAGCGGGTGGAGGGTGCTTTCAAGGTGCTGGACGATGTGCGCCAGGCCTTGGTCGCCAAGGGCGGGCCGTACCAGGTGCTGGCCGAGCAGAACTTGATGTGTGCGCGCAACGAAGAGCTGTGCAAGCTCGATGAAGCGCTGGAAGAGGGCGATGAAGTGGCGTTCTTCCCACCGGTGACCGGAGGCTGAACATGGCAGTGCGAGTTCAGGCAGGTGCGTTCGACCCGGGTGCCGAGACCAATGCCATGCATGCGGCCAATGTCGGCGTGGGCGCGGTGGTCGCCTTTGTCGGCTATGTCCGGGACTTCAACGATGGACGGGAAGTGGCGGGGATGTTCCTCGAGCACTATCCGGGCATGACCGAGAAGGCCCTGGCCAAGATCGTGGTCGAGGCTGAGCAGCGCTGGCCGTTGCTCAAGGTCGAGGTGCTGCACCGCATCGGTGCGCTGGAGCCGGGTGAACCGATCGTCTTCGTTGGCGTGGCCAGTGCCCACCGGCAGGCGGCGTTCGATGCCTGCAACTTCATCATGGACTACCTGAAGACCCGGGCGCCGTTCTGGAAGAAGGAAAATACCCAGCAAGGGCCGCGCTGGGTCGAAGGGAAGCAGAGTGACCAGGATGCTGCCGGGCGCTGGTAGCCAAGGCTGCGCCGATTCCTTGTAGGAGCGGCCTTGCGTCGCGAAAGGGCTGCGAAGCAGCCCCTGGATTTCAACCTTGATGCATGGATTGCCGGGGCTGCTTCGCAGCCCTTTCGCGACGCAAGGCCGCTCCTACAGGGACGGTGCCAGCATTCGGATCGTCAGTGGTGCTTGCGCGGCACCGGCTTCAACAGCTCATCCGCTGGCATTTCGCACTTGATCTTGCGCCCCAGCAGCTCTTCGATCGCCGGCAACTGGTAGGAATCATCCTCACCGGCAAAGCTGATCGACACCCCGCTGGTACCGGCACGCCCGGTACGGCCTATGCGGTGCACGTAGTCGTCCGGGTCTTCCGGCAAGGTGAAGTTGATCACGTGGCTGATGCCGTCGATGTGGATGCCGCGCCCGGCCACGTCGGTAGCCACCAGCACGGTGATGCGCCCTTCGCGGAAGCTCTCCAGGGTGCGGATACGCTTGTGCTGTGGCACGTCGCCCGACAACTGGGCGGCATTGATGCCGTCGCGCACCAGTTTTTCCTCGATGCGCCGCACTTCGTCCTTGCGGTTGGCGAATACCATCACCCGTTCCCACTTGTTCTGGGTCACCAGGTTGTACAGCAGTTTATATTTGTCGCTGCCGGCAACGGCATACACGTGCTGTTCCACCGTTTCGCTGGCCACGTTCTCCGGCTCGATCTCGACGATGGCCGGGTTGGTGGTCCACTGCTTGGCCAGGTTCATCACGTCGTCGGTGAAGGTGGCGGAGAACAGCAAGGTCTGGCGCTCGCTTTTCGGTGGGGTCTGGCGAATGATCTGCCGGACCTGGGGGATGAAGCCCATGTCGAGCATGCGGTCGGCTTCGTCCAGGACCATCACCTCGACCATGTCCAGGTGCACCTCGCCACGCTGGTTGAAGTCCAGCAGACGGCCGGGGGTGGCGACCAGGATGTCGCAATGGCGCGCTTCCAGGGCCTTGAGCTGTTTGTCGAAGTCCATGCCGCCGACGAAGCTCATGACGTTGAGGCCGGTGTACTTGGTCAGGGCGATGGCGTCCTTGGCGATCTGCACCACCAGTTCGCGGGTAGGGGCGATGATCAGCGCGCGCGGCTCGCCCATGTAGCGTTCCTTGGGCGGCGGTGTCTGCTGCAACTGGGAAATGATCGAGATCAGGAACGCTGCAGTCTTGCCGGTACCGGTCTGGGCCCGGCCGATGGCGTCCTGGCCACGCAGGGTGTAACCCAGCACCTGCGCCTGGATCGGCGTGCAGTAGGGGAAGCCCAGGTCATGGATGGCGTGCATCAGCTCGTTGGACAGCTTGAAGTCGTGGAAGCGGGTCTTGCCTTCCTGTGGTTCGACCACGAAGTCTTCCGGTTTCCACAGGCTGGCCTGCGGCTTGGGCTTGCGCTCACGGCGCGGTTTGTCCTTGGCCGGCTTGTCGGCGGCCGGTGCAACCACAGCAGGTTGTTCAGCCTTGGGTGCAGGGGTGGCGCGCGGGGCGGTCGGTTTTGCCGCTGGCCGGGCGTCGGTGGCGGGCGCAGGCGCCGTCACGCTGGCAGCAGGAGCGACGGCCTGTGGCGCGGCGTCTCCCTTGCCGAATATTTTCTTGAGTGCCTTGAGCACGATCGTCTCATCAACTGGTTAAGGAATGTACGCCGGCAGTGTAATGCAAGATTCAGGCGCGGCGTAGTGGCTTGGGCTGACAACTACAGGTGGCTTCTGCTTATTGCAGCTGCCTGGCCAGCCAGTCGTGGATGTCGTTCAGCTCTTCCACCACCACTTCGTGCTCCATCGGGTATTCGTGCCAGCGCGCGGCGACGCCCCAGGTGTCCAGGTACTCGAACGCGGTGCGGCCCATGGACGGAATCACCACCGGGTCGTGCACGCCATGCAGGCACAGGGCCGGGGTGCGTTGCTGGCAGGCGCTCAGCTGATGCTGGTCGTTGAAGGTGGGGGCGTAGGTGGACAGGGCGATCACGCCGCCCAGGGCTTCCTGCCACTTTATATAGGCAGTGTGCAGCACCACTGCGCCGCCTTGGGAAAAGCCGGCCAGGAAGATTCGCGACAGGCTGATGCCTTTGGCTTGCTCGGCCTTGATCAGGCCAATCACCTGCTCGGCCGATTCCTCCAGTTGCGCTTCGTCGATGGCGCGGGCCGGGGTCATGGCCTTGATGTCATACCAGCTGGGCATGGCATAGCCGCCATTGATGGTCACTGGGCGGGTCGGTGCCTGGGGCATGATGAAGCGGGTAGTGAGCAGACGCTCCTGCATGAATTCGGCAACCGGTAGGAAGTCGTAACGGTCGGCACCCAGACCGTGCAACCAGATCACACAAGCGTCGGCGGTTTTTTGCGGTTCGAGAATCAGCGGGTTGGTCATGACTGCTCCGAAAGTGTGCGGGTCTCGTTAAGGCGTGCCTGAAAATAAGGCGCTGGAAATGATTGTCTGAAAAAGAATGTCGCAACGATACAACTTTACCTACTTGACGAGCGCTTAAACGCTACAGCCAAACAATCTGGTACGGGCTTTGCAATTCAACCTTCGATGCAAAGGGCGGGCCGTGACGGTAACACCCTTTGCACGCGAAGGCTGTCACAGAACAGCCCATTGCGCCAATTGACCCAATAACAAGCCAATACGGGTCGGATACGCCTCAAAAGGGTGCGGTGCAATTCCGGCTCGATACAACAAGAGCGATTTGGAGGTTGTGAATGAAGATGTTGAAAACCACCCTGGCAGTCCTGACCGCTGCCGCTGCGCTGGGCGCCGTGAGCAACGCCCAGGCCGGCGCCACCCTCGATGCGGTAAAGAAGAAGGGCTTCGTCCAGTGTGGCGTGAGCGACGGTCTTCCAGGCTTCTCGGTACCTGACGCGCAGGGCAAGATCGTCGGTATCGACGCCGATGTGTGCCGTGCCGTGGCCGCCGCCGTGTTCGGCGACGCGACCAAGGTCAAGTTCAGCCAGCTCAACGCCAAGGAACGCTTCACCGCGCTGCAGTCGGGCGAAGTCGACGTGCTGTCGCGCAACACCACCTGGACCAGCTCGCGCGATGCCGGCATGGGCCTGGTGTTCGCCGGTGTTACCTACTACGACGGTGTCGGCTTCCTGGCCAACAAGAAGCTGGGGGTATCCAGTGCCAAGGAACTCGATGGCGCGACCATCTGCATCCAGGCCGGTACCACCACCGAGCTGAACGTGTCGGACTACTTCCGCGCCAATGGCCTGAAGTACACCCCGATCACCTTCGACACCTCCGATGAAAGCGCCAAGTCGCTGGAGTCCGGCCGTTGCGACGTGCTGACCTCGGACAAGTCGCAGCTGTTCGCCCAGCGCTCCAAGCTGGCCGCCCCGGCCGAGTACGTGGTGCTGCCGGAAACCATCTCCAAGGAGCCCCTCGGCCCGGTGGTGCGCAAAGGCGACGAAGAGTGGTTCAGCATCGTCAAGTGGACCCTGTTCGCCATGCTCAACGCCGAAGAGGCGGGCATCACCTCGAAGAATGTCGAGGCCGAAGCCAAAAATACCAAGAACCCGGACGTCGCCCGCTTGCTGGGCGCGGATGGCGAGTACGGCAAGGACCTCAAGCTGCCCAAGGACTGGGTAGTGCAGATCGTCAAGCAAGTCGGCAACTATGGCGAAGTGTTCGAGAAGAACCTGGGCCAGGGCACCGCTCTGAAGATCGACCGTGGCATGAACGCCCTGTGGAACAACGGCGGCATCCAGTACGCGCCACCTGTGCGCTGATGGCTGCACCCTGCGGCGGCATTCGGCCGCCGCAGGTTGTTCGGAACCCTACTTTCCGGGGCACTTCATGCAAAATCGAATTGGCGCACAAAAGGGGTTATCCCTGAGCGATCCACGTGTGCGTGCGTGGCTGTTCCAGATCCTCACGATAGCCTTCGTGGTCGGTCTGGGCTGGTACCTGTTCCACAATACCCAGACCAACCTGCAACACCGAGGTATCACCTCGGGCTTCGACTTCCTCGACCGCAGTGCCGGCTTCGGCATCGCCCAGCACCTGATCCCCTACGTGGAATCCGACAGCTATGCGCGGGTGTTCGTCATCGGCCTGCTCAATACCCTGCTGGTGACCTTCATCGGCGTGATACTGGCGACCATCCTCGGCTTCATCATCGGTGTGGCACGGCTGTCGTCGAACTGGATGATCAACAAGCTGGCGACGGTGTACGTGGAAACCTTCCGCAACATCCCGCCGTTGCTGCAGATTCTGTTCTGGTATTTCGCCGTGTTCCTGACCCTGCCGGGGCCGCGCGGCAGCATCAACCTCCAGGACACCTTCTTCATCAGCAACCGTGGCCTGAACATGCCTGGTGCGACCATGGCCGACGGCTTCTGGCCGTTCGTCATTGCCCTGGGCGTGACCGTGCTGGCCATCGTCGCGATGGTGCGCTACGCCAACAAGCGCTTCGACGAAACCGGCGAGCCATTCCACAAGTTCTGGGTGGGGCTGGCGCTGTTCATCGCCATTCCGGGTGCCTGCGTACTGCTGTTCGGTAGCCCGGTGCACTGGGAAGTGCCGCAATTGAAAGGATTCAACTTCGTCGGTGGCTGGGTACTGATTCCCGAGCTGCTGGCGCTGACCCTGGCGTTGACCATCTATACCGCCGCGTTCATCGCCGAGATCGTGCGTTCCGGTATCCGTTCGGTCAGCCATGGCCAGACCGAGGCCGCGCGCTCGCTGGGCCTGCGCGAGGGGCCGACCCTGCGCAAGGTGATCATCCCCCAGGCACTGCGGGTGATCATTCCGCCGCTGACCAGCCAGTACCTGAACCTGGCGAAGAACTCGTCGCTGGCGGCCGGTATCGGCTACCCGGAGATGGTCTCGCTGTTCGCCGGTACCGTGCTCAACCAGACCGGCCAGGCCATCGAGGTGATAGCCATCACCATGAGTGTCTATCTCGCCATCAGCATCAGCATTTCGCTGCTGATGAACTGGTACAACAAGCGCATTGCGTTGATCGAGCGGTGAGGATACGCCTGTGAATGCCCATGTTTTCAAACCCGACATGCCGCCACCGGTGAAAACCGTCGGCGTGCTCGCATGGATGCGTGCCAACCTGTTTTCCAGCTGGCTCAACACGCTGCTGACCCTGTTCGCCATCTACCTGGTGTGGCTGATCGTGCCGCCACTGCTGCAGTGGGCGTTGATCGACGCCAACTGGGTCGGCACCACCCGTGCCGACTGCACCAAGGAGGGCGCCTGCTGGGTGTTCGTGCAGCAGCGCTTCGGCCAGTTCATGTACGGCTACTACCCGACCGAACTGCGCTGGCGCGTGGACCTGACCGTGTGGCTTGCGGTGCTGGGCGCCGCGCCATTGTTCATCAAGCGTTTCCCGCGCAAGGCTTTCTACGGCCTGGGCTTCCTGGTGCTGTACCCGATCCTGGCCTACACGCTGCTGCACGGCGGCGTGCTCGGCCTGGAGAATGTACCGACCAGCCAGTGGGGCGGGCTGATGCTGACCCTGGTGATCGCCACCGTGGGGATCGTCGGCGCCTTGCCGCTGGGCATCCTGCTGGCCCTCGGGCGGCGTTCGAAGATGCCGGCGGTGAAGGTGGTGTGCGTCACCTTCATCGAGTTCTGGCGTGGCGTGCCGCTGATCACCGTGCTGTTCATGTCATCGGTGATGCTGCCGTTGTTCCTGCCCGAAGGCATGAGCTTCGACAAGCTGCTGCGGGCGATGATCGGGGTGATCCTGTTCCAGTCGGCGTACATCGCCGAAGTGGTGCGTGGCGGCCTGCAGGCCATCCCCAAGGGCCAGTACGAAGCGGCCGCGGCCATGGGCCTGGGCTACTGGCGGGCGATGGGCCTGGTGATCCTGCCGCAGGCGCTCAAGCTGGTGATCCCTGGCATCGTCAACACCTTCATTGCCCTGTTCAAGGACACCAGCCTGGTGATCATCATCGGCCTGTTCGACCTGCTGAACAGTGTCAAGCAAGCCGCCGCCGACCCGGCCTGGCTGGGTATGGCCACCGAGGGCTACGTGTTCGCTGCCCTGGTGTTCTGGATTTTCTGTTTCGGTATGTCCCGCTACTCCATGCACCTGGAGCGCAAGCTGGACACTGGCCACAAGCGTTAGGAGTTTCGAAATGAGTGAAGCGATCAAGCAGCCTGCCGGCCCCGAAGGCATCATCCAGATGCAGGGCGTGAACAAGTGGTACGGCCAGTTCCATGTGCTCAAGGACATCAACCTGAACGTGCGCCAGGGCGAGCGTATCGTGCTGTGCGGGCCGTCCGGCTCGGGCAAGTCCACCACCATCCGGTGCCTCAACCGCCTGGAGGAGCACCAGCAGGGGCGCATCGTGGTCGACGGCGTGGAGCTGACCAATGACCTCAAGCAGATCGAGGCCATCCGCCGCGAGGTGGGCATGGTTTTCCAGCACTTCAACCTGTTCCCGCACCTGAGCATCCTGGAAAACTGCACCCTGGCACCAATGTGGGTGCGCAAGATGCCGCGGCGTAAGGCTGAAGAAATTGCCATGCACTACCTGGAGCGCGTGCGTATTCCGGAGCAGGCGCACAAGTACCCGGGGCAGCTGTCCGGTGGCCAGCAGCAGCGTGTGGCGATTGCCCGTGCATTGTGCATGAAGCCGAAGATCATGCTGTTCGACGAACCGACCTCGGCGCTGGACCCGGAAATGGTCAAGGAGGTGCTCGATACCATGGTGGGCCTGGCCGAGGATGGCATGACGATGCTCTGCGTGACCCACGAGATGGGCTTTGCCCGGACCGTGGCGAACCGGGTGATCTTCATGGACAAGGGCGAGATCGTCGAGCAGGCGTCGCCGGATGACTTCTTCGACCGGCCGCGCAGTGACCGGACCAAGTTGTTCCTGAGCCAGATCTTGCATTGATGCCGTAGCGGCTGCACACGCGGTCCCTGTAGGAGCGGCCTTGTGTCGCGATCGGGCCGCAAAGCGGCCCCGGCGATATCAGCGGTGAAGCTGAAATCCCGGGGCCGCTGCGCGCCCCATCGCGACGCAAGGCCGCTCCTACACGGGTTGCCAGACCGGAGCGTTACTTCTCTTCGTTGGCCACCGCCGGCGCTGGCGGCGGCCGCAGGCCGACCTCGGCAATCAGCTTCAGCTGCTGCCCGTTGCGCATCACTTCGATGGTGATTTTCTCGTTCGGCTTGATCCGCGCCACCTGGTTCATCGACTTGCGCCCGTCACCGGCCGGCTCGCCGTTGATACTCAGGATCACGTCACCCAGCTGCAACCCGGCCTTCGCCGCCGGCCCCTCGCGGAAGATACCTGCTACCACGATGCCCGGGCGGCCTTTCATGCCGAACGATTCGGCCAGCTCCTGGCTCAGCGGCTGCACTTCGATGCCCAGCCAGCCCCGGATCACCTGGCCGTGCTCGACGATCGACTTCATCACCTCCAGCGCCAGTTTCACCGGGATCGCGAAGCCGATGCCCTGCGAACCGCCCGACTTGGAGAAGATCGCCGTGTTGATACCGATCAGGTTGCCGTTGGCGTCCACCAGCGCACCACCGGAGTTGCCCGGGTTGATCGCCGCGTCGGTCTGGATGAAATCTTCGTAGTTGTTCAGCCCCAGCTGGTTGCGCCCAGTGGCGCTGATGATGCCCATGGTCACGGTCTGGCCGACCCCGAACGGGTTGCCGATGGCCAGCGACACGTCGCCGATGTGAATGGTGTCGGAGCGGCCGATGGTGATCGCCGGCAGGTTCTTCAGGTCGATCTTCAGCACTGCCAGGTCGGTTTCCGGGTCGCTGCCGATAACCCGGGCCAAGGTCTCGCGGCCATCCTTCAGGGCCACGACGATCTGGTCGGCGCCGCTGGTCACGTGGTTGTTGGTCAGCAGGTAGCCTTCGGGGCTCATGATCACCGCCGAACCCAGGCTCGACTCCCAGCGGCGCTGCTTGGGCAGGTTGTCACCGAAGAAGCGGCGGAACTGCGGGTCTTCGAACAGCGGGTGCGAGCTCTTGTTCACCACCTTGGTGGTGTACAGGTTGACCACTGCCGGGGCGGCCAGGGTCACGGCCTCGGCATAGGACACCGGGCCCTGCATGATCCGTGAAGTCTGCGGTGCTTGCTGCAGGTTGACGTCCTGGCTGGGCAGGCCGACCCATTGCGGAAAGCGCTGGATGATCAGCATGGCGACCAGTATGCCGGTAAGCAGGGGCCAGCCAAAGTAACGCAAAGCCTTGAACATGAACGAATCCTGGAAAGAGCAAAGGCCGGAGGGCGCGCGGTGGGGCATGAGCGCGCGCGATCATACACCGGTTCCCCCAGTGCCGGCGACGGCCCATAATGGCCGGCATTATACGGGCGTTGCATGGGCGTTGTGCCCGATAAAAATGCAGATTTCGAGGAGATTTTCATGGCCGTCGCTCTGAACACCCTGGTCGAGGAAGCCGAGCGTTACCTGGGCAGCGCGAAGATCCAGGATTACTGCCCCAATGGCCTGCAGGTCGAGGGCCGGCCGCAGGTCAGCCGCATCGTCAGCGGGGTCACCGCCAGCCAGGCGCTGCTGGATGCAGCGGTCGAGGCCGAGGCCGACCTGGTGCTGGTGCACCATGGTTATTTCTGGAAGGGGGAAAACCCGTGCGTCACCGGCATTCGCCAGCGCCGCTTGAAGACCTTGCTGAACAACGACATCAGCCTGCTGGCGTTCCACCTGCCGCTGGATGTGCACCCGGACGTGGGCAACAACGTGCAGCTGGCGCGGCAGCTGGAGATCACCGTCGAAGGCCCGCTGGACCCGGAAAACCCCAAGGTGGTCGGGCTGGTCGGTTCGCTGGCCGAGCCGCTGACCGCACGCGACTTTGCCCGTCGTGTGCAGGAAGTGCTGGGACGCGAGCCGTTGCTGGTCGAGGGTGAGCAGATGATCCGCCGGGTTGGCTGGTGCACCGGCGGTGGCCAGGGCTACATCGACACCGCGATAGCCGCCGGGGTCGACCTGTACCTGACCGGGGAAGCCTCCGAGCAGACCTACCACAGCGCGCGCGAGAACGGCATCAGCTTCATTGCCGCCGGGCACCATGCCACCGAGCGCTATGGGGTACAGGCGCTGGGCGATTACCTGGCGCGGCGGTTTGCCGTCGAGCACCTGTTCATCGATTGCCCGAACCCGATCTGACTACGGCGTGGCTTTCTTCGCGGGCAGGCCCGCGAAGAGGCCCAAAACTTCAGTCATATGGTTAGATTTTTTCGATCTAGCCGGCCGCCTAAATAGAAGCACCCGCTGTGATAAAGTGGCTCGCTCGAACACGGCCCGCAGGCCGTCCATAAGATCGTTTTTCGTGAGTAGCCATGGTCGACAAACTGACGCACTTGAAACAGCTGGAGGCGGAGAGCATCCACATCATCCGCGAGGTGGCCGCCGAGTTCGACAACCCGGTGATGCTGTACTCGATCGGCAAGGATTCCGCCGTGATGCTGCACCTGGCGCGCAAGGCCTTCTTCCCGGGCAAGCTGCCGTTCCCGGTGATGCACGTCGACACCCAGTGGAAGTTCCAGGAGATGTACCGCTTCCGCGACAGGATGGTCGAGGAAATGGGCCTGGAGCTGATCACCCACGTCAACCCCGAGGGCGTGGCGCAGGGTATCAACCCGTTCACCCATGGCAGCTCCAAGCACACCGACATCATGAAGACCCAGGGCCTGAAGCAGGCGCTGGACAAATATGGCTTCGATGCCGCCTTCGGTGGCGCGCGCCGCGACGAAGAGAAGTCGCGGGCCAAGGAGCGCGTGTACTCGTTCCGTGACAGCAAGCACCGCTGGGACCCGAAGAACCAGCGCCCCGAGCTGTGGAACGTGTACAACGGCAAGGTCAACAAGGGCGAGTCGATCCGGGTCTTCCCGCTGTCGAACTGGACCGAGCTGGACATCTGGCAGTACATCTACCTCGAAGGCATCCCGATCGTGCCGCTGTACTTCGCTGCCGAGCGTGAGGTCATCGAGAAGAACGGCACCCTGATCATGATCGACGACGAGCGCATCCTCGAACATCTCACCGATGAAGAGAAAGCCCGCATCGTCAAGAAGAAGGTGCGTTTCCGTACCCTTGGCTGCTACCCGTTGACGGGTGCTGTCGAGTCGCAAGCCGAGACCCTGACGGACATCATCCAGGAAATGCTCCTGACCCGTACGTCCGAACGCCAGGGCCGTGTCATCGACCACGATGGCGCCGGCTCCATGGAAGACAAGAAACGCCAAGGCTACTTCTAATTTCAGGGTTACTCCATGTCGCACCAATCTGATCTGATCAGCGAGGACATCCTCGCCTACCTGGCCCAGCACGAGCGCAAGGAACTGCTGCGTTTCCTGACCTGCGGCAACGTCGACGACGGCAAGAGCACCCTGATCGGGCGCCTGCTGCACGACTCGAAGATGATCTACGAGGACCACCTCGAGGCCATCACCCGTGATTCGAAGAAGGTCGGCACCACCGGCGAAGAAGTCGACCTGGCGCTGCTGGTCGACGGCCTGCAGGCCGAGCGCGAGCAGGGCATCACCATCGATGTCGCCTACCGCTACTTCTCCACCGCCAAGCGCAAGTTCATCATTGCCGACACCCCGGGCCACGAGCAGTACACCCGCAACATGGCCACCGGCGCGTCCACCTGCGACCTGGCGATCATCCTGGTCGATGCCCGCTACGGCGTGCAGACCCAGACCCGCCGCCACAGCTACATTGCCTCGCTGCTGGGCATCAAGCACATCGTGGTCGCGGTCAACAAGATGGACCTCAAGGGCTTCGACCAGGGCGTGTTCGAGTCGATCAAGGCCGACTACCTGAAGTTCGCCGAAGCCATCAACCTGGTGCCGAGCAGCCTGCACTTCGTGCCGATGTCGGCGCTCAAGGGCGACAACGTGGTCAACCACAGCGAGCGCTCGCCGTGGTACGCCGGCCCGACGCTGATGGAAATCCTCGAAACCGTCGAGGTTTCGGCCGACCGCAACTTCACCGACCTGCGCTTCCCGGTGCAGTACGTCAACCGCCCGAACCTGAACTTCCGCGGCTTCGCCGGCACCATCGCCAGCGGCGTGGTGCACAAGGGCGATGAAATCGTCGTGCTGCCATCGGGCAAGAGCAGCCGGGTCAAGTCCATCGTCACCTACGAGGGTGAGCTGGAAAACGCCGGCCCCGGCCAGGCCGTGACCCTGACCATGGAAGACGAAATCGATATCTCCCGTGGCGACCTGCTGGTGCATGCCGACAACGTTCCACCGGTCACCGACCAGTTCGACGCCATGCTGGTGTGGATGGCCGAGGAGCCGATGCTGCCGGGCAAGAAGTACGACATCAAGCGCGCCACCAGCTACGTGCCGGGCTCGATTGCCAGCATCACCCACAAGGTCGACGTGAATACCCTGGAGCAGGGTGCTGCCAGCGCGCTGCAACTGAACGAGATCGGCCGCGTCAAGGTATCCCTGGATGCCCCGATCGCCCTGGACGGCTATGACAGCAACCGCACCACCGGTGCGTTCATCGTCATCGATCGCCTGACCAACGGCACCGTCGGCGCCGGCATGATCATCGCCCCGCCAGTGCTGCCGCACGGCAGCACCGGCCATCACGGCAAGCAGGCCCACGTGTCCACCGAAGAGCGCGCCCTGCGCTTCGGCCAGCAGCCGGCCACTGTGCTGTTCAGCGGCTTGTCCGGCGCTGGCAAGAGCACCCTGGCCTATGCCGTGGAGCGCAAGCTGTTCGACATGGGCCGTGCGGTGTACGTGCTCGATGGCCAGAACCTGCGCCATGATCTGAACAAGGGCCTGCCGCAGGACCGTGCCGGCCGCACCGAGAACTGGCGCCGCGCCGCCCATGTGGCGCGCCAGTTCAACGAAGCCGGCCTGCTGACCCTGGCCGCGTTCGTGGCCCCGGATGCCGAAGGCCGCGAACAGGCCAAGGCATTGATCGGCAAGGAGCGCCTGGTGACCGTTTATGTCCAGGCTTCGCCATTGGCCTGCCGTGAGCGTGACCCGCAAGGCCTGTACGCAGCTGCTGGCGACAACATCCCGGGCGAAAGCTTCCCGTACGATGTACCGCTGGATGCCGACCTGGTGATCGACACCCAGACCACCAGCGTGGACGAGGGCGTGAAACAGGTGCTGGACGTACTGCGTCAGCGTGGCGCGATCTAAGCGCTAGCCAGCAAGAAAAACCCCGCCTCGGCGGGGTTTTTTGTTTGTCGATATGCTTGCGGGGCCCTTGTGAGCGGCCTTGTGTCGCGCTGGGCTGCACAGCAGCCCCAGCGTAGCCATAATCCGCACAGACATTTCATACGAGGGTAACAGCGCAAAGCGTACAGCCGCAGGCAGGTCCGTCTCGTTTTGAACGGTCGAGGTGGCTTGCGCAGCATCATTTCACTGGCTCTTCCGTCAATCGGAAATGCTCTTGGTAGTCTTTCATTCGTTCACACCCTTGTTTGTATGGGTCCATGTCACAGCTGAAATTTTCATGCTCGCGGTCAGGAAGTATCAGGAGCCTCTCACCGCTGCACCCCGATAATAGAAAAATACCAATTAGTGTCAGATGTTTCATGGATATGATCTCCTAGCAATGACTGAAGCCTGCTTTTGATCGAATTTGTGCTGTTCTGCGCAGATATTGTCTCGCATTCTGCAAGTTGAATTTGGGTAGATGTAAGTGGTCTTGATCTTTTTAAGCTGTAAGATTTTTTACTGTTTTTTCCAGGGGTGTATTTCTGGTTATTTATAATGGGAGGTCCCGGAGAAAATGGGTGTGCAACCTTCGCTAGAGGGCTTGTTAAATTTTTCGGAATAAGGGGGCTGCTATGGGAAAGAGTAAGTATCGGAAGATTCAATACAAACCGTTTCATAATTCTGGAGGCGAATTGCTTCCTCCAAATTAGGCCATGCGGCCGGGCCAATTTATCAAATCCAGCAGCGGTAGGTTCCTGCTTCGTCTCCGGCACGATGGAAACCTGGTCCTGGAAGATGGTGGCGCCGTTATCTGGGTCGCAGACGAAAGGCAGCCATATAGTTATACGCTTCGTACTAGAAAGCGAGAGCCGTTGCAGTTCGTCGTTAGCAACTCAGGGTTACTGCATGACCCTGCTCGCGAGCGACTATGGGCCGCAGCGAGTACGGAGCCACTTGATAGATCCTATTGGGAGAATAATTATCTCAAAGTAACCGATACTGGTAATATCTTGATTTTTGATGGGCGCAATGCAGAAATTCGATGGGGGCGATTCGGTTTTGTGCCGGGACGGATATCAAATAAACCAAAAGTTTACCCGGAAATATATCCGCCAATTCCTCCACCGTTGATTAAGATTCCTCATGATTTTCCATAGTGATCAGCATATTTTGTGACTGGGGTAGGCTTAGAAGCTGGAGATATCTCACAGCTTCGAGGCCTGCACTAGACAAACGAGCCAAATTCATCGATCAAATATGTCGTTCTGTTACCGGAATAACTCGCTTGCTTTTCACCTCTTTGTAGGAAAAGCTCGAATAGATCTCCTTTACGCCTGGCAATCGCTGCAAAACCTCTCGCGCAAACTCACCAAACGACTCCAGGTCCCGCGCCAATATTTCCAGCAGAAAGTCATAACGCCCGGAAATATTATGACAGGCGACTATCTCGGGAATTTCCATTAGCCGCTGTTCGAACGCCAGTGCCATGTCCTTGGTGTGCGAGTCCATCATGATGCTGACGAACGCGGTAACACCGAAGCCCAGCGATTTAGGCGAAAGGATCGCCTGGTAGCCGGTGATGTAACCGTTGTCTTCCAGCAGCTTTACCCGCCGCCAGCAGGGCGAGGTGGTCAGTGCCACCTGGTCGGCCAGTTCGGCAATGGTCAGGCGGGCATTGTCCTGCAGGGCTGCGAGCAGGGCGCGGTCGGTGCGGTCGAGGCTTGAAGGCATTTTTTGCCCTCCTGATCCGGTAATTATTGTTTTTGTTCCAACAAGCGCGCGATTGCGTGGGTCATTTTGGAAAAAATCGGGCAGCTCGGTGGCATAAGCTTATAACAAACCACAAGAGGCTGTTGCGATGCGCGGCTCCGATAACAACACCGGTTTTTCCACACGGGCCATTCATCATGGCTACGACCCGCTTTCCCACGGTGGCGCCCTGGTGCCGCCGGTGTACCAGACCGCTACCTACGCCTTCCCCAACGTCGAGTACGGCGCTGCGTGCTTTGCCGGCGAACAACCGGGGCACTTCTACAGCCGCATTTCCAACCCCACCCTGGCCCTGCTAGAACAGCGCATGGCCTCGCTTGAAGGGGGCGAGGCGGGGCTGGCCCTGGCGTCGGGCATGGGCGCCATTACCTCGACGATCTGGACCCTGCTGCGGCCCGGCGACGAGTTGATCGTCGGGCGCACCTTGTACGGCTGCACTTTCGCCTTCCTGCACCATGGCATCGGCGAATTCGGGGTGAAGGTCCGCCATGTCGACCTGAATGACGTCAAGGCACTGAAAGCGGCGATCAACAGCAAAACGCGGATGATCTACTTCGAAACCCCTGCCAACCCCAACATGCAACTGGTGGATATCGCGGCGGTTGCCGAGGCCGTGCGCGGGCACGATGTACATGTGGTGGTCGACAATACCTACTGCACGCCGTACCTGCAGCGGCCGCTGGAGCTGGGGGCTGATCTGGTGGTGCATTCGGCCACCAAGTACCTCAGCGGCCACGGCGATATCACCGCCGGCCTGGTGGTGGGGCGCAAGGCGCTGGTCGACCGCATCCGCCTGGAAGGCTTGAAGGACATGACCGGGGCGGTACTGTCGCCGCACGACGCCGCGCTGTTGATGCGCGGCATCAAGACCTTGGCGCTGCGCATGGACCGCCATTGTGCCAATGCCATGCAGATCGCGCGGTTTCTCGCGCGGCAGCCGCAGGTGGAGTTGATTCACTATCCGGGGTTGCCATCGTTTGCCCAGTACGAACTGGCGCAGCGGCAGATGCGTCTGCCGGGCGGGATGATCGCGTTCGAACTCAAGGGCGGTATCGAGGCGGGCCGGCGTTTCATGAACGCGCTACAGCTGTTCGCCCGCGCGGTGAGCCTTGGCGATGCGGAGTCACTGGCGCAGCATCCGGCGAGCATGACCCATTCCAGCTATACGGCGCAGGAGCGGGCGCACCACGGGATTTCGGAGGGACTGGTGCGGTTGTCGGTGGGGCTGGAGGATGTGGAAGACCTGCTGGCGGATGTCGAGCAGGCATTGCAGGCTTGCAGCTAGGTTGCCTGGGCCGGCCTCTTCGCGGGCACGCCCGCTCCCACAGGTATCACACGGATTTCAAATGCTGTGGTGTACCTGTGGGAGCGGGCGTGCCCGCGAAGAGGCCAGTGAATCCAGCCCACAAAAAAGGCCTCTTGCGAGGCCTTTGTCATGTTCGGCAGTTCAGCGCTTGAGGCCGTAGCTCTCGTCGAGCATGCCCGGCGAGTTCGGCGCCTTCGGTGCGTAGTCGCGCGGCGCTTCGGCGTCCTTCGGCGGGGTCAGGCGGTCGCGCGGGCCTTGCGCTGCCTCGGAGTGCAGGGCCGCCAGCAGGCGTTGGCGAGTGACGTCGTCGAGGGCCAGGCTGTTGGCGCCTTCGGCCAGGTGATCTTGCACGTCCTGATAGCTCTGGGTCAGCTTCTTGACCAGTACGGCAGTGCTGTTGAAATGAGTTACCACTTCGTTCTGATAGCTGTCGAAGCGCTTCTGGATATCATCCAGTTGACGTTGGGTGCTGCTCGGTGCTGCATTGGGCAGCAGGCGAGCGACGACGAAACCGACCACCACGCCGATGACCAGGGCCAGGGTCGGCAACAACCAAACAAGGAGCGAGAGTTCCACGAGTCCTTCCTCTATAAACGGCTTTGCTTTACGTTAACGGCTCAGACCTGCGCTGTATACCGCGAGCGATCGCAAATCAGAACAGAATTCCTCACCTAGACGAATCGACCCCTTCCGAGGTCACGGAGTAGTGCCTTGCTTGTCCGCGAAACCCCCTTGTTCATCGATGGCCCCAGCGGCCAGCTGGAAGCCTTGTATCTGGACGTGGCCGATGCCCGTGGCGTGGTGCTGATCTGCCACCCCAACCCGGTCCAGGGCGGCACCATGCTCAACAAGGTGGTCTCGACCCTGCAACGCACTGCCCGTGATGCTGGCTATGTGACCCTGCGTTTCAACTACCGTGGCGTCGGCCAGAGCGCCGGCAGCCATGACATGGGCGCTGGCGAAGTGGCCGATGCCGAGGCTGCCGCGGCCTGGCTGCGCGAAAAGCACCCCGGGCTGCCGCTGGTGCTGATGGGCTTCTCGTTCGGTGGCTTTGTCGCCATTAGCCTGGCCGGCCGCCTGGAAGCCGCCGGGGTAACCCTGCAGCAGCTGTTCATGATCGCCCCGGCGGTGATGCGCCTGACGCCGGAATTTGCGCTGCCGCAGCAGTGCCCGATCATCGTGGTGCAGCCTGACACCGATGAAGTCGTTGCGCCGCAGCTGGTTTACGAATGGTCCGACAGCCTGTCGCGCCCCCATGAGCTGCTGAAAGTGGCAGAATGCGGACACTTCTTCCATGGCAAGCTGACCGATCTGAAGGATCTGCTGCTGCCGCGCCTTTCGAACTGAGCCAAGCCTGAATAAGCGAACACCCATGACCACGCGCATTCTTACCGGTATCACCACCACCGGCACTCCGCACCTGGGCAACTATGCCGGCGCCATCCGCCCGGCCATCCTTGCCAGCCAGCAGCCCGGCGTCGACTCGTTCTATTTCCTGGCGGACTACCACGCGCTGATCAAGTGCGACGACCCGCTGCGCATCCAGCGCTCGCGCCTGGAAATCGCCGCCACCTGGCTGGCCGGCGGCCTCGACCCGGACAAGGTGACCTTCTACCGCCAGTCCGACATCCCGGAAATCCCCGAACTGACCTGGCTGCTGACCTGCGTCAGCGCCAAAGGCCTGCTCAACCGCGCGCACGCCTACAAGGCCTCGGTGGACAAGAACCTGGAAAACGGCGAAGACCCGGATGCCGGGGTGACCATGGGCCTGTACAGCTACCCGGTGCTGATGGCTGCCGACATCCTGATGTTCAACGCCAACAAGGTGCCGGTCGGGCGTGACCAGATCCAGCACGTGGAAATGGCCCGTGACATCGGCCAGCGCTTCAACCACCTGTTCGGCCAGGGCAAGGACTTCTTCGCCTTGCCTGAGGCGGTGATCGAGGAAAGCGTGGCGACCCTGCCGGGCCTGGACGGGCGCAAGATGTCCAAGAGCTACGACAACACCATCCCGCTGTTCGCCAGCGCCAAGGAAATGAAGGACGCCATTTCGCGCATCGTCACCGACTCGCGCGCCCCCGGCGAAGCGAAAGACCCCGACAACGCCCATCTGTTCACCCTGTTCCAGGCCTTCTCGACGCCGGCACAATGCGCCGAGTTCCGCGAGGAACTGCTGCAGGGCCTGGGCTGGGGCGAGGCCAAGCAGCGCCTGTTCCAGCTGCTGGACGGCCAGCTGGCGGAGAAGCGCGAGTACTACCACCAGCTGATTGCCCGCCCGGCAGACCTGGAAGACATTCTGCTGGCCGGTGCCGCCAAGGCGCGCAAGATCGCCACGCCGTTCCTCGAACAACTGCGCGAGGCGGTTGGCCTGCGTTCGTTCCGCACCAATCTGCAAGCCAGCACCGAAGTGAAGAAAAAGGCCGCCAAGAGCGCGCGGTTCGTCAGCTTCCGTGATGAAGACGGCAGCTTCCGCTTCCGCCTGCTGGGCGCCGACGGTGAACAGTTGCTGCTGTCGCGCAGCTTCGCCGACGGCAAGAGCGCCGGTGCCGTGAGCAAACAGCTGCAACAAGGTGGCGAGGCAGATGTGCGCGTCGAGGGCCTGGGCTTCGGTCTGTGGCTGAACGGCGAACAGGTCGCCGACGGGCCGCAGTTCGACAACGCCGAGGCGCGTGATGCGGCCATCGAAAGCCTGCGTGTAGCCTTGGCGCCACAACCAGACTGATGTGGGAGCGGGCGTGCCCGCGAAACAGGCGCCGCGGTGCATGGCACCGGCTTTGCCGGTGTTCGCGGGCACGCCCGCTCCCACAGACTGATTGCCATTAAGCGGGCCTGTCGCTACAGTGACGGCCCGTTTTTTGTTGCCCCGCTAACGAAATCATGACGCCCCTAGAACGATATCAAGCAGATCTGAAACGTCCCGACTTCTTTCATGATGCGGCGCAGGAAACTGCGGTACGTCACCTGCAGCGCCTGTACGACGACCTGGTGCATGCGCAGAACAACAAGCCGGGCATGTTCGGCAAGCTGTTCGGCAGGAAGGAGCAGGCCCCGGTCAAGGGCCTGTACTTCTGGGGTGGGGTAGGGCGCGGCAAGACCTACCTGGTCGATACTTTCTTCGAGGCGCTGCCGTTCAAGCAGAAGATGCGTACGCACTTCCACCGCTTCATGAAGCGTGTGCACGAGGAAATGAAAACCCTCAAGGGCGAGAAGAACCCGCTGACCATCATCGCCAAACGCTTCAGCGAAGAAGCCAAGGTAATCTGCTTCGACGAATTCTTCGTCTCGGACATTACCGACGCGATGATCCTCGGCACCTTGATGGAAGAGCTGTTCAAGAACGGCGTATCGCTGGTGGCGACCTCCAACATCGTGCCGGACGGCCTGTACAAGGACGGCTTGCAGCGCGCGCGCTTCCTGCCGGCGATTGCCATGATCAAGCAGTACACCGAGGTGGTGAACGTCGACAGCGGGGTCGACTATCGCCTGCGTCACCTGGAACAGGCCGAACTGTACCACTACCCGCTCGATGAGGCGGCGCACCAGAGCCTGCGCGCCAGCTTCAAGGCATTGACCCCTGAGTGCACCCAGGCGGTCGAGAACGACGTGCTGATGATCGAGAATCGCCCGATCCAGGCCCTGCTGACCTGTGACGACGTGGCCTGGTTCGACTTCCGCGCCCTGTGCGATGGCCCGCGTAGCCAGAACGACTACATCGAGCTGGGCAAGATCTTCCATGCCGTGCTGCTGAGCAACGTCGAGCAGATGGGCGTCACCACCGACGACATCGCCCGGCGCTTCATCAACATGGTGGACGAGTTCTACGACCGCAACGTCAAGCTGATCATCTCGGCCGAGGTGGAGCTGAAGGACCTGTATACCGGCGGGCGCCTGGCCTTCGAGTTCCAGCGTACCCTGAGCCGGTTGCTGGAGATGCAGTCGCACGAATTCCTGGCGCGCGCGCACAAGCCGTAAACATGCTTGGGGCCGCAAAGCGGCCCCCTGGCCCTCGGCCCTATGGCCTTCAGGCCTCCTGCATGAACTGCTGCCGATACTGGTTCGGCGACAACTCCGTGTGCTGACGGAACAGCCGCGCGAAGAAACTGGCATCGTCATAGCCGACCTCGTAGCTGATGGTCTTGATGCTCTTGCGCGTACTCGACAGCAAGCCCTTGGCCGTCTCGATCCGCAGCCGTTGCAGGTAATGTAGCGGCTTGTCGCCGGTCGCTCCCTGGAAGCGGCGCATGAAGTTGCGGATGCTCATGCCGTGGTTGCGGGCCACGTCCTCGAAGCGGAACTTGTCGGCGAAGTGTTCCTCCAGCCAGTGCTGGATCTGCAGGATGATCAGGTCCTGATGCAGCTTCTGGCCGCCAAAGCCCATGCGCCCCGGGGTGTAGTTGCGCTGCACTTCGTAGAGGATGTCACGCGACACGGCGCGGGCCACGTTGGCGCCGCAGAAACGTTCGATCAGGTAGATGTACAGGTCGCAGGCCGAGGTGGTGCCGCCGGCGCAATACAGGTTGTCGGCGTCGGTCAGGTGCTTGTCCTGGTTCAGCCGGATCTTCGGGAAACGCTCGGCAAAGCTGTTGAAGAAGCGCCAGTAGGTGGTCGCCTCCTTGCCGTCGAGCAGGCCGGACTCGGCCAGCCAGAATACACCGCTGGCCTCGGCGCACAGCACCGCGCCACGTGCATGCTGCTCGCGCAACCATGGCAGCACCTGTGGATAACGCTGCAGCAAGTTGTCGAAATCGTCCCAGAAGGCCGGCAGGATGATCACGTCGGCATCGTCCAGGCCACCGTCGACCGGCAGCTGCACATTGCTGAAGCTGTCCACGGGCTGGCCGTCCGGGCTCACCAGGCGAATCTCGAACATGGGCTGCAGGCCCAGGCCAAGCTGCTTGCCGTAGCGCAGGCTGGCGAGGTGGAAGAAGTCCTTGGCCTGCATCAGGGTCGAAGCGAACACCTTGTCAATGGCCAGGATGCTGACGCGCCGCAGCGACGCGGAGGGTTGGGTAAACATCATTGTCATTGTTCTTATAGGGTAGAGTGGTCAATCACCGGCTGGATCGTCTTATTTTTTGGCGATGCTGTCCAGCCTGTGCAATTGGGGGCCGCTGCGCGACCCCTTTCGGCTCAAGGCGCCGGGTTCGGCTGCTGCTGGTGAATTGCCTCGATCGCCGCCAGCAGCTCATCGCTCAGCTTCAGCTCCAGGCTGGCCAGGTTGCTGTCCAGCTGCGCGAGGCTGGTCGCGCCAATGATGTTGCTGGTCACGAACGGCTGCCGGGTGACGAATGCCAGGGCCATCTGCGCCGGGTCCAGGCCGTGCTCGTGGGCCAACTGCACATAACGGCTGCAGGCGGCCACGGTCTGCGGGTTGGAATAGCGGGCAAAACGGCTGAACAGGGTCAGGCGCGCATTGGCTGGCCGCGCGCCGTTCTCGTACTTGCCCGAGAGCATGCCGAAGGCCAGCGGCGAGTAGGCCAGCAGGCCGCACTGCTCGCGGATGGCCACTTCCGCCAGGCCCACTTCGAAGCTGCGGTTGAGCAGGTTGTACGGGTTCTGGATCGACACCGCCCGCGGCCAGCCACGGCTCTCGGCCAACTGCAGGAACTTCATGGTGCCCCACGGTGTTTCGTTGGACAGGCCGATGTGGCGGATCTTGCCGGCACGCACCTGCTCGTCGAGCACTTCGAGGGTTTCTTCCAGCGGGGTGAAGTGGTCCTGTGGCAGGTGCTGGTAGCCCAGCTTGCCGAAGAAGTTGGTGCTGCGCTCCGGCCAGTGCAACTGGTACAGGTCGATGCGGTCGGTGTGCAGGCGCTTGAGGCTCTCGTCCAGCGCCGCAACGATGTGCTGGCGGTTGTGCTTGAGCTGGCCGTCGCGAATGTGGCTGATGCCGTTGCCCGGGCCGGCGACCTTGCTGGCCAGCAGCCAGTCGTCGCGATCACCCCTGGCGCGGAACCAGTTGCCGATGATGCGCTCGGTGGCGGCGTAGGTTTCGGGGCGGGGCGGCACCGGGTACATTTCGGCGGTGTCGATGAAGTTGACCCCGGCGGCTTTGGCCCGGGCAATCTGCTCGAAGGCCTCGGCCTGGTCGTTCTGTTCGCCCCAGGTCATGGTGCCCAGGCACAGGGCGCTGACGTTGAGGTCGGTACGGCCGAGCTGGCGGTATTCCATCGGGTAGACACTCCTTGGCAATGAAAGCTCATCAAAGCAGGTTGAAAAATTTCGCGCAATCTGGATAATTCGGCCCCTCTCCGTGTGGCGGAAGTGATGCACCACCATGCAGGAAGAACCCCGTCGAACGTTGGCGTGCCTGACCCGAGCCCCCAAAAGCGTCAGTGTTCGGCTGCGCGCTTGCCCTTGGCAAGCTGTGCACTATCCAGTAAGATTCGCCGTCTATTTTTCGCTGGGCGGCCTCTGAGGCTTTAGAGAATGAAAACTTTTACTGCTAAACCGGAAACAGTAAAGCGCGAGTGGTTCGTAGTCGACGCCGCTGGCCAGACCCTGGGTCGTCTGGCTACCGAAATCGCTAGCCGTCTGCGTGGCAAACACAAGCCAGAATACACCCCTCACGTTGACACCGGCGACTACATCGTCGTTATCAACGCCGAGCAGGTTCGTGTGACTGGTGCCAAGTCTTCCGACAAGATGTACTACTCCCACTCCGGTTTCCCGGGCGGTATCAAGGAAATCAACTTCGAGAAGTTGATCGCCAAGGCCCCTGAGCGTGTTATCGAAACTGCGGTCAAAGGCATGCTGCCGAAGAACCCGCTGGGTCGCGACATGTACCGCAAGCTGAAAGTGTACGCGGGTGCTGCTCACCCACACACTGCTCAGCAGCCTCAAGAACTGAAGATCTAACGGGATAGTTCATTATGTCGGCGACTCAAAACTACGGCACTGGCCGTCGCAAGACCGCAACCGCTCGCGTATTCCTGCGTCCGGGTACTGGTAACATTTCCATCAACAACCGTTCTCTGGACGTGTTCTTCGGTCGTGAAACCGCTCGCATGGTTGTTCGTCAGCCGCTCGAGCTGACCGAAACCGTCGAGAAGTTCGACATCTACGTCACCGTTTCCGGTGGTGGTGTCAGCGGTCAGGCCGGTGCGATCCGTCACGGTATCACCCGCGCTCTGATGGAATACGACGAAACCCTGCGTGGCGCTCTGCGTCGTGCTGGCTACGTCACCCGCGACGCTCGTGAAGTCGAGCGTAAGAAAGTGGGTCTGCGTAAAGCGCGTAAGCGTCCTCAGTACTCCAAGCGTTAATACCGCTTCGGCAGTCGAAAAAAGCCCGGTTCCTTGGAACCGGGCTTTTTTTATGTCTTGAACTAACCTGTCAGCATGTCAGTGACCACTTGTCGCATAGACGCAGATCAAGCAAAGCGTGGGTAGGCGCCCTTGGTCGGGGTAATCACCTTGTCAGTGTGTGGATTTGTTTCTTACCATGGCGGCCAATTTTTAGTGCCACTGACACAACCTAAGTACAGGTCTGGTTCAACAGGCCAAGCAAGCTGATGGGAGAGGACTGAATGAGCAATGACGGCGTCAACGCAGGCCGGCGCCGCTTCCTCGTAGCCGCGACATCCGTAGTCGGGGCAGCGGGGGCAGTGGGGGCTGCGGTACCGTTCGTGGGGTCATGGTTTCCCAGTGCCAAGGCGAAAGCCGCAGGTGCACCGGTGAAGGTCAATATTGCCAAGGTCGAGGCCGGGCAGCAGATGGTGGCCGAGTGGCGGGGCCAGCCTGTGTTCATCGTGCGGCGAACGGATGAAATCCTTGGCAACCTGAAGAAAGTCGCTGGTGATTTGGCCGACCCCGAGTCCAAGGCGTCGGTACAGCCAACCTACGTTGACCCGCAGGTTCGTTCGATCAAGCCGGAAATCCTTATCCTCGTCGGGTTGTGCACGCACCTCGGCTGCTCACCCACCTTCCGCCCGGAAGTCGCGCCTGCCGACCTCGGCCCGAAATGGGTTGGTGGTTACTTCTGCCCTTGCCACGGCTCCCACTATGACCTGGCAGGTCGTGTCTACAAGTCGCAGCCTGCACCTCTCAACCTGCCCGTGCCACCGCACTCTTACGAGTCGGACGAGATCGTCGTCATCGGCGTTGACCAGGAGAACGCATGATGAGCAAGTTCATGGACTGGATTGATGCTCGCTTCCCCGCCACCAAGATGTGGGAAGACCACCTGAGCAAGTATTACGCACCCAAGAACTTCAACTTCCTGTACTTCTTCGGCTCCCTCGCGTTGCTGGTGCTGGTCAACCAGATCGTCACCGGTGTGTGGTTGACCATGAGCTTCACCCCCTCGGCGGAAGAGGCGTTCGCCTCGGTCGAGTACATCATGCGTGACGTGGAGTACGGCTGGATCCTGCGCTACCTGCACTCTACCGGTGCGTCGGCGTTCTTCATCGTGGTCTACCTGCACATGTTCCGCGGCCTGCTCTACGGCTCCTATCAGAAACCGCGCGAGCTGGTATGGTTGTTCGGCATGCTGATCTACCTGGCGTTGATGGCCGAAGCGTTCATGGGCTACTTGCTGCCGTGGGGGCAGATGTCCTACTGGGGTGCCCAGGTGATCATCTCGCTGTTCGGTGCCATCCCGGTGATCGGGGGCGACCTCACCCAGTGGATTCGCGGTGACTACCTGATCTCGGGTATTACCCTTAACCGCTTCTTCGCCCTGCACGTCGTTGCCCTGCCGATCGTGATCCTCGGCCTGGTGGTGTTGCACATTCTTGCCTTGCACGAAGTGGGTTCGAACAACCCTGATGGCGTCGACATCAAGAAGAAAAAGGACGAAAACGGCATCCCGCTGGACGGTATTCCGTTCCACCCGTACTACACCGTCAAGGATATTGTCGGGGTGGTGGTGTTCCTCTTCGTGTTCTGCGCCGTGGTGTTCTTCTTCCCGGAAATGGGCGGTTATTTCCTGGAAAAACCGAACTTCGAGCAGGCCAACGCCTTCAAGACCCCTGAGCACATCGCGCCTGTGTGGTACTTCACGCCGTTCTACGCGATCTTGCGTGCCGTGCCTGACAAGCTGATGGGTGTGATCGCCATGGGGGCAGCCATTGCCGTGTTGTTCGTGCTGCCCTGGCTCGACCGCAGCCCGGTGCGCTCCATGCGCTACAAGGGCTGGATCAGCAAGCTCTTCCTGCTGGTGTTCTGCATTGCCTTCGTCATCCTCGGCGTGCTGGGCGTACTGGCGCCGACACCTGGGCGTACCTTGCTGTCGCAGGTGTGCACGGTGTTGTACTTCGCCTACTTCCTGCTGATGCCGTTCTATACAAGGCTCGAGAAGACCAAACCGGTTCCGGAAAGGGTGACTGGCTGATGAAAAAGTTGATTGCAGTATTTTTGCTGGCAGTGATGCCTGCCTTTTCCTTCGCGGCTGAAACCGGTGTGGAGCTGGACAAGGTCGACATCGACCTGAGCGACAAGGCCGCCATGCAGGACGGAGCGCGCACCTTTGCCAACTATTGCATGGGTTGCCACAGTGCCAAGTTCCAGCGTTACGAGCGGGTGGCCGATGACCTGGGCATCCCTCACGAACTGATGCTCGAAAAGCTGGTGTTCACCGGTGCCAAGATCGGTGACCATATGCAGATCGGCATGAAGCCCAGTGACGCCAAGACCTGGTTCGGTGCCGCACCGCCCGATCTCACCCTGGTGGCCCGGGTGCGCGGCACCGACTGGCTGTACACCTACCTGCGCAGCTTCTACGAAGACCCGGCGCGGCCATACGGGGTGAACAACAAGGTGTTCCCGAACGTGGGCATGCCCAACGTGCTGGTTGGCCTGCAGGGCAACCAGGTGATCGGTTGCAAGCAGGTGCAGACCGTGACCGATGGCAAGAAGCAGTTCGACCCGTTGACCGGCAGCCCGATCACCCATGAAGCCTGTGACCAGCTGACCATTACGCCGAATTCCGGTACCCTGACGACCGAGCAGTTCGACGAGAAGGTCAAGAACCTGGTGACCTTCCTGGCCTATTCGGCCAACCCGGTCAAACTGGAAAGCCAGCGCATCGGTACCTACGTGTTGCTGTACCTGGCTTTCTTCTTCGTATTCGCCTATTTGCTCAAGCGTGAATACTGGAAGGACGTGCACTGATCACGCAGTAGTTTCTGGTTGTTGAACGCGCCCGTGGAGGCCAGGCAGAACTGCCTGGCCTCCACGGGCGCGTTTTCATTTACAGTTTCACAAGCATCCCGTGCGAGGAGGCGCTACATGGGCGCAACCAACAGGTTAGCCTGCTATTCCGACCCCGCTGATCACTATTCTCACCGGGTACGCCTGGTGCTGGCCGAGAAGGGTATCAGCGTGCAGGTCATCGATGTCGAGCCCGGTCGCCTGCCGCCCAAGCTGGTAGAGGTGAACCCTTACGGGAGCGTGCCGACCCTGGTCGATCGTGACCTGGCGTTGTATGAATCCACCGTGGTGATGGAATACCTCGAGGAGCGTTATCCGCATCCGCCGCTGATGCCGGTATACCCGGTGGCGCGCGGTAACAGCCGTTTGCTGATGCACCGCATCCAGCGCGACTGGTGCGCCCTGGCCGATACCGTGCTCGATCCACGCAGCAGCGAGGCGGCCCGGAGCGAGGCGCGCAAGGCCCTGCGCGAAAGCCTGACCGGGGTCTCGCCGTTGTTCGGCGAGTTCGCCTGCTTCATGAGCGATGAGCAAAGCCTGGTCGATTGTTGTCTACTGCCCATACTCTGGCGTTTGCCGGTATTGGGTATCGAGTTGCCGCGGCAAGCCAAGCCGCTGCTGGATTACATGGAGCGGCAGTTCGCCCGCGAGCCTTTCCAGGCGAGCCTGTCCTCCGTAGAACGTGAAATGCGCAAGCTTTAAGGAGCCGTTGATGAACTCCAGTCGCCCCTATCTGGTTCGAGCACTGTACGAGTGGATCGTCGACAACGATTGCACCCCCCATATGCTGGTCAACGCCGAATACCCAAAGGTCCAGGTGCCGGACGGTTTCGCCAGCGATGGCCAGATTGTCTTGAATATCTCGCCAAACGCCGTGCGCAATCTGCACATGGATAACGATGCGGTCAGCTTCGAAGGTCGTTTCAGTGGCGTGGCTCATTCGTTGTTCGTGCCGTCTGGCGCGATCCTGGGCATATATGCCCGGGAAAATGGCCAGGGTATGGTCTTCGAGCTGGAGCCGTCGCAGGATGACATGCTCGACGACGAGGACGAAGTGCAGCCGGATGATGACGGCCCACCGGAAGGTGGCGGGCAGCCACCGCGCCCGAGCGGCCGACCAAGCCTCAAAGTGGTCAAGTAATGAAAAAGGCGACCTGTTCAGGTCGCCTTTTTTTTGCCGCCAATATCGGATTACAGGTCGCTGATGGTGCGAACCTGGTCCTTGTTGATGCGGGTGCGCTTGCCGTCGAGTTGCTGGAACTCGTAGAAGCCGGCGTCGCGGTCGAACTCCGGTACGTCGACGGCCTGGATTTCACGACCATCGTTGAGAGTGATCAGGCTTGGTGTGGAGCAGCCGGCTAGGGTGGCGAAAGTGCCGAACAGCAGGGCAGGCAGCAGAAGCTTCTTCATGCGGTGTTTCCTGGGTTTTCTGAAAGGTGTGGCAGTGATGCCGCCTGTGCTGGCCTTTCGCGGGTAAACCCGCTCCCACAGGAATACAACAAGCCTCGAAAGCTGTGAGATCCCTGTGGGAGCGGGTTTACCCGCGAATGTTCGGTGCAGGCGATCAGTGAATCAGTCGATGTACTCGAACAGCTTGACGATCTTCTGCACGCCCGACACGCCCTGCACCACGGCAGTAGCCGAGTTGGCCTCCTGCTGGGTTACCAGGCCGAGCAGGTAGACGATACCGTTTTCGGTAATGACCTTGATGCGCGAGCTGGGCACGGCATTGTCGGTCAGCATCTGGGCTTTGATCTTGGTGGTCAGCCAGGCGTCATTGTTGCGCGCCAGGATGGAGGAGGGCTGCATGACCTGCAGCTCGTTGTGCACTTTCTTGACCCGCTGTACCTGGCTGGCGGTTTGCTCGGCGAGGCTCTTGAGGTCGGCGCGTGGAGTCTGGCCGGCCAGCAGGACGATACCGTTGTAGCTGGTGACCACGATGTGCGAGCCCTTGTCCAGGTCAGGGCTGGCCTTGGCGATGTTGACTGCCGCCTTGGTTTCGATCATGGAGTCGTCGATCTTGCTGCCGATGGTGCGCGTGCCGCGGTCATCTTCGATCGGCGAATTGCGGGTGGAGGTCAGTACCGAGCTGCAACCGGTGATACTCAGGCACAGGGTCAGGGCCATCAGGCCGAGGCGCATAGGGGTCATTCTTCACTCCCGAACAGTTGGCTGTCGATCAGGTCGCAGAGGCAGTGGATCGCCAGCAGGTGGACTTCCTGGATACGCGCGGTAACCATCGAAGGTACGCGGATTTCCACGTCTTCGGGCAGCAACAGCGAAGCCATTCCGCCGCCGTCGCGGCCAGTCAATGCTACGACAATCATTTCGCGGTCATGTGCGGCCTGGATCGCCTGGATCACGTTGGCCGAGTTGCCGCTGGTGGAGATTGCCAGCAGAACGTCGCCGGGCTGGCCCAGGGCACGGATCTGCTTGGAAAAGACCTCGTTGTAGCTGTAGTCGTTGGCGATGGAGGTCAGGGTCGAGCTGTCGGTGGTCAGCGCGATGGCCGGCAGGCTCGGGCGCTCGCGCTCGAAGCGGTTGAGCAGTTCCGAGGAAAAGTGCTGGGCATCACCGGCCGAGCCGCCGTTCCCGCAAGCGAGCATCTTGCCCTCGTTGAGCAGCGCGTTGACCATGACCAGGCTGGCCTGCTCGATGTGCGGTGCCAGGATGTCCATTGCCTGTTGCTTGGTATCGATGCTGGCCTGGAACAGCCGGCGAATTCGGGATTGCATGTCCATCTGGTGACCTTAAGTAGGGCGGTGGCCGGCGCGACGCGCAACAAGGACCAGCCCGCGAAACATAGAGCAAAAAAATCGAAGTGGGTTCAGCATTCGAAGGCGTTTTTCAGCCATTGCAGCGGCCTGCCTGCGTGGTGGCTGCCCTGCAGGGCGACTACGTCGAAGCGGCAGGGGTGGTTGCCCCAGTGGGCCTGCTGCTGCAGGAACAGGCTGGCGGCGAGCACCAACCGTTTCTGCTTGCGCCCGTCGATACTGCCGAGGGCGCCACCGAAGCCCGCGTGCAACCGGTAGCGGACTTCGACGAATACTACTGTATCGGCGTCGAGCATGACCAGATCAAGCTCACCGCCTTTGCATCGCCAGTTGCGCGCCAGCAACTGCAGACCCTGCCCTTGAAGGTACTCAAGGGCCTGGGTTTCTGCCGCCTGGCCGGCGCTGGTGGGCGACGCCGCGGCCATCAGCGAGGGGTGTCGGGCAGGCGCTTGACCTGGCCACCGGCGAACTCGGCCCAGGGCAGCTGGCGCTCGACACGCTGGCTGGCGTTCATGCTCAGGCTACCCGAAAGGCCCATTACCCGGTTGTCCGGCAGCGCTTTCAGCTGGCCCAGGCGCGGCGCCAGGCTATAGGCATCGACGCCCATGGCATACAGGCGGCCCAGGCTGCCGGCAGCCTGTGGCCATTGCTGCACCACCTGCTGGCGCAGGCTGTTGCTGGTGTCCAGCAGCCACGGCGTTTCGCAGAAGCGGATGCCGTTCATGTCGTTGTACTGGTTGACGTCGCCGCTGGCGCTGTACAGGTTCGAGGTGGCGTAGACCGGCACGTCACCGGCGTACTGGAAGTTCAGTGTCGGCTTGATCTGCTGCGCCTGTTGCGGGGTCGAGGCGAGGAAGATGAAGTCGATGTCCTGGCGGCGCGACGGCTGTGCGGCAATGCTGCCACCGACCGTGCTCTGCAGGCTCTTGGCGCGGCCTTCGCTCTGGCGCAGCTGGAACAGGTCGGCAATCTGCTGGGCCAGGGCGACCGGCTGGGCGATGCGCTCGGCGGCGAGCAGGGTGCCACCATTGCCTTCCCACTCCTGGCGGAAGGCGGCCAGCACGCGGTCACCCCATTCGCCGCTCGGTACCAGCGCCACGGCGCGCATCATGCCATCGGCGCGGGCACGGCGTGCCACTTCGCGGGCTTCGTCTTCGGCAGCCAGGCCGAACTGGAACAGCTGCGGCGGCGCCTTTTGCCCGGCATCGGCGTAGTTCAGCGCCAGGGTGGTGATTGGCAGTTGCGGTTTGCTGGCCAGCTGCTTAACCAGCGGTTTTTCCAGCGGGCCGATGACCAGTTGCACGCCAGCGGCCTGGGCCTGGCGATAGAAGTCGTCGAGCGAGCCGATGCGCGAGCTGTCGAACACCTGCACCGCGGGTGCTGGCTGGCCGGCTTGCTGGGCCTGGAAGTGCGCGGCCATGAAGCCGTCACGCAGGGCGCGGGCGACGCCGGCCAGCGGGCCGTCCTGGGGTAGCAGCAGGGCGATCTTGGTCAGCGGCTGGCTGGCCAGTTCCTTGAGCTTGGTCAGCGCCAGCGGCAGTTGCTGTGCCGCAGGGTGGCCCGGGTGCTGCTTGACCCAGGCGTCGATAGCGGCCTGTTGCTGCTCCAGGGTGCCGGCGCTTTTCACGGCGAAGGCCAGGCTGGTCCAGCCGGCCAGGGCCTGGTCGTTGACAGGCTGCTGCAGTTGCTCTGCCGGCAGCGAGGCGACCAGGGCCCAGATGGCGTCATGGTTGGCGCTGGCGGCCGGGCCGCTGAGCAGCGGGGCCAGCAGCACACGCTGCTGCGCGGCGGCCAGGGCCTGGCCATCGGCTTCGAGGGCGGCGGCGTGCACACTGTAGGTACGCACCTGCTGTTCTTCCGGCAGTTCGCCGACGCGCTGCAGGCTGGGGTGGGCCAGGGCTGTCAGGGCCGCCTTGGGCTGGTTGCGGCTCATCGCCAGTTCGGCACCGAGGGTGCTGGCGAACACCTGCTGGGCCGGTTTCAGTGGGTCCAGCGGCACCTGCTCGAGAATGCGTGCGGCGCGCGGGAAGTCCTTCTGCTTGTAGGCCAGGTCGGCCGCGCTCAGGCGCAGCAGGGCCGCGTCTTCTGCAGACTTGCTGGATGCGGCCTTTTCGAGCAGTTGCTCGATGCTGGCGTCCGGGGTGCGTGGCAGTTCGCCCAGGCTGGATGAGGGCGAGCTGGCGCAGGCTGCCAGCAGGGCAGCCAGGCAGAGGGCTGTGAACAGCCGCAGGCAAGCGATCATGTAAAGGTCCTGTTACTCGATCAAGGTGGCCGGCAATTGTACCCAAGCGCTGGCCGGGGCGCGATGTTGCCGTGTCGATCCTTCACTATAGGTGGCCTGCCACTGGTCGCCGGCGAAGTTCTTTGCGACCTGTTGCAGGCGCTCGGGCTACAATGGCGGCTTTGATCCGGACGACAGGTGTACGCAGTGACTGATGTGCCAGGGGCTTCGAAATCCACCGTGGGGACGCTGTATGTGGTCGCCACCCCGATCGGCAACCTCGACGACATGAGCGCCCGGGCGCTGAAAGTGCTGGCGGACGTGGCCCTGATCGCGGCCGAAGATACCCGTCATTCGGTCCGCCTGCTGCAGCACTTTGGCATCGACACGCCGCTGGCGGCCTGTCATGAACACAACGAGCGTGACGAGGGCGGGCGTTTCCTTGCCAAGCTGCTGGCCGGCGAGGATGTGGCGCTGGTGTCCGACGCGGGTACGCCGCTGATTTCCGATCCGGGCTATCACCTGGTGCGCCAGGCGCGCGCGGCGGGGGTCAACGTGGTGCCGGTGCCGGGTGCCTGCGCCCTGATCGCCGCCTTGTCGGCGGCCGGCCTGCCGTCGGACCGCTTCATCTTCGAAGGCTTTCTGCCGGCCAAGGCGGCGGGGCGGCGGGCGCGCCTGGAGCAGGTAAAGGAAGAGCCGCGCACGTTGATCTTCTATGAGGCACCGCACCGCATCCTGGAATGCCTCGAGGACATGGAGGCGGTATTCGGCGGCGAGCGCCCGGCGTTGTTGGCGCGCGAGCTGACCAAGACCTTCGAGACGCTCAAGGGCTTGCCCCTGGCTGAGCTGCGCGCCTTCGTGGCCGGCGACAGCAACCAGCAGCGCGGCGAATGCGTGGTGTTGGTCGGTGGCTGGAGTGCGCCCGAGGGCGAGCAGGCGATCAGTGCCGAGGCGCAGCGGGTGCTCGGGCTGCTGCTGGCCGAGTTGCCGCTCAAGCGGGCGGCGGCGCTGGCTGCGGAAATCACCGGGGTGCGCAAGAACCTGCTGTATCAATTTGCCCTGGAAAAGCAGAAGGCCGAGTAGTGGCACATTGATATAAATGCCGGTATTGCTTGTTCTTGGGCGCGCCTGCCGTTAATCTTGACGGCGGAGAGTCGATCGGACAGTCGCTGCCTGTTTTTGTTCCACAAGGACAGGGGGAGGAAAGTCCGGGCTCCATAGGGCAGAGTGCCAGGTAACGCCTGGGAGGCGCGAGCCTACGGAAAGTGCCACAGAAAATAACCGCCTAAGCACTTCGGTGCCGGTAAGGGTGAAAAGGTGCGGTAAGAGCGCACCGCACGGCTGGTAACAGTGCGTGGCTAGGTAAACCCCACTCGGAGCAAGACCAAATAGGGTTCCATCAGGCGTGGCCCGCGTCGGAACCGGGTAGGTTGCTAGAGGCGTCCAGTGATGGCCGTCGTAGAGGAATGACTGTCCTCGACAAAACCCGGCTTACAGATCGACTCTCCACCTTCCTTCCCTGCTTGATTCGATAGCAGATGCTCTCTGGTAATACCGAAAAGATCTTACTCTTCATAAATCACTTTAACTTCGAACTCCACTGGCTTGTGTGGGTTTGATTTTTCTTGTGTTTTTTTCTCCTCGGCAGTCCTTCCCCCTTCCTTTAATGCGCTAAATCTCGGTCCTGTAAGGCTTTTCCTTCCGAACGTGCCTTGACGGTGCTGCGGGCGGATTCCTATAGTGTGCGCAAGTGGCAGAAAGTGGGATGAAGTGGGTTTTCTGGCACAAAAAAGATAACATTGTGGGGAATCGCAGCCGTGTTCCGCGGAGCCAACGCCGTCAGCCTCGATGCCAAGGGACGTCTCGCCATGCCGAGCCGGTACCGTGACGAGCTCGATTCGCGTTGCAATGGTCAGCTGATCGTGACCATCGACGCCGTTGACCCCTGCTTGTGTGTTTATCCCCTCGATGAGTGGGAACAGATAGAAGCCAAGTTGCGTGCCTTGCCATCGTTGCGTGAGGAAAACCGCCGTCTGCAGCGCTTGCTGATCGGTAATGCGGTTGACCTGGAGCTCGATGGCAGCGGGCGTTTCCTGGTGCCGCCCCGTTTGCGTGAGTACGCCAAGCTCGACAAGAAGGCGATGCTGGTGGGGCAACTGAACAAATTCCAGCTGTGGGATGAGGATGCCTGGAACGCGGTTTCGGCAGCCGACCTCGCAGCTATTCAACAACCGGGTGCCATGCCCGACGAATTGCGTGACCTGATCCTGTGACCATAGATAGCGGCTTCAACCACATTACCGTCCTGCTCGACGAGGCTGTCGAGGCATTGGCCCTGCGCGCCGACGGTTGCTATCTGGACGGCACCTTCGGCCGTGGCGGACACAGCCGGCTGATTCTCAGCAAGCTCGGGCCGCAAGGGCGGCTGCTGGGGTTCGACAAGGATCCACAGGCGATTGCCACCGGGCAAGCGCTGGCGGCCGAAGACGGCCGCTTTGTCATTGTGCAGCGCAGCTTTGCCGAGCTGGGCGCGGAAGTGGCCGAGCGCGGCCTGCATGGCAAGGTCAGCGGCGTGTTGCTGGACCTGGGTGTGTCCTCGCCGCAGCTGGATGACCCCGAGCGGGGCTTCAGCTTCCTCAATGATGGCCCGCTGGACATGCGCATGAACCCGGACCAGGGCATCAGCGCCGCCGAATTCATCGCCACCGCGCCCGAAGAAGAAATCGCCCGGGTATTCAAGGAATACGGCGAAGAGCGTTTCGCCAAGCGCATGGCTCGCGCCGTGGTGCTGCGCCGCGAACAGCAGCCGTTCACCCGCACCGGCGACCTTGCCGAAGTGCTGAAGGTGGCCAACCCGGCCTGGGAGAAGGGCAAGAACCCGGCGACCCGTGCCTTCCAGGGCTTGCGCATTCACGTCAATAACGAACTCGGTGACCTCGAGACGGGCCTGGAGGCCGCGATCGACGCGCTGGAAGTGGGCGGCCGCCTGGCGGTGATCAGTTTCCACTCGCTGGAAGACCGTATCGTCAAACTGTTCATGCGCAAGCTGGCCAAGGGCGAGGCAGACAACCTGCCGCGCAACCTGCCGGTGCAGCACAAGGCCTTCGAGCCGAAAATCAAGCTTGTCGGCAAGGCCCAGTTCGCCTCCGACGCCGAGCTCAAGGCCAACCCGCGGGCGCGCAGCGCCGTGATGCGGGTCGCGGAGAAGCTGCGGTGAGCAGGTTGTTTGCCAAACCCTTGCCAGGCGGAAGCTTCCTGATGCTTCTGCTGTTCGTTGCCGTGCTGGTTTCGGCGATCGCCGTGTCCTACAGCGCGCACTGGAACCGCCAGTTGCTCAACACCCTGTATGGCGAACTGAACGAGCGCGACAAGGCCCAGGCCGAGTGGGGCCGGTTGATCCTCGAGCAAAGCACCTGGACGGCTGCCAGCCGTATCGAAAGCCTGGCTTCCGAGCAGCTGAAAATGCGTGTGCCCTCCGCTGACGAAGTACGGATGGTGGCGCCATGATGAAGCTCGAAGGCGCACTATACCCCTGGCGCTTCCGCGTGGTGATCGCCTTGCTGGCGATCATGGTCGGTGCCATCTGCTGGCGCATCATCGACCTGCAGGTGGTCGACCGTGACTTCCTCAAGGGGCAGGGCGATGCGCGCAGCCTGCGGCACATCCCTATCCCGGCACACCGCGGCCTGATCACTGACCGTAATGGCGAACCGTTGGCGGTCAGTACCCCGGTCACTACCCTGTGGGCCAACCCCAAGGAAATGCAGGCGTCCAAGGACCGCTGGCCGCAGCTGGCCGCAGCGCTGGGGCAGAACCCGCAGCAGCTGATCGAGCGCCTGACCCAGCAGGCGAACAAAGAGTTCATCTACCTGGTCCGTGGCCTGACCCCGGAGCAGGGCCAGCACGTGCTCGACCTGAAAGTCCCGGGTGTATATGGCCTGGAAGAATTCCGCCGTTTCTACCCGGCCGGTGATGTCACCGCGCACATGGTCGGCTTCACCGACCTCGACGACCACGGTCGCGAAGGGGTGGAGCTGGCCTATGACGAGTGGCTGGCCGGCGTGCCCGGCAAACGGCAGGTGATCAAGGACCGGCGCGGCCGGCTGATCAAGGACATTCAGGTCACCAAGAACGCCAAGGCCGGCAAGACCTTGGCGTTGTCGATAGACCTGCGCCTGCAGTACCTGGCCACCCGTGAATTGCGCAACGCCATTGCCGAACAGGACGCCAAGGCCGGCAGCCTGGTGATCATGGACGTCAAGACCGGTGAGGTCCTGGCCATGGTCAACCAGCCGACCTACAACCCCAACAACCGCCGCAGCATGTTCCCCGCTGCCATGCGTAACCGGGCGATCATCGACGTGTTCGAGCCGGGCTCCACGGTCAAGCCGATTTCCATGAGCGCGGCGCTGGAGAGTGGCCGCTGGAAACCGACCGACAAGGTCGAGGTGTACCCGGGTAGCCTGCAGATCGGTCGCTACACCATCAAGGACGTGTCCAAGAGCGAGGGGCCGATCCTCGACCTGACCGGCATCCTGATCAACTCCAGTAACGTCGGCATGAGCAAGATCGCCTTCGATATCGGCGGCGAGGCCATCTACCGGGTCATGTCCCAGGTCGGCCTGGGCCAGTACACCGGCCTTGGCTTCCCGGGTGAACGGGTCGGCAACCTGCCCAACCACCGCGAATGGCGCAAGGCCGAGACTGCGACCTTGTCCTATGGCTATGGCGTGTCGGTCACCGCCCTGCAGTTGGTGCACGCCTACGCGGCGCTGGCCAACGACGGCAAGATGGTGCCGCTGTCGATCCTCAAGGTCGACAAGGCACCGGAAGCGGTGCAGGCCATACCGAAGGAAACCGCCGAAACCATCCAGGGCATGCTGCAGCAGGTGATCGAAGCGCCACGCGGCGTATTCCGCGCGCAGGTGCCGTTCTATCACGTGGCCGGCAAGTCCGGTACCGCGCGCAAGGCCACCGTGGGTTCCAAGGGCTACACCGAGAACGCCTACCGCTCGCTGTTCGCCGGCTTCGGGCCGATGAGCGACCCGCGCTACGCCATCGTCGTGGTCATCGACGAACCGGGCAAGGGCGGCTACTTCGGTGGCCTGGTTTCGGCACCGGTGTTCAGCAAGGTCATGTCCGGCACCCTGCGCCTGATGAACGTGCCGCCGGACAACCTGCCGCCACCGGCCCCCGTCGAACAATCGCAAGTCAATGCCGCAGCAGCCGCCAAGGGAGGGCGTGGATGATGACAATGCCATTGAGCAAGCTTTTCGCCCACGCCAGCCGTGACCCGCTGATCCGTGAGCTGAGCCTGGACAGCCGCAACGTGCGCCCGGGTGACCTGTTCCTGGCCGTGCCGGGCGCCAAGGTCGATGGCCGCGAGCATATTGCCGATGCCCTGGCCCGGGGCGCTGCCGCGGTGGCCTATGAAGAACAGGGGGCCAACGTGCTGCCGTTGACCGAGGTGCCGCTGATCCCGGTCAAAGGCCTGGTCGCCCAGTTGTCGGATATCGCCGGCCGATTCTACGGCGAACCGAGCCGCCAGCTCGACCTGGTCGGCGTCACCGGCACCAACGGCAAGACCAGCGTCACCCAGCTGGTGGCCCAGGCCCTGGACGCGCTCGGCCAGCGCTGCGGCCTGATTGGTACCCTGGGTACCGGCTTCTACGGTGAGCTGCAGAGCGGTCGCCTGACCACGCCGGACCCGATCGCCGTGCAGTCGACGCTCAACGACCTGAAAAAGGCCGGAGCCAAGGCCGTGGCCATGGAGGTTTCCTCCCACGCCCTGGAACAGGGCCGCGTCGCCGCGCTGGAGTTCGACATCGCGGTCATGACCAACCTGTCTCGCGACCACCTGGACTATCACGGCAGCATGGAGGCCTACGAGGCCGCCAAGGCCAAGTTGTTCGCCTGGCCAAGCCTGCGCTGCCAGGTGGTCAACCTGGACGATGCCTTCGGCCGTCGCCTGGCCGACGACTTCGCCCGCCGCCCGAGCTTCGACCATGTCGAGACCCGGCTGCTCAGCTACAGCCTGGAAAACCCGGACGCCTCGCTGTTCTGCCGGGAAGCGCTGTTCAACGATGATGGCGTGCGGGCCACGCTGGTCACTGCCCAGGGTGAGCGTACCCTGCGCAGCCAGCTGCTGGGCCGCTTCAACCTCAGCAACATGCTCGCCGCCGTGGCCACGTTGCTGGCGCTGGACTATGCGCTGGACGAGATTCTCGAAGTCACCCCGCAACTGCAGGGGCCGGTGGGCCGCATGCAGCGCCTGGGGGGCGGCGACAAGCCGCTGGTAGTGGTGGATTACGCGCACACCCCGGACGCCCTGGAGAAGGTGCTCGAAGCCCTGCGCCCGCACGCGCACGGCAAGCTGCTGTGCCTGTTCGGCTGCGGCGGTGATCGTGATCGTGGCAAGCGCCCGCTGATGGCCGAGGTGGCCGAGCGCCTGGCCGACCGCGTGCTGGTCACCGACGACAACCCGCGTAGCGAAGACCCGCTGCGCATCTTCGACGACATCCGCCCCGGTTTCGCCAAGCCTGCCAAGGTCGAGTTCGTCGCCGGTCGCGGCAATGCCATTGCGCACCTGATCGCCAGCGCCGCTGCCGACGACGTGGTCGTCCTGGCAGGCAAGGGGCACGAGGATTACCAGGAGATCAATGGCCAGCGCCATGACTTCTCCGACCTGATCGAAGCCGAGAAGGCACTTGCAGCCTGGGAGGCGCCACATGCTTAAGCCGATGTCACTCAGCCAGCTGACCACGGCACTGGGTGGCCAGCAATTGGGCGCAGACGCCACGTTCACCGGGGTCAGCATCGACAGCCGTAGTGTTACTGCCGGGCAACTGTTCGTCGCCCTGGCCGGCCCGCGTTTCGATGGGCATGACTACCTGGCCGATGTGAAGGCCAAGGGCGCTGTCGCGGCGCTGGTCGAGCGCGAAGTGCCCGACGTCGATCTGCCCCAGCTGCGGGTGGCCGACTGCCGCCTGGCCCTCGGCCAGCTTGGCGCGCTGAACCGTGCAGCTTTCGACAAGCCGGTGGTGGCCATTACCGGCTCCAGCGGCAAGACCACGGTCAAGGAGATGCTGGCCAGCATCCTGCGTACCCGTGGCCTGGTGCACGCCACCCGCGGCAACCTGAACAACGACCTCGGCGCACCGCTGACCTTGTTGGAAATCGCCCCGGAGCACAGCGCCGCCGTGATCGAACTGGGCGCCTCGCGCATTGGCGAGATCCGCTACACCGTCGGCCTGACCCGACCGCAGGTGGTCATTATCAACAACGCCGGTACCGCCCACGTTGGCGAGTTCGGTGGCCCGGAGAAGATCGTCGAGGCCAAGGGCGAGATTCTCGAAGGCCTGGGCGAAGGTGGCACGGCCATCCTCAACCTGGCCGACAAGGCGTTCGAGACCTGGCGCAAGCGCGCCGGTAATCACCGCATTGTCAGCTTTGCCCTGGACAATCCGCAGGCCGACTTCCACGCCAGTGACATCGGGCGTGATGCCCGTGGCTGCCCTTCGTTCACCTTGCACGGGCCGGGCGGCAGCGTGCCGGTACAGCTGAACCTGTTGGGTACCCATAACGTCAGCAACGCCCTGGCCGCCGCCGCTGCCGCCCATGCCGTCGGTCTGAGCCTGGACGGCATCGCCGCCGGCCTGGCCGCGGTGCAGCCGGTCAAGGGCCGCACCGTGGCGCAGCTCGCGGCGAATGGCGTGCGCGTGATCGATGACAGTTACAACGCAAATCCCACCTCCATGTGCGCGGCCATTGATATACTCGCCGGCTTTTCCGGGCGCACCGTCCTGGTGCTTGGGGATATCGGCGAACTGGGGCAATGGGCGGAAGAAGGCCACCGTCAGGTGGGCGCCTACGCATGTGGCAAGGTCGACGCCCTGTATGCCGTAGGCGCCAACATGGCGCACGCGGTACGGGCATTCGGCGCCAATGGTCGCCATTTCGCTACACAAGCTGAGCTGATCGACGCGGTTCGCGCCGAAAACGCCAGCGACACCACTATCTTGATCAAGGGCTCGCGCAGCGCTGCGATGGAAAACGTCGTGGCGGCTTTGTGCGGTGCCAGCGGGGAGAAACATTAATGCTGCTGCTGTTGGCCGAGTATCTGCAACAGTTCCACAAAGGCTTCGCGGTCTTCCAGTACCTGTCCCTGCGCGGGATCCTCGGTGTACTGACCGCGTTGTCGCTGGCGCTGTGGCTGGGGCCGTGGATGATCCGTACCCTGCAAATCCGCCAGATCGGCCAGGCCGTACGTAACGACGGCCCGCAATCGCACCTGTCCAAGTCCGGCACCCCGACCATGGGTGGCGCGCTGATCCTGTCCGCCATTGCCGTCAGCACGCTGCTGTGGGCCGACCTGACCAACCGTTACGTGTGGGTGGTGCTGATCGTGACCCTGGCATTCGGTGCCATCGGCTGGGTCGACGACTACCGCAAGGTCATCGAGAAGAACTCGCGGGGCCTGCCGAGCCGCTGGAAGTACTTCTGGCAGTCGGTGTTTGGCCTGGCTGCAGCGGTGTTCCTGTACCAGACCGCGCCGACCAGCGTCGAGACCACGCTGATCCTGCCGTTCGTCAAGGATGTCACCATCCCGCTGGGCATCGGTTTCGTCGTGCTGACCTACTTCGTCATCGTCGGCTCGAGCAACGCGGTCAACCTCACCGATGGCCTCGACGGCCTGGCGATCATGCCGACGGTGATGGTCGGTGGTGCCCTGGGCATCTTCTGCTACCTGTCGGGTAACGTGAAGTTCGCCGAATACCTGCTGATCCCCTACGTGCCAGGGTCCGGCGAACTCATCGTGTTCTGCGGCGCCCTGATCGGTGCCGGCCTGGGCTTCCTGTGGTTCAACACCTACCCGGCGCAGGTGTTCATGGGCGATGTCGGCGCACTGGCGCTGGGCGCTGCGCTGGGCACCATCGCGGTGATCGTGCGCCAGGAAATCGTGCTGTTCATCATGGGTGGCGTGTTCGTCATGGAAACCCTGTCGGTGGTGATCCAGGTCGCCTCCTTCAAGTTGACCGGCAAACGCGTGTTCCGCATGGCCCCGATCCACCACCACTTTGAACTCAAGGGCTGGCCAGAGCCACGGGTGATCGTCCGCTTCTGGATCATCACCGTGATCCTGGTGCTGATCGGCCTGGCAACCCTGAAACTGAGGTAGATGAGCGTGTCTTTGATCGCTTCCGACCAATTCCGCATCGTTGTCGGCCTCGGCAAGAGCGGCATGTCCCTGGTTCGCTTCCTGGCGAGCCGGGGCATTGCCTTTGCGGTCGCTGACACCCGCGAGCAACCGCCGGAACTGGACACCCTGCGCCGTGATTACCCGCAGGTGGAAGTGCGCTGTGGTGAACTGGACGTGGACTTCCTGTGCCGTGCCAGCGAGCTGTACGTGAGCCCCGGCCTGGCCCTGGCCACCCCGGCCCTGCAGCAGGCGGCAGCGCGTGGCGTGAAGCTGTCCGGCGATATCGAGTTGTTCGCCCGCCATGCCAAGGCGCCGATCATTGCCATCAGTGGCTCCAATGCCAAGAGCACCGTGACCACCCTGGTCGGCGACATGGCGGCCAAGGCCGGCAAGCGTGTCGCGGTCGGTGGCAACCTCGGTACCCCGGCGCTGGACCTGCTGGGCGACGAGGTCGAGCTGTACGTGCTCGAGCTGTCCAGCTTCCAGCTGGAAACCACCGACCAGCTCAACGCTGAAGTGGCGACCGTGCTGAACATCAGCGAAGACCACATGGACCGCTACAGCGGCCTGCCGGCCTACCACCTGGCCAAGCACCGGATCTTCCGTGGGGCACGCCAGGTCGTGGTCAATCGCCAGGATGCGCTGAGCCGACCGCTGCCGGTGGAAGGCCGCCCGTGCTGGACTTTCGGCCTCAACCAGCCGGACTTCAAGGCCTTCGGCCTGCGTGAAGTCGACGGCGAGAAATACCTGGCGTTCGAGTTCCAGCTGCTGATGCCGGTGCGCGAGCTGAAGATTCGTGGCGCCCACAACCAGAGCAACGCGCTGGCCGCCCTGGCCCTGGGGCACGCTGCCGGCCTGCCGTTCGAGCCCATGCTCGAAGCCTTGCGCGAGTTCACCGGCCTGGCCCACCGTTGCCAGTGGGTACGCGAGCGCAACGGGGTGAACTGGTACGACGATTCCAAGGCCACCAACGTCGGCGCCGCCCTGGCTGCCATCGAAGGCCTGGGCGCCGATATCCGAGGCAAGCTGGTGCTGATTGCCGGTGGTGATGGCAAGGGCGCCGATTTCGCCGCGCTGCGCGCGCCGGTCCAACGCTTCTGCCGCGCCGTGGTCCTGCTTGGCCGTGACGCCGAGCGCCTGGCCCAAGCCCTCGGCGATGGCGTGCCGCTGGTGCGGGTCAAGACCCTCGACGACGCCGTGCAGCAATGCGCCGACCTGGCCCAGGCCGGTGATGCCGTGCTGCTGTCGCCGGCGTGCGCCAGCCTCGACATGTTCCGCAACTTCGAAGAACGCGGGCGCCTGTTCGCCCAGGCGGCAGGAGGTCTTGCATGATCTTCGGCATTCTCAAGCCGTACCCGTCGCCATTGATCAGCGGCCGGGGCATCGACCTGGACTTCCCGATGCTGGCCGGCTGCCTGGCACTGCTGGGCCTGGGCCTGGTGATGATCACCTCGGCCTCCTCGGAAGTGGCGGCGGTGCAGTCGGGCAACCCGCTTTATCACATGTTCCGCCACCTGGTGTACGTGTTCCTCGGCCTGGTGGCCTGTGGCGCGACCATGATGGTGCCGATCGCCACCTGGCAGCGCATGGGCTTCATGATGCTGCTGGGCGCCTTCGGCTTGCTGGTGCTGGTGCTGGTACCGGGTATCGGCCGTGAAGTGAACGGTTCCATGCGCTGGATCGGCTTCAGCTTCTTCAACGTGCAGCCCTCGGAAATTGCCAAGGTGTTCGTGGTCATCTACCTGGCCGGTTACCTGGTACGCCGGCAGACCGAGGTGCGCGAAACCTGGATGGGCTTCTTCAAGCCGTTCATCGTGCTGCTGCCCATGGCTGCCCTGTTGCTGATGGAGCCGGACTTCGGCGCCACCGTGGTGATGATGGGCGCGGCGGCGGCCATGTTGTTCCTTGGCGGTGTCGGGCTGTTCCGCTTCAGCCTGATGGTGGTGCTGGCGGTGGTGGCAGTGTTCGTCCTGGTACAGGCCCAGCCTTACCGCATGGCGCGCCTGATCACCTTTACCGACCCGTGGTCCGATCAGTTCGGCTCGGGCTACCAGCTGACCCAGGCGCTGATTGCCTTTGGCCGTGGCGAATGGCTGGGCGTTGGCCTGGGCAACAGCGTGCAGAAGCAGTTCTACCTGCCGGAAGCGCACACCGACTTCGTGTTTTCGGTGCTGGCCGAGGAGCTCGGCGTGGTCGGCTCGCTGCTGACCATCGCGCTGTTCGTGTTCGTCACCGTGCGGGCCTTGTATATCGGCCTGTGGGCCGAGAAAGCCAAGCAGTTCTTTGCCGCCTATGTCGCATTCGGGCTGGCGTTCCTGTGGATCGGCCAGTTCCTGATCAACATCGGCGTGAACGTCGGCCTGCTGCCGACCAAGGGCCTGACTCTGCCATTCCTTAGTTATGGCGGTAGCTCGCTGGTGATCTGCTGTGCCTGCGTCGGCCTGTTGCTGCGCATCGAGTGGGAAAGCCGCACGCACCTGGGCAGCGAGGAACACGAATTCAGCGAAAGCGATTTTGCCGAGGAGACCAGTCATGGCCGCTGACGGCAAGAACGTACTGATCATGGCCGGCGGCACCGGTGGCCACGTGTTCCCGGCGCTGGCCTGCGCCCGTGAGTTCCAGGCCCGCGGTTACAGCGTGCACTGGCTGGGTACCCCGCGTGGCATCGAGAACGAGCTGGTGCCCCAGGCGGGCCTGCCGTTGCACCTGATCCAGGTCAGCGGCCTGCGCGGCAAGGGCAAGCTGTCATTGCTCAAGGCACCGTTCACCCTGGTCAAGGCCGTGCTCCAGGCCCGGCGCATCATCCGCCAGCTCAAGCCGGTGTGCGTGTTGGGCTTTGGTGGCTACGTGACCGGCCCTGGTGGCGTGGCCGCGCGGCTGTGCGGCGTGCCGCTGGTGATCCACGAGCAGAACGCCCGTGCCGGTACCGCCAATCGGTTGCTGGTGCCACTCTCGGCGCGGGTCTGCGAAGCTTTCCCGAACACCTTCGAGGCCAGCGACAAACGCCGCACCACCGGCAACCCGGTGCGCCCGGAGCTGTTCATGGACGCGCAACGCGCGCCCCTGGCCGAACGCCGTGCCCGCCTGTTGGTGCTCGGTGGCAGCCTGGGTGCGGAACCATTGAACAAATTGTTGCCTAAGGCCCTGTCCGAAGTGCCCGCCGCGCTGCGGCCAGAGGTGTTCCACCAGGCCGGCAAGCAACATGCGCCGATTACCGCCGAGCGTTACCGCGAGGCCGGTGTCGAGGCTCAGGTAGAGCCCTTCATCAAGGACATGGCCCAAGCCTATGGCTGGGCCGACATGGTGGTGTGCCGGGCCGGTGCCCTGACCGTCAGCGAGCTGGCGGCAGCGGGCCTGCCTTCGATGCTGGTGCCGTTGCCCCACGCCATCGACGACCACCAGACCCACAACGCCCAATATCTGGCCCGGGAAGGTGCTGCCTTCCTCATGCCACAAGCGACAACTGGCGCAGCGCAGCTCGCTGAACGCCTGAACGAGGTGCTGATGCAACCCGAGAAACTCAACGTCATGGCAGGCACCGCGCGGCGCCTGGCCAAACCTGCTGCAACCAGCACCGTGGTCGATATCTGCCTGGAGGTGGCCCATGGTTGAGAGCCAGAAAGCCATGCCCCAGCCGAAAATGGGCCGTATCCGCCGTATTCACTTCGTCGGTATCGGCGGCGTGGGCATGTGTGGCATCGCCGAAGTGTTGCTGAACCTGGGCTATGAAGTGTCCGGTTCCGACCTGAAAGCCTCGCCGGTGACCGAGCGCCTGGAATCGTTCGGCGCCGAGATCTTCGTAGGCCACCGCGCCGAGAACGCCGCCAGCGCCGATGTACTGGTGGTGTCCAGTGCGATCAACCCGGCCAACCCGGAAGTCGCCACTGCGCTGGAACGGCGCATTCCGGTGGTGCCGCGTGCCGAAATGCTCGCCGAGCTGATGCGTTACCGCCATGGCGTGGCCGTTGCCGGCACCCACGGCAAGACCACCACCACCAGCCTGCTGGCTTCGGTATTCGCCGCCGGCGGCCTGGACCCGACCTTCGTCATCGGTGGCCGCCTGACGGCTGCCGGGACCAACGCCCAGCTGGGCACCAGCCGCTACCTGATCGCCGAAGCAGACGAAAGCGATGCCAGCTTCCTGCACCTGCAGCCGATGGTGGCCGTGGTCACCAACATCGACGCCGATCACATGGCGACCTACGAAGGCGACTTCAACAAGCTGAAGAAAACCTTCGTCGAGTTCCTGCACAACCTGCCGTTCTATGGCCTGGCCGTGATGTGCCTGGACGACCCGGTGGTGCGTGAGATCCTGCCGCAGGTCAAGCGCCCGACGGTGACCTACGGCTTCAGCGAAGAAGCCGACGTGCGCGCCATCAACGTGCGCCAGCAGGGCATGCAGACCCATTTCACCGTGTTGCGCCGTGACCGCGAGCCGCTGGAGGTGTCGGTGAACATGCCCGGCAACCACAACGTGCTCAATGCCTTGGCCACCATCGCCATCGCCACTGACGAAGGCATCAGCGACGAGGCCATCGTCCAGGGCCTGTCCGGCTTCCAGGGCGTCGGTCGGCGCTTCCAGGTGTACGGCGAACTGCCGGTCGAAGGCGGCAGCGTGATGCTGGTCGACGACTACGGCCACCACCCGACCGAAGTGGCGGCAGTGATCAAGGCCGTGCGCGGTGGCTGGCCAAGCCGCCGCCTGGTGATCGTCTACCAGCCGCACCGCTACAGTCGCACCCGCGACTTGTACGACGATTTCGTCCAGGTGCTGGGCGATGCCAACGTGTTGCTGCTGATGGAAGTCTACCCAGCGGGTGAAGAGCCGATTCCCGGCGCCGACAGCCGCCAGCTGTGCCACAGCATCCGCCAGCGCGGCAAGCTGGACCCGATCTACATCGAACGTGGCGTCGAGCTGGCGCCACTGGTCAAGCCACTGCTGCGCGCTGGCGACATCCTGATCTGCCAGGGTGCCGGTGATGTCGGCGGGCTGGCCCCGCAATTGATGAAAAGCCCGCTGTTCGCAGGCGCCAAGCAGGAGAAGTCGAAATGACCAGCGCCTACGAAAAACTGCATTCGACCCTGGACGTCAAGGCGTTCGGCCGCGTCGCGGTGCTGTACGGCGGCAAGAGTGCCGAACGGGAAGTGTCGCTGAAGTCTGGCGCTGCGGTGATCGACGCGCTGACCACCGCCGGTGTCGACGTGGTCGCCATCGACGTGGGTGACGACCTGCTCGAGCGCCTGCAAAGCGAGAAGATCGACCGCGCCTTCATCATCCTCCACGGCCGTGGCGGTGAAGACGGCAGCATGCAAGGCCTGCTCGAGTGCCTGGGCATCCCTTATACCGGCAGCGGCATCCTTGCCTCGGCGCTGGCCATGGACAAGCTGCGCACCAAGCAGGTGTGGCAGAGCCTGGGCATTCCGACCCCGCGCCACGCGGTGCTGGGCAGCGAACACGATTGCGTTGCCGCCGGTACTGAACTGGGCTTCCCCTTGATCGTCAAACCGGCCCATGAAGGTTCGAGTATCGGCATGGCCAAGGTGAACAGCGTGGAAGAGCTGGTCGCCGCCTGGAAAGATGCCGCCAAGTACGATTCGCAAGTCTTGGTCGAGCAATGGATCCACGGCCCGGAGTTCACCGTCGCGGTATTGCGCGGCCAGGTGTTGCCGCCGATCGCCCTGGGTACGCCGCACGTGTTCTACGACTACGACGCCAAGTACATCGCCAACGATACCCAGTACCGCATTCCGTGCGGCCTGGACAGTGTCAAGGAACAGGAACTGATCGACCTGACCGCACGCGCCTGCGATGCCATCGGCATCGAAGGCTGGGGGCGGCTGGACGTGATGCAGGACGAGCAAGGCCGGTTCTGGCTGCTCGAAGTCAACACCGCACCCGGCATGACCGACCATAGCCTGGTGCCCATGGCGGCCCGCGCGGCCGGCCTGGACTTCCAGCAACTGGTGCTGGCGATCCTGGCCGAAAGCGTGGCGACGCGAGGTTAACAACCATGCAAGGCGCGATGATACGTCAGCAGCAACCCGTTACCGGCCGTAGCAAGCCGGTGCCGCGTGGTGCCAGCCGGCTGGTGGCCGACGAGCCCGTATCGGCGCGCCTGCCGCGGCCCAGCCTGGGCGGCCTCAAGCGCCTGCTGTGGCCGGTGGTGCTGGTGGCGGCCGGTTTTGGTGCCTATGAAGGCGCCATTCGGCTGATGCCGTACGCTGACCGGCCGATCACCAAGATCGACGTGCAGGGCGACCTCAGCTACATCAGCCAGCAGTCGGTGCAGCAACGCATTGCGCCGTACGTCGCGGCGAGCTTCTTCAGTGTCGACCTGCCGGCGATGCGTGCCGAGCTCGAGCAGATGCCGTGGATCGCCCATGCCGAAGTGCGCCGGGTGTGGCCCGACGAGGTGGTGATCCACCTGGAAGAACAGTTGCCGGTAGCTCGCTGGGGTGACGAGGCCCTGCTCAACAACCAGGGCCAGGCCTTCACCCCGCGCGAACTGGCCAACTACGAGCACCTGCCGCAGCTGGCCGGGCCGCAGCGTGCGCAGCAACAAGTCATGCAGCAGTATCAGGTATTGAGCCAGATGCTGCGCCCCTTGGGCTTTTCCATCGCTCGCCTGGAGCTGCGCGAGCGAGGCAGCTGGTTCCTGACTACCGGTGCGAGCAGCGCCGGGCCGGGTATCGAGCTGCTGCTGGGGCGCGACCATCTGGTGGAGAAGATGCGCCGTTTCATTGCCATTTACGACAAGACGCTTAAAGAGCAGATCACCAACATCGCCCGCATCGATCTGCGATACGCCAACGGACTTGCCGTTGGATGGCGGGAACCGATTGCACCGACGACGGCCCAACCCGCCGTTGCGAAGAATTAGAGAGAGGCAGGACCATGGCAAACGCGCATAGCGGCAAAATGATCGTCGGGCTGGACATCGGCACCTCCAAGGTGGTGGCGCTGGTGGGTGAAGTGGGCGAGGACGGCACCCTGGAAATCGTCGGGATCGGTACCCATCCGTCCCGCGGCCTGAAGAAAGGCGTGGTGGTGAACATCGAGTCCACCGTGCAGTCGATCCAGCGCGCTGTCGAAGAAGCGCAGCTGATGGCCGGCTGCCGCATCCACTCGGCGTTCGTCGGCGTGGCCGGCAACCACATCCGCAGCCTGAACTCCCACGGCATCGTCGCCATCCGCGACCGCGAAGTCAGCCTGGCCGACCTGGAGCGCGTGCTCGATGCCGCCCAGGCCGTGGCCATCCCGGCCGACCAGCGGGTGCTGCATACCCTGCCGCAGGACTACGTGATCGACAACCAGGAAGGCGTGCGCGAGCCGCTGGGCATGTCTGGCGTACGCCTGGAAGCCAAGGTCCACGTGGTTACCTGCGCGGTCAATGCGGCACAGAACATCGAGAAGTGCGTACGCCGCTGCGGCCTGGAGATCGACGACATCATCCTCGAGCAACTGGCCTCGGCCTACTCGGTACTGACCGACGATGAGAAAGAACTGGGCGTGTGCCTGGTGGACATCGGCGGCGGCACCACCGATATCGCCATCTTCACCGAGGGCGCGATCCGTCACACCGCGGTGATCCCGATCGCCGGCGACCAGGTGACCAACGACATCGCCATGGCCCTGCGTACGCCGACCCAGTACGCCGAAGAAATCAAGATCCGCTACGCCTGCGCGCTGGCCAAGCTGGCCGGTGCCGGCGAGACCATCAAGGTGCCGAGCGTGGGCGACCGCCCACCGCGCGAACTGTCGCGCCAGGCCCTGGCCGAAGTGGTGGAGCCGCGTTACGACGAGCTCTTCACCCTGATCCAGGCCGAGCTGCGCCGCAGCGGCTACGAGGACCTGGTGCCGGCCGGCATCGTCCTTACCGGTGGCACCGCGAAGATGGAAGGCGCCGTGGAACTGGCCGAGGAAATCTTCCACATGCCGGTACGCCTGGGTGTACCGCACAGCGTTCGGGGGCTGAGCGACGTGGTGCGCAACCCGATCTATTCCACCGGCGTGGGCTTGCTCACCTACGGCCTGCAGAAGCAGACCGAAGACCTGCCCCTGACCGGTAACAGCAGCAACAACAGCTATGGCGATGAACCGAAGGCCCCGGTGCTTGAACGCTTCAAGCGCTGGGTCCAGGGCAACTTCTAAGTTTCAAAGCAGTAGTGGTAGGCGCGACAACTAGAGAACTGTAAGGAGAGGGAAAATGTTCGAGCTCGTAGACAACGTCCCGCAAAGTCCGGTCATCAAGGTGATCGGCGTTGGCGGTGGTGGCGGCAACGCCGTCAACCACATGGTCAAGAGCAGCATCGAAGGCGTGGAATTCATCTGCGCCAACACCGATGCCCAGGCGCTGAAAAACATCGGCGCGCGCACCATCCTGCAATTGGGCACTGGCGTGACCAAGGGCCTGGGTGCCGGTGCCAACCCGGAAGTCGGCCGTCAGGCCGCGCTGGAAGACCGTGAGCGCATCGCTGAAGTGCTGCAGGGCACCAACATGGTGTTCATCACCACTGGCATGGGCGGCGGTACCGGTACCGGTGCTGCGCCGATCATCGCCGAAGTGGCCAAGGAAATGGGCATTCTCACCGTTGCCGTGGTGACCCGTCCGTTCCCGTTCGAGGGCCGCAAGCGCATGCAGATCGCCGATGAAGGCATCCGCATGCTGGCCGAAAGCGTCGACTCGCTGATCACCATCCCGAACGAGAAGCTGCTGACCATCCTGGGCAAGGATGCCAGCCTGCTGTCCGCCTTCGCCAAGGCTGACGACGTCCTCGCCGGTGCGGTGCGCGGTATTTCCGACATCATCAAGCGCCCGGGCATGATCAACGTCGACTTCGCCGACGTGCGCACCGTGATGGGTGAAATGGGCATGGCCATGATGGGTACCGGCTGCGCCAGCGGCCCGAACCGTGCGCGTGAAGCGACCGAGGCGGCCATCCGCAACCCGCTGCTGGAAGACGTCAACCTGCAGGGCGCCCGCGGCATCCTGGTGAACATCACCGCCGGCCCGGACCTGTCGCTGGGTGAGTACTCCGACGTGGGTAGCATCATCGAGGCCTTCGCCTCCGACCACGCCATGGTCAAGGTCGGCACCGTGATCGATCCGGACATGCGTGACGAACTGCACGTGACCGTGGTGGCCACTGGCCTGGGCGCGCGCATCGAGAAACCTGTGAAAGTGGTCGACAATACCCTGCAGACTGCCCAGCAGGCGTATGAAGCGTCCAACCCGGCGCCGGTTCGCCAGGAGCAGCCTGCAGTCAACTACCGTGACCTGGAGCGCCCGACCGTGATGCGCAACCAGGCCCATGCAGGCGCTGCTGCAGCGGCTAAACTCAACCCGCAGGATGACCTGGACTACCTCGATATCCCGGCATTCCTGCGTCGCCAGGCTGATTAATGGAATTTATCAGGGGTATAAAGGTGATTGGTATTCATCAAAGGTTGGGTCTGTTATCATCCCCAGCCTTTGTTGATACCTGTTCGCAATTTGCGCTGAAGCGGCCAATGCCATGATTAAACAACGCACCCTGAAGAATACCATCCGTGCCACAGGTGTCGGTCTGCACTCCGGGGAGAAGGTTTACCTGACCCTCAAGCCTGCACCTGTTGACACCGGCATCGTCTTCCGCCGCGCCGACCTCGACCCTGTGGTCGAAATCCCGGCGCGCGCGGCCAACGTCGGCGAGACAACCATGTCGACGACGCTGGTCAACGGTGACGTCAAGGTCGATACGGTCGAGCACCTGCTCTCCGCCATGGCGGGCCTGGGCATCGATAACGCCTACGTCGAGCTCTCCGCCTCGGAAGTGCCGATCATGGATGGCAGCGCCGGACCCTTTGTATTCCTGATTCAGTCTGCCGGCCTGGAAGAACAGGACGCAGCCAAGAAGTTCATCCGCATCCTGCGGGAGGTTACCGTGGAAGAGGGCGACAAGCGCGCCACTTTCCTGCCTTTCGACGGTTTCAAGGTGAGCTTCGAGATCGACTTCGATCACCCGGTCCTCAAGGGCCAGACCCAGAGTGCGGTCGTCGACTTCTCCAGCACCTCGTTCGTGAAGGAAGTCAGCCGCGCCCGTACCTTCGGCTTCATGCGTGACATCGAGTACCTGCGCAAGCACAACCTTGCGTTGGGTGGCAGTGTCGAGAACGCCATCGTGGTCGACGAGACCGGTGTGCTCAACGAAGACGGCCTTCGTTCCGATGACGAATTCGTCAAGCACAAGATCCTCGACGCCATTGGCGACCTTTATCTGCTGGGCAACAGCCTGATTGGCGAGTTCAAGGGCTACAAGTCCGGCCACGCGCTGAACAACCAGCTGTTGCGCAAGCTGATTGCCGAAACCGATGCCTGGGAAGTGGTCACTTTCGAAGATGCCAGCACGGCACCGATCTCGTACATGCGCCCTGTTGCGGCCGTGTAAGTTCGAACACTCTCTAGTTCATTAAGGCCACCTTCGGGTGGCCTTTTTTATGGCTGACGCATTTTGCCCGGCAGGTCCGGCCATTCGCGGGCACGCCCGCTCCCACAGGGTGCTCACCGCCTCTGGAGCGGCGCAGGACTTGTGGGAGCGGGCGTGCCCGCGAATGGACTGCGCAGCAGTCCCGAAGGTGTCAGCGCTTGTCCTGGGCGTGAGCTGCCAGCCTTTCCAGCGCTGCGCGCAGCTTGGGGTCAGTGATGCCCTCGGCGGTATCGCGCAGGCTTTCGGCTGCGTTATTGGACAGTTCCACACCATGGCCACCACGCTTGGCTGGCACCAGCGGGGGCTGGACCTTGTACAGGATGCGCCTGAGGTTGGCGAATGCCTCCATGGCCTGTAATGCCGACATCAGGCGTTTTTGCTGATAGCGCAGGCGGGTTGCCCAGTGGCCGTCGGTGACCACCAGCAACAACGTGCCATCACGCCATGAGGCTACATGGCAGTGCTCGCGGGCGGCCGGTTGCAGCTGGCTTTCCAGCAGGCGTTGCAGGTGTTCCAGGCGTTCGGCCTGGTTCAGCAGCAGGCGCAACGGACGGACCTGGCGCAGCAGGGCCGAGGGCGGTTGGGCGGGGGAGGGTTTGTAGGCCATGGGGGTACGCATGAGGTTACAAGGTCAGCAGTTTAACATTTCTGTCGCCAGTGCCGGCTTCTTCGCGGGTGAACCCGCTCCCACAGGTACGGCACTGCCCTTGATGTGTAGGTTACCCTGTGGGAGCGGCTTTAGCCGCGAAGAGGCCCGGCACAGGTATAAGATACGACTCATTCTCGATACCTTTCATGTTGCCCAGCCTTGAACTCAGGGAAAATGCCCCTATCTAAAACCAGCCCCCGCCAAAACGCTGTACAAGCATCGTGGCAATCCACCACTTTCCTCACCATCGTTTCCGGGTAGAATGCTCGTTCGCATGCGGCCTCAGGGCTGCACGGGCGACTCATGGGGCCGCCCTCCATCCCTACGTGTGGAAGATCCTGCCGATATGTTTGCGCCTTTGTTAAAGAAACTTTTTGGAAGCAAGAACGAGCGTGAAGTCAAACGCATGCTCAAGACGGTGAACATCGTCAATGCTCTCGAAGAGAAGATGGTGGCCCTCTCCGACGAGCAGCTGCGGGGCAAGACCGCAGAGTTCAAGGAGCGCCTGGCCAAAGGCGAGACACTGGACCAGTTGCTGCCGGAAGCCTTCGCCGTGGCCCGCGAGGCCGGCAAGCGCGTCATGGGCATGCGCCACTTCGACGTGCAGCTGATCGGCGGCATGACCTTGCACGAAGGCATGATCGCAGAAATGCGCACCGGTGAAGGCAAGACCTTGGTCGGTACCCTGGCCGTGTACCTCAACGCGCTGTCCGGCAAGGGCGTGCACGTGGTTACCGTCAACGACTACCTGGCCCGCCGTGACGCCAACTGGATGCGTCCGCTGTACGAGTTCCTCGGCCTGTCCGTGGGCATCGTTTCGGCCTTCCAGCCACCGGAAGAAAAGCGCGCGGCCTACGCGGCCGACATCACCTACGGCACCAACAACGAATTCGGCTTCGACTACCTGCGCGACAACATGGCGTTCAGCCAGGAAGAGAAGTTCCAGCGTGAACTGAACTTCGCCGTGATCGACGAAGTGGACTCCATCCTCATCGACGAAGCGCGTACCCCGCTGATCATCTCCGGCCAGGCCGAGGACAGCTCCAAGCTGTACATCGAGATCAACCGCCTGATTCCGCGCCTGAAGCAGCATATCGAGGAAGTGGAAGGCCAGGTCACCCAGGAAGGCCACTTCACCATCGACGAGAAGAGCCGCCAGGTCGAGCTGAACGAAGCCGGTCACCAGTTCATCGAAGAGATGCTCACCCAGGCCGGCCTGCTGGCCGAGGGCGAGAGCCTGTACTCGGCGCACAACCTGAGCCTGCTGACCCACGTCTATGCCGGCCTGCGCGCGCACAAGCTGTTCCACCGCAACATCGAATACATCGTCCAGGACGGCCAGGTCCTGCTGATCGACGAGCACACCGGCCGTACCATGCCGGGCCGTCGTCTGTCCGAAGGCCTGCACCAGGCCATCGAAGCCAAAGAGAACCTGAACATCCAGGCCGAGAGCCAGACCCTGGCTTCGACCACCTTCCAGAACTACTTCCGCCTGTACACCAAGCTGTCCGGCATGACCGGTACCGCCGACACCGAAGCGTTCGAGTTCCAGTCGATCTACGGCCTCAACGTGATGGTCATTCCGCCGAACAAGCCATTGGCGCGCAAGGACTTCAACGACCTGGTGTACCTGACTGCCGACGAGAAATACGCCGCAATCATCGCCGACATCAAGGAAAGCATGAAGCAGGGCCGCCCGGTGCTGGTCGGTACGGCGACCATCGAAACGTCGGAGCACATGTCCAACCTCCTGAAAAAGGAAGGTATCGAGCACAAGGTGCTCAACGCCAAGTACCACGAGAAGGAAGCCGAGATCATCGCCCAGGCGGGTGCGCCAGGTGCGCTGACCATCGCCACCAACATGGCCGGCCGTGGTACCGACATCCTGCTGGGCGGTAACTGGGAGGCCGAAGTGGCCGCCCTGGAAAACCCCACCGCCGAGCAGATCGCCCAGATCAAGGCCGACTGGCAGAAGCGCCACCAGCAGGTGATCGAGTCGGGTGGCCTGCATGTGATTGCCTCCGAGCGCCACGAGTCGCGCCGTATCGACAACCAGCTGCGTGGCCGTTCCGGCCGTCAGGGTGACCCGGGTTCCAGCCGCTTCTACCTGTCGCTGGAAGACAGCCTGATGCGTATCTTCGCCTCTGACCGGGTGAAGAACTTCATGAAGGCGCTGGGCATGCAGTCGGGCGAAGCGATCGAACACCGCATGGTCACCAACGCCATCGAGAAGGCCCAGCGCAAGGTCGAAGGCCGCAACTTCGACATCCGCAAGCAATTGCTCGAATACGACGACGTGGCCAACGAGCAGCGCAAGGTGATCTACCACATGCGCAACAGCCTGCTGGCCGCCGAGAACATCGGCGACACCATCGTCGAATTCCGCAAGGAAGTGCTGGACGCTACCATCAGCCAGCACATTCCGCCGCAGTCGCTGCCCGAGCAGTGGGACGTGGCCGGCCTGGAAGCGTCGCTGGCCAGCGATTTCGCCATCAAGCTGCCGATCCAGCAGTGGCTCGACGAGGACGATCACCTCTACGAGGAAACCCTGCGCGAGAAGCTGCTGAACGAAATCACCAGCGCCTACACCGAGAAGGAAGACCAGGCCGGTATCGAAGCCCTGCGTACCTTCGAGAAGCAGATCCTGCTGCGCGTGCTGGACGACCTGTGGAAAGACCACCTGTCGACCATGGACCACCTGCGTCACGGTATCCACCTGCGTGGTTATGCGCAGAAGAACCCGAAGCAGGAGTACAAGCGCGAGTCCTTCAGCCTGTTCCAGGAGCTGCTCGAGTCGATCAAGCGCGACACCATCCGCGTGCTGTCGCACGTTCAGGTGCGCCGCGAAGACCCGGCCGAAGAGGAAGCCCGCCTGCGCCGCGAGGCCGAGGAACTGGCCAGCCGCATGCAGTTCCAGCACGCCGCTGCGCCAGGCCTGGAAAGCGAGCAACTGAGCGAAGAGGGTGCCGAAGTGGCGGTTGCCTCGGCGCCGGTACGCAACGACCAGAAGCTGGGCCGCAACGAGCCGTGCTGGTGTGGTTCGGGCAAGAAGTTCAAGCATTGCCACGGGCAGATCGAGTGATCTGACCAGGCTGTTGTAACCTGAAACATCCGGGGGCCGCTTTGCGGCCCATCGCGACACAAGGCCGCTCCTACAGGAAATGCGTAACCCCTGTAGGAGCGGCCTTGTGTCGCGATGGGGCGCGAAGCGGCCCCGCTCTTCCATCACCTGTTCACCGTATTTTCTAGGAGCGCTCTAATGGCTGTTGGTCTTGGTCCTTTGCCCACCTTGCACCCGGTACCGGGTTTTGAACTCGGCATTGCTTCTGCCGGCATCAAGCGCCCTGGGCGCAAGGATGTGGTGGTCATGCGCTGTGCCGAAGGTTCCAGCGTGGCGGGTGTGTTCACCCTCAATGCCTTCTGCGCAGCGCCAGTGATCCTCTCCAAGCAGCGTGTACAGGGCACCGTGCGCTACCTGCTGACCAACACCGGCAACGCCAACGCCGGTACCGGCGCGCCAGGCCTGGCTGCTGCCGAGCGCACCTGCGCCAAGCTGGCCGAGCTGGCCGGTGTACCGGCCGAGTCGGTACTGCCGTTCTCCACCGGCGTGATCGGCGAACCGCTGCCGGTCGAGAAGATCGAAGGCGCGCTGCAGGCCGCCCTCGACAACCTGTCGGAAAACCACTGGGCCGAAGCCGCCACCGGCATCATGACCACCGACACCCTGCCCAAGGGCGCCAGCCGCCAGTTCCAGCACGATGGCGTGACAGTAACAGTGACCGGCATCAGCAAGGGTGCCGGCATGATCCGCCCGAACATGGCCACCATGCTCGGCTACATTGCCACTGACGCCAAGGTTGCCCCGGCGGTGCTCAAGGACCTGATTCTCGACGGCGCCAACAAGTCGTTCAACCGCATCACCATCGATGGCGACACCTCGACCAACGACTGCTGCATGCTGATTGCCACCGGCAAGGCCAACCTGCCGGAAGTCACCGAAGCCAGCGGCGCACTGTTCGAAGCGCTGAAGAAGGCCGTGTTCGAAGTGTGCATGGAAGTGGCCCAGGCCATCGTCCGTGACGGCGAAGGTGCCACCAAGTTCGTGACCGTGCAGGTCAACGGCGGCGGCAACCACCAGGAATGCCTGGATGTCGGTTACGCCGTGGCCCACTCGCCGCTGATCAAGACCGCGCTGTTCGCCTCCGACCCGAACTGGGGGCGCATCCTTGCCGCTGTCGGCCGTGCCGGCGTGCCGGAGCTGGATGTGAACCTGATCGACGTGTACCTGGACAACGTCTGCATCGCCAGCAAAGGCGGGCGCAGCCCGAGCTACACCGAAGCACAGGGTTCGGCAGTGATGGCCCAGGAAGAGATCACCATCCGTATCGAGCTTGGCCGTGGCCAGTGCAGCGAAACCATCTGGACTACCGACCTGTCCCACGAATACGTGAAGATCAACGCCGAATACCGTACCTGATGTAAATGGGGCCGCTGTGCGGCCCTTTCGCGACACAAGGCCGCTCCTACAAGCGCTATCTCCTGTAGGAGCGGCCTTGCGTCGCGATGGGCTGCAACGCAGCCCGAAAAAATCCCAAACCGAATGGAGCCGAACCATGAGCTATCACCTGATCATCGGCGACAAGCTGTATTCCTCCTGGTCGCTGCGCGGCGCGCTGGCCCTCGAACTGGCTGGCGTGCCCTACGAAGAAACCCTGATCAAACTCAACCAGCCTGACACCCGTCAGCGCATCCTGGCGTTTTCCGCCACTGGCAAGGTGCCGCTGCTCAAGACCGAGCACGGTGTGATCGCCGACTCGCTGGCCATCGCCGAATACCTCAACGAACGCCACCCCGAGGCCCAGCTGTGGCCGGCCGACGTGGCAGCTCGAGCCCAGGCCCGCTCGGCCTGCGCGCAGATGCACAGCGGTTTCCTCGCCCTGCGCAGTGCCATGCCGTTCGATCTGTCGCGCGACCAGGCGCTGGACAGCGTGCCGCTGGAGGTGCAAATCGATATCGACCGTATCGTTGCGCTGTGGTCCGAATGCCGCCTGGTGGCCAAGGACAGCGGCCCGTTCCTGTTCGGCAAGCCGAGCCTGGCCGATGCCTTCTTCGCCCCGGTGGCCGTGCGCCTGCGCACCTACCGCGTGGAAGTGCCCGCCGAGGCGGCGGCCTATATCGAGACCATTTATCAATGGCCGGCCTTCCAGGCCTGGCAGCGGGCTGGCCTGGCGGAGCGTGAAGGGTGAAACGGATTCATGTTGTAGCAGCCGTCATTCGTGGTAGCGATGGCCGCATCCTGATCGCTCGCCGTGCCGATACCCAGCACCAGGGCGGCCTGTGGGAGTTCCCCGGCGGCAAGGTGGAGCAGGGCGAAGGCGTCGAAGCGGCGCTGGCCCGCGAGCTGCGCGAGGAGCTAGGCATCGAGGTGAGGCGTTCGCGCGCGCTGATCAAGGTCAGCCACGATTACCCGGACAAACAGGTGCTGCTGGACGTTCGTGAGGTCGAGGCATTTACCGGCGAGCCTCATGGTGCCGAGGGCCAGCCGCTGGAGTGGGTTGCCCCGCGCGATCTGCCGCAATACGAATTCCCCGAGGCCAACAAGCCGATCGTTGCGGCTGCACGCCTGCCGGACCAGTACCTGATCACCCCGGATGGCCTGGAAGTGCCGCAACTGCTCAAGGGTATCCAGAAGGCGGTGGCCGGCGGCATGCGCCTGATCCAGTTGCGTGCCCCGGACATGTACGACCCCAAGTACCGCGACGTGGCGGTAGACGCGGTCGGGCTGTGTGCGGGCAAGGCACAGCTGATGCTCAAGGGGCCGCTGGAATGGTTGGGCGACTTCCCTGCGGCGGGTTGGCACCTGACCGCGGCGCAATTGCGCAAGTATGCGGCCAATGGCCGGCCGTTCCCCCGTGAGCGTTGGCTGGCTGCTTCCTGCCATAGCGCTGAAGAGTTGGCGCTGGCGGAACAGATGGGTGTCGACTTCGTGACCTTGTCGCCAGTACAGGCAACCCAGACTCACCCTGACGCCGTGCCGCTGGGGTGGGATGAAGCGCAGCGGATGGTTGCCGGGTTCAACAAGCCGGTCTACCTGCTGGGCGGGGTCGGGCCAGGTGAGCGGGAGCAGGCCTGGGCTGCTGGGGCGCAGGGTGTGGCCGGGATCCGGGCGTTCTGGCCGGAGATTTGAGTCGCCGGTAACTGGGGCCGCTGTGCGGCCCATCGCGACACAAGGCCGCTCCTACAGGGGATACGCGATCGGTCGAGGATGCAGCGGTGTCGCGATGGGCTACAGGGATACGCGATTGGTGCGGTTCCTCTGTAGGAGCGGCCTTGTGTCGCGATGGGCTGCAAGGCAGCCCCAATATCTCAGCCTTCAGACTTGGCAGCAGGCTGCCACAACACCTCGGCAACCCCCTGCCGTCGCCCGATGATCCGCGCCGCCACGAACAGCAGATCGGATAGCCGGTTGATATACGCCAAGCCAACCCCTGCCAATGGCTCCACGGCATTCAGATGCTGGCAGCGCCGCTCGGCACTGCGCGCCAGGCTGCGGCATACATGCGCCTGTGCCACCAGCGCCGAGCCACTGGGCAAGATGAAGTTCTTCAGCGGCCCCAGCTCTTCATTCCACACATCGATAGCCGCCTCCAGGCGCTCCACCTCTGACAGGTCCAGCGCCTGGTAGCTGGGCATGGCCAGCTCACCGCCCAGGTCGAACAGGCGGTGCTGGCAAGGCGCGAGCACCTGGCTCACTTCGTCCAGCCCTTGTTCGGCCAGCCCTGCCAGCAGCAAACCCAGCTGGCTGTTCAGGCTGTCCACCTCGCCGATCGCCTCGATCCGCGGGTGGTCCTTGGGTACCCGGCGACCGTCGCCCAGCCCGGTTTCGCCCTTGTCGCCAGTGCGCGTGTAGATCTTCGACAGGCGATAGCCCATGTCATGCCTCCGTTTTCGCCGGCGCCGTCGCGGCCGGCTGGGCAAGGGGCAGGCGCAGGGTGAAGCAGGTGCCCTGGCCGGGCGTGGACTGCACTTCCATCTGCCCCTTGTGGTTGTTGGTGATGATGAAATACGAGACCGACAGGCCCAGCCCGGTACCCTGGCCGATTTCCTTGGTGGTGAAGAACGGTTCGAAGGTACGCTTGCGCACCCCCTCGGGCATGCCGATGCCGTTGTCCTCGACCTGGATTTCCGCCCACGGCGGGTTCAGCCGGGTGCGCAGGGTGATGCGCCCGGGCTCGCTGGGCTGCGGCCGTTGGTGGATAGCCTGGGCGGCGTTCTTCAGCAGGTTGAGCAGCACTTGCTCCAGTTCGTTGGCGGTGCAAGGCACCGGGCCCAGTTCGGGGTCGAACTGGCGCACGATGGCCGTGCCCTTGAAGTCGAAGCCAATGGCCAGGTCGAAATCGTTGCCGGCAATCTCCAGCGCCTGGTCGATCAGCGCCGGCAGGTCGCACGGGGCCAGCTGGCGGTTGCTGCGGCGGCTGAAGCTGAGCATGTGGGTAACGATCTTCGCCGCCCTGGCACCGGCCTGCTGGATGCCGTCGAGCAATTGCGGTACATCGCGGCTTTCCAGATAGCGGTTGACCGTAGCCAGGTCGATGCCCAGCTCTTCGGCCTGCTCGATGTTGCGTGGCAGCTCTGGCGACAGGCGTCGGCGGATGTTCTGCACGTTATGCAGGATCGCGCCCAGCGGGTTGTTGATCTCGTGGGCCATGCCGGCAGCCAGGCCGCCGACCGAAAGCATTTTCTCCGATTGCACCATCATTTCTTCCAGCGACAGGCGCTGGGTGATGTCGTCGATGCGGATGACCACGCCACGGCCACCACCGCCGGTCAGCGGGTAGAAGGTCAGGGCGTAGTGGCGCAGGTCCTCGCCCTTGGGCCAGGTGACCCGCTCGATCTTCGCCACCCGGTGCTTTTCCACGGTTTCCTTCAGTTGCGGCAGGAACGGCTTGAGCGGTTCGAAGGCAATGAAGATCGGCTGGTTCAGCGCCTCATCCAGCGGCGTGCCGGAAAGTACCGTGGCTTCGTGGTTCCACTGCGTCACGTAGAGCTGTTCGTCGAGGGCGATGAGCGCCGAGGGCATCGAGTCGATGATGCTGTTGAGGTAGTTCTGGAAACCGGTGAGCTTCTTCTCGATCTTGCTGCGCACCTGTACTTCCAGCTCCAGCTTGCGGTTGGTGTGGCGGGTTTCCTCGGCCAGGCCCTGGGCCTGGTCATAGGCTTCCTGGAACTCGTCGCGGGTGCGCTTGAGCTGTTGTTCGCGGGCTTCGATGCGTGAAAGCATGGTGTTGAACGCTTCGGCCAGGCTGCCGATTTCGTCGTCATTGCCGCGCTGGGCGCGCAGGGCGTAGCTTTCTTCGCGGGTGACCTGGCGGCTGAGTTCCTCGAGCTGGTTGATCGGCTGGGTGATCAGGCGTTTGATCTGCCGGGCAATGAAGATCCACAGCAGGATGCTGAACACCAGGATGGCCAGGCTGGCGCTTAGCGTGCCAGTGTAGAAGGCAGTAGGCAGTTCGCTGCTGGCCACCAGCAGCAGGTGGGCCGGCGGGTTGGCCTCGCGTGGCATGCGGATCAGCTGGGTGCTGCGAAACTCCATCAGGCGCCAGCCATCGATGTTGCGAAAACGCTTGGGCAGGGTCAGCGGCTCGCCATGCTGCAGCTGCGCCAGCATGCGGCCGTCGCCACCGTAGACTGCGGCGGCGCGCAGCGGCGTGTAGCTGTCCAGCTCCTTGAGCAGGGCGCTGGCGGCGTCCGGGTTGTCGCCGGCGCGAGCGGCCAGCTGCGGGTTGGCCACCAGCCGGCCGATGGTGTGCAGTGCCTGTGGTGCCATGCTCTCCTGGGTGATCCAGTAGGCGGCGCTGATGAAGGTGAGGTTGGCCACCAGCAGGATGGTCACCAGCAGTACCAGCAGGGCCGCCAGCAGCTTCTGCCCGACCGGGAGGTTTTCCAGGCGTTGGCGCAGGGTCATGGGCGAGGCAATGTCCTTATCCGGTTGAAAGGGCCGCGTCAGTCGCAGGGCAAACCACGCAGGCGCAGGTTATCGACCAGGCGCTGCTGCAGGCGTTCCAGCGCTGGCAGCTGCAGGCCATGCCGGCCGGCGGCGCGGCAGGCATGGCCGAGCAGGTAATGCACCTCGGTGCGGCGGCCGGCGCGAACGTCCTGGTACATGGAAGAGTAGTTGGCTGCGGTGGCGACGATCACCCGCTGGACTTCCTCGTTCAGTTCCGCCGCTGCCTGCGGCTGACCGCAGCGGCGCAGCAGCTGGGCCAGCTCGGCGCACAGTGCGTCCACTTCGTCCAGGTGCCCCAGCAGCCCGCCGTTCTGGCAGTCGTGCAGCACGGTCAGCGGGTTGATCGCGCAATTGAGCGCCAGTTTGCGCCATAGGCGGGTGAGGATGTCCACCGTCCAGTCGCCAGGGATGGCGGCTTCGTGCAGGTCATCGAACCAGGCCGGGACCGCGGGGTTGCGCGGGTCGCCCAGCCAGTTGAAACCGTGGCCGGCAAACCGTACCTGCCAGTCGCCCTCGCGAAACGCACCTTCGGTGCTGGAGGCGAAGATGCAGCGTGCGCGCGGGACCAGGTCGGCGACCTCGTCCTGGCTGCCCAGGCCATTCTGCAGCAGCAGTACCTCGGCGTCGTCGGCCAGCCGTGCGGCCACGCCGGCAATCGCCGCGGCGGCGTCGTAGGCCTTGCAGGCCACCAGCAGGTGGTGGATCGGGCCATGGGCCTGCGCGGTTTCGGCCGGGATGGCGTAGTGGCGCGGCTGGTCCTGTTCCACCAGGGTCAGGCCGCCAGCCTGCTGGTAGGCCTGCAAGCGTTGCCCGTCGCGCAGGATCAGGCGCACTGCCTTGCCCGCGCGCGCCAGGCGGCAAGCCCACAGGCTGCCCAGGCTACCGGCGCCGAGAATATGCCAGGTGCTGCTCATATGCGTTTCGCAACCCGTTATAATGAGCCCGCATTTTAACCGTCAAACCCAGCGCGCTCCATCTTCAGCCTGAGCGCGCTTTTATTTTGGGAGAACAACCATGCCTTCGTTCGACGTGGTATCGGAACTGGACAAGCACGAAGTGCAGAACGCGGTCGACAACGCCATCAAGGACCTGGACCGCCGCTACGACCTCAAGGGCAAGGGCAGCTTCGAGTTCAAGGACAAGGAGCAGACCGTGATGCTCACCGCCGAGGAGGAGTTCCAGCTCGAAGCGATGCTGGAAATCCTGCGCCTGGCGCTGGTCAAGCGCAAGATCGACGTGAAGTGCCTGGAAACCAAGGACCCGTACGCCTCGGGCAAGGAAAAGAAACAGGAAGCCAAGTTCCGCGAAGGCATCGACAAGGACCTGGCGAAGAAGATCGTCGCCACCATCAAGGACGCCAAGCTGAAGGTGCAGGCCGCCATCCAGGGCGAGCAGGTGCGTGTTACCGGCAAGAAGCGTGACGACCTGCAGGAAGCCATCGCCCTGCTGCGGACCAAGGAATTCGACATGCCGCTGCAGTTCAACAACTTCCGCGACTGATGCAAGTGCCACCCGGAACCCGGATGGCGAAATGATGTCCATGGGGCCCGGGCTGCGCAAACACGCGCGGCCTGTTCTACCGTGTACTTGCCGCTCGGCATCAGGAGATGAATATGGATTTGAACGCTGAAGTCGATCAGCTGGTCCGCCAATCGCAGACCTGGATTCCCTTGATCATGGAATACGGCAGCCGTGTGCTGCTGGCATTGCTGACCCTGGCGGTCGGCTGGTGGATCATCAACAAGGTCAGCGCCCGCCTGGGCAAGCTGGTCGGCCTGCGCAACGCCGACCAGGCGCTGCAGGGCTTCATCAGCACCCTGTCGAACATCGTGCTGAAGGTGCTGCTGCTGGTCAGCGTGGCGTCGATGATCGGTATCGAGACCACCTCGTTCGTCGCCGCCATCGGTGCCGCCGGCCTGGCCATCGGCCTGGCCTTGCAAGGCAGCCTGGCGAACTTCGCCGGTGGCGTGCTGATTCTGATGTTCCGCCCGTTCCGCATCGGGGACTGGATCGAGGCGCAGGGCGTGGCCGGCACCGTCGACAGCATCCAGATCTTCCACACCGTGCTGCGCACCGGTGACAACAAGACCGTGATCATGCCTAACGGCAGCCTGTCCAACGGCATCATCACCAACACCAACCGCCAGCCGACGCGCAAGGTGGTGTTCGATGTCGGCGTGGACTACGAGGCCGACCTGCAGAAGGCACGCAACGTGTTGCTGGAGCTGGCGCAGGACCCGCGCGTGCTGCAAGACCCTGCGCCGCAAGCGGTGGTCGCCACCCTGGGCGACAGCGCCATTACCGTGTCGTTGCGCCTGTGGACCAAGACCGCCGATTACTGGGACGTGATGTTCATGCTCAACGAGCATGCGCGCGACCGGCTGAAGGCCGAAGGGATCGACATTCCGTTCCCGCAGCGGGTGATTCGCGTGGTGCAGGAGACTGCAGCGCAGTAGCACCGCGTTGTCATCGACCGGGGCCGCTTCGTGCCCCATCGCGACACAAGGTCGCTCCTACAGGGGATCGCGTAACCCTTGTAGGAGCGGCCTTGTGTCGCGATGGGGCGCGAAGCGGCCCCGGCCTTTCTACCCCTGATTACACTTGTTCACAGCAACACCAGGCCATTTCTGGCATATAGCCTGACCCCTCCTGCCACACCCGATACGCCATCATGAAACCACTGCTGTACATCACGCCCCTGCGCGCCTTGCTGTTCGGCCTTACCCTGGCCCTGTTCGAGCTGCTCACCTACCTGGCCAGCGACGCGGTCATGCCGGCCATGCCGGTGGTGGTCGGCGACCTGAACGCCAGCCCCGAATACATTCCCCACGCGCTCAACCTGTACCTGCTGGGTGGGGTGGTATTGCAATGGCTGATCGGCCCGCTGGCCGACCGCTATGGCCGGCGTCCGTTGCTGCTGATCGGCTGTGCCTGCTTCGGCCTGGCCTGCCTGGCAACCTTCTGGGTCGACGATATTGGCCTGTTCAACCTGTTGCGCCTGCTGCAGGGCATTGGCCTGGGCTTTGTGGTCACGGTCAGCTACCCGGCCTTGAACGAAGCCTTCAGCGAGGCAGACGCCGTGCGCATGATGGCGCTGCTGGCCAATATCGCATTGCTCTCGCCCCTGCTCGGGCCGCTGGTGGGTACCTTGATGCTGCAGTGGCTGGATTGGCGCTGGCTGTTCGTGGCCTTTGCCGTGGGTGCGGTCATGGCCTGGCTGTTGCTGTACCGGCTGATGCCGGAAACACTGGGGGTGGAACGCCGGGACGGTTCGCGCCTGGCATTCACGTCGATTCAACTGTTGCCGCTGCTGGCCGGCTACGGCCAGTTGCTGGTCAACCGCCGTTTTGTCGCTGGCAGCGCGGCGCTGGGCCTGGTCGGCCTGCCGTTGATTGCCTGGATCGGCTTGTCGCCGGTGCTGCTGATCCACGATGAGGGGTTGAGCACGCTGGAGTACGCCTTGTGGCAATTGCCGGTATTTGGCGGGTTGATCCTGGGCAACCTGATCATCAACCGGATTGCCGAGCGCTACCCGTTGCCGTCGTTGGTGCGTGGCGCGCTGTGGCCGTACCTGGCCGGGCTGGGCCTGATGCTGTTGGCGACCTGGTACTGGCCGAGCGTGACCAGCGTGGTGGCAGGCATGTCGCTGTATGCGCTGGGGCTGGGCGTGGCCAATGCGGTGCTGTACCGCATGACGCTGTTCGCCAGCGAACAGAGCAAGGGCCTGGTCTCGGCCATGCTGGGGATGATCACCATTGCCCTGCTGGGGCTGGGCGGCGCACTGCTGGCGATGATTGGCGCCGGGGCCAGTTTGCTGCATTTTGCCCAGGCGGCAGGTGTGGCGGGGGCGCTGGCGCTGTGGCCGTTGTGGTTGGTGGTGGGGCAGCGGCCTGGGGAAGGGGCTGTTACCGAATGATCTTTTGGGCCTGAACCGGCCGCTTCGCGGGTTTGCTCGCGAAGCGGCCGGTTCAGGCTGGAATTATCCCTCAGGGCCGCTCGGCTGCCGAGTTCTCCGCTGCCACCGGTTTGCCCGGCCCTGCCTCCTGGCGCCACTGCAGCGCAATCAGGATCAGCGTCGGCACGCCCAGCAAGGCGGTGATCAGGAAGAAGTCGTGGTAACCGAACTTCTCCACCATGACCCCCGAATAACCGCCGATCAGGCGCGGCAACAGCAGCATGATCGAGCTGAGCAACGCGTACTGGGTCGCCGAGAACTTCAAGTTGGTCAGGCTCGACAGGTAGGCGACGAAGGCCGAGGTGGCCAGGCCGGAGCTGAAGTTGTCCAGCGAGATGGTCACCACCAGCATCTGCAGGTTCGGGCCCATGTCGGCCAGCATCAGGAACAGGATGTTGGTAGCCGCCGAAGCTGCGCCACCGATGAACAGGATCGGCATGATGCCGAAGCGCACGATCAGCAGGCCGCCAATCCCGGCGCCGACCAGGGTCATGATCAGGCCGAAGATCTTGCTGACACTGGCGATCTGGTCCTTGGTGAAGCCCATGTCGATATAGAACACGTTGGCCATCACGCCCATCACCGTGTCCGACATGCGATACGTGGCGATCAGGCCGAGCAACAGCAACGCCTGCCAGCGGTAGCGGGCGATGAAGTCGTTGACCGGTGTCAACACCGGGGCCAGGCCGCGACGGCCCAGGCTCGACAGGCATGCCCAGGTCAGCAGCACATAAAGGATCAGGCGCAGGAAGGCACGGTCTTCGAGCAGCAGGTCGAGGGGGGTGGCATCACCGGAGATGACGCTGGCCCAGCCGGTGTTGAACATCTGGGTGAAGCTGGCGGGGACCGACACCAGCAGGATGATCAGCACGAACACCGAGGCCAGCTGGTGTACCAGCCCATAGCGCGCTGCCGACAGCTGGGTGCGCATGGGGACGGGCGGTTCGCGCATGATCAGGGTGGTGAACACCGCGGGCAGCATCATCACCGCGAACATCACGTAGGTGCCGGCCCAGGCCTTGTGCAGGTAGCTGAAGCCGGTGGAGCCGAACCACTCGGCGAAGAACAGCGCGCCGGCCGTCGCCAGCAGCGCCGCTACCCGGTAGCCGGCCATGTAGCTGGCAGCGAGCGCAGCCTGGCGCTGGTCATCGGCGATTTCCAGGCGGTAGGCGTCGACGGCGATGTCCTGGGTCGCCGAGGCGAAGGCCACCAGTACCGCCAGGGCAATCAGCCAGGACAGGTGCTGCTGTGGGTCGCACAGGCTCATGCCGACCAGCCCGATCACCACCAGCGATTGCGACAGCAGCAGCCAGGACCGGCGGCGCCCCAGGCTGCCGAGCAGGGGCAGGCGCCATTGATCGAGCAGCGGCGACCACACCCACTTGAAGGCGTAGGCCAGGCCGATCAGGCTGGCGTAACCAATGGTCTCGCGGGCCACGCCCGCTTCGCGCAGCCACACCGAGAGGGTGGAGAACACCAGCATGTAGGGCAGACCGGCGGCGAAGCCGAGCAGCAAAAGTACCAAGGTTGACGGGCTGGCATAGGCAGCAAGCGCAGCGCGCCAGGTTTTACGGGGCATGGGCCAACATCTGCCTCAAGTTTGCGAAAACAAAGCGCGCACTCTAACCGCTGTGCTCCATCGGGCGCCAGCCATGGCGCGTCATATCCACACGATTGTTGGTTACATTCACGCCCTCCGCGCGCAGCCGCGCCCGTTGTTCATCCCCCGACGGGGTACCCAGTGCCAGGCTCAGCCTGCCGCCCGCACCGAGCACCCGGTGCCAGGGCAGGCGAGTGTCCGGCGGCAGTTGCCCGAGGGTGCGCCCGACCCAGCGTGCCGCACGGCCAAGCCCGGCCAGCTCGGCCAGTTGACCATAGCTGACCACCTTGCCGGCCGGCACCTGGCCCAAAACCGAATACAGCGCCGTTCGTCGGCCCTCGGCGTCGTCGAGGGCGTGCTCATATGCAACGGACATCAGGCCCCCCCTGGGCTGTAGATGAAACCGGACCGACGGTGCGGCAAATGAGAGTTGAACTCAACGGCAGGCTCCCGGTCTGTCCTTGCTGTGGTCGTCGGTATCTGGATAATGCCCGGCTTTTTTGTCAAATCGAACCCGTAGTGCGTTTATGTATTCTAGATCCTTGTTGTGCCTGCTTGCTGTTTCCCTGTGCGCCTCGCCGGTGTTCGCCGACACCGTGTGGATGAAGAACGGTGACCGGCTCAGCGGCAAGATCAAAGTCTTCGATGGTGGCAAGCTGCTGCTGGAAACCCCCTATGGCGGTTCCATCGCCCTGGACTGGAAACAGGTCCAGACCCTGGAGAGCGACCAGGAGCTGCTGGTCAAGCAGGACGCCTATAGCGGTGAGCGGGCCAAGTCGCTGAAGGCCGCCGAGCCCGGCAAGGTGACCCTGGCCAACGGCGAGGCGCCGAAGACCGTGGAGCTGGCCAGCATCGAGCAGATCATGAAGCCCAAGCCGCTGGTCGAGGACTTCGTGTGGAAGGGCAACGTCGACGTGGCGCTGGACTACAAACGTGCCGAGAACGATACCGACGACTATGACGTCGGCTTCAAGACCAGCGCCCGCCACGGTCGCTGGCGGCACAACGCCGAAGGCGAATACAACCGCGAGACCAAGGACGACGTCACCACCACCGACAATTGGAGCGCCGAGTACGCCCTGGACCGCTTCCTTACCGAGAAATGGTTCTGGCAAGGGCGCATGGAATACAAGCGCGACCACGTCGAAGACCTGGCCCGCCAGCGTACCGTGGGTACCGGCCCGGGTTACCAGTTCTGGGATGATGAACTGGGCGCGTTCTCGCTGGGTTCACTGATCAACCGCACCGACTTCGAATACCAGGACGGGGCCAAGGACAACTTCTATTCGGCGGCGCTGAAGTGGGACTACACCCGTTACCTGATCGGCAAGAACGTGCAGCTGTTCACCAACGGCGAGTTCGCCAAGCCGCTGGGTGGGGTGGCCGACTACGCGCTGGATGCCGAGGTCGGCCTGCGCTACAAGGTGACCGAGTGGGCCTCGCTCAACCTCAAGGCAGAGAAAGACATCATCACCGGAACGCGTGAGAGTGACCTGGACAAGACCCGCTATACCGCTGGGTTTGGCGTTACCTGGTAAATCTTTGGCGCCGCATTGGGCACATCGCGACACAGGATGTACGCGATCCTTGTAGGAGCGGCCTTGCGTCGCGATGGGCTGCAAAGCAGCCCCATTGGCACCGGACCTGAAAATGCTATCGTGTGGCCACCCAGTCTGCCGCCAGGAGCCCGCCCAGTGAGTACCACCGCCATCCGCCCCGCCCGGGAACTGCTGCTCAAGGAATACCGCGGCGTGCTCTCGACCCATTCCCGGTCGATGCCGGGCTACCCGTTCGGCTCGGTCGTGCCGTACTGCCTGGACGCCCAGGGCAACCCGCTGATCCTGATCAGCCGCATCGCCCAGCACACCCACAACCTGCAGAAAGACCCCAAGTGCTCGCTGCTGGTCGGTGAGCGGGAAGCCGAGGACGTGCAAGCCGTGGGGCGCCTGACGGTCATGGCCGAAGCGCACAAGCTGGTTGACGAGGCCGCCATCGAGGCCGCCGCCGAACGCTACTACCGCTACTTCCCGGACGCTGCCGACTACCACAAGGCCCACGACTTCGACTTCTGGGTACTGCAGCCTGTGCGTCACCGCTACATCGGCGGCTTCGGCGCGATCCACTGGCTTGACCAGGTGACCCTGGCCAACCCGTTCGCCGGCAAGGCCGAGGCGAGCATGGTCGAACATATGAACCGTGACCATGCCAACGCCATCGCCCATTACGTGGAACTGACCCACTTGCCCCGCCATGCGCCCGCGCAACTGGTCGGCGTGGACAGCGAGGGCATGCACCTGCGGATTGGCCAGGCGGTGTACTGGTTGCCTTTCCCGGGTACCTGCAACACCCCGACACAAGTCCGCGAAGCCCTGGTTTTGCTGGCGCGCGCCGACCGGTGGCCGGTTGCGATGGACGCCGAGGCTTGAAAAGCCGAGCGCACGCATCCATCTGTTGGTCTTACAGGAAGGTTCTCTTCCGACGAGGAATGCTTTGATGCGTGCTTTTCTATTGTTGTTTCTCCTGTTTCCCGTGCTGGAGCTGTTCGTCTTCGTGAAGGTCAGCGCCGCCATCGGTTTCTTCCCGGCGCTGCTGTTGATCATCGCCGGTTCCGCGCTGGGTGTGTTGGTGATGCGGGTGGCCGGGCTGGCTACCGCGCTGCGCGCCCGGGAAAGCCTGCAGCGTGGCGAACTGCCCGCCGAGGACATGTTCCAGGGCTTGATGCTGGCCATCGGTGGTGGCCTGCTGTTGCTGCCAGGCTTCATCAGCGACGTGCTGGGCCTGCTGTGCCTGCTGCCATTCACCCGTCACCTGGCCGCCCGCAAGATGCGTGAGCGCGCCGAGGCCCAGGCCCTGCGCCAGCGGGCGTTTCAGGACGACCCGTTCCAGGCGCAGCCGCGCGATGGCGGCCACCGCCCGAACGTGATCGAAGGCGAGTACGAGCGCCGCGACAAGTAATAGCCGGGGGCCGCTTCGCGCCCCTATCGCGACACAAGGCCGCTCCTACAGAGTTCGCAAGCCCCTGTAGGAGCGGCCTTGTGTCGCGATAGGGCTGCGAAGCGGCCCCAAGCTTTTCAGGCTGATGAAAAATTTTCTGAAGCAAGCCTTGTAATTGAATATGGCGGCCTCATGTATGTGGTCACCGCAAGGTTTCTGGTGGCAACACCAGACATGACTCAGGCGGTTCGCCCTGCGCGAGCTGCCTTCCGGCTACGCCGGACAGCATCAACCCGCCGGTGTCGACACCGGCCGATGAAAACCACAATTTGGGAGAGATCGACAATGAAGCTTCGTCCTCTGCATGACCGCGTCGTTATCCGTCGCAGCGAAGAAGAATCGAAAACCGCTGGCGGTATCGTCCTGCCGGGTTCGGCCGCTGAAAAGCCAAACCGCGGCGAAGTAGTCGCCGTCGGCACCGGTCGCATCCTGGACAACGGCGAAGTTCGCGCGTTGGCCGTGAAAGTGGGTGACAAAGTGGTTTTCGGCCCTTACTCGGGCAGCAACACCGTGAAAGTCGATGGCGAAGACCTGCTGGTCATGGCCGAGAACGAAATCCTCGCCGTCATCGAAGGCTGATTTCCCCGACTTCCCGTTACTCCAAAGAATTCCAAAGGATTAAACGATCATGGCTGCTAAAGACGTAAAATTTGGTGATTCCGCCCGTAAGAAAATGCTCGTTGGTGTCAACGTTCTGGCTGACGCCGTAAAAGCCACCCTGGGCCCGAAAGGCCGCAACGTGGTTCTGGCCAAGAGCTTCGGCGCGCCGACCATCACCAAGGACGGCGTTTCCGTCGCCAAGGAAATCGAGCTGAAGGACGCCTTCGAGAACATGGGCGCCCAGCTGGTCAAGGAAGTTGCTTCCAAGGCCAACGACGCTGCCGGTGACGGCACCACCACCGCTACCGTTCTGGCTCAGGCCATCGTCAACGAAGGCCTGAAGGCCGTCGCTGCCGGCATGAACCCGATGGACCTGAAGCGCGGTATCGACAAGGCCACTGCTGCCGTCGTCGCCGAGCTGAAGAACCTGTCCAAGCCATGCGCCGACTCCAAGGCCATCGCCCAGGTAGGTACCATCTCCGCCAACTCCGACAGCTCCATCGGTGAAATCATCGCCGAAGCCATGGAAAAGGTCGGTAAAGAAGGCGTGATCACCGTTGAAGAAGGTTCGGGCCTGGAAAACGAACTGTCCGTCGTGGAAGGCATGCAGTTCGACCGTGGCTACCTGTCGCCGTACTTCGTGAACAAGCCGGACACCATGGTTGCCGAGCTGGAAGGCCCGCTGCTGCTGCTGGTCGACAAGAAGATCTCCAACATCCGTGAGCTGCTGCCAGTGCTGGAAGCCGTTGCCAAGGCCGGCCGCCCACTGCTGATCGTTGCCGAAGACGTCGAAGGCGAAGCGCTGGCTACCCTGGTGGTCAACAACATGCGCGGCATCGTCAAGGTTGCTGCGGTCAAGGCTCCGGGCTTCGGCGACCGCCGCAAGGCCATGCTGCAGGACATCGCCGTGCTGACTGGCGGCCAGGTCATCTCCGAAGAAATCGGCCTGTCCCTGGAAACCGCTACCCTGGAGCACCTGGGTAACGCCAAGCGCGTCATCCTGTCCAAGGAAAACACCACCATCATCGACGGCGCTGGCGCCGACGGCGAGATCGAAGCACGCGTCAAGCAGATCCGTGCCCAGATCGAAGAAACTTCCTCGGACTACGACCGTGAGAAGCTGCAAGAGCGTCTGGCCAAGCTGGCTGGCGGTGTTGCCGTGATCAAGGTGGGTGCCGGCACCGAAGTTGAAATGAAAGAGAAGAAAGCCCGCGTAGAAGACGCCCTGCACGCTACCCGTGCAGCCGTTGAAGAAGGCGTGGTGCCTGGCGGTGGTGTGGCCCTGGTACGCTCGCTGGCGGCCATTGCCAACCTCAAAGGCGACAACGAAGACCAGAACGTCGGTATCGCCCTGCTGCGTCGCGCTGTCGAAGCGCCGCTGCGCCAGATCACTGCCAACGCCGGCGACGAGCCAAGCGTTGTCGCTGACAAGGTCAAGCAAGGTTCGGGTAACTTCGGTTACAACGCTGCTACCGGCGAATACGGCGACATGATCGAGATGGGTATCCTGGACCCAGCCAAGGTCACTCGTTCGGCGCTGCAAGCGGCTGCTTCGATCGGCGGTCTGATGATCACCACCGAAGCCATGGTTGCCGACCTGCCGGAAGACAAGCCAGCTGCTGGCATGCCTGACATGGGCGGCATGGGTGGCATGGGCGGCATGATGTAAGCCAGCCTTACCCCTGCACCATCAAAAAGCCCCGGTTCGCTAGAACCGGGGCTTTTTTTGTTTTCCTGTTGGGGCCATTGGGGCTGCTGCGCAGCCCATCGCGACGCAAGGCCGCTCCTACAAGGGATTGCGTAACCTGAACTGCGCCCCTGACGTTGGACAAAAAATCCAACCTCAGGGGCGTACTTCAACCTGTAGGAGCGGCCTTGTGTCGCGATCGGGCCGCAAGGCGGCCCCTGGGTCAGGCGACGCTACGCTCAGCGGCAGGTACCTCAACCATTCCCCGCCGATACAGAACCAGATAATACGACCCCAACCCGATCAACCAGCAGAACACCGCCGTCCACACGTTATGTGACAGGAAGTGCGCCCCCTGCATCATCCGCCCCAGCGACAGTACCGACCCGGCCACGAACGCCAGCGCCAATGCTGCCCGTGCCAAGCGCGGTTTGCGGTCACGCAGCATGAAGAACAGGCCGAACAGGCAGAACCCGGTCGCGGCATGCCCACCCGGCCAGCACAGCCCCGGCTTGTCGGTAGCCGGCCGTGGTTCCAGCAGCTTGCTGTAGGTTTCGCTGCCGCCAAACTGGGTCAGGCTCCATGGGCATTGCACCTGGGTCACTTTTTTCAGTGGCGTGACGAACGCCGTGGACAGGCCCAGCGCCAGCACCAGGCAGCCCAGCTCGCGACGCCAGCCGAACAGGCGCTTCCAGAAGAAGCTTGCGGCAAAGGTGAGCAACGACAACACCCCAAGCAGGATCACCCCCTGCTTGACCCGGTCATGCAGGATGTTTTCCAGCAAGTAGCTGTGGCGACCGATGAACTGCCCGGCAACGGGGTCGAAGAACAAGTTGGCGATGTCCATGTCGACCGAGGTCAGTTCCAGCAGGATCAAGCTCAGCGCGGTTGCCAGGGGCAGGCCCAGGTATAGCCAGAAGTTGATGGGGCGAGGACGGCTTCGATGCTGCATGGCGGCTCCAGGACGCGAAAAAGATCGGGCATTGTCGGCTGCCCGCTATCCTGTGTCCGTGAAGGATCAGTGAAAAAACCGTCAAGGTAGGCGAATTCTTCGCAGGGCTGGCACCCTGCAGGCATAGGCCTTAAGCTGCGCCTGCCGCGCCACAGCGAGAAGCGCCGCACAGGAGAAACCGATGCGCATTCTTTTGGTTGAAGACAACCGCGATATCCTGGCCAACCTGGCCGATTACCTGAGCATGAAAGGCTACACCGTAGACTGCGCCCAGGATGGCCTGTCCGGCCTGCACCTGGCCGCCACCGAACACTACGACCTGATCGTGCTCGACATCATGCTGCCTGGCATCGACGGCTATACCCTGTGCAAACGCCTGCGCGAAGATGCCCGTCGCGACACGCCGGTGATCATGCTCACTGCCCGCGACCAGCTGGATGACCGGCTGCAGGGTTTCCGCTCTGGCGCTGACGATTATCTGCTCAAGCCGTTTGCCCTGTCGGAACTGGCCGCACGCATCGAAGCGGTGCTGCGCCGAGCCCAGGGCGGTGGCCGCCGCACCCTGCAGGTGGCTGACCTCAGCTACGACCTCGACACCCTTGAAGTTACCCGCCAGGGCCGCCTGCTCAAGCTCAACCCGGTCGGCCTCAAGCTGCTTGCCGTATTGATGCAGAAGAGCCCGCACGTGTTGCGCCGCGAAGTGCTGGAGGAGGCCCTGTGGGGCGACGACTGCCCCGACAGTGACAGCCTGCGCAGCCACGTGCACCAGCTGCGCCAGGTGATCGACAAACCGTTCGAAAAACCGCTGCTGCACACCGTCCATGGCGTCGGCTACCGCCTCGCCGAGGGCCGCGATGGAGTTTAAGCAAAGCCTTGCCCAGCGCATCATCATCGCCTTTGCCCTGATGAGCGCACTGGTGGCCGGGGCCTTCGCCTTCGGCATCGTCGGTACCGTGCACCTGGTCGAGGAGCGGCTGATCTCCTCGGTACTGGGCGGTGACCTGCAGCGCCTGCTGCGCATGGACAGTGTCAGTGACTGGAGCCACCGGCCACGCCCCGATCAGCTGTTCTACTTCAGCGGCGGGCGTGACGATTTCGAATTGCCCAAAGACCTGCGCCACCTCGACCGCGGCTTCCACGAGGTGTTCCGTGACCAGCTGTCGTACCACGCCATGGTCGAGATCGTCGACGGCCGCCGCTATGTCCTGCTGCAGGACCAAAGCGACTTCGAAGAACGCGAGCGCCTGCTGTTCGCAGTGGTGGTGGTGGGCTTCGTGCTCAGCCTGGTGCTGGCAGTGATCCTCGGCTGGCTGGTGGCGCGCCGGGTGATGGCGCCGGTGATCCGCCTGGCGCGCCAGGTGCGCCACCGTGATCAGTTGCTCGGCCTGGCCCCGCCGCTGGCGCCAGACTATGCGGCGGACGAAGTCGGCCAGCTGGCGGTGGCGTTCGACGATACCCTGGGCCGCCTGCGAGACGCGTTGACCCGCGAACGGCTGTTCACCAGCGACGTCAGCCACGAACTGCGCACGCCCTTGATGGTGCTGGCCACTTCTTGCGAACTGCTGATGGAAAACCCCAACCTCGACACCCGCTCACGCAGCCAGGTGGAACGTGTGGCGCGGGCTACCGAGGAGATGCGCGAGCTGGTCAAGACCTTCCTGATGCTGGCCCGGGCGCAGCGCGACGAGGGCGCTGTGGCATCGCGCGCGACCTTGCGCGAAGTGGCCGACGAACTGGTCGGGGTGTGGCGTGACACCATCGAGCAGAAGGGCCTGGCCTTGTATTTCGACGGGCGAGTCAGTGCCAGCTCGGTGCTGTACAACGCCACTTTCCTGCAATCGGTGATGGGCAACCTGTTGCGCAATGCCGCGCACTATACCGACAGCGGCTACATCCGCCTGAGCCTCGAAGCCAACGGTTTCAGTGTCGAGGACAGTGGCGTGGGCATTCCCGAAGAGCAGCGCGAAGCCATGTTCCGGCCGTTCGTGCGCGGTGATGAACGGCGTGGCGAGGGCCTCGGCCTGGGCCTGTCGCTGGTACAGCGAATCTGCGACGACCAGGGTTGGCAGGTCACGCTGACGTCAACCTTGCCGCATGGTTGCCGGTTCCACGTCGACCTGAGCAATACCGCGACCAAGGGCGACCCTGAGGCGGAGTAAAGCTTTGTAACAGCGCCCTCGGCGTATGACGTTTTTTTCACATGGGTATGACCTGATTCCTACGCTCGCTTGCCTAATGTGGGCGGAATGGAGTCAGGAGATGCCCAATGCGCAGTCCCATCAAGCTTGAATTTTCCGAGAAGTACGACAAACAACACGCCCGTGAATACTTTCTCAAGCATCAGGATGGCTTGGCGCGACGTCTTTCCCACAAGCGAGATGAGCAACTGGCGCGTCGCGCCCTGGCACTGGCAGGTGAGCCTGGCCTGGTCCTCGACCTGCCATGCGGTGCCGGCCGTTTCTGGCCATTGCTGGCGGAAAAGCCCAACCGGGTGATCATTGGTGCCGACAACTCCGAGGCGATGATCGAGACAGCCTGTGCCGCGCAACCGCCAGAGGTGGTGGCCCGGGTACGGCCCTTGCAGACTTCGGCGTTTGCCATCGACTTGCCGGACAATTCGGTGGACAGCATCTTCTGCATGCGGCTGTTCCACCACATTGGCGAAGCGGCCCACAGAAAGACGATTCTTTCGGAATTTCAACGGGTTAGCCGTGATAGTGTGATCCTGTCGTTGTGGGTGGACGGCAACTTCAAGGCCTGGCGCCGGAAAAAGCTGGAGCAGCGCCGCAGTGCCCGCAAAGCCGAGCAGGACAATTACCAGAACCGTTTCGTGTTACCGGCCGACACGGTTGAAGAAGAATTCAAGGCCGCCGGTTTCAGAATCCAGGAACGCCTCGACTTCCTGCCGTTCTATGCCATGTGGCGAGTCTATGTATTGCGTAAGGGGTAGTGTTTGATGGCTGTAGCCCAGAAAGGGGAGTCGCGGTTCGATTTTTACTGGCGCCAGCAGGGCGAGTGGGTCGAGGAGCCAAACCAGCGGCGGGGTGGCGAGAGTGGCGTGCAACGCCTCAACGATGCCGATGGCAAGCTGCTGTATGCCAAACGCCAGGTCGGGCACATCTACCGCAGCCTGCTGCACCCTTTCGGCCGGCCGACCGTATTGCGCGAACTCGATGCGTTGCACAGCTTCGAGCGGCTGGGGGTGCGCGTGCCGCGCATCGTCTTCTGTGGGGCCGAGCGCGATGCCGGTCATCAATGGCGTGCGCTGCTGGTCAGTGAAGCACTCGACGGCTTCGTCGAACTCGACACCTGGCATGCCGAAGGTGCCCGTGAGCGTTATCCGCAGGTGGTGCATGAGCGCATGCTCAAGGACCTGGCGGACAACCTGGCGCGCATGCACCTGGGCCACTGGCAGCACGGCTGCCTGTATGGCAAGCATGTCTTCGTCAAGGTAATTGGCGAAGGCGAGCAGGCCCGGGTCGAGGTGGCGCTGCTGGACCTGGAAAAGTGCCGACGGCGCATCAGCTGCCAACGTGCGGCGGGCAATGACCTGCGCCAGCTGCGCCGCCATTCGTCGTTGAACGACGCGGAGTGGCAAACCTTGCTCTATTTTTACCAGATGGCGTTTGGCAGCGCTGTCAAAGGGTTAGAGCAATGAAACTAGAAATTACTCGAGCTTTGTTTCTGGTAGCTGGCCTGGCGGTGACCACCGTGGCGGTGGCTGCATGGGAAGAGCCGAGGCCGACCGTGTTCAGCAAGGCCGAGATGGCCGACCAGTGCGCGTTGCCGCGGGACGTGAAACCGCAGCAGCAGGCCAAGGTTGCGCCGGATCAGGACCTGCTGCTGTTCCTGTTCGGGATGCGCCAGGGGTTGCGGCCGTTTGGTTGAACCGGCGCTAGATGGAAATGCCAGAGGCCTCGCGATTGCGGGGCCTCTGGCATTTTGCAGCGGCCGGTTCAGGCCACCGCTGTTCCCCTGGCAACGTCCTTGTGCGCCAACAAGGTGTAGATGCAAGGCAACACGAACAGGGTGAACAGCGTGCCGATCGACATGCCGGTGGCAATCACCGTACCGATGTCAAAACGGCTGACCGCCCCGGCCCCGGTCGCCAGGATCAGCGGCACCATGCCAAATACCATCGCCGCCGTGGTCATCAGCACCGGCCGCAGGCGAATGGCCGCAGCTTCCTCGATCGCCTCACGTACGCTCAGGCCCAGTTCTTCACGCAACTGGTTGGCGAACTCGACGATCAGGATGCCATGCTTGCTGATCAGGCCGATCAACGTCACCAGCCCGACCTGGGTGTAGATGTTCATGCTCGATACGCCGAGGAACAGCGGCAGCAACGCGCCGCAGATCGACAACGGTACCGTCACCAGGATTACCAGCGGGTCGCGGAAGCTTTCGAACTGCGCCGCCAGCACCAGGAAGATGATCGCCAGTGCCAAGCCGAAGGTCACCCACAACGCACTGCCTTCCTGCACGTACTGGCGCGCCACCCCGGCATAGTCGAAGGCGAAGCCTTCCGGGGCCTCCTCGCGGGCGATGCCCTGCACGGTCTGCAGTGCCTCACCAAGGCTGACCATCGGCACACCCTGGATGATCGCCGAGTTCAGTTGCTGGAACTGGTTGAGCTGGCGAGGGCGGGCGCGGTCGCTGAGGGTGATCAGCGTCGACAACGGCAGCAGTTGGCCCTGGTCGTTCTTCACGTAGTAGTTGTTCAGCCAGCCGGGGTTGTCGCGGTAGGGCCGTTCGACCTGGGCAATCACCTTGTAGCTGCGGCCTTCGAGGGTGAAGCGGTTGATTTCCCCCTCGCCCAGCAAGGTCGCCAGGGTGCCGCCCAGGGTGTCCATCGACACCCCCATCTGCGCCGCCTTGGCGCGGTCGATATCCACCACCACCTCGGGTTTGTCGAACGCCAGGTCGATGTCGAGGAAGGCGAACTTGCCCGACTCCTGGGCGCGGGACTTGATGCGCTGGGCAACCTCCAGCAGAGCGGGGTAGTCACCGGCGCTGTTGATCACGAACTGGAACGGCAGGCCTTCGCCAGTGCCGGGCAGCGATGGCAGGTTGAAGCCGAAAATCTGCAGGCCGCCGATTTCCTCGAGCTTGGCCTGCACCAGCGGCAGCAATTCCATTTGCGTGCGCTCGCGCTCGTTCCACGGTTTCAGCAGGAAGCCACCGATACCGGTCTGCACGCCATTGAAACCGTTGATCTGGAACGACGAGTAGTACTCGGGGAAGGTCTTGAACAGCGGGGTGAACGTGTCGGTATAGGCGTTCAGGTAATCCAGGTTGGCGGTTTGCGGCGAGCTGCTCATCATGAAGATCACCCCCTGGTCCTCGTTGGGCGCCAGTTCGTTCTGGGTGAACTTCAGCAACACCGGGATCAGGCACAGGATGATCACGGCAAACACCAGCACAACCGGCCGGCTGTCGAGGGTAGCGTGCAGCAGGCGCTGATAGCGCACCTTGAGGCGTTCGAACAGCAAGTCGAGGCGGTGCGCCAGGCCGCTGGGGTTGTGCTCCTGGCGCAGCAGCAAGGCGCACATCATCGGCGACAGGGTGAGGGCAACGATGCCAGAGATGATCACCGCCCCGGCCAGGGTCAGGGCGAACTCCTTGAACAGCGCGCCGGTGAGGCCGGTGAGGAAGCCGATCGGTGCATAGACCGCCGCCAGGGTGATGGTCATCGACACCACCGGCATGGCGATTTCGCGGGCACCCTCCAGGGCCGCATCGAACGGCGACTTGCCCTCTTCCATGTGCCGGTGGATGTTCTCCACCACGACAATGGCATCATCTACCACCAGGCCGATGGCCAACACCATGGCCAGCAAGGTCAGCAGGTTGAGCGAGTAGCCCATCATCTGCATGAAAAACAGCACGCCGATCATCGACAACGGGATGGTCACCACCGGGATCAGCACTGAACGCAGGGCGCCGAGGAACAGGAACACCACGACGATGACGATCAGCACCGCTTCGCCGAGGGTCTTGATCACTTCGTCGATGGAAGCCTGGATGAACAACGTGGCGTCGTAGGCGATCGATACCTTCAGCGCCGAGGGCAGCTGGCTTTCCAGCTCGGGCATGATGCGCCGTACTTCCTTGATCACGTCCAGCGGGTTGGCCGCCGGGGTGGCCTTGATGCCGATGTACACCGACGGGGTGCCGTCGAACGAGCTGACCGTGTCGTAGTTTTCCGCACCCATCTCGACCCGCGCCACATCGCCCAGCAGCACGCGGCTGTCACCGTTGGTCTTGACCGGCAGGGCCGCGAAGGCCTCGGCCGACTTCAGCTCGGTGCTGGCGTTGATGCTGGTGACGACATATTCGCCCTTCACCTCGCCGGCGGCGGAAAGGAAGTTGTAGCGGCGTACGGCAGTGGTCACGTCGCTGGCCGACAGGCCGTAGCCTGCCAGTTTCACCGGGTCGAGCCAGATACGCATGGCGAACACCTGGTTGCCGAGGATTTCCGCCTCGGCCATGCCCGGCAGGGTGGCCAGCTTGGGCTGGATGACCCGCGACAGGTAGTCGGTAATCTGCGGGTTGCTCATTTCCTTGCTGTAGAAGCTGATATACATCAGCGCCGAAGCATCGGCGGCTTCCTTGCTCAGGACCGGATCCTCCGCGTCCTGGGGCAGCTTGTTGCGCACCTCGTTGGCCTTGGCCAGCAGCTCGGTGAACAACCGGTCGCTGTCGGCGCCGATGCGCGCGTAGATGGAGATGACCGAGAAATTCTGCCGGCTCACCGAAGTCATGTAGTCGATGCCTTCGGCGCTGGCCAGGCTTTGCTGCAGCGGCTGGGTGATATAGCCCTGGATGGTTTCGGCATTGGCACCGGGATAGGCGGTGGTGACCGTGATCAGGGCGTTTTCCATTTGTGGGTACTGGCGGATCTGCAGCTTGTTCCAGGCCTGGAAGCCCAGCAACAGGATCAGCAGGCTGACCACGCTGGCCAGCACTGGGCGGCGGATGAACGGGTCGGTGAATGCCATGCCAGCCTCCTGTCAGTCCTTGCCCGGCGCGCCCGCTTCGGGCTTGAGGGCTTTGTCCTCGCCGATGCGGATCGCGGCCCCCGGGGTCAGTTTCAGTTGCCCGGCGGTGACCACCTGTTCCCCCGCCTGCAGGCCCTGGCTGACCACCACCACACCGTCACGGCGCTCGCCGGTCTGCACCGTGCGTTGCTCGGCGGTAAGCTGCGGCTGGCCCTTGTCGTCGTTTACCGGCTTGCCGTCCTTGTCCTTTTTCGGCGTGGCGACATACACCGAGTTGCCATACAGCGTGTAGGTGATGGCGCTCTCCGGCACCACCACGCGTGGTTGTGGGTTGGGCAGCAAGATCAGCAGGCTGGCGAACATGCCTGGCAGCAGCTTGCCGTCCGGGTTGGCCATGGTCGCGCGCACCAGCAGGTTGCGCGTGGCTTCATCGACCTTGGGGTTGATCGCGCTCAGGCTGGCAGGGAAGGTCTGGCCCGGGTACGCGGCCACTTGCACCAGCACCTGCTGGCCCACGCTCAGGCGCGGCAGGGCCTGCTCCGGCACGTTGAAGTCGACGTAGAGGCTGGACAGGTCCTGCAGGGTGGCGATCACGGTGCCGGCAGCCAGGTAGTCGCCGACATCCACCTGGCGGATGCCGATGGTGCCGCTGAACGGGGCGTTGATGCTCTTCTTGCTCTTCGATGCCTTGAGTTGCTCGACCAGTGCCTGGTTGCGCCGGTACTGCGCGGTGAGGCGGTCGAACTCGCCGCGGGAGATGGCCGCGTCACCGACCAGCTGGCTGCCGCGGCCGAAATCGACCTTGGCCAGGCCGAGATCGGCCTGAGCGGTACCGAGCAGGGCGGTTTCCTGGTCGTCATTGAGCTGCAGCAACAGTTGCCCGGCCTTGACCTGCTGGCCAGAGTCGAAGTGCAGGGCCTTGACGATGCCTTCCACTTCCAGGCTCAGCTCCACACCCTGGAGCGCCTTGAGGCTGCCAACGGCGGGCAGGCGCTCTTGCCACGGGCGCTGTTCGGCCAAGGCGGCTGCCACGGTGATGGGGGGCCGTGGGGCAGTGAACATCTGGATCTGCTGGTAGATCGAGAAGGCTTTGTAGCCCCCCAGGGCCAACACGATCAGCAGAACCACGGCCAACATGATGAGCATGCGGCGGCGCAGCATAGTCCGTTTCCTTGGATGCAGTTGTTATTCGTTTGGACACGACAACGGGCGTTCCTGCCCACGTGTGGATGGGGGGGATTATCGACTGTTTTCTGCAGGAAGGGGAGTGCGATGCCTGTGCCGGCCTCTTCGCGGGCACGCCCGCTCCCACAGAGACCGCGTAACCCGCTGATTGCGCGGCCCCTGTGGGAGCGGGCGTGCCCGCGAAGAGGCCGGTGCAGGCAGCAGAAAGATCAGACCAGATGCAGGTGGTTGTCCCAGAAACCGGACGGCAGGTTCAGCGGCTGGCCGACCAGTTCGGCCTTGCGGCAATCATAGAAGCGACAACGGCCCTGACCGGAGGTGACCACGAAACCGTCCTGTACCGCGCCGACCCCGGCGCAATCGGGCATCGGTGCGTCCAGCCGCACCGCGCCGCTGTCCAGGTCCCAGACGAACAGGCGGTTGGCCCGTGGCGCGGTCAGTGCGACCAGCCGCAATTCGCTGTGGATGGCGACACTGGCGGTGTACTGGGCCATGGCCTGCAACTGCCGCTCCGCTACCGGGAAGGCCCGGAGCGGCTCGCCTGGGCGCTTGATCGCCAGCAGCTCGGCGGTTTCGTCGGCAGCGCCCATGAATTGCTGGCATGCGGCGATTGTGCCGTCGCTACCCACCGCCAGGTGGCGCACGCTGTTCATCTGCTGGGCCAAGGTTTCCTTGCTCAGCAGGGTGCCGTCGCGCTGCATCAGCACCAGGCTCGGCTCCATGGCGTCGAGGTTCATCTCCACCCGGCTTTCGGCTTCGGTGCGGATACCACCGTTGGCCACCACCAGCGTCTCGCCGTCCGGCAGCCAGGCCAGCTCGTGCGGGCCGATGCCGTGGGTCGGAAGCTCGCCGCTGTGCACCAGGCGTTCGCCTTCGAAGCGGTATACGCCGAGGACGCCACGCCCCGGGTCGGTGGTGTCGTTCTCGGTGGCGTACAGCCATTCGCCACTCTTGTGCACCACCGCATGGCCGTAGAAGTGCCGGTTCGGTTGCGAATGCACGGTCTGCAACAGGCGCCCGTCGCGCAGGTCGACCAGGTAGCTTTCGGTACCGGGGCGGCGGGCGACGAACAGGGCGATCGGCAACTGCGGGTGATGGATGATGGCATGGCAACGCTGGGCGACCTGGGTGCTGAACACCTGGGTGCCGTCCAGGCGGAACCCGACCGCATAGTGCTTGCCATCGCCGTCGTCACGCGCCGACAGCAGCAGCGGTTCGCTGCCTTTGTTGCGGAACAGGCTCCAGCCGCCCAGGGTGAGGGCGCTGAGCAATACGCTACCGAGTTTGAGCGCCTGGCGTCGCAGCATGATCAGTCACCGTCGTTGGCATTGAAGCCCAGCTGGATGTTCAACGCCTTGGCCAGGTCGCCTTCGTGCAGGCGGTGGACGACGTTGAGGCTGTCGTAGATCTGGTTGAGGGTCTGCTGGCCGGCGTCGTCGGCCAGCAGTTCGCCCAGGGTCTTGTGGTTGTCGGCCAGCAGTTTGAGCGCGCTCGCGTAGGCATCGTCGATCTTGTCCGCCAGCGCTTTCTGGTCGCTGGGCAGCAGGCCGCGCAGGCCCTGGTTGTCGACCCCGACCCACACCGCTTCGGCGGCCTTGAGGCTGGCCTGCAGGCTGTTCAGCGAGTTGTGGCTGCGCCAGGCTTCGGCCTGCAGCGGCTGCGGGATGCCTTTGCTCTGGCGGCCCATCGGCGCGCCGAGCTTCTTCTTCAGGCTGTCCAGCGCGGTCACCTGGGCACGCAGCAGGTCGGCAATCGCCTCATGGGAGTCGGCGTAGCGCTGGTTGGGGAACTTGGTCATCTGCGACAGCATGCCGTCGGTGCTGTTCCAGCTCTTGAGGATGTCTTCGGCCAGCGCCTTCTGGTGCTCGCCGATGGCCACCAACAGCGGGCAGTAGCGGGCCTTCTGCTCGGCCGTGGCGATGTCCGGCTTGCTGTCGAACAGGATGTACTCGTAGGCCGAGAGGCCACGCACCACGACGCTGGCCTTGCCCAGCGCTGCGGCATCGACCGGTGTCTCGGCGTTGACCAGTTGCTCGACCTGGCGACCGACCAGGTTCTTCTTGTCGGGCCAGAACTGTACCTGCCAGGCGCGGTTGCCTTCGGCCAGCGGGCCGACCAGCAGCGGTTGCAGCTCGGCCCAGGCCTTTTGCGCGTTGAGGAAGTCGGCACGGGCCTTGTCCAGGGTTTCCTTGCCTTCGCAGTAGGCCAGGGCGCTGGCGGCCAGCATGCGGTCGGCTTCGACCCAGCGGCTATAGGTGGGCAGGATCACCTGCTTGGCGATGGCAGCGGAGGTCACGGCTTGCGGATCCTGCGGTGAGCAGGCGCCGAGGGCGAGTGCGGCGAGGCTGGTGAACAACAGTTTGGGTCGGAACATGCCCGGCTCCTTTGCGCTTTTTAAAGTGAGTTCAGGAACGCCAGCAACGCGGCGCGCTGCCCGGCATTGAAAGTGAGGACGAAATTGCGCGCAGCCTCGGCCTCGCCACCGTGCCAGAGCACGGCTTCGAGCAGGTTGCGGGCGCGGCCGTCATGCAGGAACTGGCTGTGGCCACTGACCGTTTCGCTCAGGCCGATACCCCACAATGGCGGGGTGCGCCAGTCCTGGCCGTTGGCGGCGAATTCGGTACGTTCGTCGGCCAGGCCCGGGCCCATGTCATGCAGCAGCAGGTCGCTGTAGGGGCGGATCAGCTGGTTGGCCAGCTCCGGCTCGGCGGCATTGGCGGCAGTGGTGAACTGCGGTGTGTGGCAGCCCTGGCAGCCGGCCTGGTAGAACAGGTTCTTGCCTGCCAGTACCTCTGGCGAGCCCACATCGCGGCGCGCCGGCACGGCCAGGTTGCGGGTGTAGAAGGTGACCAGGCGCAGAATGTTGTCGCTGACTTCCTTCTCGCCGCCGGCGCCATCGCCGTTGGCTGCGGCCAGGCAGGCGGCCTGGGCCGGGGTGCAATCGTCGTTGGGCTGCAGCGTGGTGGTCAGGCCCATGTCGCCGGCAAAGGCATGCACGTTCTGCTGGTTGACGTTGGGCTGCCCGGCCTTCCAGCCGAAGCGGCCGATCACAGTCTTGCCCAAGGCATCGTCCCATACCCGGTTGGCGCGCCCGCGGATGCCGTCGTGGTTGCGGTCGTCAGGGTCTTCGTTGGCCAGCAGGTCGGCTTCGGGAATGGCTTCGAGCAGACCAAGGCCGATCATCGGCGGTGCCACGCGTGCCGAAAAGCGCGTGTCGGGGTGCATCACGCCATAGCCTAGCTGGGTGATCTGCAGGGCCGGCTTGCGCAGCTCGACCTGATAACCATCCTTGAACGCCAGCGTCTGGTGGGTGTAGCTGACCCGTACCTTGCCTTCTGGTGCCACGCCGGGAATGGCCATGTCCTGTAACTGGGTGCCATAGACCGGCTCCGGCACCACGCCGAGGCGCTCGACCACCTTGGCCAGGTACGGCTGGTCGGGGATCGACAGGCGCACCAGCATCGACACTGCGTTGCTGTCGCCCGGCTCTGGCGGGTGGCCGCGGCCGTCGCGCACGTGGCAGTTCTGGCAGGCATTGGTGTTGAACAGGGGGCCCAGGCCGTCACGTGCAGTGGTGGTGGACGGCGCGATGACCCAGGGGTTGCGGAAGAAACTGTTGCCCACGGCGAAGTCCAGGCGCCGTTCGGGCGAGAGGTTGGCCGAGGGCAGGGAATAAGCGTTGCGGTCATTGCGCTGCACGGTCGCCTGGCCAGCCGACAATGCTTCGCCGGGCTCGGCCTGGGTGAAACGCGGGGCGTCGTCACAGGCGGCGAGGGCAAAGGCCAGCAGCAGGGGAGAGAGTCGAAACAGCGACGAGGACATCGAGGATCCTGGGCGTGAGCGAAAAACCGGCGTGCAAGCTTAGCAGGCCCAGGATCTTTGAATAAGAGCAATTTGCGTTTGCTTGATGAAATCGTCGCCGCATAAAACAGGTCAGGCCATGTCCAGCTCGAATTGTCGGTTGACCGGGCTGACGATCAGGTTGTCGTTGCCACCATTGCGATTGCCAGGCAAACGAAAACGCCCGGCACAAGGCCGGGCGTCCGGGTGAAGCGCGGTTGGCAGATCAGAACTGGTGATCTGCGGTATCCGGGTTCAGGTTGGCAATGCCCAGCTTGCCGGCGGCCTGCTCGATCGCTCCAGTCTGTTTGACCAGGGCGGCGATGGCGTCACGCACGATCTGGTTGCCGGCGGCGTTGTCGGTGGCGATCAGCTGGTCGTAGTGTTCGCCCTTGAGGGCGTGGTCGACGATTACCTGGATCTTGGCTTCGGTGGCTTCCAGGTCGGCCTTGAGGGTGGCGTCGGTGGCCGGGTCGACCTTGGCCACCAGCGACGACAGGCTTGGGCCGGTCACCTTGCTGCCGTCCGGGCGGGTGTACTCGCCCAGGTAGACATTACGGATGCCCTTGGCGTCGTAGAAGTGCGAGTAGTGGGTGTTGTCGCTGAAGCAGTCGTGCTCGTCTTCCGGCGAATTGGCTTCCAGGGAAACCTTCATGCGCTCGCCGGCCAATTCACCCAGCGACAGGCTGCCCATGCCGAACAGCATCTTGCGCAGGCCGTCGTTGACCGGCTCGGCTTCCAGCTTGGCGCGGTAGTTGTCGGCGACGTTCGGTGCCCAGTTGCCGACCATTTCTTCGAGGTCCTTGACCAGCAGGTCGGTAACCGCTTTCAGGTAGGCGCGACGACGGTCGTTGTGCCCGCCGGTGGCGCCCTTGCCTTCCAGGTAGTCCGATGCCGGACGGTTGCCCGCACCCGGACCGGTGCCGTTCAGGTCCTGGCCCCAGAGCAGGAACTCGATGGCGTGGTAGCCGGTCGCGACGTTGGCTTCGGAACCGCCCAGCTCGTTGAGGCTGGCCAGCTTCTCGGGGGTGATCTGCTTGACGTCGATCTTCTCTTCGCCTACCTGGATCTCGCTGTTGGCGATGATGTTGGCGCTGGCTGCCGGGTTGCCCAGGGCGTGCTCGTAGCTCTTGTCGACGTAGTCGATCAGGCCTTCGTCCAGCGGCCAGGCGTTCACCTGGCCTTCCCAGTCGTCGATGATGGTGTTGCCGAAGCGGAAGGCTTCGCTCTGCAGGTACGGTACGCGCGAGGCGACCCAGGCTTCCCGGGCGGCCTTCAGGGTTTCGTCGTTGGGCTTGGCCAGGAACGCGTCGACAGCGGCCTGCAGGGTCTTGGCGGTGCTCAGGGAGTCGCTGTACACGGCATACACCAGCTCGGCGTAATGCTTGACTACGGCCTTGCCGGCGGCTTCGTCGACAGCCCCGGGCGCAGCAGCGGTTGTGCTGGCGGCAGCCGGTGCCTGGGCTTGCGGCGCGGCGGCCTTGTCGTCCTTGCCTTCACCGCAACCGGCGAGAGCGATGGCGATGGCCAGCAGACTGGCGGAGGCCAGAGGCATTCGAATCATTGTTGGTTTCCTGCGTCGTGTGGTTGGACCAAGGGGGTGACCGTGCGCCGTGGCACGCGAAACTACAACATCATGCGAAAGATTTGCATTTGCTGTAAAGGGGCGGGTATGTAAATTGCGCGAATGTCGCTCAAGGCCTGCGGACGCCCAAGGCCAACTTCAGGACATCGAGACCTGGTTGCGCTGTGCCCGTTTGAGGAAGTTGGTCAGCTCACGGGCCGACAGCGGTTTGCTGTAGTGGTAGCCCTGGCCCTCATGGCAACCCTGGGCAACGATATAGGTTTCCTGCTCGGCGGTTTCCACGCCTTCGGCAATTACCTGCATGCCCAGGCTTTTGCCCAGCTGGATGATTGCACGAACGATGGTGGCGTCGTCATCGTCGTCCAGCAGGTCCTGGACGAAGCTCTTGTCGATCTTGATCTTGTCCAGTGGCAGCGATTTCAGGTAGCTGAGCGACGAGTAGCCGGTGCCGAAGTCGTCGATGGCGATCAGCGCCCCGGAGCGGCGCAGGCTCAGCAGGTGCTGGGCGGCGGTGCTGATGTCTTCCATCAGGCCGGTTTCGGTCACCTCCAGCTCCAGGCTGCGCGGGGGCAGGCGGTAGGCCTGCAGCAGGTTGTTGACCACCCGCGGCAGCTCGTTGTGGTGCAGTTGCACGGTGGACAGGTTGACCGCCATGCGCAGGTCGCTGAAGCCCATGTCATGCCATTCGCGCAATTGCCGGCAGGCCTGGTCGAGCACCCATTCGCCAATGCCGATGATGCTGCCATTCTGTTCGGCCAGGGGAATGAACTGGTCTGGTGGCACCATGCCCAGCTCCGGGTGCTGCCAGCGCAGCAGTGCCTCGACACCGACCACCCGGTGGTCGCGGTAGCTGATCTGTGGTTGGTACACCAGATATAGCTGGTTGCGCGGCAGCGCTTCGCGAAGGTCCTTTTCCAGCTCGCGGCGTCGGCGCATCTCGCTGTCGACGCTGGCGATGTAGAACTGGTAGCGGTTACGCGAACGGGCCTTGGCCAGGGTCATGGTCTGTTCGGCTTTCTGCAGCAGCTTTTCGGTGCTGTCGCCGTCTTCGGGGAACAGGGTGATGCCGATGGTGGCGCGCAGGCGGATCTGCTGATGGTGGTCGAGGTCGAACGGTACTTCCAGGTCATCGAGGATGCTTTGCGCAAGTTCCGCCGCCTCGTAGGGTTGCTCGATATTCGCCTGGACCAGGGCGAACTGGTCGCCGCCCAGCCGTGCCAGGGCGCCCAGGCGGCCACTGTGGGCGCGCAGGCGGTCGGCCAGGGCCAGCAGCAGCTGGTCGCCGACCTGGTAGCTGAACTGCTCGTTGATACCCTTGAAGTCGTCCAGGCCCACGCACAGCACGGCCACGCGGTGTTGCAGACGGCCGCCGTCGACGAGGATCTTGTCCAATTGCTGCTGCAACTGCTGGCGGTTGGGCAAGCCAGTGAGGAAATCGTACTGGGCCATGCGTTGCAGGCTGTTTTCCGCCTCGTGGCGCAAGTGGGTGTTGCGCTCGATCGAGGCCAGCAACTGGTTGGCGGTATTCACCCACAGGCCCAGCTCATTCTTTTCATGGCCCTTGAGCAGCGGCAACTGGTGCTGGCTGGGGCGGTCGGGGTTGATCTGGGTGAGATGCTCGATGATCTTCGACAGTGGCTTGGTCAGCAGCCAGTGGTAGACCAGATACAGCACCAGGCCCATGGCCAGGGCCCGCAGCACGCCGGAAATGAAGATGATCACCGCGTTGATCAGGAAATCCTTGCCGTAGGCCGAGGTGTCGAGGGTGATGCTGAGGTCGCCATAATATTCGCTGAAGGGGCCGCGGCCGACCAGTTGCGTGGTATAGGTGCGTTCCTGGCCGAGGATCAGGTCGGTCAGCCAGCGCATGGCCATGTCCTGCAGCGGACGGGACTTTTCGGCCAGCATGGTTTCGTTGGGGTGGCCGATGGAGGCCATGCGCACCGATTCATCCTGGAACAGGCCTTCCATAACCTGCATGCCCATTTCGCGGTCGAGGCTGTACACCGCCTGGGTCGAAGGGTCGCGGAACATGTCGAGGATGCGCTGGGCATCGTTGTTTACGGCCTGGCGGGTCTTGTAGGTGTCATAGATGATTTGCGCACAGCTGAGCACGACGCCGACCGCCAGCGCCGACAGCAACACGACCCTGAGCAACTTGACCGACAAGCTGTTCCGCAATTCCAGCTTCAATGGGGTTTCCTTAATCCATGCGCATGGCATCATTTTGCCATCATCGATGACGATACACTACCGGCCGATCATGAGCAGTGTATCGGTTGCCTGACCCCGCAACTTGAATGCGCTGTATCAATCTTCCAAAGGTTTGATGTTAGCGTGGTATGCGGGCTGAGCAAGCGTTTTGCGGGGGGCGCGACTCAGCCTTTGAATTAACGAACGTTTTTTCCAGGATGGATGTGTACGCATGCTCAAATTCAATGCTCACCTTGGCTTCCAGTTCAACGAACTGCCTTTTCTGCAGCGTATCGAAGCCGCCGCTGCTGCTGGATTTCGCGCGGTAGAATTTCCCTCGCCCTACGAGTTCGATGCGAGCCAGCTGGCTGATCAACTGGCGCAGCATGCCTTGCCATTGGTCCAGTTTGCTGCACCGGCTGGCGTTGCCAAGGGCCTCGCTGCGGTGGCGGGCAAGGAAGCCGAGTTCCGTGACGGGTTGCGGCAGGCGGTCAGCTATGCCCGCACATTGGCGTGTGCGGATGTACACCTGATGTCCGGCATAACCCATGATGAGGGCGCCGGCAAAGTGTACGCGAGCAACCTGGACTATGCCGTGAAGTACTTCGAGGACCAGGGGCTGCGGCCGTTGATCGAGGTGATCTGCGCGCAGGAAATGCCCGGATACTACATGGCCGACTTCAGCAAGGCACAGCAGGTGCTGGAGGCGCATGCGAGTGTCGGGCTGATCTTTGATCTTTACCATGCGCAGGTGCTGACCGGGAATGCTGCCGATATGCTGGAGCAGTTCTTTACGCGGACGGTGCATGTGCAGGTAGCCGATTGTCCGGGGCGGCATCAGCCGGGGACAGGGCAGATGGACATTGCCGGGTTGTTCACGATGCTGGACCAGCGCGGCTATGCGGGGTGGGTCGGGTGTGAATACCGGCCTGCGGGGGCTACTGCGGATAGCCTTGGCTGGCTTGATCAGTACGTGTCATGACAGCCCTGCGCGCCGAGCCCCTGCCAACGCCCTAAAAAAAACCGATGCCAGGGAGACTGGCATCGGTTTGTGGCAAGAGGCCCGGCGCAAATGCCGGGCGTCCTGCTCAAGGCCGGATGACTCAGGCCTTGAAGGTCTTGCCTTCGAACTGTTCGGCAACGAAAGCCCAGTTGACCAGGTTCCAGAACGCCTCGACGTACTTCGGACGCAGGTTGCGGTAGTCGATGTAGTAGGCGTGTTCCCAGACGTCGCAGGTCAGCAGCGGGGTGTCGCCGCTGGTCAGCGGGCAGCCGGCGCCGATGGTGCTGGCCAGGGCTAGGGAACCGTCGGCCTTCTTCACCAGCCAGCCCCAGCCGGAACCGAAGGTGCCAACCGAAGTCTTGGTGAACTCTTCCTTGAACTTGTCGAAGGAACCGAAAGCGGCGTTGATGGCATCAGCCAGGGCACCGGTCGGCTGGCCGCCACCGTTTGGCGACAGGCAGTTCCAGTAGAAGGTGTGGTTCCAGACTTGAGCGGCGTTGTTGAAGATGCCGCCCGAAGAGCTCTTGACGATCTCTTCCAGGGTCTTGCCTTCGAATTCGGTGCCTGGGACCAGGTTGTTCAGGTTCACGACATAGGTGTTGTGGTGCTTGTCGTGGTGATACTCCAGGGTTTCCTTGGAGATGTGCGGCTGCAGGGCATCGTGGGCGTACGGCAGCGGCGGCAATTCAAAAGCCATGGTGGATCTCCTGATTCAGGTCTGTTTGCGGTTTGCGCAAGGCCGATCACGGGCGGCCCGATCAGCGTCAGCGAGATTGTACTCTTTGCGACGCAAGTGCTGGATCATAGCACCGGGCCCGGCGCATAACCACGCAACAAAGATAGGGAATAGAGGTTCCAGAGCGGTTGGGCTGTGTTGACCAGTGGTGCTCGCCGCAACCTGTCCGTCGCCTGTGAAATCGAGCGCCGCCCGCGCGGCGCATCGCGAGCTGCGCTTGCTCCCACGTTTGTTTCGGGCCAATTGTTCCTGTGGGATTTGCGCGCGGACGCGTTGGCGCATGGCGTGATATCACGTCGGACCAACCAGGCGGTCGCGCGCCTGCCACAGGCGTTACTGGCTAGAAACAAACGTAGGAGCGAGCGCAGCTCGCGATGCGCCGCGCGGGCGGCGCGCGATTCTGCCAGCGATGAAAATGCCAGGCACAGACTCAGTTGAAGACCAACTGCGCCGCCACCGCGAACATCATGACGGCGACCATCAGGTCGAGCATGCGCCAGGTCGCTGGCCGTGCCAGCCACGGCGCCAGCCAGGCCGCGCCGATCGCCAGGGTCGAGAACCACACCAGCGAGGCGCTGGCAGCCCCGGCCACATAGGCCCCAGGCGCAGTCTGCTGGGCCCCCAGCGAGCCGATCAGCAACACCGTGTCGAGATACACGTGCGGGTTCAGCAGGGTCACCGCCAAGGCGCTGAGCAGCACTGCACGGCGTGACCGCGCGCCCTGGCCTTGCTGGTGCTGCAGGCTCTGCCTGGAACAGGCGCTGCGTAACGCCTTGGCGCCATACCAGACCAGGAATACCGCGCCGCCCCAGCGGGCGACCGCCAGCAAGGTCGGGTTGTGCGCCAGCACGGTGGCCAGGCCGAATACCCCGGCCGCCACCAGGATGGCATCACACAGGATGCACAGCGCCGCCACCGGCAGGTGATGCTCGCGGCGCAGGCTCTGGGCGAGGACGAAGGCGTTCTGGGCGCCGATGGCCATGATCAGGCCGAAGGCCACCAGCATGCCGTTGAGATAGCTTTGCCACATGGCCCGCTCTCCATGAATGTCGAGAAAAGATGCTGGCTATTGTGGGGAAACGGGTTGTATAAGAAAAACAAATAGCGCTGATCCGTCATTAGGAAAATCGATGTTCGACTACAAACTGCTGGCCGCCCTCGCGGCGGTGATCGAACAGGGTGGTTTCGAGCGCGCAGCGCAGGTGCTGGGCTTGTCGCAGTCGGCCATATCGCAGCGCATCAAGCTGCTCGAGGCACGGGTCGGGCAACCGGTGCTGGTGCGGGCCACGCCGCCGAGCCCGACCGAGGTCGGCCGCCAGTTGCTCAACCATGTGCAACAGGTGCGCCTGCTCGAGCGCGACCTGCAACGCCAGGTGCCGGCGCTGGACGAGGAGGGCATGCCGGAGCGCCTGCGCATCGCCCTCAACGCCGACAGCCTGGCCACCTGGTGGGCCGCAGCGGTGGGCAACTTTTGTGCGCAGCACAAGCTGCTGACCGAGCTCGTCGTGGAGGACCAGGAAGTCGGCCTCAAACGCATGCGCGCTGGTGAGGTGGCGGCCTGCCTGTGCAGTAGCGAGCGGCCGGTGGCCGGCGCGCGTAGCCTGCCGCTGGGGGCCATGCGTTATCGGGCGCTGGCCAGCCCCGGGTTCATGGCGCAGCATTTCCCGCAGGGTTTTGCTGCCAGCCGGCTGGCCCGTACCCCGGCGATCGTCTATGGCCCGGACGACTTCCTGCAGCATCGCTACCTGGCCTCGCTGGGTATCGAGGACGGTTTCCTGCACCACCTGTGCCCGTCCTCGGAAGGCTTCCTGCGCATGACCGAAGCCGGCCTGGGTTGGGGCCTGGTGCCCGAACTGCAGGCCCGTGAACAACTGGCCAGCGGGCAGTTGGTGGAAATCTGTCGCGATACGCCCATCGATGTGCCGTTGTACTGGCATCATTGGCGCAACGGCGGGCAACTGCTGACGCAACTGACCGAACACCTGCGCCACTGCGCAAGGCACTGGCTGGTGCCCTTGTAGGCACGGCTGGCGTCAGTTGCATCTGAAATCTGGCAAGACGGAGTGTTACATGCGAATTCTGGTCACCGGCGCGAGCGGCTTCATTGGCGGGCGCTTTGCGCGCTTTGCCCTTGAGCAGGGCCTGGACGTGCGGGTCAGCGGCCGCCGCGCAGAGGGGGTCGAGCACCTGGTCAAGCGCGGCGCCCAGTTCATTCCCGGCGACCTCGGCGATGCCGAGTTGGCCCGCCGCCTATGCCAGGGCGTCGAGGCCGTGGTGCACTGTGCCGGCGCGGTGGGTAGCTGGGGGCGCTACCAGGACTTCTATCAAGGCAACGTGGTGGTCACCGAGAACGTCGTCGAGGGCTGCTTGAAGGAACACGTGCGACGCCTGGTGCACTTGTCGTCGCCATCTATCTATTTCACTGGCCGCTCGTGCCTGGATATCCGTGAAGACCAGGTGCCGCGTCGCTTCCACGACCATTACGGGCAGACCAAGTACCTGGCCGAGCAGAAAGTGTTCGGCGCCCAGGAGTTCGGCCTCGAGGTGTTGGCATTGCGTCCTCGTTTCGTCACCGGGGCTGGCGACGCCAGTATCTTCCCGCGGTTGCTGCAGATGCAGCGCAAGGGCCGCCTGGCGATCATCGGCAACGGCCTGAACAAAGTGGACTTCACCAGCGTGCACAACCTCAACGAGGCGCTGCTCAGCGCCCTGTTCGCTGACCACCGGGCGCTGGGCCAGGCCTACAACATCAGCAACGGCCAGCCATTGCCGCTGTGGGACGTGGTCAACTATGTGATGCGCAAGATGCAATTGCCACAGGTCACTCGCTACCGGTCCTACGGCCTGGCCTACAGCCTGGCCGCGCTGAACGAGGCGGCCTGCCTGCTCTGGCCGGGGCGCCCGCAACCGACCCTGTCGCGCCTGGGGATGCAGGTGATGAGCTGCGATTTCACCCTGGATATCAGCCGCGCCCGGCAGTACCTGGACTTCCAGCCCAAGGTCAGCCTGTGGACGGCGCTGGACGAATTCTGTGCCTGGTGGCAGCACCAGCCGCCAGGGCGATGAAGCCGCTGGGCCGATGACGATGATCAACGCGCCGCGCAGGCGGTTTATACTCGTGCCTCTTGCGACTACCGCGGTTGAATGTATCCATGCGTAACCATGCTCACGATGACTACGATGACGTGCCTAGCTTGCGCGCCGGCACCCATGACGATGACGAACTGATGCCGGCGCACGTGGTGCGCAGCCGTCAGAAAGCTGCCCGCGGAGCCAGTACGGCGCCGCTGTGGGCATTGCTCGGGGCCTCGTTCATCGCCTTGGCGGGCCTCGGCTGGTGGAGCTTCCAGCAGATTTCCCTGATGGAGCAGCAGCTGGTGGCGACCCAGGAGAGCTTTGCCCGCATCAGCGAAGAAGCGGCCGGGCGCCTGCAGGCCATCAGCGGCAAGGTGGCGGCCAGCGAGTCGGGAGCCATGACCAATAGCGAGGCGCTGAAGCTGCAGCTGCGTCAGTTGCAGCAGGGCATGGCCGGGCAGACCGGTGACCTGGGCAAGCGCCTGGAGCAGGTACTGGCGGATACCCGTGAACAGCAAAAGGCCGTGACCGAGTTGCAAGGCCAGCTGCAGGCGCAATTGAAGCAGGTGAACGGCGAGCTGGCCGCATTGCGTTCGGGCCAGGTCGATGGTGGCAAGCTGGATGCCCAGCTCAAGGGCCTGAACGAACAGGTTGCGGCGCTGAAGGCCGCGCAGGCCGACGGCGGCAAGCTTGATGGCCAGCTCAAGAGCCTGAGCAGCGAGGTGGCGGCGCTGAAGAAGCAAGGTAACCCGAGTGCGGCTATCCAGGACCTGGAGCAGGACATCCTGGTGCTCAAGAGCCAGATCGACAATCGCCCGGCTGCGGCGGCCTCCACTGGGGCGTCGGTGCAGGAGTTCGATGCCTTCCGGGCGCAGACGACCCGCAACCTGAATACCTTGCAGAGCCAGGTGCAGAACCTGCAGCAGCAGATCAACGCCCGGCCCTGAAAAGTCTTCTTCGCGGGCTCGCCCGCTCCCATAGGATCAGCACAATCTTCAAGCTTGTCGCCGTACCTGTGGGAGTGGGCGTGCCCACGAATAGCCCTCAATCACAACCGTGGATAGTCGATGTATCCCACCGGCCCCTTGCCATAGAAGGTCTCCGGCCGCGCCTCGTTCAGCGGTGCATCCGCCGCCAGCCGCGCCGGCAGGTCGGGGTTGGCGATGAACGGTACGCCAAACGCCACCGCATCCGCCTTGCCACTGGCCAGGGCCGCATTGGCACTGGCCTTGTCGAACCGCTCGTTGACGATGTACGGGCCGCCGAACGCTTGCTTGATCAACGGGCCGATGCTGTCATCGGCTTCCCGTTCCCGTGAGCAGATAAAGGCAATGCCTCGCTTGCCCAGCTCCCGGGCCACGTAGGTAAAGGTTTCGGCGCGGTCGGCATCGCCCATGTCATGGGCATCGGCACGTGGCGCCAGGTGCACGCCAACACGGCTCGCCCCCCACACCTCGATGGCCGCATCGGTTACCTCCAGCAGCAGCCGCGCACGGTTTTCCAGCGAGCCGCCGTAGCGGTCGGTGCGCTGGTTGGTGCTGCTTTGCAGGAACTGGTCGAGCAGGTAACCGTTGGCGCCATGGATCTCCACACCATCGAAGCCGGCGGCCTTGGCATTCTCGGCGCCGCTGCGGTAGGCCTCGACGATATCGGCGATTTCTTCGGTTTCCAGCGCGCGTGGGGTGGGGTAGTCACTCAACGGGCGTACCAGGCTTACATGGCCCTTGGGCTGGATTGCGCTGGGGGCTACCGGCAGTTCGCCATTCAGATAGCTGGGGTGGGAGATGCGGCCAACGTGCCACAGTTGCAGGAAGATGCGCCCGCCCGCAGCATGCACGGCCTTGGTCACATTGTTCCAGCCACGGACCTGCTCGTCGTTCCAGATGCCGGGGGTATCCGGGTAGCCGACGCCCATGGGGCTGACCGAGGTCGCCTCGCTGAGGATCAGTCCGGCACTGGCGCGCTGTACGTAGTATTCGGCCATCAGTGCATTGGGCACGCGGCCTTCATCGGCACGGCAGCGGGTGAGCGGGGCCATGATGATGCGGTTGGGCAACTGCAGGTCGCCCAGGGTGATCGGATCGAAAAGCGTGGTCATGACGGTTACCTGCCTGTTCAGAGTGCTTGGCGCAATTGTTCGAGAAACGCCTGGATGGTGGTTTCGTTGCGTTTGAAGAAGTGCCACTGGCCGATCTTCTGGCTACTGACCAACCCGGCGCGTTGCAGCGTGGCCAGGTGGGCGGAGACGGTCGATTGCGACAGGCCGCAGCGTTGGTCGATCTGCCCGGCGCAGACCCCGTTCTCGGTGCTGTGGTACTGGTCCGGGAACTGCGTTGCCGGGTCTTTCAGCCAACCGAGGATTTCTCGCCTGACCGGGTGGGCCAGCGCTTTTATGATTTCGTCGAGATCGAGAGGCATGGGTGGAGGCTCGTGGTAGCGGTATATCGCGATAGGACGAAATGTAAATCGTGAAATACCGATATACAAATACCAAGAGGTTCTGAGCTGAGCGCGAATCGCTATATCGCGTTATAACGATATAGCGGCAGACGGTGCTAGACTGCGCCCATGAACTACCTCGCACACCTGCACCTGGGCGGCCCGGCGCCGCAGCAACTGCTCGGCAGCCTGTATGGCGATTTCGTCAAAGGCTCGTTGGAAGGGCGCTTTCCGCCAGCGCTGGAGGCAGCCATCCGCTTGCATCGGCGTATCGACAGCTACACCGACCAGCATCCGTTGGTGCTGGCGGCACTGGCACGCTTTCCACGCGAGCGGCGGCGTTTTGCCGGCATCGTTGTGGATGTGTTCTTCGATCATTGCCTGGCACGGCATTGGCAGGATTATGCCGAGCAGCCGCTGGAGCAGTTCACTGGGGAATTCTATCGGGTGCTGCTGGCGGAGCCTGAGCTTCCCGGGCGCCTGGCGCGCATCGCGCCGTTCATGGCGGCCGATGACTGGCTGGGCGCATACGGTGATTTCGCCACGCTGGAACAGGTGTTCAACGGCATTGCCCGAAGGCTGTCGCGGCCACAGGGGATGGTCGGGGTGATGGATGAGCTGGAGCGGCTATATGAGCCGCTGATGGCGGATTTTCGCGAGTTCTATCCACAGTTGCAGGCGTTCGCGGCGGCGGGGCGGACAGCAGGCAATTAGGCCAGTCCTGAAAAGCAGGAGTTCAGGCGGCCCGCGCCTGCCGCCCAGTCACCACTTCAACTTCTGCAGCCCCGAACAAGGCCAGCTGAATGGACTGTTGCGCCTGCAACGCCAGCACCGCCCGCTCCTTGCCTACGCTGCCGATCGGCTGCAACAGGTGGATGCACACTTCACTTCGTGGCAGGGCGAACAGGCGCAGCAGATGCGACACCAGGTCATCCTCACCGATGAAGGGCGCAAGCGGGTCGATCTGGCCATTGCGCAAGTACTGGATGGCCACCGGTTGTACTGCCACACCACGGTCGATGGCACCTGCCAGCAGGCGGCCATGGAAGGTGCGCAGGGTACGCCCGCTGGTGGTGGTGCCTTCGGGGAAGATCAGCAGCGGACGGGCCAGGCCCAGTTGCCCGGCGATCTGTTCGCGCAGGCGCTGGCTGTCGCCACCACCTCGGCGGATGAACAGTGTACCGGCCTTTTCCGCCAGCCAGCCGGCCACCGGCCAGTGGCGCACTTCGGCCTTGGACAGGAACGACAGCGGCAGCAGCATGCCGAGCAAGGGAATGTCAGTCCAGGACACGTGGTTGCTGACCCACAGCATTGGCCGCTGCGGCAGCTCGCCGATCACCCGCACGTCGAACGGCAGCGCCGCGACCAGGCGTTTCATGAACAGGCAGGTCCAGCGCTGGCGGCGCGCTATCGATGGCTTGAAGCCCAGGCGTTCGCCCAAGGTGATCGCACTGGCCAGCAGCATGCCCAGCAGCAGTACCAGCAGCAGTCGTGTCAGGCGGGCCAGTACCCGCAGCTTCGGCATCAGACTGCCGCCTTGAAGTGGCGGGCATAGCGTGGGCACAGCTCGTCGCGCTTGAGCAGGATGAACACGTCGGCCACCTGGAAGTCCTGGTCCCAGCACGGCTCGCCGCAAATCTTCGCGCCCAGGCGCATGTAAGCCTTGAGCAGGGGCGGCATTTCGGCAATGACGTTGTTCGGCAAGGCCAGCTTGGGCAGCGGGTTTTTCGGTTCGGCGCGCAGGTGCTCGGTGCACAGGTAGCGGTCGCGCAGGCGTTGCATCACCGCATGGGCCTGTATTCCGCCATCCTGCATGGGGATGCTGGCGCAGCCCATCAGGTAGCTGTAGCGGCCTTCATTGAGGATTTCCGCCAGTTCGCTCCAGAGTACCGCGATGGTGCCGCCATTGCGGTAATCGGGCGCCACGCAGGTGCGCCCCAGCTCCAGGATCGGCCCCTGCAATTGCAACAGGCCATGCAGGCTGAATTCTTCTTCGCTGTAGAAGCGGCCCAGGCTGCTGGCGGCCTGGTGGTCGAGCAGGCGGGTGGTGGCAACCAGTTCGCCGGTACTCAGGTCACGTACGCCAATGTGCCGGCAGTGCACGTCGTAGTCATCCATGTCCAGGCCGTACTCGGCACCTTTGAGGCGGGCCTGGAATTCGGCGCTGAACACCTTGTAGCGCAGGGCCTGGGCCTCTTGCAGGGCCGCGGCGCCAACCAGGCGTTCGGCTTGCAGACGGCGTTCGGTGCTGTTGTCGCCAGCGTGAGCGATCCGAGTCATTACGAGTCTCCATAAGCCAGCCATGAAAGGTTGCGGCCGGTCGGCTTTGTTGTGCAAAGTCAGCCTAGGTAGACGCGGTGTCACCCCTGTGAAGCTTTGGTGATGCTTGCGTGACATCCCACGGCGTTACTTGAAAGCCCCCAGCAAGGAGCCGCCCCATGGCCTGGTTGCAACGACTCAACGACCCGCTTCGCCAAGCGCCGGCGGGCACCCTTGGCGAAACCTACGCCGCGCTGCTCGAGCGCCTTGGCCCGGTTGCCCCGTTCGAACTGGCAGTACTCGGCGGGCGGGCGATGGCCACGCCGGGGCTGGCGTTCCTGGTCGGCTACCAGGCCGCGTTGCGCGTGCTGTGGCCCAGTGCACCAGCCAGCCTTGGTGCCCTGTGCGCCAGCGAGCGGCGCAGCGTGCGGCCGGCGGACATGCGAACGCGCCTGGACAGCTTGCGCTTGACCGGCAGCAAGGATTTCGTCACTGCCGGCCTGGAGGCGGAGTGGCTGCTGGTGGCGGCGCGCAGCGAGGCGACGGGCGCGCCAGCGCAGTTGAAGCTGGCGGTGGTCTACCCCGGCGAACCAGGGGTGACGCTGGAAGCGCTGCCGACCCTGCCGCTGATGCCGGAGGTGGGCCATGGACGACTGGTGCTGGAGCACGCGGCGTGTGAACTGCTGGCGGGGGATGGCTGGGATGCCTATGTAAAACCGTTCCGCTCGCTGGAGGACTTGTATGTGCTCACGGCCCTGACCGCCTGGCTGTATGGCGTCGGTCAGGCGTGTGCCTGGCCGCAGGCCCTGCGCCTGCAGTTGCTCGGGCTGCTGGCCGGGTGTGCCGAGGGCAGCCGGCAGTGCGCCGATACGGTCGGTTGCCATTTGTTGCTGGGTGGGTTGTTCGCCCAGTTCCAGGCGCTACGGGGGCAAATCGATGCGGCGTTGGCAGCCGGGCCGGCGCATTGGGCAGAGAGCTGGCGGCGCGACCAGGGCGTGATGGCGTTGGCGGCGGCAGCGCGGGAGAAGCGCTTGAACAAGGCGTGGGCGGCTGCGGGATTGTCATGAATGCCGGTTAGGCTTGTGTGATTGCATGAATCCTGGGGCCGCACAGTGGCTCCCGCAAAAAGGCAATCCCGATGAAGGCATTGTTCGTCATTCTGGCGCTGGTTACGGGGTGTGCCTGGGCCGAGGACTGGCCCCAACCCGACTGGCCGATCAATGACGCCAGCCTCGACTGGCAGGCTGTCGACGCCTATGCCTTCCCTGCCCGCACCACCGCGGAACGCGCTGGCATTCGCACCGACGCCCTGCTGATCATCCGCGACGGCCGTACCCTTCACGAGCGCTACACGGCACCCACCCGTGCAACCACTGCCCACCTGACCTGGTCGATCAGCAAAAGCGTGCTGGCCACGGTACTGGGCGTGGCCCAGGGCCAGGGGCGCTTCCAGCTGCAAGACCCGGTCAGCCGGTTTTATCCACCCATGCGCAGCCACCCTGGCGTACGCATGGTCGACCTGCTGCACTGGGCCAGCGGCCTGGACTGGCAGGAAGACTACGAATACGCCCCGCTGAAATCTTCGGTGGTGGCCATGCTCTATACCCGCGGCCACGGGGACATGGCGGCGTACACGGCGGCACGGGGCACGGCAGCCGAACCAGGCCGGCGCTTTCTCTATTCCAGTGGCGACAGCAACCTGCTGGCCGCCGCGCTGCGCGGCATGCTCGGTGCCGACCAGTACCCGGATTACCCCTGGCACGCGCTGTTCACCCCGTTGGGCATCACCAGCGCAGTATGGGAACGTGACCGGGCCGGCACCTATGTCGGCTCTTCCTACCTGTACCTCACGGCGCGCGACCTGGCACGCATCGGCCTGTTGCTGCAGCGCGACGGGCGCTGGCAAGGGCGGCAACTGCTGCCAGAGGCCTGGGTGGCGTTCAACCGCACGCCGTTTGCCCATGCCCACACCATAGCCGGCGAGGCCAACCCCGGCGGCCACTGGTGGCTCAACCAGCCGTTGGCCGGGGCGGCACGGCCCTGGCCGCATGCGCCCGCAGACACCTATGCCGCCCTTGGTCACTGGGGCCAGGCGCTGTACGTGCTGCCCAGGCAAAAGCTGGTGATCGTGCGGTATGCCGACGATCGCGACGGCAGCTACCGGCACGATGAACTGCTTCGGCGGGTGCTGGCGGTGCTGGCCGGGGAGGGCGCATGAAGCGGGCAGTGCTGCTGGTATTGCTGGGGCTGACTTACTGGGCCTGGCAAGAGCGCCAGGCCCTGACTGACTTCCCCGACATCCTTGCGGCGTACTCGGCCAAGGAGTACTGCTCGTGCCGCTTCGTCATGGGATTCGAGCCGGAGTACTGCCAAGGCTACGTGAAACAATGGCTGGCGCTGAGCCTGCTGGAGGAAGACCGCCAGCAGCGGCTGGTGACCGCCGAAGGCCTGGGGCAGCGCCACCAGGCCGCCTGGCAAGGCCCGCGCGAGGGCTGCCGCTTGCTGCCGTGAAGGCGGGCGGGTAAGGTTGGCGGCCTGGTTTCACGAGATCCGTCATGTTCAAGCTGCCCCGTCTGCTACCCGCCTTGCTGCTGGCTTTGTGCCTACCTGCCCACGCCAACTGGCACCTCGATGGCGAGTCGTCGCGCCTGTCGTTCATAACCGGCAAGAACGGTGACACCGCCGAAGTGCACCGTTTTCTGGTGCTGCATGGCACCGTCGACCGCAAGGGCGCGGCTGGGCTCAGCATCGAGATGGATTCGGTAAGCAGCGGCATTCCCCAACGTGACGAACGCATGCGTGAGGACCTGTTCGAGGTCGAGCGTTTCGCCGAAGCCAAGGTGCAGGCTCAACTGGACCTGCGGCCGATAAACGACCTGGCCAATGGTGCCCAGGTCGAGCTGCGCCTACCGTTGACCGTGACCTTGCACGGCCAATCCCACAGCTATAACGCCCTGCTGCTGGCGACCCGCCTGGACGAGCGACGCTTCCAGGTGGTGACCCTCGAGCCGCTGGTCCTGCGCGCCGAGGATTTCGGCCTGCTGCCAGGCCTGCAACGCTTGCGCAAGTTCGCTGGGCTCAAGTCCATCAACCCGTCGGTACCGGTGAGTGCGGTGCTGATCTTCACTGCCCGCTGACATGGCCGGGCCAGTCTTCCCCTGGCGGGATGGCAACCACTTCGAACTGCTGATCGACGGGCCCGAGTTCTTTCCGCGCATGCTCCTGGCGATCATGCGCGCCGAGTTCCAGATCGATCTGGAACTGTACCTGGTCGAGGCCGGCGACTGCGCCGATGCGGTGGTCGAAGCGCTTGAGCGGGCGGCGCTTCGCGGTGTGCGGGTACGCTGCCTGTTCGACGACTATGGCTCGTTGGCCTTCACCAGTACATTGCGCCAGCGCCTGCTGGATGCCGGCGTGTACCTGCGCTGGTACAACCGCCTGCGCTGGAAGCGCGGCCTGCGCAACCTGTACCGCGACCACCGCAAGCTGCTGCTGGTGGACCAGCGCTGGGCAGTGGTGGGCGGCACCGGTGTCACCGATGAATTCTGGACGCCGGGCGAGGCGACCAGTGAATGGCACGAGGTGATGGTGCAGATGCAGGGCCCGGTGGTGAACGACTGGCAGTTGCTGTTCGACCGCCAGTGGCACGCCAACAATCGCCGCACCGCCTGGCGCCCTGCCGAGGGCTTTGGCCTGCCGCGCCTGCCCAAGGTACCGGCGCAGGGGCAGGGCATGGGGCGGGTGGCCTATGCCGACGCCCGCCAGCACCAGGACATCCTGCATTCGCTGGTACGTGCGATCAACAGCGGCAAGCGCCGGGTGTGGCTGGCCACGCCCTACTTCCTGCCGACCTGGAGCGTGCGCCGCTCGCTACGCCGGGCTGCCGGCAAGGGCGTCGATGTGCGCTTGCTGCTGACCGGCCCGCGTACCGACCACCCTTCGGTGCGTTATGCCGGGCACCGCTATTATCCCCGGCTGCTGCGCGCCGGGGTGCGCATCTACGAATACCAGCCATGTTTCCTGCACCTGAAAATGGTGCTGATCGACGATTGGGTCAGTATCGGTTCGTGCAACTTCGACCACTGGAACCTGCGCTTCAACCTCGAGGCCAATATCGAGGCCCTCGACCCACCGTTGACGGCTGCCGTGCAAGCCAGCTTCGAGCGTGATTTCGCCTTGAGCGAGGTGGTCGACCTCGGCCACTGGCATGCCCGACCGCTATGGCGCCGGGTCAAGCAACGGCTGTGGGGCTGGTTGGACCGCCTGGTGGTCAACTTGCTCGACCGCCGCGACTGAGACCGGCTATCGTGCAGTGACTGTCTCTAGGCAATCGAAGGGAGTGGGTACGATGACGGCGAAGAAGATTCTCATGTTGGTCGGCGATTTCGTTGAAGATTACGAGGTCATGGTGCCATTCCAGGCCTTGAGCATGGTTGGGCATACGGTGCATGCAGTTTGCCCGGAAAAGGTCGCGGGGCAGACCGTGCGCACGGCCATCCATGATTTCGAGGGTGACCAGACCTACAGCGAAAAGCCTGGGCACAACTTTGCCCTGAACTACGATTTCGTGCGGGTACGGGCCGAGGGTTATGACGCGCTGCTGATTCCCGGTGGGCGCGCGCCGGAGTACCTGCGCCTGGATGAGCGGGTGCTGGAACTGGTACGGGCATTCGACCAGGCCGGCAAACCGATTGCGGCGGTGTGCCACGGGGCCCAGCTGCTGGCGGCTGCCGGCGTGCTGGAAGGGCGTGAATGCAGCGCTTATCCGGCGTGTGCGCCGGAGGTGCGGCTGGCCGGCGGCACATTCATCGATATTGCCGTGGACCAGGCGCATGTCGACCGCAACCTGGTGACCGCACCCGCCTGGCCGGCGCACCCGGCGTGGCTGGCGGCGTTCCTCAAGGTGCTCGGTACCCGCATCGCCTGACCGGGCCCGGCTTCCTGGCACCAGACATTGCTCTGGTAGGAGCGGCCTTGTGTCGCGATGGGCTGCGCAGCAGCCCCTGGTAATCCTGCATTACGGCCGAGCATCTGGGGCTGCTGCGCAGCCCATCGCGACGCAAGGCCGCTCCTACACACACACCGCTCTCAGGGCCATTGCTGTTGGCTCCTTGCCCCTCAACCGACCTGCTCAATCCAGTCATTGAGGTTGTAGTAGTTGGTCACCCGGGCAATCTTGCCGCAGTGGATATAGAAGAACGCCCCCGCCGGCAGTACGTAGGTCTGCCCGTTGGCCGGCGGCAAGCCTTCGTCATCGGCCAGGTATTCGCCATGCACGGTGAACTCCGCCGCCGCCCGGCTGCCATCGGCGTTTTGCATCACCACGATATCGGCCAGGCGTTCGCGGTAGCAGCGGTTCATCTTGTCCATGAATGCGGCAAACCGTGCCTTGCCCATCTGCCGCTCACCCTGGTTGATGTCGTGGATCACGTCCTCGCTGAGCAGGGCGAGAAAGGCTGGCATATCGCCGGCGTTGAAAGCCGCGTAGTACGCATTTACCAGTTCGGTAGCGGTCATGGAACAATACCTGTCGTTGAGGGAAAAGGCGGGTCGTGGCTTCGGATGATAGGGTTTCCCCTCAAGCCCGGCTTAGCCGAGCGCGTCATCCACATCGACAAAACGACCGCCAAGCATGGAAATACGCCTGTTGCACGGCGCCGCTATCGCGCCTTACATCGATGACCTCGCTCGCCTGCGCCTGACCGTGTTTCGCGAGTTTCCCTACCTTTACGACGGCACCCCGGAGTACGAGGCCGACTACCTGGCCACCTATGCCCGGTCCGGGCGCAGCCTGGTGGTGCTGGCGCTGGACGACGGCAAGGTGGTGGGCGCCTCCACCGGCCTGCCGCTGGTGGATGTCGGCGCCGAATTCCAGCAGCCATTCCTGGCCCAGGGGCGTGACCCGGCCAGCGTCTACTACTTCGGTGAATCGGTGGTACTGCCAGAGTACCGTGGCCAAGGCCTGGGAGTGCGCTTTTTCATCGAACGCGAATCCTACGCGCACAAACTGGCCGAGTTCGATTACTGCGCGTTCTGCGCGGTGGAGCGGCCCGGCGTGCACCCGCGGCGGCCTGCAGATTACAAACCGTTGCATGGTTTCTGGCGCAATCGCGGTTTTCTGCACGACCCGTCGCTACGCACCCGCTATGCCTGGCGTGACCTGGACGAAACGGAAAGCTCCGACAAACTGATGTCGTTCTGGCTCAAGGAACTGCCGATATGATCCGCCTGGCGGCCTGCCAGTATGCGATCGAGCTGCATGAAACCTGGGAGGCCTACGCCGCGCACCTGCAAGGCCTGTGCGCCGAGGCTGCGGCGGCGGGGGCGCGCCTGCTGCTGTTGCCGGAGTACGCCGGGCTGGTGCTCAGCGGGCAGTTGCCGGCCGAGCAGCGTGGCGACCTGAAGGCCTCGATTGCCAGTATCCAGCCGCTGGTCGAACCGTGGCTGGCGCTGTGCGAGGGCATTGCCCGGCATTGGCAGATCTATCTGCAGCCTGGCAGCCTGCCGGTGCAGGATGCCGATGGGCAGTACCGCAACCGTGCCTGGCTGTTCGGCCCCGAAGGCGTGCTGGGTTACCAGGACAAGCTGATGATGACCCGTTTCGAGCGCGAGCAATGGAACATCACCGCAGGCCAGGGGCTGCAGGTGTTCGACACCGAACTGGGGCGCCTGGGGATCCTGATCTGCTACGACAATGAATTCCCGATGCTGGCCCGGCACCTGGCCGAGCAAGGCGCCGACCTGATCCTGGCGCCGAGCTGTACCGACACCGAGGCGGGCTACCACCGGGTGCGCATTGGCGCGCAGGCGCGGGCACTGGAGAACCAGATTGCGGTATTGCAGAGCCCCACGGTCGGGCTGGCCGCCTGGTCGCCGGCGCTGGACGAGAATATCGGGCGGGCAGGCTTGTTCGTGCCACCGGATCATGGCATGCCGGGGGACGGCGTGATGGCGTTGAGTGAGCAACTGAGCCCGGTGCATAGCCAGTGGCTGCTGTGCGAGGTGGACCTGGAGGAAGTGCGGCGGGTGAGGCGGGAAGGGCAGGTGTTTACCCGCAGGGACTGGCCGGAGCAGTTTGACAGAATCCTGTGAAAGCAGTGGCGGCCTCTTCGCCGGCTTGCCCGCTCCCACAGGTACAGCGCAAGCCTGAGGGCTACGCCTTACCTGTGGGAGCGGGCAAGCCCGCGAAGAAGCCGCCGCAGTTACATCAGGCTTACTTCACTTCGACTGCCAGGCTCTGGGCAATCTTGCTCTGCCACAAGGCAGGGCCAGTGATGTGCACCGACTCACCGTTGCTGTCCACGGCGACGGTCACCGGCATGTCCTTGACCTCGAACTCGTAGATCGCTTCCATGCCCAGCTCGGCGAAAGCCAGGACCTTCGACTTGCGGATGGCCTGGGCCACCAGGTAGGCGGCGCCGCCAACGGCCATCAGGTACACGGCCTTGTTGTCCTTGATCGCTTCGATGGCGGCAGGGCCGCGCTCGGACTTGCCGATCATGCCCAGCAGGCCAGTCTGCTCGAGGATCTGGCGGGTGAACTTGTCCATGCGGGTCGCGGTGGTCGGGCCGGCTGGGCCTACCACTTCGTCACCTACCGGGTCGACCGGGCCGACGTAGTAGATGAAGCGGCCTTTCAGATCCACCGGCAGCTCTTCGCCACGGTTGAGCATCTCGACCATGCGCTTGTGTGCGGCATCGCGGCCGGTGAGCATCTTGCCGTTGAGCAGGATGGTCTCGCCCGGCTTCCAGCTGGCGACTTCTTCCGGGGTGATGGCGTCGAGGTTGACACGACGGGCGCTCGGGCCGGCTTCCCAGACGATTTCCGGGTAGGCGTCCAGCGACGGCGCTTCCAGCTCGGCCGGGCCGGACCCATCGAGCACGAAGTGGGCGTGGCGGGTAGCGGCGCAGTTGGGGATCATGCACACCGGCAGCGAAGCGGCGTGGGTCGGGTAATCCATGATCTTGACGTCGAGCACGGTGGTCAGGCCGCCCAGGCCCTGGGCGCCGATGCCCAGCTGGTTGACCTTGTCGAACAGCTCCAGGCGGATTTCTTCCAGACGGTTTTGCGGGCCACGGGCTTTCAGTTCGTGGATGTCGATGGACTCCATCAACACTTCCTTGGCCATCACCGCAGCCTTCTCGGCGGTACCGCCGATGCCGATGCCGAGCATGCCAGGCGGGCACCAGCCAGCGCCCATGGTCGGCACGGTCTTCAGCACCCAGTCGACGATCGAGTCGGACGGGTTGAGCATGGCCATCTTCGACTTGTTCTCCGAGCCGCCGCCCTTGGCTGCGACATCGACCTCGACCTTGTCGCCGGGGACGATGGAGTAGTGGATCACGGCCGGAGTGTTGTCCTTGGTGTTCTTGCGAGCACCGGCCGGGTCGGCCAGGATCGACGCGCGCAGCACGTTTTCAGGCAGGTTGTAGGCGCGACGCACACCTTCGTTGATCATGTCGTCGACGCTCATGGTGGCGCCGTCCCAGCGCACGTCCATGCCCACGCGGATGAACACGGTGACGATACCGGTGTCCTGGCAGATCGGGCGGTGGCCGGTGGCGCACATGCGCGAGTTGATCAGGATCTGGGCGATGGAATCGCGCGCGGCAGGCGATTCTTCACGCAGATAGGCCTCGTGCATGGCCTGGATGAAATCGACGGGGTGGTAGTACGAAATGAATTGCAGGGCATCGGCGACGCTCTGAATCAGGTCGTCTTGCTTGATCACGGTCATGCAGCGCGCTCCTCTTAAAGACGGGAACATTCATAGAGACGCTCGACGGTGCCGACCAGCATGTCGAAACGCCTTGCAAAGGCGCGCCGGCGGCATGGCCGACGCAAAAAGGCGCGGCAGTATAGCGTGCCTCTCGGTGTGAAACACCTGCGTGTGGTCTGGACCATGGTCGGCAGGGCCCGGGCATCCTTTTTGCTGCCATTGCCCGCTTGGCATACAGTGGCCTGATGACCGATGGAGAAAGACCGACCATGCCTGAACTTTGCGTGGGCGAGCGCCGCTGGACGGTGCCGACCGGCAGCAACCTGCTCGATGCCCTGAATGAGGCCGGGCTCGATGTGCCCTACAGTTGCCGCGCGGGCAGCTGCCATGCCTGCCTGGTGCATTGCCTGGCCGGGCAACCGCTGGATGCCCGGCCCGAGGCCCTGGCGCCGGACAAGCATGCCCAGGGTTGGCGCCTGGCGTGCCAGTGCCAGGTGGTCGAGGACCTGCGTGTGGCGCTGTTCGACCCGCAGCACGATGGCGTAGCGGCCGAGGTCTGTGCGCTGGATTGGTACGGCGATGTGTTGCGCTTGTGCTTGCGGCCCGAGCGGGCGTTGCGTTACCAGGCCGGGCAGCATGTAGTGCTATGGCATGCTGCGGTCGCGCGGCCCTATTCGCTGGCCAGCCTGCCGGGTGAGGACGATTTCCTCGAGTTCCATATCGACTGCCGGCGCCCTGGCGCCTTTTGTGACCAGGCGCGCGGCTTGCAACTGGGTGATGTGTTGCGCCTGGGGGAATTCCGGGGCGGCGCCTTGCACTACGACCCGGACTGGCAGGACCGGCCGCTGTGGTTGCTGGCGGCGGGCACCGGGCTGGCGCCGTTGTGGGGCATCCTGCGCGAAGCGTTGCGGCAGGGGCATCGGGGCGAGATCCGGCTGCTGCATGTGGCGCGGGAGCGGTCAGGTCACTATTTGGCGGAGCCGCTGCTGAAGTTGCCAGGGGTTGAGGTCGAGCTGGTGCTGGCGGAGCAGCTGGAGGATGTTCTGGCCGGCTTGCGGCCGTCATCGCGGCAGACGCTGGCGCTGCTGTGCGGGGCGCCGGGGAGCGTCGAGCGGTTTGCCCGGTGGCTGTTCATTGCCGGGGTGCCGCGGGGGCAGGTGTTTGCCGATGTGTTCGTCGAACATGCCTGAGGCATTTTTGTGGATTGTGCCGGCCCTTTTGCGGGCACGCCCGCTCCCACAGGTACAGCGCTAGCCTCAAGCTTGGCGCGCATCCTGTGCGAGCGGGCGTGCCCGCGAAAGGGCTGCAAAGCGGCCCCTTGGAACGGATCAACCGACCAGCGGATCACCCACGTGCAGGATCTTCATGCCGTTGGTGCCACCGATGGTGTGGTAGCTGTCACCCTTGGTCAGGATCACCCAGTCACCTTGTTCCACCAGGCCACGCTTGAGCAGTTCGTCGACCGCCGCCTGGCTCACCTTGTCGGCCGGCAGCGAAGCCGGGTCGAAGGCGATCGGGTACACGCCGCGGAACATCGAGGCGCGAGCCTGGGTGGCGCGGTGCGGCGACAGGGCGAAGATCGGCACGTGCGAACGCAGGCGCGACATGATCAGCGGGGTGTAGCCACTCTCGGTCAGGGCGATGATCGCCTTCACGCCCGGGAAGTGGTTGGCGGTGTACATGGCCGCCAGGGCGATGCTTTCGTCGCAGCGCTCGAAGGTGGTGTGCAGGCGGTGGCTGGACTTCTGGCTGGTCGGGTGCTTTTCGGCACCCAGGCAGATGCGGGCCATGGCCTGGACGGCTTCGATCGGGTAGGCACCGGCGGCACTTTCTGCCGACAGCATGACCGCGTCGGTGTTGTCCAGCACGGCGTTGGCCACGTCGGACACTTCGGCACGGGTCGGCATCGGGTTCTGGATCATCGACTCCATCATCTGGGTCGCCACGATCACCGCCTTGTTGTTGCGGCGGGCGTGCTGGATGATCTTTTTCTGGATGGCGATCAGCTCGGCGTCGCCGATTTCCACGCCCAGGTCACCACGGGCGACCATCACGGCGTCGGAGGCGGCGATCAGCTTGTCGAGGGTGTCGTCGTCGGCAACGGCTTCGGCGCGTTCGATCTTGGCTACCAGCCAGGCGCTGCCGCCGGCCTCGTCACGCAGCTTGCGCGCATATTCCATGTCGCTGGCATCACGCGGGAACGACACGGCCAGGTAGTCCAGGTCCATTTCCGCGGCCAGCTTGATGTCGGCCTTGTCTTTTTCGGTCAGGGCCGGTGCGGTCAGGCCGCCACCTTTACGGTTGATACCCTTGTGGTCCGACAGCGGGCCGCCGATGATCACCACGCAGTGCAGGGCGTCTGCGGTGGCGGTTTCGACGCGCATGACCACGCGGCCATCATCGAGCAGCAGTTCGTCGCCGACGCCGCAGTCCTTGACCAGGTCGGGGTAGTCGATACCGACGATGTCCTGGTTGCCTTCGGTCAGCGGGTGGGCGGTGGAGAAGGTGAACTTGTCACCGATCTTCAATTCGATGCGCTTGTTGGCGAACTTGGCAATGCGGATCTTCGGACCCTGCAGGTCACCCAGCAGCGCGACATGGCGGCCGTTCTTGGCGGCGATGTCACGGATCAGGCGGGCGCGGGCCTTGTGCTCGTCCGGGGTGCCGTGGGAGAAGTTCAGGCGTGCCACGTCCAGGCCGGCGAGGATCAGCTGTTCGATCACTTCCGGCGAATTGCTGGCGGGGCCAAGGGTGGCGACGATTTTGGTACGGCGGATGGTCATGCACAGACTCCTATAGTGAAGCGCAGCGAAAGGCTACTCCTGAATCTCGCTGTAGTCATTGTTCCGTTGCACTACCTGCGACTTCCTGGGTAGGGCAGCTGCAAGCTGACAGCAACAGGTTACAAGTTGAGGCATGGGCCCAATGCGTGCTGATTTTGCTGGCGCTGAAGAAAACCCGGCCGCGGCCGATATACTGGCCATCAAAGGAGATCCCCATGCGCGCCCTGATCGTTTTTGCCCTGGCTGCCAGCGCCGTCGGCTGCACCCGCTGGTCGATGGACCATCACCTGAACAACGCCTACCGCGCCTATGACCGCGGCGACTGCCAGCGGGTCATGCTCGAGTTGTCGCAAGTCGACCGCACCAGCCGTGCGCGGCCGTTCATCCACCCCGAGGTGTCGCTGCTGCGTGGCCAGTGCCTGGAGCGCCAGGCGCTGTACGTGGATGCTGCGCAGACCTACCAGTACCTGATCCAGCAGTATCCGGGCAACGAGTATGCCTATCGCGCCCAGGCGCGCCTGCAGACCCTGGAAAAACTGGGCCACCTGCGCGGCGAAGCAGCTGTGGCCAGCCCGGTGCAGAGCGCACCTTGGCGTTAACACCAAGGTGTGATTTATTTCACGGGATTTGCTGCGTGCGCTGCGCTAATCTGTAAATCAGCTGTTACAACAACCGCCAGTTCATCGTATTCCTGGCCCCTGGGTACGGACTGCACTGCGATCATGTTCAACAAGCGCTACATAGAACGACACCAGCTGCCCTGTGTTCTCAAGGTGTTCAATCGCTTTACCGGCCAGCTCATCGGCCAGTTGGGTAACGCCTCCGAGGACGGGCTGATGCTGATCAGCCAACTGCCGGTGCTGGTAGGGCCCGACTACGAATTGCAATTGCGCTTGCCGTTGCTCGGCGGCGGGCATCAGTTCGTCAACCTGACTGCCAGTTGCCTGTGGTGCCGCGAAGACCAGACGCCCGGCCATTACGATTCCGGTTTCATGCTGCTGCAAACGCCCCGCGAGTACGATGAATTCGTCGCTTCGTTGCGCGACTATTTCAGTTTTCTTCCCGCCGACGCTTCGGTCTGAGGCTGCGTTAGAATCGGTCGACCTCGATACAGGACGACCCCGTGACCTCCAGCATTTTCTGGCACGACTACGAAACCACCGGCATCAACCCGCGCTGCGACCGGCCGTTGCAGGTGGCCGGTGTGCGCACCGACTTCGACCTCAATGAAATCGACGAGCCGATCAGCCTTTATTGCCGGCCCTCCGACGACATCCTGCCGCACCCGGCTGCCTGCCTGGTAACCGGCATCACCCCGCAGCAGCTGGCTGAGCAAGGGCTATGCGAAGCCGAATTCATGACCCGGGTGCATGAGCAACTGGCCCAGCCAGGCACCTGTGGTGCTGGCTACAACACCCTGCGCTTCGACGACGAAGTGACCCGCTACAGCCTGTACCGCAACTTCTTCGACCCCTATGGCCGTGAATGGCAGGGCGGCAACAGCCGCTGGGACCTCATCGACATCGTGCGCACGGCGTATGCCCTGCGCCCTGACGGTATCGAATGGCCGCAGCAGGACGGGCGTGTCAGCCTGCGCCTGGAACTGCTGAGCAAGGCCAATGGCATCGACCACGGTCATGCCCACGAAGCACTTTCCGACGTGCGGGCAACCATCGCCCTGGCCCGTCTGATACGCCAGAAACAGCCGAAGTTGTATGAATGGCTGTTCCAGTTGCGCAGCAAGCATAAAGTCATGGAACAGGTCCGTTTGCTGCAACCGCTGGTACATATATCCGGGCGCTTTTCAGCGGCCCGCAACTACCTGGGTGTCGTTTTGCCACTGGCGTGGCACCCGCGTAATCGCAATGCGCTGGTTGTCTGCGACTTGCATCAGGAAACCCTACCTTTAATACGGGAAAGTGCTGAAGTTCTACGCCAGCGCTTGTATACCCGCCATGAACAACTGGCCGAGGGTGAACTACCCGTGCCGTTGAAACTGGTGCAGATCAACCGCTGCCCGGTACTGGCACCACTGTCGGTACTGCGCCCGGCCGATCAACAACGGCTGGGCCTGGACTTGGCCTCGTTGCAATTGCGCGGCGAAGAACTGGCCAGGCAACAGTTGCAATGGCAAGACAAACTGGAACACATCTACGGCCAGGAAGACTTCGCCCCGAACGATGACCCGGAACAACAGTTGTATGAAGGATTTTTCGGCGACCGTGACCGCCGCTTATGCGAGCAAGTTCGTGCGCTGGAGCCTGCGCAATTGGGCCGTGGGCACTGGATGTTCGACGACCCGCGCTTGCCGGAATTGTTGTTCCGCTACCGGGCGCGCAACTTCCCCGACACCTTGAGCAGCGAAGAGCGGCAACGCTGGTTCAGCTTCTGCCAGCAGCGCCTGAGCGACCCGAAATGGGGCGCGCCGAATACCCTGGGCGACTTCGAGCAGGCGCGCCAGCAGGCCTGGGCGGGCGCTGACGAGGCGGGGCGGCGTGTGCTGGAGGCCTGGCATGAGCACGCCCGGCAGTTGCAGGCCAGGTTTGCCATTGGCTGAGTACCAGGGAAAACACAGGCAAACAAAAACGCCGGCAGGGTGCCGGCGTTGTTGCTGCGATAAGCAATAAGCGTAGATGGACAATCAGTCTAGCAGGGTCGCCCAGCTTTCAACCACATCGCCACCCCATTTGGCTTTCCACTCTTTCAGGGTCTTGTGGTTGCCGCCTTTGGTTTCAATCACTTCATTGTTGTGTGGGTTCTTGTATTGCTTGACCTTGCGCGCACGCTTGGTGGCGGTAGTCTTGACGGCACCGCGAGGCGCTTTGCTCAGTTTCGAATCGGGGTCGAGCAGGGCAATCACGTCGCGCAGCGACTTGGAGTATTCGCCCATCAGGTTGCGCAGTTTGCCTTCGAACTCCAGTTCTTTCTTCAGCTTGTCATCCTGCGACAGATTGGCCAGGCGAGCTTGAAGTTCCTTGATGGCTTCTTCGGTGGCGCGGTATTCGTTGATCAGGGACATGGAGTGTTCCTTAATGCGTGTTCAGAAATGTGTGGGCCAATAATAGACAGGCGATCCGCTCAAGTAAATATATTATTGGGCGGTTAACTGTTAATTAAGCTGTGACAACATTTCTCTAGGTGAACAAAAATTTACATTTAACCCCTGCATTTGTCCTGTCTGTCAGATGCTGTGCACAGCGCGCAGGGCAAGGCTCACAATCCCGGGCGGCTGCGATCAATACTGCGTTTTTGCTGGCGGGCCGCTAGAATGGGCGCCTTTGCGAAGTTCTGGAGTCTCATTCATGCGCACCTATCGTCTGGTGATCGCCTGCCCCGACCGTGTTGGCATCGTGGCGAAAGTCAGTAATTTCCTGGCCTTGTACAATGGCTGGATCAACGAAGCCAGCCATCACTCCGATGAGCAGAGTGGCTGGTTCTTCATGCGTCATGAAATTCGCGCCGAATCGCTGCCGTTCGGTATCGAGGCCTTCCGCGAAGCGTTTGCGCCGATCGCCGAAGAATTCTCCATGACCTGGCGGATTACCGACTCGGCGCAGAAAAAGCGCGTGGTGCTGATGGCCAGCCGCGAATCGCACTGCCTGGCCGACCTGCTGCACCGCTGGCACACCGATGAACTGGACTGCGAGATCCCCTGTGTAATCTCCAACCATAACGACCTGCGCAGCATGGTCGAATGGCATGGCATTCCGTTCTTCCATGTACCGGTCGACCCCAAGGACAAGGCCCCGGCATTCGCCGAAGTGTCGCGCCTGGTGCAGGAGCACGCTGCCGATGTGGTGGTGCTGGCTCGCTACATGCAGATCCTGCCGCCGCAACTGTGCCAGGACTATGCCGAGAAGGTGATCAACATCCACCACAGCTTCCTGCCGTCGTTCGTCGGCGCCAAGCCTTACCACCAGGCTGCGCTGCGCGGCGTCAAGCTGATCGGCGCGACCTGCCACTACGTCACCGAGGAGCTCGATGCTGGCCCGATCATCGAACAGGACGTGGTGCGCGTCAGCCATGCCGACAGCATCGATGACATGGTTCGCTTTGGCCGTGACGTGGAAAAGATGGTGTTGGCCCGTGGCCTGCGCTATCACCTGGAAGACCGCGTGCTGGTGCATGGCAACAAGACCGTGGTATTCGACTGAGACAACTGGGTTGTCGGGATACCCTGGGGCTGCTTTGCAGCCCATCGCCACACAAGGCCGCTCCTGCAAGAGATGCGCGACGCAATGGCGGAACGCGATTTCTTGCAGGAGCGGCCTTGTGTCGCGATGGGGCGCAACGCGCCCCCGCTAATCCTGGAGGGAACATCAATGACCAAGCAGCGCAACCAACCCACCGCCGCCGCCCCACCGACCCTCGGCGAAGGCTGCCTGGCCCGCTACGACCCCGCAGCCCTGGCCGATACCGACGGCACCGAGTTCCCCGGCGCCGCCGAACTCTGGCAGCAGCTCAACCAAGCTGACGCCGCCGCCAGCGCTCCAGCAACGGCCGCGCCAGCAGAAACACGAATACCGGCCCACCCGCCAACAGGTAGAAGTAGTAGGTAACCGCCCGCCATATCACGATCGCCGCCGCCGCGGTCGAGCTGCCCACCAAGGGTGTCAGCAGGCTCGCCGAGGTCAGCTCGGCGGCACCGGCACCGCCCGGCAGCAGGCTGAACTGGCCAGCGCTGAGCGACAGCATCTGCACCAGAAAGCTGGGTATCCACGCCAGGTTCACCCCCAGCCCCTGCAACACCAGGTACAACACGCTGTAGCGCAGCCCCCAGTGCACGCAGGTGAGGGTGAAAACCAGGATCAGCGTGCGTTTCGGCAGGCGCCAGGTTTGCGCCAGGGCATCGATGAAGTGCAGCAGTTTGCGCGCCCAGCGGCGTTTGCGCTGCGGGCTCATGCCCAGGCGGCGCAACAGGCGGCCATTCAGGCGCATCACCGTGCGCCGGTAGCGCAACAGCCCAAGCACCCCGGCCAGGGCCGTGCACAGGAGCAACGCGCTGCCCAGTAGCATGCCTTGCTGGCTACGCCCCAGGCTGTGGAACAAGGCGTAGCCGGCAATCGCCAGCATGGCGCAGAAGAAGAACACCAGGTCGTTCAACTGGTCCATGGCGAAAACCGCGCCGCTGCGCGCCGGGCCGATACGGTCGCGGGCCAGCAGGGCCATCAGCGCCAACGGGCCACCGCTGCCGCCGGGCGTAGTGCAGATGGCGAACTCGGTGGCCATCACCACACCCAGGCTGCGCAGGCGCCCGAGCCTTGCACCTTGCTGGCCGAGCAGCAGGCGCAGGCGAAGGGTATTGATCACCCAGCACAGCAGGATCATGCCAAACAGGGTCAGCAGCAAGCTCGGATCGAAGCGTTGCAGCCTTGGCAGCAGCCCGCTGCCACCGAGCAAGGCCGGCACCAGCACCGCGCCGAGCAGGGCCAGGCCCAGCCATGCCAGGCGGTTCATGCGCCGACCTTGCGGTCCAGCCAGGCCGACTTGGTCAGAGGTTCGCGGCCCTGGGCCAGGAGGTTGCGCAAGGTGTTCAACCAGTAGTCGCGGGAGCTGCGATGGCGCATGTCCACCGGGTGCAGGCCCAGGCGCAGGGTTTCGGCCTCGCGCCAACGCCGGCATTGCCAGTCGCAGACCCACCGTGACAGGCCGCGGCGCCAGGCGCTGCGGGCACTCCAGACCAGGCCTGGGGCCTCGACCGCGGTGAACTCCGGCAAGCGATACAGGTGCTGCGGCGTGCTGGTGTAGCGCAGCGGCAGTTGACGCAAGGCCTGGCGGGTACCTTCGCTCATCAGCCAGGCGGGTGCGACAAAGCCGGCCACTGGCCAACCCTGCTGGCCGAACACGGCCAGGCCGTGCTGCAGGCGTTGCAGTGCCTGTTGCTGGTCGAGTGCGTAGAACTCGCCTTCATGGGTATAGATGCGGCGCATGAAGTACTCGCCGGGCGTACGCGGCGGCGGGCCGTCATCGGCATGGTAATAGCCGTGCAGCGCCAACTCGTCGCCTTGTGCCAGGCGCCGTTCGAGCAGACGGCAGAAGGCGGGCGAGCGCAGCAGGGGGTTGCGCTGGTGAAAGTCCGGTACCACCAGCCAGGTCATGGGCACGCCGCCGATGGCGTCGACTGCCTGGACGAAGGGTTGGTAGTCCGGCCAGGTCTCGGGGGCCACATCGTGCAGCACCAGCATCAGGCTGCGCGCACCTGGCAATGGCTCAAGCATGGGCGCGAGCCTGCGGCTGGTGGCCGAGCACGGCCTGGTAGTGCTGCAGCAGGCCGGCCACCACGTTGTCCCAGGAGTAATGCTGTTCGACATGGCGGCGGGCCTGTGCCCCCAGTTTGCGTACGCCGGCCTCGAACGCCTCGCGCACGGCGTCCGCCATGGCCTGGCCATCGTTCGGCCGGCACAGGCGCCCGCAGTGTTCGTTGACGATCTCGCCGAATGCACCGGCGCGCACGGCCACCACCGGGGTGGCGCTGGCCATGGCTTCGAGAATGACCAGGCCGAAGGTTTCCTGGTCGCCGGCATGCACCAGCAGGTCAGCGCTGGCCATCAGCCTGGCGACTTCCGGGGCAGGGCAGAAGTGGTCGATCACGCTGACGTTCTGCGGCACGTTGGCCGGCATGTTCGAGCCCACCAGCAACAGGTGGTAGGGGCGGCCAAGGTGCTGCATGCAGTCGAGCAGTACCGGCAGGTTCTTTTCCCGCGAGCCACGGCCGGCATAGATCAGCAACCGGCTGGTGTCGGCAATGCCCAGTTCGGCACGCAGCTGCGGGTCCCGTCGGCTGGGGTGGAAGGTGCCCAGGTCGACGCCCAGGCGCTGCACGTGCACGTCCCGCACGCCCAGCCGGCGCAGTTTGTCGGCCATGACCTGGCTGGGCGCCAGGACCCGGTCGAAATTGCCATACAACTTGCTGACGTAAGCTTCGACATTGGGCGTGAACCAGTTGCCCATGCGGTTGCTGACCAGCAGTGGCAGGTCGGAATGGTAGAAACCGATCACCGGCACATTCAACTGGCGCCTTGCTTCCAGCGCAGCCCAGGCAGTGAGGTAGGGGTCGCCGACTTCGATCAGGTCAGGCTTGAGCTTGCGCAGTACGTTGCACCAAGGGGCCAGGCGTACCGGGAAGCGGTAGCCGTTGCCGAATGGCAGCGGCGGTGCGGGCACCTGGTAGATGCCATCGGCATGTTGCGCGCTGGCGCCGGGTATCAGCAGGCTGTGGCGCACGCCGTGGATGGCGTCGAGGCGGTGGTGTTTGGCATCAAGATAGGTACGTACGCCGCCGCTGGCGGGGGCGTAGAACATGGTGATGTCGGCGATGTGCACGATCAGCATCCCTCCGGGATCGTCTTCGGGTCTGTCATCCGGCGGTAAAGGGCCGGCGATGACGCGCCTTAAAGTTGACCTATCAGAAGGATAGTTTGTTCGATCGGGGTTGGGCGGGATAAGGCGGGGAGCGGTGTCGGCTCATTCACGGGCGTGCCCGCGAAGAAGCCGACGCGGTCCTGGGTCAGATACGGAAGCTGCCCACCAGGTGCTTCAGGCGGCTGGCCTGTTGCTCCAGGTCGGAACAGGCGCGCAGGGTGGCCTGCAGGTTCTCCACGCCCTCCTGGTTGAGCATGTTGATTTCGTTGATGTCCATGTTGATCGCTTCGACCACGGCGGTCTGCTCTTCGGTGGCGGTGGCCACCGACTGGTTCATCCCGTCGATTTCGCCGATGCGCACGGTAACGCTGTCCAGGCGTTCGCCGGCCTGGTTGGCGATCTGCATGCTGTCCTGGCTGTGGCGTTGGCTCTGGTCCATGGTCTCGACCGACTCGCGGGCGCCGACTTGCAGCTCTTCGATCATGGTCTGCACCTGCTGCGCCGATTCCTGGGTGCGGTGGGCCAGGTTGCGCACCTCGTCGGCGACCACGGCAAACCCGCGCCCGGCCTCACCGGCACGGGCCGCTTCGATGGCCGCGTTGAGGGCCAGCAGGTTGGTCTGCTGGGAAATGCTGGTGATCACTTCGAGGATCTGGCCGATGTTAACGGTCTTGCTGTTCAGCGTCTCGATGTGCGCGCTGGAGGTGACGATCAGGTCGGACAGGCGGTTCATCGCCGCAATGTTGCGCTCGACCACCTGTTGCCCTTCTTCGGCCAGCAGCCGCGCCGAGCTGGCGTGCTGCGAGGCCTGGGCGGCGTTGCCGGCAATTTCCTGGGCCGCGGCGCCCAGTTCGTTGATGGCCGCGGCCACGCTGTTGGTGCGGTTGGCCTGCTCGTCGGAATTGGTCATGGACGAGTTGGAGGCGCTGATCACCCGCAGCGCCACTTCGTTGACCTGCTCCGTGGCCGACGACACTTCGCGGATCGAACTGTGGATACGCTCGACGAAACGGTTGAAGGCGTTGCCCAGGATGCCGAATTCGTCGTGGTTGTGGATACGCAGGCGCTTGGTCAGGTCGCCTTCACCTTCGGCGATGTCCTCCATGGCGCGGGTCATGGTGTGCAGCGGCTGCATCAGCACACGGATCAGCAGGCCGAGCAGGCCGATGATGATCACCACCGCCACCAGCGTGGCGATCACGGCCGAGGTGCGGAAGGTGCTGAGCATCGAGAAGGCCTTGTCCTTGTCCACCGACAGGCCGATGTACCAGTTGGCCGACGGCAGCCCGGTGATCGGGGTGAAGGTCAGCAGGCGGGTCTGGCCATCGCTCTGCACTTCGGTCAGCTCACCGGTCAGTTTCGGCGTGTGCTGCGGGAACAGGTCCGACAGCGACTTCATCACCAGGTCTTTGTCCGGGTGCACCAGGATCTTGCCCTGGTCGTTGACCAGGAAGGCGTAGCCCATGCCGCCGAAGTTCAGCGAGTTGATGATCTGCACCAGGCCGTCGAGGGCCAGGTCGCCACCGACTACCCCGACATTGCCGGCGATCTTGCTGATGATGCCGATGACCATCTTGTTGGTGGCCATGTCGATATACGGCTCGGTCAGGATGGTGCCGGTGGCATTCATGCCGTCTTTGTACCAGGGGCGGGTGCGCGGGTCGTAACCGTCCGGCATCTTCGTATCGGGGCGCACGCTGAAGCCGCCATCGACCTTGCCCGCGTAGACCGTGAGGAAGCTGGAAATAAGGGCGTTCTGGCCCAGCAGGGTGTCGGAGCTGGCCGGCTCCTGGGCGATGTTCTGTGCCAGGTTTTCCACCAGCTTGATACGGCCGTCGAACAGGTTGCGGATATTGGTCGAAGTGGAATCGCCCATTTCAGCCAGATAGTTTTCCAGGTCTGCGCGGATCGCATTACGCTGGAGGTAATCGTTGTAGAGCGTGAAAAGGCTGAAGGCGAGGATCACGATCAGTGATGCGGCCAAAAGGATCTTGTGGCTGAAACGAAGGCTTTTGTTCATGGCGTAATCGGTTCCGCTAAGGTGTTGTATCAGGCGTTTGCACGCGTGGCGTCGCAGCCGTGCAAGATCCCGAAAAGTCCCTTTTCGGTTGTCCCTCTCTATTAAGGCGAATATCACCCACTGGTATCGGCCGAACTAAGGCAAAGCTTGAGAAGAGGATTAAAGAGATGTCGGAAATTTCGACCATCGTTGTAGGTGCTGGCCCGGATGGCCAACCAGTCGGGCAGGCGATGAGGCTGGCCAACCGCCATGGCCTGGTAGCGGGTGCTACAGGCACTGGCAAGACTGTCACCCTGCAGCACCTGGCGGAAGCGTTCAGTGATGCGGGGGTGGCGGTGTTCGCCGCCGATGTCAAAGGCGACCTGTGTGGCCTCGGCGCTGTCGGCGCGCCGCAGGGCAAGGTGGCCGAACGCATCGCCGGTATGCCTTGGCTGGGGCACCGGGCGCAGGCCTACCCGGTAAGCCTGTGGGACATCGCCGGGCAGTCCGGGCACCCGCTACGCACCACCCTCAGCGAGATGGGGCCGCTGCTGCTGGGCAATTTGCTGGAGCTGACCGACAGCCAGCAGGCGGCGCTGTATGCCGCGTTCAAGGTGGCCGACCGTGAAGGCCTGTTGCTGCTGGACCTCAAGGACCTGAAAGCGCTGCTGGCGCACCTGAAGGACAACCCGCAACTGCTCGGCGAAGACAGTGCACTGATGACCACGGCTTCCACCCAGGCCCTGTTGCGCAGGCTGGCTACCCTGGAACAGCAGGGGGCCGAGGCGCTGTTCGGTGAGCCGGCATTGCAGCTCGAGGACCTGCTGCGAGCAGACCCGGATGGCCGTGGGCGCATCCACTTGCTGGACGCCAGCCGCCTGGTGCACGAGGCACCCAAGGTGTATGCAACCTTCCTGTTGTGGCTGCTGGCCGAGCTGTTCGAGCAGTTGCCGGAGCGCGGCGATGCCGACAAGCCGGTACTGGCGCTGTTCTTCGATGAAGCGCACCTGCTGTTCAACGATACGCCCAAGGCCTTGCAGGACCGCCTGGAGCAGGTGGTGCGGCTGATCCGCTCCAAGGGGGTTGGGGTGTACTTCGTTACCCAGTCGCCAGGGGACTTGCCGGATGCAGTGCTGGCGCAGTTGGGCTTGCGCATCCAGCATGGCTTGCGGGCATTCACCGCCAAGGAGCAGAAATCGCTGCGAGCGGTGGCAGATGGCTTCCGCCCCAATCCGGCGTTCGACACCTTGGCGGTGCTGACCGAGCTGGGCATTGGCGAGGCGTTGGTAGGGACGCTGGAAGAAAAGGGCACGCCGGCGATGGTGCAGCGCGTGTTGGTGGCACCGCCGCAGTCGCGTATCGGGCCGCTGAGCGCCGTCGAGCGTAGTGCGCTGATTGCGGCTTCCCCATTGGCCGGGCGTTATGACAAGCCGGTGGACCGTGAATCGGCTTATGAAATGCTCAGCCAGCGCAAGGGCGAGCCGGTAGAGCCGGCACCACAGCCCCAGGCGGACGAGGAAAGTTTTGCCGACAAGGCCGGCGAGTTTCTGCAGAGTGCGGCCGGGCAGGCGATCAAGTCGGCGGTGCGTCAGGCGGCCAACCAGTTGGGGCGGCAGCTGGTGCGGGGGCTGATGGGGTCGTTGCTGGGGGGCAAGAAAAGGTAGGTTGCCTGTACCGGGGCCTTCGCGGCCTGCGCTGTACCTGTAGGAGCGGCCTTGTGTCGCGAAAGGGCTGCGCAGCAGCCCCATCGATTGCAAACCAATCGGTTGAACCAGACGTTTCCCGCTCACCATCCTGGGGCTGCTGCGCAGCCCTTTCGCGACACAAGGCCGCTCCTACAACAGGCGTGCATGTTTGCGGATATGAAAAAGGCGCCCTCAGGCGCCTTTTTCATTGCGGTTGTCACTCAGCCAATGGCTTTGGACGCCAGCCAGAACAGGCCAGCCGCCAGGCCCATCGACGCCGGCAGGGTCAGGACCCAGGCCAGCAGGATGGTTTTCACGGTGCCGCCTTGCAGGCCGCTCTTGTTGGCGACCATGGTGCCAGCCACGCCGGACGACAGCACGTGAGTGGTCGATACCGGCAGGGCGAACACGTTGGCCATGCCGATGGCGCAGGCCGCAGTAATCTGCGCCGACATGCCCTGGGCATAGGTCATGCCCTGCTTGCCGATCTTCTCGCCAACGGTCAGCACCACGCGCTTCCAGCCAACCATGGTGCCCAGGCCCAGTGCCAGGGCGACTGCCACGATCACCCAGAACGGTGCGTATTCGGTGGTGGCGGTCAGGTCCTTGCGCAGTTTTTCCAGGTCGGCCTTTTCACGGGCCTCCAGGCCTGGCAGCTTGCCGACCTTTTTCGCGGTGTCGTCCAGGCACAGCAGGTAGCGGCGCACTTCAACGCGTTTTTCAGCATCCAGGCTGTGGTAGTCGGTCACGCCCTGCAGCGAAGACTGCAGCGCGGCGATGGTCGGCTCGGTCTGTTGCGGGTTGCAGCTGAACTGCTCCGGCAGGTCGCTGGCATTGGCCTTGCCCAACGCCAGGAACTCGCCCAGGGTGGCGGCATTGCGCTGGTAGAACTGGCTCATGTGCAGGGTGGCGTCGCGGGTACGCTCGATCTGGTAGGTGGTGCTGTTCAGGTCGAGGACGAACTTGGCCGGGACGATACCGATCAGTACCAGCATGATCAGGCCGATGCCTTTCTGGCCATCGTTGGAGCCGTGCACGAAGCTCACGCCCATGGCCGAAACCACCAGTACCAGGCGGTTCCAGAACGGCGGGTGCTTCTTGTCGTCGAGCTTGCGGCGCTGTTCGGGGGTCTTGTGCATCTTCGACAGCGGGCGCCACCACTTCAGGCCGATCAGCACCAGGGCTGCGACGGCGAAGCCGGCCATCGGCGAGACCACCAGCGACATGGCGATGTCGATCGCCTTTTGCCAGTTGACGCCATCACCAAGCGGGATGTCGTTGATCAGCGCGTTGGCCAGGCCGACACCAAGGATGGAGCCGATCAGCGTGTGCGAACTGGAGGCCGGGATGCCGAAGTACCAGGTGCCCAGGTTCCAGGTGATGGCCGCAGCCAGCAACGAGAAAACCATGGCCAGGCCGTGTCCGGTGTTCACGTTGATCAGCAGCTCTACCGGCAGCAGGTGGACGATGGCATAGGCCACCCCGACACCGCCGAGCAGAACGCCAAGGAAGTTGAACACGCCGGAGAAGAACACGGCGAGGTGCGGCGGCATGGCTTTGGTATAGATGACGGTGGCTACCGCGTTGGCGGTGTCATGAAAGCCATTGATGAACTCGAAGGCGAGTACGAAGGTCAGGGCGAGCAGCAAGCTCACCAGTACCCAGGCATCCAGTCCGCTGAATAATTCGATCATGAAGGTTGTCTGGCGGTCATAGGGGGGCGGGATTATGCCAGAAAACCGCGGCAATCGATGCATCTGCTACAGACCGATGGCAGCCTTCCGGCGGTGAACTGAATCTGCGCGGGGAGCCGAGTGCCCAGGGAAATGTCGGCCAAAACGCTTGAAACAGGGCAAAAAATGGCAAAAGCATGAGGAAAATGCCGCTTTTGAATCATTCAAACGGCTGTATGAAATTTGTGTAATTCCATTTCACTCATCGGCTTGGCGGTAAAGATCAAGCGTGCCCGGGCTGGCCGGGCGACGACCCGCTGCTGGCGAGGCCGTGCTCAGGGATTATCGCTGCGCAGTTCCTTTTCCATGCGTTCCAGTTCCTGGCTGAAGGCCTGGTCACGCACGCTGGCACGCTTGCGCCAGGGTTTGCGTTCCGGATCCGGTTGTGCGGCGTAAGTCGTGACTTCACCACCGTAGACGTCCTTGTAACGTTCAGCCTGGCGCTCGAGTTCTGCGCGCAGTTCATCTTTCGTCACATGCAGTACCTGATATTAAGTTTGATGACTGTTTGTCATGCGCAGTGCAGTGTGCGCATGCGTGCTGGCCACGCTTGCGTGATACAGCGGAAGGTTCATTGCCGCGGCAGCGCCATGGCCTGCGCAAGCGATTATAGCAATCGCCATTTCGCCGGACATCGTTATTTACCCAACCGTGACATATCTGACATTAACTAATGAACGCTACCCAACAATAGCCTGCACTCTTCGTACAAGTTCGAAAGGCAAGGCGGATAAAAGTTCGTTCCGGTACAGGCGTGCGAGGGGGCGGGCATGCAATGAAAAACGGCCTCGCCTGAAAGGCGAGGCCGTTGCCTGGGACTTCTACGGTGGGTACCTGACCAGTCTCTCCAAAGAAGCCACAAGTGGCCTGAGAAAGGTATAAGCAAAAGTGTCAGCGGTCAATTGCGATTATCGGCCGTTTGTTCGATAATCGCACGAGCTGGCGATTTTTTTGAGGTATGCAATGAGCGACGAAACCCTGGCCAACGATTCCGTCAATCCAGAGTCGGCCACTCCAGAGCAGGCACGATCTGTCTCGACAGCCCTGGCTCCACCGATCGTGGCTTCCCCGGCCAAGCGCATCCAGGCCTTTACCGGTGACCCGGACTTCATGACCTCCCTGGCCCGTGGCCTGGCCGTGATCCAGGCTTTCCAGGAGCGCAAGCGCCACCTGACCATCGCCCAGATCAGCCACCGCACCGAAATTCCCCGGGCTGCGGTGCGCCGTTGCCTGCATACGCTGATCAAGCTGGGTTATGCCACCACCGACGGGCGTACCTATTCGCTGTTGCCCAAGGTGTTGACGCTGGGGCATGCATACCTGTCATCGACGCCGCTGGCGATTTCTGCCCAGCCTTATCTGGATCGCATCAGCGACCAGTTGCACGAGGCGGCCAACATGGCCACCCTCGAAGGTGACGATATTCTTTATATAGCCCGCTCAGCCACGGTGGAGCGGCTGATTTCGGTCGATCTGTCGGTGGGTGGGCGCTTGCCCGCCTACTGCACCTCGATGGGGCGCATCCTGCTGGCGGCGATGGACGATACCAGCCTGCGCGAGTACCTCGAGCGCGCCGACCTGAAGGCGCGCACCAGCCGTACCTTGCACGACCCCGAGTCGCTGTTCGCTTGTATCCAGCAGGTACGCGCCCAGGGCTGGTGCGTGGTCGACCAGGAGCTGGAGCAGGGGCTGCGTTCGATAGCGGTACCGGTGTATGACGCTTCGGGGCAAGTGTTGGCGGCGTTGAACGTGAGCACGCATGTGGGGCGGGTGACGCGCAGCGAGCTGGAGCAGCGCTTCCTGCCGATTCTGCTGGCGGCCAGCCGCGACCTTTGCCACCAGTTGTTTGGTTAAGCCCGCTGCGGGCGCTTTGCGCCCGGCCTGCCGGCAAGCCTGGCTCCGACAGGTCAGCGCCAGCCCGATATTTCCCGACAACCTGTGGGAGCCGCGCGATTGCGCCGCAAAACGGCCGCTTTCAAATTTAGAACAGGCAAAACCCTTTCCTGTGCGATAAACGCACAGTGTCGTTCGCGACGAATTGCTTCACCTCCGCCCGCTGATTAATGTCTCTCGCAGCGGTCGGCCGTGCTGACCGAACAAGAAAAATACAAGAGGCACTTAGCAATGAATACTGTCCCTTCGCTGGCGCGGCCGCACCCGCGCGCAGTCCCGTTGTATCCAGGCTGACGCAAGCCGCTTTCTCGCAATGATTGCCTTCTGTGCCGGTTTACCGTGTGCAGTGGCGTGGCTGTGCCCTCATTCTGGATAACAATAATGAACCAAGTGCAATCCAACGTCGGCAAAAGCCTCGACGTCCAGTCGTTCATCAACCAGCAGCCGCTGTCCCGCTATCAATGGCGGGTGGTGCTGCTGTGCTTCCTGATCGTCTTCCTCGATGGCCTGGACACCGCGGCCATGGGCTTCATTGCCCCGGCCCTGTCGCAGGAATGGGGGATCGACCGGGCCAGCCTCGGCCCGGTCATGAGTGCCGCATTGATCGGCATGGTGTTCGGCGCCCTGGGCTCCGGCCCGCTGGCCGATCGGTTTGGCCGCAAGGGCGTACTGGTCGGGGCGGTGCTGGTGTTTGGCGGCTTCAGCCTGGCATCCGCCTACGCCACCAACGTCGACCAGTTGCTGGTGCTGCGTTTCCTGACCGGCCTGGGCCTTGGCGCGGGCATGCCCAATGCCACCACGCTGCTTTCCGAATACACGCCCGAGCGTCTCAAGTCGCTGCTGGTAACCAGCATGTTCTGCGGCTTCAACCTCGGCATGGCCGGTGGTGGCTTCATTTCCGCCAAGATGATCCCGGCCTACGGTTGGCATAGCCTGCTGGTGATCGGTGGTGTGCTGCCGTTGCTGCTGGCGCTGGTGCTCATGGCCTGGCTGCCGGAGTCGGCGCGGTTCCTGGTGGTGCGCAACCGCGGCACCGACAAGGTGCGCAAGACCTTGTCGCCGATCGCCCCGCAGGTGGTGGCCGAGGCGGGCAGCTTCAGCGTGCCGGAACAAAAGGCGGTGGCCGCACGCAACGTGTTTGCGGTGATCTTCTCCGGCACCTATGGCCTGGGCACCGTGCTGTTGTGGCTGACCTACTTCATGGGCCTGGTCATCGTCTATCTGCTGACCAGCTGGTTGCCGACGCTGATGCGCGACAGCGGCGCGAGCATGGAGCAGGCTGCTTTCATCGGCGCGCTGTTCCAGTTCGGTGGCGTGCTGAGCGCGGTCGGTGTGGGTTGGGCCATGGACCGCTTCAACCCGCACAAGGTGATCGGCATTTTCTATCTGCTGGCAGGGGTGTTTGCCTACGCCGTGGGGCAGAGCCTGGGCAACATCACCCTATTGGCTACCCTGGTGCTGGTTGCCGGCATGTGTGTGAACGGGGCGCAGTCGGCCATGCCGTCGCTGGCGGCGCGCTTCTACCCCACGCAGGGCCGGGCCACGGGGGTTTCGTGGATGCTGGGCATCGGCCGTTTCGGGGCGATTCTCGGGGCCTGGAGTGGCGCGACGCTGCTGGGCCTGGGCTGGAGTTTCGAGCAGGTACTGACGGCGCTGCTGGTACCGGCAGGGTTGGCGACCATTGGTGTGATCGTGAAAGGTTTGGTGAGCCACGCTGACGCGACCTGATGTGACGGCCTGATCGCCGGCAAACCGGCTCCCACACGAGTGCGCCGACCGCCGTACCTGTGGCAGCTGGCTTGCCGGCGAAGGGGCCGCTACCGGTAACGAAAGGAGATAGGTAGGGATGCAATAATTGGTTCGATAATCGAACAAATAGTCGATTATCGGATTGTCAGCCCCCCGCGAGCCTCCTTAATCTGAGCTTACCGAAGCATCCTGACCAGGAGTCTCCAAATGGCCGCAATTCTCTCGCTTCACGAGGCCGTGAAGCAGTTCATCCAGGATGGCGATACCGTCGCCCTGGAAGGTTTCACCCACCTGATCCCGACCGCCGCTGGCCACGAAATCATCCGCCAGGGCAAGCGCGACCTGACCCTGGTGCGCATGACCCCCGACCTGATCTACGACCAGCTGATCGGTGCCGGTTGCGCCAGCAAGCTGATTTTCTCCTGGGGCGGCAACCCGGGTGTCGGTTCGCTGCACCGCCTGCGGGATGCCGTCGAAAAGCAATGGCCACATGCCATCGAGATTGAAGAACACAGCCACGCCGACCTGGCCAACGCGTATGTTGCCGGTGCCTCCGGCCTGCCCTTCGCGGTGCTGCGTGCCTACGCCGGTTCCGATCTGCCGAAGGTCAACCCGCTGATCAAGAGCGTTACCTGCCCGTTCACCGGTGAAGTGCTGGCGGCGGTACCGTCGGTGCGCCCGGACGTGACCGTCATCCACGCGCAGAAGGCGGACCGCAAGGGCAACGTGCTGCTGTGGGGGATTCTCGGTGTGCAGAAGGAAGCTGCCCTGGCCGCCAAGCGTTGCATCGTCACCGTCGAGGAAATTGTCGACGACCTGCAGGCACCGATGAACGCCTGCGTGCTACCGACCTGGGCCCTGAGCGCAGTGTGCCTGGTGCCGGGTGGGGCACACCCGTCCTACGCTCACGGCTACTACGAGCGTGACAACCGCTTCTACCAGGCGTGGGACCCGATCGCCCGTAGCCGCGAATCGTTCACCGCCTGGATCGACACCTACATCCGCGGCACTGCCGATTTCAACGAATTCAAGGCCAGGCTGGCCAGCACTGCGGAGGCCGCACAATGAGCTACTCCACTTCCGAAATGATGACCGTCGCCGCAGCCCGGCGCCTGCGCAATGGTGCAGTGTGCTTCGTCGGCATCGGCTTGCCGTCCAAGGCCGCCAACCTGGCGCGCCTGACCTCGTCGCCTGACGTGGTATTGATCTACGAATCCGGCCCGATCGGCGCCAAGCCAAGCGTGCTGCCGCTGTCGATCGGCGACGGTGAGCTGGCCGAGACTGCCGATACCGTGGTGCCGACCGGCGAGATCTTCCGCTACTGGCTGCAGGGTGGGCGCATCGATGTCGGTTTCCTGGGCGCCGCGCAGGTCGACCGCTTCGGCAACATCAATACCACCGTGGTCGGTGACTACCACGCCCCGAAAACCCGCCTGCCGGGTGCCGGCGGCGCACCGGAGATCGCCGGTTCCGCCAAGCAGGTGCTGATCATCCTCAAGCAGTCTCCGCGTGCCTTCGTCGACAAGCTGGATTTCATCACCTCGGTTGGCCACGGTGAAGGCGGCGACTCGCGCAAGCGTCTGGGCCTGCCAGGCGACGGCCCGGTCGGCATCATCACGGACCTGTGCATCATGGAGCCGGAAGCCGGCACCAACGAGTTCGTCGTCACCGCCATCCACCCAGGTGTGAGCCGTGAGCAGATCATCGCTGCCACTGGCTGGGCGATCCGCTTTGCCGACGATGTGCAGACCACCGCCGAACCCACCGAAGTCGAGCTGTCCGCCCTGCGCGACCTCGAAGCCCGTACCGCCGCGGCGCATGGCCAGGCGGCAGGAGAAGCCTGATGCGCGACGTATTCATCTGTGATGCCATTCGTACCCCGATCGGCCGCTTCGGTGGCGCACTGGCTGGCGTGCGCGCCGATGACCTGGCCGCCGTGCCGCTGAAGGCGCTGATCGAGCGCAACCCGAGCGTGCAATGGGAACAGCTCGACGAGGTGTTCTTCGGCTGCGCCAACCAGGCCGGTGAAGACAACCGCAACGTGGCGCGCATGGCACTGTTGCTGGCCGGCCTGCCGCAGAGCATCCCCGGCGTCACCCTGAACCGCCTGTGCGCTTCGGGCATGGATGCCATCGGCACCGCCTTCCGCGCCATCGCCAGCGGTGAAATGGAGCTGGCGATTGCCGGCGGCGTCGAGTCGATGTCGCGTGCCCCGTTCGTCATGGGCAAGGCCGAGAGCGGCTACTCGCGCAACATGAAGCTCGAAGACACCACCATTGGCTGGCGTTTCGTCAACCCGCTGATGAAGAGCCAGTACGGTGTGGATTCGATGCCGGAAACCGCCGACAACGTGGCTGACGATTACCAGGTTTCGCGCGCCGACCAGGACGCCTTCGCCCTGCGCAGCCAGCACAAGGCCGCCGCTGCCCAGGCCGCCGGGTTCTTTGCCGAAGAGATCGTGCCGGTGCGTATCGCCCACAAGAAGGGCGAAACCGTTGTCGAGCACGACGAACACCTGCGCCCGGAGACGACCCTGGAAGCCCTGGCCCGGCTCAAACCGGTCAATGGCCCGGACAAGACCGTCACCGCTGGCAACGCTTCGGGTGTGAATGATGGCGCTGCGGCGCTGATCCTGGCATCGGCCGAGGCGGTGCAGAAGCACGGCCTGACCCCACGTGCCAGGGTCCTGGGCATGGCCAGCGCCGGGGTCGCGCCGCGGGTGATGGGCATCGGCCCGGTGCCGGCGGTGCGCAAGCTGACCGAGCGCCTGGGGCTGGCAGTGCCGGATTTCGATGTGATCGAGCTTAATGAAGCCTTTGCCAGCCAAGGTCTGGCAGTGCTGCGTGAACTGGGCGTGGCCGACGATGCGCCACAAGTGAACCCCAACGGTGGCGCGATCGCCCTGGGCCACCCGCTGGGCATGAGCGGTGCGCGCCTGGTGCTGACGGCGCTGCACCAGTTGGAGAAGAGCGGCGGGCGTAAAGGCTTGGCGACCATGTGTGTGGGCGTTGGGCAAGGGTTGGCGTTGGCCATCGAACGGGTTTGACCTGTACCGGCTTCTTCGCGGCCATGCCTGCTGTCACAGGGGAACCACGCCTCCTGCTGTGGGTGTGGGCATGCCGGCGAAGAGGCCGAACCTTAGACACGAGGCCAAGGCGGAACGAGCGTGTTACCAGGTGTGTCTAGAATTACCTGCGACCCTCCAGGAGTGAACTCACCATGACTTCAACCTATTACACCGGCGAAGAACGCAGCAAACGCATCTTCGCCATCGTTGGTGCCTCTTCAGGCAACCTGGTGGAATGGTTCGACTTCTACGTCTACGCCTTCTGCGCCATCTACTTTGCCCCGGCTTTCTTTCCCTCCGACGACCCTACCGTGCAGTTGCTGAACACGGCGGGCGTGTTTGCCGCAGGCTTTCTGATGCGCCCCATTGGTGGCTGGATCTTCGGCCGCCTCGCTGACCGCCATGGTCGCAAGAATTCCCTGATGATCTCGGTGCTGATGATGTGCTTCGGCTCGCTGATGATCGCCTGCCTGCCCACCTATGCCAGCATCGGCACCTGGGCCCCGGCATTGCTGTTGCTGGCCCGCCTGATCCAGGGCCTGTCGGTAGGCGGCGAGTACGGCACCACCGCCACCTACATGAGCGAAGTGGCCCTGCGCGGCCAGCGCGGTTTCTTCGCATCGTTCCAGTACGTCACCCTGATCGGCGGCCAGTTGCTGGCGGTGCTGGTGGTGGTGATCCTGCAGCAGTTGCTCACCGAGGACGAGCTGCGCGCCTGGGGCTGGCGCATTCCGTTCGTGGTGGGTGCCATCGCCGCGCTGATCTCACTGATGTTGCGCCGCTCGCTGCACGAGACCAGCAGCGCCGAAGTCCGTCAAAGCAAGGAAGCCGGCACCATCAAGGGCCTGTTCAGCAACCACGCGGCGGCCTTCATCACCGTGCTCGGCTATACCGCCGGCGGCTCGCTGATCTTCTACACCTTCACCACCTACATGCAGAAATACCTGGTGAACACCGCCGGCATGACAGCGAAGAACGCCAGCTACGTGATGACCGGTGCGTTGTTCCTGTTCATGGTGCTGCAGCCGTTCTTCGGCATGCTCTCCGACCGCATCGGCCGGCGCAATTCGATGCTGCTGTTCGGCGCCCTGGGCACATTGTTCACGGTGCCGCTGCTGATGGCGTTGAAAACCGTGACCAGCCCGTTCATGGCCTTCGTGCTGATTACCCTGGCGCTGTGTATCGTCAGTTTCTACACCTCGATCAGCGGCCTGGTGAAGGCCGAGATGTTCCCGCCGCAGGTGCGTGCGTTGGGTGTGGGCCTGGCCTATGCGGTGGCCAACGCGGCGTTCGGCGGTTCGGCCGAATACGTGGCCCTGGGCTTGAAGACCCTGGGCATGGAAAACACTTTCTACTGGTACGTGACGGCGATGATGGCGATAGCCTTCCTGTTCAGCCTGCGCCTGCCGAGGCAGGCGGCGTACTTGCACCACGATGATTAAGGACGTGGCATGACCAACCAACTGTTCGACGCCTACTTCACCGCGCCGGCCATGCGCGAGATATTTTCCGACCGCGGCCGGCTGCAAGGCATGCTCGATTTCGAAGCGGCACTGGCCCGTGCCGAAGCTGCAGCCGGGCTGGTCCCGCACAGCGCCGTCGCGGCCATCGAGGCGGCCTGCCACGCCGAGCGCTACGACGTGCGCGCACTGGCTGACGCGATTGCCAGCGCTGGCAACTCGGCAATCCCGCTGGTGAAGGCGTTGGGCAAGGTGATTGCCAGTGGCGTGCCCGAGGCCGAGCGCTACGTACACCTCGGCGCCACCAGCCAGGATGCGATGGATACCGGCCTGGTCCTGCAGCTGCGCGCGGCCCTCGACCTGATCGAGGCTGACCTGGCCAGGCTCGCCGATACCCTGTCGCACCAGGCCTTGCAGCACGCCGATACGCCGCTGGTGGGGCGCACCTGGCTGCAGCACGCCACACCGGTGACCCTGGGTATGAAACTGGCGGGTGTGCTGGGCGCCTTGACCCGCCACCGACAACGCCTGCAGGAGCTGCGCCCACGCTTGCTGGTGCTGCAGTTCGGTGGCGCCTCGGGTAGCCTGGCGGCCCTCGGCAGCAAGGCAATGCCGGTGGCCGAAGCCTTGGCCGCTCAGCTCAAGCTGACTTTGCCCGAGCAACCCTGGCATACCCAGCGCGACCGCCTGGTTGAGTTCGCCTCGGTGCTGGGCCTGGTCGCCGGGAGCCTGGGCAAGTTTGGCCGCGATGTCAGCCTGCTGATGCAGACCGAGGCGGGGGAGCTGTTCGAGCCTTCCGCGCCAGGCAAGGGCGGCTCCTCGACCATGCCGCACAAGCGCAACCCGGTGGGTGCCGCTGTGCTGATCGGGGCGGCGACGCGCGTGCCGGGCCTGGTCTCGACGCTGTTTGCCGCCATGCCCCAGGAGCACGAGCGCAGCCTGGGCCTGTGGCATGCCGAGTGGGAAACCCTGCCGGATATCTGCTGCCTGGTCTCCGGTGCGTTGCGCCAGGCCCAGGTGATTGCCGAGGGCATGCAAGTGGATGCCGCACGCATGCGCGCCAACCTCGACCTGACCCAGGGGCTGGTACTGGCCGAGGCAGTGAGCATCGTCCTCGCCCAGCGGGTGGGCCGCGACCGCGCCCACCACCTGCTGGAGCAATGCTGCCAGCGCGCCGTGGCCGAGCGGCGTCACTTGCGTGCGGTGCTGGGCGACGAACCGCAGGTCAGTGCCGAACTGTCTGGGGAAGAACTCGATCGCCTGCTCGATCCTGCCCATTACCTGGGCCAGGCCCGCGTCTGGGTGGCCCGCGCCGTATCTGAACATCAACGTTTTACTGCCTGAAGGAGACCGCTGTGGCGCACTTGCAATTGGCCGATGGCGTTTTGAACTACCAGATCGATGGCCCGGAAAACGCCCCGGTGCTGGTCCTGTCCAACTCGTTGGGCACCGACCTGGGCATGTGGGACACGCAGGTCCCGCTGTGGAGCCAGCACCTGCGGGTGCTGCGCTACGACACCCGTGGCCACGGCGCATCGCTGGTCACGCAAGGCCCCTACACCATCGAACAGCTGGGCCGAGACGTATTGGCCCTGCTCGACGGCCTGGACATCGCCAAGGCGCACTTCGTCGGCCTGTCGATGGGCGGCCTGATCGGCCAGTGGCTGGGCATCAATGCCGGCCAGCGCCTGCACAGCCTGACGCTGTGCAACACCGCCGCCAAGATTGCCAACGACGAGGTGTGGAACAGCCGGATCGACACCGTGCTCAAGGGTGGCCAGCAGGCCATGATCGACCTGCGCGACGCCTCCATCGCCCGCTGGTTCACCCCGGGGTTTGCCCAGGCCCAGCCAGCCCAGGCCCAGCGCATCTGCCAGATGCTCGCGCAGACCAGCCCGCAAGGGTATGCCAGCAACTGCGCGGCGGTGCGCGATGCCGACTACCGCGAGCAACTGGGCCGTATCCAGGTACCAACGCTGATCGTGGCCGGTAGCGAAGACGTGGTGACCACGCCTGAACACGGCCGCTTCATGCAGGCTGCGATCGAAGCTGCCGAATACGTCGACTTCCCGGCTGCGCACCTGTCCAACGTCGAGGTCGGCGAGCCGTTCAGCCGCCGCGTGCTCGACTTCCTGCTGGCTCATTGAGGATATCGGCATGGACGAGAAACAACGTTACGACGCCGGCATGCAGGTACGCCGGGCAGTGCTTGGCGATGCCCATGTGGACCGCAGCCTGGACAAGCTCAACGATTTCAATGGCGAGTTCCAGGAAATGATCACCCGCCACGCCTGGGGTGACATCTGGACCCGCCCGGGCCTGCCGCGCCACACGCGCAGCCTGATCACCATCGCCATGCTGATCGGCATGAACCGCAACGACGAGCTGAAGCTGCACCTGCGTGCAGCAGCCAACAACGGCGTGACCCGCGACGAAATCAAGGAAGTACTGATGCAGAGCGCGATCTATTGCGGCATTCCGGCGGCCAACGCCACCTTCCACCTGGCCGAGTCGGTGTGGGATGAGCTGGGGGTGGAATCACGTAGCTGACCCCTGCGCGGTTGAGCTGCGCCCCGGATGTTGGGTACCTGTCCATCATCAAGGGCGCCGATCAGCTAGCTGTAGGAGCGGCCTTGCGTCGCGATGGGCCGCAAAGCGGCCCCAGGATCTCAGCTTCGCAACCGCATCCCAGCTTCGCAGCCAATACCGCCGGGGCCGCTTCGCGGCCCATCGCGACGCAAGGCCGCTCCTACAACGAGCGCGCCACAACCGGGCCTGCGTTGCGCTCCACGGCCTGCTTCAGGGCCGGGCACAGGCCCAGCATGAACGCCGCTTCCGCCACCACGAACAGCGGCCCGATGATCAAGCCGCTGATGTCGTCGACAAACGCCGGTTTGCGGCCTTCGTAGTAATGGCCGACGAACTGGATGATCCAGCCCAGCACGAACGCTGCCAGCCCGCTGCCGAGCCACAGCGCCGTGGACTGTACTGCCAGCACCTGGCCGACCCACAGGCAAAGCCCCAGCAGCACGCCCATCACCAGCCCGAAGCGCAGGTCCAGGCGCAGGTAGAACCATACCGCGGCTGCCGCTGCCAGCATCGCCGGAGACAGCCACATGCCGGCCACGTCCCAGCCAGGGCGTGACAGCAGGATGGTGACTGCCAGTACGATCAAGGGAATGCCCACGAAGTGGGTGGCGATGTTGCGTGGGTCGCGGTGGTAGCTGGCGTATTGGCTCAGGTGGTCGACGAGGTTCTTCATGTTGTGCCTCCCTGGTTTGCCGGATCGGGGTGAATTGCCGGCACCGGCCTGTTCTCACAGGGTTCGCTGGAAACCTCGTGGCAGCGGGGTTAGCCGCGAAGCGGCCGGTGCAGCAACCGATATAGCTCAGGATAGACCGCTGCCACCACCATCATCAGCCAGGCGAATGGCAGTGGCCCGCACTGCCGTATCCAGCCTGTTCAAAGCAGGTTCAGCGGGTAACTTACAATCAACCGGTTCTCATCGAACGCGTTGGTGCTGAAGTCCCGGCGCATGGTGGAGTTGCGCCATTTCAGCGACAGGTCCTTGAAACTGCCCGATTGCACCACATAGGCCAGTTCGGTTTCCCGCGCCCATTCCTTGCCGTCGTCTACCCCGCCTGCGGTGACGTTGTCACCCTTGATGTAGCGGTTCATCAGGGTCAGGCCGGGCACGCCGACGGTGGCGAAGTTGAAGTCGTAGCGTACCTGCCAGGATCGCTCCTTGGCATTGTCGAAGCTGGAGTTGTAGCTGTCGTTGGCCAAGGTGCCGCCGCTGGTGCCGTTGACCCGCATCCAGGCGTTGTCGCCGCTGACCTTCTGCAGGCCGACATAGAAGGTGTGGCCTTGGTAGCGTGCCGAAAGCAGCGCCGAGGCGGTGCGGTTGTCCAGTTCGCCGGCGCGTTCGGCACCGTCTTCCTTGCCGGTGAAGTAGCCCAGGTTGGCGCCCAGGGTCCAATCGCCCAGCGGCTGGCTGTGCACCAGGTTGAGGTACTGCTGACGGTAGATGTCCTTGAGCTGCGCATCCCACAGGCCAATCATGGTGCGCTTGTCGTTGAAGGTGTACTCACCACCGGCAAAGTTGAAGCGGTCGGAGGTGAACGCCGCCTTGCCGTTCAGCGACATGTCTTCCATGCTGGCGTCGTTGCGCGGGCTGTTGCCGCGGAACTGGCCGGCATACAGGGTCAGGCCGGCGATTTCCTTCGAGGTCAGCTGGCCACCGCGGAAGGTCTGCGGCAACGAGCGGCCGTCGTCCGAGCGCAGGATCGGCAGTACCGGCATCCATTCGCCGACCTTCAGCTCGGTTTCGGACAGCTTGGCTTTCAGCGCTACGCCCAGGCGGCCGAAGTCATCGGCAGGGCGGCCATCGTCGTGCACCGGCAACAGGTGGGTGTTGGTGGTGCCTTTGCCGCCGTCGAGCTTGACCGAGTACAGGCCCAATACGTCCATGCCGAAACCGACGGTACCCTGGGTGAAACCGGAGCGGGCGTCGAGGATGAAGCTTTGCGTCCATTCCTCGGCCTTGGCCTGCGGGTGGGCCGGGTCGACGAAGTTGCGGTTGATATAGAAGTTGCGCAGGTTGAGGGTGGCCTTGGCGTCTTCCATGAAGCCACCCTCGGCGGCGAACAGCGGGAAGGCGCAGGACATGGCCAACAGGCCTGGCAGCAGCTGGCGTGCGGGTTGCAAAGTGCTCATCTGTCGTCGATCTCTTGTTTTTATGGGCGAGCCGGTGTGCTGCAGGATGCGGCCTGCAGGTGCGGGTCTGTGGGATGAACCGGGGCAACGTTGCGTGGCGAGGATGGTGCGGGGTGGGGCGGGGCTGAGGCAATTCGCCACAAACGGAAACGGGCGATAATCGAACGGAATGTTCCGGTTGGTTAATTGTTTTCCTGTGCAGGCCTCTTCGCGGGCTCGCCCGCTGCCACAGGATTACCACAGCCTGTGAAACGGTGGTGATTCTGTGGCAGCGGGCGAGCCCGCGAAGAGGCCAGAGCAGGCAACAGAAAACAAAAAGCCCACCGCGAGGGTGGGCTTGATGCTGTTGCTGTCTCGATCAGCCTTGCGGTGCTTCCACCGAGGCCTGCTGGTTGGCCTGCCCGGTCTGCTCGTACCAGCCACCGCCAAGCGCCTTGTACAGGTTGACCTCGCTGGTCAGCTGCGAAAGGCGGTCGCCGATCAGGGCTTGCTGGGCGCTGAACAGGTTGCGCTGAGCATCGAGGAAGGTCAGGTTGCTGTCGATACCGATGCGGTAGCGGCGTTCGGCCAGGCGGTAGTAGTCCTGGTTCGCCTGCACCAGGTCGCGTTGCGCCTGCAGCTGCTCTTCGAAGGTCTTGCGCGCCGCCAGGCCATCGGAGACTTCCTGGAAGGCCGTCTGGATGGTTTTCTCGTACTTGGCGACGTTGATGTCCTTCTGGATCTTCGAGTAGTCCAGGCTGGCCTTCAGGCTGCCGGCGTTGAAGATCGGCAGGTTGATCTGCGGCTGGAACAGCCAGGTACCTTGGCCACCCGAGAACAGGTGACCCATGTCCGGGCTCAGGCTGCCGGCATTGGCGGTCAGGCTGATGCTCGGGAAGAACGCTGCACGGGCCGCGCCGATGTTGGCGTTGGCGGCCTTGAGCAGGTGTTCGGCCTCCTGGATGTCCGGGCGCCGCTGGAGGATGTCCGACGGCAGGCCGGCCGGTACTTCGGCCAGCTGGTCGGCATTGAGCTCCAGTGGTTTGGGCAGGTCGGCGGGGATGCCGGTGCCCAGCAGCACGGTCAGGCTGTTGACGTCCTGGGCGACCAGGCGCTGGTACTGCGAGTACTTGACCCGGGCGCCTTCCACGGCGGTGCGCGCCTGGCTGACATCGAGTGCCGAGGCGACGCCGACTTCATTGCTGCGACGGGTGAGGTTGTAGCTTTCCTCGTAGGTCTTCAGCGTTTCTTCGGTCAGCTTGAACAGCGCCTGGTCGGCCTGCCAGGTGTAGTAGGCGTTGGCCACGCTGGCCACCAGGCTGATCTGCGTGGAGCGCCGCGCCTGTTCGCTGGACAGGTAGGTTTCCAGGGCCTGCTCGGTCAGGCTGCGTACGCGGCCGAACAGGTCCAGCTCGTAGGCACTCACGCCGAGGGTGGCCGAGTACTGGCTGCTGATGCCGGCTTCACCGGTTTGCGACATGTTCGCCGGCACCCGTTGGCGGCTGCCGCTGCCGTTGGCGGAAACCGCCGGGAACAGGTCGGCCCGCTGGATGCGGTACTGTGCGCGATAGGCATCGATGTTCAGCGCCGCCACACGCAGGTCGCGGTTGTTCACCAGCGCGGTCTGGATCAGCTGTTGCAGCGCCGGATCGTGGAAGAACTGGCGCCAGCCTTGTTCGGCAGCGGCAACGTCCGCCGACTGGGTCGGCGAGTAGGCAGGGCCTTGCGGCCACTGCGCGGCCACCGGCGATTCCGGGGTTTGGTAGTCAGGGATCAGCGAGCAGCCGCCGAGAATGAAAGCGGTTACCGCCAGGGACAACAAAGACTTGGTCATTGCCCAGCCTCATAACGTGGAGTTTCAGGGGTGGCGTCCTGTTCCGGCTGTTTGCTGCCGAACAGCGACGACACTGCGACGAAGAACAGCGGTACCCAGAAGATTGCCAGTACGGTCGCACTGATCATGCCGCCGATCACACCGGTGCCGATGGCGTGCTGGCTGCCGGCGCCGGCGCCACTGGCGATGGTCAACGGTACCACGCCGAGGATGAACGCCAGCGAGGTCATGATGATCGGGCGCAGACGCATGCGGCATGCCTCGATCGCTGCGTCGTACAGGCTGCGGCCTTGTTCGTGCAATTCCTTGGCGAACTCGACGATCAGAATGGCGTTTTTCGCTGCCAGGCCGATGGTGGTCAACAGGCCGACCAGGAAGTACACGTCGTTGGACAACCCGCGCAGGCTGGTGGCGATCAGTGCACCGATGATGCCCAACGGCACGACCAGTACCACGGCGATCGGGATCGACCAGCTTTCATACAGGGCTGCCAGGCACAGGAACACGAACAGTACCGACAGGGCGAACAGCGCCGGCATCTGCGAGCCGGAGAGCTTTTCCTCATAGGACATGCCGGTCCACGAGTAGCCGATACCGCTAGGCAGTTCGCCGGCGATGCGCTCGACTTCGGCCATGGCTTCACCGGTACTGTAGCCAGGTGCCGGTGCACCCAGGATTTCCATCGCTTCGACGCCGTTGTAACGCGACAGCTTGGGCGAGCCGTAGGTCCATTCGCCCTTGGCGAAGGAGGAGAACGGCACCATTTCGCCGGCGCCATTGCGCACGTACCACTTCTGCAGGTCTTCCGGGCTCATCCGCGCGTTCGGTTCGCCCTGGATGTACACCTTCTTGACCCGGCCACGGTCGATGAAGTCGTTGACGTAGCTGGCACCCAGGGCAATCGACAGGGTGTTGTTGATGTCGGCGATGGTCACGCCCAGGGCGCTGGCACGCTCGTCATCGATGGTCAGCTGGTACTGCGGCTCGTCGTTCAGGCCGTTCGGGCGCACAGCGCTGAGGATCTTGCTCTGCGCGGCCTTGGCCAGGAACTGGTTGCGTGCTTCCATCAGCTTGGCATGGCCGACACCACCACGGTCCTGCAGGAACACGTCGAAACCGGTGGCGTTACCCAGTTCCAGCACCGCAGGCGGGGCGAAGGCGAACACCATCGCATCGCGGAAGGTGAAGAAATGCTGCTGGGCACGTTGGGCCAGGGCGAACACGCTGTTTTCCTTGGAGCGTTCATCCCACGGCTTGAGCATGATGAATGCCATGCCCGAGCTCTGGCCGCGGCCAGCGAAGTTGAAGCCGTTGACGGTGAACACCGACGCCACGGTGTCGGCTTCGTCCTTCAGCAGGTACTCGCGCATCTGGTCGACCACCACCTGGGTGCGCTCGGCACTGGAGCCGGCCGGGGTCTGTACCTGGGCGAACAGCACGCCCTGGTCTTCTTCCGGCAGGAACGCGGTCGGGATGCGGGCGAACAGCCAGATCATGCCGACCACGATCAGTGCATAGGCCAGCAGGAACGGCGCCTTGTTGCGCAGGATGGCACCTACGCTGCGCTCGTAGCCGGTAACGCTGCGGTCGAAGTTGCGGTTGAACCAGCCAAAGAAGCCGCGCTTGGCCACATGGTGCTCGCCCTTCTTCAGCGGCTTGAGCATGGTGGCGCACAGTGCCGGGGTGAAGATCAGCGCCACCAGCACCGACAGGCCCATGGCCGAGACGATGGTGATCGAGAACTGCCGGTAGATTACGCCGGTGGAGCCGCCGAAGAACGCCATGGGCAGCAGTACTGCCGACAGCACCAGGGCGATACCCACCAGGGCACCCTGGATCTGCTCCATCGAGCGCTTGGTCGCTTCCTTGGGCGGCAAGCCTTCCTCGGACATCACCCGCTCGACGTTTTCCACCACGACGATGGCATCGTCGACCAGCAAGCCGATGGCCAGCACCATGGCGAACATGGTCAGCGTGTTGATGCTGAAGCCTGCTGCGGCGAGGATGCCGAAGGTACCCAGCAATACCACCGGGACGGTCATGGTGGTGATGATGGTGGCGCGGAAGTTCTGCAGGAACAGGTACATCACCAGGAACACCAGGACCACGGCTTCGATCAGGGTGTGGATCACGCCGCTGATCGACTCGGTGACCACCGGGGTGGTGTCATACGGGAATACCGCTTTCACCCCAGGCGGGAAGAACGGTTCCAGGTCGGCGATGGTCTTGCGCAGGGCCTTGGCAGTGTCCAGGGCGTTGGCACCGGTGGCCAGCTTTACCGCAAGACCGGAGGCCGGCTTGCCGTTGAACTGGGCGCTGACTGCATAGTTCTCGCCGCCCAGGCCAACCTGGGCGACGTCACCCAGGCGTACCTGCGAGCCGTCGCTGTTGACCTTGAGCAGGATCTTCTCGAACTGCTCGGCAGTCTGCAGGCGGGTCTTGCCGATGATGGTGGCGTTCAGCTGGGTACCCGGCATGGCAGGCAGGCCGCCGAGCTGGCCGGAGGACACCTGCACGTTCTGCGCGGCCACTGCGGTCTTGACGTCGACCGGGGTCAGCTGGAACTTGTTCAGCTTGGCCGGATCGAGCCAGATACGCATGGCGTACTGGGCACCGAACACCTGGAAGTCACCTACACCCGCAGTACGCGAAATCGGGTCCTGCATGTTGGAGACGATGTAGTTGGCCAGGTCGTCCTTGGACATGCTGCCGTCTTCGGACACCAGGCCGATCACCAGCAGGAAGTTCTTCACTGCCTTGGTGACGCGGATACCTTGCTGCTGCACTTCCTGCGGCAGCAGCGGGGTGGCCAGGTTCAGCTTGTTCTGTACCTGCACCTGCGCGGTGTCGGGGTTGGTGCCCTGCTCGAAGGTAGCGGTAATGGTCATGCTGCCGTCGGAGTTGCTTTCCGACGACACATAACGCAGGTGGTCGATACCGTTGAGCTGCTGCTCGATCACCTGTACCACGGTGTCCTGCACGGTTTGCGCCGAGGCGCCCGGGTAGGTCACGGCGATGGCAATGGCCGGCGGCGCGATGCTGGGGTACTGGTTGATCGGCAGCTTCAGGATCGACAAGGCGCCGACCAGCATGATCACCAAGGCGATCACCCAGGCGAAGATCGGGCGATCGATAAAGAACTTCGACATGGTTTACTCCGCTTTGGCGTCTGCTTTCGCCGCGTTGGCCTGATCGGGGCCTGCGGGTTTCTTGACGTTGGTGGCTTCGCTGACCTTGACCTCGACGCCCGGGCGCACGTACTGCAGCCCTTCGGTGATCAGGCGGTCACCGGGGTTCAGGCCTTCCTCGATCAGCCAGTCGCTGCCCAGGGTACGGTTGGCCTTGAGCTGGCGCAGTTCGACCTTGTTCTGCTGGTTGACCACCAGCGCGGTCGGCGCGCCTTTCAGGTCGCGGGTCACGCCCTGTTGCGGCGCCAGGATGGCGTTGGCGTTGACCCCGGCCTTGAGCCGCGCATGCACGAACATGCCAGGCAGCAGGGTGTGATCGGGGTTGGGGAACAGCGCACGCAGGGTGACCGAGCCGGTGGTCTCGTCGACCGCCACTTCGGAGAACTCCAGGCGGCCTTCCTGCTTGAACAGGCTGCCGTCTTCCAGCACCAGTTGCACCGAGGCGGCGTTGTCACCAGCCTTCTGCAGCTGGCCGCTTTCCAGGTCACGGCGCAGCTTGAGCAGCTCGGCGGTGGACTGGGTGACGTCGACGTAGATCGGGTCGAGTTGCTGGATGGTCGCCATGGCGTTGGCCTGGCCATTGCTCACCAGCGCACCTTCGGTGACCGCGGAGCGGCCGATACGGCCGCTGATCGGTGCCAGCACCTTGGTGTAGCGCAGGTCGATCTGCGCACTCTTCAGCGAAGCCTCGGCCTGCAATCGTTTGGCATTGGCGTCGTCGTATTCCTGTTTGGACACCGCCTGTTCGTCGATCAGCTGCTTGTAGCGTTCGGCCAGCGAGCGGGTGGCCTGCAGGTTGGCCTGGGCATTGGCCAGGTTGGCTTCGTACACGGAAGGGTCGATCTGGTACAGCTGCTGGCCTTCCTTGACTTCGCTGCCTTCCTTGAACAGGCGCTTGAGAATGATGCCATTGACCTGCGGGCGCACTTCGGCGACGCGGTAGGCACTGGTGCGCCCCGGCAGTTCCGAGGTCAGGGTGAAAGCTTGCGGCTGGATGGTCACGACGCCGACCAGAGGAGCCTGCGCCACAGGCGCTGCTTCTTCTTTCTTGCAGCCACTGAGCAGGGATGCCAGGGCGACGGCGGAAACCAGAGCGGTAACGGCTGGCTTGAATTGCATGAGGATCCTCGGGTCGCTGGAGCAGGGAGACGCTCAAGAGTAATGGAAGAATCTTGATCTGGAAAAATTGCTATCCAGTGGATAAATAGCTTGCTAAGGAATATACTTACATTCATGGTTGTTTGTAAATACCGCTGGGTTGTACTTGGGTACTGCCACAGCCCTTGATTAGCTCATCCGCGAGGCGCCCTGCAGAGGTGCTCCGGAGCATTTCCCGTACGCGCCGAGCGTTCGGGCCAGACGAGGTTGGTACTGCCATGGTCCGTCGAACCAAAGAAGAAGCCCAGGAAACCCGCGCCCAGATCATCGAGGCGGCGGAAAGGGCCTTCTACAAGCGCGGGGTTGCGCGAACCACCCTGGCCGATATCGCCGAACAGGCGGGTGTGACGCGCGGGGCCATCTACTGGCACTTCAATAACAAGGCCGAGCTGGTGCAGGCCTTGCTCGACAGCGTGCACGAAACCCATGACCACCTGGCGCGAGCGAGCGAAAGCGAGGACGAAGTGGACCCGCTTGGCTGCATGCGCAAGCTGTTGCTGCAAGTGTTCAACGAGCTGGTGCTCGATGCCCGAACCCGGCGTATCAATGAAATCCTGCATCACAAGTGCGAGTTCACCGATGACATGTGTGAAATTCGCCAGCAGCGCCAGGCTGCGGTGCTGGATTGCCACCAGGGCATCACCCTGGCGTTGGCCAATGCCGTGCGCCGCGGGCAGTTGCCAGGCGAGCTGGATGTCGAGCGCGCGGCGGTGGCCATGTTTGCCTATGCCGATGGCCTGATCGGGCGCTGGCTGTTGCTGCCTGACAGTTTCGACCTGTTGCAAGATGTCGAAAAATGGGTCGACACCGGGCTGGATATGCTGCGCTTGAGCCCGGCGCTGCGCAAATGACACTTTGTTAAGGATTGTTAGGGAGTGTTTCCTCTTTGTATTAAGAGAGGATTAATGCGGCGGCCTTCAGCGGCCGCGCAACTGCCGGTCTGGCAATGCCAATGCGGCAAACAGCCCCAGCACCGCCACCCCGGCACTCCCCATCAACAGCTGCCGGAACGTTTCCAGCAAGCGTGCCTGCGTCTCCAGGTCCACCTCACCGGCCTTGAGGCTGCCCAGCAAGGGATTGCCCAGCGACTCGAACCCGCCTTGCTGCAGCAGGGCCAGCAGCAGGCTGGACATGCATGCCACGCCCATGGCCCCGCCCAGCGAGCGGAACAGGTTGGTGGTGCTGGTGGCGACACCGATGTCCTGGCTGGCCACCGCGCTTTGCGTGCCCACCAGCGAGGTCGGAAACTGCAGCCCGCAGGCAATACCGGTCAGCAGCATGAACAGCGCGCTGAGCCCGCCCGCCTGTGGCGGGGTCAGGGCCATGGCCAAAATGGCCACTGGCATCAGCAGCGCACCGGCCAGGATCTGTGGCTTGTAGCGCCCGGTCCGGCTGGTCAGGCGGCCGCCAGAAAAGGCACCCACGGGCAAGCCCATCACCAGCGGTAGCAGATGCAGGGCAGCGCTGTCGGCACCGGCGCCGGTGATGCCCTGGAAGCGCAACGGCATCAGCATGGTCAGCGAGATCGACTGGAAGCTGGCGAAGAAAATGATGCCCCAGCACAGCACTGCCACACGGTTGCCGAACAGGCTGAGCGGTAGCAGCGGCTCCGGGCAGCGGCGCTCGTGGGCAATGAACAGCAGCAGGCCCAGCCCGGCACAGGCAAACAGGGCCAGTACGGCCGGGTCGGCCCAGGCGTGGCCTTGGCCGACCAAGGTGATGCCCAGCAACAGGCTGCCCAGGCCGAGGATCAATAGGACCGCGCCGAGATAGTCCACCTGCGCCTCGCGGCGTTGCGCCGGCATGCCGCCGAGCGCGCGGCGGATCGCCCACAGCGCGAGCAGTCCCAGGGGCAGGTTGATCCAGAACACCCAGCGCCACGACAAATACGCAGTCAGCCAGCCACCCAGCACCGGCCCGGCGACGCTCGCCACCGCGTACATGCTGCTGAAATAGCCTTGGTAACGGCCGCGCTCGCGCGGTGGTACGAAGTCACCGATGATCGCCTGGCTCACCGAAACCATGCCGCCCGCGCCGATGCCCTGCAGTACCCGGGCCAGCACCAGTTGCGGCATGTCCTGGGCCAGGGCGCAGGCGATCGAGGCCAGGGTGAACAGGCTGATGCCGGTAAGGATCATCCGTCGTCGCCCATACAGGTCGCCCAGTTTGCCGTAGATCGGCACGGCCACGGTCATCGCCACCATATACCCGGAGATGACCCAGGCCAGCAGGCCGACATCGTTGAACTGTGCCGAGATCGCAGGCAGCGAGACGGCGACGATGCTCTGGTCCAGTGCGCCGAGAAAGATCGCCAGCATCAGGGCGGTGAGCACGTTGCGCAGGGTGGTGGGTGGTAGGGCGGCGGTCACGGGAATACCTTGTCTGTGTATGGCGGCCTGTTCGCGGATATCGTTGGGCCTGAGGCCAGCGCCGTACTTGTGGGCGCGGCTCCATACGCGAAAAAGCCCTCGGATTGTAACCTGAGTTAGGTAGCTTCCTATGTACTATCTGCATCCCCTATGCAAGATCGGCATTGGCGCATTCATCCAGTGCTGCATGGCTGCGTGATATCGTTGGTATGCCACAAAGGCTGAAAACCGCGGTTTGCACCAGCTTGGTGCAACATTTTGCCGCAGCTGTTTTGCGCCTTTGTCTCCCACACCTTTTATTCCTCTGCCTGCATGTCGAGCATGACCGCCCAGATGGCGACGGTTGGAACAGGTCAGGTAGACCCGATTACAGGGGTCGGTAGTTACCGTTCGAATTTCAACTCATTTTGCGGAGTGATCATGCCCAAGGCTTCCCATCAAGATCTGCGTTTTGCCTTCCGCGAGCTGCTCGCTTCAGGTGCCTGTTACCACACCGCATCGGTGTTCGACCCGATGTCGGCACGCATTGCCGCAGACCTGGGCTTCGAGGTCGGCATTCTCGGCGGCTCCGTCGCTTCGTTGCAGGTACTGGCCGCGCCGGACTTCGCCCTGATCACCCTCAGCGAGTTCGTCGAGCAGGCCACCCGTATCGGCCGGGTGGCGCAACTGCCGGTGCTGGCTGACGCTGACCACGGCTACGGTAACGCGCTGAATGTCATGCGTACGGTCATCGAACTGGAGCGTGCCGGCGTGGCCGCACTGACCATCGAGGACACCCTGCTGCCAGCACAATTCGGGCGCAAGTCCACCGACCTGATCCCGGTCGAAGAGGGCGTTGGCAAGATCCGCGCGGCGCTGGAGGCGCGGGTCGATTCCTCGTTGTCGATCATTGCCCGGACCAACGCTGGCGTGCTGCCCACCGAAGAGATCATCGTGCGTACCCAGAGCTACCAGAAGGCCGGTGCCGACGGTATCTGCATGGTCGGCGTGAAGGACTTCGAGCAGCTCGAGCAGATTGCCGAGCACCTGACGGTACCGTTGATGCTGGTCACCTATGGCAACCCGAACCTGCGCGACGACGAGCGCCTGGCGCGCCTTGGGGTACGCATCGTGGTCGATGGCCACGCCGCCTACTTTGCCGCGATCAAGGCTACCTACGACTGCCTGCGGCTGCAGCGCGGCCAGCAGAACAAGTCGGAAAACCTCAGCGCCACCGAGCTGTCGCACACCTACACCCAGCCTGAGGACTACATCCGCTGGGCCAAGGAATACATGAGCGTCGAGGAGTGACAGCGCGACCTCTGTAGGGGCGGCCCTGGGTCGCGAAAGGCTGTACAGCAGCCCCGGCATTTTTTTTGATTTTGAACAGGATCCTGGGACCGCTTTGCGGTCCTTTCGCGACACAAGGCCGCTCCTACACCGGCGTCACAGGTCCCTGTCCCACTCCGGTTCGTCGCTGAACCGCTGCACCAGGAAGTCCAGCATGCTGCGCAAGGTCGCCGGCATGTGCTTGCGCGAAGTGTACACCGCATTCAGGTTCAGCTCGCGCGGCTTTGCCTCGGGCAGCAGGCGCACCAGCTCGCCTCGGCGCAGGGCCTCGGCGGCCTGATAGGTTGGCAGCATGGCGATGCCGGCGCCGGCCAGCGCCGCCTTTTGCAGGGTCATCGCCTCGTTGGCGCTGATATTCCCCGCCACGGGCACGCCGACCTGCTGCCCTGCCACCTCGAAATGCCACAAGCTGTGGCCGAAATAGGCATGAGTGAGGCAGTTATGCCGGCTCAGGTCCTCGACCCGTTTTGGCGTGCCGTGTTCGCGCAGGTAGGCCGGTGCCGCGCAGACTGCCGAGCGGCACACGCTCAGGCGCCGGGCGATCAGGTTGGGGTCCAGGTCGTTGCTGGTGCGGATCGCCAGGTCGATGCGTTCGTCCACCAGGTTGACCGTGCGATCGAGCATTTGCAGCTCCACCTTCACTCCCGGGTAGCGCCGAACGTAGGCAGCGACCGCATCCACCAGCTGGGCCTGGCCGAATGAGGTGCTTACGCTGATGCGCAGCGCGCCTCTGGGGGCGTCATCCGGTTGCTGCACCGCGGCTTGCAGGTCGCCAGCCAGTTCCAGCAGTTGTCGGCAACGGGGCAGGGTTTCCTGGCCGGCGGCAGTGAGGCTGAGCCTGCGCGTGGTGCGCTGCATCAACCGCGCGCCAACCCAGTCTTCCAGCTCTGCCAGGTAACGCGACACCACTGGCCGGGAAAGCTGCAGATGATCCGCCGCCGCTGACTGGCTGCCGAGGTCGACGACGGTGACGAAAACACGCATGGCGTTGAGGCGGTCCATGATCTGCCCGATTTCAGAAACAAACTATGTGCGAGGATCGCATTTTTTGGCATGGATCGGGCAACTAAGCTGTTGGGCATTGTTCACCTGACGAGCGTTCCCAATGCCTCTTTCCACCACCTTGCGTGGCCTGCTACTGGCCTGCATTACCCTGGCCGGCCCGGCGCTGGCTGCCGAGCCCTTGCAGCTGGATGTCTACAACCCAGGCCATGCAGCGATCTTCCCGGTCAGCTCGGTGATCATCAGCGGCGAACATGACGCCGTGCTGGTCGATGCCCAGTTCGGCAAGGCCCAGGCCGAGCAGCTGGTGCAGCGTTTGCGGGCTGGCGGCAAGCACCTGACCAGCATCTACATCAGCCATGGTGACCCGGACTACTACTTTGGCCTGGATACCCTGACCCGGGCCTTCCCCGACGCCAAGGTACTGGCTTCGGCCGCCACGGTTGCCCATATCCGCCAGACCATGGCGGCCAAGATGGCCTACTGGGGGCCGCAAATGGGCGCGGACAAGCCGGTGCGGCTGGTGCTGCCGCAGGTGCTTGACGGCAACCGGCTGATGCTGGAGGGCCAGGCCCTCGAGGTGGTTGGCCTGGACGGCCCGCAGCCCGATCGCAGTTTCGTATGGATCCCGTCGATCAAGGCGGTGGTCGGTGGCGCGGTGGTGTCCGAGCACATCCATGTATGGATGGCCGATACCGCATCGGCCAAGTCGCAGGCTGACTGGCTCGCCACCCTGGCGCATATCGAAGCGCTGGCGCCGCGCACGGTCATCCCCGGGCACTACCTGGGGGACAGCAGCCGGTCGCTGCAGGCCGTGCAGTTCACGGCGAACTACATTCGTGATTTCGATACCGAGACCGCCAAGGCGAAAGATGCCGGGGCGTTGATCAAGGCGATGAAGCAACGGTACCCAGGCCTGGCCGATGAGAGCTCGCTGGTGTTGGGGGCCAAGGTCGCCAAGGGTGAGATGAAGTGGTAGTTCCTTACTGGATGGAGAATATCCCATGAAGATCGCGATTATTGGTGCCACTGGCCGTGCTGGCAGCCAGTTGCTGGAAGAAGCCCTGCGCCGTGGCCACAGTGTGCTGGCCATCGCCCGTGACCCTTCGCGCTTGCAGGGGCGTGACGGGGTGACCGTCAAGGCGCTTGACGTCAAGGACAGCGCAGCCTTGCAAGCGGCGGTAGCCGGGATGGATGCCGTATTGAGCGCGGCGCACTTCGCGACCATCGAGCCGCACGCCATCATCGAGCCAGTCAAGCGGGCCGGGGTCCGGCGCCTGCTGGTGGTGGGCGGGGCCGGCAGCCTGTTGCTGCCCTCGGGGCACCGGGTGATCGACAGCCCGGACTTCCCGGAGGCATACAAGGCCGAGGCGGCGGCCGGGGCGCATTTTCTGCAGGTGTTGCAACGGGAGCCGAACCTCGACTGGACCTTCCTGTCGCCGTCGGCGGAGTTCGTCGAGGGTGAGCGCAGCGGGCATTACACGCAGGGCAAGGACCACCTGCTGATCGGTGCCGACGGCCGGAGTTGGATCAGCTTTGCCGATTACGCGATAGCCATGCTCGACGAACTGGAAAAGCCGCAGCATTCGCGGCAGCGCTTCACAGTCGGCTATTGAGCGGCCCCATGCGCGGGTAAACCCGCTTCCCCTGCTAGGTCACGGGTGCTGAAACCCGCGCAGTGCTTAGCCGTCACAGACCGGCCTGGCGTTCCAGCCAATTCAGCAATTCCACCAACCCCGGTGGCAAGCCCTTGGCCTGGCTCACCAGGTAATACCCCTTGCCGGTCATCACCTTGAGCGCAAACGGCATGCACAGCCGCCCCCCGCGCAAGTCATCGCCGATCAGCGACCAGTCACCGATGGCCACACCAGTCCCCTGCGCGGCCATGGCCATCGCCATGTCCAGGGTCTCGAAATGCTGTTTTGGCCCCTGACTGGCCAGCGTCACCCCGGCCGCCTGCAACCACAGGCACCAGTCATGCTCATCCCGCGACGGGTGCAGCAGCATGTGCCGGGCCAGGTCTTCAACCTGCTGCAGCGGCAGCGGCCCGTGGCGCAGCGAGGGCGCACAGACCGGCGTCAGCTGCTCGTCGAACAGCTTGCGCACGCGCAGCCCCTGGTTCGGTGCATCGCCATAGACCACCGCCGCATCGAAGCCCTCGCGACGCAAGTCCACCCCATGCTGCACCGTGGTGGTCAGTTCCACCGGCACATCCGGGCGTAGCGCCTGCCATTCCATCAGGCGCGGTAGCAGCCAGCGCATCACGCAGGTTGGCGCCTTGAGCTGCAAGGTGGCGCTGCGCCCACCCACCTCCCGCACCCCTTGTTCGATCAGCGCGAATACCTGTTGCACCCGTGGCAGCCAGTCCTGGCCCTCGCGCGTCAGGCTCAGCCCGCGCGCCTGGCGCTGGAACAGGGCATAACCCAGGTGCTCCTCGAGAGCTGCAATCTGCCGGCTGACGGCTCCTTGGGTAATGTGCAAGTGCTGCCCGGCGCGGGTGAAATTGCAGTGCTGGGCGGTGACCAGAAAGGTATGCAGCGCAGGCAGCGGCGGAAGGCGTTTCATTGTGCTCAGCCATGATCTCAGGACATGGCTAGTATGCGTTTTTTTGCATTGTGGGGTTAGCCGTGGCTTCGGTCCAATAACGCCATAACTCAACAAGATTGACGGTGGACCCCAATGGCAACCTGCGGCGAAGTTTTGATCAAACTCCTTGAAGGCTATGGCGTGGACCATGTCTTCGGCATCCCTGGCGTACATACCGTGGAGCTGTACCGCGGCCTGGCGGGGTCGTCCATCCGCCATATCACCCCGCGCCATGAACAGGGTGCCGGGTTCATGGCTGACGGCTATGCGCGCACCCGTGGCAAGCCCGGGGTGTGCTTCATCATCACCGGCCCGGGCATGACCAACATCACCACCGCCATGGGCCAGGCCTATGCCGACTCGATTCCGATGCTGGTCATTTCCAGCGTGCAGTCCCGCAACCAATTGGGCGGTGGCCGCGGCAAGCTGCACGAGCTGCCGAACCAGGCGGCGCTGGTGGCGGGGGTAGCGGCGTTTTCCCACACCTTGATGAGTGCCGACGACCTGCCACAGGTGCTGGCGCGGGCCTTCGCCGTGTTCGACGGGGCCCGGCCGCGGCCGGTGCATATCGAGATCCCGCTCGATGTGCTGGTCGAGCCGGCCGAGCACTTGCTGCCCGGGCGTGCGGTGCGTGGCAGCCGGGCAGGGGCAGCGCCGCAGGCGGTGGCACAGATGGCCGAGCGCCTGGCCAATGCACGGCGGCCACTGATCCTCGCCGGGGGCGGCGCGCTGGCTGCGGGTGCTGCGCTGGCGCGCCTGGCCGAACACTTGCAGGCCCCGGTGGCACTGACCATCAATGCCAAGGGCTTGCTGCCGTCCTGCCACCCGCTGCAGATCGGCTCGACCCAGTCACTGCCAGCCACGCGGGCACTGGTGGCCGAGGCTGACGTGGTGTTGGCTATTGGCACCGAGCTGGCCGAAACCGATTATGACGTGACCTTCAAGGGTGGCTTCGCGATCCCAGGCAGCCTGCTGCGCATCGACATCGACCCGGACCAGACCGTGCGTAACTACCTGCCTGAGCTGGCGCTGGTGGCTGATGCCGAACTGGCGGCCGAGGCGTTGCTCGGCGCCTTGCAGGCGCAACCGCAGCCCGTGCGCGAAAGCACCTGGGGGGCTGCCCGCGTGGCCAACCTGCACCAGGCGCTAGCGGCCGGTTGGGACCAGCCAACCTTGAGCCAGACGCGTCTGTTGCAAGCGATCCTCGAGTGTTTGCCGAATGCCGTTCTGGTGGGCGATTCGACCCAACCGGTCTACACCGGCAACCTGACCCTGGACATGGACCAGCCACGCCGCTGGTTCAATGCTTCGACCGGCTACGGCACCTTGGGTTATGCCTTGCCGGCGGCCATGGGCGCCTGGTTGGGCAGCGCCGAGCAGCTTGGCGAGCGTGCGCCTGCGGTGTGCCTGATCGGGGATGGTGGTTTGCAGTTCACCTTGCCGGAGCTGGCCAGTGCAGTGGAGGCGCAGGTGCCGCTGATCGTGCTGCTGTGGAATAACCAGGGGTACGAGGAGATCAAGAAGTACATGGTCAACCGTGCCATCGAGCCGGTCGGGGTGGATATCCATACCCCGGATTTCCTTGGCGTGGCGCGGGCACTGGGGGCCGCGGCGGAACATGTGGCCGATGTGGCACAGCTGCAGGCGGCGCTGATGCTGGCGGTGGAGCGCAACGGGCCGACCCTGATCCAGGTCGACCAGAACCAGTGGCAAGCGGCTGTGTTGGGTTGAGCAAGCATTGTTGCCTGTACCGGCCTCTTAGCGGTAACACCGCACTCAGCCGGCCGTGGCTCGCAATCGCGCCACATCGCGAATCGGTGGCGCACCATACAGCCGGCTGTATTCCCGGCTGAATTGCGACGGGCTTTCGTAGCCGACCCGATAGGCTGCCACCGCCGCCTCGAGCCCGTCGTTCAGCATCAACCGCCGCGCCTCCTGCAAGCGCAGCTGCTTCTGGTACTGCAACGGGCTCATCGAAGTCACGGCCTTGAACCGGTGGTGCAAGGTCGAGGTACTGAGGTTGACCACCCGTGCCAGGTCCTCGATGCGCAACGGCAACTGGTAGTTCTGGTTAAGCCAGGTGATGGCCTGGCAAACCCGGTGGGTCTGGCTGTTGGCCAGGGCGATTTCATACAACCGGTAGCCCTGCGGGCCTCGCAACAGGCGGTAGAGGATCTCTCGGCGAAACAGCGGCGCCAACATGGAAATGTCGCGCGGCGTGTCCAGCAGGCGAATCAGCCGCAGCAGGGCGTCGAGCAAGGCAGCGTCGGTTCGTTCCACGTACAGGCCACGCCCCGAGGGCCGGTTGGGCACCAGCATCGGCCCGCTTTCGGCAATCAGCTGGCTGATCTCGGCCGGGTCCAGGTCCAGGCGCAGGCCCAGGCTGGGGTGCTCGGGGCTGGCATCGAGCCGCACGCCGCTCAGTGGCAAGGTCACTGAAACCACCATGTAGTGCAGCGGGTCGTAGGCGTACTGTTCATCGCCGAGGAACAGGCTCTTGCTGCCTTGGGCGAGGATGCACAGGGCGGGTTGCGCCAGGGTCGGCACCGAGCGGACATTCTCGGTATAGCGCACCAGGTACAGGTCATCGATGGCCGAGGCCGGGCCATAGGGCTCACCGGCGTGGCGGCTGATCAGCTCGGCCAGCTCCTGGCGTTGCAGTTCCAGGGTGGGGTCGATGGACGTGGCGATGGTCATGATGGCTTTCCTCTGCTGACCGACGCAGCATAGGTTTGGGCAATGGCCGGCGCTAGTCGAAAGCTGCACGCCGATTGCCTGATCCTGCCGCGCTGCAGGATCAGGCAATCGCCAGGCAGTATTGGCCTAACGCGTCGCGTGGGGCAGCGCCTAACCTTGGCAGCCTGGCTTTTCCGTCCGCCTGCTTCAAGGAGATTGTGCAATGACCCCGACACGACCGGTCACCCACCTTGCTTTCATCCGTGCCAGCAGCGGGCGCTCGGCAGAACTGGGCGCACGCCTGCGTGACCTGCTCGAACCCTCGCTGCGGGCACCGGGTTGCCTGAGTTTCACCGTCCAGCGGTCGCAGGCCGATACCGACCTGTGGCTGCTCAGTGGGAGCTGGCAGGACCAGCAGGCAATGAGCGGGTACTTTGCTTCGCCGACGCTGGAGGTGTTTGGTGAGCTGGTACAGGCTCAGGTAGTCAGCAGCCTTGACCTGCATACCTTTGAATGAGGTGTCGCTTGTAGTGGCCCTATTGCCGGCTTGCCGGCGATGGGGCCGTACAAGCGAATAAGGTAGAATGCCGGCCCTCGATAAACCAGTCGGATAGCAACATGGCACGTAGAGAATTCCCGCATTTCGAAGCAGTTTCGGCGATGGTCCCGGTGGAAGGCGGCGGTTACAACGCTGCCATTGCGGTCAAGGCCCTGGGCATAGGCGGCGCGCCGCGCTTTCACAAGGTGCTCGACGGCCAGGTGTTCAAGGGTGCCGTGGCCGCCGACGAAGCGGCCACGGCCGAGCTGCAACGCCTGCAGGGCGTCAGCGATGAAGGCGAACTGATCTGGTGATCAGGCCGGTGGCCGGGCCATCTTGAACAGGTTGCCCAGTTCGAAATAGTCCGCCGGGCCACCGCCACGCAGGATCGGTTCGGCGGCAGCGGTATCGTAGATGCCGTTGTTCAACAGGTGCTCGGCAATGTGCACCGCCACCACTTCACCGAGGATCAGCCAGCTGGGCACCAGTTCCTGGTCGGCCCGCTTGAGCTGGACGATCTGGCTGACCTTGCACTCGAAGGCCACCGGCGTTTCGCCGACCCGAGGCACGCTGACGATGCGCGACTGCGTGGCGGTGAGGCCGCTCAATTCGAATTCGTTGACCTCGGCGGCAACCGGCGCACAGCTCTGGTTCATTTGCGCGGCCAACGGGCGGGTGGCCAGGTTCCAGACGAATTCGCCGGTCTGCTCGATGTTGTTCAGGCTGTCTTTGCGCCCGACGCTGCAGAAACCGATGATCGGTGGAATGTAGTTGAAGGCGTTGAAAAAGCTGTAGGGCGCCAGGTTCAGGCGGCCTTCGCGGTCCTGTGAAGAGATCCAGCCGATAGGGCGGGGGCCGACGATGGCGTTGAATGGGTCGTGGGGCAGGCCGTGGCCTTTGGCAGGTTCGTAGTAGTACATCGGTGCTGGGCTTGCAGGCCCTACCTCCTGGTGGACAAGACGCCTAGTGTGCCAAGCCTGTGTCCGCCTGCAAATGATCAAGCCCGGCCAAAGCCGGGCTGGTAGCGCGCATCAGTAGATCAGCTGATGCGGTGGGCGTCGGTGCGGTCGAAACCATCTTCAGCGAAGCGCTGGCCACCGGTGCGGTCGAAACCATCTTCAGCGAAGCGCTGGCCACCGGTGCGGTCGAAGCCGTCTTCGGCGAAGCGCTGGCCACCGGTGCGGTCGTAGCCATCTTCGGCGAAGCGCTGGCTACCGGTGCGGTCGAAGCCATCTTCGGCGAAGCGCTGGCCACCGGTACGGTCGTAGCCGTCTTCGGCGAAGCGTTGGCTGCCAGTGCGGTCGAAACCATCTTCAGCGTAGGTAGCGGCTTGGCTCTGTACCGCTGTGAAGGTGTTGGCCTTGGTGCGGCTGTAGCCATCTTCAGCGAAAGCACCAGCAGCGAAAACCGAGAGGGCCAGGGTCAGGATCAGTTTGTTTTTCATGGTCGTTGCTCCAGTGGGTTTGAAGGTTGTTTGTTTCTATGGGTTTGATACTACGCCGATTAATTAGATTAAAAAGCGCAAAAAATAGCGCTTAAGAATCTATTTTTTCGATGTATTTGTATGCGTCTATCGCTGATCCCTGGCGTGGTGCTGCCCGAGATCCCCTGTTTCACACACGCAATCGATTACCAGCCATTGCAGCTTGGAGGGGAGGAATTAATAGGGTGTTAAGAATGAAAAATAAGTCATGAATGACCGATGAACGCATTTTTCATTTATCACCAACCTATTTTTCAGACGCTGCTCAGCACCATCGCCGCATTTCATAAGGAGCGGCACAATAATGAACAAACTTCCGCAAATCACCTTGGCCTTCTGGGTCATGAAGATCTGCGCTACCACGCTTGGGGAAACTGCGGGTGACTTGCTGTCGATGACGCTGAACATCGGCTATGCACTCAGCTCGCTGCTGCTGATCAGCGTGTTCATGCTGACTTTGCTCGGCCAGCTTTACTCGCGCCGCTACCACCCGATGCTGTACTGGTTGGTGATCCTCTCCACCAGTACCGCCGGTACCACCATGTCCGACTTCATGGACCGCACCCTGGGCCTGGGCTATGCCGCGGGTTCGGCCCTGCTCATCGGCATTTTGCTACTGACCTTCCTGGCCTGGCGCCTGAGTGGCAACCCGCTGGATGTCACGCGCATCAAGAACCGTGCGGGCGAGCTGTTCTACTGGGTGGCAATACTGTTTTCCAACACCCTGGGCACTGCCTTGGGCGATTACCTGGCAGACGACTCGGGGTTAGGCTTTGCCGGCGGCGCTTTGCTGATTGGCTGCACTATCGCCCTGGTGGTGGTGGCCCGCTACTGGACGCGCATCCCCGGTGTGCTGCTGTTCTGGGTGGCGTTCGTGCTCACTCGTCCGTTCGGTGCAACGCTCGGTGATTTCCTCACCAAATCGCCTGCAAAGGGCGGCCTCGGCTTCGGCACAGTCGGTTCTTCGGCGGTGTTGGGCGGGGTGTTGCTGATACTGGTGCTGATGGCCACCTGGTACCAGCGCCGTGAACCGCGTCCGGCATTGGAGATGTCCTGACCGGTTGGGGGCTAGAGCTGCGTATTGAATGACCCAATGAAAAGGGCGCCCCGAAAACGGTGCGCCCTTGTTCATTTCGGTACCCTCACACGGTTACTCGGTAGTAATCCGCGAGTGCTGCTTGGTGTCCTTCATGGTTGCGTATACCAGCAGCGAGCAGGCGATGCAGGCGGTGACATACCAGTAGAAGCCGCTTTCCATGCCAATGCTCTTGAACCACAGGGCCACGTACTCGGCAGTGCCGCCGAAGATCGACACGGTCAGGGCGTACGGCAGGCCCACGCCCAGGGCGCGGATTTCGGTGGGGAACAGCTCGGCCTTGACTACGGCGTTGATCGAGGTGTAGCCGCTGACGATGATCAGCGCGGCCATGATCAGGAAGAACGCGCCCCACCAGGTCTGGATGGTGTGCAGGGTGCTGAGGATCGGTACGGTGAACAGGGTACCGAGTACCCCGAAGGCGATCAGGATCGGACGACGGCCGATCTTGTCGGACAGGCCACCGATTACCGGCTGCAGGCACATGAACAGGAACAGCGTGGCGGCCGAGATGGTGGTCGAGTCGCTGATGCTCATGCCCACGGTGTTGACCAGGTACTTCTGCATGTAGGTGGTGTAGGTGTAGAACGCCAAGGTGCCGCCCATGGTCAGGCCGACCACGGTCAGCAGTTCCTTGGGATGACGCAGCAGGGTGCGCATCAGGCTTTCCTTGGCCTTTTCCTTCTTGGTGAAGGAGGCGGTTTCTTCCATGCCGCGACGCAGGTACAGGGCCACCACGGCGCACAGCGCACCAATCACGAAGGGTACGCGCCAGCCCCAGGCATACAGCTGCTCGGTGGTCAGGGTCTGTTGCAGGACGATCAGTACCGCCAGGGCAATCAGCTGGCCGGAGATCAGCGTCACATACTGGAAGCTGGAGAAGAAGCCACGGCGGTCCTTGCTGGCCATTTCGCTGAGGTAGGTCGCCGAGGTGCCGTATTCACCGCCCACCGACAGGCCCTGCATCAGGCGGGCGATGACCAGCAGGATCGGCGCGGCAACGCCGATGGTTTCGTAGCCCGGGGTCAGGGCGATGACCAGGGAGCCGGCGCACATCAGCAGCACCGAGGCCATCAGCGCGGCCTTGCGGCCTTTGCGGTCGGCGTACAGGCCCATCAGCCAGCCACCGATCGGGCGCATGAGGAAGCCCACGGCGAAGATCGCGGCGGTGTTGAGCAGTTGTGCGGTGGAGTCGCCGGCCGGGAAGAAGGCTTTGGCGAAGTACAGCGAGAATGCTGCGTAGACGTACCAGTCGTACCATTCGACCATGTTGCCGATGGACCCGCTGAAGATCGACTTCAGGCGGCTGGCGGTGGTTTTTTCCGCGGCGGGCGCAGTGGCCGCCCCGGTGGGCAGGGTGGTGGCGTTATCCATCAGGGATACCTTCTCGTTGTTTTTGTGGAGCGCGCCGAGGCGCAGCTTGCACAGGCAATTGCAGAAGGTGTGCCAAACAGGTGCGCCATGTTCCAGATGGGGGCGCCTGGCGCCCTTCGCGGGCACGCCCGCTCCCACAGGGACTGCGTCACGCTTGAGGGCGCGTATTTTCTCTATGGAAGCGGGCGTGCCCGCGAAGGGCTGCGACACAGCCCCCAGAAACCTCCCGGTGAGCGGTTTTTTGCTTACTCACTGCGCCTGATAGGCGGATTTCCGCTCATTCCCGCCCGACAAAGTCCTCGCGGACCAACCCGTGCCGCTGCATTTTCTCGTTAAGCGTGCGCCGAGGCAGTTGCAAGGCTTCCATCACCGCCTTGATTTCGCCCCCATGCTGGCGCAGCGCCGCCCGCAGGCATTGCGCCTCGAACGCCTCCATCTGCCCGCTCAGTGACTGCCCGGCGGGTGCCTCCTCGAGGTCTGGCGAGCCCAGCCCCAGGGCGTGGCGTTCCGCCGCGTTGGCCAGTTCGCGCACGTTGCCCGGCCAATCATGCACCAGCAGCTGTGCCAGTTGGCTTCCCGACAGGGGCAGTGCCGCACGGCCGATCTTTTCTGCGGCCGCGCGGGCAAAGTGCTCGAACAGCAGCGGAATATCCTCACGCCGTTCACGCAACGGCGCCAGGCGCAGCTCGGCCACGTTCAAGCGATAGGCGAGGTCTTCACGAAAACGCCCGGCGCGGGCTTCTTCGAGCAGGTCGGGCTTGGTCGCGGCAATGATGCGCAGGTCGACGGCAATGCTCTGGTTGGCCCCCAGCCGCTCCAGCTTCTGTTCCTGGATCACCCGCAACAGCTTGGCCTGTTGTGCCAGTGGCATGCTCTCGATTTCGTCGAGGAACACCGTGCCACCGTTGGCATATTCCAGCTTGCCGATGCGTTTGCCCTGGGCGCCGGTGAAGGCGCCGCTCTCATGGCCGAACAGCTCGGCCTCGAACAGCGATTCGGGGATGGCCGCGCAGTTGAGGGCGACGAACGGTTTGCCCGCGCGCGGGCCAAAATCGTGCAGGCAGCGGGCTACACGTTCCTTGCCGCTGCCGGTTTCGCCACGGATCAGCACATTCACCGGCAGGCTGGCCAGGTCCAGCACTTGCCGACGCAGCTGTTGCAGGCCCTGGGACATCCCAAGCAGCGTACCTTCCAGGCGAGACTTGAGGTCGGCCTGATGGTGCAGCTTGCGGTTTTCCAGCACCAGTTGGCGCTTCTCCAGGGCCCGGCGCAGGCTGCCCAGCAGGTGCTGCGGGGTAAAGGGTTTTTCCAGGAAATCGTAGGCGCCGCTGCGCATGGCTTCCACTGCCATAGGCACGTCGCCATGCCCGGTCAGGAGGATCACCGGCAGGTCGGGGTCGTCCGTTTGCAGACGTTCGAGCAGTTGCAGGCCATCCATGCCAGGCATGCGCACGTCGCTGATGATTACCCCGGGAAAATGCCGGGGCAGGTGGGCCAGGCACTCTTCGGCGCGGGAGAACAGCTGCACGCTGAAGCCGGACAGGCTCAGCCATTGCTCGACCGCAGTACGGATACTGGCTTCATCATCGACAACGATCACCGAATTCAACATACAGGCTCCAGGTCACGGGGCAGGGTAAGGCTGAGGCGTGCGCCGCCGGGCAGGTTTTCGGCCTGCAGCTGGCCACCGGCTTCATGCACGATGCCATAGGAAATGGCCAGGCCCAGCCCCAGGCCTTCGCCTACCGGCTTGGTGGTGAAGAACGGGTCGAACACCTTGGCCAGGTTGGCCTGGTCAATGCCCCCCCCCGAATCCAGCACGCTCAGGCGCCATAGCTGGCCGTCGGGTTCGATGCGGATCTCCAGGCGTTTGTAGCGCTTGTCGGCCATGGCGTCGAGCGCATTGCGCAGCAGGTTGATCAGCACCTGCTCCAGGCGAATGGCATCACCGCGTACCCAGGCCGGGCGTGCCAGGTACAGCGCCACTTCCACCGCTTCGCTGCGTATGCGCGCTTCCAGCAGGTGCAGGGCCTGGTCTACCACGGTGGCCAGGTCGAGGCGCTCGCGCAGGCCGACCGGGCTGTTGCGGGCGAAGGTTTTCAGGTGGCCGGTGAGCGCGGCCATGCGCGTGAGCATCTGCTCCAATGGCTCCAAGGCCTGGCGCGCTTCGTCGTAGCGGCCCTGATCAAGCAGCAGGCGCAGGGTTTCCAGTTGCATGCGCTGGGTGGTCAGCGGCTGGTTGATCTCGTGGGCCATGGCCGCCGACATCTGCCCCAGCGCGGCCAGCTTGGCCGACTGTACCAGGCCCTCCTGGGCCGTGCGCAGTTCGCGGGTGCGTTCCTCGACCTGGCGCTTGAGCTCTTCGCGGCTGCGCTGGCGCAGGCGGGCCAGGCGCAGGCGCTGGCTGAGGAACAGTGCGGCGAACACCAGGCTCAGCCACACGGCAGCGGCGGCCAGGGCCGCATTACGGCCGTCGGCCACGACCTGCGGCTTGCGCAGCAGGTGCAAGGTCCAGGCTTCACTGCCCAGCGGCAGGCTTTCCCACAGGTATTCGCCAGTGCCGGCCGGGCCGTGCACACGGCTGAGCGTGCTGTTTTCGGCAAAGCGGGTCAGCACCTCGTGCTGTAGCGGCACCAGCGGGTGCTTGTCGTATTGACGGGTTTCCGCCAGTTCGGCGCGGTCGGCGCCACTGAGCGGTTGCAGCTCGCGGTAGCGCCAGCCATCCTGGTTGGCGATGAAGGTGATGCCGCGGGCGTCGCTGACCAGCAGGATGTCGCTGCCCTGGCGCCACTCGCGTTCCAGTTCGGGAAACTCCAGTTTCACCACCATCGCGCCGAGAAACTGGCCGTGCTCGTCGTTCACGGCACTGGCGAGGAAATAGCCTGGTACCCCGCTGGTTACCCCGACGGCATAGAAGCGGCCACTGCCTTGGCTGCGCGCCTGCTTGAAATAGGGCCGGAAGCCATAGTTGGAGCCCACGTAGCTGCTGGGCAGGCGCCAGTTGCTGGCGGCAATGGCCAGGCCGTTGCGGTCGAGCAGCTCGAGGGTCGAGGAATTGGCTGCGCCGTTGATGCGCTCGAGCTTGCGGTTCAGGGCATTTTGCAGCGCTTCGCTGACCGGGCCCTGCAGGGCGGCGATCAGCTCCGGGTCCAGCGCCAGCACGGCGGGCAGGGCGCGGTAACGGTCAATCAGGGTGTGCAGCGTATTGGCGTACAAGCCCAGCTGCTGGCTGGCGCGCCGCGCATCGTCTGCCATGGCCTGGCGCTTGGCCTGGTGCATGGCCCAGCCGGCGCTGAGGGCGGTGCCCAGCACGATCAGCAGGGTGATCAGCCCCAGACGCAGGGCGCGAAAGGAAAACGGCATGGGAGGCGGATCCGGTTGATTGGGACATCGGGGCCGGCTTCTTCGCGGGTGAAGCCGCTCCCACTGGAGCTGCACAGCCTGTCAGTTTGCAGTGAACCCGTGGGAGCGTTTTACCCGCTGGAAGGCCGGCACAGGCAGCCTTCAGTTACAGCAGTTCAAAACTCTGCTGCTGTACCGCCTGGGAGTCCAGGCCCACCTGGACATTGAACTCGCCCGGTTCGGCCAGCCGCTGCAGCTGGCCATTGTAGAACTTCAGGTCTTCCTCGCTGATGCGGAAGCTCAAGGTGCGCGACTCACCCGGCTTGAGCATGAGTTTCTGGAAGTTCTTCAGCTCCTTGACCGGCCGGCTCATCGACGCCGACACATCCTGCAGGTACAGCTGCACCACGGTCTCGCCGGCCACCTTGCCGGTGTTCTTCACCGTCACCTGGGCCTGCAGCGTGTCGCCACGCTTGAGGTCCTTGCTCGACAGCTTCAGGCCCGACAGCTCGAAGCTGCTGTAGCTCAGGCCGTAACCGAACGGATACAGCGGGCCGTTGGGTTCCTCGAAGTACTGCGAGGTGTAGTTGCCTGGTTTGCCCGGGGTGAAGGGGCGACCGATGCGGGTGTGGTTGTAGTACATCGGGATCTGCCCGACCGAGCGCGGGAAGGTGATGGCCAGCTTGCCGGACGGGTTGTAGTCGCCGAACAGCACGTCGGCGATCGCATTGCCACCTTCGGTACCGGCGAACCAGGTTTCGAGAATGGCATCGGCTTGCTCGCGCTCCCAGCTGATCGACAGCGGGCGGCCGTTCATCAGCACCAGCACCAGCGGTTTGCCGGTAGCTTTCAGGGCCTTGATCAGCTCACGCTGGCTGGCCGGGATTTCCAGGGTAGTGCGGCTCGACGACTCGTGGGACATACCGCGGGATTCGCCGACCACTGCCACCACCACGTCGGACTGCTGCGCCGCCCTCACCGCCTCGTCGATCAGCACCGCAGGCGGGCGCGGGTCGTCGACGATCTCGGGGGCATCGAAGTTGAGGAAGTTCAGGTAATCGAACATCGCCTTGTTGCCGGTGACGTTGGAACCCTTGGCGTAAACCAGCTTGGCCTTGCCCTCGACGGCGCGGCGCAGGCCTTCGCGCACGGTCACCGAGTGCATCGGTTTGCCGTCGGCTGCCCAACTGCCCATCATGTCGATCGGCGCATCGGCCAATGGGCCGACCAAGGCAATGGTGCCGGCCTTTTTCAGCGGCAGGGTCTGGTTGTGGTTTTCCAGCAATACCAGGCTGCGCCGCGCCACGTCACGCGCGGCTTCGCGGTGCAGGCGGTCGTTGCCGTAATAGTCCTTGAGGTCGGTTTCGGCCTTGCCGATGCGCACGTATGGGTCCTTGAACAGACCCATGTCGTACTTGGCGCCCAGCACTTCGCGCACTGCCTGATCCAGCTCGCGCTGGGTCACTTCGCCGGTCTTCAGCAAGCCTGGCAGCTCTTCGCCGTACAGGGTGTCGTTCATGCTCATGTCGATGCCGGCCTTGATCGCCAGCTTGGCGGCTTCGCGACCGTCGCGGGCGACGCCGTGGCGGATCAGCTCCTGGATGGCGCCGTGGTCGCTGATGGTGACACCCTTGAAGCCCCACTCCTTGCGCAGCAGGTCATTCATCAGCCAGGTGTTGGAGGTGGCCGGCACGCCGTTGATCGAGTTCAGCGCCACCATCACCCCGCCGGCACCGGCGTCCAGCGCGGCGCGGTAGGGCGGCAGGTAATCGTTGTACATCTTCGGCAGGCTCATATCGACCGTGTTGTAGTCGCGCCCGCCTTCCACCGCGCCGTACAGGGCGAAGTGCTTGACGATGGCCATGATGCTGTCGGGGTTGGCCGGGCTGCTGCCCTGGAACGAGCGGACCATCACCTGGCCGATCTTCGAGGTCAGGTAGGTGTCTTCGCCAAAGCCTTCACTGGTGCGGCCCCAGCGCGGGTCGCGGGCGATGTCGACCATCGGTGCGAAGGTCATGTCCAGGGCGTCGGCCGCCGCTTCGATGGCGGCAGTACGACCGACCTTGGCCACGGCGTCCATGTCCCAGGTCGCGGCCATGCCCAGGCCGATCGGGAAAATCGTGCGTTCGCCATGCACGGTGTCGTAGGCGAAGAACATCGGGATCTTCAGCCGGCTGCGCATCGCCGCGTCCTGCATCGGGCGGTTCTCGGGCGCGGTGCGCGAGTTGAAGGTACCACCGATGCGGCCGGCGGCAATTTCCTCGCGGATCTTGTCCTTGGGCATCTCCGGGCCGATGCTGATCAGGCGCAGCTGGCCGATTTTCTCGGCTTCGGTCATCTGGCTGATCAGATGGTCGATGAACGCCTGCTTGTCCTGCAGGGGCGGAGCGGAGGGGGCGGCGAGGGCCGCCTGGCTGGCCAGGCCCATGGCCAGGCCCAGCAAAGACAGTTTCATCATCAATTCCATTTTTGGGGCCTCTGCCGTATCGACGGTGATACGCGCGCGGCCGAAGTTTTCAGGCGGCTATTGTTGTACGATTTGCGGGCTTTTCTTCCTGCGGCGGATTATGCCTGAATCTGTCGCCAGCGGACGAAGCCCCGAATGCCGGGAAAACAACTATAAGAACGCTAAAGAGACCGACGGCATGACCCCCCTCGACGAATACCACCAGCGCCAGGTTGCCGAAGCCATTGCCCGCGCCGAGCAGCGCACCGATGCCGAGCTGGTCACGGTGCTGGCCCGGCGTGCCGACGACTACGCCTACTGGCCGTTGTTCTGCGCTGCGCTGCTGGCACTGCTGGTGCCGGGCCTGTTGCATTGGCTGCTGGGCTGGCCCGGTGGGCGCGGCTTGCTGGTGGCCAATGTGTTGTTGTTTGTCGGCTTGTGCCTGCTGCTGCGCCAGCCGCGCCTGGCCGCCTGGCTGATCCCGCGAGCGCTGCGCCGCTGGCGCGCGTCGCGCCTGGCCCGGCAGCAGTTTCGCGAACAGAACCTGCAGCGTACGGCTGGCGCCACCGGGGTGCTGATCTTCGTCTGCGAGGCGGAGCGGCATGTCGAGATCCTGGTCGACCGCGGTATCGAGCACTGCCTGGATGCCAGGGCCCGCGCGGTCATCGTCGCCCGGCTTGCCGAGCAGGTGCGCCAGGGTCGGACCTTGCAGGGCTTTGTCGAGTGCATCGAGGCATGCGGCGAGCTGCTCAGCGAACATGTGCCGCCTACCCATGCGCGTAACGAGTTGCCCAACCGCCTGGTGATCCTCGACTGATTGGCAGTCTGCCGGCCGACCGCGTCTTCACCGTGGGGGCGGGCGCGCCGCGAAGCCGGCAACGCGGTGCATGGCAGCGGCTCTGCCGCTATTCGCGGGCAAGCCCGCTCCCACAGGATCGGCGCCCCCCTGTAGAATGCGCAGATTGCGCCCTGCGCTTCCCGCTATCCGAGGCACCGCTTTCCTATGTCCGCCCGTTCTTCCGCCCCCGCCGCGCCGGATGCCCGCGCCCAGTTTCTCGACCTGCTGAACACCGCCCTGCAGGGCAATACCTTGGTCAAGCTGGTGCTGGCGCGGCATGTCGGTGCCGACCAGACCTTGCAACGGATCATTGCCAAGCCGCTGCAGGTCAAGGGCCAGGCGTGCCTGTCGCTGGTCTATCGCCACCAGACCCGCGACATCACCCGTAACCTGGCGCTGGAGCAGGCCCAGGCACTGGTTGCCGAACTGTTGCCGGGCAGCTTCCGCAACGCCCACTTGTTCGACGCCGACGGCGAAGTGCAGCTGACCTTCAGCAAGAAGGGCAAGCCCATGCTGCAGCGCCACGGCGCCCAGGCACCGCGCGAGGCGGCCGACAGCAGCGGCCATGATCGTGAGAAAAAACGCTACCTGGAGCTGTCGCGACCGTTCCTGCGCGATCTGGGCGTGACCGATGCGCAAGGCGCGCTGATCCCGTCGATGTCGCGCAAGTGGAAGCAGATCAACAAGTTCATCGAGGTGTTCGACCACGCCCTGGCCGGCGCCCCGGTAACGGCGCAGCAGGCGTTGCGGGTGGCCGATTTCGGTTCGGGCAAGGGCTACCTGACCTTCGCCATGCACGATTACCTGCGCAACAGCCTGGGCCGCGATGCCGAGGTTACCGGCGTCGAACTGCGCCAGGACATGGTCGACCTGTGCAACGCCGCGGCCTCGCGCCTGGCACACCCGGGCCTGGTGTTCCAGTGTGGCGATGTACGCAGCGTGGTGCCGGCGGCCATCGAAGTGATGATCGCCCTGCATGCCTGCGACATTGCCACCGACTACGCCATCCACACCGGCATCCGCTGCAACGCCGCGATCATCATGTGCTCGCCGTGCTGCCACAAGCAGATCCGCCCGCAGCTGCACAGCCCGGGGTTGTTGCAACCGATGCTGCAGTACGGCCTGCACCTGGGCCAGCAGGCCGAAATGCTCACCGACAGCCTGCGCGCGCTGTACCTGGAAGCCTGCGGTTACGAGACCAAGGTATTCGAGTTCATCTCGCTGGAGCACACCAACAAGAACAAGATGATTCTTGCGGTGAAACGGCGACAGGTTGGAGACAACACGGCATTGCTGGAAAAGATCGCGCAGCTCAAGGCGTTCTATGGGGTGCAAGAGCATTGCCTGGAGACATTGTTGCGGGCGGACGGTTTGCTGCCTGGGGCATGACCCATCAGCGGTTCTTGTGAAACGCCGCACTCGTTGGCAACGCATTTTCCAGTACGCGCGCCAGGGCGCTCTTCAACGGGTCTGCTTCGCTGACCACACCGCCGAGCTGGCTGGCCTGGCGATACTCGCTGGGGGTGCAGTTGGTGAACTGCTTGAAGGCGCGGGCGAAGTAGGACGGGTCCTTGAAGCCGGCCTCATAGCCGATGCTGGTGATGGGCATCTGGCTGTTGGCAAGCAGGTCCATGGCCAGGTTCATGCGCTTGCTCAAGATGTACTCGACAAAACCAAGCCCATTGACCTCCTTGAACAGGCGACTGAAGCGAGCCGTGGTCATGCCACAGCGCTGGGCGAGGTCCTTCTGGTCGATGCATTCACGAAAATGCTGGTCGATGTAGGGCATGACCTTGCCGAGCGCCTTGTGCTTGTGGTGTTCGTTGGTTAGGCGAATGCTGTCTGGCAACGACGGCAGATGGTCGATCTGCTGCGCATTGTCCTGACGGTTGGCGACACGACGGACCTCGCAAAGCTGTTTCAGTACATCGAGGTAACGACTCATCTCGCTGCTGGTCAGCGGCAAGACCAGGTACTCCCAGACACGTGAGCGCATGGCCCAGACCGCCAGCTCTTCGGAATGCTGCACGGTGAACATGGTGATCGGGATGGAGGGGGAGTTGCGCTTCACTTCCAGCAGCAGGTTGAGGTTGAGCGTGTCGGGGCGATCGAAATGCATGCAGATCATGTCTGCCTGCTGGCGCTCGGCAGCTGTGGCCGTTTTTGCCAGCTTGCAATCGCAGACATGGCTGAATTGCGCCATCAATGCTTCGGTGGATCGATCGCGGGTCAGATCGAACCACAGCAACAGCGGCTTTCTGCCCAAGTTAGACATCATGCTTAACCTGCTCCTGGCGGGTTTCCCTACGTGCTGAAGTATCGACAATAGACTATCGGCCTGCCGAATGATTGGTTATCAGGCTAGTTCAATTTTTTTATTTGAGTTCTATGTCTTCGCTAAAGCACTGATTCCAGACACTCTCGGCTGGATACCTGGTGGTTGAACCGGGTGACCGCCTGTCGGCATTGAACAAGATTGCCGATGCATGTCCGGAATCGGCAGCAACTGCATATGAAAACGCGTCTCGCATAGAGTTGCCCCCGCTTGTTTTCACGTTTTCAGGTGATGGCAAAAAGCCGCAAAAAAGTCCTAGCGATTCGCAAAAAACTCCTAACGACTATGACCACGCCCTGACTAGGATTCCCAACAGGTAGTGCAAACGCCACTGCCCGGGAAGAAGAACATTGTCCTTAGCGAGGTGAGCGAAAATGACTCTGCAAACAATCAAGGCTTCGGTCACGAAGTTTGTCAAAGACGAAGACGGCCTGACCGTTGTGGAATATGCAGTAGCCGGTGGGTTGATCGCCCTCGTTCTGGTGACGGCTTTCACCAACTTGGGTACCGCAGTAAAGACCAAGATCAACGCACTGATTACTGCCCTCGGCGGTACCCCTGCTCCTTGAATCAATTCTTCACCAGGCCCCAAGGGGGATGCAGCAATGTCAGCAGAGTCTCTGTCCGCCATTGTCGTGCTGCTAGGGCTGTTGGGCATTGCGGTGGTTGGCGATCTTCGCAGCCACCGCATTCCCAACCTGTTGATCTTGTTGGGGCTGGGGTTGGGGTTGGCAGGCCAGGTTCACGCGGCGGGATTTGCCGGGCTGGGTAATGGCGTGCTGGGCATGTTGATAGGTTTTACCGTTTTCATTCCGATGTACGCGCTGGGGGGCATGGCCGCCGGCGACGTTAAGTTGATGGCCATGGTCGGTACCTTCCTTACACCACATGACGCACTTTCGGCTGCACTTCTCAGCCTGATTGCCGGCGGCGTATGGGGGATGTCGATAGTGTTAATACGCGGACAGTTGAAACAGACTTTGCAACGTTATTGGTTGGTGGTGACGGCTCAGGCCTATTTTGCACCGACGGCCGATGAAGTTGCAGGCAAGCCATTTCCTTATTCAGTCGCGATCCTGTCCGGAACCCTTGTCAGCCTTTTCTGGCAACCGCTTGGCCAATAGCCTGGGAGGCTAACGATGTACGCACTCAGAGACAGTGGTGCCTGCGCCTTCGCCAAGGAAGCAGTGCAAAGCCTGGCACCTCAGCCACGTACGGTTCGCGAGACTGGCCTGGCCGAAAGCTTTCTCGGTGATTTGCTGTGCAAGCACCTGCACGACGCCGGTACCCTGGACCTGTCGCGCCTGGTGGAGCGGCTGGCGCTGACCGGTGCGGTGGTGGAAGAAGTGTTGGCCTTCCTGCGCAAGGAAGGCCGCGTCGAGGTGCTGGGCCAGGTCGGTGTGCAATCGGGAGGGCAGGCGCTGCGCTTCGGCCTGACCGAGCGCGGCCGCATTACTGCCCGTGATGCACTGGCGCGCAGTGGTTACATCGGTGCGGCGCCTTTTCCGGTAAATGCCTACCGTGATCTGCTCAAACTGCAGACCATCCACCATGGCTGCATCACTACCCAGGACATGCAAACCGCCTTCGCGGGCGTGGTGCTTGCGGAGGGTATGCTCGATCAACTGGGGGTAGCGCTGAACTCCGGGCGCGCCATCATGATTTACGGCCCTGCTGGCACTGGCAAGACCTACATCAGCAGCCGCCTGATTCGCCTGTTCGCGGAAGCCATCTGGGTCCCCCGTGCCATCGAGATCAACGAGTCGGTCATCGAGGTCTTCGACCCCCAGGTGCATCAGCCGCTGGAGGAGGAGGGCCAACAGAACAGCCTGCTGCTCAACGAAGGTATCGATCGGCGGCTGGTCCGCTGCAAGCGCCCGGTCGTCATCACCGGCGGCGAACTGGGCATGGAGCAACTGGATATCCGCTTCGACGCCGCGAGCCGCCAATACCAGGCATCCTTGCAGCTCAAGGCCAGCAATGGCCTGTTCATCATCGACGACATGGGCCGCCAGCGCATGGCCCCGGCCGAGCTGCTCAATAGGTGGATCGTGCCGATGGAAGAAAAGCGCGACTTCCTCAACCTGGGGGGCGGGCGCCATTGCGAACTGCCGTTCGACCTGGTGCTGGTGTTCTCCACCAATCTCAATCCGCTGGAGTTGGCCGACGAGGCCTTTTTACGGCGCATTGGCTACAAGCTGCAATTCAGCTACCTGAAAGTCGATGAGTACGAGCGCATCTGGCGCCAGGAGTGCGAGCGCCTGGGCCTGGTGTACGAACCGTCGCTGTTGCGCTATGCGCTGCAGGCACTCTACGAGGCCGAAGGCGTGCCGTTGGTGCCATGCCACCCGCGCGACCTGCTGAGCATGGCGCTCGACCGCCAGCGTTACCTGGGCGGCGAGGGGCCGTTGTCGGCGCAGGAACTGAAATGGGCCTGGCAAAACTACTTCGTCCAGATCGACTTCCTTGGATAAGGAGATGCACACATGAGTGCCCGCACGCTGATCCTGGTTGCCGTTTCCCTGACCCTGGGGCTTGGCGCCGCCTTGATGGCCAACAACTGGCTGAACGGGCGGCTCAAGGCCTCCCCGGATGACAACATGAAGAACGTGGTGATCGCCACGGTGGAGATCCCGTTCGGGCAGATGATCGAGGCCCAGCAGGTCACCTTGGTGCGCATGCCCAAGGATACCGTGCCCGACGATGCCTTCGACAGTACTGAAAAAGTGCAAGGCAAGATCGCCACCTTCGCCCTGCTGCGCGGCGATGTGCTGCGCAGCGCGCGGGTGGCCGAACACCTGGGTGGCAGTACCCTGGCGTCGTTGATTGCCCCCGACAAACGGGCCATTTCGGTGCGTGTGGACGATGTGGTCGGGGTAGGCGGGTTCCTCTTGCCGGGTAATCGGGTCGACGTGCTGGCGACCCGGCAAAGCGACGGCAGCAGTAACCAGGCCGAGTCCACCACCATCCTCCAGAACCTGCGGGTGTTGGCCGTGGACCAGACGGCAGGGACCGACAAGACCCAACCGGTGGTGGTGCGTGCCGTGACCCTGGAAATGTCGGCCAAAGAGGCAGAGGTGCTGGTCAAGGCGCAATCCGAAGGGAAGCTGCAACTTGCCTTGCGTAACCCGCTGGACGCGCAGAAACCAGCTCCAATAGTTGCCGCTGCCGAACCGGCCAAGGCTGCACCGCCAGTGATCAAGCCCCAACCGAAACCGGTGGTGAATCGCGGCAGTGGTGGTAGCGCTATCACCATCATTCGCGGGACTGAAGTCGAAATAGCGAAAGCAAGATTTTAACGCAGCTGGCGGGCAGTGGCTAACCTTCGGTGGGAACAAGATCACTTCGCAAGGAGTCGTGAATGAATACTTGGCAGAGAGTAGGGCTGTACCTGTTGTGCGGGCTGGGTATGCCGTTGCTGGTCGCTGGCGCTACCCAGGCTGAAGGCATGGGGTCTGAGTTCAGCTCCATGCCGGCGGCCAACGGCAATGCTGTTCAGGTACCGATCTTCAAGTCGCGTACGATCAGCAGCCGTACCGCGGTCAGGAAGATCTCGGTCGGCAACCCTGAAATTGCCGACATCCTCATTACCAGCCCGACCCAGCTCTACCTGCTCGGGCGCTCGCTGGGCACTACCAACGTGCTGCTGTGGGACGCCAACAACCGCTTGATCGAGACCTTCGATGTGGAAGTGGTGCATGACCTTACCGGGCTCAAGACCAAACTGCATCAACTGCTGCCCGCGGAGAACATCGAGGTGTTCAGCGCCCAGGGCGCGCTGGTGCTGCGCGGCCAGGTGAGCAGCGCTGCGGCCATGGACACGGCGATGAAGGTCGCCAAGTCCTATGCCGCGCAAACCGCGAGCGTGGTGCAAGGCAAGGGCGAGGCTGCCGCAGCGGCACCGGCCCAGTCGCTGGAGGTGATCAACCTGCTCAGCGTCGGTGGTGGCCAGCAGGTGATGCTGGAGGTCAAGGTGGCCGAGATGCAGCGCAGCCTGATCAAGAACCTCAACGTGCGCTTCAATGCCCTTGGCTTTGGCGGCAACTGGAGCGGTGGCGGCTTCAACAATGGTCAGGGGCTGGGCCTGTCACCCAGTGGCGGCACGGTCCTTTCGCCCGGTTCGCTGATTGGGGGTGGCAAGGGCTTGTTCGCCCAGTTCCTGTCCGACGACTTCCTGTTCAACGTGGTACTGGAGGCGTCCAAGGACAATGGTTCTGCCAAGGTGCTGGCCGAACCCACCCTCACTACCCTGAGCGGCCAGCAGGCAGAGTTCATTTCCGGTGGCGAATTCCCGGTGCCGATCACCGAGGACGATGGCATTACCATCGAGTACAAGGAATTCGGGGTCGGGGTGAAGTTCATGCCGGTGGTGCTCGATTCCGGCCGCATCAACCTCAACCTGAATGTCTCGGTGAGCGAGCTTTCCAACGCCAACTCGCTGGTGCTCGACACCGGCCTCGGCAGCATCCTGGGCGACAGTGTGGCCCAGTTGATTCCGTCGCTGACCAAGCGTAGCGCCGAGTCCACGGTCGAACTGGGCAATGGCCAGACCATCGCCATCGCCGGCCTGATCAGCGAAAACACCCGTGACTTCGTCAGCCGGTTCCCGGGGCTGGGGGATTTGCCGGTGCTCGGCCACCTGTTCCGCAGCCAGTCGTTCATCAACGGTGAAACCGAACTGGTGATCCTGGTGACACCGCACCTGGCCAAGCCCGTGGATGCCAAGGCGGTACGCCTGCCCACCGAGAAATTCGTCGAACCCAGTGACCTGGACTTCTACCTGCTTGGCAAGACCAAGGGCAGCGAGCCCGGTCGCGCGGTCCCCGTCAGCCTTGGGGTCAGCGGTGGCAACTTTGGCCATGATCTGAACTGATCGGAGAAACCAGCATGAGAACCGTGATCGTGTGTTGCGCGCTTGTATCGGGGTTGTCCGGTTGCATTACCTACGACCCAGGCCGGGTGGGCCCGCTGGGTTACAGCGTCTACCAGACCAACTACCAGCAGATTGCCGACAAGGAGGTTGCCGCCCACCCGGGCACCGAGCTGCCGGCCGCAGGCGTCGATGGCCCGTTGCTGGAGAAGGTGGTCAATGGCTACCGGGGCGCGACCGGCGAAGCTCAGCAGATTGGCCAGCCGATCCAGATCAAGTTCAGCAACGATTGAGGGCGTGATCATGACTCCTCGAGCTCAACGTGCGTTCACCGCCTGGCCAGGCCAGCAGCGGGGGGCCGTGACTGTCATTATCGTGATCGCCCTGGTCGCGATACTGATGATGGCGGCGTTGGTGCTCGATGGCGGCCATATGCTGTTGAACAAGACCCGCCTGCAGAACGCCGTGGATGCAGCTGCCCTGAGTGGCGCGAAAACCCTGAGCCAGGTAATGGGTGCAGGCAACGCCGCCAGTGCCACACGGGATGCCGCGCTGTTTACCCTGAACGAGAATGCCAAGGCTGCGGGCAACCAGGAACTGCTCACGGCCATCGGGGGCAACCTTGGGGCATTTGCCGTGGTGGAGCTGGCCGACAACGTCTATGGGCCCTTCTCCTTCCCCGGGCCAGCCAATGCCAGCTATGTACGGGTCAAGGTCGCGAACTACTCGCTGGCGGGTTATTTCTGGAGCATCGCCCAGTCGATCGGTACCGGCACCGTCGGTGCCAAGAGCCTGACAGCGATCGCCACCGCCGGGCCGAGCCCGACCAGCCCCTGTAGCCTTGCGCCGCTGCTGGTGTGTGGCGACCCGGCAAAATACAACCCGGATACCGGTATGTTCTGGGGATATCGCTTCGGTGACCTGGAGGTGTTGAAGTCTGCCGCCAAGAACAGCGACCCGATTGGCCCCGGCAATTTCCAGCTGCTCGACTTCGGCGCGGGCGGCAAGGAGGTGGGCGACCTCCTGGCAGGCGGCGGCTCGGTTTGTCGTAACGTTGGTGACAGCGTCGACACCAAGCCTGGCAACACCGTTGGCCCTTCCGTCCAAGGCCTGAATACGCGCTTCGGCGACTACACCGGGCCATACAGGAGCAGCGACTATCCGCCTGACCTGGTGACCACCTACAGCAATCCGCTGATGACGTACAACGACGCTGTCGCACCCGCGCGGGTGGAGTATGGCGGCAAACCTGTTGCTTCTAGCAATGGCAACCTCTCGGCCGGTGGCACCCAGCTGTTCGACTACAACGACTATGCCGCACGTGCTGCGGCGTGTGTCGCGGGTGGGGGAACCGGGTGCGAGTCAAACGGGGTGTTCGAGCGCAGGATACTGCGGATCGTGGTCGGCGACTGTTCGGGCAAGAATGCAGGAGCGACCTCGATTCCGGTGCTCGGCTTCGGCTGTTTCTACGTGCTCCAGCCAGCCCAGAGCGTTGGAGGGGACTCGCAGATCTTCGGCCAGTTCGTCAAGCAGTGCGATGGCGACAACGTACCCGGGCCCACGCCGCAGGACGATGCAGGCCCACAGATCATTCAGCTGTACAAGACCTTCATCAATGGCAGTGGCACACCGAGCATCGACTCCTAGGAGCGTGTCATGGAACTTCACCGGCTCAAGCGCGCGCGGCGCCAGCAAGGTGTGGCAATCGTCGAGTTCACGCTGACCCTGCCATTGCTGTTGCTGACTTTGCTGGTCTTTGGCGAATTCGGCCGCATGCTCTACCAGTACAACAGCTTGTTGCAGGGCAGCCGTGATGCTGCACGTTACGTCGCCAGCCGGGCCTGGAACGCGACCCTTGGCCAGGTCGAGGTAAGCCCCGACCTCGAGTGCATGACCAAATACGTGGCGGTGTTCGGTGCCCCTTCCGCGCCGCCCTGCAGCCTGACCGGGATGCCGGCCAACACCACCGTACAGGTGGCCAAGGTGGCGGGTACCACCGACCACGTGCAGGTGACCATCAGCTATGTGTTTTCCCCGCTGATCGCCAGCGGCATTCCGGCCTTTGTCGGCAACAGCGTGGCGCTGAATTTCCCACTGGTCGCCACCACCGTGATGAGGGCACTGTGATGAAGCGCAGCATGCAAGGGGTGTATGTGGTGGAGTTCGCCTTCATCAGCGTATTGCTGTTCACCCTGTTGTTTGGGGTGCTGGAAATGGGGCGGCTGTATTACACGGTGAATGTGCTGAACGAATCCGTGCGGCGTGGAGCACGCCTGGCGGCGGTATGCAATATCAGCGACCCGGTCGTGCTGCGCCGGGCGATCTTCAACAGCGCCGGTGACAGTGGCGTCAGCAGCCTGTTGGCCGACCTGGACACCGGTGACCTGACCCTGCGGTACCTGGACCAGAACGGCGCGCCGGTGGCCAGCCCCGGTGACCTGGTGAATGCCAGCGGATTTGCCGCTGTGCGCTATGTCCAGCTGACCCTGCAGAACTTCCAGTTCAGCCTGTTCATTCCAGGTTTTGGGGTACCCATCACCTTGCCCGTATTCAAGGCGACCCTGCCTCGCGAAAGCCTTGGCCGTCATCCCAGGGCGGACGTCGCACCGGAGATCACACCATGCTGAATTTGAGTGAAGCCTCTGTATCCGCTACCTCCAGCAAGTCCAGGAAGCGCCTGTTGATCAGCAGCTCGGACGCGTTGGCCTTGCGTCAGCTGCAGGAAATCTGCCAGCGCATTCCGGCACTCGAGATCAATGTTCGGCAGGTGGGCAATGGCCATAACGACCCGCTGTTCGGCCTGGACCGGATGCCCGACTTCCTGCTGTTGCGCGTCGGCCAGCTGTGGCGCGAGGAGCTGGCAGCCCTGTTGCAACGCCCGGCCCACGAACGCCCGCCGCTGTTGCTGTGTGGCCTGCTGGATGATCGGGAAGGCATGCGCCTGGCGATGCAGGCCGGTGCCCGCGATTTTCTGCCAGAGCCGATCGTGGCCACGGAGCTGATCGCGGCCTTGGGCCGTATGGTCACGGAGACCCAGACCAGCAGCGAGTCGACCGGCAAGCTGGTCGCGGTGATGAATGCCAAGGGCGGCTCCGGTGGCACGGTACTGGCCTGTAACCTGGCGCATCAGTTGAGCCTCAAGGGCAACGCCCTGTTGCTTGACCTGGACCTGCAGTTCGGCAGCGTGTCGCATCACCTGGATGTTGCCCAGTCGCACAGCCAGCTGGACGTGCTGCAGCAGATAAAAGAGATGGATGGTGTCGCCCTGCGCGGCTTCTGCAGCCATTTCAGCCCCTCGCTGCATGTGCTTGGCAGCCGCGCCAATGAGCTGTGCCTGCCGCAGGATGTCCAGGCCGAACAGCTCGACAGGCTGCTGCAGCTGGCGCGCGCCAACTATGACTGGGTGGTGGCGGACCTGCCACGGCAGATCGACCACATCACTGCTACGGTGCTGGAACAGGCTGACCGGGTTTATGTCGTCATGCAGCAAAGTGTCAATCACCTGCGTGACGCCAGCGCCCTGGCGCGCATTCTGCGGGATGACCTGGGCGTACGGGGCAACCAGCTCGAGGTGGTGGTCAACCGCTACGACAAGGCGGCCCCGGTCAGCCTCAAGGACATCGGCGAGGCGCTGCGCTGTACCAATATCGTGAAACTGCCCAATGACTTCAGCGTCATCAACCAGAGCCAGAACACCGGTGTGCCGTTGGCTTTGCAAGCGCCTCGGTCTGCCATCGCCCAGGCGTTGCGTGGCCTGGCCGAGGCGCTGGCTGGCGAAGCGGTGGCCACTGACAACGGCTTGTTCAAGCGCGCATTCAAGCGTGTCTTTCGGGGGTGAACCATGCTCAACGACTTCCGTAACCGTTTACGCAAACAGACCGGCACCCCGGAGGCCGCCTCGCCGCCCATGCAAAGTGGCGGCGTGAAGGATGCGGCAGAGGCGCTGATGGCCTGGGAGCAAGCAGCACCGGATGTGCTTTTCGAAACCAGAACCCAGGTCACCCAGGTGGAAGCCGAATGGCGCGAGAAGACCTATCAGCAACTGCTGAAGGTCATGGACCTGTCCTTGCTCGACTCGCTCGGGCAGGCCGAGGCCGTGCGCCAGATCCGCGACATCTGCCAACGCCTGCTCGACGAGCAGTCGGCGCCGGTGAGCTCAGCCAGCCGCCAGTTGATCATCAAGCAGATCACCGACGAAGTGCTCGGCCTCGGCCCTTTGGAGCCGTTGCTGGCCGACCACACGGTGTCCGACATCCTGGTGAATGGCCATGACTCGGTGTACGTCGAACGGTTCGGCAAGTTGCAGCGCACCGACGTGCGTTTCCGCGATGACCAGCACCTGCTGAACATCATCGATCGCATCGTCTCCAGCCTGGGCCGACGCATCGACGAGTCGTCGCCGTTGGTCGATGCCCGGCTCAAGGACGGTTCGCGGGTCAATGCGATCATCCCACCACTGGCCATCGATGGGCCCAGTATCTCCATCCGCCGCTTTGCCGTGGACCTGCTCAATACCGAAAGCCTGATCCAGACGGGCGCGCTGACGCCAGCCATCGCCTTGCTGCTCAAGGCGATCGTGCGGGGACGGTTGAACGTGTTGATTTCCGGCGGCACGGGCTGCGGCAAGACCACCATGCTCAATGTGCTGTCCAGTTTCATTCCGCACAACGAACGGATTGTCACCATCGAGGACTCGGCCGAGCTGCAACTGCAGCAGCCGCATGTGGTACGCCTGGAAACCCGGCCGGCGAACATCGAGGGGCGCGGCGAGGTCGGCCAGCGCGAGCTGGTGCGCAACAGCCTGCGGATGCGCCCCGACCGCATCGTGATCGGCGAGGTGCGTGGCGCCGAGGCACTGGACATGCTGACGGCGATGAACACCGGCCACGATGGTTCGCTGACCACCATCCACGCCAACACCGCGCGCGATGCCCTGGGCCGGATCGAGAACATGGTGCTGATGTCTGGCGCCACGTTCCCGATCAAGGCCATGCGCCAGCAGATCGCATCGGCCATCGATGTGGTGATCCAGCTGGAGCGCCAGGAAGACGGCAAGCGGCGCCTGGTCAGTGTGCAGGAGATCAACGGCATGGAAGGCGAAATCATCACCATGACCGAGATCTTCTCCTTCGTGCGCAATGGTGTGGGCGAGCAGGGCCAGGTACTTGGTGACTTCCGCCCGAGCGGCATGGTCCCGGCGTTCCGCGATGCCCTGGCCAAACGTGGTATCGAATTGCCGCTGGCGATGTTCAGGCCTGAATGGATGGAGGCTCGTCAGCCATGAGCCAGATACCCGGCGAATACATCCTGGTGTTTCTCGGCATGGTGTTCATTGCCGTGTTTCTGCTCAGCCAGGGGCTGGTGGTGCCCGTGTTTGGCGAGGCGGGCAAGGTGCGCAAGCGTATCCGCGGCCGCCTGGCGATCCTGGAGCGGGCAAGCCACCTGCCGAACATGCAGACCGTGTTGCGGCAGAAATACCTGACACGTCTGTCGCCGCTGGAGGCGCGGCTCGAGCAGTTGCCGTTCATGGCCACGCTGACGCAGATGATCGAGCAGGCCGGGCATGAATACCGCGCCTACCGGGTACTGTTGACCGGGCTCGTGCTGGCAGCGGCGAGCGGCATGCTGGTCTGGCTGTTCCTGCCTTACTGGTGGCTGGCGCTGGCGGCTGCGTTCGTGGCGTTCTGGTTGCCACTGCTGAAGATCATCCGGGACCGTGGCAAGCGTTTCGCCAAGTTCGAGGAAGGTTTGCCGGATGCGCTGGAGGCCATGTGCCGGGCCTTGCGTGCCGGGCACCCGTTCAATGAAACCCTGCGCCTGGTAGCGGATGAGCACAAGGGGCCGGTGGCACAGGAATTCGGCCTGACCTTCGCCGACATCAACTACGGCAATGATGTGCGCCGGGCCATGCTCGGCCTGCTGGAGCGCATGCCCAGCATGACGGTGATGATGCTGGTGACCTCGATCCTGATTCATCGCGAGACCGGCGGCAACCTGACCGAAGTGCTGGAGCGCCTGAGCAACCTGATCCGTGGGCGTTTCCGCTTTCAGCGCAAGGTCAAGACCATGTCGGCCGAAGGGCGGATGTCGGCCTGGATATTGGTGGCCATACCCTTTCTGCTGGCGGCAGCGATCATTGTCACAAGCCCGGACTACCTGACGTTGCTGATCAAGGATCCTACCGGGCAGATGTTCGTCATGGGGGCTTTCGGCTCCATGTTGGTAGGGATTTTCTGGATTCGTCGAATTATCCGTATCCAGATCTAGGCAGTTCTCGCAGGGGGAGCGTCAGTCATGGACTATTTGCTCGGTTTGTTGAGTGGGGTGACGGACAGTGAGGCGTTGGCACGCCTGCTGATTGTCGGTGCGATCGGGGTGAGCACAGTCATTGCGTTCGTTACCGTGACGCTGCTGGTGCTGGGCTTGCAGAGCCCGTTGCAGCGCCGCCTTGCCTTGATCAAGCGTGATCATTCCAGCGCTGCGACCGGGCGGGAGGCACCCGGCAACCTGCAGCTGCTGCTGGAGCGGGTAGGGCGGCGCATTACGCCGTCTGCAGCCGGCAAAGTGTCGGCCACCCGAACCCTGTTGACCCATGCCGGCTATGGCTCGGCGTCGTCGCTACAAGTGTACTGGGCCGTGCGTCTGCTGTTGCCGCTGACGCTGTCGGGCGTGTCGCTGCTGATATTGCCCATGGTGCCGAACGTTTCCCCGATGACCGGCCTGGGCGTGGTGGTCATGGGGGCTGCCGTCGGCTGGTTGCTACCGGCGATGTATGTGGACAAACGCCGCACCGCGCGACAGGGGCGGTTGCGGGCGGCCTTTCCTGATGCCCTGGACTTGATGGTGGTGTGCGTGGAGTCGGGCCTGGCGTTGCCCCAGGCTATCGAGCGGGTGGCCGAAGAAATGGCGGTCAGCCAGGCCGAACTGGCCGAGGAACTGGCCTTGGTCAATGCGCAGATCCGCGCGGGTATCTCCAGTACCGAAGCACTCAGGCAACTGGCGGATCGCACCGGCCTGGAAGACATTCAAGGCCTGGTCAGCCTGCTGGCGCAGAGTATCCGCTTCGGTACCAGCGTCGCGGCGACCTTGCGCATCTATGCCGAGGAGTTTCGCGACCGGCGCATGCAGGCCGCTGAAGAAATGGGCGCGAAAATCGGAACGAAGCTGGTTTTTCCGCTAATTTTCTGTCTGTGGCCAAGTTTTTTTCTGGTAGCCATCGGCCCGGTGATCATCGGGATAATAAAAACGTTCGGGAAGCCATGACATGAACAGGATCGGTTTGCTGTTGACCATGATAGCCGTGCTGTCGGGGTGCCAGAGCATGGGGCCGGAGCTGAACGGGGTGCGTTCGGTGTATTCGACTGGGAACTCGGTGCTTTACCAGGTGCAGACGCAGAGCAACTCGCCCGACCAGGCGATGCAGGTTGCGGCGATGGCCTACCAGGCGGGGGACCTTGACCAGGCACTGTACCAGTACCTGCGCGTACTCGAACTCGCCCCGGAACGCTATGAGGCGCTGGTGTGGGTGGGGCGCATTCACCGTGAGCGCGGCAATAACCAGCTTGCCGAGATGGCCTTCAACGAAGTGCTGGCCAAGGCACCCGATAACCCCGACGCGCTGACCGAACTAGGCCTGATGAACCTGTCCATGCGTAAATATGAGCAAGCCAAGGCACTGTTGTCCCAGGCCGTGGCGGTGGACCAGAAACGTTTCGTCAAGGACCCCGCCAACACCCAGACTGGGACGGCGGCGCTCAGGGTCGACAACAAGTCCCCGCTGAAGGCGTACAACGGCCTGGGCGTGCTTGCCGACCTGGGCGACAACTTCGCCGAGGCGCAGATGTACTACCGCCTGGCCGAGCTCATCGAGCCACGTTCCGCGTTCGTGCAGAACAGCCTGGGCTATTCCTACTACATGGCCGGGCAGTGGGGCGAAGCCGAACAGCACTACAAACGCGGGGTGAGCTACGACGGCACCTACAAACCGCTGTGGCGCAACTATGGCTTGCTGCTGGCACGCATGGCGCGTTATGAGGAGGCCGTGTCTGCCTTCGAGCAGGTCGAAAAACGTGCCGAAGCCAGCAATGATGTCGGTTATGTCTGCCTGGTAGAAGGCAAGCTGGACATTGCCGAGCAGTTTTTCCGCAGTGCGATCGAACAGTCGCCCGGGCACTACCCCGTTGCCTGGGAAAACCTGAACAGGGTCCAGCAGGTACGGCAGATTCGCCAATTGGGCGGCAATGCACCGGTGGCCGAGCCGGTTGCGGTGGGCCCAGCGGGCCCGGTGGTGCAGGTGACGACCGCGTCGGCGCCTTGATCGGGCGGGTGGTCAGCGGGTTGGCGGCAATGTTGTCGCCAATTCCGCGCTACCGAGCGGATGGGTACTGGCATCGAAGAAATGCAATGCCGTTTCTGGCAAATCCCCCAACCGATCGACGAAATGCTGCTTCTGGTTGATCACCGAAGCCTCGCTCAACGGCCGTATTGCCACCGCCAGATGCTTCGGCCGGGCCTGCCGAATGGCTTCGAGCAGGTGCTGGTCAGTGTTGTCCAGATGCTGCCCGAACAGGCATAGCCCCTGACTTTCCCCTGCCAGTTGCCCCAGGCACCAGCTCAGGTAGTCCGAGTTGCGGATAGCGCGCAGTTTCTCGTCGCTGCGGTCTTCGTTGACGAACAGCGGTACTTCGCCGGGGATGTTCACGGCAAAACCATCGAGCAGTTCGGCGCTGTCGGCGCTGCGCTGGCGGGTGCTGCCGTCGGGCAGCTTGAGCAGGTGCAGGCCGCCGTGCAGGTGCAGCAGCCGGGTGCCTTCAGCGTGGGTGCGACGCACGTCGAAGAAGCCTTGCTCGTCGAACAGTTCGGCGAAGCCGTGTGGTGCGTGTTGCACGGCCCATGACAGCAGCAGATCGTAGTTGCTGGTATAGACGCTGCGGTAGCTGCGCAGGGCCTGGTTGAGCGCTGCCAGGGTGGCGACCGGCATGCGTGGCCATGGCAGGTGCACGGTGCGAACGGCGTGGATCAGCGCTTCCTTGATCGAATAGTAGCGGTTCAGCGGCGCGGTGGAATTGATGGCCAGCGCGGCGTTGGCCCGTACGGTCGTGTTGAGGGTGCTGAGCACGGGCTCGAACAGTTCCGTGCCCAATGACTTGAACAGGGCCTGGTCGCTGACCGCCAGGCCTTTCTTGCGGCCGGCGCGCTGCGCTTCCTCGAACAGCGAGAAGTAGCCGAACGGCTTCCACAGTGCTCGGCTGAGGCCATTGCCGAGCAGCAGGGCGTCACAGGGATGGCGGGCGGCGAGTGCTGGCCAGGGAATGAGGGCGGCGTCGAGTGCGGGCATGCTGGGGTCCGTTGGGTGGAGCGGGAACGGGGGCGACTTTAGCACGCCATGCAAGCTGTGTAGCTTTGCCATCGCTGTGCTAGCCGGCGTGCCGGCGATAGGGCCAGCAGCACCAGCGCGGCGTTTTCAACCCTGCGCAGCCACCTGCACATGGCGATTACGGTTACGCCACAGCCGATAGGCGCGGATGCCCGCCCGCACCGAACCGAACAGCAGCTTGTCTTCCATCTGCCGTGCCATCCCCGAGCGCACCAGCATGCGCAGGAAGGTGCCGCGGGCGCGGGCGATGGCGAAGAGGATGCCCTGGGCGGCCAGGGTGTCACGCACTTCGCGCAGGGCGGCGATGCCGCTGACGTCGATGCTGGTGACCGCTTCGGCATCGAACAGCACGGCCTTGGGCTGCGCCTGGCTCTGCACGGCTTCAAGCAGGCGCATCTTGAAGTAGTCGGCGTTGAAGAACAGGATCGCGTCGTCGAAACGGTACACCACCAGGCCGGGCACGGTGCGGGCGTCCTTGTGCTTGCGGATGTCCACCTGGCCTTCGGTGCCCGGCAGCCAGCCCAGCACTGCGTCGGTAGGCTGGTAGATGCTGTACAGCAGGCGCAGGATCGCCAGGGTCACGGCAAACACGATGCCGGGCAGCACGCCCAGGCCCAGCACGCCGACCGTGGTCAGCAGGCACAGCCAGAATTCGAAGCGGCTCAGGCGGCGGATCTGCCCCAGCGACTTGATGTCGATCAGCCCCCAGCCGGCCATCAGCAGCACAGCACCCAGCGCGGCCTGCGGGATCCACGCCATCGGTGCGGTGAACAGCAGCAGGATCAGGGCGATGACCAACGCGGCGATAATACCCACCAGCTGGCTTTTGCCACCGACCATGTCGTTGACGGCGGTACGCGAGTCGGCGCCGCTGATGGCGAAACCCTGGGACACCCCGGCGGCCAGGTTGCTGACGCCCAGGGCGACGAATTCGTGGTTGGCATTGATGGCGTAGCCGTGCCGGGCGGCAAAGCTGCGTGCGGTGAGCATGGCGCTACAGAAACTGACGGTGGCGATACCCAGGGCATCGCGCAGCAGGCTTTTCATTTCTGCCAGGTTACTGTGTGGCCAGGCCAGTTGCGGAATGCCGGCGGGTACCGGGCCAAGGATGGCGACACCGAAGCGGTCGAGGCCGAACAGGCCGACCAGCAGCATGAACAGCGCCACTACCGTAAGTGCTGCGGGCAGGCGCGGGTAGCGCCGTGGCAGCCATATCAGCAGGCCCAGTGCGCCCAGGCCGATGAACAGCGTCACCCAGTGGATTTCCCCCAGGCGCTGGAAGAAATCGATCACGCTGAGAATGAACCCGTCGCCTTCGATCCTGAACCCCACCACCTTGGACAGTTGCCCAGCGATCAGGCTAAGGCCGATGCCGTTGAGGTAGCCGATCAGGATCGGTCGCGAGAAGAAGCTGGCGATGAACCCCGCCCGGGCCAGGCCGGCGGCGATAAGCATCACCCCGACCAGCAGGGTGACGATTACCGAAAGCTCGGCAATCCGCTGTGGGTCGCCCATGGCCAGTGGCGCCACCGCGCCAGCGATCATGGCGCAGGTGGCGGCATCCGGGCCGACCATCAACTGGCGCGAGCTGCCGATCAGGGCATAGACCATCATCGGTAACACACAGGCATACAAGCCATACTGCGGTGGCAGGCCGACGATCTGCGCATAGGCGATGGCAATCGGGATCTGGATCGCCGCCACCGACAGGCCGGCCTGCAGGTCGGCGTGGAACCACTCGCGGCGGTAGTGCAGCAAGTTGGCAAGGCCCGGTAGCCAGCGGGAGAGAAACATGCGTCGTCCTTTCGAAATGTTTCACGGAACCATCTGCGCATTGAAGCGGATCAGCGGGCAAATGGCCATGGTGCAAGTCAAAGGAGAGCTGAAACGAAAAAAGGAGCCGAGGCCCCTTTTGATAGCGATGACGTTGTTGGAACGCCATGCACAAGTGCGATGTGGAGCGGGTAGAGGGAATCGAACCCTCAACTAAAGCTTGGGAAGCTTTCGTTTTGCCACTAAACTATACCCGCGTCTGCGCTGAGCTTTTTACCAGAACCCTCCACGAATTAGAAGCCCGAGTTATAAAAAAGCTTGTCGGCACCCTATAGCTGCGGGTATTGGCTACAGGGCGCCGAGGCGCTCAAATGGCAAATGCATGCTGCCCCTGTTGTACCGGCTGGTAGTGTTGGCGCGGTTCGCGCAGGGTCGGCTTGAGGAAGTTGAGCATGACGCTGCGAGTACTTTCACAGGCGGCCTTGTGTTCCATATCCAGGAAATGCCCTGCGTCACGTATCACGCTGAACTGGCTCCTGCCCACATGCTTGCTGAACTGCCGGGCATCTTCGACGGTGGTGTACTCGTCGCGCTCGCCGTTGATGAACAGCACCGGGATGTCGATATTGCGCGCTCCCTTCAGGGCCCGTTCCAGGTCATGCTGCAGCACTTCGTTGATGTGGAAATGCATCTGCGCGTACTCATGGCTGTCCAGGCTGCTGACGTGCCGGTAGTTGAAACGCTTGAACAGCGACGGCAGGTACTTGCCGATGGTGTCGTTGACCAGGTTGCCGACCTGGTAGCGATCACAGGCGGCCAGGTACTGGCAGCCGCGCTCCAGGTAGTCGCGCATCGGTTCGTTGATCACCGGCGAGAACGAACTCACCACCGCTTTCTTGACCTGCCTTGGCTGGTGCGCCAGCGCCAGCAAGGTACTTGCGCCGCCCCACGAGAACGACATCACGTGGTCCGCCTGGAAGTGCTCGATCAGCTCGAGAAGAATATGCGCTTCGGTCTCTTTGCTGATCAGGCGTTCGTGACGGTTGTGTGGCTTGGATTTGCCCGCGTAGGGCTGGTCGAACAGTACTACGTTGAACTGCGGGTGCAGGTTACGTACCGTTTGGGCGAACGAGGCGGTGGTGGCCAGCGAGCCGTTGATCAGGATGATCGTTTTTTCGGCTGCTTCCGCGCGATAGAACTCCGTGTAAACCCGATACTGACCTTGGATATCAAGTACAGCAATTTCTGGCCTCATCTCATCGACTCCTGGCGCAAAAAGGGTATTCGCGTCACCTAGGGTGCACGTTCTTTATGACAGGTAGGCATTTGCCTGAAGAGAAAGCGGGGCCCTGTGTCGATCCTTGGCACGTGTGTCGACGGGTATTGTTTTTGGCGGGCAATTTGCCGTGCCCCAAGGCATCGAGGCTTTGGGTGGCCGGCAAAAGGTGTCTTCGACTGCAAATGTGACTTGGTAGTCACATGCAGACTGACGATTTGGATTCAAGCAGCGGGTCGTGGATCCTGCAAGTGCCGTTCGGGGGAAAATGTGACTTTTCTCGCTGAGCGGTCGTATGGCGCTGCTGGATTGCTGTGCCGGCGTCTTCGCGGGTGAACCCGCTCCCACAGGTCATCTGCAAGGCCGAAGCCTGGGTTACTCCTGTTGCAGCGGTTTCACCCGCGAAGCGGCCCGCTCAGGCAGACTAGACCGTGGCTATTTCATCCGCTGTCAGCTCGCGAAACGCCCCCGGCGCCAATTCCGGGTCCAGGTGGATGGCGCCCATGCGCTCGCGGTGCAACCCCACCACCTTGTTGTCGAAATGGCCGAACATGCGCTTGACCTGGTGATAACGCCCTTCGACGATCGCTAGCCGCGCCTGGCGCGGGCCCAGGATATCCAGCTGGGCAGGTTGCGTGGTCAGACCCTCGAAGGCGAAGTAGAAGCCCTCGCGGAATTTGGCCACGTAGTGCTCGCCAATCTCGTCCTCGGTTTCCACCAGGTAGTGCTTGGGCAACTTGGTCGCGGGCTGGGTAAGCCGCCGTGACCATTGGCCATCGTTGGTCAGGATCATCAGGCCAGTTGTGTTGAAGTCCAGGCGCCCGGCTATGTGCAGGTCCTCACGCAGCGCAGCGGGCAGGAGGTCGAGCACGGTGCGATGCTGCGGGTCCCGGGTGGCGCTGACGCAGCCTGCGGGCTTGTGAAGCATCAGGTAGCGCGCCGGCCGGCCTGTCTGCAGCAGCTGGTCGTCGAGTTCGACACGGCTGAATTCGCGTACTTCGGTCATAGGGTCGCTGGCCACCTGGCCGTCCACGCGCACGCGGCGTTGCGCCAACATCAGGCGGACTTGCTGGCGGTTGTGGCTGGGCAGGTTGGCGAGGAAACGGTCGAGACGCATTGGGGCCCGTCAGTCGGCGGCAGAGGTGCGCAGTTGTTGTTCAACCGCAGCGCAGCGCGGGCACAGGCAGGCTTGGTCGCGCAGCTCGGCAGGCAGGGCCTGAAGCACGGCCGGGTCGATGGTTACGCTATAGCACCAGCAGGCCTGGGTAGCGCGGGCCGGGTCGGCCAGGCTGCACCGGTTGGGCGCGCCACAGGCGGGGCAGTGTCGGTTGTCAGGCATGGCTGCCGCTCAGCTGTATCAAATTGTTGCAGAAATGGCACTGCACCTTGGCGCCACGGTCTTATCACATGTCGATGATCGCATTTCGCGTCGACGCTCGCCAGCGCCGCTGTTCGGGCACTCCAGCGGTCCAGGAGGCCGCCATGTCCTATCGAATCCTGTTGATCGCCCTGCTGGGGCTGATGACTGCCGCCTGCGTCCCGTACTACGAGACCGGGGGCTACTATCGCTCGGATCACTACTACGCCGACCGTTACGTGTCGCCGGGGTATTACCGCTATGACCACTATTACGTGACGCCACAACCGCGCTATTACTACCAGCCAGCACCGCGCTACTACTACCGCCCGGCGCCAGCGCCATATTACCGCTCGCCGCCGCCGCCGGTGATGAAGCAATGGCATGGCAACCCACGCTATGACTATGGCAACCGCCAGCGCTACGACTATGGGCGCGACCGGGATCGGCATGACTATCGTGGCGGCAGCCAGCGTTACCAGAACGACCGTTGGCATTCCGACAGACGGGGGGACGGTGACCGTCGTTGGGATGGGCGGCGTGGGCAAGGGGGGAACTGGCAGCGGTAGGTGAATTGAGACGGGGGCGTCATGCGCCCCCCTCTCGAAGCTAATCCAGGTCTGCCAGCGGGTGGCGGCCTTCCCACACCTTGGCAAAATGCGCCTCGACCACCGCCGCCGGTACCTGCGCCACATCCGGCCAGTGCCAGCGCGGCTGGTTGTCCTTGTCCAGCAGGCGCGCGCGTACCCCTTCGCTGAATTCCGGGTGGCGGCAGCAGTTCAGGCTCATGCCGTATTCCATCTGGAACACCTGCGCCAACGACAAGTGGCGTGCCCGGCGAATCTGCTCCCACACCAGGTGTGCCGTCAGCGGGCAACCGGCATGCAATTGTCGGCCGGCCTCGGCCAGCAGCGGATCGTCGTGGTGCTTGAGCCCTTCCAGGGCACGCCAGGCCGCGGCCGCATCGGCTACGTCGAGCAACTGGTCGATGACCTGCCGTCGTGGCAGCCACTGGGCTTCGGGCAGTTCGGCGCAGGCCCGGTGCTGTTCGGCCTTGAGCAGGCTGTTCAGTTGCAGCGCGGTCTGCTCCTGCCAGTTCAATTGCAGCAATTCCTCGATCAGCGCTTCCTGCTGGTATTCGCCCAGGAAGCGATCGGCCAGGCCCAGGTCAAGGGCGTCGTGGGCATTGATCGGCGCCCCCGTCAGGCCAAGGAACAAGCCCAGCTTGCCTGGCAAACGGGCAAGGAACCAGCTGGCGCCCACATCCGGGTACAGGCCGATGCTGATTTCCGGCATGGCCAGCCGACTGCTGGGGGTGACGATACGCACATTGGCGCCTTGCAGCAGGCCCATGCCGCCGCCCAGCACATGCCCGTGGCCCCAGCACAGCAGCGGCTTGGGGTAGGTGTGCAGGGCGAAGTCCAGGCGGTATTCGGCGGCAAAAAAGGTGGCGGCCAGCGGTGGTACGCTGCCGGGGTGGTCGCGGCAGGCGTGCGCCAGAGCGCGTACATCGCCCCCTGCGCAGAATGCCTTGCTGCCGTTGCCGCGCAGTAACACGCAGACGACCCTGGGGTCTCGGGCCCAGGCGTGCAACTGCTCGCCCAATACTTCGATCATCGGCAGGTTCAGGGCGTTGAGCGCCTTGGGCGCATCCAGGGTGGCGATGCCGATGCGGGCGCCATCGGCGCCGGTGAGTACCTCGCAATGAATGGCCATGGACTACCTCGCGCAAGTCATCGCACAAGTATGGCTTGCCTGGCCGATCATGCCGGTCGTCGGTCGGATCGTTTGACAAGCGCACAAGGCTTACCTAGTGTCGCGCCATTGTTTACGGAAGGCCCCATGACTGACGACGATCGCATCAAACTCGAACCCGGCTGGAAGGCCGCGTTGCGCGCCGAATTCGACCAGCCCTACATGCATCAGCTGCGCGAGTTCCTGCGTAGCGAATATGCCGCCGGCAAGGAGATCTACCCGCCAGGGCCGCTGATCTTCAATGCGCTCAATTCGACGCCGCTGGACCAGGTAAAGGTGGTGATTCTCGGCCAGGACCCCTATCACGGGCCGGGGCAGGCGCATGGCCTGTGTTTCTCGGTGCAGCCGGGCGTGGCCACGCCACCGTCGCTGGTCAACATCTACAAGGAATTGCAGCGTGACCTGAATATCCCGATTCCCGACCATGGCTACCTGCAGAGCTGGGCCGAGCAGGGCGTGCTGCTGCTCAACACGACCATGACCGTGGAGCGTGCCAATGCAGCGTCACATGCCAAGAAGGGCTGGGAATTGTTTACCGACCGGATCATCCAGGTGGTCAGCGAGCAATGCCCGAACGTGGTGTTCCTGCTGTGGGGCTCGCATGCGCAAAGCAAGCAGAAGCTGATCGACGGGACCAAGCACCTGGTGCTGAAATCGGTGCATCCATCGCCCCTGTCGGCTTACCGCGGGTTCCTGGGCTGTGGGCATTTCAGCCGCACCAACAGCTTCCTCGAACAGCGCGGGCTGACCCCGATCAACTGGGCATTGCCGCCGCTGTGATGGACCGGCCGCGTTGCTTTCTTCGCGGGTAAGCCCGCGAAGAAAGCGACACGATCATTCCGGCCTGGCACTCCACAGCCGGAACAGTGGCTCTGCCAGAAACAGCACCAGTAGCAGCCGCATCACCTGCAGCGCCGTCACCAGCGGTACCGACAGCTGCAAGGTCTCGGCGGTCAGGCTCATCTCGGCAATTCCCCCGGGCATCATGCCCAAGGTCAGCGAGCGCAGGTCCAGCGCGGTCATCACGCTCAGCCCCCAGGCTGCGCTGGCGGCGATCGCCATGCACAGCGCAGTGGCGACCAGGGTGCGCAGGAGGAAGGAAGGGGCGCGGCGGAAGAATGCCCGGTTGAAGTGACAGGCCAGGCCGCTGCCGATCAGCCACTGGCCAATCTGGCTGGCGCCGTGGGGCAGGGCGATCTGCAGGTTGCCCGCCAGGCTCAGCGTGGCCGCCACCAGCAATGGCCCGAACAACCATGGATTGGGTTGGCGCAAGCGCTGCCAGAGCAACGCAACGGCCACCCCCAGCGGAGCGATAAGCGCCAGCCAGCCCCAGCTCACGCTGCCGGTGTGATTCATCGGCACCCCATCACCCAGCAGAAACTTGAACAGCGCCGGTACGCACAGCACCACGGCGAGGACACGCAGGCTCTGCGCCGCCGCCACCTGGCTGAGCACCGCGCCATTGCGAGCGCCAAGGTTGACCATCTCCCCCGAGCCGCCGGGCATGCTGGCGAAGAACGCCGTTGCGCGGTCTTCGCCGCTGCGCCGTAGCAGCCAGACGCTGATAACGCTGGACAGGCTGATGAACAGCGCGCCGAAGAAGATCAGCGCGAAATGGCTGGCCACTTGCTCGATCACCGCCGGGGTGAAGTGCAGGCCGATACCGATGCCGATGATGCATTGCCCGCATTTGCGCCCGTTGGGGATTTCCGGCAGTTGCCAGGGCGTCAGGCAGCGTACCAGGATGATCGCCAGCAGCGCGCCGACCATCCACGGCAACGGCCAGCCGACCTGGCTGGCGGCAAAACCACCAGCAAGGCCAACCAGCCCGGTCGCGACAGACAGCGGCAACCCACGGTCAGGCATCGGCCATCGCCCGGCGTTGCATGCTGCGTTTACGCCAGCTGCGCAGCAGCGGCAGGGTCAGCATGCAAAGGGTCAGCACCCATACCGACATGCTGATCGTGCTCGACCAGAGGATGCCCAGCTCACCGTTGGAGATCGACAGCGCCCGGCGCAGGTTCTGCTCCATCAGCCCGCCAAGGATGAAACCGAGCAGGATCGGCGACAGCGGGAAGTCCAGCTTGCGCAGGATGTAGCCCATGATGCCGATGCCGACCATCAGGAACAGGTCGAAGGTGGTGGCATGCACCGCGTACACACCGATCGCGGTGATGATGGCGATCACCGGCACCAGTGCCCAGTTCGGCACGGCGAGGATGCGGGTAAAGATGCGGATCATCGGAATGTTGAGGATCACCAGCATGATGTTGGCGACGAACAACGAGGCGATCAGGCCCCAGACGATGTCTGGCTGCTGTTCGAACAACAGTGGGCCGGGCGTTATGTTGTACAGGGTCAGTGCACCGATCATCACCGCCGTGGTACCCGAGCCGGGTACGCCCAGCGTCAGCATCGGCACCAGGGCACCGCAGCAGGATGCGCCGATGGCGGTTTCCGGGGCGGCCAGGCCGCGGGCATCACCCTTGCCGAAATTGCCTTTTTCGCCCGCCAGGCGTTTCTCGGTCATGTAGGCAACGGCGCTGGCCAGGGTTGCACCGGCACCTGGCAGCACGCCCATGACGAAGCCCAGCAGGCCGCAGCGGATGTTCACCACGAACACCGAGGCGGCTTCCTTGAGGTTGAACAGCATGCGCCCGGTGGCCTTGACCGCCTGGTGGCCATGGTGGGTCTTTTCCAGCAGCAGGAGGATTTCGCTGATGGAGAACAAGCCCAGCACCAGCACCACGAACTGGATGCCGTCGGCCAGGTGCACGCTGTCCCCGGTGAACCGGTACACGCCACTGTTGGCGTCGATACCAACGGCCGACAGGAACAGGCCGATCAGTGCGGCGATGAAGGTTTTCAACGGCTTGTCACCGGCCATGCCGCCAAGGGCGACGATGGCGAAGACCATCAACACGAAGTATTCCGCCGGGCCGAAGGCAATCGCCCATTTCGCCAGCAGCGGGGCGAACAGCACCATGCCGCAGGTGGCGATCAAGGCACCGATGAACGAACTCCATGCCGACAGTGACAGCGCCACGCCAGCCAAGCCGTTGCGGGCCATCGGGTAGCCGTCGAGGGTGGTCATCACGGTCGAGGCTTCGCCCGGGATGTTCAACAGGATCGAGCTGATGCGGCCGCCGTACTCGCAGCCCAGGTACACCGCGGCCAGCAGGATCAGCGCCGATTCCGGCGGCAAGCCGAGGGCGAAGGCGATGGGGATCAGCAGGGCGACGCCGTTGATCGGGCCCAGGCCAGGCAGCAGGCCGACCACGGTGCCGATCAGCGTGCCGGTAAGGGCGGTGACCAGGTTGTAGGGGGACAGGGCGACGCCGAAGCCCTGGCCCAGGTAGCTCAAGGTATCCATGTGTCAGTTCTCCAGTACGCTCAGCAGGCCAAGGGGCAGGGGCACGTCCATCACGCGGTCGAACAGCCAGTAGAGGAACAGGCTCATGCCTGCCACCACGATGAAGCTGTGCAGCCAGCGACCGCCATACAGGCGGGCCATGGGCACGCCGATCAGGACGGCACTGAGGATGAAGCCCAGGGCTTCGAAGGTGCTGGCGAACACGATCAACAGGCCGACACAGGCGCTGATCTTGATCAGGGTCTCGCGGTCCAGTTCCGGCTCGTCGTCCTTGCGCACGATGGGCGTGGGGCGGAACACCAGGTACAGCAGGCCCAGGCCCATCAGGCCGAGCATCAGCAACGGATAGGCGCGCGGGCCCACCGGCTCATAGGAAAACGCCGCCTGGTAGGGCCAGGCCATCACGGCCAGGGCGGCACACACCGCCAGCAGGACCAGGGCGAAGATGCGTTGCAGGATCATCAGGGAATCCTCTCGTTTTTCGGCAAGACGCAGATCCTTTGCAGGCGCGGCCTTGTGTCGCGAAGGGCGGCAAAGCGGCCCCAGGATTTCAGCATCGCTGCGCAAATTGCTGGGGCTGCCTTGCAGCCCTTTCGCGACACAAGGCCGCTCCTACAAAGAGCGAGCGGCGTTGGCTTTACTGGATCAGGCCGAATTCCCGGGCCAGGGTCTTGTAGTCAGCCACCTGCTTCTTCACATAGCCGTCCAGCTCTTCGCCGGTCATGGCGAACGGGAACAGCTCGCGCTGGTCACGCAGCTTGGCGAAGTCTTCCGAGGCCAGCATCTTGTCGAACGACTGCTTCCACCAGGCGTAGTCTTCGTCGCTCACCTTTGGCCCCAGGTAGAAGCCGCGTACCACTGGCCAGACGATGTCGTAGCCCTGTTCCCTGGCGGTGGGAATGTCTTTCATCTCGGGCTCGTCCAGGCGGTTTTCCGAGAACACCGCGAGGATGCGCATATTGCCGCTCTGGATGTGTGGCATGGAGTCGGAGATGTCGGTCGAACCCACCTGAATGTGCCCGCCCAGCAGTGCCGTGGCGATTTCGCCACCACCTTCCAGGGCCACGTAGCGCAGGTCACGCGGGTTGATACCCGCCGCCTTGGCGATCAACGCGGTCTGCATCCAGTCCTGGCTGCCAACGGTACCGCCCGAGCCGATCACCACCTTGCTCGGGTCTTTCTTCAGCGCCGCGACCAGGTCGTCGAGGGTCTTGTAGGGCGAGTCGCTCTTCACCGCGATGGCGCCGTAGCTGGTACCGACGGCGGCCAGCCATTTCACCGCGTTTTCGTCAAAACGGCCGAACTTGCCTTGGGCCAGGTTCAGCAACGAGCCGCTGGACCAGGCCACCAGGGTCCCGGCATCAGCCGGCCGTTGGGCGACCACCGCGTTGTAGGCCACCGCGCCGACACCGCCTGGCATGTAGGTGACGCGCATCGGCTTGCTGAGGATCTTTTCCTGCACCAGGGCGCTTTGCACCAGTTTACAGGTCAGGTCGAAGCCGCCGCCGGGCGAGGCGGGGGCGATGCATTCAGGGCGTTTCGGTTCGCCAGCGAGGGCGTTGCCGGCCAGCAGCAGGCAGCCGGTAGCGAGGACGAGGCGGCGCAGGGAAAAAGTCATCGTTCATCTCCGTAAGCGTTGTTGTTATCGGTTTACCGCTGTTGGGTTAGTGCGATCGGATTACCACAGCGCCACGCTGTAGCTCACCAGCAGCCTGACTTCATCGGCATCACGGGCAAAATTGGAGCGGAAGGTGGCGTTGCGCAGGCGTACGGCAACGTTTTTCAACGGGCCGCTTTGCACCACGTACTTCATTTCGGTATCGCGTTCCCATTCCTTGCCCTCGCCACCGGCGGCGCGGCTGACATTGTCGCCGCTGATGTAGCGGGTCATGAAGGTCAGGCCGGGCACGCCGAGCGCGGCGAAGTTGTAGTCGTAGCGCGCCTGCCAGGAACGCTCGTCGGCGTTGGCAAAGTCGTTGATCTGGACGAAGTTGACCAGGTACGGGTCGGCGCCATCGACGTAAGGGAAGGCGCTGTCACCGGACAGCTGCTGCCAGGCGGCACTGACCTTGTGCCCGCCCAGGGCATAGCTGAGCATGCCGTTGATGGTGGTGTTGTCGATGTTGCCGGCCTTGGCAGCACCGGCGTCGTCGCTCACGGCCAGGCGCAGGTCGGCGCCGAAGGTGCCCGGGCCCCACGGCTGGGTGGCGAGCATGCCGATGAAGTGCTGGCGATAGATGTCGTCCAGCTGGGCAAAGTGGTAGCTGCCGGTGATGCGATCGGTGAACTGGTAATCGAGGCCGGCCAGGTCCAGGTTGTCGGCGCTGAACGAGCCGCCGAAGCGCCCGTTCTTGTTGTTCAGGGCCAAGTCTTCCCAGTTGGTGTCGTTGCGGTCCTTGGCCTTGTCCAGGCGGCCGCCGGTGAAGGTCAGGCCCTTGATCTCCTTCGAGGTGAGCAGGCCGCCTTCAAAGGTTTGCGGCAGGATGCGCCCGTCGTTGGGCTGCAGGGTCGGCAATTCCGGGATCAGGGTACCGATCTTGAGTTCGCTCTGTGACACCTTCACCTTGCCGGTCAGGCCCAGCTTGGAATACTCGTCGGCAGCCTTGCCGTCATCATGGGTGGGCAGCAGGCCGGTATCGGTGCGGTCGGGGCTGGAGTCGAGCTTGATGCCGAGCATGCCCAGCGCATCCAGGCCGAAGCCTACGGTGCCGTCGGTATAGCCGGACTCGAAGTTGAGGATGAAGCCCTGGGCCCATTCGTCGCGCTTGGATTGCTGTGCGCTGGTGCCGTCGCGGAAGTCGCGGTTGAAGTACATGTTGCGGGTTTCGAAGGTGGCCGTGCTGTCTTCGAAGAAAGCGGCCTGGCTCATCGGGGCGACACCGGCAAGCGCAAGAGCGCTGGCGATGGCGGAAGGGCGTGCGGCAAAGGAACGGGTAGGCGTGAACGCCTGCGGCTGCAATGACAGCATCACTGATGGCTCCGATTATTGTTCTTATTCGTTGCACCTTGCTGGTGCTTTTTCGGCGCGAAGGGCGACCGTGGTGCGATGCTAGGTAATCAACCTTTCGCTAACCTTTCAGCGTGAAAGGTTTGTCGACAGGGGCTTCACAGGCCTGCCGACAGCGGTACACTCCGCGCCACCGCCCCACCCGAGCAGGGAGAATCCGATGCGTGTGCTGCTGGTCGAAGACCACCTGCAACTGGCCGAAAGCGTGGCCCAGGCCTTGAAGAGCCATGGCCTGACCGTGGACGTGCTGCATGATGGCGTGGCCGCCGACCTGGCCCTGGCCAGCGAGGAATACGCCGTGGCCGTGCTGGATGTCGGCTTGCCGCGGATGGACGGCTTCGAGGTGCTGGCGCGCCTGCGTGGGCGCGGCAAGACCTTGCCGGTGCTGATGCTGACTGCGCGCAGCGACGTCAAGGACCGCGTCCACGGCCTGAACCTTGGCGCAGACGACTACCTCGCCAAGCCGTTCGAACTGACCGAGCTGGAAGCCCGGGTCAAGGCCTTGTTGCGCCGCAGCGTGCTCGGTGGCGAGCGCCAGCAACGCTGTGGGCCGCTGGTATACGACCTGGACACCCGACGCTTTACCCTGGGTAACGACAACCTCACCCTGACCTCGCGCGAACAGAGTGTGCTGGAAGCGTTGATCGCCCGCCCGGGCCGGGTGATGAGCAAGGAGCAACTGGCTGCCCAGGTGTTCGGCCTGGATGAAGAGGCCAGCCCTGACGCCATCGAGATCTATATCCACCGGCTGCGCAAGAAGCTCGACGGTCACCCGGTTGCCATCGTCACCTTCCGCGGCCTGGGCTACTTGCTCGAGCACCGCGATGCGTGACAACGGCAGCCTGCGCGGGCGCTTGCTCGGCAACCTGGCCTTGCTGCTGGTGGTGCTGATGCTGGCCAGCGGCCTGAGCGCCTACTGGAATGGCCGCGAAGCTGCCGACACGGCTTATGACCGCACCTTGCTGGCCTCGGCGCGGACCATTGCCGCAGGCCTGTCCCAACGCGACGGTTCGCTCAGTGCCGACGTGCCTTACGTGGCCCTGGACACCTTCGCCTACGACAGCGCCGGTCGCATCTATTACCAGGTACTGGACATCCAGCAGCGGCTGATCTCCGGCTACGAGAATTTGCCGCCGCCGCCACCGGGCACGCCACGTACCGATGACTACCCGGCACTGGCGCGGTTCTACAACGCCAGCTACCTGGGCCAGGACGTGCGTGTGGTGAGCCTGTTGAAGCCGGTGAGCGAACCCAACATGAACGGCATGGCGGAAATCCGCGTGGCCGAGACCGAGGAAGCCCGGGTGCGCATGGCCCGTGGCTTGATGGCCGATACCCTGCTACGCCTGGGCATGCTGGCGCTGGGTGCGCTGGTACTGGTGTGGTTTGCCGTGAGCGCCGCGTTACGGCCACTGGAGCGCTTGCGTACGGCGGTGGAGGAGCGCCAGCCGGACGACCTGCGGGCTTTGCCGGTGGTGCAGGTGCAACATGAGCTGGGCCCGCTGGTACGGGCCTTGAACCACTTCACCGAACGCTTGCGCGGCCAGTTCGAGCGCCAGGCGCAATTCATTGCCGACGCTGCCCACGAGTTGCGTACGCCGCTGGCTGCGCTCAAGGCCCGGGTCGAGCTGGGCTTGCGCTCGTCCGAGCCGCAGGTATGGCGGCAGACCTTGGAATCTGCCGCGCAGGGCACCGATCGCCTGACCCACCTGGCCAACCAGTTGTTGTCACTGGCGCGGGTCGAGAATGGCGCGCGGGCGATTGCCGAAGGCGGCGCGCAGCGCCTTGACCTGAGCCAGTTGGCGCGCGAACTGGGCATGGCCATGGCTCCGCTGGCACACAAACGCGGGGTGGCGCTGGCCCTGGAAGCCGAAGCACCAGTATGGCTCAAGGGTGAACCGACGCTGCTCAACGAGCTGTTGAGCAACCTGGTGGACAACGCTCTGGCCCATACGCCAGCGGGCGGCAACGTGATCTTGCGGGTGCTGACGCCCGCCGTGCTGGAGGTAGAGGACGACGGGCCGGGGATCCCCGAGGCCGAGCGTGAGCGGGTGTTCGAGCGCTTCTATCGGCGCAGTGCGCAGGGCAGCGGGCTCGGGTTGGCCATTGTGGGCGAAATCTGCCGGGCGCACCTGGCCCAGGTGAGCCTGCATGATGGCGCCAAGGGCGGCCTGCGGGTGCGGGTGAGTTTCATCGCTGATTGATGAGGTGCCTGTGCCGGCCCTTTCGCGGGCTTGGCCGTGAAGAAGCCGGCACTGGCCGACGCCGGTCAGCGCAACATGCTCCGCGCATCGATCAGTTCATCCACTTCCAGCTCGGTGCCGAACGGCAAGCCCAGATGGCGGTAGGCGGGCAGCGCCGCCAATGGCCGATGGCGCCCGCGCTGGCTGATGCAGCGGGCGATTTGCACGATGTCGATATAGTCGATGCTGTCGGTCTGCCGGTCCAGGTCTTGCACCTGGCTTGGCAGGTTGACCAGTTGTTCCGGAAACTCCCACGCCTTGAGAATCTTGTCGCCCAGCACCGGCTGGATGTGTTCGATCACGTAATGCAGGCACACCGGGTCGGACAGCAGCTCATTGTGCTCTTCGGCATAGATCAGTACCGGCAGCGCGCCAATCTGGTGGACCAGCCCGCCGAGGGTGGCCTGGTCGGGCTTGAGCTGGGTAAAGCGTCGGCAGATTTCGTAGCTGATGCCTGCCACATCCAGGCTGTTGGCCCAGATATCGCGTAGCTTCTGTTCAACCGCCGGCGCGCGGGCGTGAAAGATCTGCTCGATGACCAGGCCAATGGCCAGGTTGCAGCTGTAGTTGATACCCAGCCGCGTGATGGCGGTGTGCAGGTCGGTGACTTCGATCGCCGCGCGTAGCAGCGGGCTGTTGACGACCTTGATCAGGCGCGCCGAAAGCGCCGCATCGCGACCGATCACCTTGCTCAGGGCCGCTACGCTGATTTCGCTGTCTTCCGCTGCCTCGCGGATGCTCAGGGCAACCTCGGGCAGGGTCGGCAGGACCAGATCATCCTTTTCGATGGCCTCGAGCAATTGTGCTTGAACCATCTCGGCCAGCTTGTTCATGGGCGTGTCTACCGCAGTGGTGGTGCGGCCCCGCCACAAGGGCGGGGCAGGCTGGTCAGCGCTGGATTTCCCGGTCGCGGTCCAGTTCATAGGGCAGGCTCAGTACCTGCAGGCGCGGGCCGCCGAGGCTGCCCAGGTGCAGGTTGTCGTCGGCCACCGCTTCGGCACTGAGTACCGCGAGCAGCTCGCAGCCGCTGCCGGTGCTGGCAGCCAGGACCACTTCACCGACCGACGAGCCATGGGTAGGCGAGAAAATCTCCTCACCCGGAGCCGGAATGGCCTGTTGGTCCAGGGCCAGGCGGTACTGGCGGCGCTTGAGCTTGCCCAGGTACTGCATGCGGGCGACGATTTCCTGCCCGGTGTAGCAGCCCTTCTTGAAGCTTACGCCGTCGACGGCCTGCAGGTTGATCATCTGCGGAATGAACAGCTCACGGGTCGGCCCCATGACCTGGCCGATACCGGCACGCACCTGGCCCAACAGCCAGTCGTTGAGGCTGCCTTCCGGCAGGGCGGCGGCCAGGGCCTGGCGTACCCTGCCGGCGTCATCGGCGGGCGCCCACAACTCCACGCGGCCTGCCGAAACAGCGATCGCGATCAGGCCTGCATGCCGGACGGTGCTGCCGGCGGCTGCGGGCACGTCGAGCCCCAGCGCCTGCAAGGCCGTAGCGCCAGCCTGCACACCGAAACGTGCCCATGCGGCGCTTTCATCGGCCAGCGTGGCCTTGGAGAACACGGCGTATTTCTTCAGATCGGCCAGCTGTGCGTCGAGCAGATCGCTGGCCATGGCCAGCAGGTAGCCGTTGCCTTCGGGCAGGATGCGGAAGCTTGACTGCATGCGCCCCTTGACCATGCAGCGGGCGCCGAGGCTGGCGTGTTCCTGGCTGAGGTAGTTGATGTTGCAGGTCAGCTGGCCCTGCAGGAACTTGCCTGCATCGGAGCCGCGGACGGCGAGGATGCCCTCGTGGGACAGGGGGCAGAAGAAAGCGGAATCGGCCATGGGTCATCGCGGTGGCTTAAAGACTGGCGGCCATCATAGAACGCCGGTAACAAAATAGGTAGGTGACTAGACCAACGCCCGGTGTCGCTTCGCTCGCCTGGCTGTATACTGGCGGGCCATTCGAGGAGGGCCCCATGGTCGAACAAACTGAACTCAACCGGCTTTTCTGGCACAGCCGCCGCGGCATGCTGGAACTGGACGTCCTGCTGGTACCTTTCACCCAGGAAGTCTATCCCACGCTCAACCAGGCTGACCGCGAACTCTACGTGCGACTGCTGAGCTGCGAAGATCAGGACATGTTCGGCTGGTTCATGGAGCGCACCGAGTCCGAAGACCCGGAGCTGCAGCGCATGGTCCGCATCATTCTGGACCGTGTCCAGCCCAAGTGAGTGTTTCGAGTGCCGCTGGCACGGCTCGCGCCGGCTGCTGACGGCCTACCTGGTGTGCCAGGTGCTGGCGTGGCTCGCCATAGGGGCGAGCCCGCTGTCCGGCTGGCAGGCCCTTGCCGTTGCCGCCATCTGTATCGCCCACGCTGGCTGGGCCATCCCCCGACGTATTCTGCTGACCCATGAGCATGCCGTGACTGGCCTGCGCCGTGATGCGCGCGGCTGGCACGTGTTCAGCCGTGCCCTCGGCTGGCAGCCGGTGCGCTTGTGCCGCGACAGCGTGGCGTTGCCGGCGCTGGTGGTGTTGCGTTTCGAGCGGGCGGGGCGATGGGTGGGGGAGAGCCAGTGTGTGCCGCGGGATGCGCTGGGGGCCGATGAGCACCGGCGCTTGCGGGTGCGGTTGAAGTTCAGCCGGCGCAGGTGGGCAGGGGTGAGCCGGGCATAAAGCCATACCGAGTTGGCTTCTTCGCGGGCTTGCCCGCTCCCACAGGTACTGCGCAAGGCTGCAAGGCAGCGGGATCTCTGTGGGAGCGGGCGTGCCCGCGAAGGCCGCGACGCCGATTCAAATCGGGCTGAGGATGGTGTCCCTGGCCTCGGCGAGCATCCCCGGGTAGTCCAGCGTGTAATGCAGCCCGCGGCTTTCCTTGCGCTGCATGGCCGAGCGGATCATCAGCTCGGCCACCTGCGCCAGATTGCGCAGTTCAATAAGGTCGCGGCTGACCTTGTAGTTGCTGTAGAACTCATCGATTTCGTCCAACAGCAAACGAATGCGGTGCTGGGCCCGCTGCAGGCGCTTGCTGGTGCGCACGATGCCGACGTAGTCCCACATGAAGCGCCGCAGTTCATCCCAGTTGTGCGCGATGATCACGTCTTCATCCGAGTCGGTGACCTGGCTGGCGTCCCAGCCGGGCAGGGCCTTGGGCATGACCACTTCATCCAGGCAGGCCTGGATGTCGGCTGCGGCAGCGCGGCCATAGACAAAGCACTCCAGCAGCGAATTGCTGGCCATGCGGTTGGCGCCATGCAGGCCGGTAAAGCTGGTTTCGCCGATGGCATACAGCCCTGGCACATCGGTGTGGCCGCGGTCGTCCACCATCACCCCGCCACAGGTATAGTGCGCCGCCGGTACCACCGGGATCGGCTGGCGGGTGATGTCGATGCCAAACGCCAGGCAGCGCTCATAGACGGTGGGGAAGTGGCTCTTGATGAACTCGGCCGGCTTGTGGGTGATGTCCAGGTAGACGCAATCCACACCCAGGCGCTTCATTTCATGGTCGATGGCGCGGGCCACGATGTCACGCGGGGCCAGCTCTTCGCGTGGGTCGAAGCGCGGCATGAAGCGCTCGCCGTTGGGCAGGCGCAGCAGGGCGCCTTCACCGCGCAGGGCTTCGGTGATCAGGAAACTCTTGGCTTGCGGGTGGTACAGGCAGGTCGGGTGGAACTGGTTGAATTCCAGGTTCGCCACCCGGCAACCGGCGCGCCAAGCCATGGCGATGCCGTCGCCGCAGGCACCATCGGGGTTGCTGGTATACAGGTAGACCTTGGCTGCGCCGCCGGTGGCCAGCACGGTGAAGCGCGCGCCGAAGGTGTCCACTTCGCCGGTGTTGCGGTCGAGTACGTAGGCACCCAGGCAGCGCTCGCCAGGCAGGCCCAGGCGCCGTTCGGTGATCAGGTCGATCGCCACGCGCTGCTCCAGCAACTGGATATTCGGGCGCAGGCGGGCCTGGGCCAGCAGCGTGGTGAAGATGGCGGCACCGGTGGCGTCGGCAGCATGGATGATGCGCCGGTGGCTGTGGCCGCCTTCGCGGGTCAGGTGGAATTCGAAGCCACCATCGTCGACGCTGTAGTGTTCATCGCGGGTAAACGGCACGCCTTGTTCAATAAGCCATTCGATGGCTTCCCGGCTGTGCTCGACGGTAAAGCGCACCGCCTCTTCATGGCACAGGCCACCGCCAGCGTTGAGGGTGTCCTCGACATGCGACTGCACGGTATCGCTATTGTCCAGCACCGCTGCTACACCGCCCTGGGCCCAGAAGGTCGAGCCGTTGGCCAGGTCGCCCTTGCTGAGCACGGCGACGCGCAGGTGGCTGGGCAGGTTCAGTGCCAGGCTGAGACCGGCGGCACCGCTGCCGATCACCAGGACATCATGTTGGAATTGTTGGCTCATGTCGGGACACTAGTATTCTTCGGAAGGGGCGCGGCACAATAGTCACGCGCCGATGGCATTGTGAAACTATCGTTAAGGCTGGCCGGGTTGCCTTTATAGCAGCCCAAGGTGGCCAATTTCCATGCCACTTGCCTGGTGGCGACAACCTTGTGGGAACTTTCCGATAACGCTGGAAATCCTATGAAGGCTGCCCGTACGCCACAATTTACCGCGGCGACGCAGGGCGGCAGGCCTGTCCAGGCTGTCCCTGCGTACTCGAAACCTGATTATCGACGTAGCCGGCCGTGACCGTGCAGCGTCTTTCGTGCAAGCCGACCAAGGGCTGCAGGAAACTTGCTTGGAGGGGAGAACTTTTGCGCAAAGCCCGAGTCTATGGTTGCAAGCCTGATCGATGGCTGCTGCAACGCTCCTTCGAGTTCACTGAGGAGTGTTCATGCTAACCCAGGAAGAGGATCAGCAGCTTGTCGAGCGTGTTCAACGCGGCGACAGGCGAGCGTTCGATCTGTTGGTGCTGAAGTATCAGCACAAGATTCTCGGGTTGATCGTGCGGTTCGTTCACGATACCCACGAGGCCCAGGATGTAGCACAGGAAGCCTTCATCAAGGCCTACCGTGCGCTTGGCAATTTCCGCGGCGACAGCGCGTTCTATACGTGGCTTTACCGCATCGCCATCAACACGGCGAAGAACTACCTGGTGTCCCGTGGAAGACGGCCACCAGACAGCGATGTGAGCTCCGAGGATGCGGAGTTTTACGACGGCGATCATGGTCTCAAGGATCTCGAGTCCCCAGAGCGCTCGTTGTTGCGGGATGAAATCGAAGGCACTGTCCATCGCACCATCCAGCAACTGCCGGAAGACCTGCGCACGGCCCTGACGCTGCGCGAGTTCGATGGACTGAGTTACGAAGACATTGCCAGTGTCATGCAATGTCCGGTGGGTACCGTGCGCTCTCGAATCTTCCGCGCTCGGGAGGCCATAGACAAAGCCCTGCAACCTTTGCTGCAGGAAACCTGAGACAGCGGCGACAGCCAAGAGAGGAACCGCCATGAGTCGTGAAGCTTTGCAGGAATCGCTGTCCGCGGTAATGGATAACGAAGCGGACGAGCTTGAACTGCGTCGGGTATTGAATGCCGTCGACGATACTGAAACCCGTGCCACCTGGTCGCGCTACCAGGTCGCCCGTGCAGCCATGCACAAGGAGCTGCTGCTGCCGAACCTGGATATTGCGGCGGCGGTTTCTGCAGCACTGGCTGACGAAGCCGTGCCGGCCAAGGTCAAGAAGGGCCCATGGCGCAGCATTGGCCGCCTGGCGGTGGCTGCCTCGGTTACCGTCGCGGTGCTGGCCGGTGTACGCATGTACAACCAGGACGAGATCACTGGCGCCGAGCTCGCAGCCCAGCAACCTGCCCAGCAAGGCGTGACCGTGCCACAAGCACAGGGCCCGGCCGTTTTGGCAGGCTATAGTGAGAGCAGTGAGCAACCGACCGGGCCGATGGCCAACGGCGTGCTGCAGAACCAGGCCGGCTGGGATCAGCGTCTGCCGGGCTATCTGCGCCAGCATGCCCAGGAATCCGCGCTCAAGGGCACTGAAACCGCATTGCCGTATGCCCGCGCCGCAAGCCTGGAAAACCGTTAAGTAAGGAGGATCATGCGCGCGCTACCTCTCCTGTCGCTGCTGATTGGCAGCTGCATGACGGTGCCAGCATTGGCGGCCAACTCATCGCCCGAAGCAGGCGAGTGGTTGAACAAGCTGGCACAGGCCGAGCAAAAGCAGAGCTACCAAGGCTCTTTTGTCTACGAACGTAACGGCAGCTTCTCCTCCCACGAGATCTGGCACAAGGTTGAGAATGGCAAGGTCAGCGAGCGGCTCCTGCAGCTCGATGGCGCGGCCCAGGAAATCGTGCGCGTGGATGGCAAGGTAGAGTGCGTCAGCGGGGCTTTGGCCAACGGTGTGACGCCGCCTGCGGACGCTGCCCAGCGTGTGCTTGATCCACTGAAACTGATGGGTTGGTACGATTTGAGCGTGGCGGGCAAGTCGCGTGTCGCCGGGCGCGATGCCGTGATCGTGACGCTCAACCCGCGTGACCAGCACCGCTATGCCTTCGAAATGCATCTGGACCGCGCCACCGGGCTGCCGCTGCGCTCGTTGATGATCAACGACAAGGGGCAGTTGCTCGAACGCTTCCAGATGACCCGTCTCGATACCGCCGTGCCCAGCGATGAGGACCTGCGCGCCAGTGCTGCCTGCAAGCCCGTGCAGCGTGTGGCTGCCGTGGCCAATGACAAGGTTGCCGGCTGGCGTTCGGACTGGTTGCCGCCAGGGTTCGAGCTGGTCAACAGTTCGGTGCGCCGTGATCCGAAGCAAGGTGGTGTGGTCAGCAGCCTGATGTATGACGATGGCCTGGCGCGTTTCTCGGTGTTTCTGGAGCCGGTAAGCGATGACGGTGGGACCGACATGCGCACCCAGCTTGGCCCGACCTCGGCGGTATCGCGGCGGCTGAACACGCCCAAGGGCAAGGTGATGGTCACCGTGGTCGGCGAAATTCCGCTGGGGACCGCGGAGCGCGTGGCGCTGTCCATGCGCCCCCAGGACGCCCAGGCGCGCCAGTGATTGCGCGCCTTGCCGGGCAGGCATGTCGGCTGTGCCAAGGCGAGCGGACAGGCGCCTGAAATGAAATTAAAGCATTGTCATTTGCAATCCTTCGGCAAATTTTCTATAGGTCAGGCTTCTTGGAGCCTGGCCTTTCCTGCTTTGGGCAGGGCCTTTCTAAACTACCGCTCGTTGTGACGGGAGCCGTATGTCAATACCACGCTTGAAATCCTACCTATCGATGTTCGCCGCCGTGCTGATGCTCGGCCAGGTGCTCACCGCCCAGGCCGAGGAAGCCCTGCCGGACTTCACCACCCTGGTCGAGCAGGCCTCGCCAGCCGTGGTCAACATCAGTACCAAGCAGAAGCTGCCGGACCGCCGCATGGCCGCCGGTGAGATGCCTGACCTGGAAGGCCTGCCGCCGATGTTCCGCGAGTTCTTCGAGCGCAACATGCCGCAGCAGCCACGCTCGCCGCGCGGTGACCGCCAGCGCGAGGCTCAATCGCTGGGTTCGGGCTTCATCATTTCCAGCGATGGCTACGTGCTGACCAACAACCACGTGGTGGCCGATGCCGACGAGATCATCGTCCGCCTGTCGGACCGCAGCGAGCTGCAGGCCAAGCTGGTCGGCACCGACCCACGCACCGACGTGGCCCTGCTCAAGGTCGAGGGCAAGAACCTGCCAACCGTGAAGCTGGGGGATTCCGAGAAGCTGAAAGTGGGCGAGTGGGTGCTGGCCATCGGTTCGCCGTTCGGCTTCGACCACTCGGTGACCAAAGGTATCGTCAGTGCCAAGGGCCGTACCCTGCCCAACGACACCTATGTGCCGTTCATCCAGACCGACGTGGCCATCAACCCGGGCAACTCCGGTGGCCCGCTGTTCAACATGAACGGCGAGGTAGTGGGTATCAACTCGCAGATCTTCACCCGTTCCGGTGGGTTCATGGGCCTGTCGTTCGCCATTCCGATCGATGTGGCGATCGATGTTTCCAACCAGCTGAAGAAAGACGGCAAGGTCAGTCGTGGCTGGCTGGGTGTGGTGATCCAGGAGGTCAACAAGGACCTGGCTGAGTCCTTCGGCCTGGACAAACCGGCTGGCGCCCTGGTAGCCCAGGTGCTGGAAAACGGCCCGGCGGCCAAGGGCGGCCTGCTGGTCGGTGACGTGATCCTGAGCATGAACGGCCAGCCAATCATCATGTCGGCAGACCTGCCGCACCTGGTGGGCAGCCTCAAGGATGGCGAAAAGGCCAAGCTGGAGATCATCCGCAACGGCAAGCGCCAGACCCTTGACATCAGTGTTGGTGCGTTGCCCGACGACGATGCTGAGATCGCTACCGGTGTCGAAGGCAGTGCCGAGCGCAGCAGCAACCGCCTGGGTGTATCGGTGGCCGACCTGACCGCCGAGCAGAAGAAATCCCTGGAGCTGAAAGGCGGTGTGGTGATCAAGGAAGTCCAGGATGGCCCGGCTGCAATGATCGGCCTGCGTCCAGGTGACATCATCAGCCACCTGAACAACCAGGCCATCGGCTCGGCCAAGGAATTCACCGAAATTGCCAAGGAGCTGCCGAAGAACCGTTCGGTGTCGATGCGTGTGCTGCGTCAGGGCCGTGCGAGCTTCATTACCTTCAAGCTGGCTGAATAAGCAGCCTGGCTACGGCGAAAGGGCAGCTTTGGCTGCCCTTTTTCATGAGTGTTCACAAGTGCAGGGCGCAAATGCTGTGTACAGTCGGACAGAGGAATCTCCCATATCCCAGCGGCTTAAGGTACAATTGCCGGCTATTTTTCGGCGGGCGTCCGGCTCGCAGCCTTTTCGAGTGTTGACCCGTGAGTGATTTGAGTCATATCCGCAATTTCTCCATCATCGCCCACATCGACCATGGCAAGTCGACGCTGGCCGACCGTTTCATCCAGATGTGCGGTGGCCTGTCGGCACGCGAAATGGAAGCCCAGGTGCTCGATTCCATGGACCTGGAGCGCGAGCGCGGTATTACCATCAAGGCCCACAGCGTCACGCTCAACTACAAGGCGCAGGACGGCAAGGTCTACCAGCTGAACTTCATCGATACCCCCGGCCACGTCGACTTCACCTACGAAGTTTCGCGCTCGCTGGCGGCCTGTGAGGGGGCGCTGCTGGTGGTTGACGCCGGCCAGGGCGTCGAGGCCCAGTCCGTGGCCAACTGCTACACCGCCATCGAGCAGGGCCTGGAAGTCATGCCGGTGCTGAACAAGATGGACCTGCCCCAGGCTGACCCGGACCGCGTCAAGGACGAGATCGAGAAGATCATCGGTATCGACGCCACCGACGCCGTGGCCTGCAGTGCCAAGAGCGGCATGGGCGTGGACGAGGTGCTCGAGCGCCTGGTGCAGACCATCCCCGCGCCGGAAGGCGATATCGACGCGCCGCTGCAGGCGCTGATCATCGACTCCTGGTTCGACAATTACCTGGGCGTGGTCTCGCTGGTGCGCGTGCGCCATGGCCGCGTCAAGAAAGGCGACAAGATCCTGGTCAAGTCCACCGGCAAGGTGCACCTGGTCGACAGCGTGGGCGTGTTTACCCCGAAGCACACCCAGACCGCCGACCTGAAGGCCGGCGAAGTGGGCTTCATCATCGCCAGCATCAAGGACATCCACGGTGCCCCGGTTGGTGACACCCTGACCTTGTCCTCGACCCCTGAAGTCGAAGTGCTGCCAGGCTTCAAGAAAATCCAGCCGCAGGTCTACGCCGGCCTGTTCCCGGTCAGCTCCGACGACTTCGAAGACTTCCGCGATGCCCTGCAGAAGCTGACCCTGAACGACTCTTCGCTGCAATACATGCCGGAAAGCTCCGATGCACTGGGCTTCGGCTTCCGTTGCGGCTTCCTCGGCATGCTGCACATGGAGATCATCCAGGAGCGCCTGGAGCGCGAATACGACCTGGACCTGATCACCACCGCGCCAAGCGTGATCTATGAGCTGGAACTGAAAACCGGCGAGACCATCACCGTCGACAACCCGTCGAAGCTGCCGGACGTCTCGGCGGTCGCCGATTTCCGCGAGCCGATCGTCACCGCCACCATCCTGGTGCCGCAGGAACACCTGGGCAACGTCATCACCCTGTGCATCGAGAAGCGTGGCGTGCAGCGCGACATGCAGTTCCTCGGTAGCCAGGTGCAGGTGCGCTACGACCTGCCGATGAACGAAGTGGTGTTGGACTTCTTCGACCGCCTCAAGTCCACCAGCCGCGGCTATGCTTCGCTGGACTATCATTTCGATCGCTACCAGTCGGCCAATCTGGTCAAGCTGGACGTACTGATCAACGGCGACAAGGTCGATGCCTTGGCTTTGATCGTGCACCGCGACAACGCGGCCTACAAGGGCCGTGCGTTGACCGAAAAGATGAAGGAACTGATCCCTCGGCAGATGTTCGACGTGGCGATCCAGGCAGCTATCGGCGGCCAGATCATTGCGCGGACAACCGTCAAGGCGCTCAGAAAGAACGTACTGGCCAAGTGCTACGGTGGCGACGTCAGCCGTAAGAAGAAGCTGCTGGAGAAGCAGAAGGCCGGTAAGAAACGCATGAAACAGGTGGGTAACGTGGAAATTCCACAGGAAGCCTTCCTCGCCGTGCTCAGGTTGGATAGCTAGGTCCTATGTCGCTAAATTTCCCGCTGTTGCTAGTCATCGCCGTCTTCGTCTGCGGCCTGCTGGGCTTGATCGACCTGCTGTTCCTGGCCCCGCGCCGGCGTGCGGCAATCGCCAACTACCAGGGCAGCGTCAGCCAGCCCGAGATGGCGGTGGTCGAGCGCCTGGGCAAGGAGCCGTTGCTGGTCGAGTACGGCAAGTCGTTCTTCCCGGTGCTGTTCATCGTGCTGGTGCTGCGTTCGTTCCTGGTCGAGCCGTTCCAGATCCCTTCGGGGTCGATGAAACCGACCCTGGAAGTGGGCGACTTCATCCTGGTGAACAAGTTCTCGTACGGCATTCGCCTGCCGGTGATCGACAAGAAGGTCATCGAGGTGGGTGACCCGCAACGCGGTGATGTGATGGTGTTCCGCTACCCTAGCGACCCGAACGTCAACTACATCAAGCGTGTGGTCGGCCTGCCGGGCGACCAAGTGCGCTACACCAGCGACAAGCGGTTGTTCGTCAACGGCCAGCCGATTGCCGAACAACTGGTGGGCACCGAGCCGGGCACTTTGGGCAGCGCCGAGTTGTACAAGGAAAAGCTCGGCGAGGCCGAACACCTGATTCGCAAGGAAATGAGCCGTTATCGCATGCCGCCGGACCAGCAATGGACCGTGCCGGCAGGCCATTACTTCATGATGGGCGACAACCGCGACAACTCCAACGACAGCCGTTACTGGGATGACCCGAACATCCCGAAGGAACTGCACGGCATGGTTCCCGACCGGAACATCGTCGGCAAGGCCTTCGCGGTGTGGATGAGCTGGCCAGAGCCCAAGCTCAGCCACCTGCCCAACCTGTCGCGGGTCGGTCTGATCCATTGATACCCATCGGCGCTGGCCTGCAGGCAGCGCCGAATGCATTTCTGACATAGGCTGTGTTCTCAGGGATCGGGAGATTCGTCGCACATCGCGGCGGGCCACAGCCAAACAGTCTTTCAGGATGTTGATTTGAACAACGCGTTGAACAACGAACGGGTGGCTGCATGAGTGCTCCCCTTGCCCGTCTGGAGCGAAAGCTCGGTTATACCTTCAAGAACCAGGACCAGATGCTCCTGGCACTGACCCATCGCAGCTACGCCGGGCGCAACAATGAGCGCCTGGAGTTTCTCGGTGACGCCATTCTCAACTTCGTCGCCGGCGAAGCGCTGTTCGAGCGCTTTCCGCAGGCCCGCGAAGGCCAGCTGTCGCGCCTGCGCGCGCGGCTGGTCAAGGGTGAGACCCTGGCCCGCCTGGCCCGTGGTTTCGACCTGGGCGATCACCTGCGCCTGGGCTCGGGTGAGCTCAAGAGCGGTGGTTTCCGCCGCGAGTCGATCCTGGCCGACGCCCTGGAGGCGCTGATTGGCGCCATCTACCTGGACGCCGACATGGAAACGGCCCGGGAGCGCGTGCTGGCCTGGCTGGCCGATGAATTCGAAGGCCTGACCCTGGTCGATACCAACAAGGACCCGAAAACCCGCCTGCAGGAGTTCCTGCAGTCGCGCAGCTGTGAGCTGCCGCGTTACGAAGTGGTGGATATCCAGGGCGAACCGCACTGCCGGACCTTCTTCGTCGAATGCGAAGTGGTGCTGCTGAACAACAAGAGCCGTGGCCAGGGCGTCAGCCGGCGTATCGCCGAGCAAGTCGCCGCCGCGTCTGCACTGATCGCCCTGGGCGTGGAGAATGGCAATGACTGATAGCAACCCGACCCGCTGCGGCTACGTGGCCATTGTCGGCCGCCCGAACGTGGGCAAGTCGACCCTGCTCAACCACATCCTCGGCCAGAAGCTGGCGATCACCTCGCGCAAGCCGCAGACCACCCGCCACAACATGCTCGGCATCAAGACCGAGGGTGACGTGCAGGCGATCTACGTCGATACCCCCGGTATGCACAAGGCCAATGACAAGGCCTTGAACCGCTACATGAACCGCAATGCCTCGGCGGCCCTGAAGGACGTCGACGTGGTGATCTTCGTGGTCGACCGCACCAAATGGACCGACGAGGACCAACTGGTGCTGGAGCGCGTGCAGTACGTGACGGGCCCACTGATCATCGCGGTCAACAAGACCGACCGCATGGAAGAGAAGGCCGAACTGATCCCGCACCTGCAATGGCTCCAGGAGCAGTTGCCGAACGCCGAAGTGATGCCTATCTCCGCGCAGCAGGGGCACAACCTGCAGGCGCTGGAAGCACAGATCGCCAAGCACCTGCCCGAGAACGAGCACTTCTTCCCCGAAGATCAGATCACCGACCGCAGCAGCCGCTTCCTGGCCGCCGAACTGGTGCGCGAAAAGATCATGCGCCAGCTGGGTGCGGAATTGCCGTACCAGATCACCGTGGAAATTGAAGAATTCAAGCAGCAGGGCCACGTGCTGCACATCCACGCGCTGATCCTGGTCGAGCGCGATGGCCAGAAGAAGATCATCATTGGCGACAAGGGCGAGCGCATCAAGCGCATCGGCTCCGAGGCGCGCAAGGACATGGAGGTGCTGTTCGACTCCAAGGTCATGCTCAACCTGTGGGTCAAGGTGAAAGGCGGCTGGTCCGATGACGAGCGCGCCCTGCGCTCGCTGGGCTACGGCGACCTGTAGGCCGCGCACAGTTCCCTGTAGGAGCGGCCTTGTGTCGCGAGAGGGCTGCATGGCAGCCCCCAGAATCTATGCAACAGTCGGGATCTGGGGGGCCGCTGCGCGCCCCTTTCGCGACGCAAGGCCGCTCCTACATGGGCCAGTGCAACCCTCGGGGCGAGTGATCATTCATGGAACAACCTGTCGGCCAGCCAGCCTACGTACTGCACAGCCGTGCCTACAAGGAAACCAGTGCGCTGGTGGACTTCTTCACCCCGCAGGGCCGCATGCGCGCTGTGTTGCGCCGGGCGCGCGGCAAGGGCGGCAGCCTGGTGCGGCCGTTCGTGCCGCTGGAACTGGAGCTGCGCGGGCGTGGCGAGCTGAAGAATGTCGGGCGCATGGACAGCGCTGGCATCGCCGCCTGGCTGCATGGCGATGCCCTGTTCAGCGGGTTGTACCTCAACGAACTGCTCATGCGCCTGCTGCCCGCCGAAGCGCCTTTCCCGGCGCTGTTCGAGCACTACACCCTGACCTTGCAAGCCTTGGCCGCCGGTCGCCCGCTGGAGCCGCTGCTGCGCTCCTTCGAATGGCGGCTGCTGGACGAGCTCGGTTACGCGTTTTCGTTGCACCACGACGTCAATGACCAAGCGATCGCGGTCGATGGCCTGTACCGCTTGCGTGTGGACGCCGGCCTGGAGCGGGTCGAGCTGGTGCAACCCGGGCTGTTCCGCGGCACCGAACTGCTGGCCCTGGCCGAAGCCGACTGGGATGCCCCAGGTGCCTTGCTCGCCGCCAAGCGCCTGATGCGCCAGGCACTGGCGGTTCACCTGGGGGCAAAACCACTGGTCAGCCGCGAACTGTTTCGCAAGCGCTGATCACGACGTATGCTGTGGGGCTCAATCTTCAGGAGAGCCTTTCGTGACTCACAGCAACCGCATGCTTCTCGGCGTTAACATCGACCACGTGGCGACCCTGCGCCAGGCCCGGGGCACGCGTTACCCTGATCCGGTCAAGGCTGCGCTGGATGCCGAAGAAGCAGGCGCCGATGGCATCACCGTACACCTGCGTGAAGACCGCCGGCATATCCAGGAGCGTGATGTGCTGCTGCTCAAGGATGTGTTGCAGACGCGCATGAATTTCGAGATGGGCGTCACCGAAGAGATGATGGCCTTTGCCGAGAAGATTCGCCCGGCACATATCTGCCTGGTACCCGAAACCCGCCAGGAGCTGACCACCGAAGGTGGCCTGGACGTGGCGGGCCAGGAGGCGCGGATCAAGGCGGCGGTAGAGCGCCTGGCGCGTACCGGTGCCGAAGTGTCGCTGTTCATCGATGCCGACGAGCGGCAGATCGAGGCCTCGCGCCGAGTGGGGGCGCCAGCCATCGAGCTGCACACCGGGCGTTACGCCGACGCCCAGACCCCGACCGAAGTGGCCGAAGAGCTCAAGCGTATTGTCGATGGCGTGGCGTTTGGCTTGGGCCAGGGGCTGATCGTCAATGCCGGCCACGGGCTGCATTACCACAATGTCGAGGCAGTAGCGGCGATCAAGGGTATCAATGAACTGAATATCGGCCATGCGCTGGTAGCGCACGCCCTGTTCGTCGGTTTCAAGGCCGCGGTCGCCGAGATGAAGGCGCTGATTGTGGCGGCTTCGCGCTGATCCTCGGGTAGCCTGTAGCGGCCTCTTCGTCGGCAAGCCGGCGAAGAGGCCAGCACGGCCAGCCGATCATCCGGCAGGAAACACCAGGGTAAAGCGGGTAGGCCCCATGGGGCTGGTGCTGACCTCGACCCGCCCGCCATGCAGCTGCATGATCGACTTCACGATCGCCAGCCCCAGTCCTGTTCCGCCTTCCAGCCGCGAGCGCCCCGAGCCCACCCGGTAGAACCGCTCGAACAGGCGCGGCAGGTGTTCTGCGGTAATGCCAGGCCCCTGGTTCTCCACTGACAGCCGAACTTCACTATCCAGCCGCTCGATGCGCAGTTCCACGGACGTGCCATCAGGGCAATGGCGAATGGCATTGCTCAACAGGTTCGACAATGCCCGTTGAAACATCAGCCGATCCGCCATCGCCGTGCCCCAGCCCTGGACGCGCAATTCAACCTCTTTCAACTCGGCGCTGAAGGCGAACAGTTCGACTACCCGCACTGTTTCGTCGGCCAGGGCCATGGGCTTGAGCGGAACCTGGGCCTGGGGCTCGCTGACCTGGGCGAGAAACAGCATGTCGTTGATGATGCGGTTGAGCCGGGTCAGCTCTTCAATGCTGTCTTCCAGCACTTCGCGGTAATTGGCGTTGTCCCGTTCACGCGCCAGGGTCACTTGCGCCTTGCCCATCAGATTGCCTATCGGTGTGCGCAGTTCATGGGCCAGGTCGTCGGAAAACTGCGACAGCTGGCTCACGCCCTGATCGAGACGGTCGAGCATCACGTTGATGCTGCCGGCCAGCTCCGCCAGTTCCAGCGGCAGGCCGCTGGCAGGCAGGCGATGTTGCAGGTCCTGGGCCGACACTTGCCCGGCAATGCGCCGAAAGTGTCGCAACGGCTTCAGGCCACGCTGCATGAGCCACCAGGCACCCGCGCCGATCAGCAGCAACAGCAGCGGCAACGCGAACAAGGTGGACTGCAGGTAGGCTTGCAGCAGGGCGTTATCGTCGGCACGGTTGAGCGTCATCATCACCTTGACCGGGGTGTCGTCACGCAGGCGCATCAGGCGAGTCACGGTGAGCAGCTGGTTGCCGTTGCTGTCGCGCCAGGTGTGGAAGGCCAGGCGGGTGCCGGTACCCAGCTCGCCGATGCGTGATTCCAGGGCCGGGCCGAGGCTCAGCAGGTGCGGGTGGCGCCCTTCGATGGCCAGTACGTTGAGGCTGAGGTTATCGTGCCCCATCACCAAGTCGAGCAGCGGATGGGCGCGCGCACCCAGGTCTTCGCTGCGCAGGTCGACGCGCAAATTGTGCTCGACCTGCAGCATCTTGCGCGCCAGGTCCTTGCGTGCGCGGCTGTCCAGCTCGTGATCCAGCGCGAACACGGCCAGGCAGGCCAGCAGCAACACCAGCGCGGCGCCCATCAGTGTCACGCCCAGGCCCAGGCGCAATGACAGGCTGGCGTTGTTCAAAAGCGTGCCTCGAGCACGTAGCCGACACCGCGCAGGGTGTGGATCAGCTTGTTGTCGAACGGGTCGTCGATCTTCGCTCGCAGGCGGCGGATGGAAACCTCGACCACGTTGGTGTCGCAATCGAAGTTCATGTCCCATACCAGTGAGATAATCTGGGTGCGCGAAAGCACCTCGCCGGTCTGGCGCATCAGCAGGTGCAGCAGGGCGAATTCCTTGGCAGTCAGGTCGATACGCTGTCCGGCGCGGTAGGCGCGGTGGCGACCGGGGTCCAGCTCCAGGTCGGCGACGCGCAGGGTGCTGGGCTGCAGTTGCTGGTCGTTGCGCCGTAGCAGGCTGCGAATGCGCGCCAGCAGTTCAGGGAATTCGAAGGGTTTGAGCAGGTAGTCGTCAGCGCCCAGGTCCAGGCCCTTGACCCGGTCTGCCAGGCGGCCATGAGCCGTGAGCATCATGATGCGCGTGGCCGATTCGGCACGCAGCCGCTGCAACACGGTCCAGCCATCGAGTTCGGGCAGGTTGACGTCGAGGATGACCAGGTCGTAGGGCTGCTGGCGGGCCAGGTGCAGGCCGTCGGTGCCGGTGTGGGCGCAGTCGACAATGTAACCGTTCTCGCGCAGGCCTTGTTGCAGATAGTCGGCGGTACGTAGTTCGTCCTCGATGATCAGTAGGCGCATGAGCGGGCTCGGTTGGATAAAGGGGGCGATTGTCGACCCTGTAGTGACATCAGGGTCAAGCGACAGGATGTTACGGCATGAGCAAGGGCATGCGGCGCAGATGACGGATTTGTAATTCTGCTGTTATCTGGCTGTCTGTTCCGGCCTTTTCGCCGTATACCCGCTCTTGCAGTGTCACCCCTGAAGCGGGAGTCAGCCGCGAACAGGCGGTGTCGGAAGGCCAGATTGCAAGACTGTAATCTCAGCCTCACCTTGCCGTTAGCCAGCCCTCGCTAGGATGGGCGCGTCTGATCGGTTATCACGAGGCAAACACGATGAACCTGACCAAATATCTGCTGGTGGCCATTCTTGCCCTGGGCAGTGCGAGTGTTTACGCCGAAGGTGGTGCGGAGCGCTCCATGCAACTCTGGCAAGCATTTCGCGAAGACCAGCAACGCCTGCACGATGACAAGCAGCAGGCTGTTGCCGAGCGCGAGCGCAAGGCGCAGGAAAAGGCCCGCGAACTGGCCAAGGACTGAAGCAAAGGCACCCGCGACGTGAAAGCTCCTCGTCGCAGGTATATTCAGGCGCCCAACCAGGCGCCTTTTTTATTTACGCGCCAACAGGGTGGCGCGGCGCGGGGCTGGCAGCCCTTCGATGGTCTTGCCGTGGTCGTTCGGGTCGAGGAAGTCGCTGAGGGACTGATAGCGCATCCACTCGGTGCTGCGCTGTTCCTCGATGCTGGTCACGCTGACATCGACGCAACGGACATCGTTGAAACCGGCGCGGCGCAGCCAGCGCTCCAGGGCGGGGACCGACGGCAGGAACCAGACGTTGCGCATCTGCGCGTAGCGGTCTTCCGGTACCAGCACCTGGTTTTCGTCGCCCTCGATCACCAGGGTTTCCAGCACCAGTTCACCGCCCTTGACCAGGCAGTCCTTGAGCGCCAGCAAGTGTTCGATGGGTGAACGACGATGGTAGAACACACCCATCGAGAACACTGTGTCGAAGCCTTCGAGGTTGGCCGGCAGGTCTTCCAGGGCGAACGGCAGGTGCCAGGCGGGTAACTCCGGCAGGTATTGCTGCACGGCCTGGAACTGGCAGAAGAACAGCCAGTTGGGGTCGACGCCAATGACCATGTCGGCGCCGGCACCGAGCATGCGCCACTGGTAGTAGCCATTGCCGCAGCCTACGTCGAGCACGCGCTTGCCCTTGAGGTCCAGGTGTGGGCTGACCCGGGACCATTTCCAGTCGGAACGCCATTCGGTATCCACATGCACGCCGAACAGGTCGAACGGCCCCTTGCGCCACGGCGACAGGCCCATCAGCGCCTGGCGCATCTGCGCGCGGGTCGCGTCGTCGCACTCGCAGTCCAGGCGCAGCCCATTGACCAGGTCGATTTCACTTGGCTGCAAGGTGGGCAAGGCGTCGAGTGCACCGCGCCAGCGGTCGAGGTCACCGTGGCCCTTTTCCAGCTTGGCTTCCAGTTGTGCTTGCAGGCCTTGCGACCAGGAAGCCAGGGGCGTGCCCGCCAGGCGGCGGACGAGGGGGGACAGATCGATCATGGCAGGGCTATCAGCGAGGCGAAGTTAAGGCACTGGAACCACGGCACGACTTTCGAGAAGCCGGCGGCGCGCAGACGTTGTTGATGGGCTTCGAGGGTATCGGGGCGCATCACGTTTTCAATGGCGCTGCGCTTCTGGGCGATTTCCAGTTCGCTGTAGCCATTGGCCCGTTTGAAGTCCAGGTGCAGTTCATTCAGCAGGTCCTGTTCTTGCTCATCGGCGAAGCGCAGCTTCTCCGAGAGGATCAGCGCGCCGCCCGGTAGCAGCGCCTGGCGGATACGGCCCAGCAATTCCAGGCGCTGGTCGGGGGCGATGAACTGCAGGGTGAAGTTCATCGCCACCACCGAGGCGGGCTCGAACGGCAGGACCAGGATATCGGCTTCCAGCACTTGCACCGGCAGCAGCTCCTGGAACATCGAGTCCTGGGCGGTGAGGTACTGGCGGCAGCGTTCGACCATGGCGGCGGAATTGTCCACGGCAATCACCCGGCAGCCGTCGCTGCGCACATGGCGCCGCAATGACTGGGTGACCGCACCCAGCGATGCGCCCAGGTCGTACAGGGCGCTGTGCGGCTGGGCGAAGCGCGCGGCCAGCACGCCGAGGTTCTCGACAATGGTCGGGTAGCCCGGCACCGAGCGCTTGATCATGTCCGGGAAAACCCGCACCACGTCCTCATTGAAGACGAAGTCAGGCACTTGCTCCAGGCGCTGGGCGAAAAGGCGGTCGGGTTGTTTGCTCACGGCGGGCTCGATACGGGTGAAACGGAGGCGCATTTTAGCCAAAGGCGGCGATTCTTGCTATGGCAGCGCTTCATCGGCAGCGCCGCTATGCCGAAGTCAGTGAACTTTCCCACAGCATCAGATTATCTCGGCTAATGAGTTGGCTTCAATAAGCTCCGACACTGGCAGGGTAATTTCAACTTGCAAGTCTTAAACTAGCGTAATGAGGGTCTGATGAATATAGAAACTCGGATGGAACAACCTTCCATAGATGAAATGGATCTGGTTGCCAAAGTAAAAAAGTTGCCGGAGCGCTATTTCCAGTTTCTTGAAAGCAGAGCGGGTGCCGGCCAGCAAGTCGGCAGCCTGCTGACAGCGGAAAACCTGAAGGTCATAAAACGATATGCCAATACCGTGAACCTGTTGCCGCGCACCTTGGATCAGGTCAGGGAGGAAGCGGATTACGAGACGCTGGGCCTGGATGCCTCACTGGTGCATGCCCTTTACGAAGCGTTGCACAGGCATGTGGATGAGTGGGACAAGCTGGAACGCAGCATCAAGCAACTAGGGCCTGAAATCGAGCTGTTTGCCGAAAGCCTGGTGGAGCGTGGCCATGCCTTGTTGGAGAGTCTTGAACGCAGTGAAGTCTTTTTGGCATTGCGGGACCGCAAGGACGAGCAGGGCGAGGATCCCTATGCGCTTGAACTCAGCCACGACGAGCAAGCACAGATCGCCACTATCCTGACGCCCGGCATCAGCGGCCTGGTCAGGGAAATCGAAGCTACTCAACGCCGAATTGAAGATGTCGACAGGCGTGCCCACTGGTTCAACGCTGAAATCAAGCGCGAACTCAAGCCGCGCATGGGGCGGCTGTTGAAACACTTCTCGGAGAAGATTTCCGATGACGTCGTGCTGGAAAAACGCAAGCAGATCGACCTGTGGGATGAACAGATCGACCAGCTGCAAGGCGAATATGACGCGTATGTAGGCTATGCATTCACCGGCTTGGTGCTAGGCCCGATCGGACTGGTCATCACCGGTGGCGTGTTTGGCAGCAAGGCGGAAACAATCCGTGCCGAAAAGAATCAACTGATCGAAAAACGCGAGGAGCTGGCATGCCTTATCGGCAAAATGGTTCCTGCGCTGGAGGACTACGAGCGTGTCTCGACGCTGGTCAGGGATTTGCAATTCAGATGCAAGGACCTGTCGTCCGCGACCAGGCGTTTGGCGGACGTCTGGCTGTTCCTGGCGTCCTATGCCAGTAGTTCGGTGAACGAAGCCAAAGAGCTGAGTTCGATCCATCAGCTTGATACGTTTGTTCATGATTTTGCCGAAGTTATCAAGCCATGGGGCAAAATAGGAAATATTTGCCATAGGTTGTCGGAACTGTTCGATGAACTGGTTGAAGAGTATGGGGAAGCCTGACATGGATGTTATCAATGCTGATGCACTCACCCCAGATTTTATAAAAATGCAGAAAGTGCAGGAGGAAATATTCCAGCTAATAGAAACCTGGGATATGAAAGTGCTCGCAGGTGCGCGTGAACAACTTGGCCAGCTTCGTACATTGATGCTGGCCGTCGAACGCTCTTTCAACGAAGTCCTGATTGGCGCGATCGTATTATTGGAAGACCGTGACTTCATCCCGAGCCAGCAAGGCGCAGATACCCATTACAGGCTTTCCAGCGTGCTGAGCCGCTTGTCCCAGCTTTGTGCGGAATTGACCAGGCAAAACCAGCGGCTGGAGCTGTTCCCGTTGTCGTCGTTCGAGGAGGCGCTACCAGAGTTGCAACGCCAAGTCACCAGCAAGCAGCAACAGGCAATGATGTTCAGCCAGCGGCTGACGCAACTCCGGCAACAGAAGGCAGACATCGTGCAGGCGATCGAGGTGTTCGATAAACCCTCCCTTGCCACTGTGCTGAAAGGCCAGATACCGAGCGAAGAGGAAATCGACCAGATCCTCGGTTTGATTTCGGACCCCAAGATCGACGCCGGGCTGGTAAAGCTGGTAACGCAGAAGCTTGGCAAACACGCCGATGCGTTGCAGGGGGCAAAAACCTTCAGCGACCTGAGTGCAGCCCGGATCAGGCTCGATGCAAAAATCGATGTAGCGCTCGCGGATCAGCAGCAAGCGCTGCACATGCAACAGGTTTCACAGATGGAACTGGAGGCCATGACGGCTTTGTGCGCTATCGAGCCGCGGCGCAATGAGTGGCTGGCGGAACTGCGCAAAGTCGAGCAGGAATGCCATGCTCAAACTTCGAAGTTCAGCGCGAGCATGGACCTGAAGGTTGCCACGGTCGCGCTACAAGAGCTCTACGCGTATTTGAAATCGGTGCACATGGCCTACGATCGCAGTTGATTCTTCAGCGGACAATGACCTTGCAATCGAAGCTTTGTACCGGGGCGACATCTGCAGCCCATGGCTGCTGGTAGACCAATACCAGTTGGGCCTCTCCGGCACGGTTGGCCTGGTAGCGCCAGGTGGAGACGCCGGCGCTGCCGACCACATCCTCTTCTTCAGGGGCGCTGTACACTTCCGGGCCGAGGCTGCGCAGCACGTTGGCGGCAGGGTTTTCGATGCGCCAGCGATAGCCGGTGGACGGGTTGCTGGGCAGGGTCAGGGTCAGGGTCTGGCCCACCTGCAGGCGTGTCGGGCATTCGCTTTCGGCGCCCAGTTCGATGGGTTGCGTGGGTTGTTGGGCACAGGCGGAAAGCAGGGCGAAGCTCATGGGAACGAGCAGACGAGGGGCGGTCATGTTGGCTCCGGAGGCTGGCGATGGCCTGAGGATAACCGATGATCGAGGAGATTTGTGTTGCCGGCAGCGACCTCTTCGCGGTTTTACCCGCAAAGAGGCCGGAACAGCTTAGAACAGCACTTTTGCCACGTCGGCGAAGCGCTTGGCGAAATGCACCGTCAGGCCCTCACGCAAGTAGTCCGGTAGCTCTTCGAAATCACCCCGGTTGGGCTCCGGCAGGATCAGCTCGAAGATCTTCTGCCGCCGCGCCGCAATCACCTTTTCGCGCACCCCCCCGATCGGCAGTACTTGCCCGGTCAGGGTCAGCTCACCGGTCATGGCCACGCCTTTCTTCGGTGCCTGGTCACGGGCCAGCGACAGCAGGGCACTGGCCATGGTGATGCCGGCACTCGGACCATCCTTGGGGGTAGCCCCTTCGGGCACGTGCAGGTGGATGAACGCTTCGTTGAAGAAACCCGGGTCACCGCCAAACTGCTTGAGGTTGGAACTAATGTAGCTGTAGGCGATTTCGGCAGACTCCTTCATCACGTCACCCAGTTTGCCGGTGAGCTTGAAACCGCGGTTGAGGGTGTGGATGCGGGTGGCTTCGATCGGCAGCGTGGCGCCGCCCATGCTGGTCCAGGCCAGGCCGGTGATCACGCCTTTGCCAGCCAGCACCTGCTCGCTACGGAACACCGGCATGCCGAGCGCGGCTTCCAGGTCCTTGGTGCCGATCTTCAGCTTGGCCTCGGGGTCGTCCAACAGCTTGACCACCGCCTTGCGCACCAGCTTGCCCAGTTGCTTCTCCAGCTGGCGTACACCGGCCTCGCGGGCATAGCCTTCGATGACCGTGCGCAGGGCGCTGTCGCTGATGGCGAGGCTGGTCTTGGCCACACCGGCCTTGTCCAGTTGCTTGGGCCACAGGTGGCGCTTGGCAATGGCCAGCTTCTCCTCGGTGATATAGCCGGATAGGCGGATCACTTCCATGCGGTCGAGCAACGGCCCCGGGATCGAGTCTAGGGTATTGGCGGTGCACACGAACAGCACCTTGGACAGGTCCAGGCGCAGGTCGAGGTAGTGGTCGAGGAAGTCGACGTTCTGCTCCGGGTCGAGGGTTTCCAGCAGTGCCGACGCCGGGTCGCCCTGGTAGCTCTGGCCCATCTTGTCGATTTCGTCGAGCATGATGACCGGGTTCATCACTTCGACGTCCTTCAGCGCCTGCACCAGCTTGCCGGGCTGGGCGCCGATGTAGGTGCGGCGGTGGCCCTTGATCTCCGCTTCGTCGCGCATGCCGCCGACGCTGAAGCGGTAGAACGGCCGGCCCAGCGATTCGGCGATCGACTTGCCGATACTGGTCTTGCCCACCCCGGGCGGGCCCACCAGCAGTACGATCGAGCCGCTGATCTCGCCTTTCCAGGCCCCCACGGCGAGGAACTCGAGGATGCGCTCCTTGATGTCGTCGAGGCCGGCGTGGTGCTGGTCGAGGACTTTGCGCGCGTGCTTGAGGTCGAGCTTGTCCTTGCCATAGATGCCCCAGGGCAGGGCGGTGGCCCAGTCCAGGTAGTTGCGGGTGACGGCGTACTCGGGCGAGCCGGTTTCGAGGATGGCCAGCTTGCCCATCTCTTCATCGATGCGCCGGCGTGCCTGGTCCGGCAGGGTCTTGCCTTCCAGACGCTGTTCGAATTGCTCGAGGTCGGCGCTGCGGTCGTCCTTGGTCAGGCCCAGCTCCTGCTGGATGACCTTCAGCTGCTCCTTGAGGAAGAACTCGCGCTGGTGTTCGCCGATCTGCCGGTTGACCTCGGCCGAGATCTCGTTCTGCAGGCGCGCGACTTCGACTTCCTTGCGCAGCATTGGCAAGACCTTTTCCATGCGCTTGAGCATGGGTACGCAGTCGAGCACTTCCTGCAGCTGGCTACCGGTGGCCGAGGTGAGCGCGGCGGCGAAGTCGGTGAGTGGCGACGGGTCGTTGGGGCTGAAGCGGTTGAGGTAGTTCTTCAGCTCTTCGCTGTACAGCGGGTTGAGCGGCAGCAGCTCCTTGATCGCGTTGATCAGCGCCATGCCATAGGCCTTGACCTCATCGGTCGGCTCGGCGGGTTGGCGCGGGTATTCGACCTCTACCAGGTAGGGCGGGCGGTGGTGCTTGAGCCAGGTGCGGATGCGTACCCGGCTCAAGCCCTGGGCGACGAACTGCAGTTTGCCGTTCTCGCGGCTGGCATGGTGCACCTTCACCAGCGTGCCGTACTCCGGCAGGGCCGAAGTGTCGAAATGGCGGTGGTCTTCCGGCGGGGTGTCCATGAAGAACAGGGCCAGGCAATGGTCTGGCGACTTGGCCACCAGGTCGAGGGTTTCTGCCCAAGGCTCTTCATTGACGATGACCGGCAGTACCTGGGCCGGGAAGAACGGGCGATTGTGGATCGGGATCACGTAGACCTTGTCCGGCAGCTGCTGGCCGGGCAGGGCGAGGGCGTGGCCGGTTTCGGCCTGGCGAGTGGTGTGTTCGACTTCGCTGTGTTCGTCGGGATGTTCCGGGAAATCCTGCTGGTCGCTCATGGGGCACCTGCGTGAATGACTATGGTGCTTAGATGGGGCGTGAAAGAAGGGGTTTCAAGCTTCAGCGTCGCGCTTGCAGGGGCAACAAAAAAGCGGGACCGTGCAGGCCCCGCTTTCGTTCGTAGCTTGCTGCTTTGAAGCTTAGTCGGCGAGTTTGTAAGCGATGATGTAATCGCCCATGCGGGTGCCCAGCGAGCCATGGCCGCCAGCGGTCACCAGCACGTACTGCTTGCCATCCTTGCCGGTGTAGGTCATCGGCGTGGCCTGGCCACCCGCTGGCAGGCGGGCTTTCCACAATTCCTTGCCGTTGTTCACGTCATAGGCGCGCAGGTACTGGTCGAGGGTACCACTGAGGAAGCCGACGCCACCGGCGGTGACGATCGAGCCGCCCATGCTCGGCACGCCCACCGGAAGGCCGATCGGTACCGGGGTGCTGTCGCGGGTGGTGCCGTTCTTGTGCTTCCACACCACCTTGTTGGTGAACAGGTCGATGGCAGCGACATAACCCCACGCCGGGGCCTGGCACGGTACGCCCAACGGCGACATGAACGGGTGCATGATCACTGCGTAAGGGGCGCCGGTGTTCGGCTGCACGCCGCTGGTCTCGCTTTCACGCTTGCTGCCTGCGGCCACTTGCTCACGCGGGACCATCTTCGACACGAAGGCCATGTAGTTGGGCGAGGTGAACAGCAGCTGACGCACCGGGTCGACCGACACGCTGCCCCAGTTGAACACGCCGACGTTACCTGGGTAGACCAGCGACCCTTGCTCGGATGGCGGTGTGTACTGGCCTTCGTAACGCAGCTCGCGGAACTGGATGCGGCAGAGCATCTGGTCGAACGGCGTGGCGCCCCACATGGCCTGTTCGGTCAGCTCAGGGCCGAGCAGGTTGAGGTCGGAGCGGGCCTGGGTCGGCGAGGTGTGGTCGCCCTTCACCGCGCCCTGCGGGGCAGGAATTTCGCGGATCGGCACGATCGGCGTACCGTCGCGACGGTCGAGCACGTACAGGCTGCCTTGCTTGGTCGGCACGATGATCGCCGGTTTCACGCCGTCATCGGTCTTCAGGTGAACCAGGGTCGGCTGGCTACCGACGTCCATGTCCCACAGGTCGTGATGGGTGAACTGGTAGTTCCAGCGGGCCTTGCCGGTGGCCAGGTCCAGGGCGACCACGCCGGCGCTGTACTTCTCCGCGCCCGGGGTACGGTTGGCGCCCCACTGGTCCGGGGTCTGGTTGCCCAGCGGCAGGTAGATCATGCCGAGGTCTTCGTCGACGCTGGCAATCGACCACATGTTCGCCGAGTTGCGGCTGTACATCTTGCCGGGTGCCAGTGGCTTGGTGTCGTCCGGGTTGTTGCTGTCCCAGTTCCACACCAGGTGGCCATCATGCACGTCGTAGGCGCGGATCACGCCGGACGGCTCGTTGGTCGACTCGTTGTCGGTGACGTGGCCACCGATGATCACCAGGTCGCGGGTGACTGCGGCCGGCGAAGTGGAGTAGTAGCCGCCAGCGGTAAACGGGCCGATGCCGGTGGTCAGGTCGATCACGCCCTGGTTGGCAAAGCCTTCGCAGACCTTGCCGTTGTCGGCGTTGATGGCGATCAGGCGGGCGTCGGCGGTGGGCAGGTACAGGCGGCGTGGGCAGGCCTGGGCCACGGCCTGGCCGGCGTCGGAGATCTTCGGCGCAGGGCTGCCGTCGCGGCTGACATAGCGGTTTTCGTCGTAGTACGAAACGCCACGGCAGGTCATGTGGGCAAAGCCCTTGAAGGTGCCGACCGGGCTCTTCACCTGCGGGTCGTAGCGCCAGATTTCCGCGCCGGTATCCGGGTCCAGGGCCAGCAGGCGGCTGTGCGCGGTGCAGGCGTAGAGCATGCCGTTGACCTTCAGCGGGGTGTTCTGGTTGGTCAGCTCCACCGGGTCGTTTTCGGTTGGCAGGTCACCGGTGCGAATGCGCCAGGCCTCTTCCAGGCGGTAGGCGTTTTGCGGGGTGATCTGGCGCAGTGGCGAATAGCGGTCGCCATGTTCGGTGCGGCCATAGGCCTGCCATTCGCCGTCGGGCATGGCCGGTGCGGCGCTGGCCATTTCGCTGCTGTCGCGCCCCAGTTCGCCGAACACCTCACCCGGGTGGGTGAACTGGCTGGCCAGCGCGCAAGCGCCGGAAGCGACCACCGCAACGCTGAGCAGCGCGGTGTTGGCCTTGCTGGCCGGGCCGATCAGCGGGCGTCGTGCCCACGGCAGCAGCAGCACCACGCCGATGGCAAACCAGATGGCCAGGCGCGGCACCAGTTGCCACCAGTCCAGGCCCACTTCGAGCAGGGCCCACACGGTGCTGCCCAGCAGTACCAGGCCGTACAGGCCCAGGGCAATGCGGCGTTGGGCCAGCAGCAGGATGCCCGCCAAGGCAAAGCCGATACCGGCGATCAGGTAGTACAGCGAGCCGCCCAGCTGGCTCAGCTTGATGCCGCCGGCCAGCAGGGCCAGGCCCATCAGCAACAGCAACGCACCAATCAGGCGCGGTAGCCAGCGGCTTCCAGTGTTGGCACCTTCAGTGCTCATCGTAGGTTCTCCGTCAGGTCAAAAAGGGGGTTAGAAACTGCTCTGGATCTTCAGGCCGCCGACCAGTGCGTCATCGACCTGCGACACCCCGCCCGGATGGCGGATGTACTGCAGGTTGGGGCGTACCGTGAGCCAGTCGGCCAGATGGATGCCGTAGTACAGTTCGGCGCTGTACTCGGTGTCCTGTACCGGCAGGAAACCGGGGTTGTCGTAGTCATCGAGGCCGGCGGCCTGGTTGGCCAGGCGGGCGTTCTTGCGGTAGGCAGGGTTGACGTGCACGCGCGCGAGGGCGAAACCGATGTCGTCCTTGGCGCGGGCGTCGAAGGGCCCTTTGAATACCAGTCCAGCCTGCACATAGTTGTCGATGGCATTGGTCTTCTTGTCGTGAACCGTGGCATTGGCGAACAGGCTCAGGCCACGCGACTGGTCGGACGCCAGCGAAGTCACCTGCTGCTGCGCACCGAGCCACACGCCGTGCTTGCTCGAGCTGCTGCGGTAGGTGGCGCCGCTGAGCGCTGCCGGCTGGCCGTTGTTGTCCTTGAGAACATCCTGTGCCTTGGCATTACTGTAGTAGTAGCCGGCGCGATATTCCCCTTTAAGGCCATTGACCCGTGGGCTCCACACCAGTTCGATCGGCATCACCGCACCCTGGGTACCGCTGCCGCTGAGCTTGAAGCCGTTGCTCGACTCGAGGTTGGAGGGGTTCTGCTCGAACACCCCGACCTGGGCATAAAGGGCGTCGCTGAGGTTGTAGCGCACGCGCAGCGCCCACTGGCTGACCGGCCAGTTGTACCAGATGCCGCCGACCCAGTTGCCTACCTGCGAGCCGCAGAAGGCCAGGTTCTGGAAGTCGCAGGGGAAGCTGTTGAAGTCCTCGCCTTCGCCGAAACGGCCGAATTTCACGTCCAGTGCGCCGTCGAAGTACTTCTGCTTGATCCACATCTGGGTCAGCCGCCAGGTTTCGCCACGGCCCCAGACCTCCTGGGCCGAGGTGAAACCGCCGACGCGCGGGTCGTTGATGCGGTCGTTGCTGATGTTGTCGCCGTGGCGCTCGGTGATGGTCAGCTGGAATTCGCTGTCGTGCCAGCCAAGGATCTTCTCCAGGTCCAGGTGGCTGCCGAAGGTGAACTGGTCGCTGTAGCGCGCGGTGCGGTCATGATCGTAGCCACCGTGCAGGTTGCTGCCCATCTCGCCTGTGTAGCCGAGGGTGAAGGCGTAGCCTTTTTCCAGCAGTTCGCTGCGGGTGCCTCCCCAGTCGCCGAGCATCCATGGGGAATCGCTGGCGAACATTTCACTGGCGCCGGCGGGGGTCGCCAAGGCACTGAGGGCAAGGCCGATGTAACAGGTTTTGGGCAGTTGGAACATGAGATAGCGCTATCTTCTGATTATTGAATAAACGGCAAGCGCATCGAAAGGCAGGGCCCTCGATGGAAATGGCGACAGGATTGGTTAAATGAAGCGTTTCAGCTTGCGGCGCGGAGGATATAGGGGAAGTTGCAAGAAAAAAAGACAAATTGTCGCAGTGAATTGTTTTCCTATCGGTAACAATTGGCTGAAGAGGGGCTGCACAGCAGCCCCGCTATTTCAGAAGCTGGTACGCAGCCCGACTTCCACGCTACGTCCAGGTGCTGGCGCGATATCGCGCAGGATCGAGCTGGCATAGCGCACGGTCTGGTCGGTCAGGTTTTCGCCGCGTACGAACGCCAGCCACTGGCTGTTGCCGATGTCGAAGCGATAACCGACGCTCGCCCCCAGAGTGGTGTAACCATCAGTGCTGGTTTCGTCGGCCGGCTTGCGGTGCTGCGCTGCAGCATGCTGTATATCGACCCGCGCCTGCCAGCGGTCCAGCTCCCAGACCAGGCCGCTGTTCAGGCGCAGCGGGGCGATGCGTGGCAACGGCTCGCCACTGTCGAGGTTTTTCGCCCGCGTGTAGTCGCCCGATAGTTCCAGGGTGAAGCTGCCGTAACGGTTTTCCACCAGCTGCCAGCGGTCCTGGGCCTCGATGCCATAGAAGCGTGCGCGTACGCCCTGGTATTGGTATTCCGGGAAACCGTCGTGGTCATGATCGTGGTCGTGCTCATCCTCGTCATGATCGTGGTCATGCCCGCCTTCGCGAATGTTGCCGGTGCCGATCAGGCCGATATAGTTGCGGAAGTGGCTGTAGAACACCCCGACGCTACCCTTGTGGGTACCGTTGTCGAAGCGCAGTGCCAGGTCCGTGGAAATGGCCTTTTCCTTGTTCAGGCCGGCATCACCGACTTCAAAGGCACCGGTGGCCACGTGGGCGCCATTGGCATACAGCTCGTAGAAGGTCGGGGCACGCTCGGTGTAGCCAAGGCTGGCAGCCAGCGACCAGACCGGGTCGAGCTGGTACACCGCCCCTGAAGACAGGCTGAACGCGTTGAAGCTACTGGCGCTGTCTGCCTCGGCGAAGTTTTCGTTGCCCTTGCCGTCCGGGTCCACGCGGGTGTGTTCCAGGCGCGCACCCAGGCTCAGGTTCAGGCGCTCGGTAGCTTGCCACTGCTCCAGCATGAACAGCGCCAGGCTGTCGGTGTCGGTGTGCGGGACGAAGGCTTCCTCGCCCAGGGCGGAGAACTGGTTGCGGCTGAGCTGCGCCCCGACCACGCCTTCCACGGGCCCGAGCGGCTGGTGACGGGCTTCGACGCGGGCCTCATAGCCCTTGTTCCTGAAGGTGGTATGAACCTCGCCTTGTTCAATTTCCCGGTGCTCGTAATCGGTGTAGCCAGCATCGACCTTGACCGAAGTAAACGGGCCGTCCAGGTCACGCAATTCGGAAGCGAAGGCGTAATGGTCCTGCTTCATGTCCAGGCGCACGCCTGACTCGGCCACGGAGCCATAGTTGCTGTCGTAGCGGCTGTACGACAGGCCGGTGTATCCGTGTTCCCAATGGTAGGCCCCTCCCAGCGCACCACCCTCCTGGCGGCCATCGCTGTTTTCCAGGCGGTGCTTGCTGCCCGGCTCGTCAGCGTCGCGGACCTTGCCACTGCGGGCATAACCGGGGATTCGCAGGTCATTGAACTGGCGGCTGTTGGCATCCAGATGCAGGGCGAAGGCACCGTTGCCAGCCTCCAGTTTGCCGGCGCTGCTGCGAGTGGTGTCGGCGCCGCCGTAACGCAGTTCACCGGCACCATGGATGCCGTCGATGGGAGCGTCCGGAATGCGATTGTCGAACGTGTTGACCACGCCGCCGATCGCGTTACCTCCGTAGAGCAGGGCGGCCGGACCGCGAACGATCTCAACCCGGTCGACGGTGACCGGGTCCAGCGGCACGGCGTGGTCATAGGACAGCGACGAAGCATCCAGGGCGCCGACACCATTGCGCAGGATGCGAATGCGATCGCCATCCAGGCCACGGATGACCGGGCGGCTGGCGCCTGGGCCAAACCAGGTAGAGGCGACACCGGGCTGTTTGTTCAGGGTTTCGCCGAGGCTGCCGTGCTGCTGTTGCAGCAGGTCGTCGCCTTCCAGCACGGTAGTGGGAGTCGCCAGCTGGCGGTTGCCCAATGGATTGGCGGTGATGACCTGAGGTTCGAGTTCCATGGCCTGGCTCGGCGAGGCGGTCAGCCAGAGTGCGACGGCAAGGGGCGAGAGGCGAAGCGGTGTGTACAGCATGGGGATCGGGCGTTCCTTGGCAGGTGCTTATATAATGTTACAACATAACATATCAATTCCAGCACAAAGTTTGCCTGCCTGGCCAGCGGTTTCTCTGTTGATATGGCTGATCCCACCCACCGCTACACTCGTGTAAGGTGCGCATCTTTCCTACGGAGCACTGGCATGAGCACGGCCCAACACAACGCGCTGCACGGCAAGACCCTTGAGCAGATCCTCATTGAACTGGTGGCGCACTACCAATGGCAGGGCCTGGCCGAGCGCGTCGATGTGCGTTGTTTCAAGAGCAACCCGAGCATCAAGTCGAGCCTGACCTTCCTGCGCAAGACCCCCTGGGCGCGGGAAAAAGTGGAGCAGCTGTACGTGAAACTGCAGCGCAACGCCTGACATGCCACGCCGTCCCTGGCTGACCGGCATGGCCGTGCTGGGCTGGTTCGGCCTGACCGTGCAGGTGTACCTGGTGCTGCTGGCGCGTTGGCAGGAACAGGCCAGCCTGATGGGTGGCCTGATCAACGTATTCAGCTACTTCACCGTACTGACCAATACCCTGGTGGCGACGGTGCTGAGTTATGCGGCGTTTGGCCGGGAAGGGGCTGGCAAGCGCTTCTTTCTCTCGCCTTCAGTGAGTTCGGCGGTAGCCACCAGCATCGTGCTGGTGGCGCTGGCCTACAGTGTGTTACTGCGCCATCTGTGGCAACCGCAGGGCTGGCAGTGGCTGGCGGACGAGCTGCTGCATGATGTCATGCCGGTGCTGTTTGCCTTGTACTGGTGGGTCGAAACGCCCAAGGGCACGCTGCGGTTATGGCACCTGGCGGCATGGGCGCTGTACCCGATGGTGTATTTCGCCTATGCGCTGTGGCGCGGCAGCCAGATTGGCGTGTATGCCTACCCGTTCATCGACGTAGCAAGCCTGGGATATGCGCAAGTGTTGTGCAATGCCCTGGGGATGCTGGCGGGATTCTGGGGGATCGGGCTGGTGCTGCTGGGGCTGGACAGGTGGGGTACGAGACGTTTACGCGCTCAAGTGTAAGAACGGCCTCGTGTCGCGATGGGGCGCGTAGCGGCCCCTTTCGCGACACAAGGCCGCTACAGGTCTGCAGTTCCATCGGCACGCCAGTAAGCCGCGGCCTTCAGTGCATTTTCAGGTACGCCCTTTTCCAGCACCAGCGCCTTGGCCTGGCGGGTCAGGTTTTTTTCCAGCGCCACCCAGCCGTACAACCGGCCTGGCGGCAAGCTCAGGTTCTTCACCAGGGCCAGCAGGTCTTCCTGGTGCCGACGTACCCAGATCACCTCCACCTGTGCCTTGCTCGGCAGTGGCTGGCGTTCCTGTTCGTCCTCGATCTGGATGACCGCCAGCACCTGGCGACCTGCGGGCAATTCCTCCAATCGGCGGCCAATCGCCGGAATGGCGGTTTCATCGCCGATCAGCAGGTAGCTGTCGAAGATATCCGGCACCACCGTCGAAGCCCGCGGCCCGGCGATGTCCAGCGTATGCCCGGGCGCGGCCTGAGCGGCCCAGGTCGAGGCAGGGCCATCGCCGTGCAACACGAAATCGATGTCCAGTTCGTTGGCCACCAGGTCGACACGGCGGGGCGTGTACTCGCGCATGGTCGGCCGTGCGTCACCGTCCTTGCCCAGGTCACGGGCTTCGATGGCCCGCTGTTGCTCGAGCGTGTCGGCGAACAGCAGTTTGATGTGGTCATCGCTGCCGACGCTGGTAAAGCCCTGCAGCTCGGCACCGCCCAAGGTGATACGGCGCATGCGCGGGGTCAGTTCGGTAACCCGCAATACCTGCAAGCGGCGTTGGCGGATCTCGTGGTTGACGCGGTAGATGGTGTCACTCATGGGGTGTCTCCCTGACAGGCTCGGTCGGCCCGGCGGCGATGGCTTTGGCGGCATGGTTGAGCAGGTCGCGGACCCGCTCGATTTCTTCAGGCGTCCAGCGGCCACTGTGCATGTGCAGTGCATGGCGCAGATTGCCCACCGCTTCATGGATTTCTGGCGGGCGGTCGTGGCCGCGCAGGGCGCGTTTGCTGACCTCGATGCGCATGCGCACGCCGTCCAGGGCGACGGCCTGTTCGGCCAGGGCGGTGCGGCCGGCATCGGTGATGACATAAAGGCGTTTGCTGCCCTGCGCCTGGCCGCTGATCAGTTCGGCCTCTTCGAGGAAATTCAGCGTGGGGTAGATAACACCTGGGCTTGGGCTGTAGCTGCCATCGAACAGGTTTTCGATCTGGCGGATCAGGTCGTAGCCATGGCCGGGCTGCTCGGCAAGCAAAGCCAGCATCAACAGTTTGAGGTCGCCTGGGGCGAAAACGCGTGGGCCGCGTTCGCCACGGCCGGCGCGCCGCTCGAAGGGGTCATGAGGGGAATGTTCGCGCATGGGGCAAGGCTCCGTCGTTTTCGATATATCGTAAGATATTACTCAAGATATATCTAAAGACAAGCCCGTAATTGCGGATGATTATCATCTAGTTTTTTGATGCGTCCTCTGCCGGTTTGCCGGCCTGCGCCGCCATCTGTGGCGGTTTGCACTCATTCGGATTGCCCGGCTGCAAGTAAGGCATGAGGATAGGAGCCATGCCCTTGAGCACCTGCACTGGCAGCGCCGAGGTGAACGTGAAGGCTTCCGCCGAGCGCCCCGGCACGAACGCGGTCAAGGTGCCGAAGTGGTTGTCGCCCAGGTAGAACACGAAGGTGGCGGTACGGTTCAGCGAGCGTGAGCCGATCAGTCGGCCACCGGCGCCGAAGCTTTCGATGCGGTTGTCGCCGGTACCGGTCTTGCCGCCCATGACCAGCGGCGTACCGTCCTGCAGCTTGAAGCTGCCGGAAATACGCCGTGCGGTGCCCGCATCCACCACTTGCGACATGGCGCCTTTGAGTGCCCGTGCCACCTCGACCGGCAGAATCCGCACGCCGCGGTCCGGGTCGCTGACCAGCTTGGTCTCGTACGGCGTGTTGGCCGCGAAATGCAGGGTGTCGATGCGCAAGGTCGGCAGGCGCACGCCGTCGTTCTGAATGATGCCGACCAGTTCGGAGAGGGCGGCGGGGCGGTCGCCCGAGCTACCGATGGCAGTGGCCAGCGAGGGCACCAGGTGGTCGAACGGATAGCCCACACGCTTCCAGCGCTGGTGAATGTCGAGGAACGCTTCGATTTCCACCATGGTGCGAATTCGGCTGTCGCGGGCGCCCTGGTGGCGGCTCTTGAACAGCCAGCCATACACCTCCTGGCGTTCGAAGCGGCTGGCATTGACCATTTCAGTCAAGGTCGAGCTGGGGTTTTTCAGCAGGTAGCCGAGCAGCCACAGGTCCAGGGGGTGGACCTTGGCAATGTAGCCCTGGTCAGGCAAGTCATACTTGCCCGGCCCATAGGCGTCGTACATCTCCGACAGGCGGGCGTCGGTCAGTTTGCCCAGGGCGGCCTTGTCACCCTTGAGGTGGGCGCGGACAAAAGCGTTGAAGGTTTCCTGCCCGGCCTCGGGGAACAGGTAGCGATGCACCGCAGCCAGCCGTTGCGGGGTGACGCGCATGCTGTCGAGGAAGGTGTCCAGGCGTTGCTGCGAGGTCTTGCGCTGGTATTTCTTCCAGAAGCGCATCAGGTAGTTGGTGCCTTCCTTGTCGGCGAAACGGGCCAGGTATTCCTGGCGGCGCGGGTCGCTGTCGTCCTTGAGCAACGGCAGGCGGTTGTACGGCTGCTGGTAGGTCACGTAGCGCACCAGGTCGCGCATCAGGCGGATGAACGGCAGGTTGATCGATTCGCGCAACGCGTCCTTGAGGGTCGGGTTGCGGCTGTTGTCTTCCTTGCGGAAGTTGTTGAACACATGCATGCCGCCGCCAGTGAAGAAGGCTTCGCCGGTGTTGGCCGAGTACTTGCGTTCCAGCGCGGCATCGAGCATGGCGTCCAGGCTCTGGTTCTTGCTGTTCTGCGCGAGCCATTCCAGCGACCACTGGGTGATGCGGTCGAGTTCGGCGACTTCGACTTTCTTCAGCTCGGCGGCAGGTTTGCCGGCGTACTTGTCGTGCAGCTCGGCGATGATCTCCAGGTAGGTGGTGAGTACGCGCAGCTTGGCGGTGGAACCCAGCTCCAGCTTGCTGCCTTCGTTGATGTCGAAAGGCTGGTCGGTGCTGTCGGTTTGCACCCGCACCCGCGAGCCGTCAGCAGTACGCTCGAACAAGGTAAAGCTGTAGCTCACCTGGTCGGTGGTCTTGGGTGTCAGCAGGCGCTCACCGATCAGGCCCATCTGCGCGGCGAAGGCGGGGTCGGCAAGGTTTTTCAGGTACTGGCTGACCTGCACCTGCAGGTCGGCCTGCAGGGTGCTGGTGGCTGACAGATCGAGGCGGTCGAGGTCGTACAGCGGGCGGTTGAGCATGGCTGCCAGGCGGTTGCGCGCCAGGCTGATGCCCTTGTTGGTGACGATCGGCACGATGGTCGGTTGCGCCACCCAGTCGCGGTATACCGCCTTGCTGGCCAGTGCGGCGTTGGCCAGCGGCTGGTCGATGACCTGGTTGGCGGCCAGCACGCGAATGTGCGCATCGGTCAGTTCCGCCAGTTCGACCCGCCCCTTGGACAGGTAGTGCGAGGGGCGACGCTGGGCAATCATCAGTGACAGCACCTGGCGCAGGGCCAGGCCGCGCGTGGCCATGCTTTCGGGGTCGCTGGCGGTGGAGGTCAGGGCCTGGTTGACCTGGTCGAAATCAGCGCCGTACCACACCCGCAGGCCTTCGGCCATGCCGTGCACCTCGCCATGCCCAGGCACGGCCGACAGCGGCACACTGTTGAGGTAGTCACGCACGATACGCTGGCGTGCCTCGGTGGTGTCCGGGCCGCCCTGGTAAGCGCGCACGCTGGCAGAAACCATCTGGCGGATCTTTTCGGCGCCCGACACCGTCAGGCCGTCCGGTGAGTGCCGGTACTTTTCCAGCTGCGTGGCCAGGGTGCTGCCACCCGCGGACTGGCCGGGCAGGGCCAGGTACTTGGCCACCTGGCTGTAGGCCGCCTTGGCGAAGCGCGGCCAGTCCACGGCCGGGTTGTTGCGTGGGTCCTTGGTGTCGAGCAGGTCGCGGTTCTCGATGAACAGCAGGCTGTTGACCATCACTGGCGGGATCGACGCGAAGTCCGGGTACAGGTGTTGCGGGTACTTGTACTGATACAGCATGTCGCCGCGGCAGTCGGTGATCGACAGCCCGGCCTGGATCTTTTCGATGTAGGGGGCGAACAGTCCATGCTCGACATAGTTCATCAATGCCGGCGAAAACCGCACCTGCTCGCTTATCAGGTAGTCGCGCTTGAGCAGGCGCGGCAGGAATTCACCCAGGGCGCTGTAGCCCAGGCGTTTATCGAACGGACCCTCACCGGGGTAGATGATGGCATCGCTTGGGCCTGGCTGCAGCGAGTAGGTGAGGGTGGTGGCCAGCTTGCTGAATTCCCGCGATTGCAGGTTGGAGGTGCGGAACTCGTCATACGCAGCGAAACCGATGGCCACCAACGCCACCAGCAGGATGAGGATGATCAGTCGCCACCATAGCCGCCGTTGACGGGGTGACTTGGGGTGTGGCGTCTCGGCCGGAGGTAGGTCGGGTGCTTCCGTTCTGGTTGGTTCCGATTGCCACAGTGCGCCCATAGTCTTGTATCCGGCCAGGTAATTTCGTCTTGCTTGTCTGAAGCTTAGACGTTGAGTGGGGCAGGTGAAAAATTTGTAAGAAGCGGAGAAAAGTGCCATGGGGCTATGCGGCTTTGGTGTGGGTTTCTTCGTCGAGCGATGTTGCTATGGTGCCGGGGCGGTTTGCAGAGCCACTGTGTGCCCCCGGAAAACTCGCTGATTATTCCGCTATATACAGCGACAATCCCTACAACGGTCTTCCTATACTGCTTGCCCCTTCGCCCAGCCGGACGCTCTATTCCGGCACCCGGACCGGCCCACAAGGTCAGTTTGGCAAGCCAACGCCACGTCTATCGGCCTGGCCGGTGCTGCACGAAGGTCAAATCCAATAACAAAACGAGGTTGTATTGCTATGCCAGTCGGCAACCACCCTGCCCACGGCCAGGCCATTGAAGGCGGCCCGCTCAAGCGTGAACTGGGCGAACGGCACATCCGTCTGATGGCGCTGGGCGCCTGTATCGGTGTCGGTCTTTTCCTCGGTTCGGCCAAGGCCATCGAAATGGCTGGCCCAGCCATCATGCTGTCCTACATCATCGGTGGCCTGGCCATCCTGGTGATCATGCGCGCCCTTGGCGAAATGGCCGTGCACAATCCTGTTGCCGGTTCGTTCAGCCGGTATGCCCAAGACTACCTAGGCCCGCTGGCGGGTTTCCTTACCGGCTGGAACTACTGGTTCCTGTGGCTGGTGACCTGCGTTGCGGAAATTACCGCGGTAGCCATCTACATGGGCATCTGGTTCCCCGACGTACCGCGTTGGATCTGGGCCCTGGCGGCGCTGGGCAGCATGGGCGCGGTCAACCTGGTGGCGGTGAAGGCGTTCGGCGAATTCGAGTTCTGGTTCGCCCTGATCAAGATCGTCACCATCATCGCCATGGTCCTTGGCGGCATTGGCATCATTGCCTTCGGCCTGGGCAATGACGGTGTAGCGGTGGGCATCTCCAACCTGTGGAGCAACGGCGGTTTCATGCCTAATGGCGTGACTGGCGTGCTGATGTCGCTGCAGATGGTGATGTTCGCCTACCTGGGCGTGGAAATGATCGGCTTGACCGCAGGTGAAGCACGCAACCCGCAGAAGACCATTCCGCACGCTATCGGCTCGGTATTCTGGCGCATCCTGCTGTTCTACGTCGGTGCGCTGTTCGTGATCCTGTCGATCTACCCGTGGAACGAAATCGGCAGCCAGGGCAGCCCGTTCGTCATGACCTTCGAACGCCTCGGTATCAAGACCGCCGCCGGCATCATCAACTTCGTGGTGATTACCGCCGCGCTGTCCTCGTGCAACGGCGGCATCTTCAGCACCGGGCGCATGCTCTACAGCCTGGCGCAGAACGGCCAGGCCCCGGCAGCCTTCGCCCGTACCTCGAAGAACGGCGTGCCGCGCAATGCGCTGCTGCTGTCGATCGGCGCGCTGCTGCTGGGCGTGCTGGCCAATTATCTGGTGCCGGAGAAGGTCTTTGTCTGGGTCACTTCGATTGCCACCTTCGGCGCGATCTGGACCTGGGTGATGATCCTCCTCGCGCAGCTGAAGTTCCGCGCCGGCCTCAGCAGCGCCGAGCGCAAGGCACTGAAGTACCGCATGTGGCTGTGGCCGCTGAGCTCCTACCTGGCGCTGGCCTTCCTGGTGCTGGTGGTCGGCCTGATGGCGTACTTCGAAGATACCCGCGTGGCGCTGTATATCGGCCCGGCGTTCCTGGTACTGCTGACGGTGCTGTATTACACGTTGCGCCTGGCTCCGCGTGACAAGCAAGCAGCAGCCACTGTGGCCTGACAACGACGTCCCGCTCACGCAACATCGCCTGGCACGAGGGTTTGCACGCGTGCCAGGCCTGTTGATCACCCGTCTGTCCGGCGGTTTGAGCGTGCGTTGACCCGCTGCGTCAACTGGTATTTTTGTCAGTAGTGCGCCGTCCTGGCTTCATCTAAGTTGGCCTTCAGCCCAAACGTGAAGGCCTGAGCCATGGCTGCGTTTTTCAAGTACCTGCTTGTGGGCGTGTGCAACACCGCCACCCATGCAGCAGTGTTCACCAGCATGCTGGCGTTTAGCGGCGATCAGGCCGTGAGCAACCTGGTCGCCTTCACCGTGGCGCTGTCATTTTCGTTTCTGGCCAATGCCAGGTTCACCTTCCGGGTACCCCTGTCACTGTCGCGCTACCTGTGGTTCGTGGCAGGGATGGGCAGCCTCAGCGTGTCGCTGGGCTATCTCGGCGATCGTCTCGGCTGGCAGCCAATGGTTACGGTAACGCTGTTCTCTTTGCTCAGCCTGGTGCTGGGCTTCCTGTTCTCGCGGTGGGTCTTCAGGGAGAAGCGCGGATGGATATTTCGCTGATCGTACCGGTATTCAATGAGGAAAAGACGATCAGGCCGTTCTATGACGCCGTTCGCCAGGCGCTGGCCAATGAGGCCGATCAGGTCGAACTGGTTTTCATCAATGATGGCAGCCAGGATGGAACCGAACGGCAGATTCGCCAACTGATCGCGGGTGACCCTGATGTTTCACTGATCGACCTGTCACGCAACTTCGGCAAGGAAGCCGCGCTGTTCGCCGGGCTGGATCAAGCCAATGGCGATGCCGTCATTCCAATCGACGTCGACTTGCAGGACCCGATCGAGGTCATTCCACAGCTGATCGAACAATGGCGGGCAGGCTTCGATGTGGTACTTGCCAAACGCCGTGACCGCTCGTGTGCTACTTGAAGCGTTTTACCGCAGCGATTTTCTACTTCCTGCTGAACCGCATGTCGCAGATTCGCATCGAGGAAAATGTCGGTGACTTTCGCTTGCTCGACCGTAAAGTCGTGGACGTGATCCGGTCCATGCCCGAACAGCAACTGTTCATGAAGGGCGTGTTGTCCTGGCCAGGGTTCAGCACCGCAGTGGTCGAGTACGAACGTTCTTCGCGAACGCAAGGAAAGAGCCGTTTCAATGGTTGGAAACTGTGGAATCTGGCGCTGGACGGGATTACCTCGTTCAGTACCGTGCCATTGCGACTGTGGACTTATGTCGGGGGGCTAGCTGCGTTACTTGCGCTGGCCTCGGCGGCATACCAGGTGCTGGAAAAATGGCTGTTTGGCAGCCCGGTGCCGGGATACCCATCATCGATGACTGCCATTCTTTTTCTCGGCGGCGTACAACTGATCGGCATCGGCGTGTTGGGTGAGTACATCGGGCGCATCTACATGGAGTCCAAGCATCGACCGCGCTACGTCATCCGCGCCGTGGCGGGTCGCCGTAGAACGCAACAGGAGCGGCCGGTCTGCAAGGGGAATTGATATACCATTGCTTCACAGGTTCAGGGTTAGTGCAGCGCTTACCTGACACCTGGACGCTGAAAGAACAGCTCGGGGGTGGACAGGCTCGAGCCACATTGTTCCTCCAGGCAATACCGTAGGGGCTTTCTCGCCCATGTGCTGGCTGCAGTGGCCTATCGCTGGCAAGCTACCAGGGCGGTACAGCAAAAGGCGCTCACAACTTGTCTCGCAGCAATATCTGCCGCCAGCCTTGCTGTTCCTGGGCCGGCGCCTCGACCAGGAACGAATAGCGTCCGGCCACCCGCACCGCCACCGGCACCCCATCGCGATACAACAGGCGGTTGCCAGTGACCGCCGGTACCTTCGCTCCCGGCAACAACGACCCGATCAGGTTCAATGGGTCACTGGCACTCACTGCCACCAGCGCCCCGTCTCGCTCACGCCGCCGTACCTGTCGCAGCAGGCCCACCGCTTCCGGCAAGGCGAATTGTTCACCCGCCAGCCCGGCAATGAAGCGCCCGCCACGAATCTCGCCGCGCGCCTCCAGCCGGTGGTAGCAGCGCAGCAGTTCGCGCCACGGCGGCAGCACGTCACTTTCGCGCTCAAGCAGCCGCCAGCACACCACGCCATAGCGTCTCAGCAGGGCCCGGGCGATGTGTTCCAGGCGCTGGCTGTCGTCCACCGCCCCCCGGCGCAACAAGGCCCAGCGCCCGGCATGGGCCATGCTGCTGAGCAGCGGCGGGTGGCCACGGCGGCTGTTGCGGGAGATACGTTTCGCCGCCGGGGTGATCAGGCTGCGCAGGCCGGCGAAACTGTCGGCCCCCACGAGGCCGGCGCCTACCAGCTCTTGCAAGGCCGTTTCCAGTTCGCTGGGCAGCAGGTGGGCGTCGTGGGCCAGTTCGTCGAAGAACAGCGCGCCCTGTGCCTGCAGCACCTCGTGTACGCGCTGCGCCCGCGGGCCAAGGCTGTCGAGCGCGGGCACCGGGGCAAGGCTGCGCCACACATTCAGGTACTCGCGCGGTAGCAGCACCAGCGGGGTGCTGGACAAGGTACTGCTCGACACCGTGGTGGCCAGGCGGCTCCAGGCGAACTGCCCGCTGCGACAGGCATCGTCGAGCCAGTGCGGGCTGTAGTCCTGGATGCGTGCCGGCAGCAGTTCGGCCTCCCAGGCGCCGGCAGCACTCGGAAAGCCTTGTAACTGGCCCAGTACCTCGGCCACGGCTTGCGGCCCGCGCAGGCGTTGCTCAGCGGCCAGGTGCTGCCAGTCGAACAGGAAGCGCATGAAGTCCTGCAGGCTGACCGGCTCGATTTCCCGGCGCAGGCGTTTGACCGTGTAGCGGTGGATGCGCGCCAGCAAGTGGCGCTCGCACCACTGCAGTTCGCGTGCTCCTGGGCTGAAATGCCCGCGCAGTACATAACCTTCGGCTTCCAGGCGTACCAGAGCCTGTTCGATCGCCGCTAGCGGCTTGCCCAGCGGTGCGGCTATCTGTGCCTGGGTCAGCGGGCCATGGCCACTGAGTCGGGCGCGCAGCAGCTCGACCAGTGCAGTATCCGGCTCGCAGGCCTGGTCGAAGCCTGGCAGGACCGGCAGCGCAGGGTGCAGACGGGTGCCGGGATACAGCACCTGTAACAGGCTCAAGCGTTCACGCGCCAGCCACAGTCCTTCATCCACCAGGCATATTGCCCGCCCGGCATCGGCCAACTGGCGCAGCAGCATGTCCCAGCTGGCATTGCCCTTTACTTCCGTCTGGCTGATGGCCCCCAGTCCCATCAATGCTTCATGCATTTCGTCGGCATTGCCTGGCTCTGGCCAGGCTTCAGCAGCGACAGCGGCAATGGCATCGGCATCCAGCGCGCCCAGGTCGTCGCCGCTGTGCACTTCGTTCCAGCGTCGGTTGAGCACAGCCTGGGTGCGCCGTTCCTCCAGTGGCGCGTCATCCAGGAAGGCATACGGGCGGGCATTGAGGATGGCCGAAGCCAATGGCGAAGGGGCCGGCAGGTCGCGGCACAGCAGGCGTACCGTACCGCTTTCCATACGCCGCAGCAGCGCCAGCCAGCCTTCGCTGTCCATCGCTTCGTGCAGGCAGTCGTCCAAGGTTTGCTCGACCAGTGGGTGATCGGGAATCTGCCGCTCGCCGACGATATTTTCCAGGCAGGCGATCTGCTCGGGGAACACGGCCGCCACCAGGTCTTCGCTTTTAATCCGCTGGACCTGTGGCGCCACCTTGCGCCCGCCGATGAAGCGCGGCAAGGCCATGGCCACGCTGGCGTTCCAGCGCCAGCGCACGCCGAACAACGGCGCATCGAGCAAAGCCTGGACGAGGATCGGCTCGGCGCTGCGGCTGTTCAGGTAACGCCACACCTCGTCCAATTCGAAACTGTGGCTGGTGGACAGCGACAGCACGATGGCGTCCTCGCTGGCCGCTGCCTGCAACTCGAAATTGAAGGTACGGCAGAAGCGCTTGCGCAGGGCCAGGCCCCAGGCGCGGTTGATGCGGCTGCCGTAGGGGGAATGGATGATCAGCTGGGTGCCGCCGGACTCATCGAAGAAGCGCTCCATCACCAAGGTTTCCTGCGAGGGCAGGGCGCCGAGCACTTCACGGGTGCGGGCCAGGTAGTCCAGCAACTGGCTGGCGCTGTCCTGGCCCAGTTCGAAAGTTTCCTGCAACCACGCCAGCACCTCGGCCAGATTGCCGCCGGCCTGCGCCAGGTGCTGATCGATCTGCGCCTGTAGCCGCGCCACTGCGGCAGATAGTTCGTCGCTGCGCCCTGGTGCCTCGCCCAACCAGAACGGAATGGTCGGCGGCAGGCCATGTGCATCTTCCACCCGCACCCGGCCCGGTTCCACGCGCAGGATGCGATAGGAGGCATTACCCAGCTGGAAGATATCGCCGGCGATGCTCTCCACGGCAAAGTCTTCGTTGACGCTGCCGATGTTCAGCGCCTGTGGCTCGAGCAACACGGCGTAGTCGGCGTTGTCGGGGATCGTGCCGCCACTGGTCAGCGCGGTCAGCTGGCTACCCCGGCGGCCACGCAGGGTGCCGCTGACCGCGTCGCGGTGCAGGTAGGCACTACGTACGCCGTGGCGGCCGTTGTAGCCTTCGGCGAGCATGCGCAACAGGGCCTGGTAGTGTTGCAGGTCGAGTTCGGCATAGGGCGTGGCTTGGCGCAGGCAGTCGTACAGGGCCAGTTCGTGCCAAGCCTGGTTGCTGGCCTCGGCAACGATCTGCTGGGCCAGTACGTCCAGTGGCGCCCGGGGAATGTGCAGTTCATCCAGCTCGCCGCGGCGGACGCAGTCGAGCAGGGCTACGCATTCGATCAGGTCGTCGCGCGAGGTCGGGAACAGGCGCCCCTTGGGCACGCCATCGACCTGGTGGCCGGCGCGGCCGACCCGCTGCAGGAAGGCCGCGATAGAACCTGGCGAGGCAATCTGGCAGACCAGGTCGATGTCACCGATGTCGATGCCCAGTTCCAGCGACGCGGTGGCCACAAGTACCTGCAACTGGCCGTTTTTCAGGCGTTGTTCGGCGTCCAGGCGCAGTTCCTTGGCCAGGCTGCCATGGTGCGCGGCCACTGCCTCCTTGCCCAGCCGATCACTGAGGTGGCGAGTGATGCGCTCGGCCAGGCGCCGGGTATTGACGAACACCAGGGTGGTACGGTGCTCCCTTGCCAACTCGGCCAGGCGGTCGTAGACCAGGCCCCAGACATCGGTGGCCATCACTGCGCCAAGCGGAACCGGAGGCACTTCGATGGCCAGGTCGCGCTGCCGTGCATGGCCGACATCGACGATCGCGCAGGGGCGCCCGGTGCCGACCAGGAATTGTGCCACCCGCTCGACCGGGCGCTGTGTGGCCGACAGGCCGATACGCCGCAGTGGCTGCTTGCACAGGGCCTGCAGGCGTTCCAGGGTCAATGCCAGGTGAGCACCGCGCTTGTTGCTGGCCAGGGCATGGATTTCATCGACGATCACCGTGTGCACACTGGCCAGACCTTCACGGCCCGAAGCCGAACCCATCAGCACATAGAGCGATTCGGGTGTGGTTACCAGGATGTGCGGTGCCAGCTTGCGCATGGCGGCGCGTTCCTTTTGTGGTGTGTCGCCGGTGCGCACGGCCGTGGTGATGCGCGGCGCGCCAAGGCCCTGTTCGGCCAGGGCCTGGCTGATGCCTTCTAGCGGGGCCTGCAAGTTCAGGCGGATATCGTTGGACAGCGCCTTGAGCGGCGAAACATAGACCACCTGGGTTTGTGCAGGCAGCTCGCCCTGCTGCTCCAGGCCTTGGCGGAACAGTTCGTCGAGCACGGCCAGAAAGGCGCTGAGGGTCTTGCCCGAGCCGGTCGGTGCCGCCAGCAGCAGCGACTGGCCAGCTTGGATCAGCGGCCAGGCACGGGCCTGAGCGTCGGTGACCGTGGTGAAACAGCGACGGAACCAGGTGCGCACGGCAGGGTGGAACAGTTCGAGCACCGGGTGGTGTTTGGCGGGCAGGTTCATGTGATGGTTATGGAGGGGGCGGGGCAGGTTGGCAAGGGGCCGTTCGTCAGGCTGGCACAGGAAGGACTGGGCTTGTCAGGGCAGTGACCCCATGGGATCCTCCCCGGCCATTGATTCAAGTGAGCCGAGACCATGCCCAACACCATCCGCATCGCCGCCGCCCTGCTGATCGACGCCCAGGGCCGTACCTTGCTGGTGCGCAAGCGTGGTACCCAGGCGTTCATGCAGCCCGGTGGCAAGATCGATGCCGGTGAGTCGCCGGTCGAGGCGTTGGTGCGTGAGCTGCATGAGGAACTCGGCCTGCGTGTCGACCCGGCCCAGGCACTGCACCTAGGCCAATTCAGCGCCCCGGCCGCCAATGAGCCGGGCTTTCAGGTGCAGGCCGAACTGTTCCGTGTCGACTGCGTTGCAGCCGTGGCCCCGGCTGCGGAAATCGAAGAGGTGGTATGGCTGAGCGCCGAGCAGACGCCCGCCATGCACTTGGCACCCTTGACCCGCGACCTGATCCTGCCGTTGTACTACCAGGCGCTCAGCGCACCGCGCTGACGCCATCGAGGGTGGCGAACGAGGTGTCCTTGGCCGTCAACAGGAAGTCGCGCATGTACGGCGCATCCAGCATATCGGTGCGCACCGCGGCATAAAGCGTGGCGAACAGGCCTTTCTCACCCAGGCGCTTGCCCTTGACGTAGCCGCGCGAGCTGTATTCATGCAGCGCCCAGTGCGGCATGCCGCACACACCACGGCCGCTGGCCACCAGTTGCATCATCATCACCGTCAGCTCCGACGTGCGCACGGCGGCCGGCTCGATGTCGGCGGGCTCCAGGAAACGGGTGAAGATATCCAGGCGATCACGTTCTACCGGGTAGGTGATCAGCGTCTGGTCGAGCAGGTCCTGCGGCACGATATAGGGCTTGCTGGCCAGTGGATGCTGGTTGGCCACGGCCAGCATCGCCTCGTAGGTGAACAGCGGTACATAAGTGATGCCCGCCAGGTCCACCGGGTCGGAGGTCACCACCAGGTCGAGGTCACCACGGGCCAGGGCTGGCAGCGGGGCAAAGGCAAAGCCGGAGGCGAGGTCCAGTTCCACTTCCGGCCAGGCATCCCGGAACTGGTCGATGGTCGGCATCAGCCACTGGAAGCAGCTGTGGCATTCGATGGCCATGTGCAGGCGCCCGGCGGTGCCACCGGCCAGGCGGGCGATGTCACGTTCGGCGCTACGCAGCAGCGGCAGGGTGGCATCGGCCAGTTGCAGCAGGCGCAGCCCGGCGCTGGTGAAGCGGATCGGCTTGGTCTTGCGCACGAACAGCGGCATGCCCAGGCGCTCTTCCAGCTCCTTGAACTGATGCGACAGCGCCGACTGGGTCAGGTGCAGGCGCTCAGCGGCTTCCACCAGGCTGTCGGCTTCGCGCAGGGCATGAAGGGTTTTCAGGTGGCGGATCTCCAGCACAGCTGACTCCGGGGGATCAATTTGGGAAAATAGCGAATGAGTTGAGTTTCCCTCATGTTGCAGCGCCTGTCGACAGGGCGTTTGGTCACACCGTCTGGCGGGCGTCATCAAACTGTAACCGGACTGTGGCAGCGCGCCCGAACAGAATTCATCAGAATCGCGCTCTACTGGGGATCTGCATTCTGGTGTTTCTTTCATGCGGGCATTTTGGCTATTTGTTTTCTTGGTACTCAGCGCTCCTGGGAGTTTCGCCGAGCAGCGCTGTGACGCCCAGGCGCCGGTACAGCGCGCCGAACTGGGTGCGGTGAGCCTGGTCTACCAGAGCGTCGGAGCGCCGCGCGACCCTGTGCTGTTGCTGGTCATGGGCCTGGGCGGGCAGCTTATCCATTGGCCGGACGACGTGGTCGAGGCGCTATGCCGCCAGGGCTTTCGGGTGATTCGCTACGACAACCGCGATGTCGGCCTGTCGCGCTGGAACCAGCTGCCACCGTCGGCCAACCTGACGGTCGAACTGCTGCGCTACAAGTTGGGGCTGCCGGTGGCTGCGCCCTATACCCTGACCGACATGGCGGGCGACGGCCTGCGCCTGATGGACGCGCTGGGAGTGCGCCAGTTCCATGTGCTGGGGGTGAGCATGGGCGGCATGATCGCCCAGCACCTGGCGGCCATGGCGCCAGGGCGTGTGCGCAGCCTGACGCTGGTCATGTCCAGTTCAGGGGCGGCGGGTTTGCCGGCGCCGGCCCCGGCGCTGGTGCAGCTGCTGGCCCGGCGCAGCGCAGCGAACCGCGAAGTGGCCATCGAGCAACAGGCCGACCTGCTGGCCGCGCTGGGCAGCCCCGAGGTGCCGGACGACCGTGCCGCCTTGCTGCAGCAGGCGGCGGTGGCCTACGACCGCGCGTTCAACCCCGACGGGGCCAAGCGCCAGATCATGGCGATACTGGCCGAGCCGAGCCGGGTCGAGCTGCTTGACCAGTTGCGGGTGCCGGCCCTGGTGGTCCATGGCACGGCCGACCCGTTGCTGCCGGTGATGCACGGCGTGCACCTGGCGGCGCATATCCAGGGCAGCCAGCTGCGCTTGATACCGGGCTTGGCGCATCGCTTCCAGGAGCCGTTCAAGGCGCCGCTGCTGGGGGCGGTGTTGCCGTACCTGGAGGCGCACCGGCAGGATGTCACGCATATCGCCGGGCTGTGAATTTCCATCCTTCAAGGCTGTGCGATCCCAGTAGGAGCGGCCTTGTGTCGCGAAAGGGCCGCAAAGCGGCCCCGGCAACATTCGCGGCGAAGCTGAAACCGGGGGCCGCTACGCGCCCCATCGCGACACAGGGCCGCTCCTACAAGGGCCGCGTCAGCCGTCCTGCCTCGGTGCGCAGCACTACCACACCCGCACCGAGGGCGGCTTTGAAGAGCAGATCCACGTTGTCTTTCCAGTTGCGGGTCGAGGTCAGCCGAGGCCGTATTTCTTTACCTTGTCGAACAGCGTGGTCTTGGCCATGCCCAGCTCCTGGCTGGCCTGGCTGAGGTTGCCGCCAGTTCGCTGCAGCGCATCGCTGAGCAGGTTGCGCTCGAACGCTTCCACCGCCTCGGCAAAGCCCAGCCCCTGGCTGGCGCCACCGCTGGGGCCTTTCTTGAAGGCTGGCAGGCCAAGGGCATAGCGTTCGGCCACGTTGCGCAATTCGCGCACGTTGCCCGGCCAGTCATGCGCCATCAAGCGCGACAGGGTCTGGCTGTCCAGCGTTGGTGTTTCACGGTCGAAGCGCAGGGCCGACTGCTGCAGGAAGTGTTCGAACAGTTGCAGGATGTCTTCGCGGCGCTCACGCAACGGCGGCAATTCCAGGGTGACCACGTTCAGCCGGTAGTACAGGTCGCTGCGGAACTGGCCGCTCTGGCCCATGGCATCCAGGTCGGACTTGGTTGCAGCGATTACCCGGCAATCCACCGGAATGCTCTGGTTCGAGCCCAGCCGTTCCAGGGTGCGCTCCTGCAATACGCGCAGCAGCTTGATCTGCAGGTTGATCGGCATGCTTTCCACTTCGTCGAGGAACAGCGTGCCACCGTTGGCGTGTTCGATCTTACCGATGCGGCGTTTGCCAGCACCGGTGAAGGCATTGGCCTCGTGGCCGAAAATCTCGCTTTCGAACAGGTTTTCCGGCAGGCCGCCACAGTTCAGGGCCACGAACGGCTGGCCGTGGCGGCGACTGAAGTCGTGCAGGCAACGGGCAACCAGCTCCTTGCCGGTACCGGTCTCGCCTTCGATCAGGACGTTGGCCGAGGTATCGGCCACGTTGGCAATCAGCTCACGCAGCTGCTCCATCGCCGGCGAGCGGCCAATGATGCGACCCTCCAGGCTGCTTTGCTCCGCCAGCTGGCGGCGCAGGGCGACCACTTCGCGCGATAACCCACGCTGTTCCAGGGCGCGGCGTACCACATCGACCAGGCGTTCGGGGGAGAACGGTTTCTCCATGAAGTCGTAGGCGCCATTGCGCATGGCGCCGACCGCCATGTCGATATCGCCATGGCCGGTAATCAGTACTACCGGCAGGCTGCGGTCGCGGGCCTTGAGGCGGTTGAGCAGCTCCAGGCCATCGATGCCTGGCAGGCGGATATCACTGACGACGATGCCGGCGAAGTCGTCGCCGATGCGTTCCAGCGCCTGCTCGGCGCTGCCCACGCCTTCACAGGCGATGTCTTCCAGGGCAAGTGCCTGTTGGCAGCCGAGCAGCACATGCGGGTCGTCTTCGACGATCAGGACGGTAAGAGGCGCTTGGTTCATGGATGCTCTGCCGATTCGCTAGGGGGGGAGACCAGCGGCAGGGCCAGGATGAAGGCCGTACCGCCGTTGGCGGGATGCTCGACGTTGAGGCTGCCCTTGGCGGCGGCGGCAAGGCTCGCCGACAGGGTCAGGCCCAGGCCCAGGCCGTGTTCGCCCGGTTTGGTGGTGAAGAAGGGTTCGAACAGGTGCTTGCGCGCCTCGCTGTCGATGCCGTGGCCATTGTCGCGCACCTGCAAACGGTACTTGTCACCCTGCAGTTCGCCTTCGAGCCACAGTTGCGGCAGTGGCTGCGCCGCCATGGCATCCAGGGCGTTACCGATCAGGTTGACCAGGATCTGCTCCAGGCGGGTCTGGTCGATGGCCAGCTGCTGGTCATCGAACTGGTTGTGCACCTGCAGCTGGCAGGCGCTGATGCGGTTGGCCAGCACCTGCAGGGTGGCTTCGACCGCCTTGGCCAGCGAGGCCTGGCCGCTGTCGTCGCCGCGCCGGGCGAACGAGCGCAGGCTGGCGGTGATGCGGCCCATGCGGTCGATCAGGTCGTTCATGGTGCGCAGGTTGGTGCTGGCGGTTTCCAGCGCCCCGCGTTCGAGGAAGCGCACGGTGTTGCCGGACAAGGTGCGCAGCGCCGCCAGCGGCTGGTTCAGTTCATGGGCAATGCTGGTGGACATCTGCCCGATGGCGGCCAGCTTGCCGGCCTGCACCAGCTCATCCTGGGCGTGGCGCAGGGTCTGCTCGGCATGCCGGCGTTCCCGAATCTGGCCTTTCAGGCGTTCGTTGCTGGCACGCAGGTCGGCGGTGCGCTCGGCAATCCGCCGTTCCAGCTGGCTGTTGGCTTCCTGCAGCGCCTCGCGGGCTGCCAGGCGCGTGGCGATCACCTTGCGCCGCTCGTTCCAGGCGATGCCCAGGATCGCCAGCAAGGCGAAGGCCACGCCCACCAGGATACCCTGCACCATGGATTCGCGGCGCAGGTCCTGCAGCGGGGTCAGCAGGGTGAAGTGCCAGGGCGTATCGGCCAGGCGCCGGGTCTGCGCCAGGTAGGTCATTTCGCGGGGCTTGCCCTGGGCGGTTTCGCTGTTGGCCGGGAAGGTCAGTTTTTCCACGCCGTCGGCCAGGATTTCCCGGGCCAGCGGCTGCAGCTCGTTCAGTGGCCACCAGTAGTATTGCAGGCTGCGCGCCAGGCGCTCCTTGATCTGTGGTGTCAGCGGGCGCACCGACTTCAGGCGTCGTGCCGGGTCGCTGGAAAGGATGATGATGCCATTCTCGTCGCTGACGAACGCCTCCAGGCGGGCCCTTTGCCAGCGCTCCTCGAGGGTGTCCAGGCGCACCTTGATCACCGCCACGCCAATGATCTTGCCGTGCTCCTCAAGGCCATGGGCGAGGTAGTAGCCGGCCTCCCCGGTGGTACTGCCGATGCCATAGAAGCGCCCGGGCTCGCCGCGCACGGCAGTCTGGAAGTAGGCGCGGAACGACAGGTCTTCGCCGAGGAACGAGTCGGCATCGCGCCAGTTGCTGGTGGCCTGCACCCGACCATTGGTATCGAGCACGAAAATGGCCCGGCTGCGGCTGCGCCGGTTCAGGCCTTCGAGGTATTCGTTGACGGTCTGACGCGAACCGCCATCAGGGTCGGTGAGCAGCTGCGAGACGCTGTCTTCCAGCTCAAGCAGGCTCGGCAGGTAGGTGTACTTGCTGATTTCGCTTTCCACCGTGCGCGCGTGCAGCTCCAGCTGGCGTTCGCCGTTTTCGCTGAGAATGCGGATGCCGTTGCTTTCGCTGACCAGATAGCCAGCCAGCCCGAGCCCGACCATCAGCAGGATGATCAAGGGTGGCAGCAGCAATTGGCGGAGCAGGCGGGATTTCACGGCAGGCTTGGCAGGGAGAAGAAGCGAAGGATCGCATTTCATCACAGTGGCCTTGTCACGACCAGCGCTGCGGCCCGAAAGGGCAGCAGCGCCGACCGGTTCAGTGAGGCAACATCAGTGTTGCAGGATCTTGCTGAGGAAGTGCTGGGTGCGCTCGTGGCGGGCGCCCGGGTTGCCGAAGAAGTCTTCCTTCTGGCAGTCCTCGATGATGTGGCCCTTGTCCATGAAGATCACGCGGTTGGCCACTTTGCGGGCGAAGCCCATTTCGTGGGTCACGCACATCATGGTCATGCCTTCATTGGCCAGCTCGACCATCACGTCCAGTACTTCGTTGACCATTTCCGGGTCCAGCGCCGAGGTTGGCTCGTCGAACAGCATGACGATCGGGTCCATCGACAGGGCGCGGGCGATCGCCACGCGCTGCTGCTGGCCGCCGGACAGTTGGCCGGGGTGCTTCTTGGCGTGGGCACCGAGGCCGACGCGGTCGAGCAGGGCCAGGCCTTTCTTGGTCGCTTCCGCTTCGCTGCGGCCAAGCACCTTGCGCTGGGCGATGGTCAGGTTCTCGGTGATGGACAGGTGCGGGAACAGCTCGAAGTGCTGGAACACCATGCCAACGCGCGAGCGCAGCTTGGGCAGGTTGGTCTTGGGGTCGGCGATCGAAGTGCCATCGACCACGATGTCACCTTTCTGGAACGGCTCCAGGGCGTTGACGCATTTGATCAGGGTAGATTTGCCCGAGCCCGACGGGCCACAGACCACCACCACTTCACCCTTCTTGACCTCGGTGCTGCAATCGGTCAGTACCTGGAAGTCCCCGTACCACTTGTTGACGTTCTTGATGGAAATCATACGGCGATCCTTTTTTGCAGGCGCTTGACCAGCCACGAAGCGGAGAAGCTGATGAGGAAATACACGACACCGGCGAAGATCAGGAACTCATGGGAGCGCCCGATGATGTCGCCGTTGGAGCGTGCCGAGTTGAGGAAGTCCACCAGGCCCACGGTATATACCAGCGAGGTGTCCTGGAACAGGATGATGCTCTGCTGCAGCAGCAGCGGGGTCATCTTGCGGAAGGCCTGGGGCAGGATGATCAGGCGCATGGTCTGGCTGTAGGTCATGCCCAGGGCCTGGGCGGCGCCCATCTGGCCCTTGGAGATCGACTGCACGCCGGCGCGGACGATTTCGCAGAAGTACGCGGCCTCGAACATCATGAACGCCACCACGCACGAGGTGAACGCGCCGACCGGGGTGTCCTCGCCGGTGATCCAGCGCAGCACGAACGGTACCGCCAGGTAGAACCAGGTGATCACCAGCAGCAACGGGATCGAGCGGAAGTAGTTGACGTAGGCACCGGCCAGGTTCGACAGCAGCTTGCTCGACGACAGGCGCATCAGGGCCAGGATGGTACCCAGCACGATGCCGCCAACCACGCCCATGATCATCAACTGCAAGGTCATGACCATGCCTTCCCACAGGGCTGGCAGGGCCGGGATGATTTCGCTGAAATCCATGTCCATTTATTTGCCCCCTACGGAAATCAGGCCGGGCACCGAGACTTTCTTCTCGACCATGCGCATCAGCAGCATCAGGCCCATGTTCAGGGTGAAGTAGATCAGCGTGGCCAGGGTGAAGGCCTCGAACAGGTTGGCCGAGAATTCGGCGGTCTGCTTGGTCTGCGCCAGCAGCTCCATCAGGCCGATCAGGGACGCCACCGAGGAGTTCTTGAACACGTTCAGGAATTCCGAGGTCAGCGGCGGGATGATGATCCGGTAGGCTTGCGGCAGCAGCACGTTGGTGTAGATCTGCGACAGGCTGAAGCCCATGGCACGGGCAGCGGCTTCCTGGCCGCGGGGCAGCGCCTGGATGCCGGTACGCACCTGCTCGCAGACACGCGCGGCGGTGAACAGGCCCAGGCAGATGACCACGCTGATCAACGCCGAGGTGGTCGGGTTGAGGTCCTGCTTGAACCATTCCTGCAGGCCCTCGGGCAGCAGGTCGGGTACCAGGAAGTACCAGATGAACAGCTGCACCAGCAGCGGCACGTTGCGGAATAGCTCCACGTAGACGGTGGCGATGCCGGACACCAGACGGTTCGGCACGGTACGCATGACGCCGAGGACCGACCCCAACAGCAAGGCGATGATCCAGGCGGAGATGGCGATGGCGATGGTCCAGCCCAGACCGGTGATATACCAGTCCAGATAGGTCTCGCTGCCCACGCCGGTGGACTTGAAGAACACGCCCCAGTCCCAGTTGTAATTCATCGGGATTTCCCCTCAGACGGTTGTTTCACGGGCACCTTCCAACATCCGGGGGCACACGGCCCTCGGATGAAAGGTTAGACACTAACGGGTGGCCTGCCGGTTTAATTGGCGCTTTGCAGCGCAACAGGCCACGGGCTGGGGGTCAGGACTTCTTCTCGTCGGCGGCCTTGTCGGTCGGCTCGGTGATCAGTTTCTTCAGCTCCTCGCTCATCGGGAACTGCAGGTTCAGGCCCTTTGGCGGGATCGGCTGCTGGAACCACTTGTCGTAGCTCTTGTTGACTTCGCCCGACTTGAAGTAGGCGATGATGGCGTCATCCACCGCTTTCTTGAAGGCAGCGTCATCCTTGCGCACCATGCAGCCATAGATTTCGTACGACTGTGGGGTACCGGTGATGACCCAGTCCGACGGCTTGCGGGCCTTGGCCATTTCGCCGGCGAGCAGGGCGTCGTCCATCATGAAGGCCACGGCGCGGCCGCTTTCGAGCATGTTGAAGGCTTCACCGTGGTCCTTGGCGGAAATCACGTTCATCTTCATCTGCTTGTCGGCGTTCATCGCCTTGAGGATGCGCTCGGAAGTGGTACCGGCGGTGGTCACCACGTTCTTGCCAGCCAGGTCCGGGAAGTCCTTGTAGGCCGGTTGACCGTCCTTGACCTTGGTCAGCAGGCGGGTGCCGACTTCGAAGATACCGACCGTGAAGCCGACCTGCTGCTGGCGTTCGACGTTGTTGGTGGTGGAGCCGCACTCCAGGTCGACGGTGCCGTTCTGCACCAGCGGGATGCGGGTCTGGGAGGTGACGAGGTTGTAGCGGACTTTGATGTCCGTGCCCAGCTGCTTCTTCAAGGCATCGACGACAGCCAACTGGATGTCATGCGAATAGCCGACGGGCTCGGGTTTGCCGGCCAGGTAGGAAAACGGAATGGAGGAGTCGCGGTGGCCCAGGGTGATGGTGCCCGAGTCCTTGATCTTCTTCAGGGTGCCTGTCAGCTCTTCGGCCATGGCCGGCGAAGCGATCACAGCGGCCGCGATGGCGGCGCCCAGCAATTGACGAACGATGCGCATCAAATTTTCCTCGACGTGTTTGTTTTTTTTATGGAGCCGTTGGCGGACTCTTTCGTTCAACGAATACAGCATGAAGCGGGGTGCATTCGGCTACCAAGTGTAGAGCATGAGTCGTGCCAAGCTCTGATAGCGATCATAAACCCGCGAAAACTCGGGGTATGAAGCTTTCTTGACGATTTCTGCGTAACTGGAAGTTTCCGGATTTCCGAACGAATGCATTTATCCTGTTCGGAAATCCGAATAGATGGGCGAGTGCCATAGTCCTGCTATAAGTACCGCGTTTATCAATATTGCGTGTGGTGTCCTGCGTCTTTTCAGACCAGGAGAAACAACCATGCCATCTGCCGATATTCTTCCGTCCGGGTCGGTTGATCAGTTGATCGCCCGCCAGCTCCCTCCTTGGTTGGCCGCTGCCGAGACGCGACATGCCGAGCCCTATCGACGGGCCTTGATCGCGCAGCAGCAGGTTACCGACCAGTTGCAGCATCTTCTGAGCCGCATCCCGGCGGTTGAGGACTTCGCAGCGCCTTTGCTGGAAAGAGCCTTGGCGCAGGCAGGGCTTGGTCATGTCGACCCGCGCCGTGCGCTCGTGGTGGTCAGCGAGGAGTTTCCACTGCCTTCGGCTGCAGAGAAGATCCACAAGCCGATGATCACCTACACCACCCGCCAATCCCTGCTCGCAGCCGCCCTGCACAATTTCGATGTAGCGGAGACCGAAACCTGGCTATTGCGCAAGGCGTATCTGGTCGACGAAAAGGGCAAGGCGCTGGAGATGAAGTTTGAGCATTTTGCCCGCCTGTGCCGCACGTTGGATGTCGGCGGCCGATATCAGTCGCTGTTGAAGTCGGTGCTACAGCCAAAGGCAGGCCGGGGCCAGCCTGCCGACCAGGCGCGGCATGCCATCGAGTAACTGTTTCAGGACAGTTTGCGTACCCGGATGAAGGCAGAACTGTATGAAGGCAGGATCAAGGGGACGCTGGACGAGTACGACCTGCGTCGCTTGCTGCCAATACTGGAGCGGCCAACGCTGCCGGGATACGCCGGCGGTACGCTGACACCGCGGCAATTGTACCTGTTGGGCAAATGCATGGTGGGCATTGTCACCCTGGAATGGCGGCCAGCACCGGGGGCCGCAGTTGATGAAATTATCGTCTGGATCCCTGGCGACCCCGAGAAAAGCCTACGTTGCGCCGTAGCTGGCGGCGCAAACTGGTTGACGGGAACGACCAATATGAACTGAGGATCGACGGTGAGCATGTCAGTGCGCTGCCTGTCCTGCCCCCAGGGGTCGACTATGGCCATGTGCGTAGGCTGACGTTGCGGAACATGCAACTACAAGACATCGATGCCTCGTTTCTCAGGCTGTTCCCGAATGTGGTCGATCTTGATCTCAGCGGCAACCGGCTAAGCCGCGTGCCCGAGGGGATCGAGCGCCTCAGCCAGCTGAGACGGGTCAATCTGGGCAATAACCAGATAGCCCTGGATGAACCTGGGAGCCGCCGTCTGGCGGGTTTGCAGCGGCTCGATACCTTGATTCTCAGCTACAACCCGCTCAACGGTGTGCCTGATCTCTCTGCCTTGCCGCATGTGCGTGACGTGCGTCTGCGTGCAACCGGGCAGGTTGATATGAGTCTGGTTCACGAGCGGCTTGCGTTGCGCGCGCACATCGACCTGCGTGACAACCGGATCAGCGAGCTGCAAAGGGATATGCGCGGCCTGCGCCTGCGCCTGCGCCTGCGGCTGCGAAGGCTCAATTTGCATGAGAACCCGCTGAACGAAGCCAGTGTCCAGTTGCATGACGAGGCGTGCGGCGTCAGCGACTCCCGGGCCAGGGGCGGGGCGTCCTATTCCCACGCGGCAGTGAACGCCGAAACCCGTGCCGAATGGGTGGCCAGCCGAAACGAATCGCTGCGTGCCAGTCGCGAAGCTAGCTGGGACCGTTTGCAGGAGGAGCCCGGCTCGGCAGGATTGTTTCGTTTCCTCGCGGATTTCGCCGAAAGCGAAGATTTCGAAACCCATCCCCGTCATTATCGTCGCCGTATCTGGCACATCCTCGATGCCTGCGAAAACAAAGAAGCGTTGCGCGAGCAGTTGTTCCGCGAGGCTGATGCCCCCCGGAGCTGCGAAGACCGCCTGTTGTTGATACTTAACCAGATGGAAGTGGCCATCCTTGCCTACCAAGGTATCGAAGGTGTCCCCGTTGCGATACGGGAGGCCCGACTTCTGCGCCTGGGCCGGCAGCTGCACCGTCTGGACCTGCTGGATGAGATTGCTGCACGGCATGTGCAAAGAATGCGCGCGGAGGCAGTGGTCGACGTCGATGAAGTCGAAACGCGGCTGTACTACCGCTCACGCCTGGCAAGCGCCCTTGATCTGCCAGTGACACCAGACGAGATGCATTACGCTTCGTTTGCCCATGTAAGCAACGCCGACCTGAGCCATGCGCAACTGGAAGTACTGGCGGGTAACACGTCAGTGGCCATCCTCGATACCTTGGCTGGGCGCCCTTTCTGGCCAAATTACCTGCGTGAAGCCTACCCAGAGCGCTTCGAAGCGCTGGCTGCGCCATTCCATGAACGCTTGGAATCGCTTGAACAGCAGGCCAGAACCGGCCAGGAAAGTGACTACGGCAGGCGTGCCCGGGCATTGATGCTCGAGCATGAGGCTGACGAGCGGAGGTTGATGCGCATCTTGACTACCGAGGCCTGGAGGCGTTCTGCTTCCATTGACCGACCGCCTCGCGCCTGAGCGGCACGAGGCGAGGCCAGCAGGGTCAGGCTGCCTGGACGCGGGCCTGATTCTGCGCGCGCTGTTGCAGGTAATCCTTCAGCAATTGCTGTTCACTGGCGCTGGTGAACAGCCCCAGCTTGGTGCGGCGCCAGAGGATATCGTCGGCGTCGCACGCCCATTCCTGATCGCACAGGTATTCCACCTCGCGGCCGAACAGCCCGCCGCCGAGTGGCTGGCCCAGGTCTTCCGGCCCATGCACGCCGTCGAGCAACTGCCATACGCGATAGCCATAAGTGAGTGCCCAGCGTTTGGCAATGTCCACCGGCAACCAGCCGCAGCGCGCCAGTACCGTATCCACCAGCGCTTGGACGGTCGTCATGTTTTCCCCACCCGGCAGCGGCGCACTGGCCGTCCAGCTGCCACGCATCTGCGGGAAATGTGGCTTGAGTTCGGCCATGGCTGATTCGGCCAATTTGCGGTAGGTGGTCAGCTTGCCGCCGAACACCGACAGTAGCGGTGCCTGGCCTTCGCTGGCGGACAAGGCCAGGGTGTAGTCACGGGTCACCGCCGAAGGGTTGTCCGATTCGTCATTGCACAGCGGGCGAACCCCGGAGTAGGTGTGCACGATATCGCTGCGGCCGAGCTGATGATTGAAGTGCTCGTTGACCACTTTCAGCAGGTAGTCGGTTTCCTGTTCGGTGATCACTACCTTGGCCGGGTCGCCGCTGTATTCGCGGTCGGTAGTGCCAATCAGGGTGAAGCGCTCCAGGTACGGAATGCAGAACACGATTCGCTGGTCTTCGTTCTGCAGGATATAGGCGTGTTCGCCTTCATACAGGCGCGGCACGATGATGTGGCTGCCCTGAATCAGGCGGATGCCGTAAGGGGCATCGAGCTTCAGGTCGTCCTTGATGAAGCTGGCCACCCATGGGCCAGCGGCGTTGACCAGAGCACGGGCGCGGATGCTCTGCAGGCTGCCGTCGGCGTGTTGCAGGTGCACCTGCCACAGGCCGTCCACACGCTCGGCGCGCAGGCAGCGGGTGCGGGTGTGGATATGTGCGCCGTGTTCGCGTGCAGCCATGGCGTTGAGCACTACCAGGCGGGCGTCGTCGACGGCGCAATCGGCATATTCGAAGCCGCGGGTGATGGCCGGCTTGAGCGGATAGCCCGGGCCGAAGCGCAGGCTGCGCGAGGCACCCAGGCGCTTGCGCTTGCCCAGGTGGTCGTAGAGGAACAGGCCGGCGCGGATCATCCAGGCTGGGCGCAGGTGAGGGCGGTGCGGTAGCACGAAGCGCATCGGCTTGACGATGTGCGGGGCTTTGGCCAGCAGCACTTCGCGCTCGGCCAGCGCCTCACGCACCAAGCGGAATTCATAGTGCTCCAGGTAGCGCAGGCCGCCATGGATCAATTTACTGCTGGCCGAGGAGGTGTGCCGGGCCAGGTCGTCCTTTTCGCAGAGGAATACCTTGAGGCCGCGCCCGGCGGCGTCGGCAGCGATGCCCACGCCATTGATGCCGCCACCGATCACGGCGAGGTCATAGCAGTCGGCAAGTGGGGGCTGAGACGAAACGGGCTGGGACACGGGCAAGGCCTCCTGGGCGCTGTTCACATCGAATATGAACATTGATGTTCGTTTTCGAAAATACTAGCGCAATGGAAAGCCGGTCGCCAGTCAGTCTTTATAGAAAAAACTGATCAGATGAGAATAAAGTGAACATTTACGAATATTTTGGGTGATCGGTTTGGGGCTTGTAGCGCCTGTGAGATCGAGCGCCGCCCACGCGGCGCTCGTCACAGGCGACATAAGGCTCATGGCATGCGCCCAGTGGCCCTCACACCACCTCGAGGCGGATCTTGTACTGGTTCAGCAGTTGGGTGAGGGCAGGCGTCGGTGCCTGGTCGGTCACCAGGCAATCGACCAGGCTGATCGAGCCCAGGCGTACCATGGCGTTGCGCCCGAACTTGCTGGAGTCGGCGGCGAGGATCACCTGGCGGGCATTGGCGATGATTGCCTGGGAGACCCGCACCTCCTGGTAGTCGAAGTCGAGCAGGCTGCCATCTTCGTCGATGCCGCTGATGCCCACCAGGGCAAAATCGACCTTGAACTGGTTGATGAAGTCGACACTGGCCTGGCCGACCACGCCACCGTCGCGACGTACCGTGCCCCCGGCCACCAGCACTTCGAAATCATCCTTGGCGGCAAGGATGGCGGCGACATGCAGGTTGTTGGTGATGACTTTCAGATGGTTGTGGTTGAGCAGCGCCCGGGCGATGGATTCGGTGGTGGTGCCGATGTTGATGAACAGCGAGGCATGGTCGGGGATCTGCCGGGCCACGGCTTCGGCGATGCGTTGCTTCTCGTCGCGCATCTGGTCGGCACGCATCGCGTAGGCGGTGTTCTCGATGCTCGAATCATAGGCCGCGCCGCCATGGTAACGGCGTAGCAGGTTGAGCTCGGCAAGCTGATTGATATCACGGCGGATAGTCTGCGGAGTGACGACGAACAGCTGCGCCATTTCTTCGATACTGACGTAACCACGCTCGCGCACCAGTTCGAGAATTTGTTGTTGGCGGGGGGGCAGATTCATGGGCGGTCCTTTGGGGCTGCCGGACAAATGCTGCAATGATGCCGTAGGACGCGAACTACGGCCAGTGGCCTATCGGGCTTGCTGGCGAGCCCAGCCGCCTGGCATCGACTTCTGGCCTGCGCGGTTTTTTTGTAGGAGCGGCCTTGTGTCGCGACAAGGCCGCGAAGCGGCCCCGTCCTTTTCAGCTTCGCCGTCGATACTGCAGGGGCCGCTTTGCGGCCCTGTCGCGACACAAGGCCGCTCCTACACAGTCCGCGAACGCGTCACCATCTTGATGGGTAATCAAGCCTCGTGGTCTTCCCAGTCGCGAGTGCGCTCGACCGCCTTTTTCCAGCCGGCATACAGCTTCTCTTTGTGCACTTCATCCAGTTGCGGGCTGAACTCGCGTTCGATGATCGCCTTGTCGCGCAACTCGTCCAGGCCGCTCCAGAAACCACAAGCCAGGCCCGCCAGGTAGGCGGCGCCCAACGCAGTGGTTTCGCGCATTTTCGGGCGTTCCACGCAAGTACCAAGGATGTCCGCCTGGAACTGCATGAGGAAGTTGTTGGCTACCGCGCCACCGTCCACGCGCAGCTCGGAAAGGCGCTGGCCGCAGTCCTGCTGCATGGCATCAAGCACGTCGCGAGTCTGGTAGGCGATCGATTCCAGCGCGGCGCGGATGATGTGGTCCACCTTCACGCCACGGGTCAGGCCGAACAGCGCGCCGCGGGCATACGGGTCCCAGTACGGTGCACCCAGGCCGGTGAAGGCCGGCACCAGGTACACGCCATTGCTGTCCTTGACCTTGCTGGCGAAGTACTCGGTATCCAGTGCGTCGTTGACGATTTTCAGCTCGTCACGCAGCCACTGCACCGTGGAACCACCGTTGAACACCGCGCCCTCAAGGGCATAGGCCACTTCGCCGCGCGGGCCGCAGGCAATGGTGGTGAGCAAGCCATGGGACGACTTCACTGCCTGGCTGCCGGTATTCATCAGCAGGAAACAGCCGGTGCCATAGGTATTCTTGGCCTGGCCCGGCTCCACGCACATCTGGCCAAACAGTGCCGATTGCTGGTCGCCGGCGATACCGGCAATCGCGATGCCGCTCTTGGTGTGGCCGTACACTTCGGAAGACGGGCGTACCTCGGGCAGCATCTGCCGCGGGATACCGAGGATCTCCAGCAGGCGGTCGTCCCATTGCAGGCTGTGGATGTTGAACATCAGCGTACGCGAGGCGTTGGTGTAGTCGGTGACATGCACCTTGCCGCCCGAGAACTTCCAGATCAGCCAGGTATCGACGGTGCCGAACAACAGCTCGCCGCGCTCGGCGCGTTCGCGGGCACCCTCGACATTATCGAGGATCCACTTCAGCTTGGTGCCGGAGAAATACGGGTCGGTGACCAGGCCTGTGGTTTGGCGGATGTACTCCTCATGGCCGTCGCGCTTGAGCTGGGCGCAGATCTCGGTGCTGCGGCGGCACTGCCAGACGATGGCGTTGTACACCGGGCGGCCGGTTTCCTTGTCCCACACGACAGTGGTTTCGCGCTGGTTGGTGATGCCTAGCGCAGCCACCTGGGCATGGCTGATGCCGGCCTGGGCCAGCGCCTCGACCATGGTCGCACTCTGCGTGGCGAAGATTTCCATCGGGTCGTGTTCGACCCAGCCTGCCTGTGGGTAGTGCTGGGCGAACTCGCGTTGGGAGGTACCCACCACGTTGGCATCGCGGTCGAAAATGATGGCCCGCGAGCTGGTGGTACCCTGGTCCAGGGCGATGATGTAGTTCTTATCCTGGGTGTCTGTCATGGTCGTAGGCCTTGCGCAATTAGGGGTTCAGGGCGGGGCGTGATGCCGCCATCAATTGACTTGAGTATCGCCCTGGCGATTGTCGTTTGTCTCAGGTTCCACGGCGGCTGCCGCCGGCAGGTTGCGGGCGATCAGACCGCGGTAGGTCGCGGCACCCAGGCAGGCGCCAAGTATCGGTGCGAACACCGGAACCAGGAAATATGGCATGTCCCGACCGCCAGTGAAGGCGATTTCGCCCCAGCCAGCCAGGAAGGTCATGAGTTTTGGCCCGAAATCGCGCGCCGGGTTCATCGCAAAGCCGGTCAGCGGGCCCATGGCACTGCCGATCACGGCGATCAGCAGGCCGATCAGCAGCGGGGCCATGGCGCCACGTGGCAGGCCATTGTTGTCGTCGGTCAGGGCCATGATCACGCTCATCAGGATGGCGGTGATGATCACTTCGACGAGGAACGCCTGGCCGGTGGACAGCGACGGGTGCGGGTAGGTGGAGAACACTGCGGCCAGTTCGAGGCTGGCTTCGCTGCCGCGCAACATCGCGTGGGCCTGTTCGAAATCGAAGAACAGGTTGCTGTACAGGCTATAGACCAGCGTCGCGCCACAGAATGCGCCGCACACCTGGGCCAGCATGTAGAAGGGCAGCTTGCGCTTGTCGAAACCGGCGAACAGGGTGAGGGCGATGCTCACTGCCGGGTTCAGGTGCGCGCCGGAAATACCGGCGGTGAGGTAGATCGCCATGCTGACGCCTACGCCCCAGATGATACTGATTTCCCACAGGCCGAAGCTGGCACCCGCGACCTTGAGCGCGGCGACGCAGCCGGTACCGAAGAAGATGAGCAGGGCGGTGCCGAGAAATTCGGCCAGGCATTGGCTGGACAGCGTGGGTTGGCGTAGAGCAGTCGTCATGTATGACCTCGTTTTTGTTTTGTTGTGAGGCGCTTGGCGCTCGACAGCAAAGCCTGGAATCGATCCCCATTGATCCCGGGCTGATGTAGGAAACGCACCTTAAAAGGGCATCATTTATTCAGAAACGAAAAAATATAGACAAGAAACGCTGATGTCAAAGGTCGAAAGTGAACGGTCAGTCACGATTTGAGCGCTCGCTTGCGGTGCGACTGCCGCGCTAGAGCGGCGCGCTGGCTGCGATGCGGGAATTGCCCTAAAGTAGCCGCCGAGAGCCGTCTCGACCGGAGCCCCTGCATGACCCCCGCCCTAGACCTGTTGAAGAAACACCGCGCGGAACACCGTGTGCACAGTTACGAACATGACCCCAAGTCCGCGTCCTACGGCCTGGAGGCAGCGGAAAAGCTCGGGCTCGACCCGCAGCAGGTGTTCAAGACCTTGCTGGCGAGCAGCGAGAAGGGCGAGTTGCTGGTGGCGGTGGTGCCCGTGGTCGGCACGCTGGACCTCAAGGCCCTGGCCCATGCCGCCGGGGTGAAGAAGTGCGAGATGGCCGACCCGGCGGTGGCACAGCGTGCCACCGGGTACCTGGTGGGCGGCATCAGCCCGCTGGGGCAGAAGAAGCGCCTGCGCACCTTTATCGACGACTCGGCGCAGCAGTTCGCGACCATTCATGTCAGTGCTGGACGACGTGGATTGGAGGTAGAGTTGGCGGCGGCGGTATTGGCCGAATATACCCAGGGCAAGTTTGCCGGTATTGGTCGGGGCTGAGCGGACGCAATAGCCTGTAGGAGCGGCCTTGCGTCGCGATGGGCCGCAAGGCGGCCCCACACTCTGTATCAGGTCGCCGAACTGTAGCGACGAACACCATTCTCCAGCTGCGGCAACTGCGCCGCCACACTGCCCGGCACCGGGAACAGCACCAGGTGGTCGGCTTTCACTGCGATCCCCACATCGTCACCGACCTGATGGTCACTGTGGCTGGGGAATATCGCTTCCAGTTGGCTGCCGGTGGGCAGTTGCAGGCGGTAGAGCGTCGATGCCCCGAGGAAACTCTTGCCGACGATATTGGCCTGCAGCGGGCTGCCCGGTGCATGCACGATATCGTCGGGGCGCAGCAGAACATCCACCGAGCTGCCTGGGGCCATGATGTAGGCTCGGTTGCCGCGCAGTTCACCCAGTTCGGTGTTGACCGCCTCGTGGCTGCTCATCTGCCCACGGATGAAATACCCCTGGCCGATGAAACTGGCGACGAACGGCGTCTGCGGCTCGTGGTAAAGGTTGTAGGGGGTATCCCATTGCTCCAGGCGGCCTTCCTTGAATACGCCCACCTGGTCGCTGACGGCAAAGGCTTCCTCCTGGTCATGGGTAACCAGGATGGCGCTGGTGCCACGGCTCTTGAGGATGTCGCGAACTTCATGGCTCAGGCGCCGACGCAATTCCACATCGAGGTTGGAGAACGGCTCGTCGAGCAGTAGCAACTGTGGCTCGGGCGCCAGTGCACGGGCCAGTGCGACCCGTTGCTGTTGCCCCCCGGACAGTTCATGCGGATAGCGCCCGCCCAGGCCGCCCAGCTTGACCAGTTCGAGCATCTCTTCGATGACTTCGGCCTGGCGCGGGTGCTTGGCGATGCCGAAGGCAATGTTCTGCGCCACGGTCAGGTGCGGGAACAGCGCGTAGTCCTGGAACACCATGCCGATGCGGCGTTTTTCCGGGGCCAGGGTGAACCCGGCCCGGGAAATGACCTCGCCGGCCAGCTGGATCTCGCCTTCGTGCACCGGCTCGAAGCCGGCGATCGCGCGCAGGGTGGTGGTCTTGCCACAACCGGAGGAACCCAGCAGGCAACCGATGTCGCCTGCGTTGAGGTGCAGGTTGAGGTTCTGGACGATGCGCTGGTCGCCATAGCCGCAGGCGAGGTTGCGCAGGTTGAGCAGTAAGGGTTGACTCATGCGTGGTGGTAAGCCGGTTCGACAAGGAATTCGAGAAGGGCCTTCTGTGCATGCAGGCGGTTTTCAGCCTGGTCCCAGGCGACCGAACGTGGGTCGTCGAGCAGGTCATGGCTGATTTCCTCACCACGGTGGGCTGGCAAGCAGTGCATGAACAGGGCGTCGGGTGCCGCCAGGTCGAGCAGTTCGCGGGTGACCTGGTAAGGCGCGAAATGCGCCAGGCGCCGTGCAGTTTCCTCCTCCTGGCCCATCGAAGTCCAGACGTCCGTGGTCACCAGGTGGGCGCCGCGCACGGCTTCCTTCGGGTCGCGGACGATCTGCACGTGGTCGCCGCCGATGGCCATGAAGCGTGGGTCCGGTTCGTAGCCTTGCGGGCAGGCGATACGCAGCTGGAAGTCGAACTGCCTGGCTGCCTCGATATACGAGTTGCACATGTTGAAGCCGTCGCCGATCCAGGCCACGGTCTTGCCCTGGATCGACCCGCGCTGTTCGAGGAACGTCTGCATGTCGGCCAGCAGTTGGCACGGGTGCGATTCGTCGGACAGCGCATTGATCACCGGCACGCGCGAATGGGCGGCGAATTCGGTGAGGGTGCTGTGGGCATGGGTACGGATCATCACCACGTCGAGCATGCTCGACAGCACGATGGCGCTGTCGGCGATCGGCTCGCCCCGGCCCAGCTGGGTGTCACGTGGTGACAGGAAGATGGCCTGGCCGCCGAGCTGGATCATGCCGGCCTCGAACGACACCCGGGTACGCGTCGAGGATTTCTCGAAGATCATGCCCAGTACGCGGTTCTTCAGGGGCTCGAACAGCACGCCTCGCTTGCGCAGGTCCTTCAGCTCGATGCCGCGGCGGATCACCCCGAGCAATTCGTCGGTGGTGAAGTCCAGCAGGGAGAGAAAGTGCCTAGCGCTCATGATTGACTACCTTATCTGCAACGGTATGCAGGTCGACCGTATGGTTTTTTTTGACAACGGGAGTGACCTGCGGCGTAAGCCGCACGGAGGCGGACGAAATAGGAAAGGCGCAATACTATAAGTAAATGTCGCCTGAAGCCAAGAGGAGAAACAGCAGCTCGGTGCCAAAGGGTGTTGCAAGGGGTGTATCGAGCGACCGGCAGTGCTGTTTTTTATTTGCTACAGAGGGTTGTACACGGCTTGCTGGCAAGTTGGCAAATGGCTGTCGCAAATCGTGTGCCTGATGTCGGTGGATTCATGCCGCGAAGTGCGCTGGTCGAGGGGCTGCGCCCAGGCGCATAGTCGCATTGGTCCATTACCACGAGGCAGAGGCGGCCATGACCAAGACCCTGCACCACCGTGCCTGTCACCTATGCGAGGCGATCTGCGGGCTGAACATCGAAGTCAGCCATGAACAAGGCGGACGGGCGCTGATCCATTCGATCAAGGGCGACCCGCAGGACCCGTTCAGCCGCGGGCATGTCTGCCCCAAGGCAGTTGCCCTGCAGGATATCCAGAACGACCCCGATCGCCTGCGCCAGCCGCACAAGCGGGTAGGTGAGCGTTGGCAGGCCATTGGTTGGGACGAAGCCTTCGCCCTGGCCGCCGACCGGCTGTGGGCGATCCAGCAGGCCCATGGGCGCAATGCCGTTGCGGTCTACCAGGGCAACCCCAGCGTGCACAACTACGGTTTGATGACCCACAGCAACTACTTCCTCGGCTTGCTGAAAACCCGCAACCGCTTTTCTGCCACCTCGGTTGACCAGTTGCCGCAACACCTGGTCAGCCATCTGCTGTATGGCCATGGCCTGCTGTTGCCGATCCCGGACATCGACCACACCGGCTTCATGCTGATCCTCGGCGGCAACCCGCTGGCCTCGAATGGCAGCATCATGACGGTGCCGGACGTGGAAAAGCGCCTGAAGGCGCTGCGAGCCCGGGGCGGGCGCCTGGTGGTGGTGGACCCGCGCCGCAGCGAAACAGCGGCAATTGCCGACAGCCACTTGTTCATCCGCCCTGGCACAGATGCGGCGCTGTTGTGCGGCTTGCTCAACACCCTGTTCGAAGAAGGCCTGGGGCGCGGCTCGCACTTGTCGGTTGCAGGCCTGCAGCAGGTGCGCGAAGCGATCGCGCCGTTCAATGCCGAGGCGATGAGTGCCCACTGTGGCATTGCCGCAGCAGACATTCGCCAGCTGGCGCGGGATTTCGCGGCGGCCGACAAAGCGGTGTGCTACGGCCGTATGGGCGTCTCGACCCAGGCGTTCGGCACCCTCTGCCATTGGCTGGTGCAACTGATCAACCTGGTGACTGGCAACCTCGACCGGGAAGGCGGCGCGTTGTGCACCGTACCTGCCGTCGACCTGGTGGCGACCACCTCCGGTGGCCATTTCAATGCCTGGCAAAGCCGCGTGTCGGGCTTGCCCGAATATGGGGGCGAGCTGCCCGTGGCGGCCCTGGCCGAAGAGATACTGACCCCCGGCGACGGGCAGGTACGGGCACTGGTGACGGTAGCCGGCAACCCGGTGCTGTCCACGCCTAACGGCCGCCAGCTGGACGCCGCGCTTGAAGGGCTGGAATTCATGCTCTGCATCGACTTGTACATCAATGAGACAACCCGCCATGCCGACCTGATCCTGCCCTCCACCTCGGCGCTGGAAAACGACCATTACGACACCACGTTCAATCTGCTGGCAGTGCGCAACGTGACCCGTTTCAACCGGGCGATCCTGGCCAAACCGGAGGGGGCGCTGCACGACTGGGAGATCTTCGTCGGCCTGGCCCAGGCGTTTGCCAGGCGCGCCGCGCTTGAATTGAAACCGACCCTGGCGCCGGCACAGATGATTGACCTGGCGTTGCGCAAGGGGCCTTATGGCGAAGCGACGCCCTGGCAGCTTTCGCTGGCAACACTTGAGCAGCACCCGCATGGCCTTGACCTCGGGCCGTTGCGTGCCAACCTCGCCGCGCGCCTGGCGACCGCCAGCAAGGCGGTCGAGGCCGCGCCACCAGTGCTGCTGGATGACCTGCGTCGGCTGGCGCAACAGCCTGCACCAGCAGCGGGCGAACTGTTGCTCATCGGCCGCCGCCACGTGCGCAGCAACAACTCGTGGATGCACAACTTCCACCGCCTGGTAAAGGGCAAGCCGCGCCATCAGTTGCTGATGCATCCACAAGACCTGCAGCAGCGGCAACTGCAGGACGGCCAGCGCGTGCGCATACGTTCGCGCACCGGCACGCTGGAGGTCGAAGTGCAGGCATGTGATGACATCATGCCGGGTGTAGTCAGCCTGCCCCATGGTTTTGGCCATGCGCGGCATGGGGTACGCCTGCAGGTAGCCCGGGCGCAACCAGGCGTAAGTGCCAACGACCTCACCGACGAGCGCCTGCGTGACCCTGTTTCCGGCAATGCAGTGCTCAATGGCGTACCCGTGCAGATCGAGGCCGTGTAGGGAACGGTAAGGCCGAGCATGCTGCTCGGCTTTCCGTTACAATGCCTCACCGTGCCGACGATCGCGTCGGAAAGTTCAGCCGAGGTGCTACATGGATATCATCGAAACGATCAAAGAGCAGATTGCCAACAACACCATTCTGCTTTACATGAAAGGCTCGCCGAATGCCCCGCAGTGTGGCTTCTCTGCGCGTGCATCGCAGGCCGTGATGGGTTGTGGCGAGAAGTTCGCCTACGTCGACATCCTGCAGAACCCGGAAATTCGCGCCAACCTGCCAAAATATGCCAACTGGCCGACTTTCCCGCAGCTGTGGGTAGCCGGTGAGCTGGTTGGCGGTAGCGACATCATGTTGGAAATGTTCGAGAAGGGTGAGCTGCAGACCCTGATCAAGGAAGCGGCTGCCAAGGCCAAGGCTTCCGAAGCCTGATTTTCCGGCAAGCATGAAAAAACCCGCTGAGAGCGGGTTTTTTCATGCGCCGGATATTTACTCTTCGCCCATCTGCGACTGCAGGTAGTTTTCGATACCGACCTTGTCGATGAGCCCCAGCTGGGTTTCCAGCCAGTCGATGTGTTCTTCCTCGGCTTCGAGGATGTCTTCGAGGATGTCGCGCGAGCCGAAGTCGCCAGCGGTCTCGCAGTGGGCGATGGCTGCCTTGAGGTCGACCAGGCCTTTCTGTTCGATCTTCAGGTCGCATTCGAGCATTTCTTTGGTGTGCTCGCCGATCAGCAGCTTGCCCAGGTCCTGGACGTTGGGGATGCCTTCGAGGAACAGAATACGCTTGATCAGTTTGTCAGCGTGCTTCATCTCATCGATGGATTCCTTGTACTCGTGCTTGCCGAGCTTGTTCAGGCCCCAATCTTCGTACATGCGCGCGTGCAGGAAGTACTGGTTGATTGCGACCAGCTCGTTTCCGAGGATCTTGTTGAGATGCTGGATGACGCTTACGTCGCCTTTCATGTCGGGTTCCTGCCCTGTAGAAGTGTGCCAATACCCCGAAGTTTGAGCCCGATACCTAGGTGTGTCAAACCTAAGTTATTGAATAATAAATGAAAATTAATAGGAATAAGAATGTTTGTGAACCGCGTTGGAACGCTAACTTATTGAATTCTGGGCATAAAAAAACCGGACGCAAGGTCCGGTTCTTGGAATTCTGGCTTTCAGGCGGCGGTAAATTCTACCGGGTAGGGCAGGGCTGCCTGGCTGACCTGAAGCTCGGTCAGGGTCTCGCGGACCAGCTGCTTGGCCACGCAGGCGCATTTGCCACACTGGCTGGCGACGTTGGTCGCGGCGCGCACTTCCTTGTAACTGCAGCATCCTTCATAGATCGCATCGCGGATCTGTCCGTCGGTAACGCCGACACAAAGACACACATACATAGAGGCTGACCATCGTTGCTAGGCTCGATGGGGTGGAGCTTAATGTTAATGAGAATGCTTGTCAAAGGACTTTCTGGAAGGGCCGTGCTTGAGCGACCGGCGGTTGCTTCGTCGTTGGAGTCGGCCTGTCACCAGAAGCCGTGTATGATGGTTGGCCTTTGTTGGATGTCGGGCAGCCTGTCTGGCCCGGCAAACGGTTCTTCACCCTCATCAGGAGATTACAATGAGCGTACTCGTTGGTAAGAAAGCCCCCGATTTCACCGTTCCAGCCGTGCTGGGCAATGGCGAGATCGTCGACAGCTTCAACCTGGCTTCGGCCATCAAGGGCAAGTACGGCCTGGTGTTCTTCTACCCGCTGGACTTCACCTTCGTCTGCCCGTCCGAGCTGATCGCCCTGGACAACCGCATCCCTGACTTCCAGGCCCGCAACGTTGAAGTGATCGGTGTGTCGATCGACTCGCACTTCACCCACAACGCCTGGCGTAACACCCCGGTCAACAACGGCGGTATCGGCCAGGTCAAGTACACCCTGGCTGCCGACATGACCCACGAAATCTGCAAGGCCTACGACGTCGAGTCCGAAGGCGGCGTGGCTTTCCGTGGTGCCTTCCTGATCGACACCAACGGTGTGGTTCGTTCGCAGATCGTCAACGACCTGCCACTGGGCCGTAACATGGACGAGCTGCTGCGCCTGGTCGACGCCCTGCAGTTCCACGAAGAGCACGGCGAAGTCTGCCCTGCCAACTGGAAGAAAGGCGACAAAGGCATGAACGCTTCGCCAGAAGGCGTTGCTGCCTACCTGAGCGAGAACGCTGGCAAGCTGTAATTGCCGCGCGCATGAAAAAACCGGCCCTTTCGGCCGGTTTTTTTGTGTCTGGCTTCTGCGAGCGCTTTACGCGCCTATCGCGACACAAGGCCGCTCCTGCAGGTTTTATGCGAACCGAGCTGCGCCCAAGGTGGTGGGCAGGTATCCAGCATCTGGAGCGCAGCTCAAACTCCTTAGGAGCGGCCTTGTGTCGCGATGGGCCGCAAAGCGGCCCCGGATGTCAGATCAGTCGTTGAAATCGCGCCAGCCGCCCATCTCTTTCCAGCGGTTGACGATGCCGCAGAACAGCTCGGCAGTCTTCTCGGTGTCGTAACGGGCCGAGTGCGCTTCCCGCCCGTCAAAGTCGATGTCGGCGCTCTGGCAGGCCCGCGCCAGTACGGTCTGGCCGTAGGCCAGGCCCGCCAGGGTAGCGGTGTCGAAGCTGGAGAACGGGTGGAACGGGTTGCGCTTGAGGTCGTTGCGCATCACCGCTGCATTGAGGAAGCCAAGGTCGAAACTGCTGTTGTGGCCTACCAGAATCGCCCGCTTGCAGCCATTGGCCTTGAGCGCCTTGCGTACGCCACGGAAGATGTCGGTCAGCGCGCTTTCCTCACTCACCGCCATGCGCAGCGGGTGATCCAGCTTGATGCCGGTGAACTCCAGTGCGGCCGGCTCGATGTTGGCGCCTTCGAAGGGCTCAACCCGGTGGAAGTAGGTGTGCTCGGGGAATAGAAAACCCTTTTCGTCCATGCCGATGGTAACTGCGGCAATTTCCAGCAGGGCGTCGGTGGCGCTGTTGAAGCCACCGGTTTCAACGTCCACCACAACTGGCAGGTAGCCACGGAAGCGTTCGGCCATCGGGTGACGCGAACCGCTGCTGCCCTGGGTGTCGAGGTCGTCTTCGTAGAGGTCTTCGCTCACGCGTTTTCCTCCAGCAGGCGCCAGCGCAGTTTTTCGCCGGCGCGCAGCGGGACTACGGTCTGCTCGCCAAACGGCAGGCTGTCCGGGGCGGTCCATTCTTCGCGAACCAGGGTAATGGTGTCGGTGTTCGCCGGCAGGCCATAGAAGGCCGGGCCGTGCAGGCTGGCGAAGCCTTCCAGCTTGTCCAGCGCGTTACGCTGCTCGAACGCTTCGGCGTACATCTCGATGGCTGCGTAGGCGGTGTAGCACCCGGCGCAGCCGCAGGCAGCTTCCTTGGCGTGGCGGGCGTGCGGGGCCGAGTCGGTGCCCAGGAAGAACTTCGGGTTGCCGCTGGTGGCGGCGTCCAGCAGTGCCACCTGGTGGGTGTTGCGCTTGAGGATCGGCAGGCAGTAGAAGTGCGGACGAATGCCGCCCACCAGCATGTGGTTGCGGTTGTACAGCAAATGCTGGGCGGTAATGGTCGCGCCGACGTTGGCCGGGGCCTCGCTGACGAACTGGGCGGCATCGCTGGTGGTGATGTGCTCGAACACCACTTTCAGCGTCGGGAAGCGTTCGACCACACGGCGCATGTGCTCATCGATGAAACGCTTCTCGCGGTCGAACACGTCGATCTCGCTGCGCGTCACTTCGCCGTGCACCAACAGTGGCATGCCGACTTCTGCCAGCGCCTCGATGGCCGGGAAGATATTGTCGATGCTGGTCACGCCCGAGTCGGAGTTGGTGGTAGCACCGGCTGGGTACAGCTTGGCGGCATGCACGAAGCCGCTGGCCTTGGCCGCGCGGATGTCCTCGGGGCTGGTGCGGTCGGTGAGGTACAGCACCATCAGCGGCTCGAAGCGGCTGCCGGCCGGCCGGGCGGCGAGGATGCGCTCACGGTAGGCGCCGGCCTCGGCAGCATTGCGAACCGGTGGAACCAGGTTGGGCATGATGATGGCACGGGCGAAGGTACGCGCCACGTCGCCAACGGTGTGGGGCAGGACGGCACCATCGCGCAGATGGATGTGCCAGTCGTCGGGACGCAGGAGGGTCAGGCGATCGGACATTGGGGATTCCAGGCGGGTCGAACTCAAGCCCCAATGCTACCGGAAAACCCTGGGGCGAGCACGGCTATCAAGTTTTCCGCCTGGCGTCCGATAGCCTGCAGGTAAGCCGTCAGAATTTGTGGAGCCGCCCGTGCGCCAGCGTTACCTAGCCCTAATGACCCTGTTCGCCAGTCTGCCGGCCGGCGCGCTGACCTTCCAGACACGCATGGAGAACATTGCCTGGAAGGTCGAGGGTGACCAGTTCGAATGCCGGCTGGTGCAGCCGATCGACGGCTTTGGCAGTGGTGAGTTCGTGCGCCGTGCGGGCGAACAGCCGGTGTTCCAGCTGCGTTCGGACAGCAACGCGCTGGGTGCCGGCACCGCGACCTTGCTGGCCGCCGCTGCGCCGTGGCAACCCGGGCGCAGCGACATCAACCTGGGCAGCGTGCGCATGGCCCGCACTGGCGTGTTGTTCAGCTCGTCGCAGGGCCAGGCCAGCCGGCTGATCAATGGCCTGCTCGACGGCCGCAGCACCGTGGTGCGCAATTATGCCGGCGAGGCGGGCAGGCCGATGGAAGTGCGGGTGCTGCCGGTCAGCTTTGCCAAGGCCTACAGCGACTACCAGGCCTGTGCCGGCAAGCTGCTGCCGATGAACTATGACCAGGTGCGCCAGACCCAGGTAGGCTTCCCTGGCGGCGGTTTCGAACTGGATCAGTCGGCCAAGGCGCGGCTGGATGTCATCCTCGACTACATGAAGGCCGACCCGACAGTGAACCATGTCGAACTCAACGGCCACTCGGACAACAGCGGCAACCGCCTGACCAACCGCGATATGTCGCGCCGCCGCGCACTGGCCGTGGCTGACTATCTGAAGGCTCATGGCGTGCCGGAAGAGCAGATCGTGGTGCGCTTCCATGGCGAGCGTTACCCGCTGGCGAAGAACAATAGTGCTGCCAATCGGGCGCGGAATCGCCGGGTGAATATCGAGCTGGACCGGGTAGCAGTGGTGGAGAAGGCGGTTGAACAGCCGGCGCCTGCTGTTGCTCCTGCGCCCGCTCCAGCCGGTCCGGCTGCTGCTGCGCCGGGGGCGAAAACACCCTGAATCCAGAGGGGCGCATGGCAGGGGATTGCGTCAGGGCCACCCGCTGTTCGTCACAACGCCTTCAGCGCCTGTCAGATCGAGCGCCGCGCCGGCGGCGCTCGATCTCATAGGCACCAAAGATGCCAGGGCGTGCCCTTTGGCAATCGCCGTCGCCCTTCCGACAGTTCCTGTCGCTTTGTCGTCAGAAGCTGTCGCCCCACTGTAAATTTATTTGCAACGCCGTTAGAATCGACGCCTTTCCGTACAACCCCGTGGAGTGATGGCATGGCGGACGTAAAAAAGGTCGTACTGGCGTATTCCGGCGGCCTTGATACTTCGGTGATTCTCAAGTGGCTGCAGGATACCTACAACTGCGAAGTGGTGACCTTCACCGCTGACCTCGGGCAGGGCGAAGAGGTCGAGCCGGCCCGCGCCAAGGCCCAGGCAATGGGCGTTAAAGAGATCTACATCGACGACCTGCGCGAAGAGTTCGTGCGTGATTTCGTGTTCCCGATGTTCCGCGCCAACACCGTCTACGAAGGTGAGTACCTGCTGGGTACCTCCATCGCACGTCCGCTGATCGCCAAGCGCCTGATCGAAATCGCCAACGAAACCGGCGCTGACGCCATTTCCCACGGCGCCACCGGCAAGGGTAACGACCAGGTGCGTTTCGAGCTGGGTGCGTATGCCCTGAAACCAGGCGTCAAGGTCATCGCTCCATGGCGCGAGTGGGACCTGCTGTCCCGCGAAAAGCTGATGGACTATGCCGAGAAGCATGGTATTCCGATCGAGCGTCACGGCAAGAAGAAGTCGCCATACTCGATGGACGCCAACCTGCTGCACATCTCCTACGAAGGCGGTGTCCTGGAAGATACCTGGACCGAGCACGAAGAAGACATGTGGCGCTGGAGCGTCTCGCCCGAGAACGCCCCGGACCAGGCCACCTACATCGAGCTGACCTACCGCAACGGTGACATCGTTGCCATCGACGGCGTCGAGAAGACCCCGGCCACCGTGCTGGCCGACCTGAACCGTATCGGTGGTGCCAATGGCATCGGCCGTCTCGACATCGTCGAGAACCGTTACGTCGGCATGAAGTCGCGTGGTTGCTACGAAACCCCTGGCGGCACCATCATGCTCAAGGCTCACCGTGCCATCGAGTCGATCACCCTGGACCGCGAAGTCGCTCACCTGAAGGATGAGCTGATGCCGAAGTATGCCAGCCTGATCTACACCGGTTACTGGTGGAGCCCGGAGCGCCTGATGCTGCAGCAGATGATCGACGCTTCGCAGGTCAACGTGAACGGCGTGGTGCGTCTGAAGCTGTACAAAGGCAATGTCACCGTGGTCGGCCGCAAGTCGGACGACTCGCTGTTCGACGCCAACATCGCCACCTTCGAGGAAGATGGCGGCGCCTACAACCAGGCGGACGCTGCCGGCTTCATCAAGCTCAACGCACTGCGGATGCGCATTGCCGCCAACAAGGGCCGTTCGCTGCTCTGATTGCTGGCGCATGCCATGGAAACCCCGGCCCGGCCGGGGTTTTTTTTGCTTGCTGCAAACCTGCAGCGCTCATCCGCCTCGGGATGCGGCATCTTCTTCCAGCGGGCTGACCGACAACTGTGCACATTGGCGTTTATCCAGGTTGCAAAAGCGCCATGTCCTGGGCGTTTGCAGCGGTTGGGCCAGTGCCAGCAGGAGTTGCTGTTCCATCAACTGACAAGCATCGGGCCCGGAAAACATGATCGTGACAGGTTCGCCATGTACGGCCTCGCTGAGCTTGCGGGGCGCGCTTGGCGTGCTCTTGGTACCTGGGGTCGGGGGAGTGTCGCTTGCCGTGTTATCCGATGACGGGTTGTAGAACGACTTGTAGTTGAAGTTGAGTGTCAGAAAAAACAATGCTGTCAGAAAGAACGGAAACCCAACCAGGAACCAAGTATAGAGATTCTGGCTGGCTTCGCTGAGAAACGGCAAGGTAGCAAGTGCGGAGGATTCGATGATGCCCGCGAAGATGGCAATGATCGTCAGCGGGGCGACAGGTTGTCTTTCGGGCATGAGGGCTGTCTCCGGCGTTTTCACCCATTGTTGCCTTACTGTGCTGCTCAACTGAAGACTGGACTGTTTCCCCGGCGACGAATCATCGCTGTCCGGTGCGGCGACGAGGATTTTTCAATGGCCCGGGTTGAAACTTCTCAACGGGAAGAGTGGCCTTGAATGGGGTGTTGAAAGACGGGGAATAGTATTTACTTCCTTATTCAGGAAGTTTGTTGTTACAGGCGTAGTAGTTATGTGTAGGAAATTTCTGTAAGTATTGTAGGTTTCATCTGTTCATCTGTTTCTTCGGCAAATCGTCGCGCCATCCCGCGTTCTGTCGGTTATCGTGGCGTGCCAAAGCAGAACAATGAATGGATATCGCATGAATAAAGTGCTCATCGTGGATGATCATCCGGTCATACGCCTGGCCGTGCGCATGCTGATGGAGCGGCATGGTTATGACGTCGTGGCGGAGACCGACAACGGCGTGGCTGCGCTGCAGCTGACTCGCCAGCACCTGCCGGATATCGTGGTGCTGGATATCGGCATCCCGAAACTGGACGGGCTGGAGGTCATCGCCCGCATGACCACCTTCAGCCCTGGCAGCAAAGTGCTGGTACTGACGTCGCAGGCGCCCGGCAATTTCTCGATGCGTTGCATGCAGGCAGGGGCTGCAGGGTATGTGTGCAAGCAGCAGGAGCTCACCGAACTGCTGAGCGCCATCAAGGCCGTGTTGTCGGGCTACAGCTATTTCCCCAACCAGGCCCTGCATGCGTCACGTGGCAAGGGAGGAGGGAGCGAGACGGATATGGTCAACCGCCTCTCGGCACGCGAGATGACGGTGTTGCAACAGCTGGCGAGAGGGCGTTCGAACAAGGAGATTGCCGACAGCATGTTCCTCAGCAACAAGACGGTCAGTACCTACAAATCACGCCTGTTGCTCAAGCTCAATGCACGGTCGCTGGTCGATCTGATCGAGCTGGCGCAGCGTCATGGGCTGAACTGAGCGCCAGGCCGCAAAGCCTCCAGCCCGGAGGCTTTGCCAGCGTTGCAGGCCTTGCGCCTACAGGTCGTAGTCGAAATCGGCCAGCTGTTTCTGCAGGCGCCTTTCTTCCAGCATGTTGTCAATGGTGCGGCGTTTGCTGAGGTTGGTCTTTGCGATTTCCACCGGGGGTTCCGCTTCATCCTCTGCGGCAACAAAATCATCTTCGATCGACAGGTCGTCTTTATCGCTACTCATGAGTCGCTCCAAGCCAAGGGGCCATTGGCCGTCCTTATAACCAGAAAGCAGACTCTGGTAAAAAAGATTTTTTCAATCGCTGCGCGTGGTTTTTGTCTATTGACTCAATCGTTTGAAGTCTTGTGCTTGTACTCGCACAGATCTTCGATGCGGCAGCTGCCGCACCTTGGTTTACGGGCCTGGCACACATAGCGCCCGTGCAGGATCAACCAGTGGTGGGCGTCGAGCAGGTACTCCTTGGGGACGAACTTGATCAGCTTTTTCTCCACTTCCAGCACCGTCTTGCCTGGCGCGATGCCTGTGCGGTTGCTGACCCTGAAGATATGGGTATCCACCGCCATGGTCGGTTGGCGAAACGCGGTGTTCAGCACCACGTTGGCGGTCTTGCGGCCTACGCCAGGCAACGCCTCCAGCGCTTCGCGGGTCTGCGGTACCTGGCCGCCATGGCGCTCGATCAGCAGCCGACAGGCCTCGATGACGTTTTTCGCCTTGCTGTTATACAGGCCGATGGTCTTGATGTACTCGCTCAGGCCTTCGACGCCCAGGGCATGGATGGCTTCGGGGGTGTTGGCGACCGGAAACAGGCGGGCAGTGGCCTTGTTGACGCCCACGTCGGTGGCTTGCGCGGACAGGGTCACGGCGACCAGCAGTTCGAACGGGGTGGAGTAGGCCAGTTCGGTCTTCGGCTCGGGGTTGTCTTCGTGCAGCCTGCGAAAGATCTCCAGGCGTTTGGCGGCATTCATGAAATCAGGGCGTTCCTTGACGACGTGGGTGGGCAGGGCCCGTATGCAGGCGATTGTACAAGGCCCACAGCAGTCCGAGCAGTATCAGGGCGCCGGGGGCCAGGTTGGCCAGGTGCAGGCCGGCAATCTCCGCCAGCCATTGCCGGCTGGCACCGAGCAACAGGCAGCTGGCAAGCAATGCGGCAAGGTACCTGGCAAGCAGACGCCAGCGCCCTTGGATGGGCAGCAAGTGGTCGGTGGCCAGGCATTGCACGCACAGCAACGCGGGGTAGTGGCCGAGGGCGAGTGCCAGCGGTAGCAGCCAGGCACGCAGCGCCAGTTGCAGGCAACTGGCCAGCGCCGCCAGCAACAGCAGGCTGGCCAGCATGAGCGCCCACCCGGCAAGCCTGTGGCGCAGAGGCGCTAGCAGCAACTGGTGCAGGCCGCTCATCAACACCGCGCACACACCGATGGTAGCGCCTTCGCTCAGTGTCCGGGTGGCGCCCAGCAGCGGCACCAGGCTTGTGCCAAGCAGATGGAACCTATTCATCCTGGGTGCCCTCCAGCAGCACGTTGCGCTGCTCGTCGAAATAACCGAGCGCTTCTTGCAGTGCGCTGATCACTGCGCGTGAGGTCACGGTGGCGCCGGCCAACTGGTCGAAGTCGCCCTGGTCACGTTTCAGCGCCCAATGGTCGCCCAGCTGTCGACTGGCAAATTGCCCTAACCAGTTCACCTGTGGGTCCCCCAGGCGTGCTCCCAGCCCGGGGCTTTCCTGTTGTTCGAGTACCTGGCTGCCGATCAGCCGACCGTCTGTGCTGATAGCGACGCTCAGCACGATCGGGCCGGCATAGCCTTGGGTCTGGGTAACCAGAATGATGGCGGCCGGTTTTCCCGCCAGCGTGGCCCGGTAAGCCGCCAGGATGCGGCTGTTTGCTCGCTGTGCGGCGGGCCTGGACAGTGGATTGTCCAGTGGCTGGTTGTCGTAGCTGCCGTCAGGCAACACCGCCAGCCGTTGACGACCTTGCAGCTGTTTCGCTGCATCGGCGATGACCGGACTTGTCCAATGCCGCCAGGCCAGGGTGGCCGACAAGGCCAGTGCTGCAATCACCAGCAACAGTGCTGTATCGCGAACCAGGCGATTCATCGGGCAACCTGCTGGCGCTGCGCCGCCAGGCGCTCAAGGCTCGGCGCCAGGAGGTTCATCAGCAGGATGGCGAACGCCGTGCCATCCGGATAGCTGCCCCAGGTGCGGATCAGGTAGATCAGCAAACCCGCACCCACGCCGAACAGCAGCCTGGCCCACTCATGCCGGGGGCCGGACACCGGTTCGGTGGCGATGAAGAAGGCGGCCATCATGGTCGAGCCGGAAAACAGGTGCAGCAAGGGCGAGCCGTTGGAGTCCGAGCCCGATCCGTTCCAGCCCAGCAGGCTGAAAAGCAGCAGGCCTGCGAGCAAGCCAGCCGGCGCATGCCAGCTGATTACCTTGCGCTGCAGCAGGAACAGGCCGCCGAACAGGAACGCCAGGTTCACCCATTCGCTGCCACGCCCGCCGATGCTGCCAAAGCCCGGGTGGCTGGCGAACAGCTCATCGATGGTCAGGCTGCGATTGTGGCGCAGGCCATCGAGCAGTGTCGGCCGGGCCCAGGCATCGATCTGTTCGCCGCCGGCGAAGACTTGTTGCAGGCTGTCGAGCAGGCCGGGTGCCGGCTCGGGCCAATGGTTCATTTGCAACGGGAAGCTCAGCAGCACGAAGACATAACCGACCATGGCCGGATTGAACAGGTTGCGCCCGACCCCGCCGAAGGCCTGCTTGCCGATACCGATGGCAATGCTGGCGGCGGTCACCGGTAGCCACCAGGGCGCCTGGGTGGGCAGTGCGGCGGCCAACAGTACGGCAGTTACCAGGGCGCTGCCGTCGTTCAGCGCGGGGCTCGGCGCTTGCCCGCGCAACCGCAGCAACAGGGCTTCGCACAGCATTGCGGCACTGGCGCACAGCAACAGGTTCAGCAGCAACCCCCAGCCATGTAGCCATGACAAGACCAGCAAGCCGGGTACGCAGGCCAGCAACACCAGGCCCATGCTGGTGCGCAGCCGCGGGTCGGGCTTGGCGCTCATTGGCTGAACAATCCGTTGAAGCCGGAAAATGCCATGGCCATCACCCCGGCACCGAGCAACTCGATCGGCAGGCCGCGCAGAACGCCAGGGATGTCGGCGTGGCTGCAGCGCTGGCGCAGGTCGGCGAACAAGACCAGCGCCAGCCAGAAGCTGGCGCCGGCCAGCAGCCCTTGCAGCAAGGTGGCGAACCCGGTGTCTTCGTCGCTTGCCTGTTGCAGGGCCAACCCGAGCACCGCCGCGTTGCTCAGTAGTAGCGCGGGCAGTTGCGCCACTGGCCAGGCGGGTTGCCAGCGTGCCAGCAGCCACGGCACACCCCAGGCGAGCAGTGCCAGCCAGGGCAACAGCAGGAACAGCTCAAGACCTTCGCCCAGCAGGGGCATCGCGAGCCTTGCGCCGACCACTCCCAGTGCGATGCATAGCGCGCAGGCAAGGCCATGCACATGCAGGTGCAGCCTGGGGCCCGGCGGTGGTGACAAGCATAGGTGATTGACCAGCGCGGCACTGATCAGGACCAGAAGGTAATCGCTCATGACATGACGATAGCCGGGAATCGCGGCGATTGTCCGGGTTTGGAAGAGAGTGTGGGGCCGCCTTGCGGCCCATTGCGACACAAGACCGCTCCTACAGGGACACGTGATCTTCTGGAGGGGCGGCCCTGGGTCGCGATGGGCTGCGCAGCAGCCCCCCGGCACGTCCGGTTACTTGATGCGCTGGCCTGGCTTGGCGCCGCTGTCCGGGCTCAGCAGGTAGATCTCTTCACCGCCAGGGCCTGCCGCCATGACCATGCCCTCGGAGACGCCGAAGCGCATCTTCCGCGGTTTGAGGTTGGCCACCATCATGGTCAGGCGACCTTCCAGCTTGGACGGGTCAGGGTAGGCCGACTTGATGCCCGAGAACACGTTGCGGCGCTCGTCGCCGATGTCCAGGGTCAGTTGCAGCAGCTTGTCGGCACCCGGTACGGCTTCGGCCTTGACGATAAGGGCTACGCGCAGGTCGACGGCTGCGAAGGTATCGAATTCGATTTCCGCCGACAGTGGGTCCTTGGCCAGCTCGCCGTTGCCGACCGGGGCCTTGGCTTCGGCGGCCAACAGGTCTTCCTTGCTGGCGGCGACCATGGCTTCGACCTTGGCTGGCTCGATGCGGCTCATCAGCGCTTTGAACGGGTTCAGCTGGTGGTTTTCCAGGCGCGACTGGTGGTCGTTCCAGGTCAACGGGGCCACGTTGAGGAAGGCTTCGGCGTCGGCAGCCAGCACTGGCAGCACCGGCTTGAGAAAGATCACCAGTTGGCGGAACAGGTTGATGCCCTGGGCGCAGATGGCCTGCACTTCATCCTGCTTGCCTTCCTGTTTGGCCAGCGACCACGGCGCCTTGTCGGCGATCCAGGCGTTGGCGCGGTCAGCCAGTGCCATGATCTCGCGCATGGCACGGCCGAAGTCGCGGCCTTCATAGGCCTCGGCGATCGACGGGGCGGCCGCCAGGAAGGCTTCGCTCAGCTCGGGTGCGGCATCGCCAGCAACCATCACGCCTGCATTGCCCTTGTGAATGAAACCGGCGCAGCGGCTGGCGATGTTGACCACCTTGCCGACCAGGTCGGAGTTGACCTTCTGCACGAAGTCTTCCAGGTTCAGGTCCAGGTCATCGACGCCACGGCCCAGTTTGGCCGCGTAGTAGTAACGCAGGTATTCGGGCTGCAGGTGGTCGAGGTAGGTGCGGGCCTTGATGAAGGTGCCACGCGACTTGGACATCTTGGCGCCGTTCACGGTCAGGTAGCCGTGGACATTGACCGCAGTCGGCTTGCGGAAGCCGGCGCCTTCGAGCATGGCCGGCCAGAACAGGGCGTGGAAGTTGACGATGTCCTTGCCGATGAAGTGGTACAGCTCGGCCTTGGAGCCCTCGTTCCAGAAGGCATCGAAGTCCAGCTCCGGGCGGCGTGCGCAGAGGTTCTTGAAGCTGGCCATGTAGCCGATCGGTGCATCCAGCCATACGTAAAAGTATTTGCCGGGCTCGCCCGGGATCTCGAAGCCGAAATACGGCGCATCGCGGGAGATGTCCCACTCCTGCAGGCCCGAGTCCAGCCATTCGGCCAGCTTGTTGGCCACCGCATCCTGCAGCGTGCCGCTGCGGGTCCACTGCTGCAGCATGGCCTGGAAGTCCGGCAGCTTGAAGAAGAAGTGCTGGGAATCACGCAGTACCGGGGTGGCACCGGAAATGGCCGACTTGGGGTTCTTCAGTTCGGTGGGCGCATAGGTGGCGCCGCATTTTTCGCAGTTGTCGCCGTACTGGTCTTCGGCGGCGCACTTGGGGCAGGTGCCCTTGATGAACCGGTCGGCGAGGAACATGCCCTTTTCCGGGTCGAAGTACTGGGTCACCGAACGGGTGGCGATGTGCCCGGCTTCACGCAGGCGCGTGTAGATCAGGCTCGACAGCTCGCGGTTCTCTTCGCTGTGGGTGGAGTGGAAGTTGTCGAAGTCCACCAGGAAGTCGGCAAAGTCGCTGCTGTGTTCGGCCTGGACGTTGGCGATCAGTTGCTCCGGGGTGATGCCTTCCTTCTCGGCGCGCAGCATGATGGCCGAACCGTGGGCGTCGTCGGCGCAGACATAGATGCACTGGTTGCCGCGCAGCTTCTGGAAGCGGACCCACATGTCTGTCTGGATGTACTCGAGCATATGGCCAAGGTGGATCGATCCGTTGGCATAGGGCAAGGCGCTGGTGACGAGAATCTGACGTGGCTCGGACATGGTGGCTCGGCTACTTATCTGGCGACGGAGTAAAAATGAGGTTGATCGGCCACTATAAAGGGCTGGCGAAGATATTTCACCCCGCATGCACATCTGCTGACGATTGACGGGTTAGGATAGGCGCCTGTTTTACATTCAGTTTGCCAATGGGAGTCTCCATGAGTGCCGTCACCCGTGCCGCCGTCGAAGGCGTGCTTCGCCAGTACACCGACCCCTATCTGAACCAGGATCCGGTCAGCGCCGGCTGCGTGCGCGCCATCGATATCCAGGGCGGCCAGGTCAGCGTGCAGTTGCAGCTGGGTTATGCCGCAGGGCTGTTCAAGAACGGCTGGGCCCAGGTGCTGCAGACCGCCATCGGCAACCTCGCGGGCGTCAGCAGTGTCCAGGTGTCGATCGATTGCGTGGTCGCCGCGCACAAGGCCCAGGCCCAGGTGCCGGCCATGGCCAACGTCAAGAACATCATCGCCGTGGCCTCGGGCAAGGGCGGGGTGGGCAAGTCGACCACCGCGGCCAACCTGGCCCTGGCCCTGGCCCGCGAAGGTGCTCGGGTGGGTATTCTCGATGCCGATATCTACGGCCCCAGCCAGGGCGTGATGTTCGGTATCGCCGAAGGGACCCGCCCGCAGATCCGTGACCAGAAGTGGTTCGTGCCGATCAAGGCGCATGGCGTGGAAGTGATGTCCATGGCCTTTCTCACCGACGACAACACGCCGATGGTCTGGCGCGGGCCGATGGTTTCCGGTGCGCTGCTGCAACTGGTGACCCAGACTGCCTGGGACGACCTGGACTACCTGGTGATCGACATGCCGCCGGGTACCGGTGATATCCAGCTGACCCTGGCGCAGAAGGTGCCGGTGGCAGGCTCGGTCATCGTCACTACGCCGCAGGACCTGGCCTTGCTGGATGCCAGGAAGGGCGTGGAGATGTTCCGCAAGGTCAACATCCCGGTACTGGGCGTGGTGGAAAACATGGCCGTGCACATCTGCTCGAACTGCGGCCATGCCGAGCACCTGTTCGGTGAAGGCGGTGGCGAAAAGCTGGCGAGCCAGTATGGTGTCGACCTGCTGGCCTCGTTGCCGCTGTCGATGCTTATCCGTGAACAGGCCGACAATGGCAAGCCGACCGCCATCGCCGAGCCGGAAAGCCAGATCGCCATGGTCTATCAGGAGCTGGCGCGCCAGGTCGGGGCGCGGATCGTGCTGCAGGAAGCGGCTGCACCGGCAATGCCGAGCATTACCATCAGCGAGGATTGATGTTGGCTTGAGCCTCGTAGCGCCTGGGAGAGCGAGCGCCGCCCGCGCGGCGCTCGCTCTCCCAGGCGCTACGAGGCTCAACCCATCAGGCATAAAAAAACCCGCCGGAAGGCGGGTTTTTCTGAAAGCTAAAAAGCTCGATCGACTTAGGCGATCTGAACTTCTTCAGCCTGCATGCCTTTCTGGCCGCGGGTAGCGACGAAAGTAACAGCCTGGCCTTCTTTCAGGGTTTTGAAGCCGTCAGCTTGGATGGCTTTGAAGTGCACGAACAGGTCATCGCCCGACTGAGGGGTGATGAAGCCGTAGCCTTTCTCATCGTTGAACCACTTAACAACACCGGATTGACGGTTGGACATTTTTCTGTCTCCTTGGACAATTTGATAACGGTCAGGAAAAACCCTGCCCGGGACTGAGCGCAAAGAGAGCAGAAAATTCAGCGATGGGCCGATCAGGATCGTGCATCAAACTAGAGATTCTCGGTGTCACGTGCAGCACAGTGGCGTCACCTTACCCCACTTTCCGCAACCTGCCAATGGTCAGAAGGCGCTTTAGGCGAATTCGGATCGACGGCGGCGCAAACCCCCGCCCGGCGCGGGATGAGGCATGGAACTTTAACCTGGGCGCGGGGACCGGTAAGATGCGCGTCTGGTTTTTCCCCTCGCAACTCTTCTAGGACATCCCGCCATGAGCATCAAATCGGACAAGTGGATTCGCCGCATGGCGCAGGAACACGGCATGATCGAACCGTTCGTCGAGCGCCAGGTGCGCGGCGAGCAGGACAACCGGGTAATTTCCTTCGGCGTCTCCAGCTACGGCTACGACGTGCGCTGCGCCGACGAATTCAAGGTGTTCACCAACATCAACTCGGCCACCGTCGACCCGAAGAACTTCGATGCCGGTAGTTTCGTCGACATCAAGAGCGACGTCTGCATCATCCCGCCGAACTCCTTCGCCCTGGCGCGCACCGTCGAGTACTTCCGCATTCCGCGTGACGTGCTGACCATCTGCCTGGGCAAGAGCACCTATGCCCGTTGCGGCATCATCGTCAACGTCACCCCGCTCGAACCCGAATGGGAAGGCCACGTGACACTGGAGTTCTCCAACACCACCACGTTGCCGGCCAAGATCTACGCCAACGAAGGGGTGGCGCAGATGCTGTTCCTGCAGTCCGACGAAGAATGTGAAGTGTCGTACAAGGACCGTGGCGGCAAGTACCAGGGCCAGCGCGGCGTCACCCTGCCGCGTACCTGAGCCGACAAGCGCGGGGAATTACCCGCGCCTTTGGCACTCCAACGGGATAATGCCGATGCGCATGATGCGCAGCGGCCTTGTCAGGAGCAGCCAATGAAACTCCATCCCGCAATCAGTGCCAAGCTGGCAGTCCTGCAGCCCAACCATGTGGGGTTGTTGTCCTGGTCACTGCTGGCGCACCCGCTGCCGATGCAGGCGGGGGGCGTGCCCCACCAGCCTGATCCAGATACGCCACAGCCGCCGGAGCCGGGCGAAACACCGCCCATGGAACCGGGCGAGCCGACTCTGCCTGACGAACCGCCTCCGGCGCCTGTCGCCTGAACCGCTAAAGCGCCCAGACGCGCCCTGCACCGGCCAGGTAGACGCGGCTGGTAACCGTAGGCGTAATTTCCCAACCCCCGGTGAACTCGCCGAACGCCGGCAGCAGGCTGACCTGGCCATCGACCATGAAGCACGGCAGGCGCAGGCGCTGTCGCGCCTTGCCGCGCAGGACGAAGACCGGGTGGACATGGCCGGCCAGCACTGGGTGTGTTGGATGAGCATGCGGTTCGTGCTGTAGCGCGAAGGGTTCCAGAAGCCAGGGTTCGTCCAGTACCTCGATGCCAAGAGAAGTGGGTGGATCGCCGGCGCTGCGATCATGATTGCCGCGTATCAGCACGATCTTCACGGTCTTGTGCCGTTCGCGCCAGGTCTGCAGCCTGGCCAGCGTCGCTGGCGCTCGCGCCGCGCGTGCATGCAGGAAGTCGCCCAGAACGATCAGTTGCTCGCAATCATGCGCGGCCAACAGGGCATCCAGGCGGGCCAGCGTCGCGGCAGTGGTACCGCGTGGTACCGGCTGGTGCAGGGCGCGATAGCTTGCCGCCTTGCCGATGTGCACGTCGGCGACCAGCAGGGCGCGGCGTGCCGGCCAGTAGATGGCCTTGTCGGAAAGCAGCCAGAGCTGCTGGCCACAGTGTTCGATGGCCAATAGGTCGGTCATTGAGTATTACTCGCTGCGCTTTCCAGTTCGGCGACCATCCGTGCAATCCGGTCTGCCAGTTTCTCGGTGCTCAAGGTTTCGCGCATGCCCTCCACCAGCAAGGCAAACGCCAACGGCCCCGGCCGTTGCAGCAGCCGCAGGTCGAGCCGCAGGCGCTCCATTTTCAGCAGTTGCCGATGCAGCCGCTCGATCTCCAGTTCCTCATTCAACACTTCGTCTCGCGCCTGGCCCAGCAGCAAGTTGTCGGCGTCATGCTTGCGAAAGACCTCGTAGAACAGGCCACTGGACGCCTGAATCTGTCGCAGGCTTTTCTGCGCTGCCGGATAGCCGCCAAACACCAGCCCGGCAATCTGGGCGATCTCGCGAAAACGCCGCAATGCCATTTCACCCGCGTTGAGGCTGGCCAGCACGTCGTCGAGCAGGTGCTCTGTAGCCAGTGCCTGCGGCAGGTGGATCGCCCAATCCACGTTGCCGGGGCTGAGCAGTTCGAAGCCATAGTCGTTGACAGCGATCGAGACCGACAGCGGCTGCACGCGGCTCACCCGCCAGGCAATCAGGTTGGCCAGGCCAAGGTTGGCCATGCGCCCGGCGAACGGGTACAGAAACAGATGCCAGCCCTGGCGGGATTTGAAGGTTTCGGCCAGCAACGTGGCGGTGGACGGCAGCGCCGACCATTGCGCCTGCAAGGCCAGCAGCGGGCGCGCCACGCGCATTTCCGGGCTCTCGAAACGCCCTTGTGCTGCTGCATCCAGCTGGCCGACCAGAGCCTCGGCCAGTTCGCTGGAGAGCGGCATGCGGCCGCCGTTCCAGCGGGCAACCGCGGCCTTGCGGGCGCTGCTACGGCGCACGTAGGCGGTCATGTTTTCCACGCGTACCAGTTCCAGCACGCGCCCGGCGAACAGCAAGGTATCGCCAGGCCGCAAGCGGGCGATGAAGGCTTCTTCGACGCTGCCCAGCGCTTTGCCCCCACCGCCCTTGCTCCAGTACTTGAGTTGCAGGCTGGCGTCGCTGACGATGGTGCCGATGCTCATGCGGTGGCGGCGTGCCAAGCGTTCGCTGGCGACCCGGTAAATGCCGTCGGCCTGGCGCTCGACCCGCTGGTAGTCGGGGTAGGCGCTGAGCGAGCTGCCGCCATGACAGACGAAGTCCAGCGCCCATTGCCACTGGCTGTCACGCAATTCGCGGAAGGCCCAGGTGCTGCGCACTTCCTCGAGCAACAGTTCGGCGTGAAAACCACTGCCCAGGGCCATGCTGACCAGGTGTTGCACCAGCACGTCCATGCACAGGCGTGGCGAATACCGCGCCTCGATGTGCCCGGCGGCCAGGGCCTGCCTGGCGGCAGCTGCCTCGACCAGTTCCAGGCTGTGGGTGGGCACCAACGTAACCCGCGAGCGCCGCCCTGGCGCGTGGCCGGAGCGCCCGGCCCGCTGCATCAGCCGGGCAATACCCTTGGCCGAGCCAATCTGCAGCACGCGCTCCACTGGCAGAAAGTCCACGCCAAGGTCCAGGCTGGAGGTGCAGACCACCGCTTTCAGGCCGCCCTGCTTGAGGCTGCGCTCCACCCAGTCACGGGTCTCGCGGGCCAGTGAAGCGTGGTGCAGGGCGATCAACCCGGCCCAGTCGGGGCGTGCGTCGAGCAGCGCCTGGTACCACAGTTCGGCCTGTGCCCGGGTGTTGGTGAACACCAGGCAGCTGCTACTGGCGTCGATTTCCTGGCAGACCTGTTCAAGCATCTTCAGGCCCATGTGCCCGGCCCAGGGGAAGCGCTCGATGGCTGCCGGCAGCAGGGTATCGACCAGCAGCGGCTTGTCTTGCCTGCCTTGCACCAGCAGGCCACCCTGCGGCAGCAACACCTCCAGCGCGTGCTGAAGGTTGCCGAGGGTGGCGGACAGGCCCCAGGTCGGCAGGCCAGGGTGCCAGCGGCGCAGGCGGGCCAGGGCCAGTTGCAGTTGTACGCCGCGCTTGTTGCCCAGCAGTTCGTGCCATTCGTCCACCACCACCAGGCGCAGCGTGGCGAAATCGTCGCGGGCCTGTGCGCGGGTCAGCAGCAGGGTCAGGCTTTCGGGGGTGGTGACCAGCACACTGGGCAGGCGTCGCGCTTGGCGGGCACGTTCGGCACTGCCGGTATCGCCGCTGCGCACGCCCACGCTCCAGGGCAGGCCGAGCTCGTCCAGCGGCGCCTGCAAGGCGCGGGCGGTGTCAGCGGCCAGGGCACGCATCGGCGTAACCCACAGCACCTGCAACGGCGCAGCCTGTCGCCCCTGGGCTTCGGCCTTGAAGGCGCGCAGCGCGGCGAGCCATACCGCGTAGGTTTTGCCGGCCCCGGTACTGGCATGCAGCAGGCCGGATTCGCCGCGTGCCACGGCGGCCCAGACACGGCGCTGGAAAGCGAACGGCTTCCAGCCACGCTTGGCGAACCAGGCACTGGCGAGGTCGGTGGCGGCGGGCATCGGGCATGGCGTCCTTGGCGGGCTGTGTTTCTACAGACAACCGGCCAGATGCAATGGTTTTACCTGATCAATTGGCCAGCAGGTAGCCGCTGCGGCATACCTGCTCACCGGCCACATGGGCGATGACCATGCCGGCGGTGGCCATGCGCCGTACGCTGCGCGCATACAGCAGGCCGGGCTGATCGTTGCGCACGGCAGTCACGCGGTCGCTGAGCGGGTCGATGACTTCGGCGATCAGCTGGCCAGCCTCGAGGGTTTGCCCAGGCTTGGCGTGGTACACCAGTAGCCCGCCCAACGGGGCGACCACGGGCTCGACGGCGGCCAGTGGGGTAGCGGGGCTGCGCAACGCGGGCAGGGCGGCGTGGGCGCCTTCGATGACCCCGCTGTAGGTCAGGAAGTCGAGGATCGCCTGGCAGTCCTTGCTGGCCAGGTCATGGCTGACATCGGCCTGCCCGCGCAACTCGACAGTCACCGAGCAGCAGCCCAACGGAATCGGGAAGCGCTTGCCGAAGCGCTGCTGCAACTGCCACCAGACCAGGCTGAAGCACTCATCGAACGACTGCCCGCCCGAGTCGGTGGCCAGCAGGCTGGCCTGCGCGCCCAGATAGCGGGCCAGGGGCTCGATCTGCACCCAGGCGTCCGGGGTGGTGTACAGGTGCTCCACAGCTTCGAAATCGCAATGCAGGTCCAGCACCATGTCGGCATCGCAGGCCAGCCGCTGCAGGATCAGGCGCTGGGCTTGCAGCGGTGTGCGTGCAGGGTGCGCATCCAGGCCACGGCGCAGGTACTCGCGGATCAAGGCGAGATTATGCGCCGGGTCCTGGGTCAGGTGTTCTTCGATCTGATCGCCGATGCTGTCCGACAGGTCGACGAAGTTGCGGTTGAAGTTCTCACCGCTTTGCAGTTCGAAACGCCCCAGCGGTGCGTCCAGCAGCACCTGTTCCAGGCCGACCGGGTTGGCCACGGGTACCAGGATGATCTCGCGCTGCAGGCGGCCTTGCTGTTCCAGTTCAGCCAGGCGGCGCTTGAGATGCCAGGCCACCAGCATGCCCGGCAACTCGTCGGCATGCAGCGAGGCCTGGATATACACCTTGCCGCCACCGCGGGGGCCGAAGTGGAAGCTGTGCAGCTGGCGGGTGATGCCCGGAACGGGGGACAGCAGGTCGTGGGTTGAATGGTGCATGGTCGTCCTGATGGCGTGGCGAAAACGGTCTGCGACACGGGTCGGCACACAGATAGAAGCATAGATTGCGTGACTGCGCCTCATCCGCTATCAGTTGGATCAGCGCGCGGTCTGGTTCGCGGTGCGAATTGTCTCAAGCCAGCAGGGCCTGCAGGGTCGCCAGGTCGTCCGCCTCTTCAACCGGCTTGTCCAGCCGCCAGCGCAGCATCCGCGGAAAGCGCACGGCAATGCCGCTCTTGTGCCTCCGGGACAGGGCGATGCCCTCGAAACCCAACTCGAATACCAGCGTCGGTGCCACGCTGCGTACCGGGCCGAAGGTTTCGACCGTGGTCTTGCGGATGATGGCGTCGACCTTGCGCATCTCTTCGTCGCTGAGCCCTGAATAGGCCTTGGCAAAAGGTACCAGCGCCCGCCCCGGGGTGCCGGCCGGCGCGTCCCACACGGCGAAGGTGTAGTCGCTGTACAGGCTGGCCCGCCGGCCATGGCCGCGCTGGGCATAGATCAGCACGGCATCGACGCTGAACGGGTCGATCTTCCACTTCCACCAGGTGCCCATGTCCTTGGTCCGCCCTACGCCATACAAGGCCTCGCGCTGCTTCAGCATCAAGCCTTCCACCCCCAGGCTGCGTGACTGTTCGCGCTGGCGGGCAAGGTCGGCCCAGTCCGGGCCTTCGAGCAGCGGCGAGAGCAGCACCGGGGCCAATGGCTGTGCCTCGAGCACCCGTTCCAGCTGCCGGCGGCGCGCGTGCTGCGGCCGGCTGCGCCAGTCCTCGCCCTGCCATTCCAGCAGGTCGTAGGCCTGCAGGACCACCGGCGCATCGCTCAGCAGCTTCTTGCCCAAGGTCTTGCGGCCCAGGCGCTGCTGCAACAGGGCAAAAGGCTGTACCGCCAGCTGTTCCGCCGAGCTGCCCGGTTTCCACACCAGGATCTCGCCATCGAGCACGACCCCGTCGGGCAGGGTCTGCGCCAGGCTGTGTAGCTCGGGAAAGCGCTCGGTGACCAGTTCCTCGCCGCGCGACCAGACCCACAGCTGGCCGTCGCGTTTGACCACCTGGGCGCGAATACCGTCCCACTTCCATTCGATCTGCCAGTCGTTTGGCGAGCCGAGCACTGCATCGAACTGTTCGCTCGGCACTTGCAGAGGGTGAGCCAGAAAGAACGGGTAGGGCTGGCCGCCACGCTGGCCATGCTCATCGTCTGATGCCGGGGCGACCAGGCTCTGGTAGCTGGCGGCGGTGGGGCGGTGGCTGATGTCGGTGTAGCCGACCAGGCGCTGGGCCACGCGTTTGGCATCCAGCCCGGCCAGTTGCGCCAGGGCACGGGTGACCAGCAGCTTCGATACGCCAACGCGAAAGCTGCCAGTGATAAGCTTCAGGCACAGCATCAGGCTGGGGCGGTCCAGCTGGGCCCACAATGGCGCCAGGCGTTGCTGAAGCTGATCGACGGGCAGGCCGCGCAATGGCAGCAGATGGTGTTCGACCCAGTGGGCCAAGCCATCGTCGCTCGCGTGATGGCTTTGCGGCACCAGCAGGGAAATGGTCTCGGCCAGGTCGCCAACGGCCTGGTAGCTTTCCTCGAACAGCCAGTCCGGCAGCCCGGCCAACGCAGTGGCCAGTTCGCGCAGCACCCGCGTAGGCACAAGTTGGCGCGGCCGGCCACCGGCCAAGAAGTACACGGCCCAGGCGGCATCCGCAGCTGGGGCGGTGCTGAAGTAGTCACGCAAGGCCTGCAGCTTGGCAACGCTGGAGGTGGTCGCATCCAGCCTCAGGTACAGGTCGGCGAACGCTTTCATGCGTTTGGCCCCGTGGCGACAGCGTCGTCTTCCTCGCCGTATTCGGTCGCGAAGGCGCGGGCATCGAGGCCTTGTTCGTTCAGGTAGCGCACCAGCACATTGACTGACCCGTGGGTGACCATCACCCGTTCCGCGCCGGTCTGGCCGATGGCCCAGAGCAACCCCGGCCAATCGGCATGGTCCGAGAGCACGAAGCCACGGTCCACCCCGCGCCGTCGGCGGGTGCCACGCAACAGCATCCAGCCACTGGCGAAGGCATCGCTGTAGTCGCCGAAACGGCGCATCCAGCTGCTGCCAGCGGCCGAGGGTGGAGCCAGGACCAATGCCTGGCGCAGCAGCGGGTCGTTGCGCGGGATATCACCGGCGTAGCGGGTCTCTGGCAAGTACACGCCAGCTTCCCGATATACCCGGTTGAGCGGCTCGACGGCGCCATGCACCAGGATCGGGCCAATGCTGGCGTCCAGCCCGTGGAGGATCCGCTGGGCCTTGCCGAAGGCGTAGCAGAACAGCACGCTGGCCTTGCCCTGTGCGCAGTTGGCGCGCCACCAGGCATTGATCCCGGAGAAAATTTCGCCTTGGCTGGGCCAGCGGTAGATGGGCAGGCCGAAGGTCGATTCGGTGATGAAGGTGTGGCAGGGCACCGGTTCGAACGGTGCGCAGGTGGCGTCCGGCTCCACCTTGTAGTCACCGGAGGCGACCCAGACCTCGCCCTGGTACTCCAGGCGCACCTGCGCCGAGCCCAGGACATGCCCGGCCGGGTGCAGGCTCAGGGTAACGCCATGGTGCAGCAGGCGTTCGCCGTAGGCCAGGGTCTGCAAATTGATGTCCTGGCCGAGGCGGCTGCGCAGGATGCCGGCGCCAGGGCTGGCGGCCAGGTAATGGCGATTGCCGATGCGGGCGTGGTCGCCGTGGCCATGGGTGATCACAGCTCGGTCCACGGGCCGCCACGGGTCGATATAGAAATCACCGGGCGGGCAGTACAGGCCTTCGGGGCGGGCGATGACGAGGTCCATGGCTCAACGTCTGGGATAGGGCTTGCTAGCTCAGAGTGTCGAGGGCCGCGGCAAGTTCGATGTGTGAGGGCAGCCCTCTCGAGGGCTGCCCGGACCGCGTCAGGAAATAGCGATCTTCCAGCCCGACTTTCTGGCGTCTTCGATACTGATCTTGGCAACGCGGGAGATGTTCAGGCGTTTGCCGTCATGCATCAGGTAGGGAGCGGTACGGAAGTGATCCCATACGGTGTCGGCGCTGCTTGGCCGCAGGTCCTCGGTGTCATAAGTGATTTCCAGCTTGGCCGGTGAAGTGACAGCAGGGGCGCTGGCATCTCCGTCGCTGATCATGCGGTAGTCGGCGATGGCGGTACCTACCCAAAGTTGTGCATTGACGGTAGCGCCAGCTGGAACTTTGAGCGTATCCGGCCAGGAAATTTCAATTTTCAGGGTTTCTGTAGCCATGTTCATCATCCTCTTGATGGAAGTGTGCCGCAGCTGTCGGGGAACAGTGCGGCACCGAGGATGCTAGGTAGCTGGCCGGCTGCGGGTCAGCAGGAAACGGTCCACTAGCGGCCAGGCACCAACGCCAAACGCTGATTGCCATACGCGCGCCCGAAGTTCTGCTGCTGCAGCGGCAGGCTCATGAAGCGCCCCTTGAACCACGCATCCAGCCCGTCGCTGTAGTGTGCGCTGGCCGGGTTGCCGGACTGTCCACTGCTGGTCAGCACCTGCAACGGCTCGGCCTGGCCGAAGTCGACGATCATCCGTGCCGAGGCTGGCAGGCGGGTATCGAAGTCGCTGCCCCAGGCGTAGGGTGTCAAGGCCAGGGTGGTGAAATCACCACCGGCAGCCTGCGACGAGCGGCTGATGGCATCGCCCAGGCCGTGGTAGGCCGGTGCCGGCCAGCGGTACTGGTGCAGCTTGCCCCACTGCCAGGCACGGCGGTCGGCCCCCAGTTGCGTGGTGCCCGCGTCGATGGCGCCAGCCAGGCTGCGCGCCAGGATGGCCGGCTTGTCTTCTTTCTGCGGGGTGTTGCGGTCATCCCAGAGCGGGCTGTCGTCGCGCCCCAGCAGGTGGTCGGCCTGGGCCGAGAACGACAACCGCGCATTGCTGACGAAAGCCTGCCAGGCCGGGCTGGATTCCGGCCCGAGGTCGTCGAGGAAGGTTTGTCGCGCGACTTCCTGGAGGAACAGTTGGTACAGGGCGGCATCGGCCGACACCGGGCTCAGGCGGCCATCGAAGGCCTTGAGCCGGGCCAGCGCGTCGCGGGCCTTGTCACGCTGGGCGGCGGGCAGGGCGTCGATTGCCTGCTGCAGCGGCTGGGCCATGCCAGGGGCGTCGAACACCTGCTTGAGCTTGTCGCCCAGCAGGGTGACCTGGTCGTTCTGCAGGGCCATCAGGCTGCGGCTGTCGTGACGGCCATTGGCGGCCAGCTGCGCCAGGCGTTCGGCCCGCTCGGGGTAGTACCAGGTGCTGGACAGTTGCATGCCATAGCCGCGCGGCAGGCTGCGCTGGTTGGCGTGGCCGATCCAGCCGGCAGGCGGGTCCTGGTCGTAAGGGTGCAGCATCGGGTCGGCAAAGCCGTCCCAGTCGTAGCGGCCGTCCCAGCCCGGCGATGGCAGCAGGCCCTGGCCGTCGCGGCGGTTGGGGTAGCGGCCACTGACTTGCCAGCCGATGTGCTCGGGCTCGGCGAAAACGAAGTTGAGGGCGGCGGCAGTCACTTCACGGGTACTGTCGAAGGCGCGCTCCACGCTCTGCGCCCGGGTCAGGTCGAACAGCGCATCCAGGCTGCGGTCACCCTTGACCTGCGGCAGGTTCAGCGCCAGGCCCAGGCTGGCATTGCCTGGCTGGGCCAGCAGGGTACCGTGGCGGGTGTCATACATCACTTCGCGCAACGGGCGCTGGCCACGGACGAAGAAGGTTTCGCTACGGGCGCGAGCCGGCAGCCATTTGCCGTCGGCCAGGTAGCTCACCTGGCTGCCCTGATGTCGCAGTTGTTCCAGGTACAGGTCCTGGTTGTCGGCCATGACCGCGCTGCTGCTCCAGGCCAGCTTGCCGTTGTAACCGGCCAGCACGATGGGCAGGCCGGGCAACGACAGCCCGGCGACCTGGTACTTGCCGGTGTGGATCTGCACCGGGCTCAGGGCCCAGGCGGCGCGGCTGTCGCTGGCCAGCAGGCTCTTGCCGCTGCGGCTGCGTTGCGGCGCCAGGGCCAGGTTGGCCGAACCGGGGCTGCCCAGCAGGTCGAGGTCGGCGAGCTTCTGGCTGGCGGCGGCCAGGGCTGGCAGGCCAGGCAACTGGCTGGCCAGGTTCAGGCCCTTGAGCTTGTCTACTTCTGCTTCGGCCAATGGCTCGTCCGGGGCGCCGGGCAACAGCCAGGCCAGCTTGTCGCTGCCGGCTTTCTGCGCCAGGACCAGGGCACTCAGTTCTTCCTGCAGGTTCACTGACTGGCTGAAGGCGTACAGGCTGAAGATCAGCGCCGAATCCTCGGGCTTCCAGTATTCGGGACGATAGCCACTGCTGGCCAGGCCGGCCGGCAGCCTGTCGCGGTAGCGGAACAGGTAAGCGTTGACCCCGCGTGCATACACCTCGAAAAAGCGCTTGAGCCGTGGCGATGCTTCGGCGTACTGCTGGGCGGCGCTCTGCTTGAGGTTGGCGGCGCGCATCAGCCGGTCGATGTCCAGCGCGTCGCTGCCGGCCAGTTCGGCCAGGCGGCCCTGCGCCAGCAGGCGCATGGCCACCATCTGTTCGATACGGTCGCCGGCATGCACGTAGCCCAGGCTGAACAGCGCGTCATGGAAGCTGCTGCTTTCGATCAGTGGCGCACCCATGGCATTGCGCCGTACCGAGACGTTCTGCGCCAGGCCCTTGAGCGGCTGCACGCCACTGGCCGGTGGCACGCTGCCCTGGTAGCCGCCCGTCTGGCAGCCGGCCAGCCCGAGCATGCCGAGCAGCGTGGCGGCGGTTACGAACCGCGGGCGGAAGGGGGGGAAGGCGGGGGCGGCCATGACAAGGGCTCCTGCAAGGCGTGGCGGTTTTGGAAAGGCGCTAAGGTAGTAAGCGCGCAGGCGCCATGCAAGGTCCTTGGGCGCTTTATTTGCCAGCGCCGGTACAAACCTTGAAGTGGGTGGCCAAGGCATCGGAAAAATGCGTGCAATTGATGCGTGCATGGCCTTGATAGTCCCGGCTCACGGCGAAGGCCGAGCCCGGCATCAGGAGCACCTTGTGCTGCTCCAGGCGCTGCATGAACGGCTGCAGGTCGGCCAGCTCAGGGTGATAGACCCACAGGAACATACCGCCTTGTGGCTTTACGTCGAACTGCCAGCCACGCGCTCGCAACAATTGCTGGGTTTGCGCCTGCTGGCGGATCATGCGCTGCTGCAGGTCTTTCATGTGCCGGGCATAGGTGCCATCGGACAAGATGGTGTTGACGAAACGTTCGCAAAACGCTGGCACGGCAACGCAGGTCAGCAGTTTCAGACGCGTCAGCGGTTCGATCAGCGAAGCCGAACAGGCGATGTAACCAACGCGCAGTGACGCGGACAGGCACTTGGAGAAACTGCCGATGTAGATGACCCGCTCGAGGTTGTCCAGTTCGGCGAGGGTCTGGCGCATGCCCAGGCTGAAGTCGCCATACACGTCGTCCTCGACCACGAAGAAGTCGTGCTCCGTCGCCAGGCGCAGGATGCCGAAGGCAATGTGCGGGCTGATGTTGCCGCCGGTCGGGTTATGGAAGTTGCTGTTGCAGAAGAACGCCTTGACCTTGTGCCTGGCCAGCTGGGCTTTGATGTCCTCCACGTCCGGCCCGTCCTGGGTACGCCGCACGCCAAGTACCTGGCCACCGGCCAGCTGGATCAGCTTGATCAGGTTGCCATTGCCGGGCTCGTCGACCAACACGTGATCGCCGGGCTTGATCAGCAACCGCGCAACCAGGTCCAGTGCCTGCGTGGCGCCCAGGGTGGTCAGCAACTGGCTGGGGCGGGCTTCGATCCGGGTCAGGCGCTGCAGGTGCATGGACAGTTGCCTGCGCATGGGCAGGTAGCCCTGGATGTCGCCATATTCCGCCAGCGAACTCTGCTCCAGCCGCGCAGTGCGGCGTATCGCCTTGGCCAGCAGCTCGGTGTCACGCCAGGCCGGTGGCAGCCAGCCGCTGCCGAGCTTGGTGTAGTGCCGGCCACTTTGCAGCAGCGTGAACAATGGGTCGTCGGCCATGCCTGCCGGGGGCTCGGCAGGGCCGGTATCTGATGTACCTGGCTGCCGGCTGCTACAGGCGACAAAGTAGCCGCGGCCTGGGATGGCGGTCAGCACACCTTCGCTGACCAGCCGGGCATAGCAGGAGACGACATCGTGATAACTGCAGTCAGCCGCCGCGGTTAGCTTGCGGATAGATGGCATGCGCTGGCCAGGCAGCCACTCGCCGGCTTCGAGGCGCTGTTTCAATTGGTCATGCAGGCTGTTCGGGCGCATGGCGGGTCCGCCGACTGTTAGAAAAAACAGCCTAACAGTTAACCGGAAAGTGCGTCGACTGTTTGCGTTTCAGGGCGCGGCAGCTGCCACCATGCCCCCGCCGGTGCCGTTGCAAGTGCCGGATACGTGACCGTCCACCCACCTGAGCACATGCCATGTCGAGCACACTTCCGCGGCGCACCTACCTGTATTTCACGGCGCAATCGATCAACCTGACGACAGCGGTCATGTCGGTGACCATGGCTGCCACTGTCGGGGCGGCGCTGGCGCCTGCCAGCACCTGGTCCACTGTGCCTTACGGTTTTCAGTTCCTGTGCATGATGCTGGCCACTTACCCGGTCTCCAGGCTGATGGGCCGTATTGGCCGCAAGCGGGCATTCATGCTGGGCTCGATACCTTTGGCCGTGTCCGGCATTACCGGCTACCTGGCGGTGCAGCAACAGCACTTCGCGACCCTGGTGATCAGCCACTCGGCGTTGGGTATCTACATTGCGTTCGCCAACTTCAACCGCTTTGCCGCTACCGACAACCTGGCACAGAGCCTGAAACCCAAAGCGCTTTCCCTGGTTGTGGCCGGCGGTGTGATGGCTGCCGTGGTTGGGCCGGCACTCACCGAGTGGCTCCGCGACGTTGGCGGCTACCCGCTGTTTTCGCTGTGTTACGCCGCTTTTGTCGGCCTGGCGGCGATGTCCTTGCTGATTGCCGCCTGCCTGCCCGGCGAGGCCACAGGGGCGATCCGGGTGCCAGCGAGAAACGCGTCTGCTGCAACCAGCGAACCGCTCAGCCCGGTGCTGGTCGTGGCCATGGCCGTGGCCGCGCTGGGTTACGGGGTCATGAACTTGCTGATGATCCAGGCTTCCATGCACATGAAACACCTGCATGAGGATTTCTCCGACGTGCGCCTGGCGATTCAATGGCATGTGATCGCCATGTTCGCCCCGTCGTTCTTCACCGGCGCCATCATCCACAAGCTCGGGATCAGGGCCACCCTCTGCGCCGGCCTGGGCCTGTTGATCGGTTGCACGGCCATGAACCTGTGGTCGCACAGTTACGCGATGATGACCTTGTCGTTGATAGCCCTTGGCCTTGGCTGGAACCTGACCTACGTGGGCGGCGGGGCGCTGCTGGCGCAAACGCTGCAGCACAGCCCGTCGGCCATGCACATGCAAGGGAAGAACGACCTGGCCATCGCCCTGTGCGCCACCGTTGGCGCATTCAGCCCGTCGCTGTTGCTGGGCTCGGTCGGCTGGAAGGGTACCAATGCCATCTGCATGGCACTGTGCATCGTGCTGCTTCTGGCCTGTGGCCATGCACTGCGCGGCCCGCTGGCGGGGCGCGCACGTGCTGTTCAGGTCAGGCGCCGTGGCACTTCTTGAACTTTTTCTGGCTACCGCACGGGCATGGGTCGTTACGGCCAACGTCCTTCAGGGCATTGCGTACCGGCTCCTGGTGGCCGTGGTTGCAGTGTGGGCCGTGAACGTGGCCATGATCGTGGTGGTGATCATGATCGTGGTTGCAGTCAGGGCCATGAACATGGGGTTGCTGGGACATTGCAGGGTTACTCCGGGTGGTAATCGCCGGGGATTATCTCACCACTGCGCGACAAGTGCAGGTCCCGATGCATGAGCAAGCCGGTCGCCAGTTCGCCCTGCAGGCTGTAGTGCAGCGGCTCACCGCTCTTGAGCAGCTTGGCCAGTGGTTTCAGGTGCTGCCACAGGTTGGTTCGCGCGGTGATCTTGAAGGTACGCCGGGCATGCCCGCCGACACTGCGCCACAGGCTGGTTTCGTCCTGCACCAGCAGCAGGTCGTTGAGGCGTATGGCATAGGACAGGTTGCGGATGAACAGGCGGCTGTCATTCGGGTTGACGACCTGCAGGTGCAGCACGAACTCCTGTTCCAGCAACCTGGCCTTGACCGTCTCGACCTCGACCAGGTGCACCTCGGGTTCGCGCCAGTCATCGCCGCCCCAGCTGCTGCAGCCCGCCAGCAGGGCCAGGCAGGCGAGCAGCGGAGCGAGCAGCAGGCGGGCGGGGGCGATCATCTCAGCTACCTACGTAGCTGGCGCAGCATTTCTTGAACTTCTGGCCGCTGGCGCAGGGGCAGGGGTCGTTGCGCCCGGCCTTGAGCCCGACCGTCGGGTCGATGAAATACCAATGCCCGGCATGCTGGACGAAGGCCGAGCGTTCGCGGTGTTGGTGATCGCCATCCTGGTCGTGCCAGCGTGCGGTGAAGGTCACAAAGGCATGTTCAGGCTGGCCGCCCAGCACTTCTGCCGCTTCCACCTCCAGGCCCAGCCAGGTGCTCTGGGCACTCCAGGCGGCCATGGCGGCACGGTCCAGGCCGGCTTGCTGGGCCGGCAGGGTGGTGGCCACCAGGTAGTCGACCAGGCCCAGCACATAGGCACTGTAACGTGAGCGCATCAGCGCCTGGGCATCCGGCGCCGGGGTGCCGGCATGGTAGTGCCCGCAGCAGGCGTCGAGCAGGTTGCCACTGCCGCAAGGGCAGACCGAGACACTCATCATCACCACCAGTACTTGCCAAAGTTTTCCGGGTTGGCCCAGAACTTGGCATTGAGCCAGTCCGGTACCTGCTTGTAGTCATGTAGATCATAGGTGAACAGGCTCAGGACCTGCTCGTCCCGGCAGAATTTCTCGCTGGCCGAGAGGGCCAGGGCAAAAAAGTCGGTGTCCTGCCAGCCGCAGGCGGCCAGGTCGGCCAGCACTGCAACCCGGCTGGCATTGAGGTTGCGCACCCCGCCGAGCAGTTCCAGGCCGGTGCGCTTGGGCAGATGCTCCAGGCAGTCCACCAGTAGCGCCAGGTCAAAGCGCTGCGCCGCCAGTTCGGCCGGCAGCGGGCCGGGGGCTGCGGTGGCGATGGTCACTTGCGGGTGGGCCTGGGCGAAGGCGTCCAGTGCCGGAAAGCGCGTGCCCACCAGCAGCAGGCGTTGCGGGGTGAAACGATCGAGCAGGGCAGCCAGGGCCTGCTGCGGGGTGCGCTGGGAAAAGCGGTCGTTCATTGCAAGTCCTCTTCAAGTCGTCCAAGACTAGCGGGCCACAGCGTATGGGCAAAGAGGCATGTGACCGCGTCGTGGCTTATTGCTGGCAGGGATGGCATGCGCGGTCTTTACTCCGAGAGATCGGCCTTATGCCGATTCCCCCTAGGAGAAGCAAAGAAATGAGCATAGTACGCACAGCGATACCCCTGGTCCTGCTCACCAGTGTGTTGACTGGTTGTGCAGGTTTGCAAAAGACCGACTGGCCGAAATGTGCTGCCGTCGGGGGTGTAGGCGGCGCTGCCTTGGGCGCCATCGAGAGTTCCAGCTGGGCTGGCTGGGGTGCCTTGGTGGGCGGTAGCCTGGCGGCAGGCTACTGCTGGGCCCATGGCGATGGCGACGAGGACGGCGACGGCGTGCCGGACAGCCGTGACAAGTGCCCCGGCACCCCGCGCGGCGTGCAGGTGGATGCCAACGGTTGCCCGCCTGAGCCGGCACCGGTGGTCGAGGAAGTGGTGGTGCAGAAGGAAGAAGTCATCGTCATCCGCGATGTGCACTTCGAATTCGATTCTGCGCGCCTGACCGCCAGCGACAAGGAGCGCCTCAACACCGTTGCCACCCGGCTCAAGCAGGAAGCACCGTCCGCCCGTCTGAGCGTCAGCGGTCACACCGACAGCGTCGGCTCCGACCAATACAACCAGAAGCTGTCCGAGCGGCGGGCCCACGCGGTGACCGATTATCTGGTCGAGAGCGGTGTGCCGCGCAGCAGCTTCGTGTCGGTGGTCGGTGCCGGTGAAACCCAGCCGGTGGCAGACAACGCCACGGCCGAGGGGCGTGCCATGAACCGCCGTACCGAAATCAAGATCCAGCGTTAGAGCGCCTGCGCCCGTGCCTTGAGCAGTGGCACGGGCGCGTCCCGCGGCGACAGCCGCTCGTGGCCAGCGGCACCGTCAGTGGCACGCCTGCAAGCGACGGATGGCGCGGCCTCTCCACCAAGCGGCGCTGGCGCCTGCCTTGGCATTGCAGTTAATGTGGTTCGCACGGCCCGCTCGAACGGGCGTCTCGACATAACAACAATCCATGGGGGCGGGATATGAAATTCATCCTGGGCCTGGGCAAGGTCCTGACGGTCGCATTCTGGGGCGTGGTGTTTTTCAATCAATTGATGCCGCAACCCTTGCCGTTCAATCTGCTGATCAATGCTGCGGGTATCGCCTTGCTCGGCCTGCACGTGCTCGAAGTGCTGTTCTTCAATGGCAGCCTGCGCGGGCGCAGCCATCGCTGGTTCGATCGGTTGCAGATCCTGCTGACGGGTATCTTCCATGTCATGTCCATCCCCCGTGCGCAGGAGGCGCCGCGAAATGCGTAATCTGATGTTGCTGGCCATGCTGGCCGTTCCCCTGGCCCAGGCCGAGAGCCTGGAGGTGGCAGCCAACTCCATGCTGCGCCTGCCAAACAAGTCGGCCACTGTGCATCTTGCGCAGTTGCGCGTGGCCGATGCCGCCACCCTGTTGTTGCCGGCCACGCTGGCGGAATTGAAGGTCGACCAGCTGCAGTTGGGGCGGGACGCGCGTATCGCCATTGCGCCGTCCGACAGCCCGTTGCTGATCGAGGCGCGCAGTGCACGGCTGGCCGAGGGCAGCGAATTCAGTGCGCCAGGCGCGGCGGGCACGTACCAGCGGGCCGCGCGTTCGGGGCGTAGCCTGGACCTCAAGCTGGCCGAACTGGATGCCGAGCGGCTGGCGATCGATGCCCGTGGTGGCACGGGTGCTCCCGGGTATGTGGGGCTCGATGGCGCCAACGGCCAGGCCGGCGGCTGTACCTGGGGCCAGGCCAGCCGTGGTGCCAATGGCGACGACGGCGGCAACGGCCAGGATGGTGCACCGGGTGGGCGCATTCGCCTGAGCGTGCCGCAGGGTTTCCCGCAGGAGCGCATCGTGGTGCGCCTGGACGGCGGCGCAGCGGGCAAGGCCGGGGCGCCAGGCAAGGCAGGTAAGGGCGGGGCCAGCAAGGGCTGCCTGGTGTACAGCACCGAGGCCGGGGCCAATGGCCGCCCGGGGCAGCCGGGTCAGCCAGGGGCGCCGGGGGCGACCGGTGAGTTGATCCTGCAACGCCTGTAGAAGCCTTGCTGCATCCCCTTGTAGGAGCGGCCTTGTGTCGCGATGGGCTGCGCAGCAGCCCCCGATTTCAGCGTTTTTGCATTGATTTATGGGGCTGCTGCGCAGCCCATCGCGACACAAGGCCGCTCCTAACAGGGGGGCAACCCGTCAGGCCATCAGGCGCGAACTGGCCACGGCAACCACCGTCAGGCCCAGCAGCAGGTTGATCCCCACCATCCGCCGAATCCGCCCGAGTACCGCTGCACCCGTCGGCCAGTCCTCGGCCTGCACGGCTGCTTTCAGTTCCGGCAGCAGCAGCGCCTGGACGCGCATGAACAGGGCGAACATGGCGATGCCGCCACCCATCATCACCTGCACGTACTTGGGTGCGGTCTCGAAGCCGCTGAAGCGCATGTGCAACATGCCGATACCACTTATCGCCAAAATCGCCACGGCCAGCCAGACCCAGCCGAAGAAGCGTCGGAACACTTCCACCCACAAACGCAAGCGCGCAGGCCCTTCCAGGGCTGCAACCGTTGCCGGGCGCAGTACCAGCCAGGCGAAGAACATGCCGCCAACCCACACCAGGGCGGCTAATACATGCAATGTGTAGGGCAGGGCAAAGGCAAGCATCCGGATCTCCATGCGGCACAAAGGGCAAGAGCGGGGTATGATAGCCGCCCCATGCGAAACACTGAAAATATATCCAGCCCGGCGGGCGCCTGCAGACCATGATCAGCAACGAACTCAAAGCCACCATCCAGGGCGCCTATACGCGTTTTCTCGAAGCCAAGAGCCTCAAGCCGCGCTATGGCCAGCGTCTGATGATCGCCGAAGTGGCCAAGGTGCTCGGCGACATCGCCTGCGACGACGAAGGCCGTCGTGCTGGCGAACCGGCCGTGGTGGCGGTGGAGGCAGGCACCGGTACCGGCAAGACGGTGGCCTACAGCCTGGCCGCCATTCCGGCTGCCAAGGCCGCCGGCAAGCGCCTGGTGATCGCTACGGCGACCGTGGCGTTGCAGGAGCAGATCGTGTTCAAGGACCTGCCCGACCTGATGCGCAGCAGCGGGCTCAACTTCAGCTTCGCCCTGGCCAAGGGCCGCGGCCGCTACCTGTGCCTGTCCAAGCTCGACATCCTGCTGCAGGAAGGGCACGCCCAGTCGGCCACCGCCCAGCTGTTCGAGGAAGAAGGCTTCCGCATCGAAGTCGACGAGCGCAGCCAGAAGCTGTTCAACAGCATGATCGAGAAGCTTGCCGGCAACCGCTGGGACGGCGACCGCGACAGCTGGCCAGAAGCCCTGGAAGACCAGGACTGGGCACGCCTGACCACCGACCATAGCCAGTGCACCGGCCGCCATTGCCCGAACTTCCAGCAGTGCGTGTTCTACAAGGCGCGCGAAGGCATGGGCAAGGTCGATGTGATCGTCACCAACCATGACATGGTCCTGGCCGACCTGGCCCTGGGCGGCGGCGCGGTATTGCCCGACCCGCGCGATACCATGTACGTGTTCGACGAAGGCCACCACCTGCCAGACAAGGCCATTGGCCATTTCGCCCATTACTCGCGCCTGCGCTCCACCGCCGACTGGCTGGAGCAGACTGCCAAGAACCTGACCAAGCTGTTGGCCCAGCACCCGTTGCCCGGCGACCTGGGCAAGTACATCGAGCAGGTGCCCGAACTGGCGCGGGAGGTGCGCACCCAGCAGCAGTTCATGTTCACCCTGTGCGAGCAGGTGGCCGATTTCCGTCCCGGCGAGGACAACGAAGGCCGTGAGCGCCCGCGCTACCGTTTCGAAGGCGGCGTGGTGCCCGAGCAGATTCGCGAAGTGGGCATCGAGCTGAAAAAGGGCTTCGCCCGCCTCAACGACCTGTTCACCCGGCTGGCCGACCTGCTCAAGGAAGGCATGGACGGCGAGGTCAACATCGGTATCGCCAGCCACCAGGCCGAGGAGTGGTATCCGCTGTTCGGCAGTTTGGTCACCCGCGCCCAGGGCAACTGGGAACTGTGGACGGCGTTTACCGCCGAAGACCCCGAAGACAGCCCGCCCATGGCCCGCTGGCTGACCCTGGCCGAGAGCGGTGCACTGTTCGATATCGAGGTCAATGCCAGCCCCATCCTGGCCGCGGATATGCTTCGTCGCAGCCTGTGGAACGTTGCCCACGGCGCGTTGGTGACCTCCGCGACACTGACCGCGCTGGGCAAGTTCGACCGCTTCCGCATGCGCTCGGGCCTGCCGCGTGATGCGGTCACCTGCGTGGTACCGAGCCCGTTCGTGCATGGCGATGCCGGCTTGCTGCGGGTCCCCGACCTCAAGGCCGACCCGCGCGATGCCACGGCGCACACCGCCGCGATCATCCGCGAGTTGCCGAGCATCGTCGAGGATGCCCGTGGTGCGCTGGTGCTGTTCTCCTCACGCAAGCAGATGCAGGATGTGTTCGATGGCCTCGACCGGGACTGGCGCAAACTGGTGCTGATCCAGGGCAACCTGTCCAAGCAGGAAACCCTGAACAAGCACAAGGCGCGGGTCGACGATGGCCAGCACAGTGTGCTGTTCGGCCTCGCCAGCTTTGCCGAGGGGGTCGATCTGCCGGGGGCCTACTGCGAACACGTGGTGATTGCCAAGATCCCCTTCGCCGTACCCGACGACCCGGTCGAAGCGGCACTGGCGGAGTGGATCGAGGCGCGTGGTGGCAACCCGTTCATGGAAATTGCGGTGCCCGATGCCTCGCTGCGGCTGATCCAGGCCTGTGGTCGCCTGCTGCGAACCGAACAGGATCGCGGCGTTATCACCTTGCTTGATCGGCGGCTGGTCACCCAGCGCTATGGCAAGGCTATTCTCAATGCGCTGCCGCCGTTCCGGCGGGAGATTGCCTGACTGCCGGAGCACTTGCTCCGGCGCGTTGTCCATCACTCAGTCGTGGGCCATGAAGGCCCTGAAGGAGAGCTTCAGCCTTATGGTCCGCCGCACCTTGCCCGCCGTTCTCGCCTTGTTGTTCAGCTCGCCCTTGCTGGCGGGGCAGCAGACGCTCTTCAGCTTCGTGCGCCCAGCCTCGGTGGTCAATGTGCTGACCGAGGATGCCGGCATGCCCCAGTACAATGCGGAGCAGACGGCTGAAGGCGAAGTGTTGCGACGGGTGGTGTTCAACCCGGCCCAGCGGCCAACCCTGCGCCTGAGCCCGCAAAGCGGGGTGTGGGACTGGTCCGCTGGGCAGTTCCTGACCTTGCGCCTGCAAAGCGCAATGGACTGGGCCCTGACCGTGGATGTCACGGTGCAGGGCAGCGATGGCAGCGCGCTGACCAGCCGCATCGACTTGCCAGCCGGCCCTGCCCAGACCGTGATGGTACCGCTGACGGCCCGCTCGCCGCTCAGCCAGGGCATGCGCGCTGGCCCACCGATGCCCTGGGCCCATGAAGGCCAGCGCTTGTTGCTGGCCAGCAGCGCCGGTGCGGTAGACCTCAAGCAGGTGGCCTCGGTCAGCCTGAGCATCCCCAGCCCCAAGGTGGCGCAGAGCTTGTTGATCGAGCGGGTTGGCATTCAGGATGACGACCAGGCTTACCAGGCGGCCTATCGTGAGCTGATCGATGCCTATGGCCAGTCCACGCGGGGCCATTGGCCAGAGAAAGTGGCTGACGACGAACAGCTCAAGGCAGCCGATACGCGTGAGCAGCAACAGCTCAAGGGCTGGCTGGCAGAACGTGGCAAACAGCAACTGGACGCCTACGGTGGCTTGCTGGCCGGGCCGGCGTTCGAGGCCAAAGGCTTCTTCCGTACGGAAAAGCGCGATGGCCGCTGGTACCTGGTGACACCGGAAGGGCACCCGTTCTACTCGTTGGGGGTGAATGCCGTGGCCGCGGATGGCGGGCGCACCTACGTCACCGGCCGCGAGGGCATGTTCAAGGCCTTGCCGGGCCAAGGTGATGCGCTGGCCGCCTTCTATGGCGAAGGCAACAACGACGACGGCAATGCCTCGTCACAAGGGCGCCACTTCAAGCAGGGGCGCTGGTTCGACTTCTATGCCGCCAACCTGCAGCGCACCTACGGCAAACCTTGCCCGCCGGCAGCAGGCGGGCAGCCGGCCAACTGCCCACCGCCAGAGCTGGATGCCGCCCGCTGGCAGGCGCATGCGCTCGACCGCCTGCAGGCCTGGGGGTTCAACACGCTCGGCAACTGGAGCGAGCCGGCCCTGGGCCAGGCCCGGCGCATGCCGTACACCTTGCCGCTGTCGATCGTGGGCGATTACGCCAGCATCAGCACCGGCATGGACTGGTGGGGCAGCATGCCCGACCCGTTCGACCCACGATTTGCCATGGCCACCGAGCGCGCCGTGGCCATTGCCGCCCGCGATCACCGTGACGACCCCTGGCTGATCGGTTATTTCGCCGACAATGAACTGGCCTGGGCCGCCCCCGGCAGTGACCCCAAGGCACGCTACGGCCTGGCCTACGGCACGCTGCGCCTGACCACCGATGTGCCGGCCAAGCGCGCCTTCCTCAAGCAGTTGCGCGACAAGTACCGCAACCAGGAGGGGCTGTCCAAGGCTTGGGGCATCGAACTGAGCGCCTGGGAACTGATGGAGGATCCGGGCTTCGAAGCGCCGCTGCCCAACCCGGAGCACCCGGAAATCGAGCGTGACTACCAGTATTTCCAGCAGGTGTTTGCCGAAACCTACTTCAAGACGATTGCCGACTCGTTGAAGTGGCATGCGCCGAATCACCTGTTGCTGGGGGGGCGGTATGCGGTCAGCACGCCCGAGGCGGTCAAGGCCTGTGCCGAATTCTGCGATGTGCTCAGCTTCAACTTCTATACGCTCAAGCCGCAGGATGGCTACGACTTCGCCAGCCTGGCCGAGCTGGACAAGCCGGTGCTGGTGTCCGAGTTCCAGTTCGGCTCGCGTGACCGTGGGCCGTTCTGGCCGGGGCCGCTGGAGCTGGCTCGGGAAGAAGACCGTGGCCCGGCCTACGGCAATTTCCTCAAGGCGGCGCTGGCACAGCCGATGATCGTCGGCGCGCACTGGTTCCAGTATCTCGATCAGCCGGCCAGCGGGCGGTTGCTCGATGGCGAGAACGGCCATCTCGGGCTGGTAGCGATCACCGACATGCCTTATCCGGGGTTTGTCGAGGCCGTGCGCAAGAGCAACCTGCAGGCCATGGGCCAGCTGCGCGCCGAGCTGGAAAAGCCTGCCCCATAACTCAGACAGGCCTGTGTAGGAGCGGCCTTGTGTCGCGAAAGGGCCGCAAGGCGGCCCCGGCAATCTCGGCACCAACGCGGCACCCATGGCTGCTACGCAGCCCATCGCGACACCAGGCCGCTGCTCCTGGAGGGGACGTGGCGCGGCTGGTGGCACCATTCGTCGCGACCACCCAGCCCAAGCCAGTTTGCAAAACGCCAAACTACTGAAACAATGCACACCATTTTTCGGAAATGGTCGTACGGAGAACAGCGGGTGCAGATCCAGGGTCACTATGAGCTGAAGTTCGAAGCCGTGCGCGAGGCGTTCGCCGCGCTGTTCGATGATCCCCAGGAGCGTGGCGCCGCGCTGTGCATCCAGGTCGGTGGCGAAACCGTCGTCGACCTGTGGGCCGGCAGTGCCGACAAGGATGGCCAGCAGGCCTGGCACAGCGACACCATCGCCAACCTGTTCTCCTGTACCAAGACCTTCACTGCGGTTACTGCCCTGCAACTGGTCGGTGAGGGCAAGCTGGCCCTGGACGCTCCGGTGGCCAACTACTGGCCCGAGTTCGCCCAGGCCGGCAAACAGGCTATCACCCTGCGCCAGCTGCTCAGCCATCGTGCCGGCCTGCCGGCCATCCGCGAGTTGCTACCGGCCGAAGCCCTGTATGACTGGCAGGCCATGGTCGCTGCCCTGGCCGCCGAGACGCCCTGGTGGGCACCTGGCACCGAGCACGGCTATGCCGCCATCACCTACGGCTGGTTGATCGGCGAGCTGATCCGCCGCGCCGATGGTCGTGGCCCTGGCGACTCGATCGTGGCCCGTACTGCGCGCCCATTGGGGCTGGATTTCCATGTCGGCCTGGCCGACGAAGAATTTTACCGCGTGGCGCATATCGCCCGTGGCAAGGGCAACCCCGGGGATGCCGCGGCGCAGCGCCTGCTGCAGGTGACCATGCGCGAGCCAGAGGCGCTTTCGACCCGTGCCTTCACCAATCCGCCAGCCATCCTTACCAGCACCAACAAGCCGGAATGGCGGCGCATGCAGCAGCCTGCGGCCAACGGGCATGGCAACGCGCGCAGCCTGGCGGGCTTTTACGCCGGGCTGTTGGATGGCAGCCTGCTCGAATCCGAGCTGCTCGATGAACTGACCCGTGAGCACAGCCTCGGCCAGGACCGCACCTTGCTCACCCAGACCCGTTTTGGCCTGGGTTGCATGCTCGACCAGCCCGAGGTGGCCAATGCCACTTTCGGCCTCGGCGCGCGCGCCTTCGGCCACCCCGGTGCCGGCGGTTCGGTCGGTTTCGCCGACCCGGAGTACGATGTCGCCTTCGGCTTCGTGGTCAATACCCTTGGCCCATACGTGCTCATGGACCCACGGGCCCAGAAGCTGGTGCGCGTGCTCGCAGGCTGCCTTTGATCGGGTAATGCGGGTATTGCCGCATCCCTTTGACTATCCTCAATGCCAATGCCTGAAGTGTGTGGGCAAAATTTCTTTCTATTTCATGGTGTATCGCTGATGTCTTCACATAAAACCTTAGCACTCGCCCTGTGCCTGACCGCCGTTACCGGCTGCGCCAGTCACCCCCAGGACGCCTCGAAGGACAGCGGCTCGAGCTGGTGGCCCTTCGGTTCGGACAAGGTTGCCGAGCAGGAAGTGAAGCAAGCCGTTACTGAAAACGTGGCCAAGGCCGACGCCAAGTCCGAGAGCGCCAGCCGTTGGTGGTGGCCATTCGGTGGTGAGCAGAAGCAGGCCAAGGGGCCGGTGGTGCCCAAGATCGACGAGAAGGCCACCCAGGCCTGGCTGGACGAATACGAGCCCAAGCTGCGTGAAGCCATCAAGGGCAGCAAGCTGGAGCTTGAGCGCCGCGACAACGTGCTGGCCGTGACCCTCCCAGTGGACAGCTCATACAACCCTGACCGCCCGAGCATGCTGTTGCCGATGTCCTTGGGCCCGATTACCCGCGTGGCCAAGACCGTCGAAGGCGATGCCAAGACTGCCGTGCTGGTGCTCGGCCATGCCGACAGCAGCGGTGCCGCAGCGGCGAACCAGAAGCTCAGCCTGGAGCGCGCCGCTTCGGTGTCGGCCATCTTCCGCCTCAGCGGCCTGCAGCGTGACCGCCTGAACCTCAAGGGCATGGGCTCGGTCATGCCGCGCGCGGCCAATGACAGTGCCGAGGGCCGCGCCTTGAACCGTCGCGTGGAAATGCTGCTGACTCCGCAGAACACCATGGTTGCGCTGTTGGCCAAGTACCAGCAAGCCGCCCCGGCCCCGGCGCCAGCCTCGATGGTGGCGGTGCAGGATACCAAGGCCCCAGCCGCCAAGGCTGCCGACAGCAAGCCGGCGGCCAAGGCTGCGGCGAAGAAGCCTGCAGCCAAGGCCAAGGCGCCAGCCAAGACTGCGGCCAAGAAAAAAGCCGCCCCGGCCAAGCCCGTGGCCAAGAAAGCTACCGCTGACAAGAAAGTAGCTGCCAACAGCCCTGCGAAGACCAACTGATCGTCAAGGAACGCAGCAATGACCCAATCCCTGGCTGATATGCGCCGCGACTACACCCGAGATGGCCTGGCCGAAGCCCAGGCCCCGGCGGAGCCGTTCGCCCTGTTCCACCAGTGGTTCGCCGATGCGGTGAAAACCGAGCAGGTACCGGTAGAAGCCAATGCCATGACCCTGGCCACCGTCGATGCCGACGGCCGCCCCCATTGCCGCGTTTTGCTGCTCAAGGGGCTCGATGAGCGTGGTTTCACCTTTTTCACCAACTACGACAGCGCCAAGGGCCAGCAACTGCTGGCCAACCCCTACGCCGCCATGACCTTCTTCTGGCCGGCGCTGGAGCGTCAGGTGCGCATCGAAGGGCGGGTGGAAAAGGTCACGGCCGAGGAATCGGATGCCTACTACCAGGTGCGTCCATTGGGCAGCCGCCTGGGCGCTTGGGCCTCGCCGCAGAGCCGGGTGATTGCCGGCCGTGAGGAACTGGAAAGCCTGGTCAAGGCCACCGAGGCGCGCTTCTCCGATACCCAGCCGCATTGCCCGGAGCATTGGGGCGGGTACCGGTTGCTGCCGGAGCGGGTCGAGTTCTGGCAGGGCCGGGCCAGCCGCTTGCATGACCGGCTGAACTACCGCCTGGTCGATGGGCAATGGCTGCGCGAGCGCCTGGCGCCCTGACATTGCGGGGCCGCCTTGCGGCCCTTGCACACCACAGGCCGGGGTCGCACCCCAGCAACGGACGCGTTTGAGCTGCGCCCCAGATGATGAACAGGTGTCCAATATCTGGGGTGTAGCTCAGTTCCCTGTAGGAGCGGCCTTGTGTCGCGATGGGCTGCGCAGCAGCCCCGACAATCGATCAGACTACCCCGGATACCCCGCCGCCTCGCGCTCCAGCCACCCCGCCAACTGTTTGCGCCGCACCTTCTCCAGCCGCGCCTGTTCCAGCTTTTGCAGCATGTACGCTCGCTTGCCAGGGTCCGCCCCGGCTAGCGACAGCGCCAGGTCACGGTCCATCCAGCGGCGCATGCGCACATACAACCACCCGTGGAAATACAGCCCGGCAACGGTGGCAACCACGACGATGAAGTAATCCATGGCTATCCTTGGTCTCACTTGAAATGGCCTGATACAGCCAGGCAGGCTGTACCTCGGCTGAATGAAAGCAACTTTATTGCGTTTGTACCGTGACAGTCGTCAACGTGCAGCGTCTAATGAGCACCCGACTTATGGAGACTTTACCCATGCGTAAATCCGCTTTGCTGGTGGCGACCTTCACCACCATGTCGTTGTTGCTGGGTGGCTGTGCCTCGAGCCTGACCGGTGACAGCTACTCCCGTGATGAGGCCCGCCGCGTGCAGACCGTGCGCATGGGCACCATCGAATCCCTGCGCCCGGTCAAGATCGAGGGTACCAAGACCCCGATCGGCGGCGGCGCCGGTGCCATCGTCGGTGGCGTGGCCGGCAGCGCCGTGGGTGGCGGCCGTGGCAGCATCGTGGCTGCCGTGATTGGCGCTGTTGCCGGTGGCCTGGCCGGTTCCGCGGCCGAAGAAGGCCTGACCCGTACCCAGGGCGTGGAAATCACCGTGCGCGAGGACGATGGCAGCATGCGCGCCTATGTGCAGGCGGTGCAGGAGAACGAGATCTTCCGCGTTGGCGACCGCGTACGCATCATGACCGTCGACGGTACCAGCCGCGTCTCGCACTGACCGTAGCGCAACAAGAAAAAACCCCGACATGGCTGCACGCCAGTCGGGGTTTTTTCATGCCGTGGTCAGCTCAACCAGCGCTGGGCTTGCGGCTGGCCATGGCGGTTACGGCGTAGCCGAACACGGCGGCAAGGAACGAACCGGTGAGAATACCCATGCGGTCCATCCCGGCGAACTCGCTGCTGCCTGGGACAAAGGCGAGTGAGCCAACGAACAGGCTCATGGTGAAGCCGATACCACAGAGGATCGCCACGCCCAGCAATTGGCCCCAGCTGGCACCCGCAGGCAAAGCGGCCAGGCGCAGTTTGACCGCGACCCAGGTCAAGCCGAAGACGCCCACGGTCTTGCCCAGCAGCAGCCCGACGGCAATGCCCAGTGGCACAGGGTGGGTAAAGCTGTCCACACTGATGCCTGCCAGCGATACACCGGCATTGGCGAAGGCGAACAACGGCAGGATGGCGTAGGCGACCCACGGGTGCAGGGCATGTTCCAGGGCAAGCGATGGCGAGCGCTCGGCATGCCGAGTACGCAGCGGGATGCACAGCGCCAGGGCAACGCCAGCCAGGGTGGCATGCACGCCGCTTTTGAGCACGCAGACCCACAGGATCAGGCCAACGATCATGTAAGGCCCAAGCTTGACCACGCCAAGCCGGTTCAGCGCCACCAGTACCACCAGGCAGGCGGCGGCCAGCAACAGCGACAGGCTCGACAAGGTGCCTGAATAGAACAGGGCAATGACGATGATCGCGCCCAGGTCGTCGATGATCGCCAGGGTCATCAGGAACAGTTTCAGCGACACCGGCACGCGCTTGCCCAGCAGGGCCAGCACGCCGAGGGCGAAGGCGATGTCGGTGGCGGTGGGGATTGCCCAACCAGCCACGGCTGCGGGGTTGTCACGGTTGATGAACCAGTAGATCAGTGCCGGTATCACCATGCCGCCCACGGCAGCGGTGGCAGGCAAGATTACCTGGGACGGTTTCGACAGGTGGCCGTCGACCACCTCGCGCTTCACTTCCAGGCCGATCAGCAGGAAAAACAGCGCCATCAGGCCGTCGTTGATCCACAACAGCAATGGTTTGGCGATGTGCAACGCGCCGACCTGTACGGCGACAGGCACGTCGAGCAGGCCGCTGTACAGGTATGACAGCGGCGAATTGTTGATGACCAGGGCCAATATGGCCGCAGCGATCAGCAGCAGGCCGCTGGCGGCTTCGAGCTGGAGGAAACGGGCTAACAGGCTACGCACGGGCTATAGGCTCTCCATGGGCAGTTACGGATGGAAATGGCGTACACCCTAGCCTGTGAAGATATGCTTTAAAATAAAAACTATATTCTTTTTTGTTATATGTTGTTACTGGGCTGGGCTGGAGGAAGCCTAGATGCAGAATGGGAAATAGGGGGCAAGGGAAGTCTGATGTTTTCTCGGATTTTTCTTGCGCCTACAGGGCGGCTTTCGCGGTTTTGCCCGCGAAAGCGCCCTCACAGGCCATGAACCGTCAGAGGCCGAGCATATCCCGCGCCACCGCCTCGGCAATGCGAATACCATCGACGCCTGCCGACAGAATCCCGCCCGCGTACCCAGCCCCTTCACCCGCCGGGAACAGCCCCTTGAGGTTCAGGCTCTGGAAGTCCTCACCGCGGGTGATGCGCAATGGCGACGAGGTACGTGTCTCGATCCCGGTCAACACCGCATCGTGCAGGTTGTAGCCCTTGATCTGCCGGTCGAACGCCGGCAATGCCTCGCGGATCGCCTCGATGGCGAAGTCTGGCAGGCTCGGCGCCAGGTCGCCCAGGGTCACGCCTGGCTTGTAGGACGGCTCGACACTGCCCAGCGCGGTCGAGGGCCGGCCGGCGACGAAGTCACCCACCAGTTGTGCCGGGGCCTGGTAGTTGCTGCCGCCCATCACATAGGCATGGGCTTCCAGGCGTTCCTGCAGTTCGATGCCGGCCAGCGGGCCGCCGGGGTAGTCGCGTTCGGGGTCGATGCCGACGACGATACCGGAGTTGGCATTGCGCTCGTTGCGCGAGTACTGGCTCATGCCGTTGGTGACCACCCGGCCTGGTTCGCTGGTGGCGGCGACCACGGTGCCGCCTGGGCACATGCAGAAGCTGTACACCGAACGGCCATTGCTGGCGTGGTACACCAGCTTGTAATCGGCAGCACCGAGTTTCGGGTGGCCGGCGTATTTGCCCAGGCGCGCCTTGTCGATCAGGGTTTGCGGGTGCTCGATACGGAAGCCCACCGAGAACGGCTTGGCTTCCATGTATACGCCCTTGGCGTGCAGCATGCGGAAGGTGTCGCGGGCACTGTGGCCGAGGGCCAACACCACGTGGCGCGAGTGCAGTTGCTCACCGCTCTCCAGCACCACGCCGGTCAGTTGGCCGTCGTCGATCAGCAGGTCGGTGACCTTCTGCTGGAAGCGTACTTCAGCGCCCAGGGCGATCATGTCCTGGCGCATCTGCTCGACCATGCCGGTCAGGCGGAAGGTACCGATGTGCGGCTTGTTGATGTACAGGATTTCGTCCGGCGCACCGGCCTTGACGAACTCTTCCAGCACTTTGCGGCCGTGGTGTTGCGGGTCCTTGATCTGGCTGTACAGCTTGCCATCGGAGAAGGTCCCGGCGCCGCCTTCGCCGAACTGCACGTTGGACTCGGGGTTGAGCACGCTCTTGCGCCACAGGCCCCAGGTGTCCTTGGTGCGCTGGCGCACTTCCTTGCCACGTTCGAGGATGATCGGCTTGAAGCCCATCTGCGCCAGCAGCAGGCCGGCGAAGATGCCGCACGGGCCGAAGCCGACCACGATCGGGCGTTCCTGCAGGTTGGCCGGGGCCTGGCCGACGAACTTGTAGGTCACGTCGGGCGCCGGGCCAATGTTGCGATCGTCGGCGAACTTGCTGAGCAGCTCGGCTTCGTTGCTGGCTTCCAGGTCGATGGTGTAGATGAACAGCAGCTCGCTGTTCTTCTTGCGCGCATCGTAGCTGCGCTTGAACAGGTTGAAGCTGAGCAGTTGCTCGTCGCGAATGCCCAGGCGCTGGACGATGGCTTCACGCAGGGCTTCGTCGGGATGGTCCAGGGGCAGCTTCAGTTCGGTGATTCGTAGCATGGCAGGGTCCAGTATCCCGGCCATGGGCGGCCGGCGGCTTTACACAAACCGCCAAGTATAAGCTGTTCGCCACCCCGACTGGCAGGATAAAAGCACCCGGCGATCAGTTGTCGCGTGCGCCGCCGTAGTAACCGCAGCCCTGCAGGGTGTTGCCGTCGATGCGCAGTTCGGTGCGCAGGTGATAGATGGCGCCGGTGGCGCTGTCCACGCAGCGTTGCGGCGCGGCCCAGAGTTCCACGTGCTGGCCGTTGGCTTCGCTGGTCAGGGTCAGGCCGCCACCGGGCACTTGCTCTTCGAGGAACGGCAGGGGCAGGGGGGGCTGACCGATGCGGTTGAGCACCATGCCCTTGCCGCTGGCCTTGATGTCCCAGCCCGGCTCATGGCCGTTGGCACGCAGGGTCAACTGTTTGAAGTTGGGGTCTTCACAGGCGCGGATGGACGGTTCCAGGCGATACAGCTGGCGTACTTCCAGCTGGCCGTCGGTGCTGGCCTGCTTGCTGCCGGTGAGGCGACCACGGACATCGGCGAACAGCTTGTCGTTGGCATCCTTGGCCAGGTTGGCGGCTTCTTGCAGGATGCCAGTGGCGGCGACGTCGTTGATCACGAAGGTGCGGCTTTCGCTGCATGGCTTGAACAGCAGCTGGCCACCGGCGGCACGCAGTTCGCCCTGCATGCGCGTGGTGCCGATGTTCGGGTCGCTGGGGGCGTCGGCCATGAGCTGGCAACCACCGAACAAGGGCAACAGAGCGGTGAGTAGCAGGGTGGGAGTGAGGCGCATGGGGCGAGCTCCGGAGAATCTTTGCCAAAGAGCTGGCCACGTTACTCAGGCTCGGTGTGGATCACAAGCCTTTGGTAAACCTGTGCCGGCCTCTTCGCGGGTAAGCCCGCGAAGAGGCCGGCACAGGCGATACAAAATCCGGCAGGCAGAAAAAAGGGCCCGAAGGCCCTTTTTCCCGATCAACCCCCCAGATACGCGTCGCGCACCTTCGGGTCTGTCAGCAGTGCTTCACCGGTGCCTTGCATCACGACCCGGCCGTTCTCCAGCACATAGGCCCGGTCAGCGATCTTCAGCGCCTGGTTGGCGTTCTGCTCCACCAGGAACACGGTCACGCCATCACGGCGCAATTGTTCGATGATGTCGAAGATCTGCTGGATGATGATCGGCGCCAGGCCCAGCGAGGGCTCGTCGAGCAGCAGCAGCTTGGGCTTGCTCATCAGCGCCCGGCCAATGGCGAGCATCTGCTGCTCGCCACCGGACATGGTGCCGCCACGCTGGATATAACGCTCCTTCAGGCGCGGGAACAGCTGCAGCACCTTGTCCAGCTGCTCCTGGTAATCGCCCTTGTCGGTGAAGAAGCCACCCATCGCGAGGTTTTCCTCGACGGTCAGGCGCGAGAACACACGGCGGCCTTCCGGCACCACCGCGATGCTCTTGCGCATGATGTGCGAGGATGGCTGGCCAACCAGTTCTTCACCCAGGTACTTGATGCTGCCGCTGTGCGCCTGCGGTGAGCCGCACAGGGTCATCAGCAAGGTCGACTTGCCAGCACCGTTGGCGCCGATCAGGGTGACGATCTCGCCCTGGTTGATTTCCACGTTGACGCTGTGCAGCGCCTGGATCTTGCCGTAGAAGGTGGAAACGTTCTCGAACTTCAGCATTTACGCTTCCCCCAGGTAGGCTTTGATCACTTCAGGGTTGTCGCGGATTTCCTCCGGGGTGCCGTGGGCGAGGGGGGTGCCCTGGTTGATCACGACGATGTGGTCGGAAATGCTCATCACCAGCTTCATGTCGTGCTCGATCAGCAGCACGGTGACGTTGTGAGACTCACGCAGGTACGCGATCAAGGCCTTGAGGTCTTCGGTTTCCTTGGGGTTCAGGCCAGCTGCAGGCTCGTCGAGCATGATGATCCGCGGTTGGGTCATCATGCAGCGGGCGATTTCCAGGCGACGCTGCTGGCCGTAGGCGAGGGTGCCGGCGGTACGGTTGGCGAATTCGGTCAGGTTGACCTTTTCCAGCCAGTACTGCGCGCGTTCCATGGCCTCCTTCTCACTGCGGCGGAAGCTCGGGGTCTTGAACAGGCCGGCGAAGAAGTTGGTGTTCAGGTGACGGTGCTGGGCAATCAGCAGGTTTTCCAGTGCGGTCATTTCCTTGAACAGGCGCACGTTCTGGAAAGTCCGCACCACGCCCTTGCGGGCGATCTGGTGGCCGGCCAGGCCCTGGATCGGCTGGCCGTCGAGCAGGATGGTGCCGCCGCTGGGCTTGTAGAAGCCGGTCAGGCAGTTGAACACCGTGGTCTTGCCGGCGCCGTTCGGGCCGATCAGTGCCACCACCTGTTTTTCCTTGACGGTCAGGCCCACGCCATTGACCGCCAACAAGCCGCCGAAGCGCATGCTCAGGCCGCTGACTTGCAGAATTTCACGGCTCATCGATGCAGCTCCATGTGTGGTCGTTGCATAGGCAGCAAGCCTTGCGGACGCCAGATCATCATCAACACCATCAGCGCACCGAACATCAGCATCCGGTATTCGCTGAACTCACGCATCAGCTCTGGCAGCAGGATCATCACGATGGCCGCGAGAATCACGCCCAGCTGTGAACCCATGCCGCCGAGCACGACGATGGCGAGGATGATCGCCGACTCGATGAAGGTGAACGACTCCGGCGTCACCAGGCCTTGGCGCGCGGCGAAGAAGCTGCCGGCGAAACCGGCGAAGCAGGCACCCAGGGTGAAGGCCGAAAGCTTGATCACGGTCGGGTTCAGGCCCAGGGCACGGCAGGCGATCTCGTCTTCGCGCAGGGCTTCCCAGGCGCGGCCGATCGGCATGCGCAGCAGGCGGTTGATCACGAACAGCGCCAGCAGGGCCAGCAGCAGGGCCACCAGGTAGAGGAAGATGACCTTGTTGATCGAGTTGTATTCCAGCCCGAAGAACTCATGGAAGGTCTGCATGCCCTCGGCGGCACGGCGTTCGAAGGTCAGGCCGAAGAACTCCGGCTTGGGGATGTTGCTGATGCCGTTGGGGCCGCCGGTCCAGTCGGTGAGGTTGCGCAGGAACAGGCGGATGATCTCGCCGAAGCCGAGGGTCACGATCGCCAGGTAGTCACCGCGCAGGCGCAGCACCGGGAAGCCGAGCAGGAAGCCGAAGGTGGCGGCCATCAGGCCGGCGATCGGCAGGCATACCCAGAAGCTCCAGCCCAGGTAGTGCGAGAGCATCGCGTAGCTGTAGGCACCGACGGCGTAGAAACCGACGTAGCCGAGGTCGAGCAGGCCGGCCAGGCCGACCACGATGTTCAGGCCCAGGCCCAGCAGCACGTAGATCAGGATCAGCGTGGCGATGTCCACCGCACCGCGCGAGCCAAAGAATGGCCAGACCAGGGCCGCGACGATCAGGCCCATGATCACGTAGCGCTGGGTTTTCGGCAGGGTCAGGTAGTTGCTGACGGCTGGCGGGATCAGCTTGCGCTCCGAGCGGCGGCCCATCACCGCGCTCCACTGCCTGTCGAACAGCACGCGCAGGAACATCAGCAGCGAACACACGGCGATGATACTGATGGTGAACGACCCTTGGCTGTGCACCGCCAGGCTGATGCCGTCGATGCTCAGTTTCAGGCCCAGCACCGGGAAGGCCACGGCCCATACCAGCAAGGCGCTGAAGAACGCCTGTTTGAGATTTCTGTTCATACTTTTTCAACCTCCGGGCGGCCCAGGATGCCGGTCGGCCGGAATAGCAGGACAAGAACCAACAAGCCGAATGCCACCACGTCCTTGTACTGGTCGCCGAAGATATCGGCACCGAACGCTTCGGCCACGCCCAGCACCAGCCCGCCGAGCATGGCGCCCGGGATGCTGCCGATGCCACCCAGCACCGCCGCGGTGAAGGCCTTCAGGCCCACCAGGAAACCGGCGTTGGGGTTGATCACCCCGTACTGCATGCTCAGCAGCACGGCCGCCACCGCCGCCAGGGCGGCACCGATGACGAAGGTGAGGGCGATGATGTTGTTGGTGTTGATGCCCAGCAGGTTGGCCATCTTGATGTCCTCGGCACAGGCGCGGCAGGCACGGCCCAAGCGGGAACGGGAGATGAACAGGGTGAGGCAGGTCATGGCCACCAGGGTGACCACGAACACCAGGATCTGCATGTAGGAAACCAGAACTTCTTCCGCACCGCCCGGCCCGAACGAGAAGCTTCCGGGGATCAGGTTGGGGATGGACTTGTCCTTGGAGTCTTGCGACAGCAAGACGGTGTTCTGCAGGAAGATCGACATGCCGATGGCGGAAATCAGCGGGATCAGGCGGTTGCTGTTGCGCAGGGGGCGGTAGGCAACCCGTTCGATGCTGTAGCCATAGGCACTGGTAACGAAGATCGTCGCGACGAAGGCAACGGTCATCAGGATCGGCAGCGAATGGATACCCATCATGGCCAGGCCCGCCAGGGCGATGAAGGCCACATAGGAACCGATCATGTACACCTCGCCGTGGGCGAAGTTGATCATGCCAATGATGCCGTACACCATCGTGTAGCCGATGGCGATCAAGGCATAGGTGCTGCCAATGGTCAATCCATTAACCAGTTGTTGGAAGAAATGGTAGATCTCAGGCATTACAGCGCTCCTAAAAACCTGATTTGCATTTCGCTGGCGGGGGTACGGCCAGGAAACCGCGGGTGACGGTTTTAAGATTTTCAGGTGAACCCGCCCCCGGATCGCGGGGATCAGGCCCATGAACCTCGTAAAACAAAGCCCACTGCTCGCACAGTGGGCTCCTAGGTCAGCTATTAGTCACGCAGTTACTGAGGGGAGACTTCGGTCTTCGGCTTGCCGAAGTGCCATTCGTAGACCACGAACTTGAAGTCTTTCAGGTCGCCTTTCTCGTCGTAGGACAGGGTGCCGGTCGGGGTCTTGAAGGAGCCGGCGTGGATGGCCTCGGCCACCTTGTCGGTGTCTTCGGACTTGGCTGCCTTGATACCTTGGGCGATCAGCTCGACAGCCGAGTAGGCCGGGAATACGAACGGGCCGCTTGGGTCCTTGCCGTCAGCCTTGATGGCATCGACGATGGCCTTGTTCTCAGGGTCGGCGTCGAACGACTTCGGCAGGGTCACCAGCAGGCCTTCGGAGGCGTTCTGGGCGATCTGCGAGATGGAGTCGTTACCCACGCCTTCCGGGCCCATGAACTTGGCTTTCAGGCCTTTTTCCTGAGCCTGGCGCAGGATCAGGCCCAGCTCCGGGTGGTAGCCGCCGTAGTAGACGAAATCGACGTTGTTCTGCTTGAGCTTCTGGATGATCGAGGAGAAGTCCTTGTCACCGGCGTTCAGGCCTTCGAACACGGCGACCTTGGTGCCTTTCTTCTCGAGGGTCTGCTTGACCGCGGTGGCGATGCCTTCACCGTACTGCTGCTTGTCGTGGAGTACCGCAACCACTTTCGGCTTGACGTGGTCGGCGATGTAGTTGCCGGCGGCCGGGCCCTGGGCGCTGTCCAGGCCGATGGTGCGGAAGATCAGCTTGTAGCCACGGGCGGTGATTTCCGGCGAGGTGGCGGCCGGGGTGATCATGATCACGCCTTCGTCTTCGTAGATGTCGGACGCTGGTTGGGTGGAGCTGGAGCACAGGTGGCCGATGACGAACTTGACGCCGTCGTTGACCACCTTGTTGGCGACTGCCACGGCCTGTTTAGGGTCGCAGGCGTCGTCGTATTCCTTGGCTTCGAGCATCTTGCCATCGACGCCGCCCTTGGCGTTGATATCCTTGATGGCTTGCTTGGCGCCGATGAACTGCATGTCGCCGTACTGGGTCACAGGGCCGGTCTTGGGGCCTGCGATCCCGATCTTGATGGTATCGGCGGCAAACGAATGGCTGGCTACCCCGGCCAGAACCATTGCGGCGAACAGCTTGGAAATCTTGATCATAGTGCTCCACTCATTCTGTTGTAATTCTTATAGTCCTGGCGGCCAGGGCTACAGACCGGGCGGGATTTGCGGCGTGGCCATGCCAACGCGCAAGCCCACCTTCCCCCGGAACATGTCCCGGAACTGTACCGGTACAGTGTAGAGCGCTGTCCAAGCGCTTGAAAAGCGTTCGAAAAGTGCCTGTTTCCTGGGTTGTCGCTTGGTCGACACAAAGATACAAAAAAGCGCCATCAAACTGCCTGTATCTGCGATCCCGCCCCACAAGTTCGGGATCAATCGACCAAATTACATATTTGAAACCGGGTTTTTCTGCAAAAATGCCGGCCTTTTTAATTGACCGATTTTTGCGGATACCACCCATGACTGATCACACAAGCACCCTCTATGCCAAATTGCTTGGCGAGACGGCAATCATCGAGTGGAAAGCGTTGGAGCGTTTCTGGGCCAAGGGTGACCTGATTTGGGTCGACCCGAGCCTGGACCTGATCACCGTTGCCGAGGCAATGGCCGAGAATCGCAGCGAGATCTTCGCCAAGTGGCGTAGTGATGGCACTGTCGGCCCGGTGACCGCCGAGCAGGCCCAAGAGCTGCAAAGCCGCGATCCAGAGATCTGGGCCGTGGTGGTTTCACCGTTCATCGTGATTCAGGTGAAGCGCCCAGCCGAGGCGTGATCGTTTTTGGTGCGCGAAAATGCGCAACAGCTCCGTTCTGGTGCTTGGTGGCGCTCAGGGCGAGTGGAGGGAAGTAACAATTCGGCGTGGCGGTAACAGTTTACGGGATGCGTAATACCCCACCGTTGCTGCAAGTTCCTGGGCAGCCTGGGTAATGTTCGACCAGTCAGGAGTCATAGATGAGTACTGCACTACCTTCGCTTGGATTCGCCGGCATCGGTCTGATGGGCCTGCCCATGTGCCGACGCCTGCTGGCCGCAGGCTACCCGCTGACCGTTTGGAACCGCAGCCCGGGCAAGTGTGCCGCGCTCCTCGCCGCCGGCGCGCGCCTGGCCAGCAGCCCTGCCGAACTGTGCCGCGACAGCGACATGCTGCTGCTGTGCCTGGCCGACACCGCCGTGGTGCGCGAAGTGGTGTTCGGTGAGCAAGGCATTGCCCAGGGTGGGCGCCGTGGCCAGTTGCTGGTCGATTTCTCCAGCCTGGAACCTACCGCGACGCGAGAAATGGCTGCCGAGCTGGCGGCCCTGTGCGGCATGGCCTGGCTGGATGCCCCGGTGTCAGGCGGCACACCGGGTGCCGAAGCCGGCACCCTGGCGATCATGGTCGGTGGCGCGGCGGCGGACCTGGAGCGCGCGCGCCCGGTGTTGCAGGTACTTGGCCAGCGCGTGACGCACATGGGTGCGGTGGGGGCAGGGCAGGTAACCAAGGCCTGCAACCAGATGATCGTGGCCTGCAATGCCCTGGTAATCGCCGAAGTGGTGGCGCTGGCGGAACAGTCGGGGGTGGATGCGACACTGATCGCCGAAGCACTGGCGGGCGGTTTTGCCGATTCCAGGCCGCTGCAGATCCTCGCGCCGCAAATGGCCGAAAGCCGCTTCGAGCCGATCAAATGGCATGTGCGTACGCTGCTCAAGGACCTTGATGGTGCGGTGAAGCTATCCCGCGAGCAAGGCGCGGCGACGCCACTCAGTGGCCTCGCCGCACAACTGATGCGCTTGCATGCCAGCCAGGGCTACCTGGAAAAAGACCCGGCGACCCTGGTCGAACTGTACCGCAGCAAGGGTTGATCACACCGCTGTTGGTGTTGCAGCCGCTGCGGCAACTGCAACACCACAGCGGCGCCGGGTGGCCTGGCCGGCTAGCCTGCCACCAGCACGCGGATGGCTTCCAGGCGCAGGGCTGCTTTTTCCAGCATCGCCAGGCCCTCTTCACGCTGCTTGCGCAGCGCCTCGATCTCGCTGTCGCGCACGCTCGGGTTGACCGCTTGCAGTGCAACCAGGCGGGCCAGCTCTTCGTCGGCTTCCGCCGCCAGGCGGCGCTGGGCTTCGGCCACGCGCTCGACGTGGGCCGGCAGGACTTTGGCCTCGCCACTGCTGATGCGCTTGGCCAGCACGTCGCGCTGGGCCTGGACGAACTTGTTGGCGCTGGCGCGCGGTACGCTCTCGAGCTGGTCGTTGAGGGTTTCGAAGGCCACCCGTGATGCCAGGTCGTTGCCGTTGGCATCGAGCAGGCAGCGCAGCGCCGCCGGTGGCAGGTAACGGCCCAGTTGCAGGCTGCGCGGCGCCACCACTTCACTGACGAACAGCAACTCAAGCAGCACGGTGCCGGGCTTGAGCGCCTTGTTTTTGATCAGCGCCACGGCGGTGTTGCCCATCGAACCGGACAGCACCAGGTCCATGCCGCCTTGCACCATCGGGTGTTCCCAGGTGAGGAACTGCATGTCCTCGCGCGACAGGGCCTGGCCGCGGTCGTAGGTGATGGTCACGCCTTCGTCGTCACCCAGCGGGAAGCTGGCGTCGAGCATCTTCTCGCTCGGCTTGAGGATCAGGGCGTTTTCCGAATGGTCTTCGCTGTCGATGCCGAATGCGTCGAACAGGGTTTCCATGTAGATCGGCAGGGCGAACTGGTCGTCCTGTTCGAGAATTGCCTCGGCCAGCGCCTGGCCTTCACCGCCGCCGCCGGAGTTCAGTTCCAGCAGGCGGTCACGGCCGGTATGCAGTTCGGCTTCCAGGCGTTCGCGCTCGCTGCGGGCGTCGGCCACCAGTGCCTCCCAGGCCATGCTTTCGCCCCCTTCGAGCAGCGGCAGCAGGCGCGGGCCGAACTGGTGCTGCAGGGCGTTGCCGGTCGGGCAGGTGTTGAGGAAAGCGTTGAGGCCTTCGTGGTACCACTGGAACAGGCGCTCTTGCGGGCTGTCCTGCAGGTACGGGACGTGCAACTGAATGGTGTGCTTCTGGCCGATCCGGTCGAGGCGGCCGATGCGCTGTTCAAGCAGGTCCGGGTGCGCCGGCAGGTCGAACATCACCAGGTGGTGGGCAAACTGGAAGTTGCGGCCTTCGCTACCAATCTCGGAGCAGATCAGCACCTGCGCGCCGAATTCTTCATCGGCGAAGTAGGCGGCGGCACGGTCGCGTTCGAGGATGCTCATGCCCTCATGGAATACCGAGGCCGGGATGCCGGAGCGCACGCGCAGGGCGTCCTCCAGGTCCATCGCGGTTTCGGCATGGGCGCAGATCACCAGTACCTTGGTGCGCTTGAGCATCTTCAGGGTGTCGATCAGCCAGTCGACGCGCGGGTCGAAACGCCACCAGCGCTCCTCGTCGGCCACTTCGCCCTGGGCCTGGAAGGCGACTTCCGGGTACAGCTCGGCATGCTCGCCGGCTGGCAGCTCGCGGTATTGCTCGGGCGTGGCCAGCGGGTAGGGGTGCAGCTGGCGCTCAGGGAAGCCCTGGATGGCCGCGCGGGTGTTGCGGAACAGAACGCGGCCGGTGCCGTGGCGGTCGAGCAGCTCGCGGATCAGCCGTGCGCTGGCCTGGGTATCGCCGTCGCTGACGGCGGCCAGCAGGGCTTCGCCTTCGGCACCGAGGAAGCCCTGGATGGTGGCGTGGGCCTTGGGAGACAGGCGGCCTTCGTCGAGCAGCTCCTGCACGGCTTCGGCCACCGGGCGATAGTGTTCGCTCTCGGCGCGGAAGGCCGCCAGGTCATGGAAACGGTTGGGGTCGAGCAGGCGCAGGCGGGCGAAGTGGCTGTCCTGGCCGAGCTGTTCGGGGGTGGCGGTGAGCAGCAGTACGCCCGGGATCACCTGGGCCAGTTGTTCGACCAGGCCATATTCGGCACTGACCTGGTCTTCGTGCCAGACCAGGTGGTGGGCTTCGTCGACTACCATCAGGTCCCAGCCGGCGGCGAACAGTGCGTCCTGGGCCTTTTCGTCGTCGACCAGCCACTCCAGGGCCACCAGCGCCAGCTGGGCATCCTCGAACGGGTTGCTGGCATCGCTTTCGATGAAGCGTTCTGCGTCGAACAGCGCCACCTGCAGGTTGAAGCGCCGGCGCATTTCCACCAGCCACTGGTGCTGGAGATTTTCCGGTACCAGGATCAGCACGCGGCTGGCGCGGCCCGACAACAGCTGACGGTGGATCACCAGGCCGGCTTCGATGGTCTTGCCCAGGCCCACTTCGTCGGCCAGCAGGACACGCGGCGCGCTGCGGTCCGCCACTTCGCGGGCAATGTGCAACTGGTGGGCGATGGGTTGGGCGCGGCAGCCGCCCAGGCCCCACAACGCAGATTGCATCTGTTTGCTGGTGTGCTGCAGGGTGTTGTAGCGCAGGCTGAACCACGACAGCGGGTCGATCTGCCCGGCGAACAGGCGGTCGCTGGCCAGGCGGAACTGGATGAAGTTCGACAGCTGGGTTTCTGGCAGGGTGCGTGGCTGGTTCTGCCCGTCCAGGCCGTGATAGACCATCAGCCCGTCGATGTCCTCGACCTCGCGCACAGTCAGCTTCCAGCCTTCGAAGTGGGTGATCTGGTCGCCCGGCGAGAAGCGCACGCGGGTCAGCGGCGCATTGCGCAGGGAATATTGGCGGGTGTCGCCAGTGGCCGGGTAGAGCACGGTCAACAGGCGGCCATCCTGCGCCAGGATGGTACCCAGGCCGAGCTCGGCTTCGCTGTCGCTGATCCAGCGTTGCCCCGGTTGATACTGCTGCGCCATACTGCCTGAACTCCCGCGATGAAAAAGCCGATTATGTTAACGGATCGGCCGGTCGGACCAAAGTGCCGTGCGTACCGAAAGGTGTGCAAAATGCAGCAACAGGCCGACTCACGCCATGCCACAGTCTAGCCGTTTCATCGCTCATACCGTGCTGCTGAAGAGGGCCCCGGATCACCATGTCTGCCAAGCACCGCTGGATCAGCACCTCGATCGCCGTGGGCAGCCTGTTGCTGCTGGCCGCCTGCGAACAGAAGAATTTCGCCACCTTGCCCGCCATCCCGATGGAGCAGCTCGAAGTACTGGGCGTGCAGACGCCGATCAAGAGCGTGCATTTTCGTGACCGCGACGGTGAAGGCCTGCTGGTACTGAGCCGCAGCGATGGCCAGGCCAGCGACCCGGAAAGTGAACAGGAAGTGGACAAGGTGGTGCTCAAGGCCACGTTGTACGGGCGCAGCGCCGACAGCGACGCGTTCAAGGCGCGCTGGCAGATCGAGCAGGAAACCACTTGCCCGGGGCTGGACCTGGATGTGGATTTCTACAACGACGTCAGCGACGTCAGTGACCTGAACAAGGACGGTGTCGCCGAGGTGACGGTTGCCAGCCACGCCTTCTGTGGCGGCGGCATCGACCCGCATGACATTACCATCGAGATGCGCGAAGGGCAGGCCAGCTACACCATCACCGGCCAGTCGCTGATTACCCCGGCGGGTGAAGAGCCGATCGGCGGTGAGCGCGAGGACAGTGCCTCGCTCAAATCCGCACCGCAGGTGCTGCGCGAGCACATGGACGCGGTCTGGCAGCAGGTTTACAAGCGCCCCTGGAGCGAGGCCAGCCCGCCAGCCGACGACGATACTGACGACGAAGCCGAATAAAGCTTGACCATGCCTTCAGGTAAATCTGCACCTGCCGATACAGAGGGCATAGGAGAACCTTCATGTTGCCACCGCTCATTCCGCTCAGTGCCGCACCGGTGACTTCACAACAGGATCCGGTCAAGCCGACCCCCGATATCAAGCCGGTGGTACCGACGCAGCCGGCATCCAGTGAAACTGCCATCGACCTCAAGCGCCAGCGTGACCCGCAGGAGCAGGCGCTGCTGCTGCGCGATGAGCAACGCCGCCAGCAACGCCGGCGCAAGGACGACGACGAGCGCTACAGCGCGATGCCGGGTGATGAGGTCAACGCCGACAACACCGTCCCGGTGGCGCCGCTGATAGGCGAGCACGCACGCCAAGGGTTGCTGGTGGACATCGAAGTCTGAGCTGGGGCTGGTCAGCGCCAGCGCCTGGCTTCATCATGCAAGTCTCAGTTGATCGTCGAGCCCACCCATGCGCCAAGACAACCTCATCGATTTCGATGCCGAACGCGCCAAGCGCGCCCACGACCTCAAGGAAAAGCGCCTGAACGAAATGCGCAACGCATTCGAACAGGCGCTGCCGCTGAATACCGGCAAGAAAAAGAAGCCCAAGGGCAAGCCGAAGAAGCGCTGAAACTTGACGCAAGTCAACCCTGCATCCGCCTCGCGTGCCCGGCCCCGGGCACCATTGACCCCGATCAATTTTCCCGCCCCTGACATTGGTTAACGTGCACCCATCGGACAACGGCAAACGAATGGGGAGGCCAGCATGTTCTTCGACAATGTGGTTATCGCCGGGGTGGTAACGGTCGGGTTGATGTTTGCATTCTTTGCCGGTCTGGGCATTTTCATCTGGAAGGACTCGCACAAGCGCAAGCCGCGCTGACCTTTCGGGTACACGAGCACGCAAGGCATTTGGGGCGACTTCGGTCGCCCATTTTTTTGCCTGCGATTTTATGCCGCGCTGGGCGCGGTTCGAGTGGCGGCGGGGCTGCCCGCGAAAACGCCGGAGCAGGAATGCTCGCTGCAATCAAGATGATTAGCTAGCTAATTAATAGGTTTCGCTTTATTCTTCCTGCCATTGTCTATCTTTGAACAAGTCATCCCCGCAAGGTCCGCCTCGTGCCTATCACCCTCCAGGCCCTGTTCGCCCCCAGCAGTCTCGCCGTCAAGTTCGCCATCAAGACCCTGCTCGGTGGCGGCCTGGCCCTGTGGCTGGCGATGCGCTGGGGCCTGGAGCAACCGGCCTGGGCGTTGATGACGGCTTTCATCGTTGCCCAGCCGCTGTCCGGCATGGTGGTGCAGAAGGGCCTGGCGCGGCTGGCCGGGACGCTGGTCGGCACGCTCATGTCGGTGCTGTTCATCGGCCTGTTCGCCCAGGCCCCCGGCCTGTTCCTGCTTACCCTGGCCCTGTGGCTGGCCCTGTGCACTGCCGCTTCCACCCAATTGCGTAGCGCCTGGGCCTATGCCTTCGTGCTGGCCGGCTACACCGCCGCGATCATCGCCTTGCCGGCCATCGACCATCCGTTGCAGGTGTTCGACCAGGCCGTCGCACGCTGCACCGAGATCTGCCTGGGGATCTTCTGTGCCACCGCCAGCAGTGCGCTGCTGTGGCCCATGCGCGCCGAACAGCAACTGGGCGGGCAGGCCCGCCAGGCCTGGCAGAACGGCCTGCAGGCGGCCAGTGCCATGCTGGGTGGCGAAGACGAGGCGCGCAAAGGCCTACTGGAGAGCCTGGGGCGTATCGTGGCCATCGATAGCCAGCGCGAACACGCCTGGTTCGAAGGCAACCGCGGGCGCCAACGTGCCCGCGCCATTCGTGGCCTGAGCCAGAAGCTGATGGTACTGCTGCGGATTTCCCGCTCGGTGCGCCGCCAATGGCGACAACTTGACCAACACGAGACCGAACACCTGGCGCCTTGGCTGGAGCAGGTGCGCGCGTTGCTGGGCAAGCCCGACCCGCCCAGCCTGCTGTTGCTGCGCCAGCGCATCTGGGATGCCGCGCACGCGGAGCAGATCAGTTCGGCGGAACATTTCTGCCTGGCGCGCATGGCCTTGCTGCTGGATTACGCCATGGCCGCCGGCCAGGCGCTGGAGGACGTGGAGGCGGGCAGGGCGCCGAAGGATGTGTCGCAAGGCCTGGCGGTGCATCGTGACTGGTCGCTTGCCCTGTTGTTCGGCTCACGCAGTGCGTTGGCCTTTCTGGTGATGAGCGGCTTCTGGTTGGCCACGGCGTGGCCGTCGGCACCGGGTGGGCTGGTGCTGACCTGTGTGGTGTGCAGCCTTTTTGCCAGCCGTGAGAACGGCGCCCAGATCGGTCTGAGCTTCTTGCGGGGGATCTTCCTGGCGGTACCCACCGCATTTCTGGTCGGGCAGATACTGCTGCCGCAATGGAGCAGCTTCGCCATGCTCTGCCTGGGCATGGGCGTGCCGTTGTTTCTGGGGGCACTGGGCATGGCGCACCCACGCACCGGGGCCACGGCCACCTCGTATTGCCTGCACTTCATCGTGCTGGTGTCGCCGCTCAACGCCATGCAGTTTGGCGTGGCCACCCTGCTCAACAGTGCCTTGGCCATGCTGGTGGGGGTGTCGGCAGCGGTGATGGCCTTCCGCTTGCTGGTGTTCCGTCACCCGGCCTGGCTGGGCCGGCGCCTGCGCGCGGCGACCCAGAGCGACCTGGTACGCCTGACCCGGCGTGACCTGCGCGGGGCCGACACCTGGTTCGGCGGGCGTATGGCCGACCGCCTGATGCAGTTGGCGCGGCATGCCGGTGAACTGCCCGACAATGAGCGCAAGCGCTGGGATGACGGCCTGCACGGGCTGGATATCGGTGATGAACTGGTACACCTGCGCATGTGCCTGGTAGTGGCCCAGGCACCGCTGGGCCAGGCCGAGCGCGAATACCTGCAGCAGCTGGAGACGGTGCTGGCCAAGGGGCCGGCGCCTGGGCGTGGCCAGTACCTGGATGCCAGCAGCGAAGCGTTCATAGCGGCCTTGCGCCGGCAGCCGTCGAGCGACCCGCTGCGCTTGGCCGAAGGGGCGGTGTTGCAATTACAGAAAAGCTGGGCCAAGTGGTGCCGCTGGCAGGAGGAAGCCCATGGGGTTGCGTGAATGGGAAATGGGCGGTGTGCTGTTCAGCCCGTTCCTGGTCTATGTGTTGCTGGCGCTGGTGCTTACCGGCGTGTTGCGCCTGGTGGTGCAGGCCACGCCGTTGGGGCGCTGGATCTGGCATGAAGCGCTGTTCGACGCGGCACTGTTCGTTTGTGTGTTGTTCCTGGTGGTGCGACTGCTGGGGCCCTTATAGAGGAGTGTTTCGATGCGTGCGGCCGTACGTATTCTGGTGACCTTGTGTGTGGTGGCCCTGGCCGTGTTCGCCGGCTACCAGCTGTGGCAGTACTACATGCTCACCCCCTGGACGCGCGATGCCCGCGTGCGCGCCGACGTGGTGGTGATTGCCCCCGACGTATCGGGCTGGGTGCGAGAGCTGAAGGTCCGTGACAACCAACAGGTCAAGGCGGGCGACCTGTTGATGAGCATCGACCGCGAGCGCTTCCAGGCGGCGTTCGACCAGGCCAGCGCCGTGACCGAAACCCGCGCCCAGCAGCTGCGCCTGCGCGAGCGTGAAGCGGCGCGGCGTACCGCCCTTGGGCCAGAAGCGATCAGTGCCGAGCTGCGTGAAAACGCCCAGATCAATGCGGCCATAGCGCGTGGCCAATTGCACGAGGCCGAGGCGCAGTTGCAGATTGCCAGGATCAACCTGGCACGTAGTGAGGTACGAGCACCTCGCAGCGGGCATATCACCAACCTGCGGTTGGCCGAAGGCAACTATGTCAACGCCGGGGAATCGGTGATGGCGCTGGTGGATGATGCGACCTTCTATATCCAGGCCTATTTCGAGGAAACCAAGCTGCCGCGCATCCGCGTGGGGGACACGGTGAAAGTCTGGCTGATGGGCGCAGGCGAGCCGATGCAAGGGCACGTGGAGAGTATCAGCCGCGGCATCACCGATCGCAACAGCAACCCGGACAGCCAGTTGCTGCCGGAGGTGGAACCGACCTTCAACTGGGTGCGCCTGGCGCAGCGCATCCCGGTACGCATTCGTCTGGACCAGGTGCCGGAGGGGGTGGCCCTGAGTGCGGGGATGACGGCGAGTGTGCAGGTGCATGAGGACTTGAAGTAGCTGCCAAGGCCGTTGCGCAGCGGTTTGTATTGCTGTGAGCGGCCTGGTGTCGAGATGGGCCGCAACGCGGCCCGGAAATTCGCGGTTCAGAGAAACATCCCGCCCGACACCTCCAGCCGCTGCCCGGTGATCCAGCCATTGCCGTCTTCGAGCAACAGCGCAATCGCCGCGCCGATATCATCCGGCAGTCCCACCCGCCCCAATGCCGTGTTGCCGGCGATGTATTCATTCACCTGGCGGTTATCCCTTACCACACCGCCGCCGAAATCGGTCTCGATCGCCCCCGGCGCCAGAATGTTCACCCGAATGCCGCGCGTGCCGAGTTCCTTGGCCTGGTAGCGGGTCAGCACTTCCATCGCGCCCTTCATCGCGGCATAGGCGGCATACCCTGGCAGGGCGAAGCGCGCCAGGCCGGTGGAGATATTGACGATGCGGCCATTGTCCACCAACAGCGGCAACAGCCGTTGGGTAAGGAAGAACGGCCCTTTCAACTGGATGTTCAGCAATTGGTCGAACTGCGCCTCGCTGGTCTCGGTATACGGCACGTTCAGCCCGATCCCGGCATTGTTCACCAGAAAGTCGAAACGCTCGCGGCCAAACTGCTGTTGCAGGGTGGTTGCCAGGCGCTCGGCGAAGCCGGCGAAACTGCCGCTGTCGCCAACGTCCAGCGGCAACATGGCGGCCTTGACCCCGGCTTGTTCCAGGCGGGCGGCCACGCCCTGGGCTTCGTCCGCCTTGCTGTGGTAGGTGCCGATCACATCGATACCGCGTGCAGCCAGGTGTTCGGCGGCGTTGCGGCCAAGGCCGCGGCTGGCGCCAGTGATGAGGGCAATCTTGCGAGTCATGGTGAATACCTCATGGTGGGTGGATGAGGACAGGGTATTGGTCAGCCAGGCACTGTTAAATCCAGCGAAAATGGAAATACTGTTCGGTAAAACCGGATAGCAGGAGGCCTGAGTGAACAAGCTGGAGTTGTTGCGCACCTTTGTGCGAGTCAGTGAAGTCAGCAGTTTCACCTTGGCGGCAGAAAGCCTGGGGCTGCCACGTTCGACCGTGTCGGAGCAGGTGAGGGCGCTGGAGCGCATGCTCGGTACGCAGCTGTTCAACCGCACCACCCGCCGGGTGCGGGCAACCCAGGACGGCGTGTTGCTGTATGAGCGCAGCAAGGACCTGCTGTCGGGCATGGACGAGATCGAAAGCCTGTTCCGGGCCGACGATGCCGAGCTGGCCGGGCGCCTGCGTATCGACCTGCCGACGATGATGGCCCGTCGGTTGATCATCCCGCTGCTGCCGCAGTTCCTGCAGCGCTTTCCACGCCTGGAAGTGGAGCTGAGTTGCACCGATCGCCAGGTCGACCTGTTGCGCGAAGGCTTCGATTGCGTGATGCGCATCGGTGCCCTGCATGACCTGGATGTAGCGGCGCGGCCGGTCGGGCAGCTGAGCATGTGCAATTGTGCCAGCCCAACCTACCTGGCTCGCTACGGTGTGCCTCGCACGTTGCAGGACCTGGCCGAGCACCAGTTGGTGCACTATGTGCGCACCCTGGGCGGGCGCAGCGCCGGGTTCGAATACGTGCACGGCAATGAAGTGCGCTACCGGGCCATGGCCGGTGTGGTCACGGTCAACAATGCCGAGGCGTATTCGGCTGCTTGCCTGGCCGGGCTGGGGCTGATCCAGGTGCCGGCGGTGGCCGTGACCGAGCACCTGCAGCGCGGCGAGTTGGTTGCCGTGCTGCCGGACTGGCAGGCGCCGGCCATGCCGGTGTCACTGCTGTATGTCCGGCAACGGCACGTGCCGCGCCGGGTACAGGCATTCATGCAATGGCTGGGCGAGGTCCTGCGCTCACAGGTCGACGGCGGCAACTGAGCGGTGAAAAGCGTGGCATCCGTGCCGCGGCTTGCGTTAGGCTTCGCCCATGAGTTGCCCGCAGAGGCGACCCTCCCGCCTGGCGTGCGTATCTTCCGATTTCTTTGCGAGGTTACGTCATGGCCATCACTTCTCAGGACATCTGCAACGCTGCCGAGCAGCTCAAGGGCTTTGTCGGTTTCAATGGCAAGCGCGGCGTGCACATCGTGCGCTTTTCCGAGGACGCGTTCGGCATGGACGTGGCCGATGCCAGCATCACACCTTGCAGCGAGTTTGTCTGGCGGCCCGAGCAGGGGCAGCGCATGGTGCTGTGCCGCGAACGGTTGGCGTTGTTGCTGGAACAGCACGTCGATGAGCGCTTGAACATCGGTGAGCCGCTGCGTGCCTACATGCGTCGTCACGATCTGCCGGAAATCATCGCCGAACGCAGCCTGCAGCAGCCATGCTGACGCTACAGGTACGGGGCCGAGCGTTCGGCGGCTTGCTGCCACAACGCCTCGAGCCCCGTACTGTCCAGTGGCCGGCTGAGATAATAACCTTGCACTTCATGGCAGAGGTCCTTCTCCAGCATCTCGAGCTGCTGCTCGCTCTCTACCCCTTCTGCCGTCACCGTCAGCCCCAGCGCCTTGCCCAGGCTGATGATGGCCTGGACCACGGCGCGGTCGCTGCCGCCACCGCTGCCGAGGCCGCCGATGAAGCGTTTGTCGATCTTGATGCTGTCGAACGGGTAGGTGCGCAGGTAGCCCAGTGACGAATAACCGGTGCCAAAGTCGTCCATGTTCAGGCGCACACCCAGTTCCTTGAGTGCCAGCATGGTGCCCAGCGCGCCTTCGATATCGTTGAGCATCACATTTTCGGTGATTTCCAGCTCCAGGCGCTGGGCAGGGAATGCAGTGTCCAGCAGGATCTCGCGCACGTCCGCCACCACATCGCTGCGCAGGAACTGGGCCGGTGACAGGTTTACCGAAACCAGCACGTCGGCAGGCCAGTGCAGGGCGGTGCGGCAGGCTTCGCGCAGCACCCAGCGGCCCAGCGCGACGATGATGTCGCTGTGTTCGGCCAGCGGGATGAAGGTATCCGGCCCGAGCAGCCCTTCTTGTGGGTGCTGCCAGCGCAGCAAGGCTTCGACGGCGACGATGCGCAGGTCGTTGAGGCGGTAGCGCGGCTGGTAATGCAATACGAACTCCTGGTTGCGCAGGGCCCGGCGCATGTCGTTCTCCAGCTGGCGGCGGTACTGGATCTGCTGGTTCATCTCGGCCGCGAAATAGCGCCAGGTATTCTTGCCATCGGCCTTGGCCTGGTACAGGGCAATGTCGGCGCAGCGGATCAGCTCGCCGGCATCGAAGCCCTGGCTACGGGTCTGGGCTACGCCGATGCTGGCGCCGACGTGCAGGGGCTGGCTGTCGAACACGATGGGCTGCTGCAGCAGGGCGATCAGGCGCGCACAGAAACTGTCGATTTCGCTGCGGTTGTCCATGCCGCTGAGCACCAGGATGAATTCGTCGCCGCCCAGGCGTGCGACCAGGTCGCCATCACGCGTGCTGTCGCGCAGGCGCGTGGCCACTTCCAGCAGCACGGCGTCGCCGGCGGTATGGCCGAGGGTGTCGTTGATCGGTTTGAAGTCGTCGAGGTCCAGCAGCAGCAAGGTCATCGGCGGCGAGTCACTGCCGCGCAGCAGCGCCTGCTCCAGGTGCCGGGCGAGCTTGTTGCGGTTGGCCAGCCCGGTCAGCGGGTCGTGCAGCGACAGGTGCTGGATGCGGGCGTGCGCATCGACTTCATCGGTGATGTCGCTGGCGGTGCCGCGATAACCGACGGGTTTGCCGTCGTACCAGATGGCACGGGCCGAAATCCGGCAATAGCGGTTCTGGCCATTCTGGTCGCGGTAGGTGCAGCGCAGGTTGGCCAGTTGTTGCGGATCGGCCATGGCCAGGGCATCCAGCCACGGCGAGAGGGGGGTGGTATCGCAGGCCAGCAATTGGTTAAGCGGCTGGCCGAGCCAGTCGCCCACCGGGTAGCCGGTGACCTTGGTGAAGCGTTGCGACAGATAGCTCAGGCGTTGCTGTCGGTCAGTTTCCCAGATCCAGTCGGATGCCGACTCGGCTACTGCGCGAAAGCGCTGTTCGCTAGCCTCCAGGGCCTGGTTGCTCTGCTGCAGGCGGGCGAGCGTGAGGTCGATCGCCCGCGAACTGCGCAAGGCGTGGCGAAACAGGTAGAGCATGACCAGGCCGAGAATCAGCAAGGCACCTGCCAGTGGCGGCATTACCGCCTGCAACAGCTGGCGCCCCGGCATCGGGTTGTTCCAGGACAGGTGGAAGCCGGTGTTGCCGAGGTCGATGTGCAGATGCTCGTGCTCCCCGACGTCGTCCTTTTCCACGTGCAGGTTGTTCAGGCCGACACCGGTGCCCAGCCGTGCCAGCTTGTCCTTGGTGAGCTGATCGACAAACAGCATCACCGGCGCCTGGCTCACCTCGTTCTCGCTGACCTCCCGGTCCGGGCGCACTGCCGCGGCACTGAGTACCGCCGGCCAACCATTGAACAGGACGAAACGGCTGATTTGTTCACGGGGTATGGCCGCCGCACGGGCCTGGTCGATGATCGGCTGCAGCGCTTCCTCTATATAGGTACTGGCCGCCGCCTGGGTAGGCTGGCCTTTGAACAAACCGTAGGTGGTACGCGTGTCATCCACCACGAATACCCCTTCGTAGCCGCTGGCGCTGTACAACGACTCACCCACGTTCTTTTCTTCATAGGCCCATTTCCAGTCGGTCTGCCCTGCCAGGTGCTCGTAGGCGGCATCCCATACCGCGTAGGCGGACAGGAACTGGCGCGAGGCGAGAAGGCGTTGTTCCAGCGCCTGGTTCGCCTGCATGGCACTGCGCTGGCGCTCCTGCTGGTCAAGCGTGCCGGCGATATTGAACAGTGCGCCGACGATAACCAGGCAGGCCAAGCCGAAAACAGCGCTGAAGCCGGCGATGAGGCGGCGCACCTGGAAGCGCGGTGTGGGGCTGGCGGGTGCAAGGTTGGCGGTCCTGGCCATGCGCGAGCGGCTCCTTCAGGAAACCTCCCGCCAAGCATTCAGGAAGGAGGTTCAATCAGGATAGGCCAGCTTGAGCGTGGCAGCCCGGCCGCCGACAAAAATGCAGGGCGCCGGGCGAGCCGGCGTTCTTGGGCTTACGTTTGGCCGTCGTTGCGGCGACGCCCGCCTGCCGGGTTGCCTTTCAGCAAGCGCGAGGGGGGCTTGCCGCTGTCACTGCGCACCTGCGCATGGCTGATCAAGCCGAAGATGAAGCTGCCGCCGATGATGTTGCCGGCCAGTGTCGGCAGGGCGAACTCCAGCCAGAAACTGCGCCAGGTTTCATCGCCGGCCCACACCAGGTAGGACACTTCGACCGAGCCGACCACGATATGGGTGAAGTCGCCCAGGGCCATCAGGTAGGTGATCATCAGGATGATCCAGATCTTGGCGTGCTCCATCGACGGAATCATCCACACCATGGTGGCGATCATCCAGCCGGACACGATGCCTTTGGCGAACATCTGGCTGATATCGTTGTGCATGACCTTGCGCCCCACCTCGAGGAAGGCTACGTCGGTCTTGGCGTCGAAGATCGGCAGCTCCAGCATGACCCAGGCCACCAGCAGGGTGCCGGCCAGGTTGCCAAGCAGTACCACGCACCACAGCCGCAGCAGGCGCCCGAAATTGGCCAGGGTGGGAGAGGTCATGACCGGCAATACGGCGGTCAGGGTGTTTTCCGTGAACAGCTGCTGACGCGCCAGGATCACGGCAAGAAAGCCGGCACTGTAGCCGATGCTGGCGACCACCTGGGCACTTTCGCCTTGAGGGAGGCGGGCGTAGAACAGGCCCATGGCCATGAGTGAGAGGCCCATGGACAAACCGGCAGCCAGGGCCGACCACCACAGTGCAGCGAGGGTCCGCTCCAGCTCCTGGTCGCCCTGGTAGCGAATGATCTCGTGCAGTACCGCCGCGCGGGGCGGTTGGTTCAAGCTGACTTCCTGTTCCTCATCCGCCGACAGGCCCGGGGTTTTCTCGCTTTGCGCATCGCTCATGGCCGCTCCGCTCCGTTGGGGGTGTTCCTTTACAGATCCACGGCGTTTTGATTAGTTGCCGGGTCATCGCTGGCGCTGCAGAAAGTTTTTTCAGATCAAGGTGTTGACTCTGATTTCAAAGCGCGTATTATTCGCCTCCTCGCAGCGATGAACGCTTCGGGGCAAGCGGTAAGTGATTGAAGTTCAAAGGTTTCGAAAGAAGCTGGCGGTAAAAAACTTCAAAATAAACGCTTGACAGCAAATGAGGAAAGCGTAGAATGCGCGCCTCGGTTGAGATGAAACGATCTTAACCAAACGCTCTTTAACAAATCGAATCAAGCAATTCGTGTGGGTGCTTGTGAGTACGGACTGATAGTCACAAAGATTATCAGCATCACAAGTGGCCATGCGAGAAATCACATAGTCATTTGAGATTGCTGAGCCAAGTTTAGGGTTTCTTAAAAACCCAAGCAGTATTGAACTGAAGAGTTTGATCATGGCTCAGATTGAACGCTGG